>CAWCPZ010000001.1:0-32164 GCA_963797635.1 uncultured Actinomycetes bacterium
GCCACTTCCCGGCAACGCCGAGGTCGCCGGCGCTCCGTATCCTGGGAACGTGACCGACACCGCGCCCCCTGTCGCTTCGCGGTTCGGCATCCTGCGCCCGCTCCGGATCCGCGATTTCCGGCTGCTGTGGACCGGGCAGACGGTCTCGATGATCGGCGACGGCATCTACGTCATCGCGCTCGCGTGGCAGGTCTACGAGCTCACGAACGACGACCCCGGCGCGCTCGCGATCGTGGGCATCGCCTGGACGCTGCCGGTGGTGCTGCTCAGCCTGTTCGCGGGCGTGCTCGCCGACCGCTTCGATCGCCGACGCCTGCTGGTGTTGGGCGACCTGTTGCGCCTGGTCGCGATCGGCTCGATCGGCGTGCTGTCCATCCTGGAAGTGCTCACGATGCCGTGGGTGATCGGACTCGCCGCCCTGTTCGGCGTCGGGCAGGCGATCTTCAACCCGTCGCTCACCTCGATCGTGCCGACCATCGTGCCCGAGGACCTGTTGGTCGAAGCGAACTCGCTCGCGCAGTTCGTCCGGCCGGTGACGTACACGTTGATCGGCCCCCTGATCGGCGGGCTGATCATCGCGGTCTTCGGCACCGGGTGGGCGTTCGTCGTCGACTCGCTCACCTTCGCCGTCTCGGCGATCGCGGTGACGATGATCCGCACGCGTCCCGACCCCGAGCGCGACGATCCCCGCCACCTCGGCGTGGACCGAAGCCAAGGAGGGACTCACCTACGTCCGCGAGGAGCGATGGATCCTGATCGCGCTCCTGGCCGCCACGGTCAGCCTGCTCTGCACGTGGGGACCGTGGGAGACGCTCGTGCCCTACATCGTGAAGAACGATCTCGACGGATCGGCGGTGGCGCTGAGCATCGTGTTCGGCGCCGGCGGGCTCGGGTCGGTCATGGTGGCGCTGGTCTTCGGGCGACGGGGCAAGCTCCCCCGCAAGCCGTTCACCGTCCTCTACCTGGCCTGGGCGCTGGGCATGCTGATGACCGCGGGCTTCGGCGTGGTGACCTCGATCTGGCAGGCGGCCCTGGTCGCGATGATCTCGGAGGGGTCGATCACCGTCCTGATCATCGTGTGGTACACGCTGCTGCAGCGGCTGGTCCCGTCCGAACTGCTGGGGCGCGTCGCCAGCCTCGACTGGCTGATCTCGGCGGCGGGCGTGCCGGTCTCGTTCGCGATCGTGGGGCCGCTCTCGGGCGCGATCGGCGTCGACGCCACGCTGATCGCGGCCGGGCATCGCGGGCGCAGCCGTCACGATCGCGTTCATGTACGTGCGCGGTGCGCGCGACCCGGAGCGAGACGGCCGCCTCGAGGTCGCCGAACGTTCCCCGGTCGAGGGCTAGACTCGGCGCATGGAGTACACCAACGTCGGCCATCTCGGTCTGGTGGTCAGCCGCCTGTGCCTGGGCACGATGAACTTCGGCCCGCACACCACCGAGGAAGACTCGCATCGCCTCATGGACACGGCCGTGGCCCACGGCATCAACTTCTTCGACACCGCCAACGTGTACGGGCGCTACCTCGGCGTCGGTGTCACCGAGGAGATCATCGGCAGGTGGGTGGCCAAGGGGGGCGGCCGGCGCGAGAAGGTGGTGCTCGCCACCAAGGTGTACGGCCAGACCGGCGACTGGCCCAACGAATCCCGGCTGTCCAAGCTCGCGATCCTCAAGGCCTGCGAGGCCTCGCTGCGACGCCTGGGCACCGACTACATCGACCTCTACCAGATGCAGCACATCGACCGGAAGGCCTGGTGGGACGAGATCTGGGAGGCGATGGAGCAGCTGAAGCGCGAGGGCAAGATCCTCTACGTCGGCTCGTCGAACTTCGCCGGATGGCACATCGCGCGTGGCAACGAGATCGCCGGCTACCGCCACTCCCTGGGCCTGGCCACCGAGCAGTCGCTCTACAACCTCACCGCGCGCACGGTCGAACTCGAGGTGGTCCCCGCGGTCCAGGAGTACGGCATGGGGCTCATCTGTTACAGCCCGCTCGCCGGAGGCCTGCTCTCGGGCGCGCTGAAGAAGGTCTCCGAGGGCCGGCGCAACGAGGAGTACATGCGCGGCGAGATCGAGGCCAACCGCGCCCAGCTCGAACCGTGGGAGGCGCTGTGCGCCGAGATCGGTGAACGTCCCGCGGACGTCGCGCTCGCATGGCTCCTGCACCAGCCCGCGGTCACCGCGCCCATCATCGGGCCACGCACCCAGGAACAGTTGCTGGGTTCGCTGCGAGCGCTGAACGTGAAGCTGTCGCCGGAGATCCTGGCCAAGCTCGACGAGATCTTCCCCGGGCCCGGTGGCCCGGCGCCCGAAGCCTACGCCTGGTAGCTCACGCGCCGCGTGAGCCGGCGAGTTCCCGGCGTTCCCGGTGCAGCTCCCGCGCGCGGTCGGTCTCGGCGTCGAGCGGCACGTCGTACTTCAACCGCAGCCACAGGTCGTGCAGGAACCACACCAGCACGATGACGAGCACCGGGTGCCCGATCGCCAGGTCCACGTGCATCCAGGCGGGCAGCTGGAAGTTCTCGGTGGTGAGCGAGGCCGTCACCAACGCCAGGAACGACAGTTCGAGCGTGCGGCGCGGCACCAGCGGCAACGCCCACGCCACCGGCAGCACCCACGCGAAGTACCAGGGGAACAGCGTGGGGGAGAACAGCATCATCAGCAGGAAGCCCCAGCCCCACGCCGCCGCCAGGAACGAGACCGAACCCTCGGAGGCGTGACGCACCACCTGCCGCAACACCAGGAAGAGTCCGACCGCCAGCGCGGCGAACATGCCCAACCGCGCGATGACGACGCCGATCGATGCGCCGACCTCTCCGGCCAGGAGTTCGCCCAACGCTTCGAAGACGCGCTCGACCAACGCCGGGGGCGCGATCCACGAACCGTGTTGCACGAGCTCGACCATGCCGAGCGTCGGGTTCGATCGCTGCAGGAACGGCAACGCCGCCACCATGAAGATGCCCACCGCCGTGCCGATGTGGGTGACCAGGACGCGGGCGCGCTTGCCGGGCTCGGCTCGCGTCGCGACGTAGGCGATCAACAGCACCAGCGGCACGGCGGCCGAGATCTTCACCAGCGCGCCGACCGTCAACGCCACGGTGGCGGGGAGTTCTCGATCGGTGGCGACGAGGTAGATCGCGGCGGCGACCGACAGCATCACCAGCACGTCGACGTGTCCCCCGCCCACGGTGTGGAACAGCACGACCGGGTTGAGCCCGATCATCGCCGCGGCGTACGCGGTCTTCGAGGGCTTCACGCGCTGCACCAGCTTCACGACGAACCACACCGCGCCCAGGCTCGCGGCCACCGCCACCGCGCGGAACGCCATGATCACGTCGGGGATCGACCGGAAGATCGCGGTGATCGCGGCGGCGAGCCACACGAACACCGGCCCGTAGACCGATGGGGTCTCACGCCACCCCGGCCAGGTGAACCGCCACAGGTCGTTCGCGGGGTAGTCGGCCGGCGTGTTGACGTAGGGGTTGCCGCCGTAGCGCGACAGGATGCGGCCGTAGTAGGCGTAGCTGAAGACGTCGCGGGAGAGCAGGAGCGGCAGCAGCAGGATCGCGAGGTGGTAGGCGACGGTCAGCGTCAGCACGGTCTTCGTGGAGACCAGACCGCGTTCGGCGGCCCACAGGATCAGCAGGAAGCTCACGCCGGCGGCGATCATCGCGACGAACCCGATCGCGATCAGCAGCCCGTGGGGGAGCCGGTCCAGGAGCACGGCCTTCGACAGCAGTTCGAGCGGGCCGTTCGCCTGGCTCTCGGGCAGGACGGGGTGGTACGGCGAACCCGGCGTCGCCGCGATGAGCATGACCGCGGTCATGCTGGCCACGGACGCGGTGACGGCACGCTTCGCGGTCAGCCAGGAGGCCAACGGGTACCGAAGGAGATCGAGCCGGGACATTCGGACGAGCTTACGGGAAGCGGGCTCAGGTGCGTGTTCCGCCGATGGCGGCTTCGACCTCGCGCGCAGCGGTCATGACCGCGGGCGCGTACCGCTTCGCGCCGAGCGGCTGACCCGGTTGAGATCGGCCCTGAGATCGATACCGACCGCGACCAGTTCCCCGGCGGGTCCGAAGACCGGAGCGCTCACCGAACCGACGCCTTCTTGTCGCTCCCCGGCCGACGATGCCCATCCGCGAGCTTTGACGGTGGCGAGCTGCTGGACCAGCCGCTCCCTGGTCGGTGTCGCGGGAGGTGAGCGATCGGGCGTTCGCCATGAGCTCCTGCCTGGCGTTGGGCGACATCCATGCCAGGAAGACCTTGCCGGCCGATCCGGCCCACATCGGGAGCGATCGCGCCGACCTTGACGAAGGTCCTGAGCTCGCTCGAAGACTCCACCGAATCCACACACACGCGCTCTCCGAGCGAGGCCACGAACAGCTGCGCGCTCTCGCCGGTGTTCGAGGCCAGGCGTTCCAACGCCGGATGACCGATGATCGCGGAGGGAGGGTTCCTGCAGTGCCGACGCGGCGATCTTGAGCAGGCGTGGCCCCAGCCGGTAGCCGTACCCGCCGACGAACTCGAGGAGGCCGTGCGCCTCCATCGCTTCAACGGCGCGGTGGGTGGTCATGCCGGTGGCCGGACGACGTCGGTGAAGCTCCTGCCGCCGCCTTCGACGGCGCAGCACGTCGCTCGCACGATCGAGCGTGCGACGGCGGTTCGGCGGGCGCGGAGCGTTCCTGCACGGCCGGGTCGAGGATCGCCATCGGATCGGTCGGGACACCGACGCCGGTTGTCGTCGTGGTCTGCTAGGGTCATGTTCCACATATCGGTATCACAGTTCCACTATTCGGAACAAGTCCAGAGCGTGGAACGACCATAGCACTCGGCCCGAACGCGAGGCACCACCGGAGGAGCCATGGCATCGCAGACCGATACCCCGAGGACCCTGGCTGAGAAGGTCTGGGACCGCCACGTCGTTCACCGCGCCGACGGCGAGCCCGACATCCTCTACGTCGACCTCCACCTCGTGCACGAGGTCACCAGCCCGCAGGCCTTCGAGAGCCTCCGGTTGCACGGCCGCCCCGTCCGCCGGCCCGACCTCACCGTGGCCACCATGGACCACAACGTCCCCACCACCCAGGGTCCGGTCACCGACACCATCAGCGCCCGCCAGATGGAAGCCCTCGCCACCAACGCGAAGGACTTCGACGTCACGCTCTATCCCATGGGCTCGCCCGGCCAGGGCATCGTCCACGTGATCGGTCCCGAGCAGGGGTACACGCAGCCCGGCCTGGTCATCGTCTGCGGCGACTCGCACACCTCGACGCACGGAGCGTTCGGCGCGCTCGCGATCGGCATCGGCACCAGCGAGGTCGAGCACGTCCTCGCCACCCAGACCCTGCCGCAGAACCGTCCCGGCACGATGGCCGTCACCGTCGAGGGCGATCTGCCCGCTTCGTGCAGCGCCAAGGACATCATCCTGGCGATCATCAACCGCATCGGGACGGGCGGCGGCGTCGGCCACATCATCGAGTACCGCGGCTCCGCGATCCGTGCCCTCTCGATGGAGGGCCGCATGACGATCTGCAACATGTCGATCGAAGGCGGTGCGCGGGCCGGCATGGTGGCGCCCGACGACACCACGTTCGCCTACGTCGAGGGCCGTCCCCACGCTCCCCGAAGGCGCCGATTGGGATGCCGCGCTCGCCGACTGGCGCACCCTGCCCACCGACGACGGCGCGACCTTCGACAAGGAGGTCACGATCGACGCCTCAGCGCTGCGTCCCTACGTCAGCTGGGGCACCAACCCCGCGCAGTCCGTCACGATCGACGACGCCGTGCCCGACCCCGACGCCTTCGAGGACCCCTCCAAGCAGGAAGCCGCCGCTCGCGCCCTCGCCTACATGGACCTCGCCCCCGGCACGAAGATGCGCGACGTCCGTCCCGACACGATCTTCATCGGTTCGTGCACGAACTCGCGCATGGAGGACCTGCGCGTGGCCGCGGGCGTGGTCGGTGGCAAGAAGGTCGCCGAAGGCCTGCGGGCGCTCGTCGTTCCCGGCAGCTTCGCCGTCAAGCAGGAGGCCGAAGCCGAGGGGCTCGACCGCGTCTTCGAGGACGCGGGCTTCGAGTGGCGCGGCGCCGGCTGCAGCATGTGCCTGGGCATGAACCCCGACACGCTGAACCCCGGCGACCGCAGCGCCAGCACCAGCAACCGCAACTTCGAAGGGCGCCAGGGCAAGGGCGGGCGCACGCACCTGGTGAGTCCCGCCGTCGCTGCCGCCACCGCGATCGCCGGCCACTTCACGACCCCGGAGGACCTCAGCTGATGGAGCCCGATCACCGTCATCGAAGGCACCGCGCTGCCCGTCGACCGCAGCGACGTCGACACCGACCAGATCATCCCGGCCGAATACCTCAAGCGCATCGAACGCACCGGGTTCGGACCGTTCCTGTTCGCCGAGTGGCGCAAGGATCCCGACTTCGTGATCAACGATCAGCGCTACGCCAACGCCTCGATCATGATCGCGGGCGAGAACTTCGGCTGCGGCTCCAGCCGCGAGCACGCGCCGTGGGCGATCGAGGACGCCGGGTTCAAGGCGGTGATCGCGCCGAGCTTCGCCGACATCTTCCGCAACAACTGCACGAAGATCGGGCTGCTGCCGGTGGAGCTCCGCGCCGAGAGCGTGCGGGCACTGATGGACGCCGTGCTCGACGATCCCGCGACGAGCATCGTGGTCGACCTCGACGCGCTGGCCGTCCGCGCTCCCGGCCTGGACGAGACCTTCGACATGGAGGACTTCACGCGCTGGCGCCTGATGGAGGGCCTGGACGACATCGGCCTCACGTTGCGGAACGAGGACAAGATCTCGGCCTACGAGGCGAACCGCCCCACCTGGCTCCCGGTCGCCTAGACGTTCGCGCGCGAGGAACGCGCGGACCGCCGAGTCGTACGCGTCGGGGTCGGGGTTCCAGCTCTCGATGTGCTCGGCGCCGTCGACCTCGATCAGCTGCACCTGCTCCGGGAGCAGCGCCGCGAACTCGCGGCTGGTGGCGATCGGCACGGTGGTGTCCGCCGTCCCGTGGAACACCAGGAAGGGCATGTCGGCGTACGCGTCGGTGTCGGCCAGGTAGTTCAGCGCGTCCCAGTCCACGTCGAACCGCTTCGCGGCGATCCACTTCGCCACGTCGGTCAGCGAGGACGGAAGCGGAACGCCCGGCGCGATCTCCTCGCGCGAGGCGTTGTCGTCCACGGTCTCGGAGAAGTCGAGCATCGGCGCGTCCAGGATCACGGCTCGCACCTGGTCAGCCAGCTCGGAACGCTGCAGGAAGGCCATGATCACGCGCGCCGCCCATCGAGTAGCCGTCGAGCACGACGCCGTCGGATCCCTCGGTCGAGGGCGTACCGGACCATCGCCTCCAGGTCCTCCCACTCGGTGAGGCCGTACCGCAGCTTGCCGCTGGGGTCGTCGGGCGCACCCGGGTCGTTGCGGTAGGTGGCGACCAGCGTCGGGTAGCCGGCCCCCGTGAGGATCGGCACCATCCGAAGGCCGTCGGCCGCCGAGAGCGAGTTCCCGTGCACCACGATGGCCCACGTGTCGTTGGCGTCCTGACCCGGCACGATGGCCGGCGGGACGCTATGCCACGCCGGGTAGTCGCCGAGCGGGCCGGGGACGCTGATCTCGCGGAGCTCCAGGCCGGACTCGAGCGGATCCTGCGGGTAGTAGCGGGCGTCGAGTTCCGCGGGCGAGCCGATCCCGGGCGCCTCGCCCGTGACCAACGTGAAGGAGGCGACCACCGGGCCCGGATCGTTGGGCCCGAGGTCGAGCACCTGCGCGTAGCCGCCGTCCCAGCGCAGACCTTGGAGCCCGAGCATCGGCGGCATCGGCGCCCCGTCGAGGCCGCGGAGCGTGATCTGCTGACCGGCGGCCCCCTCGTCCAGGGAGACCACCTCGACGTCGGGCTCCAGCGGCTTCGTGTCCTTCCGGCGCGAGGCGCCATCCAGCGCGCGTTCGTTCAGCACGTTGGAGAAGTAGACGCCGCCACCGCCGTAGAAGATCGCGGCGGCGATCAACGCGCCGATCAGCAGACGGCCGGGCCAGCGCCGCCGTCGGCGCGTCGGTTCGCTCACGCGCTCATGGTACGTGCCGCAGCGCGCTCGACCCGCGAACGGTCAGCCGATCTCGGCCTTCGCGAGGGCCGCGGCGCGGGTCTCCTCGGTCAGCTCGAGCAACGCGCGCGGAGCGTGCGACCTCGACCTGCTCGGGATGCTCCAACCGTCGAGCGGCCTCGGGCACCTGGGCGAGTTCGGCCTGGAAGGTTCGCAGCGCGTCGGCGATGGAGGGCGGCGGCGCGAGCGGTCGTCCATCGCGCATCACGGGTTCGAGCAAGGGCCTGGTCTCCGGAGGTCCCGCCTCGTCCCGCAGGCCCAGGGTGTCGCGATGTTCCCCGTCGCCGATCGTGCGCCAGACCTGCTTGCGCCCGGGCAGCGAGGCCTTCCCCGAGGAGAGCTTCAGCGTGGGCCGGCCGTCGAACTCCGTGAGCTTGTACACCGAGTCGACGAACGGCGCGTCCGCCGACACGCCCATCTGGGTGCCGATGCCGAACGCGTCGATCGGCGCCCCGCCCCCGATCAACGCCGCGACCTCGTGCTCGTCGAGCCCGCCGCTGGCGAAGACCCTCGCCTGCGGGAGGCCGGCGGCGTCGAGCAGCGTGCGCGCCGTTCGCGACAGCGCATCCAGGTCGCCGCTGTCGAGGCGCACGCCGATGCGCTCGCTGAGTCCGAGCGCCTCGATCGTGGCGATCGCGGTGCGGACGCCCTGCTCGGTGTCGTAGGTGTCCACGAGGAACGTCGCGCGGTCGGGATGATCCTCCGCGAACGCCTCGAAGGCCTCACGTTCGCTCGGGAAGGCTTCGATGAACGCGTGGGCCATCGTGCCCGCCACCGTCAGGTCGAACCGGCGTGCCGCCTCGACGTTCGACGTGGCGACGAACCCCACCATGGCGCTGGCGCGTGCGATCGCCATCGCCGCCTCGGTGCCGTGCGTACGCCGGAAGGCGAAGTCCACGAGATCGTGGCCGTCGGCGGCCAGCACGTAGCGCGCGGCCTTCGATGCGAGCGTGGTGTGCAGCGTGATCTGGTTCAGCAGGTAGGTCTCGACGATCTGGGCCACCGCGACCGGCGCCGTGACCTCGAGCAGCGGCTCCTCGGAGTAGACGACCGTGCCCTCGGGCACCGCCCACACCTCGCCGTCGAACCGCAGCGCTGCGAGGTCGGTGAGCGCGCGGTCGTCGAAGCCCATCCCCCCGAGCGTCGCCAGTTCGTCGTCGGTGAACGAGAACGAGGCCAGGAAGTCCAGGCAGGACTCGAGTCCGGCCGCCACCAGGAACCCGCGCTGCGGCGGCAATCCGCGCACGTACAAGCTGAAGGTCGCGAGCCCGTCCATGTCGCGGCGCAGGTAGCTCGCCGCCATGTTCAGCTCGTAGAGATCGGTGAGGAGGCCACCCGGCATGCGCGTAGGCTACCGCCATGCCGCCCCTCGACCAGGACCGCTTCATGGCGCTCGTGGCCGAGGCCGTCGATTCGCTCCCCGCGTGGGTGCACGACACGCTCGACAACGTCGAGATCCTGATCGACGACGAACCACCCTCCGGCCAGCGGAACCTCCTCGGCCTGTACGAGGGCATCCCGCTGACGGCGCGAGGGGACAACTACACCGGGGTGCTGCCCGACAAGATCACGCTGTTCGCGGGCCCGCTGTGGCGCGAAGCCGGTGGTGACGAGGACCGCCTGCGCGCCGCGGTTCGCCACACGGTCGCCCACGAGGTGGCCCATCACTTCGGGATCAGCGACGAGCGGCTGCTCGAGATCGACGCCTACTAGTATGGACCAGACTAGTTCGCTGGACGAACGGCACATGCGCGCGGCGCTCGAGGCCGCGCGCGCCTGCACCGAGCACGGTGATGTGCCGGTCGGGTGCGTGATCGTGCGAGACGCCGACGCCCAGGTGGTGGCCACCGCCGGCAACGGCCGTGAACGCTTCCAGGATCCGACCGCGCACGCCGAGATCCTCGCGCTCCGCGACGCCGCGACCGCGGCGGGCTCGTGGCACCTGGAGGATCACACCTTGGTGGTCACGCTCGAACCGTGCGCGATGTGTGCGGGCGCCATCGTGCTCGCCCGCATCCGCCGCGTGGTGTTCGGGGCCTCCGACCCCAAGGCGGGGTTCGCCGGTTCGCTCGGCAACCTGGTGGACGATCCGCGGCTGAACCATCGCGTGGAGCTCCGTCCGGCGTGCTCGCCGAGGAGTGCGGAGACCTGCTGCGCGCGTTCTTCCGCGATCGTCGAACGCCGTGACCTCCGTGTTGGGCCAGGTCCGAGGGCGATTGCTAGAATCGGCGACGGAGGCGTGCCGGAGCGGACGAACGGGACCGCCTCGAAAGCGGTTAGGGGTCTAAACCGCCCCTCGCGTGTTCGAATCACGCCGCCTCCGCTTCCATACCTCCGACCTCGGCCGGTACGCCGGAGTACGCGAAGGACCGCGACTCGGCCGAGGTCGGAGGACAGGATCGGGTCCTACGCGCGAGGATGCGCGATCGACGTCACGTGACCGTGCCGTACTGCGGGCGCCCGGCGGGCCGGTAGACCTGGATCGTCACTCCTGTGGAGGCGACCGCCTGCGATCCGACCAGCTCGAGCGCCATGTCGGGGCCGGAGTCGGGGAACAGCCGCGTGCCCTCGCCGACGACCACGGGGAAGGTGAGCAGCTGGATCTCGTCAACGAGGTCGTTGTCGAGCAGCCACCGGACCAGGACGCCGCTGCCGGGCACCAGCAGCTCGCCTCCCGCCTCGGCCTTCAATCCGCGGATGGCGGCCGCGACGTCGCCGGAGAGGACGGTCGTGTTCGCCCATGCCGGGTCGAAGGGCGTGGTCGATGCCACGTACTTGGGCCGTGTGTTCAACGCCGTCCAGATCGGGCTGTCGCCCGGATCGTCCCACGTACCCCAGGAGCCGGCGAAGATCTCGTAGGTCACTCGGCCGAACAGGAATGCGTCGGCGCGCTCATAGACCTCGTTGATGAACGCCATGGTCTGGTCGTCGGTGAACGGCATGGCCCATCCGCCGCGCTCGAACCCGCCGCTGCGGTCCTCGTCCGCCCCGCCGAGCCCCTGCATCACTCCGTCGACGGAGACGTTGGTGGTGGTCGTCAGCTTCATGTCCCTACGGCCACCCGTCGTGCGGCTGCCGGGGCATCGGCGATCAGCACCTGGCCGGAGCGTTTCGCGAGCATCTCGTCGAAGCTGTCCGGACCCAGGAACTCGTTCGCCATCATGAAGAGGGTTCGGCCGTCGGGGCCACCCAGCATGGTGGCGAAGCAGGCCCGGTCGAGTTGGATCCTGGCGAGGATCTCCCCGCCTTCGGCCACCCGCACGCACGCGTTGTCGCGCGTCGATGTCCAGATCGCCCCGTCGGCGTCGAGGCAGATCCCGTCGGGACCGAGACCGTCCGCCCAGGGGCGCCGTCCGGAGAGGCTGCCGTCGGGGGCGATGTCGAACGCCAGGAGCGTGCCCGTGAACGACTCGGACACGATCAGCGTCTCGTTGTCCGGCGTGATGACCATGCCGTTCGGGAACGCGATCCCGTCGGCGACCTTGCGAGCGGTGCCGTCCGGGGTGATCAGCGCGATGACGCCGGTCGGGTCGTTCGAGGGATCCATCACCCGCTCGGCCATCTCGCTGAAGTCGAAGCCGATGCTGTTGACGTAGATGTTGCCTCGGCCATCGATCGTCATCTCGCTCCAGACGGCGTCCGTGATGTGCGAGAGGTCGGCGTGGCGCACGGTCGTGCCGTCCGGCTCGTAGCGGGTCAGCTCGTCGCCCGTCACCAGCATCCGACCGTCGGGGAGCCAGCCGATCGACTGGCCCAGGCCCGACGGGCCCTCGGCCATGACCTCGGCGTTCCCCTCGAGGTCGACGGCGATGATCTCCGGTGTCCCCCAGTTCGGGAACCAGAGGCGGCCGTCGTGCCATCGCGGAGACTCGACCATCGTGAGCCCGTCCAAGAGGACGCGCGGCTTCATCTGCGTTGTCGTCATGGCGATCCTCCTCCTTCTCTTCCCGCTTACCGTTCGCACCTGCCGGCAAACATCGTGGTGGACGGTCGGCGCCATGGTCCTTCGCATCCACCTGCAGCGCAACATGGCTGCAGGTGGTGCGTTCCTCGGCGTAGCATCCGGGCATGTCGAATCGTCACCACGTCCGAGCCCTCGTCCTGATGTCGGCAACCGTGGCCGTGCTCGCTGCCTCGGTGCCTGCGAACGCCGCCATCCCACGGGGACGCATCGGCCTCGGCGACTCGGTGATGCGCGGTGCCACCAGCCAACTCCAGGCCCGCGGGATCCGGGTCGACACCGCCGTGAGCCGCCAGTTCTCGTCCCTCCCCGAGTTGATGCGCCGCCTGAAGAACCGCGACAAGCTGCGGAAGACCGTGATCGTCCACCTCGGCAACAACGGCTACCTGGAGCGGAGGGATTGCGATCGCGCCACGCGGATCGCCGGCTCGCGCCGCCACGTGTACCTCGTGACGCTGAAGGTTCCGCGGCAGTGGCGTGCCGCCAACAACGATCGGCTGAAGTCGTGTGCCCGGCGTCACAACAACACGTCGATCATCGATTGGTTCGGCCACAGCGTGAACCACCCGGGATGGTTCGCCTCCGACCTGTACCACCTGACCGCGTCGGGGGCGCGGCACTACGCCGGGTTCATCGGCCGCAAGAGCGCCTGAGCGCGCGGTCGCTAGACTCGTCCGCGGTGGCCTGCCCGAGCGGCCGAAGGGACACGCCTGGAAAGCGTGTAGGGGGGCAACTCCCTCGAGGGTTCGAATCCCTCGGCCACCGCGGAGTTAGGTCAGATCCTTGGCACGGTTCGTGTAGCTACGCTTCACGTGCATCCCGACCTTCTCGTACATCCCCAGCGCGCCCGTTCGTGAATCGGTGTTGAGCCCGACGACGCGTTCGCCCTGGTCCCAGAACACCTGGAAGGCCCGGACCAGCATGGCGCGGGCGATGCCCTGGTGGCGGTGCGAGGCGCGCGTCGCCACCTGTTGGACCCACCCACCCTCGGCCTCGTAGTCGAGCATGAAGCTCACACCGACGATGTCCCCGGTGCGCTCGTCGGTCGCCAGGATCATCTGCCACGGCGCGAAGCTCGGTCGTTCGATCGTCAGCGCCGCCCAGTCCTCGAACGTGGCGGGATCACGGTTCGGCCATTCGTTGAACGCGTCCTCGATCACCCGGTAGGTCTCATGCGCGTCGCGCTCGGGCTCGTAGTCGCGGAACCCGATCCCGGCGGGCAGGGCTGGGTCGTCCGGCCGCGCGTCGTGCTCGATCTCCAGGATCCAGGAGGTGTGGCCGTAGCCGTAGCCATGGGCCTCCAGGATGGCCGCGGCCGCGGTGTTGGCGTCCGTGGTGGTCTGCGACACCCTCGTCGAACCCTGTCGCGCGGCGAGATCCTCGGTCCAGCCCAGCAGCGCGGTGCCGATGCCGCGACCCAGCGCATCCGGGATGCACGTTGATCTCGGCGCGCTTGCCCTTGAACAGCTCGGCCTCGGCCACCAAGCGGTCGCCGTCGAACACGCCGATGCTCTCGGTCGCGAGGTCGTAGGCCGGCCGGGCCCAGTCGACCTCGATGTCCTCGCGATCGATCTCGATCACGCCGTCATGGTGGAGCTCGCAGGCCGCGACCAGCTCGGTGACGATGTCGACGTCGGCCAGGGTCATCGAGCGGGCCGTGAGGCCGTCGGGCAGGCCGGTCAGATCGGCGGGAGCGTCCATCCGGGACAGCGTACCGGCGCCACCGGACCCGGCAGGGCGGCGTCGGACTCGAGCCATGTGCGGATGTCGTCGAAGCCGTTCCACGGGACGTACGGCACGCCGTCGCGCTCGCAGTGGGCGACCAGCTCGAGCTTGGCGAACGTCACATCGGCGTACAGCGCGCCGTACCGATCGGTCTGTCCCTCGCCGGCGAACGCCACGAGGCCGCGCGTGCGCTGGGCGTCGAGCACGGCCTGCATCTTGCACGTGCCGCACCCGATGCACTCGCGGTGACCGCTGACGAACCGCATCCCCGAGGGCCGGTCGTCCTCGCCCCAGGCCTGTTCGTTCGTGATGATGCCCACGCCCTCGATGCCGGCCGCGGTCAGCAGCGGCTCGATGTAGAAGCCGAACCCATCCGAGACCAGGGTCACCGGAACGTCCTGCTCACGGCACCACGCCACGAAGGGCGCGAACGTGGGGTCCATCGGGCAGTGCTCCAACGCGAACGCCAGCATGGTCTCGCGGTCGGCACGCAGCATCAGGTCCTGCGCCACGATCGCCTCGCGAAGGCCGATCTCGCCTCGGTCGACCGCCTCGTCGTAGGTGGGCCACGCCGGGTCGCCGAACTCCACCAGCAGGTGCTCGGCGACATCGTGCAGCGCCGCCGTGCCGTCGAAGTCCACCAAGACCGCCCCGACCTTCATGTCGCGGGAGCCTATCGGCCTGCCACACTCCGCGGATGGAACCAGCGGAACGGATGGCGTTGGGCATGGTCGATGCCGAACGCAAGCGGCGTCAGAACGTGGCCGGCGCGGAGGTGCTCGAGATCGATGGATTGGTGCTGGCGTTCTCCAACCTGCCCGACCCGCAGCTGAACTCCGTCGTGGTGGACCACGACCCGTCGGATGCGCTGGCGGCGATGGAAGCGGCCGAGCGCGAGTTCGTCCGACGGAGTCATCCGATCGGGATCGACCTGCAGGTCGGTCGCAACCCCGGGGTGGACGAGGCCGTCCGGTCGATGGGACTGATCCGGATCATCGAACGCCCCGGGATGGCGTTGGAGGTTGACGCCCTGCCGGAGGCGCCGGTCCCGCATGGGATCGAGATCCGACCGGTGACGTCCGACGAGGACGTTCGGGGCCTGGTCGAAGTCGGGGTGCAGGCGTTCGATGACGATCCCGAGATCGGCATGTCCTGCTACGGGGTGAGCTCACGAGGGGTGGACGGCGCGCGAGCCTTCATCGCGTGGAGGGGCGAGGAACCCGTGGGGATCGCGACCGGCTACCTGCACGAGGGCGCCGTGGGGGTCATGGGTGTCGCGGTGGTTCCCGCCGCTCGGACGCTCGGTCTCGGGATCGGCGCTGACGGTTCAGGCGGCGCGCGCGTTCCCCGAGGGCGATCTCGCCTGGCTGCACCCCAGCGACGAGGCGCGCTCGATGTACGGCCGGCTGGGGTTCCGGCCCGTCGCCGACCACGAGATCTGGATACGCGGGGCCTCTTAGGCGGCGCCGTCGACGATGCTGCGGCCGTCCAGCGGGTGGTCGAGCGTGATCGTCACCGACTTCAGGACCGCGATCTCGATGCAGGCGACGTCGCCGGCGTCCGGGTCGTGACCCTCGTACAGCGTGATCGTGACGGCATCACCTTCGTCGACGGTCGACGTGATCGAGCACCGCGCACGGCTCCACGCCGCTGGTGAACAGGATGGTCACCGTGCCGTCGTCGTTGAGCATCGCGCGGTCGAACGGGCGGGCTCGCACGCCGGCCATGCCGGGTGTCGGTTCGACCGGCTGGGCGGTGCTCGGGTCGCCCCATGGTGCCGGGTCCTGATCGTCCGGACACACGGCGTAGTCGACCGGGGAATCCGGGTCGGCGTTCCGGTCCAGCGGCGCGACGCTGCAGTCGCCGTGGACCGGGTCGATCGTCACCGAACCGTTCGGGTCCCCGGGCGAACCAGCGGACACCTGGCCGCTCCCGTCGTCCGCGTGTTCCTGTTCCGAGCCACCTCGTGTGGCTGCGGCGACGGTGGCGATGGAGACCACGGCGACGGCCGCGACGAGGGCGATCAACCAGCGGGATCGAGCGGGGGTTCGCATCCGGGTTCCTCCGAGCTTCGAGGCCATATGGCCGGGGCGCAACGGGTGTTGGACGAAGCATCGAGCCCTCAGGTTCCCGTCTGAAGCGTTGTCCTGGGGGCTGCGTATACTCCCGGCGTGGCCGTGCTAGGCGGGGAGCTAGCGGTGCCCTGCACCCGCAATCCGCTTCAGCGGGGCCGAATCCCCGCTCGAGGCCCGGAAGGTCCGGGGCAGCCTTGAGTGCGGAGCGTTGAAAGTCGGGTCCTACGCGACATCAGACCTCGAACCCGGTCAGGTCCGGAAGGAAGCAGCCGTAAGGGGAGCTTGATGGGTGCCGTAGGGATGCCTGGCTGGAGCTACCGCGCCGAGAAGCGCCCGAGTCATCCGTGGTCGACAGCGGGTGCACGGCCACATCTTTCACCCGGGTGTCCGGGTGGGCGGCCCGTGGCCATGGAGGCGTGAGTGGCGGACGAGATACAGCACCAGGCCCTGTACCGGCGGTACCGGCCGCAGACCCCCCAGGAGGTCCTGGGACAGGACCACGTGATCCGCGCGCTGACCGGCGCCATCCGCGAGGGGCGCCTGCACCACGCGTTCCTGTTCTGCGGGCCCCGGGGGACGGGCAAGACCTCCACCGCTCGCATCCTGGCCAAGATGGTCAACTGCGAGCAGGGGCCCACGGCCGAGCCGTGCGGCGTGTGTTCCCAGTGCGTCGCGATCCGTGAGGGCACGCACCTGGACGTCGTCGAGATCGACGCCGCCAGCCACGGCGGAGTCGAGGACGCGCGCGAGCTGCGGGAGAAGGCGCCCACCGCGCCGGTGCAGGGCCGCGAGAAGGTCTACATCATCGACGAGGCGCAGCGGCTCTCCCGCGAGGCGTTCGACGCCCTGCTGAAGGTCTTCGAGGAACCGCCGCCCGGCGTGCGGTTCGTGCTGGCCACCACCGAACCGTTCAAGATGCCGGCCACGATCGTCGGACGGTCGCAGCGCTTCGACTTCCGTCGGTTCGGGCTGGAGACCCTCACCGGGCAGCTGCAGACGATCGCCGCGGCCGAGGGCACCTCGCTCACGGAGTCGGCGGCCCACTCGATCGCTCGGCAGGCTGAAGGGTCCTCGCGCGACGCGCTCTCCCTGCTCGACCAGGCCCGCGTGCTGGGCGGCGACAAGATCGATGACGACGTCGTGCACGCCCTGCTGGGCGCGCCCCGCGGTGAGGTCCAGCACGAGCTCGCCGATTCGATCGCGGTGGGCGACGCCCGCGGCGCGTTCGAGATCGTCGGACGGCTGGTCGCCGACGGTCAGGACGTTCGCAACGTCACCAACGAGTCCTTGGCTCACTTCCGGAACCTGCTCCTGGTCAAGACCGCGCCGGGCCAGCAGGACCTGCTCGACGTGCCCGACGACGCGTACGACCAGCTGCGGATCCAGGCCGAGAAGTTCAGCCCGGCCGAGATCACGCGGGTCATCGCGCTGTTGCTGGCCGCGCAGAACGACATGCGGTGGACCACGTCGCCCCGCCTCACCCTGGAACTGGCGTTGATCCGCGCCACGCTCCCCGACACCGACCCTGCGCCGGCCGGCCTGGTGGCGCGGCTCGAACGACTGGAGCGTTTGGCGCAGCTCGATCCCACGGCGGTCGTGCCCACGGTGGCCGACGTCGATCACGCCGCCGGTCCGGTCAGCCCGGCCGACGACCGGGCGCCGGTGGAGGCCGTGGAGCCGCCCGTCGTCGATGAGGCGCCTGCCACTGCGGCGCCGTCCGTGGATCCCGCGCCGAGCGAGCCCGAACCTCGGAAGCCGGCTCCGCCGAAGGCGCCACAGCCGCCCCAGCCCTCGCAGCAGATGCCGGTTCCCGTGGCCGCCGACGCGGGCAACATCGATGTCGCCATGCTCCGGCGTTCCTGGCCTCAGCTGATCGACCACCTGGCCAACAACCGGCAGATGATCCTGAAGGCCATCCTGGAGTCGGCCACCGTGGCGTCCTACGACGGGACGACGATCGAGCTTGCCTTCCCGCCCGATCGCAAGGTGGGTCCGCAGAAGGTGGAGGAGAAGCAGGAGGACCTCCGGTCGGCGCTCGGCGATCTGTTCGGCATCAAGCCGCGGGTCATGTGCGTGGTGCGGGAGTTCCGGGAGCCGGCCGGCGAGCCGCCCATCGTGGAGATCGTCGATGAGGCCGACGTGCCCGACGAAGCCGAGGCGCTCCGCCGCGTCCAGGAGATGCTGGGGGCCCAGCCCGTCGACGAGGACAAGGACGACGAGAAGGGCGAGGGCTAGCCGTGGCGTACGAAGGTCCCATCCAGGAGCTGATCGACCAGCTCGCGCGGCTGCCCGGCGTGGGTCCCAAGTCGGCGCAGCGGCTCGCGTTCTGGCTGGTGAAGGCCGACCCCGAGGACGCGAAGCGACTGGCCGCGGCGATCATCCAGGCGAAGGAACGCATCACGTTCTGCCGGGAGTGCGGCAACGTCGCTGAGGGTGACCTGTGCCGCATCTGCCGGGACGAGTCGCGCGACCGCACGCTGCTGTGCGTGGTCGAGGAACCGAAGGACGCCGCCAGCATCGAGAAGGCCGCGCTGATCAAGGGGCGGTTCCACATCCTGGGCGGCGCCATCAGCCCGCTCGACGGCATCGGCCCCGACGACCTCCGCGTGCAGGAGCTGCTCGACCGCGTCGACCGCGACCACGTCACCGAGGTCATCCTGGCCACCAACCCGAACCTCGAGGGCAACGCCACCGCCATGTACGTCGCGGCGCTGATCAAACCGTTGGGCGTTCGCGTCACGCGGCTGGCCAGCGGCCTCCCCGTGGGCGGCGACCTCGAATACGCCGACGAGGTCACGCTCTCCCAGGCGCTCGACGGCCGCCGCGAGATGTGACCTCGGAGACAGCCACGTGAGCCGGCCAACCGTCGCCGAGGTGTCCGACCGCGCGCTCGTGCTCTACGCGCTCTCCCGTCGCGGCGCGATCGAGTTCGTGGTGACCGAGAGCGGAGGAGAGCCGTCGCGGCTGGCGCAGGCCGAGCACGCTCGCATCGAAGCCGAACGGTGGCTCGAGCGTGAGTCGGTGACGCCGGCACTGCGAGATGACGAACGCGCGCTCGATGGACGCCGAGTCGGGGTCCTGGCCTGCCGAGGCGATCGCCGATGCGATGTGGCGCAAGGAGGCCCTCGGCGTGCTGCTGTGGGCGCTCGAACACCTGGCCGAGCTCCCGCCGTACGGCGAGGAGTTCCAGCAACAGGTGGTGGATGAAGCGATCATGCGCTACGGGTCGGTCGACGCCTTCCGGGCGAACGGACACCTGCGTCCCGACGATCAGATCGAGCAGGCCTGGATGGAGTCCGACGCGTGGTTCGGGGCGACCGAGGGACGTCAGGGCGACGACGCCACGATGGCCTCGATCGCCGCCGAACGGTTCCGCGCGCTCAGCTGGCTTCGCGATCGCGACGCCGCACCAGCCTGACCACGAACCACGCGATCAGGGCGATCACGCCGATCGGGATCAGGTAGCCCAGGCCCACGACGACCGCGCCGAGCACCCGCAGGAATCCCTGCAACGCCAGGTTGAACGCGGTGCCGAGGCTTGGCTTGTCGACGTCGGTGGGCTGCTGTTCCTGGGCCTCGGGCGCGCCCAGCTCGCGGAGGGAGACCTTGATCGTGCCCTCGGCCACCTGGTCGCGGATGAAGTTGAGCTGACCCTGGATGTTCTCGATCTCGAGCTGCACCTGATCGATGAGCGTGGCGAACCGAAGGATCTCCGAGGACGAGGTCGCCTCGGACTGGAGGTCGCGCAGCAGGTCGCGTCGGTCGGTGAGGATGCCGAGGCGTGCCTGCAGGTCGACGAACTCCGCCGTGACGTCGTCGCCGGTGACCGCGTCGGACTGCACGGTGCCGAGCCCACGGAGCTGATCCATCGCCCGGTCGAACCGCTTGGCCGGGATGCGCAGCGTGAACTGTCCCGCCTGGCCGTTCTGCGTGGACGAGGTGAGGACGAACCCGCCGTTGGTTCCCGCGATGCGGGTGACGGCGGTGACGTTCTTGGCGAAGTCGCCCGTCGGAACGACGACCTCGATGCGACCGTCGCGGATGATCTTCGACAGGTCGCCCTGGGTCTGTGGGGTCGTCCCGATCCCGGCCGGGGTCTTCGTGTCACCGACCGAATACTCGAGCGAACGGCCGCCCTGCTCGTCCGCGGCAGCGCTCGTGTCACCGTCGGTCAGCGCTTGGCCGGGTGCAGGCGCGGCCGATGCGTTGGGGTTTCTCGCCTGCCATGTCGCGGGACCGTCCACTGGGGCCTCGGCCGGCGCCAAAGCATCAGCGCCGCCGCTGTCGTCGGAACTCATATCCGCCTGCTGGCTGAGGAAGCCGATGCTGCCCGCCACGATCAACAGCGTCACCACGGCCGCCGCGATCGAGGGCCAGCGACGATCGCGATGGGTGGGGCGGCGCGGCGGCCGTGACCCTCGTCCTCCGCGACCGGAGGGTTCGGCGGCAGTACGCCGGCGTTCCTGTGCGGCGACGTGCTCGAAGTCGGTTTCCAACTGCTGCAGGTAGCGGATGTCCGTGTTCACGATTCGACCTCCGAGCTCAGCTGCAGCCCCCGCTCTTGCAGCACCAGTGCGACGCGGCGCAGTCCCCGGCTCACGCGTTGTCGCGCGTTCGCCTCGGAGCACCGGAGTCGCTCGGCGACCTCGCGGTAGCCGAGTCCATCGATCACGTGCAGTCGCATCGCCTCACGCTGGTCCTCGCTCAGCGTCTCCAGCGCTTCGAGCAGCGCCTCTCGGATCGGCGCGAAGTCGATGAGGTCCTCGATGCGTTCGTAGTCCTCGGGCGGCAGGTCCCGTTCGGGCATCCCGAGCCGCTGGCGGGCCGCCGCATCGACGCGCCCGGTGCGGAAGAACCGCCCGAGGCGGTGCCGCGCGATCCCGTATACCCATGCCACCCCGTTCACCCCTTGATCCGTGTAGCGCTGCCGCGACGCGAACGCCTCGGCGAAGGTCTCCGCGGTCAGCTCGGCCGCCGTTTCCGGGTCGAGCGTGCGGCGGGCGAAGTAGCGCAGCAGATCCTCTGCATGGCGTCGGTACAACTCCGTGAACGCATCGGGGTTGTCCCTCGACGCGAGCAGGAGTTCGCTGTCGGTTCGCTCGTCCGGCACGGGGCCTCCCTGATCGACCGTCCTCGCGACGATCGGTCCGTGTCGTAGGGACCATGCCGCGAGGCGGTGGGGATGTGACAGCGCTCGGACGCACCGTGACGTCCCCGAGGTTCCCGGACCCTAGCGCGCGAGCACGATCTTGCCGAGTTGTTCGCCGGCGTCCAGGCGCGCCAGCGCCTGCGGGAACTCCTCGAACGCGAACTCGCGATCGACCGGGACGTGGGGCACGCCGCCCCCAACGAAGGCCATCGCGTCGGCGAACTCGCGATGGTCGTTCATCGTGGAGCCGATCACCTCCAGCTGGCGCCAGAACAGCGTGGGCAGGTGGAGTTCGGCCGTGCGCCCGGTCGTGGATCCGTTCGTCACGTAGCGCCCGCCTCGGGCGAGCGCCCGCAATGCCCGATCGAAGACCGCCGAGCCCACGTTGTCGAGCACCACGTCGACGCCACGTCCATCGGTTGCCGCTCGCACCTGTTCGTCGAAGGCCGCATCCGAATCGAACACCGCGCGAGCACCGTGGTCGGTGGCCCACGCCCGTTTGGACGCGTCGCGCGATGTGGCGAACACCGTGGCGCCCATCGCCCGGGCCAGGAGGAACGCCGCGGTCGACGTGCCGCCGCCGATCCCGGTGACGAGGACTGAGGTGTGCTCGTCGACCCGTCCGCGTCGGAGCATGCGGAGCGCTGAGGAGGTCACCAGGCCGACGGCGGCCGCTTCGGACCAGGACAGCGCTGGAGGCTTCCGGGCGACGTTGACCTCGGGGAGCACGATGGCGTCCGCGTGGGTGCCCCAGCGATGCTCGCCCACGATCGCGAAGTCCGGACAGAACGGCACGTCGCCCCGGGCGCACGCCGGGCATCGCCCGCACGAGATGGACGGGTCGATCACCACCTCGTCGCCCACCTCGGCGTCCGTGACACCCGGGCCGGTCGCATCGATCACCCCGGCACCGTCCGCGCCACCGACGTGCGGGAACGAGGGAGGGGCCGGCATGCCGCGCGCGACCCATAGGTCGAGATGGTTGAGCGCGGATGCGCGCAGCGAGACGCGCACCTCACCTTCCCGGGGCTCCGGCGTGGGCACCTCGCCCAGCTCGTAGGCGCCGGGTCCCGACGTGTCGCGCAGCAACCAGGCTCGCATCGAGGCGCCACGGTATCGGGTGGTACGTTCGATGGCGACCACGCGGCGCGTTCCGCCGCCCGGAACGCCCGCGTCATCCCGGGAAGGAGCGTCTCGATGACCGAACTCGGAACCGCCGATCTCGAACGAGGGCTGGCACACATCGCGGACTCGCCACGCGATCACGGCACCGTGGAGATGCTCGTGCGTCGCCCGGCTGTCGATGAGCGCGAGGTGGTCGCCTCCGCCGAGGTCGTACCCGGCGCCGGATTGATCGGCGACTCCTGGGCCGGGCGGCCACACCCATCGCCCGAGGCCGAACTCACGTTGATGAACGCCCGATGCGTCGCGCTGCTCGCCGGTGACGTCGACCGTTGGCCCCTCGCGGGCGATCAGGTGTACGTCGATCTCGACCTCGGGGTCGAGAACCTCCCGCCCGGTACCCGCCTGCGGGTGGGAACGGTGGTGGTGGAAGTGAGCGCGAAGCCGCACACCGGCTGTTCGAAGTTCTCTGCGCGGTTCGGTCCGGAAGCCCTGGCGTTCGTGAACTCCGACCAGGGCAAGGCGATGCGCCTTCGAGGCATGAACGTCCGGGTGATCGAGGGCGGCACCCTCCGAACGGGCGACCCGGTCATCAAGGAGTGACGGCACGCATGAGCGATTCGTTCCCTCGTCAGTACGCCCGCACCCACGGGTTCAACCTGGGGAACCCGCGATCGATCGAGGTCGGGTCCGACGGCGCCCGGGTGGCGTTCCTCCGCACGCCGGCCGGCGACGACACGAACGCCGCGCTGTGGGTCTACGACGTCGCCGAGGACGCGGAACGGCAGGTCGAAGGCCCCACCGAGGAAGGTCACATCACCGACGCCGAACGCGATCGTCGTGAGCGGATGCGTGAGGCCCAGACCGGGGTGGTCACCTACGCGGCCGACCCCGCGCTGACGGTCGCCGCGTACGTCGTGGGTCAGCAGCTGTTGGTGGCCGACCTGACGACCGGGACATCACGGACCGTGTCGCCGGCGGGTCCGGCGTTCGACCCGCGACCCGATCCCACGGGCTCGCGGGTGGCCTACGTCACCGACGGAGCCCTGCACGTCGATCGACCTCGACGCCGGGATCGATCGGCGACTGGTCCACGACGAACACCCCGACGTGCACTGGGGGCTCGCCGAGTTCATCGCCGCGGAGGAGATGGAACGACGGCGTGGCTACTGGTGGTCGCCGGACGGACGGCGGATGTTGGTGTGCCGCGTGGACGAGCGGCCCGTGCAGACCTGGCACATCGCCAACCTGATCGATCCGGCCGCCGCGCCACGGGCGGTTCGCTATCCGCGAGCGGGGACCGACAACGCGATCGTCACGCTGCACGTCGTGGGGGTGGACGGCGCTCGCGTCGAGGTGGTCTGGGATCGCGAGGCGTTCGAGTACCTGGCCGCCGTGTCGTGGACGCCGGAAGGCCCGCCGCTGGCCTTGGTGCAATCGCGCGACCAGCGCACCGTGCACGTGCTGGCGATCGATCCGGACTCGGGCGAGACGGAACTGGTCTGGAAGGACGGCGACGAGACCTGGACCCACATCACCCCCGGGGTCCCGGCGTGGCTCCCCGGAGGACGGCTGCTGACGGCGGGCCATCGCGACGATACGCGCCGGTTGCTGGTCGACGGCGAACCCGCCACGCCCGTGGGGCTGCAGGTCGATTCGGTGATCGACGTGAGCGACGACGTGGTGTTCCGCGCCACCGAGGAGCCCACCGAGATGCACGTGTGGCGCCTGTCGGCGGATGGTTCCCTCGCGCAGCTCTCGGATGGCGCCGGGGTCCACGGCGCGGCGGTGGGCGGCGATCTCACCGTCCTGGTGTCCGAGACCGATCGCGAGCCGTTCCCGGTGGTGACCGCGTCACGCGACGGCGAAGTCGTCCACACCTTCGATCGGTTCGCTGAGCTGCCGCTGATCGAGGCCCGGCCCACGTATGCGTCCGTGGGCCCGAAGGACCTGCGCATCGCGCTGTTCACGCCGGGCGGCCACGAGCCGGGGGAGCCACTCCCGGTGCTGCTCGATCCATACGGGGGTCCGCATTTCGGCAGGGTCGTGCGGATGCAGCGGATGCACCTGGAGTCCCAATGGTTCGCCGACCAGGGGTTCGCCGTGCTGGTGGCCGACGGTCGCGGCACCCCGTATCGCGGGGTGGCCTGGGATCAGGCGGTGCACCTGAACTACCTGGACGCGGCGCTCGAGGACCAGGTGGAGGCGTTGCATGCCGCCGCCGAGCGGTTCCCGTTCCTGGATCTCAGCCGGGTCGCGATGCGCGGATGGTCCTTCGGCGGATACCTGGTGCTCGGGGCGATGTTGCGCCGCGGCGATGTGTTCCACGCGGGGATCTCGGGGGCGCCGGTGTCGGATCCCTCGTACTACGACACGCACTACACCGAGCGTTACCTCGGGATGCCGGAGGAGCAACCGGAGGCCTACCGTCGCACGAACGTCGTGAAGGATGCTGCGGGGCTGGACGGTGAGCTGATGATCATCCACGGGGTGGTCGACGACAACGTGTACGTCACGCATGCGCTGCAGATGTCCAAGGCGCTCATGGAAGCGGGCCGCCGTCACGCGATGATCCCGCTGAGCGGCATCACGCACCGCCCGATCGATCCCGCGGCCGCCGAGAACATGATGAAGATCGAGGTCGACTTCCTGCGGCGATCGCTCGGCATCGCCGATCCGGCTTGAATCGCGCCGAGCGGTCCGGAGGCCGAAGCCCCCGGACCGTGACGGCGAGGATCAGGTGTTGCTACGCGTCGAGCCTGCGCGCCACCCCGTCCACCGGCTCGGTGACCGGGATCCCCATCAGCCGCAGGATCGTCGGCATGACGTCCGGCGTCGTGAACCTGGCGTAGGTGTTGTTGCCGTACGCCAGGCTGGGTGACCAGAACACCATCGGCACACGCTGCACGCTCTCCTGGGCGCCACCGTGGTCGCCCAAGACGCTGTAGGTGGTCTTGTCATGCAGCAGTCCGATCACGTCCGGCCCGTTGGAAGCAGCCATCGTGTTCACGAGCTCCTGGCCGTGACGGTTCCACCAGCGGGCCTCGGCCAGGGTCATCGCGTTGGTGCCCCGCAGGCGGTAGCGCCCGCCGTCGCGCCAATAGCTCGCGATCACCCCCGGGGTCTTCAGCATCGCCGATGCGCCCAGCTTCTTCTTGTAGGTGGAGTGGTTGATCAGCCACGCCTCGATCGCTGACGACTGATAGGAGAACTGGATGTTCCCCGTGGCGATCAACGGCTGCAGGCTCGGCGACGGCTGGTTGTAGAGCGGGTCGGTCGCAGGGATGAACGAGCCCGCGTCCCAGACTCCGGTCGGCGCGTAGTACCAGTTGCTGTCGCCGGCGCCGGCGGTGTCCTTACCGTAGAAGTGCTCGCCGTAGGTCGCGCCGTGGTCGGCCGTCAGCACGACCATGGTTTCACCGCCGTCGCTCGCGTCGAGCGCCTCCACGGCGTCCAGCATCTTGCCGAGCTGCACGTCGGCGTTCTCGGCGGCGCATCGGACGTGCGTCTGGGCCGCACCGTCGGCCACAGGATCGCCCGTGTGGCACGCACCCATGAAGGTCGCGGCGTCCTTCTGCGCTCCCCACATGTGCGCGGCCTTGTCGATCGCACCCAGCGTGACGAACATCCCCGACCAGGGCTCGCGGGCCATCATCTCGATCGCGGCATCGGCGACCCACGTGTCACCACCGGTGTGCCCGGCCACTGCGGAGGCGTCGGTGCCGGGGAAGAACCGGTTGCCGTCTTCCGGATACAGCCACGAGGGGAACGCCGTCGTGGTGCCGTAGCTGTTGCCGGCGTCGGAGTTGATGTACCAACGTCCGCAGTAGTCGCTGAGATAGCTCGGCACGTTCGTACCGAACGGGAACCGGTAGCGGCCGCCGAGCGTGGTACGGCAGGAATCGAAGAGCGAGCTCGAGGACCGGCTCGACATCCGCACGCCGATGGCGCCGTTCGGGGCGGTCGCCGAATCCACCGCGTAGGACTTCTCGCCCACGACGATGAACTTCGAGCCGGGGTCGGCCGTCTGGAGATAGTCGGCGAGCTTCGGGTAGCCGGCGCCGTTGTACGAGGCGTTGATCAGCGTGCCGAAGTCGGCACTGCTGAGGTCGCCGGTGATGTGCATGACGCCGGCGCCTTTGCCGAGCAGGTTGTCGGCGTCGCGGTAGGCCTCGTCGACCCAGCCCATATGCTTCGGGAGTTGCCCGGAGGTGATCACGTTGTGGGCGATCACGGTCTCCGACGCCATGTAGCCCAGGTAGGCGTTCCGGAAGTTGGTGCCCTCGTTCCTGAGCTCGCGGAAGTTCGGCATGTCGAACTGGTTCGCGTACCGCGGGATCATCTGGTCGAACAGCACGATCAACACGCGGGTCGGATGCGAGGGCACGCCGCCCTGCGCCGTGCCACCGCCCACCCACAACGGCAAGACCAACGCCATGGTGGCGGCGAAGGCCACGATCCTGTTCCTGGCACCCCTCATACGTTTCCCCCTCCCGTGCGTTGCTGGATGATGCTCCCGCCCGTGGGATAGGGCAAATCGCGTAGGGCGTCCGACGGAGAGGACCGCTTGACGAGGTGGTGAGGGTGCCGCCGCTAGACTCGACCACGTCCCGACCTTCACCTGGAGCGTCCGTGCCCATCATCGTGCAGAAGTACGGCGGTACCTCGGTCGGATCCGTGGAGCGGATCCAGGCCGTGGCCGATCGCGTGGTGGCTGCACGCGAAGCCGGCAACGACGTGGTCGTCGTGGTCTCGGCCATGGGGCACACGACCGACGAGCTGCTGGCGATGGCGTCCGAGATCGCCCCGATCCCCGACCCGCGGGAACTCGACATGCTGCTCACCGCGGGGGAGCGGATCGCCATGTCCCTCCTGGGGATCGCGATCAACGCACGAGGGTGCCGCGCCGCCAGCTACACGGGTTCGCAGGCCGGGATCATGACCGATCACGAGCACGGGAAGGCCAGGATCGTCGAGATCCGGCCCAAGCGGATCCTCGAAGCGCTCGAGGCGGGCAACGTCGTGGTGCTCGCCGGGTTCCAGGGATTGTCGGTGACCCAGTTCGAGATCACGACGCTGGGTCGCGGTGGTTCGGACCTGACGGCGGTCGCGATGGCCGCGGCGGTGGGCGCCGACGTGTGTGAGATCTACACGGACGTGCAGGGCGTCTTCACGACCGATCCACGGCGGGTGCCGAACGCCCGCAAGCTCGAGGTGGTCTCCTACGACGAGATGCTCGAGATGGCCGCGGCGGGCGCGAACGTGCTGCAGTCGCGCTCGGTGGAGTACGCGCGTCGCCACGGCGTGAAGCTGCACGTCCGCTCGGCGTTCGACGACGCACCCGGCACCTGGGTGCAGGAGGTTGCAGACATGGAAGGCGTGCTGATCTCGGGTGTGGCGCTGGACACCGGCGAGGCGAAGGTGACGCTCGAACGGGTGCCCGACCGCCCCGGGGTGGCGGCGCTCGTGTTCAAGGCGATCGCGGAGGACGCGATCAGCATCGACATGATCGTGCAGAACATCTCGCACGCCGGCGCGACGGACCTGTCGTTCACGGCCCCGCTCACCGACATCGCCCGTCTGCAGAGCGTGATGGAGCGCATCGTCAAGGAGATCGGCGCGGAACGATTCACGATGGACCAGGACATCGCGAAGATCTCGTTGATCGGTGCCGGGATGAAGACCCATCCCGGTGTGGCCGCGGACATGTTCGACTGCCTCGCCACCGGTGGCGTCAACATCGAGATGATCTCGACCTCGCCGATCCGCATCTCGTGCGTGATCCGCAAGGGCGACGGCGAGCGGGCGGTTCGCTTGATCCACGAACGGTTCGACCTCGATGCCACCGGATCCTCGCCCGACATCGCCACCGGTTGACCGATCGGCGCGAGGGCCGCTGTTAGGCTGGAACGCATCATGAAGATCGCTGTCGTCGGTGCCACCGGGGCCGTCGGCCGGGAGATGATGCGCACCCTCGAGGAGCGCCGCTTCCCTGTCGACGAGCTGTTGCCGCTCGCGTCCTCGCGGTCCGCGGGCACCACCGTGCCCTTCCGAGGCGAGTCGTACGAGGTGCGCGAGCTGTCTCTGGACCTCCTGCGCGGGGTCGATGTGGCACTCGTCAGCGCCGGGGCTTCCGTGTCGAGATCGTTCATCCCCGAGGCGGCTGCGAACGGCACGGTGTGCATCGACAACTCCAGCGCCTTCCGCATGGATCCCGACGTGCCGTTGACGATCCCGGAGGTCAATCCCGAGTCGCTCGAGGGATCGCCGCGCATCATCGCGGTGCCGAACTGCACCACGATCACGGCGCTGCTCGCGGTGGCGCCGCTGCACCGCGCCGCCGGTCTCAGGTCATTGGTGCTCTCGTCCTACCAATCGGTGAGCGGCGCCGGTCACACGGGGGTCAGCGAACTGCTCGACCAGGTGGAGAAGCTCCGCGGCGACGAGGCCTCGCTCGCCCATCCCGTCCACGGGGCGCTGCCGACCGGCCCGGTCTTCGGCAAGACGATCGCCTACAACGTGGTCGCCAAGATCGGTGACTTCGAGGCCGACGGCTTCACGGGCGAGGAGTCGAAGATGATGGCTGAGCCCCGCAAGATCCTGGGGATGCCCGACCTGCCCGTGGTCGCCACCAGTGTTCGGGTGCCGGTGCTGGCCGGTCACGGCGCGTCCATCCTGGCGGAGTTCGAGCGGTCGATCTCCGTGCGCGATGCGCGAGAGCTGCTCGAGGCCGCGCCCGGCGTCGAGCTCTGGGACGACCCGAAGAAGGACGTCTACCCCTCGCCCTTGGATTCGGCCGGTCTCGATGTGGCATTGGTGGGGCGCATCCGTCAGGTGCCCGGGCGCCCCGACGCGCTCGCCCTGTTCAGCTGCGCCGACAACTTGCGCAAGGGCGCGGCCCTCAACGCCGTCCAGATCGCCGAGCACCTGTTCTCGTCGTTGATCTGAGGGGTCGTTGGGTCGGGGCATCGGCGGGGGTAGGGTCGGCCCGTGAGCTACCAGGACTTCATGGAAGGCACGGTCAAGGTCTTCGAACTCGTGGGCGTGGCCGTGCTGCTGATCGGCGGGCTCCTGGCGTTCTCCCTCTACTTCTTCCGGTTGGTGAGTGGGGTGTCGCGACGGCAGGCCTTCAACGAGGTCCGGTCCTCCCTCGGCCGCGCGATCCTGCTGGGCCTCGAAGTGCTGGTGGTGGCCGACATCATCCGCACGATCGTGGTGACGCCGACGCTGTCGAGCGCCGCCACCTTGGGAGTGATCGTGCTGGTGCGGATCCTGCTGAGCTTCTCGATCGACGTCGAGGTCGAGGGCATGCTGCCCTGGCGACGAGGCGCACCTCGAAGCGAGATGCCGCCGAGCTAGTTGTCGTCCACGGGCTGGCCGCCCGGCGTGACGTCGTCGGCCAGCTGCTTCACGAACCACGCGCCGTAGTCGCTCCAGCCCTCCCGCCGGTAGAAGTCGATCGTGGCTTCGCGCCAGGAGGCGGTCACCAGCGCCATGCGGAAGCAGCCACGCTTGCGGGCGAGTTCCTCGGCCCGGCGGAGCAACGTGGTTCCGACGCCGGATCCTCGAGCCTGTTCGGTGACGACGACATCGTTCACGCGGGCCTGCGGCCGGTGATCGCCGAGGCGCTGGTGGTACTCCATGTCGATGACCCCGGCGATCTCGCCGTCGAGCTCGGCCACCAGCGTCACGTTGCCGATCTGCCGGATGTGCCCGGAGAAGGCCTGTTGATGCGTGGGGTCCTCGGCGGTGCCGGCCGCGACGCCGCGGCCGAGTTCGACGAGCAGGCCTGCCACGGCGGGCCAGTCCTCGGGGGACGCGAGACGAACCACGACCGCGCCCATCAGAAGAAGAACGGACACCAGGGGTCGGGGCCGGCGAACATCGCGCCCAGCGCTTCGAGCGAGGGATCGTCGGCATCGAGCAGCCCGAGCCGAACCGCATCGTGCACACGGAGGAACCCGCTGAACAACGACGAGAGCGTGCCGATGCCGATCGGTGCTGGGTGGTCGCTCCCGCCCGCCGGGCTCACGCTCGCCGAGCCGCCCCGGACCTCGATCCTCCACGGTCCCGCGTTCTCGGGCCAGCGTTCGTCGTCCACGGCGATCACCGCATCGACATCGATCGGCGGGTAGCCGCGCGCTTCAAGCGCGGCCGGCACGTTCAAGAGCCGGAGCATCCAGTCGTAGCGGAAGGGCGTGGCGAGGAACGCCTCGGGGGTGGCGAGCGCCAGCGGGTCCGACGGGGGGCCGGACCATTCCACCCACTTGCCCAGCCCGCGGAACCCCCGGAAATACTGCAGCAACGCGCGTTGCGCTGCCGGTGTCGTCGTGAAGAACGCGTTGCAGGACAATCCGAACGCGACGTCGAGCGGACCTGGATCGGCGTCACGGGAGAACGCGGCGAAGCCGGTCACGCGTTCTGCTTCGCGCACCACGACGGCGCGGTAGGCCGAGTCGTCGGGCTTGGTCAGGATGCGAACGCGCCAGTGTTCGTCCTCGACCGGTTCCACCGGACCGTTCTGACTCCGCACCCACCCGCGGTAGGCCTCGCGGATCGCGGCGAGGTCACGGTCGACGTCGACCAGCTCGACGCTCAGCGTGTCGCGGTCCGGGGCGATCGCGTCGAGGGGCAGTCGGTGGGTGGTGTACGACCCCGCGATCTCGAACCCCATCCGTCGGTACGGGCGCAGCACCGCGGGGAAGAGCGCCGCGAGCGGCGTTCCTCGTTCATACGCCCGTTGGAGCAGGGCATCGGTGCACGCGGTGGCGAGGCCGTCCGCTCGACGCTCGGGCAACGTGCCCACGCGGGTGATCCCGCAGCAGTCGACGCCGCGTCCACCGAACCACTGATCGAACCGGAACTCCCCGGCGGTGGCGACCACGCGATCGTCCTCGAGCGCGACGCGGATGTCGTCGAGCTTGAGGAGCGGCGCATTGAGCAGGGCGCGTTCGAGCGGGAAGTTGATCGACGCCGACAGCACACCCGCGATCTGTTCGCGGTGGGCTTCGCCGGGCTCGACGATCTGTGCGTTCATGCGGCGGGGCACCCGCACGGGGACATCCCGCAGCGCGGGCAGCCGGCGGCGTAGCGCGCGATCGCGTCCTCGAGTTCGACACCCTCGACGTTGGCGAGCGACAGCAGCCAGGCGAGCACGTCACCGAACTCGTGCTGGAGGTTCTCCCGGTCGCCGGTGCGCATCGCTTTCGCGAGTTCGCCGACCTCCTCGGTGAGCCAGCGGAACGTGGCGTCGCGGCCGCGAGCGGCGTCGCGCTCGAGGTAGGTGGTGCGCATCGTGTGTTGCAGTTCGGACAGGTCCATCGGGAGAGTCTAGGCGCGTCGCCGTTGCGCCGATGTTCACCGACCGTCACACTGTGCCCGATGTCGCAGCGGAGACCTGCCAACGGTCAGTGGCTGTTCGATCAGCTGGTGGGTGAAGTACGAGCCGGAACCGTCAAGGCCCGCATCCGTCCGTTCGCCAAGGGAGAGGTCGTCTTCCACGAGGACGATCCGGGCGACACGATCCACCTGATCAAGAAGGGGCTGTTCGCCGTGCGGACGTCCACCAGCGGGGGCGGAGCCTCATCATCAACGTCCTCGCGCCGGGCGACATCTTCGGAGAGTTCGCGCTCTTCTCACCGGGCGGCAGAAGGACCAGCGACGTCACTGCGCTCGTCGAGGGCGAGACCATCGCGGTCGAACGCGACGCACTGCGAGCGGCGCTCATCGCGCGACCGGAGCTGGTCGAAGGCCTGATGTCGTCGGTCGTCGTCAAGGCGGAGAGCACACGGCGCCGGCTCGTCGAGTTGCTCTCGATCTCGGCGGACCTCCGCGTCCTCCGCGCGCTCCTGTTCGTGAACGGACTCAGCCACGACGACGCACCCGTACCGCTGACGCAACAGGATCTGTCGAGCCTGGCCGCGACGACCCGCCCCACGGCCAACCGCGTCCTCCGCGAGGAAGCGGCTCGGGGCACGCTGACCCTGTCCCGAGGACGGGTCACGGTGGTCGAC
>CAWCPZ010000002.1:0-68736 GCA_963797635.1 uncultured Actinomycetes bacterium
GACCGGCGTGGGCGTTGGCGGTGTCGATGCCGTGTCGCGCGGCCTCGGCGGCGGTGACGAACGTCACGAGCCCTTCGTTGGGAACATCGCACACCCAAAACACGGTGCGGGGCTGTCCCGCCTGCGCCGGGATGGTCAGGGTGAGCGTGAGGACGATGGCCGCGACCAGCGTGCTCAGTAACCGCTTCACTGGGAACCCCTCTCTTCCTGGATCGATCAACCCTGGTACAGCCCTCCTGAGGCGTCAAGGGGGCCAGAGCGCGCTGTTCCGCGACCGCCTAGGCTCGAGCCATGGCGGTGTGCCGGTCTTGCGGAGCGGAGAACCCGGACGGATACCGGTTCTGCAACGCGTGCGGGAAGGCATCCGACGGGGAGCCAGGCAGGGAGCAGCGCAAGACGGTGACCGTCCTGTTCTGCGATCTGACGGGCTCCACCGCACTCGGCGAATCCATCGACCCCGAGCGGCTCCGAGCGCTGCTCGCCCGTTACTTCGACCGGATGAGATCCATCGTCGAGCGACACGGCGGCAGCGTCGAGAAGTTCATCGGTGACGCCGTCATGGCTGTGTTCGGAGTTCCGACGGTGCATGAGGACGACGCGTTGCGCGCGGTCCGGTCCGCCGCCGAGATGCGGGACGTCTTGCCTGAACTCGGCTTGCAGGGCCGGATCGGTGTCATGACGGGCGAGGTGGTGACCGGGACCGAAGAACGGCTCGCAACCGGCGACGCGGTCAACGTGGCAGCTCGGTTGGAGGCCGCCGCTCCACCAGGTGAGGTACTCATCGGGCAGCCAACCTTCGTCCTCGTGGGGGACGCGGTCGAGGTCGAGGCGATCGACCCACTCGAACTGAAGGGGAAGGCCGAACCGGTGCCCGCGTTCCGACTCGTGCAGGTGCGAGATGCCCCGGAGCGTCGACACGATGCACGATTCGTCGGACGTGACCGCGAGCTCGCGCTCATCAGCGCCGTGTGGCAACGCGTTCACCTCGAACAACAGTGCGAGCTGGTGACGATCGTCGGCGATGCCGGTGTCGGCAAGTCACGGCTGGCCGTGGAGTTCCTGGCGTCGATCGACGCGTCCGTCGTCCATGGTCGATGCCTGCCATACGGCGACGGGATCACGTATTGGCCGGTCGCCCAGGTGCTGAAGCAGCTCGATGAGCTGCCGGCTGATGAGGCGGCCGCGGAAGTCATCCGTTCGGTGCTCGGCGAAGGCGTGGGCCCCACCTCGTCGGAGGAGATCGCGTGGGCGTTCCGCAAGGCCCTGGAAGGAGCCTCGAGGGACCGGCCGCTGGTGGTCGTCCTCGACGACATCCAGTGGGGCGAGGAAACGTTCCTGGACCTCATCGAGCACGTCGCGCTGCTCTCGTCGGGCGCTTCGATCCTGTTGCTCTGCATGGCTCGACCTGAGCTTGTCGAGCGCCGCCCGACCTGGCCGGCAACGTTCAGACTCGAACCGTTGGATGATGATGATGTCGATCAGCTCGTCCCGGACCACATCCCCGGGGAGCTCCGTCACAAGATCACTCGGGCGGCGGGGGGCAATCCGCTCTTCATCGCGGAGATGGTGGCGATGGCCGGCGAGGTCGGCGACAAGGTGGTCGTTCCCGCATCCCTGCGAGCACTGCTCGCCGCACGCCTGGATCAACTCGGTGAGGCCGAACGGAGCGTGCTCGAACGAGGTGCGGTCGAAGGTGAGGTCTTTCACCGCGGCGCGGTTCAAGCGCTGACGCCTGCAGGAAGCCACGTGACCCCGCGTCTCGCCGCCCTCGTCCGCAAGGAACTGATCAGACCCGACAGCCCTCACCTAACCGGCGAGGACGCCTTCCGCTTCCGCCACCTCTTGATCCGAGATGCCGCCTACGAAGGCATGTCGAAAGCGACGCGCGCGGACCTTCACGCTCGCCTCGCCTCCTGGCTCGAGGCGCATGGGGCCGAACTCGCCGATCTCGATGAGCTGGTGGGCTATCACCTCGAGCAGGTCTGCCGCTACCACTCCGAGCTGGGGATGCCCGAAGACACCGCCCTGGCCGATGCCGCACGGCGGCGCCTCGCGGGAGGCGGGAATCGTGCCGCATCCCGTCAGGACTTCGGAGCTGCGGCGAACCTGTTCGAGCGAGCAGCCGCGCTCGTGCCTCCGGCCGAACTCGACCTTGCCCTCGAGACGTTGCTCGGCGAAGCCCTGTTCTGGGCCGGCAGGGGCGAAGACGCACTACAGCGGGCGGATACGCTCGCCGAGCGTGCCGTTGCGGATGGTGATCGTGTGGTTGAACTCTGCGCGAGGATCCAAGGCGGCATGTTCCGTGTGGACCTCGAGCCAGGGGGCGCGACCGAGCAGCTGTCCGCTCTCCTTGACGAAGCCATCCCGGTCTTCCAGGCCGCCGCCAACGACATCGCCCTCTATATCGGGTATTCCGCGTACACGGAGCTGTCGTTCAAGCGTGGTCGATTCGAGGCCGGGCTCGAGGCCTTCGAGCTCGCCGTGACCCACGCCCGGAAGGCCGGGCATGAGCCGCCCGGGGTCCTGGGACAACGTGCCTTCGTCGGCTTCGCAGGCACGACGCCCGCGGCTGAACTGCTGGCGTGGCTCGATGAGATCGACACGCGACCGGGGCAGGATCGCTTCCTCGATGCGTACCGGGCCAACGCCCTTGCGATGGTCGGGCGTTCCGACGAGGCGCGCTCGATCCTCGCTGAGATGCGTGGGGAACTCGCGAGGCGTGGCGGGGGAGTCCTGCTCGCGAACATCACCGCGTTCGAGTCCGTTTGGGTCGAGTTGTGGGCCGGCGAACCTGAGGCAGCGGTCACGTTCGGCGAGGAAGGGTTCAGGTTGCACGAAGACCTGGGACAGCAGTCCTTCCAGTCGGCGGCCGCCGCCTACTTGGCTCGGGCGCTCTTCCTGCTCGATCGCCTCGATGACGCGGACGGCTGGGCTCGCCGCGCCGCGGAGCTCGGGGTGGGAGGCGAAGTCGAGACACAGATGGCCTGGCGGGGCGTGAGGGCCAAGGTGCTGGCGCGACGTGGAGCATTCACGGAGGCGGAGGGACTCGCTCGTGAGGCGGTCGCGATCGGCGATGAGACTGACGCGCTGAACGCACAAGGGGATGCGTACGCGGATCTTGCGGAGGTGCTCCTCTCGGCTGGAAGGACGGAGGAAGCGGCCTCGGCGTTCGAGCAAGCACTCGAACGCTTCGAGCGGAAGGGAAACCTCGCCTCGACCGAGCATCTCCGGGCGCGACTGACCCAAGACGGAATCACCCTGGACGATTGAGGCGGGTAGTGCCCCGACCTACCCGGCGTCGGGCTGCGAGCGCTCCCAGAGATCCCATCGCTTGATGATCCGCATGCCGACACGTTCGTAGAGCGCCGTCGCACCGGTCGGGTTCTCCGCGTCGACGTTCAGCATCACGCGCCCGAATCCGCGCTCGGCGAACATCGCGAACGAACGACGCAGCAGGGCGTCGGCGATCCCGCGTCCGCGATGGGACTTCAGGACCCCGATCTCGCTGATCCAGCCGCGATCGCCGTAGACCTGTGCCACCAACGCGGCCACCGGCTCCGCTCCGTCCCTGGCCAGGAGCCACAGCGTCGGGTCGTAGTTCGGGCTCCCCGCATAGTCGTCGGCCCACTCGTCGAACGGCTCCGGGTGGTAACCCCAGTCGTCGGCGAACGCCTCGATGAGCACCGCGTGCATCGCCGGAAGGTCCTGGAGTGGATCGACGCCGGCGATCTCGATCCCGTCGGGTGTGCGACCCGCGTGGACCGGTCCCTCGAGGTCGATGCCCATGTGCCAGAAGTGACGGACGAGTCGAAGCCCTCGCGCTTGGAGCATCGCCGCCGCGGCGCGGTCCCCGGCGTTGACCGACTGGCGGAACTTCGCATCGGGAACCCCTGCCAGGAGCTGGCCGGCTCGCTCCTCGATCCGGTCCAGGAGGACGGGGCCGAGTCCCTGCCCTCGATGGGCGGGATGCACGAGTCCCCAGGAGTCGACGACGTCCGACCCGTCGCGCATGGCGTGCGCGTAGGCGACGATCGTCCCGGCATCGTCGACCACGACCCACGCATCGGTGGCGAGATCGAATCCTGAGCGGTTCCAGGCACTCCCGATGAAGTCCGCGTCCAACACGACTTCGCCGACATCATCGATGTCGTCGGCGGCGAACACGGCGGCCACCGCCGCGAGATCGTCGGTGGCCGGCGCGCGAACCGTGAAGCCGGCTGGAAGACCCATCGAGGAAGACTAGCGTCCCTGTGTCCGCCAACCGATCAGTGCCTACACTTCGACCATGAGCCACCGAGCGACCTCGAGGACCTTCGGTCGTTGCTCGATGCTCCTGCTCCCGCCGTGTTGCTGACGTATCGCGCCGACGGTTCCGCCGACATGTCGCCGGTGTGGTTCCGCGTCGCGGGCGAGGCGTTCGAGGTGGTGGTCGCCAAGAGCGACAAGAAGTACGGCCACCTGCAACGTGATCCCCGAGCCGTGCTGATGGTCTTCGAGGCGGTCCCGCCCTTCCGCGGCGTGAAGATCCGTGCCGAGGTCGAGCTGGATGAGGAGGGGGTCGAGGAGGCCAGGCGGGCGATCTCGGCGCGCTACCTCGGAGCGGAGACGGCCGAGGACTTCGTCGCGGCGCGGGGGCCGGGGGTCATCGTGCGTCTCCCGGCTTCGGCTGCCCGGTCGTGGGACCTGTCCGGCATCCTTCCCGCGACCTGATGAAGATCCTGGATCGGCTCAGGAATCGCTTCCAGGCGCGGATGAAGAGTCGTCGCGGTCGGGCGCTGGAGCGGGCGCTGGCGGAGAAGAAGCTCCGCGAGGGTCAGGACGGGAGTATCTGGCGCTCGGGGAAGGGCGGGGCCCACCATGACCGCTGACCGAGTCCTCGGTTTCGTCGCGGCGCCGGCCCGAAGGCCGTCGCACGACGGTCCAGCCGTAGCGGGTCTCGACCCTAGGCACGGCGGAGGAAGAACAGGACGAGTGCCACCACGATGGCGATGACGATGATGGTGCCGACCAGTCCCATGTTCAGTGCTGCGATCATCTCGGATCCTTCCGTTCGTCTGATACCAAGGACCCTCCCCGGACCCGGCGTTCGCCAAACGTCGGTACTCCTGGAAGACCACCCCATCTGACTATGTGGCGTGAGCCACCGTGCTGCCGAGACAGCAGGGGAGCAAAGGGGATCCTGCCGTGGAGAAGGTCTTGGTCATCGACGACGAGTTCGACGTGCTGCTGTTGTGTCGCGTCAACCTGTCCCACGCCGGACTCCAGGTGCAGGAAGCGAAGTCCGGCAAGGCCGGTCTCGAGTCCGCGCTGGAGGACACCCCCGACGCGGTGGTGCTCGATCTGATGATGCCGGAGATGGACGGGTTCGAGGTGCTGAAGCGCCTCCGCGACGACGAACGCACGAGTGCGATCCCGGTGGTCATCCTGTCGGCGCGCACCGGTGAGGCCGACCGTGCCCGCTGCGTCGCGCTCGGTGCGAACGACTACCTCACGAAGCCGTTCTTCCCCGACGAGCTGGTCGACCGGCTCGACGGGCTCATCTCGGCCAAACGCTAGCCTCGCGACTCACGCAGGATCTGCGCCGCGATGTCGGTCGCGCCCGCCTCGCCGTCGGGGCAATGTGCGCGGATGTCGAACCAGCCCTCAGGTCGATTCGGGTGCCAGATGAGCTCGACCGTTTCCCCGTGAGGACAGCGGAAGCCTTCGAGCGCCGCTTCGATGCGAAGCTTGTGTCGTCGTTTGCTCGGGTCGAGCATCGGATCACTCCTCACGGACCTCGGTGAGATGTGGCACAGTCATCGCCGTTCGGCGAACGGGACGAGGAGGATGGCGGTGCTCAGGAACACCACGCTTCGAGCGGGCCTCGCCGTGATCATGATGATCGGTGCGGCCACCGCGTGCACGAAAGAGCAGCGACAGGAGATCGTGGATGACACGGTCGAGGTAGCCGCCAGGAACGTGGCGTCCGAGGGTGGAGCGCTCGAGTTCGCGAAGTCCGACATCGAGGTCGACGGAGACCTGGAATGCACCGCGAACGCCGAGACCGACGCACAGACGCTCGCGGTCACCTGCACCGGTACCTCCACCGAGGGACAGAGCCTCACGATGGACGGCCAACTCACGGTCGCCGACGGCGAGATCGTGGACAGCAGCGGCTTCGTCGGGAAGGCCGACGGCGACGAGGTCTTCAACGTGGACTGCGTGGGCGAGGCCTGCGACCTCGGAGCCTGACGACGAGCGTCAGGAGGGCCGGCGCGGAGCCCACCCTCCCGGATCGAGGTTGTCCGCGGCGTACGGGTGGTACGGCTCCACCACTTCAGGCATCTGCACGCTGCCGTCGGGCTTCATCGGACATCGCGGCGTGAGTGGTGCACCGGGCAACGCGGGGTAGAGCTCGCGAACGACCCGCGGAACGGCCGCGATCAGATCTGCGCCCAGGTCCACCAGACCCGCCACGTCGGGTGGGTCCGTGAGCGGGCGGGCCACCATCGCCCGGTTCCCGACGAACTCGACCACGCAGCCCTGCGCTCGACCGTGGAGGAGGGCGAGCATCCTCGCATCGAGGATGTCGTTGATGAATCGACGATCGGTCGTGCGCACCTCGAAGGCCCGATTGAAGTCCTCCCACTCGAAATCGACGAGACGGTCGGGGAAGTCGCGCAACGTCAGGACGTCGGTGACGCCGCTCAACACTCCGCGAGGAGCGACCGAACTGCGGACACATTCGGCACCGACACGCATCACGGCGCACTCCCAGCGTTCCGTCACCGACCGCTTCTGGTTGGAGAGGATGGCCTCCCAACCGGCGCTCTCGACCTCCTCGCTCATCACCTGGCCCTCTGGATCGGACCCCTGCTGCTGTTCCCAGACGTTGAGGTCGAACGCACGGAGCTCCGTGCCGGCCCACGGTCCGCAGACGACGTTCCTGACGATGGCGCCGTCACCTCGGGCGCAGAGTTCGAAACTCAGCGAGGCGGTGTCGTAGGGGTCGTCCGGCGTGAACCAGAGCCGGTGGCTCAGGCCGAGGTCGACCCACGCGTTCTCTCGTTCATCCATGATCCTCGTCCATCTTCGCGGGTTGCGTTGTCCGGCGACACACCGATATGGTCGGTATCGAGGCTTCCCCCCCGTAGCGATCCGCACGAAGGAGCCCCAGGCTGGCCACGATCTCGAGACGTTCGTTCCTGCAACGCGCCGCCGGCATCGGAGCGGCGGGTGCGCTGGGCATGGTGGACCTCGGCGTGCTCCAGCGGGCCGCGTGGGCGCAGGAGGTGCCGCGTCCCGTCGGCATGGCGATGCACGTCCACTCCTCGTTCAGCGAAGGCAACGCCTCCATGCTCGCCCAGGCCTACCAGGCACAGCTGAACGACGTCGATGTGCTCTGGTGGACCGACCACGACTGGCGGATGTCCGGCCACGGGTACCGCCAGGTGGTGCACTTCTCCGGACTCACCGAATCCGAGACCTTGCACGGCAAGCTCACGTGGAACATCAGCCGTTCGGGATCGCTCGCATCGTCGAACGCCGCGATCTCCAGCGCCCGCTACTCCGCCGCCGACCCGGTGGGGACCACCAGCCTGCGCCTCAACGCCACGAGCTCGGGGACATCGCTGGCCACGATCCGGGCGACCGCCAACGCGGCAGGGAGCCGCGAGAACCTCCGGAGCTCGCTGGCGGGGCAGTCGATCGTGGTCGACGTGTTCCCCGAAACCGTGGGGCCGAACGCCTTCCTCGAGATCCGGGTGGAGCTGAGCGACCAGCCGTTGTCGGGAGGGCGAAGCGCGGGAACGTACTCGATCGCCTACCGGATCGGTGGTCCCGACGCACCGGGAACCCGGCGCATCTCCGGCCGTGACGGGTTCATCGGGCTGAGTGCGCCCTCGGGTGCGTGGTCGACCGTCACCCTGACGCCCGGCTCCGACATGGCCCTCCTGTGGCCGGACCTGATCGCCGGCGACAGCTCGATGCGTGAGATCTCGTTCTCGGCGGGGAGCCAGGCGCAGGCGCCATCGGTGGCCTACGTCGACTACCTCCGATTCCAGCGAGCGCCCGGCGACCAGCCGCTCGTCAACCAGCGGCAGATCATGCAGGCACTCGCCGTCCGCTACCCCGACATCCAGCAGCACCAAGGGCTGGAGGTGTCGTTCTACGATCACCACATCAACTGGTTCGGATCGGGGTTCTCGTTGCCCAACTACGGGAACCTGCCGTTGAAGCCGTCGGGCGGAGGCGACGCCGCGGCGCCCGAGCTCGCCGGGCGCATCCATCAGGTCGGGGGCCTGTCGAGCCTGAACCACCCATTCGGCTCGGGCGGCGGAGGGCTGAAGAGCCAGTCGGCGCAGGACTCCACCAGGCGGGCACTCGCCACCAAGCTCATCGGCAATCGCGCGTACGGGGTCGACATCATCGAGGCGGGCTATGCCTCTCGAGAGGGGATCGGGGTCGGCGGTCACCTGGCGTTGTGGGACGCGATGTCGCGCAACGCGATCTTCCTCACCGGCACCGGCGTGAACGACAGTCACGGCGGCCCCTGGAAGAGCCAGAAGAACACCTTCCTCACGTGGGCGTGGTCGCCCGACGTCTCGGAGGACTCGTTGGTCGAGGCCCTGGCCGCCGGGCGGATCTGGTTCGCCGAGGCGTCGTGGCGGGGCATGCTCGACCTGCTGGTCGACGGCGTGGCTCCCATGGGCTCGGCCTCGGTGAGCGGGCTCAGCAGCCGGAGCCTCACGATCATGGCGACGGGCGTGCCGTCGGGCGGAACGGTGCGGCTGATCCGAGGACCGGCCGACCTGGCGGGCCCGAACGCCCCCGACCCGGGAACCACGGTCACGAGCTACCCGGCCTCCCAGTTCGCCGGTGGGAGCCTCACGGTTCCGGTGGCGACCGCGACGTCGGCCTACGTCCGGGTCGAGGTCGTGGACTCGACGGGCAGGCTCAAGGCCAGCTCCAACCCGGTGTGGCTGCTGAGGGCCGCGCCTCCCGGGGGGATCCCGGACGCTCGCACCGTGGGGTGAGGCTCAGGCCTCTCGTCCCGGCACCGGCACGGGCTGCCAGTCCGGCGTGGTCGAGGCGAACGGCAGGTCGAGGATCACCTGGGGCGACGCACCATCGGCCTGCATCATCCACAGGTCCGGCAGGAAGCCACCGATGCGGTCGCTCGCGAACACGATCGTGGTGCCCGTCGGCGATGGGGCCGGGTTGGCGTCGAAGAAGCCCGAGGTCAGCGCCGACTGACCGTTGCCGTCCGCGTCGACCGTCACGATCTTGGCCGTGACGAACTTCGCCCGCTCGAACACCACCGCTGCCGAATCCGGGAACCACGCCACCTGGTGGTCGTAGGCCGGCGTCGCGGTCAGCTGGGTCGCCTGGCCGGTCGCCAGTTCGATCGACCAGATGTCACCGACATCGCCCCGCTCGAACCCGCGGGTGAAGGCGATCGACGTTCCGTCCGGTGACCACGCGGGCTCGAACTCGCGGCTGGGCCACGGCGTGACGCGCACGCGCCCTCCGCCGTCGGAGGCGCGCATCGTGTAGATGTTGTTGGAGCTCGATCCCACGTACGAACTGAACGCGATCCGCCGGCCGTTCGGCGACCACACGGGGTCGCGGGCGTCGATGTCCTCGGTCAACCGGACGGGGTTGCTGCCGTCGGCGTCCATCACCCAGATCGTGCCTGGACCGATCGGCGCCTTCGTCCGCCAGAACGCGATCTTCGTGCCGTCGGCGTTCCACGCGGGCGCGAACTCCTGACGGTGCGGGGTGTCGGTGAGCTGTTGCAGGTTCGTGCCCGCGGGCTCCATCGTGTAGATGTCGTTCTGCGTGAGGTGCTCGCCGTTGACGGGCGACTCGTAGGAGAAGGCGATCAGCCCGTCATCGCCCGGGAACGTGGCCATGGACGCGGGCGCCGGAACGACGCAGGCCGCGGCGACCACCACGCCCACCGCGATCGCACGAGCGGCCTTCACGCCTGCGCTCGGTATGGCTCGGTGAGGATCGCGTGTCGCACCATGCGAGCGTAGAGCGCCGCACCGTCCGGGTCGAGGTGGATGGCGTCGTAGGTGATGCCCCGCCGGTCGCCCAACCGGGTCCAATCCGCGAGCGCCACGTCGGTGCGCTCCCGGTCCAGCGCCTGCAAACGCTGATTCACCCAGGGGAAGTACCAGGCGAACGAATCGAACTGCTCCAGGTCCTCGGGTGCGATCGCCGATCTGGGCGCATCGCGCAGCGTCACCCAGACGATCTTGCGCGCGCCGGCGGCGTGCAGCGTGCGAACCATCCGGCGGGCGTTGCGGTCGAACAGCCCCGACCAGTAGTCGAAGTCCTCGCGGCCGCGTTCCCACAGGGAGTTGTAGCCGAGGGCCACGACGACGACCTTGTCCACCTGGGTCCGGTGCTCGACCAGATCATCGGCTGCCTCGTCCACCATCAGGGCCGGATGCCCCAGCACCTTCAGGTGCCAGTCGGGCATGGCCTCGCGGAGCGCGGTGACGGCGCCGAGCCCCACCGAGTCGGTGAGCAGGGTCGCGCGTTTCGGCCACCACGCCGGGAGCGGGACGGCCGGGTGCTGGGCCGGGGGTTCGGATGCGCCGACCGAGCCGAACGCCGTCGTGGCCGGCACGTTGCGAGCGCCGGCTCCCGCCACCACGACGACGATGGCGACGGCCAGGAGCGCCGCCAGGGCTGCGCCCGACAGACGTCGGAACCGCTCGCCTCCTGGGAACGCCATCATCGGGAAGGGACCTTTCGAACCGGGAACGCCGCTCCGGCCTCGGCCGGAGGGTCATGCTACTGCGCCGGTCGGATCGGTGCGCTCCGAGTCACCTGCGAGGCGTCGGCGGGATCCGCTTCTTCCAGAGCCCTTCGTTCTCGCGCTCGAGCTGGCGGCGGACGTCTTCGTCCTGGCCGCGGCCGCGGAGCTTGGCGAGGAGGCGCTTGATCGGGCCCATGCGTGGAGGGTACGCCCCTGAAGGACCCAACGGGTGACGCACGTGGCTTCTGTAGACTCCCGCGCCATGAGGATCCTGGTGGTGGGCTCCGGTGGAGTGGGGGCGGCGTTCGCACCGATCGCCGCCAGACGTGAGTTCTACGAGCACATCGTGTTCGCCGATCTGGACCCGTCGCGGTCCAAGCGCGTGGTGGATCGCTACGGAGCGGGTGGGAAGTTCTCCGCGACGACGGTCGACGCCTCCGATGCGGCGAACGTCGCCGAGTGCATCCGCGCCAACGACATCACCCACGTGCTGAACGCCGCCGACCCACGGTTCGTGATGCCGATCTTCGACGGGGCGTTCGAGGCCGGCGCCCACTACATGGACATGGCGATGTCGCTGTCGACCAAGCACCCCGACGCCCCGTACGAGCGGGTGGGCAAGAAGCTGGGCGACGACCAGTTCGCGGTGGCGGACCGATGGGTGGAGCGGGGCTTGCTCGCCCTCTGCGGCCTCGGCATCGAACCCGGCGCCGCCGACGTGTTCGCGAAGTACGCCGCGACCCACCTGTTCGGCAAGGTGGACGAGGTCGGTGTGCGCGACGGCGCCAACCTGGAGATCGCCGGCTACGAGTTCGCGCCGACGTTCAGCATCTGGACCACGATCGAGGAATGCCTCAACCCTCCGGTGATCTGGGAGAAGGGTCGCGAGGACGTCGACGGCGGTTGGTACACCACGGCGCCGTTCAGCGAACCCGAGATGTTCACGTTCCCCGAGGGCATCGGCGACGTCGAGTGCGTCAACGTCGAGCACGAGGAGGTCCTGCTGGTCCCGCGGTGGGTCGACTGCGACCGGGTGACCTTCAAGTACGGGCTGGGCGATGAGTTCATCAACGTGCTCGAGGTGCTGCACAAGACCGGCCTGGACCGGGTCGAGACCGTGAAGGTCCGTGGGGTGGAGGTGAGCCCCCGCGACGTGGTGGCCTCGACGCTGCCCGACCCCGCGTTCCTGGGCGAGGAGATGACCGGCAAGACGTGCGCCGGCACCTGGGTGAAGGGCACCGGCACTCGACGGGAACCCTCGCGAGGTCTACCTGTACCACGTGGTCGACACCGAGGAGACCTGGGCCAAGGACGGCGCCCAGGCCGTCACGTGGCAGACCGCGATCAACCCCGTGATCGGCCTCGAGCTGCTCGCCAGCGGCACCTGGAGCCGGCACCGGCGTGCTGGGACCTGAAGCGTTCGAGCCGCTGGCGTTCCTGGACCTGCTGATCGACTACGGCGCGCCGTGGGGCATGACGGAGATGACGCCGAGCTAGCGCTCGCTAGGCGCGCGCGTCCAGGGCTCGTCGGAGACCGTCGACGGCGTCGTCGCTCATCGCGTCGAGCTTGCCCCTGAGGAACGGCATCGCCAGCGCCGTGAGCCCTTTCAGCCCGAGGTCGGCGACGTAGGTCACGCGCGTTCCGGCGTCGTCCTCGGAGAACGAGATGACATCGGTCCCTCGGAAGGTCTTCCCGTCACCCACGAAGGTCACGCTGGTCGGACGGTCGTAGGCGGCGATCTCGTACACGATCGTCTGCTCGGTCGAGCCGAACCGTGACACCAGCTCGAAGCGTGATCCCACCCCGATCGGACGGTCTCCGAGCCGTGTGGCGGCCTGGATCCCGGGGTCCCATTCCTGGGTGGTGGAGAAGTCCGCCACGAAGTCGAACGCCCGCTCACGGCGGCAGGTCGTGGTGATCTCGCGTTCGACGTGGTGGGCCATGCGTTCGAGCCTACGGGGCGGATGCCGGGAACCACTGCGTGCAAGGCCGGAACGCTCAGGTTGCATGGGTTCTCGTCCGATGCCTCACCAAGGCCGAACGCCGGAGGGCGCAGATGGTGATGGAACGCGAGGAAGGACAGACGGCGGACGCCGTCGCGTCCCGGCTCGCCACCCTGATCGAGCCCGGTTCCCTCCTGGAGGCCACCCCGGAATGCCTGGTGGTGGCCCATGCGGACGGTCGCATCCTGTTCGCGAACCATCGTGTGGAACAGCTCACCGGATTCGACCGCACCGATCTGGTGGGTCAGTCGGTGGAGTTGCTGATCGCCACCGACATCCTCGAGCTGGTCCCCGGGACGCGGCTGGAGACGATCTGCCGCACGAACGACCTCGGCGAGATCCCCGTGGAGATCCATCTGGGGACGATCGAGGGTCCGGAGCGGTTGCTCGTGGTCTCCCTCCGCGACGTGTCGGATCTGAAGGCCGGACGCGAGGCGCAGTTCGAGGCCGAGGCGAAGTACCGGGCACTGGTCGAGCAGATCCCGGCGGTCGTCTACCTGGACCCGGTCGACGAGAACTCGGACTCGATCTACGTGAGTCCGCAGGTGGTGACGCTGCTCGGGATCGACCAGGACGAGTGGCTGACCGATCCGTACTGCTGGCGCAGGCACGTCCATCCCGAGGACCTCGACCGAGCCTGGGAGGAGTACGAGGACGCCTACAACAACCACACCACCCTCATCCACGAGTACCGCATGGTGCACGAGGACGGTTCGATCCGATGGGTGTTGGAACAGGCCTATCCGATCAACGACGAGCACGGGAACCCGTGGCTCATCCAAGGCGTGATCTTCGACATCAGCGCCCGGAAGGCCGCCGAGGAACAGGTCGCGTTCCTGGCCTACCACGACAAGCTCACCGGCCTGCCGAACCGCGCGCTGTTCGAGGAGATGCTCGAGAGCGCCATCACGCGAGCTCGCCGGCACGACCTCGGTGTGGGCGTCCTGTTCCTGGACCTGGACAACTTCAAGCTCGTGAACGACTCGCTGGGCCACCACGCCGGCGACGTCCTGCTGGCCCAGCTCGGCGAACGCCTGAAGGGCTGCACGCGCGAGACCGACATGGTGGCTCGCCAGGGAGGCGACGAATTCCTGCTCCTGCTCTCGGACCTGGAGCGTGGCGCCGGCCCGATCCCCGGAACCGAAGCGGCGTTGATCGTGGCCGAATCCGTGGCCGAGCGCGTGCACGAAGCGCTGCAGGAGCCGTTCAACCTGAACGGCACGGAGTTCATCGCCAGCGGCTCGGTGGGGATCTCGCTGTTCCCGCAGGACGCCCTCGACGCCGCGACCTTGCTGAAGAACGCCGACGCCGCGATGTACCAGTCCAAGAAGCAGGATCCGGGCGGCTACGTGATCTACGCCACCAGCGGCGAAGACCCGATGAAGAAGCTCTCGATGACCACGCGCCTTCGCCGTGCCGTGGAGCAGGAGAACTGGATCCTGCACTACCAGCCGGTCGTGAACCTTCTCGACGGCTCGGTGGAAGGGGTGGAGGCGCTCGTTCGCTGGCAGGACCCGAACGGCGGCATCGTGCCGCCCGGGGAGTTCATCCCGCTCGCGGAGGAGCTCGGCCTGATCGAGGCGATCGGCGACTGGGTGATCGACGCGATGGCGGCCCAGCAACGGGCCTGGGCCGCGGACGGCCTCGACCTCACGGTCGGGTTCAACCTGTCGCCGAGGCAGCTGTGGTCGGCGCACCTGGCCGAGAAGGTCCTGGCCAAGCTGCGTGGGGCCGACGTCGACCCCGAGCGGGTCGTGGTGGAGATCACCGAGTCCACCGCCATGGCCGACCCCGATCGCACCCAGAAGATCCTCAACGAACTGCACGCCTGGGGTCTGACCCTGGCGATCGACGACTTCGGGACCGGGTACTCGTCGCTGGCTCGCCTCAAGCACCTGCCGGTCGACATCCTCAAGATCGACCGCTCGTTCGTCCGGGACGTGCACCTCGACCCCGGCCTCGCATCCATGGTCCAGGCGATGATCCAGCTGGCCGGCGGCCTGGGGATGACCCCGCTCGCCGAAGGGATCGAGACCGCGGGCGAACTCGCGTTCCTCCAGGAGGCGGGATGCCCCTCGGGCCAGGGCTTCTACTTCGCCCGCCCGGTGCCCGCCGACGAGATCCCCGATCTGGTGACGCGCGAGGGCGGGCTCATCCCTCCGGGCTTCGCCTCCGATCGCTGATCCCGTGGGGAGCGATCGGGACTGGGGCCGCAGAACGATCCACGGCCCCTACGGGCGCATCGTCTGGGCTTCGGGTCCCGCCGGTCCGCCCGACCCCTCCCCGGTCGCTCGCGGACATCATTGGTGCCTGATCGTGGGGTACCTCGCGAGTCCGCCGACCGCGCCCGACGGCGCGGTTCCGGCTACGGGCTCACCGACGGGTCAACCCGACGACGGGTTCTCGAGCGCCACGCTGAGTGAGTCCGGTGGGTGCTACTTCGTCCGGGGCTTCGGGTGCTCCCGACTGGTCCCACCCGTCCGGCTGCGGCGCGCCGACGGCGATCTCGGCCATATCGTGATGTCCCATCGGTTGCGGCACGGCCACGGTGTCGCTGTGGGCGACATCGACGGGCGCAACGGGCAGGACATCTTGGTCGTGCAGGGATGCGTCGGGAACGAGAACGAGCCGGACATGCTGTTCCTGAACGATGGAAGCGGTCGGTCCTGGCATCGGCTGACCCTGGCACGAGGCGTGCCGGGCTGCGGTGATGTGGCGGCGTCGCTCGACTTCGATCGCGACGGGAAGGACGATTTCGTCGTGCTGAACGGAGGCGGGTCGAACGGGAGGCTGGATCTCCCCGGGCCCGACCAGCTGCTCACGATGGGGACGTGGCCCGCGACCTGACCGCCGGCCCTCGACCCTTCGTTACCATCTACCGCCATGGGCCATGACCAGGCGCTACGACGCATCTGAGATCGAACCGAAGTGGCAACAGGTGTGGGCCGACGAGGGCCTGTACCGGGCCTCCGAGGACCCCGACGATCCCCGTCCCCGGTTCTACGCGCTCGACATGTTCCCGTATCCCTCGGGTGACCTGCACATGGGCCATGCCGAGGCGTTCAGCGGCGGCGACGCGGTGGCCCGCTACCAATCGATGCGCGGCTACAACGTGCTGCATCCGATCGGCTGGGACGCGTTCGGCCTGCCCGCGGAGAACGCGGCCATCAAGCGTGGCGTTCCTCCGAAGGAGTGGACCTACGCCAACATCGAGCAGCAGGCGGCCTCGTTCCAGCGCATGGGCATGTCGTTCGATTGGAGCCGGCGCCTCAACACGTGCGATCCCTCCTACTACCGCTGGACCCAGTGGCTGTTCACGCGGTTCTTCGCCAAGGGCCTGGCCTACCGGAAGAACTCGCCGGTCAACTGGTGTCCGCACGACCACACGGTGCTGGCGAACGAACAGGTGATCCAGGGGGCGTGCGAGCGCTGCGGCACGATGGTGGAGCGCCGCGACCTGACGCAGTGGTTCTACAAGGTCACCGACTACGCCCAGCGGCTGCTGGACGACATGGACGACCTGATCGACTGGCCCGAGCGCGTCATCACGATGCAGCGCAACTGGATCGGGCGCAGCGAAGGCGCGCGTGTGACCTTCACGATCGCCGAGACGGGCGAGGACATCGAGGTCTACACCACGCGCCCCGACACCCTGTGGGGCGTCACGTTCTTCGTGTTCGCGGTCGACCATCCGGCGGTGGAGCGCCTGGCCGAGCTGGGCGGCACCGCCGATCAGGTGGCGCCGCTGCGCGAACAGGCCCGGACCACCTCGCTGGTGGATCGCGAGGCCGCCGACACCAAGGACGGCGTGTTCCTGGGGGTCCACGCCGTGAACCCGGTGAACGGCGAGCGGATCCCGGTGTACGCCGCGCCCTACGTGCTGATGGAGTACGGGACCGGCGCGATCATGGCGGTGCCGGCCCACGACCAACGCGACTTCGAGTTCGCGCGCCAGCACGACCTGCCCGTCACGGTCGTGATCCAACCCGAGGGCGCCGAGCCGATCGACCCCGCCGCGATGACCGAAGCGCTGCCGCACGACGGGCTCATGGTCAACAGCGGTCCGTTCGACGGGGAACCCTCGCCGGCCTCGATCGCCAAGGTGATCGCCTGGCTGGAGGCCGAAGGCAAGGGGCACGCCGAGGTGAACTTCCGGCTGCGCGACTGGTTGCTCAGCCGCCAGCGGTTCTGGGGCGCGCCGATCCCGATCATCCACTGCCCCACGTGCGGCGAGGTCGCGGTGCCCGACGACCAACTGCCCGTCCTGCTCCCGGATGACGCCGACTTCACGCTGGGCGGGGAGTCGCCCCTGTCGCGTCATCCCACGTGGAAGCACGTGCCGTGTCCGAACTGCGGCGGCGAGGCCGAGCGCGACACCGACACGATGGACACGTTCGTGGATTCGAGTTGGTACTACTACCGGTACTGCTCGCCCGACGCCGAGGACGTGCCGTTCCGGCGCGAGGACGCCGACCGATGGATGCCGGTGGGCCAGTACACGGGCGGCGTCGAGCACGCGATCCTGCACCTGCTCTACTCGCGGTTCTTCACCAAGGTGCTCTACGACCTGGACATGGTCGGGTTCGTCGAACCGTTCCCCAAGCTGATGAACCAGGGCCAGGTGATCTACGCCGGCGGCTCGATGAGCAAGTCCAAGGGCAACATCATCGAGCCCATGCCGCTGGTCGAACGGTGGGGCGCCGACTCGATGCGGCTCATCATGCTGTTCGCCGGTCCGTTCGAGGACGACATCGACTGGAAGCTGATCTCCGGCGACGATCCCGACCGCCGGCCGGGCGTGCACTCGTGGCTGGGCCGGGTGTTCTCGGTGGTGGACGACGCGGTGGCGACGGACGCGCCCGAGACGGACGCGTTGGTGCGCATCACGCACAAGACCATCAAGGGCGTCACCGACGACATGGAGCGGTTCCGGTTCAACACGGCGATCTCGAAGCTGCAGGTGCTGACCAACGAGATGCGGACCGCGCTCGATGCCGGCGCCGGCGCGAGGTCGGCCGCGGAGGCGTTGGCGTTGCTGCTGGCGCCGTTCGCGCCGTATGCCGCCGAGGAACTGTGGCGGACCGTGCTGGGACACGAGGCGTCGGTGCACGTGGCGTCGTGGCCGACGTTCGACCCGGCGCTGGTCGCCGACGACGTCGTGACGATGGTGGTGCAGGTGGACGGCAAGCTGCGGGACAAGATGCAGGTGGCCGTCGACATCACCGAAGCCGACGCGCTGGCGCTGGCCCACGGGAGCGAGAAGGTGTTCGCGGCGATCGGCGGCCGGGAGATCGTCAAGACGATCGTCCGCGCGCCCAAGCTCGTGAACTTCGTCACGCGCGGCTGAGCTCCTCGCGGGCGTGACGCCCGTCACGGCGTGGGGTGAGCCACCGCCATAGCGTCGGCCCATGAGCATCAAGGAACGTCTCGACACCTTGTCCCGTGGCGAGCTGGCCGGCCTCATCGCGGTGTTGGTGGTCACGCTGGCGGGAGCCGGGCTCTGGTACACACGGTCGCTGCCGAAACCGGTGCAGATCGCCTCGTCGGCCGGGCCCGGTGGTGGCCGGCCAGGTGGCGGGAGCGGCCACGGCATCGGCCTCCGCCAGCGCCGCGCCGATCATCGTCGATGTCACCGGCTGGGTGCACGACCCGGGGGTCTACGAGTTCGTCACCGGCGACCGGGTGATCGATGCCGTCGAACGTGCGGGCGGCGCCAAGCCGGGCGCCGACCTGTCCATCCTGAACCTGGCGGCGCCGCTCACCGACGGCACCCAGGTCGTGGTCTCGAAGGAAGGGGCCGCCGGCGCGGTGGGGGCGACCGGTTCGTCGACGGGCGGCACGACCGCCGGCGCCCTCATCAACATCAACACGGCGACGGCCACCGAGTTCGAGACGCTCTCGGGCATCGGTGAGGTGCTGGCTGCCGCCATCGTCGACTACCGCACCGAGAACGGCCCGTTCACCTCGGTCGATGAACTCGAGGACGTGAGTGGGATCGGTCCGTCCACGCTGGACGAGATCCGCGATCAGGTCACCGTGTGAACACGTGGGCGCTGCCCGCGGCGGCGGGGGCGTTCTGGGCCGGCCTCGTCGCCTGGAGCGCCCACCCGCCGTGGGTTCGCGCCTGGATGGGGTTCGCGGTCGGCATCGCCGCGCTGGTGGCGGCGTGGCTCGCGGCGCCCACGCTTCGGTCCGGTCCATCCGACCTGGAGCGCCTCGGGCTCGCGGCCCCGGAGTCGGCCACGCTCGAAGCCGTCGCGGCGCCGCGCCTCGAACGGCGGGCCGCGGGCACGCCGGTGGCGGTGTTCGCCATGGTCGGTGTCTTCTGCCTCGCGCTGGGATGGGCCGGGGTCCAGGATGCGCGCCTCGCCGGGTCGTTCCTGGCCTCGCTCGGTCCGGAGCGGGTCACGGTCGCCGGCACCCTGCGCACGGATCCGTCGGTGGGCGGGTTCGGCTGGTCGGCGGTGGTCGACGTCAGCTCGGTGGAGTGGGACGGGGGCGTGGCCGGTGTCCGCGAATCCGTCTGGGTCAGCGGGAGTGAGGACCTCCCCCGCGGATCGGTGCGCGGCGACCGGGTCCTGCTCGAAGGCACGCTCCAGGTGCCCGACGATGCCGGGTTCGCGGACGTGCTGCACCACAAAGGCATCGCGGTCTCCATCCAGCTCAGCGAGTACGAGCGGCTGGGCGGGGCATCGAACCCGTTCGTCCGCGCCACGCAGGTGTTCCGCTCGTTCGTGGGCACCACGATCTCCCGGCTCTTCCCGCCGAAGGAGGCCGGGCTGCTGTTGGGGCTGGTGCTCGGCGACGACTCCCAGCTCGATCCCGGGCTGGCGCGCGACTTCCACGCGACCGGGCTCGGCCACCTGCTGGTGGTGAGCGGCGAGAACGTCGCCATGGTCCTGGCGCCCGTGCTGGCGTTCGCCGCATGGGTGGGCCTCACGCGTTGGCCGCGGTTCCTGCTCTCGCTGGGCACGGTGGCGTTCTTCGTGGTGCTCACCGGCGCCGAGCCCTCGGTGATGCGCGCCGGCGTCATGGCCACCCTCACGCTGGTCGGGGTGCTCATGGGGCGGCCGCGCGCGACCGCATCCATCCTGGCCGGAGCCGTCCTCGTGCTCCTGGCGCTCGACCCCTGGCTGGTGTGGTCGATCGGGTTCCAGCTCAGCGTCGCGGCGACCGGCGGCATGGTGGCGCTGGCGACGCCGCTGGCCGAACGTCTGGCGCGGGTGATGCCCAAGCCGATCGCGCTCGCGGCCGGCACCACCCTGGCGGCGCAGCTCGGCGTCACCCCGATCCTGTTGTTCCATTTCCACGAGGTGCCCGGCGTGACGATCGTGGCGAACCTCGCGGCGTTCCCCGCCGTGGCGCCGGCGTTGCTCATGGGGATCGCGGCCTCGCTCGCGGGGCTGCTCTGGTTCCCGCTCGGCCGGTTCCTCTCGCTCTTCGCGCTGCTGCCGATGCGCTACCTGGAGGTCGTCGCCGATGCGCTCGCGAAGGCGCCGGTGGCCTACGTCACCAGCCGGGGCGGACCGGTCGTGCTGCTGGTCGGCGCCGGGCTCTTCGTGGTGGTGACGCGATGGCTGCGCACCGGCAGGCGGCCCTCACGCCGCATGGTGGTCGCCGCGGTCGGGGTGTTCCCGCTCCTCGTGTGGTCGACGGCGATGGGCGTGGGAGCACCCGGCGCGCTCACCGTGCGGGTCTTCGACGTCGGCCAGGGCGACTCGGCCCTGGTGACCAGTCCCGCAGGGGTCTCGATCCTGATCGACGGCGGCCCCGACGAGGAACAGGTCGCCACCGAGCTGGCGGCGCTCGGGGTCAAACGGCTCGATGTCGTGGTGGCGAGCCATCCGCACGCCGATCACATGGTCGGGCTCCCCAACGTCATGGCGCGCATCCAGGTGGGACTGGTCCTGGAGCCCGGCTGCGATCAGACCGCCGAGCTGCAGGTCGAGCTCGACCAGGCCATCGCCGATGAAGGCATCCCCGTCGAGTACCCGCGAACGGGCTCGTCCTACACCGTGGGTGATCTCCGACTCGACATCCTGTCGCCGCACGAGTGCTGGACCGGCACCGAGTCGGACACGAACAACGACGCCATCGTGGTGCGGCTGAGCCGCGGCGATGACGTCGTGCTGTTCGCCACCGAGCCCGAGGAACCCGCGCAGGAGTGGCTGCTCGACAGCGGCCAGTCGCTCGCCGCCGACGTCCTGAAGGTGCCGCATCACGGCGCGGCGACGTCGATCCCCGAGTTCTTCCAGGCCGTGCACGCCACCGTGGCGGTGGTGAGCGTGGGAGAGAACACGTACGGCCATCCGGTGCCCGCCACCCTCGAGGCGATCGCGGCCACCGGCGCCCAGGTGTGGCGAACCGACGAGCACGGCACCGTCACGATCACCTTCCAGGCCGGTCAGCCGGTGGTCTCGGGCGAGCGATGACGGCGACTCGTGGTCCTGTCCGAGGAGGGTCTCGTTCGCGCACCACACCGGAGGGTTCTGTCCGGGCTGAGCGGATGTGCTGGGGCACGACCGAGCGCCAACACGGATAGGGTCGGGCCATGGCGGACCTGCATGACGCGATCGCGGCCGAGGCAGAACGCACCGCGTTCTCCGGCGTGGTGCGGGTGGACCGAGGAGCGGAGACGCTCGTCGCGCAGGCATTCGGGCTGGCCGACCGCGGCCGCGAGGTGCCGAATACCGTGGGAACCCGATTCGCGCTCGCGAGTGGCGCGAAGGGCTTCACGGCGCTCGTGGTGATGTCTCTTGTGGAGGACGGCAGCCTCGCGCTCGACACGACCGCGCGCTCGGTCCTCGGTGACGATCTGCCGCTGATCGATGGCGCTGTCACGGTCGAGCACCTGCTAGCGCATCGATCCGGGATCGGCGACTACCTCGACGAGGACACGATGACCGACGTCAAGGCGTACCTGATGCCCGTGCCCGTCCACACCCTCGCGTCGACGGAGGACTACCTCTCGATACTCGACGGGCACCCGCAGGTGTCGGCGCCCGGCGAGCGGTTCGCCTACAACAACGGAGGCTTCGTCGTGCTCGCGCTGATCGCGGAGCGGGCGAGCGGGGAGCCGTTCCATCGCCTCGTGGCCGAGCGGGTGTGTGAGCCGGCGGGTGTTGCGTGACACCGGCTACCTGCGATCGGACGAGCTTCCGGGGGATGCGGCCCTCGGCTACCTTTGGACCGATCGGCCACGCACGAACGTCTTCCACCTCCCGGTGCGCGGGACAGGCGACGGCGGGATCTACTCGACGGCCGCCGATCTCTCGCGGTTCTGGGAAGCCCTCTTCGCGGGCCAGATCGTGTCGGTCGATGCCGTCGCCGAGATGGTGCGCCCACGGAGCGATTGGCCGGAGGAGAAACGCCGGTACGGGCTCGGGTTCCACCTGCACCCGACGACCGATGTCGTATGGCTCGAGGGCTACGACGCGGGGGTCTCGTTCACGAGTACGCACGAGCCCGATCGCCGGATCACGGCCACGGTGATCTCGAACACGGCCGAGGGCGCGTGGCCGTTCGTCGAGCTGTTCGACCGAGAGCTCGGGATCTAGGGTCCGAACACAGCACGGACCACGGCGATGGTCGGCCCCACCCTCTACGTGGTCCAGGAACGTCCGGCGCGATGCGGTCGAAGGGTTGCGCCAACCGCTCGAGGACGGCCGCGTGGTCGTCACGCCAGCGATCGGTTCGGTCGAGTTCCCTCTCGGTTCACGCTGTCGCACCACGGCGAGATGTTCGTGGGCCAAGCACCAACGGTACGGACAAGAAACACCGGGCACTATCGACGTCGCCACGGTCTCCTCATGTGGCGCACAGTACGGTCGATTCGGTTCCGATCCCCTGCCGGCCAGGATCGAGTGATGTCGAGAAAGACGATGCGATCGACGGGCCCGGTGATCACACCGATCGTGTCGTTGTCGCGAATGCACACGCCCTTCCCCCAGTCGTGGTCAAGGAGTCGCTCGGCAGAGCTGATGCTGAAGAACAGCCTCCCGTCTCGAATCCTCGGGATCCAGTCCGGGTCATCCGACGAGGTGAGGACGACCTCCGCGACCTCGTTGATCGCCGGATCATCCTCAGTGAGGTCGCGGAGGCTGAGGCGACGCTTCCCATGCCAAAGCCACCGCCTGTCGATCCAATCCCCGAGGGCAGGCTCGTGCACGTATAGGCATCGATCCGGGGCGGAGTACATCTCGATCCGCATCGGAGACATGTTCGCAGCATCGAGTTGTCGTGGTCACCCAATGAATAGTGAGTGAGTCGTCGGTGTACATTCGCGGACGTTGTCGCACCATGACGGCTACTCGCTCGGGCTGAGCGTTTCGATCGCGGTTCCACCTGAAGGGGCTATGGCTCACGGATACCTTCGCCGTGTGAGTGACGACCACCGGTCATACGCGGCGACCTGGTTCAAGCCACGGGTCGAAGGTTGGGACCGGCGTGCCTTTGGGATGGCGCGACGCCAGAAGATCGACACCTTCGTCCTCGCTCGATGGGGAGAGTGGAGCGACGACTGGGAGGAATTCGCGATGAAGGTGATCTCCCACGGCCTGAGGGAGCGGGGAGGACTATCTCTCCGTGTACGGTGGATCTGAGTTCGGTGTTGAGGCCCACCCAAGCGCGGTAGGAGAGGGGACGGCCCTCGATGAAGACCAGGTAATGGATGACGCCCTCCACCGCATGAAGGGTCTCTTCGACCGAGACATGTTCCAGAGCCTGTGGATCTAGACCTCTAGGCATCGCGTCCCAAGCCCGGCGTCAGCCCCAGAGATGGCAGATCCGTTGTTCCAGAGAACAGCCTTCCTCGAGCAGCTCCAGGGCTCGATCGTCGCCGCGCTCGGCCCTTGCACGCAACTCGCGACAGACCAACTCGCTCATCTCCGCGTAGCACACAGCGTCGTGCTTTCGATCGTCGCCGCGCTTCCAATCGAGGAGCGCACTGGGCCCCCAGTCCTCGAGCAGGAGTTCCTCGAGGCGATAGCGAACGATGTCGTCGCCGGTGGGTACGTCATCGTCGATCCACAGGTTCCACAAGGCGGGCCGATGCAGGTTCGCGCCGGTGCCCTCGAAGTCGGGATCGGCGATCAGCTCACCGGCGATGTACCTGCCGCTGCCGTTCGCCGTGAGGGCCGTGAGGAAGTAGCGCACGTCATCTCCGTCTTCCCCCTCCCGTTCCAGCAAGGCTGGCTCAAGCGTACGGCGGCGTGCGTGGCATGCGCATCGGGCGTTCGACGGTTTCTGGACCACAGCGCTTAGGTCCGATGACCCGGTGAGGACGATCGATTTGGTCGCCGAGGCGTCCAGATACATTCCCGAACGCTCTCGCAGCCTAGGGTTTGGTGGCCCGAGGCGGTGGGTGCACCATCCACACGTTCGGCTCCACGTAAACGCCTTCGTCCCGCTCACGATCGATCTCGATCGGCACCAGCGCACCTGACACGACGTACACGCCGCTCTCCGGAAGCGCCATCTCCGTCCATTCCTCCCACTCCGCCACGGTGCCTGTGACTACCACCGATCTCGAGGCGACCTTGACGATGTCGGCGCCGAGCCGCTCGTGCGTTCTCAGCCAGGGGTCGAGATGGGTGCCGTCCGGCCGCCGCCACGAGAGGTAGCGGTCGATCGGAGTCAGTGGATAACGCTGCTTCAGGGTCGGCCGCACAGGCGCGATCAGTGTGTCCAAACCGTGGTCGCGACCGATCTCGGCCATCCGCTCGATCATGCGGCGGCTGAGGCCCTGGCCGCGATACTCGCGAGCGATCGTGATTCCCAGCGCGCAGAGGACGGTCGGCGCCGACGGTTCCGGGGCGAATCGCGACTCCATCACCGCGTCGAATCCCCCGTCGGGAAGCGTCGCTAGGTCTCCGTCCCACGCCGCGGGGATCGCGTGCCCGACGCCGACGACCTCCTGGCGCTCGTCGTCCCAGGCGTAGAAAAGGAACTCCGCGTACTCGGCGACCACGCGCCCGAACAGGCGCTTCAAGACGGCCCCCTCGTTCATGAACGCAGGATCCGGAGCCGCAAGACTGTCCGCGTGAGGGAGTTTGCCGGGCCGCTCGGCACGCGTCGGAAAATGGAGCGTCATGTCAAGGCGAAGCGTTGCACGCCCTACCTGGATATGTCACCAGCGCAGTTGTGCTCAGTGGACATTCGCGGGCACTCGCGCACCGGACGAGACGCTCAACCCTCTGCGGCGAGACCCGCTTGGGTCAACGGCTACTCGCGCGCTCCCGAATGCCGTCTCTAGCCCGAACCAGCTCGGGCAGCGACGCCGACGATCGCATCACAGGCGTTGCCGTCGCTAGGGTCGAGCGGTCGGATCATGGCTGGACGATACCGCTGAGGAATTCCACGAGCCCCAGCCCCTTCAGATCCGGGATCTCAACACGTCGAACTCGCAGCCTGGCGAGGACGGGTCGAAGCCGTGCTCGATCAGCCAGCGGACCGCCAGCAGGCTTCGCAGCGACCACCACGCGCGGATCACGTCGAGGTCGACGTCGGTGCCGTAGCCGGCGACGACGTCGCCAAGGTGCTCCTCGTGTCCGAGCGTCAAGCTGGCGAGGTCGTACAGGGCATCGCCCTGGGCCGCCTCGGACCAGTCGATCACGCCGGTGATCTCGTCACCGTCGACGAACACGTGGGTGATCTGCAGGTCGCCGTGCATGAACACCGGTGTCCACGGCCGGAGCGCAGCCTCGGCGACCTGGCGATTGCGCGTGACCAGGTCGGTGGGAAGGACGCCGTTCGTGACGAGCCACTCGCATTCGCCGTCGAGGTGCGATGCGATCTCGTCGAGGCTCCGACCGGGCCATGGCGGCAGCGGCGCGTCGTGCAGCATCCGTGCGGCGGCACCGGCCGCGGCCCACGCCGCCGACGACGCGGTCGACGGCTCGCCGAGGCGGCCGAGTGCCGTCCCTGGGAGGGCGGCGAGCGCGAGCACGGGCGGCTTCCGCCACAGGACCTCCGGGTCGGGATCGGCGCCATGGCCATCGCCTCGACCTCGACGTCGGTGCGCGTCTGATCAGCGTCGATCTTCAGGAACACGTCGCCGACGCGCAGGGTCGCGCGCTCGTGATGGGCGACGACGACCTCGACCTCTTCCACGTCGGCCATTTTCGCGGGGATGACCACCGACGTCACCGGGTCTCATCCCATTCGAGGAGCATTCCGGAACTGCTCGGTCTCGTTCGACCGGGCATCGGACGGAGACATAGAATCGCTGCCTGTCAGCTGGAGGGGGATTCGTCATGACGAGCGAGGAATGGGCACTTGCAGTGACTGTCTTCTTCTCGGGGCTCGCGGCTGGCCTCTTGGGGACGCTGTGCACGATCATGCGCCCGATGCTGGCAGCGATGGACGGCCGGGACTTCCGGAACTTCATGGAAGCGTTCCTTCGATACGCGGACAACGGCTTGGGAAAGGTGTACAACCTTGCCTGGGCGCTCGTGCCCGTCGTCGGGCCGATCGTCGCGCTCGTGCTCCTCTGGGACGATCCCGGCTCCACCTCGTTCATCCTCACCGCGATCGGGCTGGGGATCGTGCTCGTCGGTATCTGGCTCGTCTCCAACGTGTGGAAGACCCCGACCTACAAGGTGATCTTGGCCTGGGACCCCGACGCGATGCCGCCGGACTGGGAGGCGGTACGGCAGCGATACTTCACGATCAACTGGATCCAGCTCGCGACGACTGGGCGGCGTCGCCGTCACGGTGTGCCCTGATCCTGTCCGAGTCATTCGGTCGTCGCTTGGCACTCGGTAGGGTTGTCCCGATGTCGAGGGTCTTGGTGACTGGCATGTCGGGGACCGGCAAGTCCGCTGCGCTCGCCGAACTTGGCCGACGTGGTTATCGCGTCGTCGAGACCGATGAGCCCGGCTGGAGCGAGTATCACGAGTACGTTGATCCCACCGACGAGTTGCACCGTGGGGAGTGGCTCTGGGTCGAGGAACGGATCACCGAGCTGCTGGCCGCCGCCGATGATGATCGCTCGCTCTTCGTCGAAGGGTGCGTGAGGAACCAGTCGAAGTTCTACGACCGTTTCGACGCGGTCGTCCTGCTCAGTGCCCCTGCCGACGTGATCCTTGACCGGATCGCGCGCAGAACGACGAACAACTACGGGAAGGCTCCAGTGGAACGAGCGATGATCCTGGATGACCTCGCCATGGTCGAGCCGCTCCTCCGGGAGGGCTGCACGCATGAGCTGGATGCAAGCCGACCGCTCGCTGAGGTCGTTGCTGACCTCGTCGCGATCGCGTCGCGCCCGGTGACGACGTCCTAGGGACACATGACCACATCGATCCGCCAAGGCGAGGAGGGCACGATGAGCAACGAGGAAGTGGCACCTGAGACGAGAGGTGTCGCGGTGCAGGAACTGGCAACGGTTGACCTTGCCCGCGAGATCGAGGGCATGGCAGGGCACCAACTTCGGATGCGGATGGTGACCATCGAGCCTGGAGGCGTCTTCGGCCCGATCCACGACCATCGAGGCAGACCAGGCACCGTCTACATCTTGCAGGGAACGATCACCGACCATCGGGACGGGGTCGCTACGGACTATGGGCCGGGAGTGGGCTGGCCCGAGGATCGGAACACGGTCCACTGGCTCGAGAACAGGGGAACGAGTCCGGCGGTGGAGATCTCGGTCGATATCGTCACGCAAGCGTGAGTTGATGTCGCGCCCGAGCGTTCCTCTCCCGGGCCGGCCGAGACGAACCGCCCCCAGGTGCCGCTCGTAGACCTTCTGGACCGTGGCATGCGGCACACGGACCGAGGAGGAGGGGACGAGCATGGCAGAGCCGAGCTTGTACGAACGACTGGGCGGCGTGTTCGCCATCGCTGCGGTGGTCGACCACTTCAGCGATGCGGTCGTTCAGAACCCCATGGTCGGCCAAGCATCGAAGAACCCTGAGCTTCGTGAGTGGCATACCGATCAACTGGACCGGCTGCCAGGGCTGAAGTTCATGCGCACCCTGTGGGTGTGCAACGTCGCCGGTGGCCCCTTCACGTTCGCTGCCACGAAGCCAGGGAGTACCCCCCTCGGGCTGGAAGAGGCCCATCGCGACCTCCACATCACCCCCGGGGAATTCGATGAGGTCGCGGCGGAGCTGGGACGCACGCTCGATCACTTCGGGGTTCCTGCGCGTGAGAAGGATGAAGTCCTGGGGGCCTTCGCGGCGCACAAAGGGGAAGTCACCGAGGGATCGATGGCGTCGGCCTAGGAGGGGCGCGTCCTGGCGGCGCGGTAGCATCCGGACGTGAGCCCGGCCGACACCTCCGTGACCCTCCTGTGGGGCGAGGACGACTACCTGCTGCGCGAGGCCGCGCTGGCCCGACTCGGCGATGTCCGCGCCACCGAGATCGACGCCGCGGAATGGCAGGGTGGGGAGCTCCAGGACCTGGCGACCCCGTCCCTGTTCGGCGAAGCCCGGGCGCTCATGATCACCGACGCCCGGTCGCTCACGAAGGACGCGCTGGGGGAGCTCGGTCACTACCTCGAGGCGCCCGACCCCGACGCCACCCTGGTGATCTGTTGTCAGGTCGCCGAACGCGGCAAGGTCCCGGCGGCCCTCCAGAAGCTGGTGAAGCCGGTCGGCACGATCACCCAGGTGGCGATCGCCCGCAAGGAGCTCGAGCCCTGGCTCGCCGGTCGCGCGAAGAAGCTCGGCGTCGACCTCCAGATCCCCGGAGCGCGGGCCCTGGTCGAGACGCTGGGGGAGGAGCCCGGCCAGCTCGTGGCGGCCCTCCAGCAGCTCGCCGGCGCCTATCCCGGACAGAAGATCACCCCGCAGATCGTGGCCCAGCAGTTCCGAGGGCTGGGTGAGCAGAAGGTGTGGGACCTGTGCGACCGCGCGTTCTCCAAGGACCTGCCCGGCGCGATCCGTTCCTTGAAGTCCATCGAAGCCGGGCGGCGACGATCCGCTGAAGACCCTGGGCGGCATCGCGAGCCGGATACGCGATCTGATCAAGGTCCGCGCGCTGCCCGACCGCACCTCACCCGCGCAGGTCGCCAAGGAGGCCGGGCTCCGGTTCGACTGGCAGGCCAGGCGCTACCAGCAGCAGGCGCGGAACTTCTCGATGGCGCAGCTGCTGGTCCTGCACGAACGCATCACCGACGCCGACCTCGCGTTGAAGTCCGGCGGAACCGGCGACGTCATCATGCCCGTGCTGATCGCCGCGATCGCGGCGTAGAGGGCTTACTCGGCGCCGACGGTGTTGGCGGCCTTGACCAGGCGGCTCTTGCGGCGGGCGGCCGTCTTCTTGTGGACGATGCCCTTGCTGGCGGCCTTGTCCAGGGCGCGAGAGGCCTCGAGGGCCGAGGCCTGCGCGGCGTCGGCGTCGCCGTCGGCGATGGCCGACTGGACCTTCTTCGTGGAGGTCTTCAGCGAGGTGCGAACGGCCTTGTTCCGCTCGTTCCGCACCAGGTTCTGCTTGTTCCGTTTGATCTGTGACTTGATGTTCGCCATATCGACCGGTGAGTCTACCAGCGGCTCGGGCAGCCGCTTCCGGCCACCGGGCTCCCGCATGCTTCAGGCCCGTACCATGGTCGGTCGTGACCACCGACACTTCCCACATCCGCAACTTCTGCATCGTGGCGCACATCGACCACGGGAAATCGACGCTGGCCGACCGCCTGCTGGAGGTCACCCACACGGTCGAGGGCCGCGACATGCGGGCCCAGTACCTGGACAAGATGGACCTGGAGCGCGAGCGCGGCATCACGATCAAGGCGCAATCGGTCCGCCTGGCGCACGAGGGCTACGAGCTCAACCTGATCGACACCCCCGGGCACGTCGACTTCACGTACGAGGTCTCCCGTTCCCTCGCAGCGTGTGAGGGCGCCGTGCTGCTGGTCGATGCCGCCCAGGGCCTGGAGGCCCAGACGCTGGCGAACTACCACCTGGCGCGCGACGCGGGATTGGTCATCGTGCCGGCGCTCAACAAGATCGACCTGCCCGCGGCCGAGCCCGAGCAACGAACGAAGGAACTCGCCGCGCTGCTCGACTGCGATCCGGACGACATCCTGCACATCAGCGCGAAGTCCGGTGCCGGGGTCGACGCGCTGCTCGCGGCCGTGATCGACCGGGTGCCGCCGCCGGTGGGCGACCCCACGAAGCCGTTACAGGCGCTGATCTTCGACTCGATGTTCGATGCCTACCGCGGCGTGATCACCTACGTCCGGGTCAAGGAGGGCGAGCTCCCCTCGAACGCTCGCATCAAGATGTTCGCGACCCGTGTGGAGTCCGAGGCCGAGGAGACCGGCGTCAACGCGCCCGAGCCCACGCCCGTCGACAAGCTCGGCCCGGGGGAGGTGGGCTACCTCGTCACCGGACTGAAGGACGTGCACCAGGCCAAGGTGGGCGACACGATCACGCTCGCCGGCAAGGGCGGCGCCACCGAGCAGCTCCCCGGCTACCGCGAGCCCAAGCCCATGGTGTGGTCGGGCCTGTTCCCGGCCGAAGGCGGCGACTACTCCGAGCTCCGCGAAGCCCTCGACCGGCTGAAGCTGTCCGACGCCGCCCTGCACTACGAACCCGAGGTGTCCACCGCGCTGGGGTTCGGGTTCCGCTGCGGGTTCCTCGGCCTGCTGCACATGGACATCGTGAAGGAGCGGCTGGAGCGAGAGTTCAACCTGGAGTTGATCGCGACCGCGCCGAACGTCGAGTTCCGCGTGCACCGCGGCGACGAGCTGGAGATCGTGCACAACCCGGCGGAGATGCCGGCGCCCGGCACGTACGACTCGATCGAAGAGCCGATGGTCTACGCCACGATGATCACGCCGGCCGACTACCTCGGCGCCGTGATGGAGACGAGCCAGAGCCGCCGCGGCGAGATGGTCGACATGAGCTACATCACGCCCGAACGCGTCGAGATCCACTACGTGCTGCCGCTGGCCGAGATCGTGTTCGACTTCTTCGATCAGCTGAAGTCGCGCACGAAGGGCTACGCGAGCCTCGACTACGAACCGTGGGGCTACCAGGAGGCGAACCTGGTCCGCGTCGACGTCCTGCTGCACGGCGAGCCGGTCGACGCGTTCAGCACGATCGTGCACCGCGACAAGGCCTACACCTACGGCAAGCAGATGGTCGAACGTCTGAAGGACCTGATCCCGCGCCAGCTGTTCGACGTGGCGATCCAGGCGGCGATCGGCGCCAAGATCATCGCCCGCGAGACCGTCAAGGCCAAGCGCAAGGACGTCACGGCCAAGTGCTACGGCGGTGACATCAGCCGCAAGCGCAAGCTGCTCGAACAGCAGAAGAAGGGCAAGGCGCGCATGCGCCGGGTCGGGCGGGTCGACGTGCCGCAGGAAGCCTTCATCGCCGCGCTGCGGGTGGAGGACGGCAGCAAGCGGGACACGAAGAAGTGACCGACGGCGACGAGCGCGCCGAGGAACCGGTCGGCATCTACGTCCACGTTCCGTTCTGTCTCACCCGGTGCGGCTACTGCGACTTCAACGCCTACGCCGGCCTGGACCACCTGGCACCTCGCTACCTGCGAGCGCTGATGGCCGAGGCGGCGCTCGCCGTCCCGGCGTGGGACGGGGCGGCGGTCGACGAGCGTGTTCCTCGGGGGCGGCACGCCGACGATGCAGACGCCGGAGGATCTCGCATCGCTCCTGGTCCACCTTCGCGAGACCTTCGACGTGGCGGCCGACGCCGAGATCACCACGGAGGCGAACCCCGACACCGTGGACGAGGCCTCCCTCCGTGCGCTGCGCGGCGCCGGGTACGAACGCCTGTCGATGGGCGCCCAGTCGTTCGACGTGGCGGTGCTGGCGTCGCTCGAACGGCTGCACTCGCCCGACAGCGTGCGCGCCGCGTTCGCGGCTGCCCGCGCCGCCGGGTACGACAACGTGAACCTCGACCTGATCTACGGCGCGAACGGCGAGACGATCGATTCCTGGGAACGGACGCTGCACGAGACGATCGCGCTGGCGCCCGAGCACATCAGCGCCTACGCGCTCACCGTGGAACCGGCCACACCGCTCGGTCGCGCCGTGGCGAGCGGCGCCACGCCCGAGCCCGATCCCGACCTGCAGGCCGACATGTTCGGTGTGGCCTGCGAACAGCTCGCTGCCGCCGGCTATCGCCACTACGAGGTCTCCAACTGGGCCAAGCCGGGGTTCGAATGCCGTCACAACCTCGGCTACTGGGAGCGTCGGCCCTACCTCGGTCTCGGCGCCGGCGCGCATTCCTACCGCGACGACCATCGCTGGTGGAACACCCGCCCGCCCGAGGAGTACATGGAGCGCGTCGAACGCGGCGAACTCCCGGTCGGGGGAGAGGAGCATCTCGACCCCTCCGACGCCTACCTCGAAGAGGTGTTCCTGCGCATGCGCATCCTCGAAGGGATCCCGTCCAGCTGGATCGACGAGCAGGTGTCGGCGCCGTTCATCGAGAGCGGTCTGATCGCCGACGAGTTCGGCACGCTGGTGCCCACCGAGCGCGGCATGCTGCTGCTGAACGAACTGGTCCTGGCCCTCACGGCCAAGTAGCTGGCGTGGCGAGATCAGCCGAACGGGTCGAGGTCGAGCGGTCCACAACGATCGGGTCGCTGGAACGCGGGTGCCACGAAGTCGACCGGGACCGAGCCGTCGGAGCGATCGACCAGCGCGAGCACGCCATCGGTGTCGAGCGCGAACCGGGTGCGATGGATCTGCTTCGGACCGTTCGAGTCGACGGGATGCAGGGTCCACACCGACGACAGGACGGTGTCGCCCGGCCAGTCCTGACAGCGGATGCTGCCGGCGAACCCTTCGTCGCCCCCGCCCGTGAACGTCGCCGGTCGACCCGGTCGGAATCCGGCCTCAGGATGTCCGACGGCTCCCACCACCGCGACGGCCAACGCTGTCCCGGTCGAACATCGGGACGATGGTCACGATCCGATACTGCGGCGTGCTCGACGGCGTGAGCATGACGAAGACCTCCGACCACCCGTCGGCGTTGAGTCGACCGCCCGGTCGGCGACGGATCGCACCCACCCCGACAGGGGAACGGGGCCCAGACGTCCGCCAGCCCGTCGCCGTCCGTGTCCGCGGCGGCGATCGACGACCCTTCGAAGGCGTCAGGACACCCATCCTCTCCGTACCGTTCCGCGAGCCACACCGCTCCTGTGTGATCGCCGAACAGGACGCGAGGGAGCTTCGAGACGCCACACAGCCGGAACGGCAACCCGATGTCCAGCCCGACGCCGGGGGTTCGGGGGTTCCGGCTGGATGACCGGTGGAGGCGGCAGGTTCGGCCCGGAACGCCAGCCGAAGGAACGTGAACCCCCCACGGTCCCTGCCAGGACGACGATCGCGAGCGCCGCGGCCGTGGCCCGACGACTGACCCGCCGCCGCCCTCGGCGCCGATCGATCTCGCGCATCAGGTCGGGGGCTGCGTCGCTCGCCGGACTGAGGCGACGGAGTTCCTCGGTGAGCCGTTCATCGAGGCCGGGCATGATCCGCCTCCTCAGGGTCGTCGTGGATCGTGAGCGCGGCTGCGAGCGTCTGCCGAGCTCGGAACGCGCTGGTCTTCACGGTCCCCTCACTGACGCCGAGCGCCGCGGCGGTCTCGGCCGTGTCCAGGCCGAGGTAGTAGCGGCACGAGACCACCTCGCGTTGACGGCGAGGGAGCGAAGCCACGGCCTCCTGCAGGTCGAGCAAGCTCGTCGGGCACCTGCCACGCCGCGTCGCTCCGCAGTCGTTCCTTCGCCCGGGACTCGGCGCGCCGGCGCCGCAGCGCACTCCTGGACAGGTTCATCGACACCGTGGTGACCCAGGCGGCGAGGTTGTCGATGTCGGTTCCGCGTTCACTTCGTTCCCACGCACGAGCGAGTGCCTCCTGGACGGCGTCTTCCGCGGCCGCGCGGCTCCCGACGACCAGCGTCAGCGCACCGACGATGCGCGGGTAGGTCTCCCGCAGGAAGCGTGCGATGTCCGACTCCTCGAGCAAGGGCTCCTCCGTGGTCCTGCGATCCGGTCGCACCCACATGACGCCCGACGCGCGCGTTTCGTTGACGGATCGTCACACGGCTTGCAGGGTTTCGCCTTCACGACACCCTATGCTGGGTGCGCTCCGTTCCCTCCCGATGGACGGATCCAGCCGATCACCGCAACGAAAGGATGACGCTCGCGCGTCTTGGGTTCGTGAGGAGACTTCCCCCGCCCGTCCTGGCTGTGCTGCTGGCGTTCGCCGCGCTCGCGGTGCCGCTGGTGGCTTCGGTGAGCGCGTCGGCGCAGACCCCGGCCAGCGTTGCCGCCCCCGCCCCCGAGCGTCCCAACGTGCTGTTGATCGTCACCGACGACCAACGCTGGGACACGCTCGACGCGATGCCGGTGGTGCAGCAGGAGCTGATGAGCCGCGGCGTCACGTTCTCCCATTCGTTCGTGTCGAACCCGCTGTGTTGTCCGAGCCGGGCGAGCATCCTCACGGGCAACTACTCGCACACCACGGGCGTCTACCGGCAGACCACGCCGTACGGCGCGTTCCCCTCGTTCCACGACGCCTCGACGCTGGCCACGTGGATGCACGACGCGGGCTACCGCACCGGCCTGTTCGGCAAGTACATCGACGCCTATCAGAGCGATGCGTTGAACGGGTACGTCCCGCCGGGGTGGGATCGATGGGTCGCCTTCGTGCACTCGGGCTACTACACGTACGGGCTCACGGTGGACGGCGAGCCCGAGTTCCACGGCGAGGATCCGTCGACCGACTACTCGACCACGGTGCTGGGCGACGCCGCGGAGCGGTTCATCCTGTCGGCGCCCGAGGACCAGCCGGTCTTCGCCGAGTTCGCGCCGGCCGCGCCGCACGACCCCGCGACGGCCGAGCCCACGTTCGACGGATCGTTCCGCGACATCGCGAAGTGGCGTCCGCCTTCCTACGACGAGGCCGACGTCTCGGACAAGCCCGCGTACATGCAGGCGCTCCCGCGCTTCTCGAGCGAGTGGATGGCATGGATCGACGGACTGCGCCGACGGCAGTACGAGACGCTGCAGAGCGTCGACGTGCAGATCGGACGTCTCCTCGACGCGCTCGAGGAGACCGGCCGCCTGGAGAACACGCTGATCATCTTCACCTCGGACAACGGCCTGCTGTGGGGCGAGCACCGGTGGATGAAGAAGGAGGTCCCCTACGACGAGGCGCTGCGGGTGCCCATGGTGGTGCGGTACGACCCCATGGCGATCGAGCCGCGCACCGACGATCACCTGATCGTCAACGTCGACATCGCCCCGACGATCGCCTCGATCGCATCCGTGCCGCACCCCCTGGTCGAAGGCATGAGCATGGAGCCGCTCCTGGCGAACCCCGACGCCCCGTGGCGCGAGGACTTCCTGATCGAGCACATGGAGGGCTCCAACCCGGTCCCCTCGTACTGCGGTGTCCGCACCGAGACGCAGAAGTACGTGCGCTACGCGACGGGGGAGCGGGAGCTCTACGACCTGTCGGAGGACCCCGACGAGATGGTCAACCTGGTTGACGATCCTGCCCGGTCGACCGACGTGGCCACCCTCGATGCCCGCCTCGACGAGCTCTGCGATCCGCCCCCGCCGGGCATGGACGAGCAGGGTGGGACGCCCGCGGCCGTCGCCCTGGTGGGGGTCGCCGGCGCCAGCGGAGGCGCCGCCTACCTGTCCCGGCGGCGCCGCCGGAGCACGCGATAGAGTGGCCCGATGCCGACCGTCAGCTGTCCGTCGTGCGCCACCCGCCAGAGCGTCGACGCCTCGGCCACCTCCTACACCTGCACGTCATGCGGCAAGAGCTGGGACTTCGTGGTGTGTTCGTCGTGCGGATCGCGCTACCACGCCAAGCCCGGCGCCACCGGATGGACGTGCCCGAACTGTGGGACCGCCCATGGGACGGCAGCGGCGCCGCCACCGGCGGCGACCCCCACCCCCGCTCCCGCGATGTCGGTGTCCGGCGACGACCTCGATGCGGTGCCGCCCGAAGGCCCGGCGGGTCCACAGCAGCCCTTCGGCACGCCCGAGCCCGGTTCCGCGTTCCCGATGCCGCAGGCCGACCGACGCGGAGGGTTCCCCCGATGGGGGTTCGCGGTGATCGCGGTGGTGGTCGTGGCGATCGTCGGGGTGTTCCTGCTCACGCGTGGAGGTGACGACGCGCCGGGCGAGTCACCCGCGCCGAGCGCCGACGAGGCGATCGCCACGATGTGCACCGACGTCCAGCAGTCCACCCAGGTCCTTCGCGACGACGCGCTCGGCCGCGCGCAGGACACGCTCAAGGAAGACGCCGCCGCGATCAAGCAGGCCGGCGACCCGGCAACCGCGAAGCAGGTCAAGGTCCTGATCGCGAGGATCGAGGACCTGCGAACGGCCCTCCAGGAGCAGGCGCCGACCGAAGAGGCCACCGCCGCGCTGCTGGACGCCGTGAGCGCGCTTCCCTGTTAGCGAGGCGTGTGTTCCTCGCTGCGTGCTAGTCCGGCGGTGACCCGAATGGCGCTCCGCACAGGGTGCCCTGGGCGGGGATGGCATCCTCGGACACGACCTCCTCGGTGACCTCCCCGGCCGTCATCGACGATCCTTCGACCACCCACGGTTGTCGTTGGAGGGTCCACGTCCCGCGTCGGCGTCATCGACCGTGGCGACGAGTTGGACGACGGACGGCGGATCGCCGTGGGCCACCTGCACGCAGGTGACGACTCGCCCGGCCGTCCTGATCGCCGAAATGCTGAAGACCGTCTCGCGCCGATGGGTTCGATGGATGCCTTCTCACCGAGCTCAGGGTCGAAGAGGAGCCGTAGAACGCGACGGGCGACTCACCGGTGCCGACATCCCAGGTGAGCGCGACCTCGGGGGACTGGTCGCTGGTGATGTCGGGCGCGGAAAGGATGCGACATCGCGAAGCGGGGCACGCGATCGGTTCTGATTCCAGATCGACCCCATCCTGCCTGCCGAGAGATCGATCCCAACACCATGGAGGTTCCTGGACCGCAGGGCTCGTCCGTCGCCTCGGAGTACAGGTAGGCGGTGGGTCCCCCGCCAGCCACCAGTCCGGGGAACGGTGCTCGCACCGAGCTCACGTCGCACCGCGCTCCTTCGACACCCGGCACGGTGGTGGTCCCCAGCCATGACGGCGCCTGTGACCCCGCACCGTTCGCAGGCTCGGGTGACGGCGGGGGTGGCGTCGGCGACGACCTCGATGCGGTGCCCCCCGAGGGCCCGGCGGGTCCACAGCAGCCCTTCGGCACGCCCGAGCCCGGTTCCGCGTTCCCGATGCCGCAGGCCGACCGTCGCGGAGGGTTCCCGCGCTGGGGGTTCGCGGTGATCGCGGTGGTGGTCGTGGCCATCGTCGGGCTTCTTCCTGCTCACGCGTGGGGGTGACGATGCGCCGGGCGAGACACCCGCGCCGAGCGCCGACGAGGCGATCGCCACGATGTGCACCGACGTCCAGCAGTCGACCCAGGTCCTGCGCGACGATGCGCTCGGCCGTGCGCAGGACACGCTCAAGGAGGACGCCGCCGCGATCAAGCAGGCCGGCGACCCGGCGACCGCGAAGCAGGTCAAGGTCCTGATCGCGAGGATCGAGGACCTGCGGACGGCCCTCCAGGAGCAGGCGCCGACCGACGAGGCCACCGCCGCGCTGCTGGACGCCGTCAGCGCCCTTCCCTGCTGAGTTCCTCGCGGGGTTAGCACTCGGCCGGGGTGAGTGCTACGTATCATGGACCCATGGCGGATCGGGATCGACCGGAGCTGGGCCCACGCAAGTCGGCGGTGCTGCGCGCCGTGGTGGAGCAGTACGTGCGCAGCGGCGAGCCCGTGGGCAGCGAGACGATCGCCGAGGCCGCGGGCCTGGGCGTCTCGAGCGCCACGATCCGCAACGAGATGGCCGCCCTCGAAGAGCAGGGCTACCTCAGTCACCCGCACACGTCCGCCGGGCGGATCCCCACCGACGCCGGCTACCGCCACTACGTGGACTCGCTCCCGGCCGGAGGCAAGCTCCGCGACGCGCAACGCCGCCTGATCGCCGGCTACTTCACCGAGGCGATCGTGGATCTCGAAGAGGTGCTGAAGGGCAGCGTGCAGCTGCTCTCACGCCTCACGCAGTACGCCGGCTTGGCGGTGCCTCCGTCGGCGATCGAGGAACCGGTGATGCGCCTGGAGCTGATCGACCTCGGCCCCACGGTGATGATCCTGGCGGTGGGCCAGCACGGCCGGGTGGACAAGCGCGTGATCGACCGGCCCGAGAGCATCGAAGCCGCGAGCCTGGCCGAGGCCGAGGGCAAGCTGGCCACGCTGCGCGGTCAGACCTACACGGCGGCCCAGGCCCACCTCCTGCAGCTGGCGGCCGAGAGCCGGCCCGATCAACACGACCTGTTGCTGCATGTCGCCGAGCTGCTTGCGGGAGGCCACGCAGGGTGACGGTTCCACCCACGTCGTGGTGGGCGGGGCCTCCAACCTGGCCGACGAAGCCCAGCAGATGCGACGCGAGACCCTCCGCCGCCTGTTCGAGACGCTGGAACGGGAGACCGAGATGCTCGCCGTGCTGCAGGACATCAGCACCGACCCCGCGGTGTTGAACGTCACGATCGGCGCCGAACACCCCTCGACGGGGGAGTGGGAGGCCTCGATCATCACGGCGCCGTTCAAGGCGGGCGAAACCACGATCGGCACGATCGGCGTGGTGGGGCCGACCCGCATGGACTACCTGTCGGCGATGGCGTCGGTGCGCGCGGTGGCCAAGCGCCTGTCCGAGATGGCCACCGAGATCGACGCCGAACCATGACGGCCCGCGATCTCTACGAGGTCCTCGGCGTCGAGCGGGGCGCCAGCGACGAGGACATCAAGAAGGCCTATCGGGCGCTCGCCCGCGAACATCATCCCGACGTGAACGGCACCGACGGCGCCGAGGACCGGTTCAAGGAGGTCGCGGGCGCGTACGAGATCCTCTCGGATCCGGAGAAGCGCCGTCGCTACGACGCGTTCGGCACCGCCGGCGGACCACAGGGCGCGCCCTTCGGCGACATCCAGGACATCTTCGACCTGTTCTTCGGTCAGGGAGGGTTCTCCACCTCGGCGCGACGGAGGGGGCCCCGTTCGCGCAGCCGCCACGGCGAGGACCTCGGGGTGCGCATCTCGCTCGTCGTTCACCGAAGCGGTCTTCGGCGTCCGCAAGGACCTCGAGATCGAGCGCATGGTCGAGTGCGACCGATGCATGGGCAACGGCGCCGAACCGGGCACCGCTCCCGTCGCCTGCCACGTGTGTGGCGGCGCGGGGCAGGTGCAGGCCGTCCGCCGGAGCGTGTTCGGCACCGTGATGACGGCGGCGCCGTGCGAGACCTGCCGCGGCACCGGCCAGGAAGTGCTGGACCCGTGCCAGGAGTGCGAAGGGCAGGGCCGACGGATGGAGTCGGCGACGGTCTCCGTGGACATCCCCGCGGGGGTCTCCGACGGGATGGAGCTCCGCGTCACGGGCAACGGGCACGCCGGCCTTTCGGGCGGACCGGCGGGTGACCTCTACGTCGGCCTCGCGGTCCAGGAGTCTCCGGCGTTCGAACGGCGCGGCCAGGATCTGTTCACCGTGCTCGACATCTCGATGACGCAGGCGACCCTGGGCGCCGACGTCGAGGTGGAGGCCATCGAGGGCCACGAGCGCATCCGTGTCGAAGCGGGCACCGAGTCGGGGACGGTGATCCGGCTGAAGTCCAAGGGCGTGCCGAACGTGAACCGGCGCGGTCGCGGCGACCTGTTCATCACGCTGCACGTGGTCACGCCGGGGGAGCTCTCGAAGGAGGAACGCGGGCTGTGGGAGCGGCTCGCCGAGCTGCGAGGCGAAGCCACCTCGAAGCGCGACCCCGCGCAGGCCGACCTGCGGCGCCCCGAGTTCTGAGCGCCGGAGTTCTGAGCGGTAGTAGCCTTCCTCCATGGTCGACAGCGCGTGCATCTTCTGCCGGATCGCGGCGCGGGACATCCCCGCCGACATCGTTCGCGAATCCGATCACGTCGTGGCGTTCCGCGACACGAACCCACAGGCGCCCACGCACATCCTGATCATCCCCAAGGAGCACGTGGAGTCGGTGGCCGAGCTCGGGGACGAGCACGGAGGCACCCTCACCGACATCATGCAGGCAGCCACCCAGCTTGCTCGCGCCGAGGGGATCGCCGAGTCCGGCTGGCGATTGGTGACGAACGTGGGCCCTGAGGCCGGCCAGACGGTCTTCCACCTCCATTTCCATCTGCTCGGTGGGCGCCCGATGGGGTGGCCCCCAGGTTGAGCGGCGCTAGGATGGGAGCGGCCGCCGGTGAAGGCGGCCGTCGCCGACAGGAGGGAACGGGGCCACCGCCCCGAGAGAACAGCCACGTGGCAGGTGCCACCACACAGGTCAAGATCCTGGTCCCGGGCGATCAATCGATGGTCGCCCTGCTCGGGCAGCGTGACGTCTTCCTGAAGATCATCGAATCGGCCTTCGACTGCCGCATCCTGGTCCGGGGCAACGAGATCACCGTCAGCGGTCGCCAAGAAGAGGCCGAGCAGGTCGCGCGCATCTTCGAAGAGCTCCTGGCCCTGCTCGAGAAGGGCCACGACCTCACGGATTCGTCGGTGGACCAGACGATCGCGTTGGTCAAGGGCGACGACGCCCAGCCCGGCGACGCCGACATCCGGCCCAGCGAGGTGTTGGGCGACCGCCTGCTGACGGCGCGCGGCAAAGGCATCGCCCCCAGGACGATGGGCCAGAAGCGGTTCGTCGACGCGATCCGCTCGAACACCGTGACCTTCGTGATCGGACCGGCCGGCACCGGCAAGACCTACCTCGCCGTGGCGACCGCCGTGAAGGCCCTGCAGGAGCATCAGGTGTCGCGCCTGATCCTCACCCGGCCCGCCGTGGAAGCGGGTGAACGCCTCGGCTATCTGCCCGGCACGCTCTACGAGAAGATCGATCCGTACATGCGGCCGCTCTACGACGCGCTCTTCGAGATGACCGGCGCCGAGACGCTGCCGAGGCTGATGGAACGCGGCACCGTCGAGGTGGCGCCCCTGGCATTCATGCGTGGAAGGACGCTGAATGATGCGTTCATCATCTTGGACGAGGCGCAGAACACCACGCCGGAGCAGATGAAGATGTTCCTCACCAGGATCGGGTTCGGGTCCAAGGCCGTGATCAACGGCGACTCCACCCAGACCGACCTCGCCAGCGGACAGACCAGCGGGCTCTCGGTGATCCAGGAGATCCTCGACGACATCGACGGGATCGCGTTCTGCCACCTGGGCGGCAGGGACGTGGTGCGGCACAAGATCGTGCAGGACATCGTGGAGGCCTACGACCGGTTCGGACAGCAGCGTCTGGAGGTCCAGCCGTGACCGACGACGACGGTGGCCATCCTCCGCCCTCGATCCTGGTGTCCGATCGACAGGACGCCCCCCTCGACCAGGCAGCGCTGATCTCGATCGCTCGCGACACGTTGATCGCCGAAGGTCACACACAGGTGGAGCTCTCGCTCTCGTTCGTGACCGATGCCGAGATCGCCGAGCTCCACGAGCGCTACATGGACGAACCCGGCCCCACCGACGTGCTGACGTTCCCGCTCGACGAGGACGACGTCACCGAAGAGGGGCTCCGCATGCTGGGCGACGTGGTGATCGCGCCGGCGGTGGCGGCCGCCAACAACCCCGCTGACCCCGCGGCCGAACTCCGGCTCCTGGTCGTCCACGGGGTCCTGCACATCCTGGGCTACGACCACGAGCAGGACGGTGAGCGCGCCGAGATGTGGGCGCGTCAGGAGCGCTACAGCGGGGTGGCGGCACCGTGATCGGGTGGATCGTCGTGGTCGCGCTCGTGATCCTGGGTTCGCTGATGGCCCTGGCCGAATCCGCCCTCACCCGCATCACGCGGGTGAAGGCGCTTGGCGCTGGAGGACGAGGGCCGGCGCAACGCCGCGCTGCTCGTCAAGCTCGAGACCGACCCGCCCCGCTACCTCAACTCGGTCTACCTGTGCGTCGTGCTCGTCCAGAACGGCTCGGCGATCCTGGTCGCGTTCCTCGCCGAGCGCACGTGGAGCAACAGCGTCGTGACGATCGCCTCGCTGGTGTTCGCGCTGCTGTACTTCGTGTTCGTCGAGGCGATGAGCAAGACGTTCGGCGTGCTGCACAGCGATCGCGTGGCGCTGGCGCTCTCGCCCTTCGTGTACTTCCTGGGACGGCTGTTCGCCTGGCCGACCCGCGGCCTGATCGGTCTGGCGAACGTGCTGCTGCCGGGCAAGGGCATCAAGGCCGGTCCGTTCGTCTCGGAAGAAGAGATCCGTTCGATGGCGCAGGTCGGCTCCGAGGAAGGCTCGATCGACGTCGGCGAGAAGGAACTGATCCACTCGATCTTCGAGTTCGGCGACACGATCGTGCGCGAGGTCATGGTGCCGCGTCCCGACATCATCGCCATCGAGGACGACAAGTCCCTGCGCGACGTCCAGGCGCTGGTGCTGACGCACGGCACGTCCAGGATCCCCGTCTACGACGCCGACGAAGACCTCGACCACGTCGTCGGGATCGTGTTCGCCAAGGACGTGCTGAAGTCGCTGCACCAGGGCAAGCACGACGCGCCGCTCGCCGAGGTCGTCCGCGAGGCGCACTACGTGCCGGAATCGAAGAAGGTCGCCGACCTGTTGCGCGAGATGCAGCGAGAGAAGTTCCACATGGCGCTCGTCACCGACGAGTACGGCTCGGTGACCGGCCTGATATCCCTCGAAGACCTCCTGGAGGAACTCGTGGGGGAGATCACCGACGAGTACGACCGCGAGGAGCCCGAGTTCGAGCAGGTGGGCGAGAACATCTACCGCGTCAGCGGGAAGACCTCGATCGACGACATCAACGAGCTGCTCGATGTCGAGCTGCCCGACGAGGAGTGGGACACGGTCGCCGGCCTGGTGCTCGACTGCTTCGGGCGCATCCCCGACGCCGGCGAGGAGTGCCAGCTGGACGGGCTCACCTTCCGCGCCGAGACCGTCGTGGGTCGCCGCATCGCGAGCGTCCTCATCACCAGGACCACGGAGCCCGAGCCGGTGCTCACCGAGGTACCGTCGCCATGACGTCGATCGACGACGCTCGCCTCGAGGAGATGCTGGCGGCGGCGCGCGAGGTCCGCGCCCGCGCCTACGTCCCGTACAGCGGCTTCCACGTCGGCGCCGCCCTGCTCGCGGGCGACGAGATCTTCACCGCGGTCAACGTCGAGAACGCGAGCTACCCGCTCAGCGTGTGCGCCGAGCGGAACGCGATCGCCAAGGCGATCGCGGCCGGCAGCACCGACATCCGGGCGGTCGCGGTGGTCTCGGACGCCGACACGCCCACCCCGCCGTGCGGAGGATGCCGCCAGGTCCTGCGTGAGTTCGGGAACGGGATCGCCGTGATCGCCGAGTCGGCGGACGGTTCGCAGCGCACCTTCTGGTCGATCGACGAACTGCTGCCGCACGCCTTCGGCCCGGACGACTTCCAACCGTGACCGGCTTCCGGTCCGGGGTGGTCGCGGTGGTGGGCCGGCCCAACGTCGGCAAGTCCACCCTGGTCAACCGGCTGGTGGGGGAGAAGGTCGCGATCGTCTCGGACAAGCCCCAGACCACGCGCCGGGACATCCGCGCGATCTGGACCACCGACGAGGCCCAGGTCGTCTTCACCGACACGCCGGGGTTCCACAAGCCGCGGACGCTGCTGGGGGCTCGCTTGAACGACCTCGTGGGCGACGCCGTGACCGGCGTCGACGTGATCGTCCTCGTGGTCGACGGGCACATGGGCGTCGGGCGCGGCGATGCGTTCGTCTACGCGAAGCAGGTGGCGGGCGAACCGGAGGCCACGAAGATCTGCGTGGTCAACAAGATCGACCGGCTCGCCCACACCAAGGTGGTGCCGCAGCTGGCGGCCGCCCAGGCGTTGGGGGACTGGGACGAGATCGTGCCGGTCTCGGCCGCGGTCGGTGACGGCGTCGAGGAGCTGCGGGCGGTGCTGCTCTCGCACCTGCCGGAAGGACCTGCCCTCTTCCCCGACGGCGAGATCACCGATCAGCCGCTCGAGGTCCGACTCACCGAGCTCGTCCGGGAGCAGGCCCTCGCGGTGACCCGCGAGGAAGTGCCGCATTCGGTGGCGGTGGTGATCGACGAGATGGATCGCGAGGGCAACCTCACGAAGGTGCATGCCTCGATCGTGGTCGAGCGCGATTCGCAGAAGGGGATCCTGATCGGTCACGGGGGCCAGACCCTGAAGACGATCGGCACCAAAGCGCGGGAGCAGATGGAGCCGCTCCTGGGCACCAAGGTCTACCTCGACCTGCACGTCAAGGTCATGAAGGAATGGCAGCGCGACCCGAAAGCTCTCGACCGGCTGGGGTTCTAGACGCGAGCTAGCCCGTGACGAAGATCGTGCCGGTCATCTCCGGGTGGATCGAGCAGTGGAACGGGTTCGGTGCCCACCGCGAGCTTCGGCTCCTTGCCCCGGTTCGCCATCGTGATCGTGGCGTCACCGTCGATCGGGATCGTGATGTTCAAGGCGTCCACGGTGAACGTGTGCGAGAAGTTGTCGCGGTTGCGGATCTCCAGGGCCTGGCCCTTCGCGATCGTGGCGCACGCCGGCTCGTAGGCGAAGTCCTCGATCTCCAGTTCCGCGGCTTCGTCGTCGGTGAGATCGACAGCCTTGGCTTCCGTGCAGTCGCCGGTGGGTTGCGGTGAGGCACTGCCCGTGGACCCGGTCGCATCGGGGGTACCGCCCACCGTCGGGACGCTGGATGGCGCGCTGCCGGTCGGCGCGGGTACCGGTTCGTCGCTGGCGAGGCTGCAGGCACCGGCCACCAACGCCAGGAGCGCGGCCAGGGCGATCGTCCTCGTGCGCATCGAACCTCCTCGGTGGTGTCGAGCCGGCTCAGCCGACCTCGATCGTGGCCTTCATCTGTGGGTGATACGTACAGAGCACGGTGTAGGTGCCTGCCGCAACGCCGGAAAGATCCGCGGATCCCTGCGCTCCGGCGGCGACGTCCACGCTCACCTCGGTGCCTTCGACCGTGAAGGTGTGCGGTGCCGCGCCCACGTTGTCCAAGGTCAGGGTGCCGCCAGGGTCCACCTGCACACATGCGGGTCCGTAGGAGAAGTCGTCCATCTCGACGGAGGTGGACGTCGTGAACGTCGAACACGCCGAGGGCTCGGAACCCGCTGCCCCACAGGCGATCCCGCCCAAGGTCAACGACAGCGTGATGATGATCGACACGGTCCGGTCCATCGGCTCGTTCCGCTCTCCTCGTTCGGCCGCCGTCAGCCTACGGGCCCGGCCTCCGAGTGCCCGTCACGTCTTCGCTACGATGGCGGCATGGCCGAGGCCGCTTCCATCCAACGGCAGGACGATGCCCGCCCTGCGGTGTCCTCGTCCGAGGCGGCGCGGATCGTCGCCCGGACCACGTCGGTGGATGCCGTCGGACTGGAGGGGCGCGCCGCGGCACTCGCGACCCGGTCGATCAAGCGGGAGTCCAAGCGGTGGGCCCTCGACCTGGTGATCCGGTGCATGGACCTCACCACCCTGGAGGGCAGCGACACGGTCGGCAAGATCGTCGCGCTGTGCGCCAAGGCCGTCCGACCTGATCCGACGCGGCCCGAGGTCCCGTCGGTGGCCGCCGTGTGCCTGTACCCACAGCTGGTGCCGGTGGCCGTGGATCAGCTCCGCGGCACCGGCGTCGCCGTGGCCAGCGTGGCGGGCGGGTTCCCGAGCGGGCTCGGCCCGCTCGATGCCAGGCTGCAGGAGATCCGCGACGTCGCCGCGGCGGGCGCCGACGAGATCGACATCGTGCTGAACCGCTCGCTGTTCCTGGGCGGCCGCTACGGCGAGGCGTTCGACGAACTCGTCGCTGCGCGAGAGGCGGCGGGGTCCACGCACCTGAAGGTGATCCTGGAGACCGGCGAGCTCGGGTCCTACGACCGGGTGCGGCAGGCCTCGATGCTCGCGATGGCGGCCGGTGCGGACTTCATCAAGACCTCCACCGGCAAGATCGGTGTCAACGCGACGTTGCCGGTCGCCCTGTGCATGCTCGAGGCCGTCCGCGACTTCCGCGATCAGACGGGGCGCGACGTGGGGGTGAAGGTGGCGGGGGGCATCCGGAAGTCCAAGCAGGCGATCCAGCACCTCGTGCTGGTGCATGAGACGCTCGGCGATGCGTGGATGCGCCCCGAGCGATACCGGATCGGGGCTTCCAGCCTGCTGAACGACGTGTTGATGCAGCTCGAGAAGGAACGGACCGGAGCCTATGCCGGCCCGGACCACTTCACGATCGACTGAGGAGCATCGTGGCCGACCAGATCGAACCGACCGGGCCAGCAACGGCCACGTGGGAGTACGCGAGCGCCCCCGAGTCGACCGACATCGTCCGGCTCGAGGATCGCTACGGGCTGTTCATCAACGGTGAGTTCGCCGAGCCCAAGAGCGGGCGGTGGTTCACCACGATCAACCCGGCCACCGAGGAGCCGCTCGCCGAGGTCGCCGAGGCGGGGACGGAGGACGTCGCGGTCGCCGTCGAGGCCGCCCGCGCGGCGACGGATGCCTGGCAGGGTCTGCCCGGCAGCGAACGCGCGAAGTACGTGTTCCGGATCGCGCGGCAGCTGCAGGAGCGTGCGCGCGAGTTCGCCGTGCTGGAGACGATGAACGGCGGCAAGCCGATCAAGGAATCGCGCGACGTCGACCTGCCGCTGGCGGCGGCGCACTTCTTCTACTACGCCGGGTGGGCCGACAAGCTCGGGTACGCGTTCCCGGGGCGTCCCACGCCTCGCCCGGTCGGGGTGGCCGGCCAGATCATCCCGTGGAACTTCCCCATGTTGATGGCCGCCTGGAAGCTCGCGCCCGCGCTCGCGGCCGGCAACACCGTGGTGCTGAAGCCCGCGGAGACCACGCCGCTCACCGCGTTGCTGCTCGCCCAGGTGATCCAGGAAGCCGAGCTGCCGCCCGGCGTGGTGAACATCGTGACGGGTGCGGGGGAGACCGGCGGCGCGCTCGTGGACGCGCCCGGTGGACAAGATCGCCTTCACCGGCTCGACCGAGGTGGGCAAGGCGATCCGTCGCGCCACCGCCGGCACCGGCAAGCGGCTCACGCTGGAGCTCGGCGGCAAGGCCGCGAACATCGTGTTCGAGGACGCGCCCCTGGACCAGGCGGTCGAAGGCGTGATCAACGGCATCTTCTTCAACCAGGGGCACGTGTGTTGCGCGGGCTCGCGTCTGCTCGTGCAGGAACCGGTGTTCGACGCGCTGCTCACCAAGCTGAAGGACCGGCTGCAGACCCTTCGGGTGGGCGACCCGCTCGACAAGAACACCGACGTCGGCGCCATCAACTCGCGCGCCCAGCTCGAGAAGATCGAGGAGCTGGTGGCGAGCGGCGTCGACGAGGGCGCCGAGATCTACCAACCCGCGTGCGATCTGCCCGAGCGTGGGTTCTGGTTCCGACCCACGTTGTTCACCGGGGTCTCGCAGTCCCACCGCATCGCGCAGGAGGAGATCTTCGGCCCGGTCCTGTCGATCCTCACGTTCCGCACGCCCGGAGGAAGCCGTCGAGAAGGCGAACAACACCCCGTACGGCCTGAGCGCGGGGGTCTGGACCGAGAAGGGTTCGCGGATCCTGTGGATGGCCCAGCGTCTGCGGGCCGGCGTGGTGTGGGCCAACACGTTCAACCGGTTCGATCCCACGTCGCCGTTCGGCGGCTACAAGGAGAGCGGGTTCGGCCGCGAGGGCGGGCTGCACGGTCTCGAGCCCTACCTCACGTTCGACGGGAGCGCGTCGTGAGCGCACGGGTGCCGGTGAAGCGCACGGCGAAGCTGTTCATCGGCGGCGCGTTCCCACGCAGCGAGAGCGGGCGCTCCTACGAGGTGTTCGCCGACGACGGCAAGCCGTTGGCCTACGCGGCGCAGGCATCCCGCAAGGATCTGCGCGAGGCCGTGCGTGGCGGCGCGCGGGGCGTTCCCGAAATGGTCGGGCATGACCGCGTACAACCGCGGCCAGATCCTCTACCGGGTGGCCGAGCTGATGGAGGGCCGGCGCTCGCAGTTCCGCGACGAGCTGGCCGATGCCGGGGCCGCGGATCCCGGATCGCGGGGTGGACGCCGCGATCGACCGCTGGGTCTGGTACGCCGGGTGGGCCGACAAGATCGCGCAGACGCTCGGGACGTCGAACCCCGTCGCGGGCCCGTACTTCAACTTCACGATCCCGGAGCCGACCGGCGTGGTGGGGATCGTGGCGCCGATCGACCAGTCGCTGCTGGGGCTGGTCTCGCGACTGGCGCCGGCGATCGTGGGCGGGAACACCACGGTGGTGCTGGCCAGCGAACGGTCGCCGCTCCCGGCGGTGTCCCTCGCCGAGGTGCTCGCCACCAGCGACGTCCCGGGCGGGGTCGTGAACATCCTCACCGGCGTCACCGCCGAGCTGGTGCCGTGGCTCGCGAGCCACATGGACGTCAACGCGATCGACGTGACGGGCGTGCCCGACGAGCTGCGTGGCCGACACGGATCGCGCCGCCGCGGACAACGTGAAGCGGGTGCATCACGCCCCGGACGCCGACCCGTTCGCCCCCGAGGCGCAGAGCCCGTACGAGATCACGGCGCTCATGGAGTTCAAGACCGTCTGGCACCCGATGGGCGCGTGACCGGTCCAGGACTGGACTGGCGCGAGTTCTCGGCGTTGCGTCCCGACCTGGCCGATGCCGGGAAGCAGCTGCTCTATCAGTTCGGCGTGGGTCTCGCGTTCCTCGGCACGGTCCGGGCGGACGGCGGGCCTCGGCTGCACCCCTTCTGCCCGGTGCTCGATGACGGCCTGTACGCCTTCATCGTCCCGTCGCCCAAGCGCGACGATCTCCACCGGGACGGGCGCTACGCCATGCATTCGTTCCCCGCCGACGAGAACGAAGACGCGTTCATGCTCGCCGGCACCGTCAGGCTCACGGAGGACGGCGCCGTCCGCGACCGGCTGGAAGCGCGGTACCGGCGACGAACGGTCCCAGCCGGCCACGACCGCGATGGACGACCAGGACCTGTTCGAGTTCTCGATCGAACGGTGCCTGCTCACGCGAACGACGGGTCACGGAGACCCGTCGCCGCGGCACGTCGTGTGGAAGGCACCCTGACCGCCGGCTCGCGACTCAGACGCTGCGGAGATCGAGCCAGGCTTGGTACACCGTTCGGTACAGCGGATGACCGGCCAGGGTCGCCGTCGGAACACCCGGAAGTCCCTTGAGGTCCCCGACGTCGTGGAGGTAGGTGGCCTGGGCCGTCGCGGCGTCCAACTCCAGCAGCATCAACAGCGCTTCGTCCTCCTCGGAGGCATCCAACGCGGCGCGGACCTCGCCGACGGCATGCTTCACCACGCGGTTCTCGTGGATGTCGGAGGTGAGGATGCGGCGTGAGTCGTAGATGCGCTTGAGCTTGCCGTGTTCGTCCAGGTTGCCGGGCTTGCGGCGGCTGCGGACCAACTCGCGGGGCTCGGGGTGGCGAGCCAGGTCTCCGGAGGTCCAGCGTTCCTCGCGGATCAGGTCCTTGCGGTGCTCGCGCTGCAGACGCGGCAGGACGTGGACCAAGCCTGGCCGGCCGTCGCGACCGCGGACGATGTCACGGAGCACCTCGAGGGACACCGCGCTCGGCGCGACGTCCTCAGAAGTAGCTGGCGAACCCATGGGTGGCGTAGTCCTCGCGCATGAGCTCGGCCTTGCCGCGCGCCAGGGGATATCCCTCATCGCCCAGCGCCGACAGGAACCCCACCAGGGCCTCGTCCAGCCGGCCGTCGGCGCCGCGCACCCGCGGCAGCACCTTCTGGACCAACTGCTCGTCCAGGGCGGTGGGCCACTCGGTGCCCAGGTCGATCGCGGCCGCCAGGTACCCCCGGATCTCCTCCAACACGCGGAACCCGAACGGCGCGATGGGCCGCAGCGCGTCCCAGATCTTCAGGACCAGTTCCGAGTACGGCTCACCCTCCAGGTACTCCACGACGTAACTCCGCTGCAGCGGCAGCTCGATCAGCTGGGCGCGGTCGTAGACCTTGTCGGCGAACCCGTGCGTGGTCTCGTCCACGTTCACGGTGCCGGCGAACTTCAGGTTGGGGGTCAGCTCCACGGTGTGGCCGGGCGCGAGGTCGAGCCGGGCGATCCCCTCGCGCGAGCGGACCTCCATCGCCGACAGGAACCGGGAGAAGTAGTGCTCCACACGGGCCAGGTTCATCTCGTCCAGGATCACGTGGAACTCCCGAGCGCTCCGTCCCGCCATGTCGGCCGCGGTCCACTCGCGGGCCGCTTCCTGCACGAACTCGCTGAACGGCGTGTGGTGGTAGAAGCCGTCGAGCGGCGACAGGTAGCCCAGGAGGTCTTCGTTGGACGACCAGCTGGGATCGACCGCGGCCAGCTTGGGACGGGCCCCGATCGCATCGGCGTAGGCCTGGGCCAGCCAGGTCTTGCCGGTGCCGCTCGAGCCCGACAGGATCACGAACCCGCGGGTCTGCATCGCCAGGTGGTAGCGCCGAACGACATCGTCCCCGATCAGGAACGTCGGATTGGTCGAGCGGAACCGCTGGAGCACCTCGAGGAAGAGCGAGTCCGGCGCCGCGCCGAACGGCGCAGAAGCTTCCATCAATGTGTCGCTCATCTGACTCCTGAGGGGAAGGGGTCGGCCCGCGGATCGCTTCCCTTCCATCGGCACGAACCGCCCCAGGTCCTGAGCGCCATCTCCTATCGGTTCTCAGGGAAGCATCCCGGATCCCGGTGCCCGCCACGGAAACAACACACCGCTGCTAGGGCGCTCGTCACGTGCTGGGCGCTACGATTCGCGGATGCCGCCGTACAAAGAGCAGGGTGTCGTCCTGCGCTCCCACAAGCTCGGTGAAGCCGACAAGATCATCACCGTCATGACCCAGGGTTCGGGCAAGGTCCGGGCCGTGGCGAAGGGGATCCGCAAGACCACGAGCCGGTTCGGCGCCCGATTGGAGCCCTTCACGCACGTGAACCTCATGCTCTACCGGGGCCGGGGCGCCCTCGACACCGTGACCCAGGCCGAGATCATCGCTCCGCACATGGCGATCCGCGAAGACCTCGCCCGGTTCGCCGCCGGCGAGACGATGCTCGAAGCCGTCGACAAGGTGGCCGAGGAGCACGAGAAGAACCTGCGCGTCACCCTGTTGCTGTTGGCGGGCTGCCGCGCGCTCGACGCCCGCCCCGCCGATCCGGCCGCCGTGGCCGAGTCCTTCATGCTGAAGCTGCTCTCGCTGTCGGGGTTCCATCCGTCGCTCACGGCGTGTGCGGTGTGCAGCGAACGCGATCCCCAGCTGTGGTCCGCCGGTCTCGGCGGCGCGGTCTGCGGCCGATGTGCCGAGTCGGGCGCGTCCAGTTGTTCGCGCGCCGCGCTCGACTACCTGGCGACGCTGGCGCTCGCCGATCTCAACGATGCGGGAGCCACGCTCGAACCCGATCCCCGGGTGCGCAAGGAGTCCCGCGCGCTGCTCTACGGGTTCGCCGAATTCCACCTGGAGCGACGCATGAAGTCGGTCCCCATGTTGGTAAGGACCGCCCAGTGAGTTTCCTCAGCGACATCGAACGCTCCAGCGTGCCCGCGCACGTCGCCATCGTCATGGACGGCAACGGCCGGTGGGCGCAGCAGCGAGGGCTGCCCCGCACCGAGGGCCACGGCGCCGGCGAGGAAGCGCTCTGGGACACGGTGAAGGGCGCCAACGAGGTGGGCGTGCGCTGGCTCACGGTCTACGCGTTCAGCACCGAGAACTGGAAGCGCCCCGCCCCCGAGGTGCTGTACCTCATGAACTTCAACCGCGACCTGCTCCGCCGCCGCCGCGACGAGCTCAACGACATGAACGTGCGGATCCGCTGGACCGGCCGCCGCGACTGGCGGGTGCCCAGGTCGGTGCTGAAGGAGATGCGGATCTCCGAAGAGCTCACCCGCGACAACACCGGCATGACGCTGACGATCGCGTTCAACTACGGCGGGCGCGCCGAGATCGTCGACGCCGTGAAGGACCTGGCGCGCGACGTCCGCGAGGGCACGCTGAAGCCCGAGAAGGTCACCGAACGCGAGATCGCCCAGCGTCTCTACCACCCCGACATGCCCGAGCCCGACCTGTTGATCCGCACCAGCGGGGAAGAACGCGTCTCGAACTTCCTGCTGTGGGAGGTGGCCTACTCCGAGCTGTGGTTCACGCCGGTGTTCTGGCCCGACTTCACCCGCGAGACCCTGTTCGAAGCGATCCGCGACTTCCAGAAGCGAACCCGCAGGTTCGGCGCGATCGCCGAGGACTAGGGCGTTCCGGCGGGGCCGGCTCCTGGGCTGCATCCGCGATACCGCATCCGCGTATGCGATCGTCTCGAACCATCGGATGATCCCTGCTCATACCGGAATCGAGATCCTGAAGGACTCCACGGCACGAGCGACGGACCTCATCTCAGATCCGGTATCCCATCGCTCCCGCCCACGCGGGTCGTGACGCTTCGATGGCGACCGCTCCCGCCGCGCATGCCCGCCGGTACGATGGGTCCACGCCAGCGGTCGCTGCCAGCGGCCGGGAGAGGAGTCCTCGCACATGACCGACCTCATGGAGGCCGTCACCTCCCTCGCGAAACGACGAGGGATCGCGTTCCAGTCCGCCGAGATCTACGGGGGGCTGCGCTCGTCCTGGGACTACGGCCCGCTCGGGGTCGAGCTCCGTCGGAACATCCGCAACGCGTGGTGGCGCCAGACGGTGCAGCTGCGCGACGACGTCGTCGGCGTCGAAGCCGCCATCATCACCTCGCCCAAGGTGTGGGAAGCGAGCGGCCACCTCGAGACGTTCCACGACCCGCTGATCGAGTGCACGAACTGCCATCAGCGGTTCCGTGAGGACCACCTCGAGGCGAACGCCGACGGCGTGATCGCGTGCCCGAACTGCGGGGGCGCCGAGTTCACCGAGCCCAAGCAGTTCAACCTGATGCTGAAGACGTTCCTCGGCCCGATCGAGGACGACGACGCCGTCGCCTACCTCCGTCCCGAGACCGCGCAGGGCATGTTCGTGAACTTCGCCCTGATCCAGGCCACGGCGCGCAAGAAGCTGCCGTTCGGGATCGCGCAGATCGGCAAGTCGTTCCGCAACGAGATCACGCCGGGCAACTTCATCTTCCGCACGCGCGAGTTCGAGCAGATGGAGATGGAGTTCTTCGTCGAACCCGGCACCGACGACGAGTGGTTCGACACCTGGGTGCAGCAACGCCTGCAGTGGTACCTGGACCTCGGCGTCTCGAAGGAGAAGCTGCGCCTGCGACCGCACGAGACCGACGAGCTGGCGCACTACGCGAAGGCCGCCACGGACGTCGAGTACGAGTTCCCGTTCGGCTGGAGCGAACTCGAAGGGATCGCGAACCGCGCCGACTACGACCTGCGTGCCCATCAGGAGGCGAGCGGCGAAGATCTCACCTTCTTCGACCAGGAGCGAGAGACGCGGTACCTGCCCTACGTGATCGAACCGGCGGTGGGCGTGGACCGCGCGATGCTCACGTTCCTGCTCGACGCCTACCGCGTGGAGGAGGTACCGACGGCCAAGGGCGACACCGACAAGCGCACCGTGCTGGGTCTGCATCGCGATCTCGCGCCCATCAAGGTCGCGGTGCTGCCGCTGTCGCGCAACGAGAAGCTCGTGCCCGAGGCGCGCCGGGTCTTCGATCTGGTCAAGCCCGAGTGGATGAGCCAGTACGACGACGCCGGCGCGATCGGTCGCCGCTACCGCCGCCAGGACGAGGTGGGAACACCGTTCTGCGTCACCGTCGACTTCGATTCGCTGGACGATCGGCAGGTGACGGTGCGCGAGCGCGACACGATGCACCAGGATCGGATCCCGATCGTCAACCTGCTTGACTACCTGCAGGAGCGCCTGTGAGCGACGCGCCCGCCAAGACGCCACGGGGCTGGACCACCCTGTACGCCGTGGCGTTCGTGGTGATGTTGGTCGCCGGCCTGCTGCTGGCGATCGCGGCTCGCGGGTTCCTCGACAACCTCACGCTCCTGTGGTTGTCGGCCGGGCTCTCCCTGGGTGCGATCGTCCTCGCGGTCCTGGCGCTGGTGCTGCCGAGGCGGGGATGAGGTCGCGCCGCCGCTCGGTGGCGGCGATCGCGGTGCTGGCGTTCATCACCGCGGCGTGCACCGGCGACGGCATCCGTCTGCAGATCGACACGGCCACCCCCACGCCATCGGTCCTGCCCGGCAACGACGGTCCAGGGCTGCGGGTCGAGCCGGTGAAGACCGGCGAAGCCACCTCGAAGGGCGCGATGCGCGCCCTGTGCGTCTCACCCACGCCGGTGTCGACGGGTGACGGTGCTTCGCCCGGCCCCACACCGCCCCAGATCTCCGAGGTCGAGGACCAGGTGGAAGCGGTGCGCGGCCTCGACTACCTGGATCCGGTGGCGGCCGACCCGGTGAGCGCCGACGAGATCGCCGACGCCTTCACGTCCACGTTCGACGACACCTTTCCGAAGGCGTTCTACGACCGGCGGACGGTCGCCTGGCAGACCATCGGTGTGATCCCGACCGACGTCACGATCCGCGATGCGATGCTGGCGTTCCAGACCGGTCAGGTGGTGGGCTTCTACAACCCCGTGGACGGCCAGCTCGTCTACCTGGGCGACGACGGCGACCTCGATCTCATCGAGCGCTACACGCTGGCGCACGAGCTGACGCACGCGATGGACGACCAGCATTTCGATCTGTCGCGGCTCGACACGATCGCGGCGGCGTGCCGCGACGAAGCGTTCCAGGCAGCCTTGGGCGCCGTGGAAGGGAGCGCGGAGTTCTTCGCCACGCAGGTGCTCACGCAGTTCCCCGACCCCGATGCGGAACTCGGCGACTTCGGCGGAGCGGGCCTTCCCGCCGGGGTACCGCCCTTCATCACCGAGCTCACCTTGTGGCCCTACTCGGCGGGTGTGGCGTTCATGAGCGCGTTGGACGCGGGAGGTGGGCTCACGGCGATCGACGGCGCGCTCTCGGATCTGCCGCCCACCACCGAACAGGTGATGCATCCGGAGCTCTACCCGCAACCGGCACCGGAGGCGCCCGACATCGCCGATCGTTCGGCGGCCCTCGGACCGGGGTGGGGAGATCTGGACGTGATGCAGGTGGGGGAGGAGTGGCTCCGCGCCATGCTCCGACTCGCGCTGGATGCCGGCGATGCCGGCGACGCCGCCGCCGGATGGAACGGCGGCACCTATCGGGCTTGGACCGACGGACACGACACCGCGGTGCTGCTGAAGACCTCGTGGGACACGCCCGAGGACGCTGCCGTGTTCGCCGATGCGATGGACGCCTGGCTCGCCACGACCGGCCGGACCGGTTCGGTGGATCCGGTCGAGGGCGAGACGGTGACGGTCGGGTTCGCGACCAGCGACGAGTCGCTGACGGCCGTCATGGGGGCGCCGGACCCCTAGCGACGAGCTAGCGCCTGGGGCAGGATGGGCTCCGTGCTCCGGATCAAGCCGTTCGCCGCCATGATCGCCGTGACCCTGGTGCTCGCGGGCTGCACCGACGAGGCGGAACCCGAAACCCCGGCGAGTCCTTCGCCGGGCACCGACGGGGCGGTGGCCGACGCCGGGGTGGTCGACGTCGGTGGATACGAGCTCGACTACCAGTGCGCGGGCGATCGGGCGGACGGCCCCACCGTGATCTTGGAAGCGGGCTACGACTCGGCGGGAACCTCGACGTGGTTCGACCTCCAGCCGGAGGTGGCCGAGTTCGCCCGGGTCTGCACCTACGACCGCGCCGGGGTGGGCACCAGCGATCCGCGACCCTCCTCGATGGAGCCGGTGACCGGCGAGCAGATCGCGGGTGAGCTGCACGCGGTGCTGCAGGGCATCGACGAGCCCGGCCCGTTCGTCCTCGTCGGGCATTCGTTCGGGGGGCTGCTCGTGCGGACCTTCGGCGCGAACTACCCCGACGAGGTGGCCGGGATGGTGCTGATCGACGCCTCGAGCGAACCCGAGATCCCGGTCTACCGGCGACTGCACGCCGGCGCGTGGATCGACGGCGGCACCAAGGTGGACATCGACGAGGTCTCCGACGAGGTGCGGCATGCCCGCCTGGGAGACGCGCCGCTCGTGGTCCTGACGGCCGAGGTGCTCGAAGACGAATGGCTGAGCCAGGTGCCCGACCTGGCGGCGCGGGCGCAGGCGCGGCTCGCCACCCTGTCGACGAACGCGGTCCAGGTGCTCGCTCCCGACACCGGGCATTTCATCCAGGACGAGCGAGCCGTCCTGGTGCTCGAGGCGATCCGGCAGGTCGAGGCGTCGGCTCGAACCGGCAAGGACCTGCCGCCGTGCGGCGCCGCCTTCGAGGACGTGGGCGGCGAGTGCATCCCACCGGGCGAGATCCCCACGCTGGTCGTCACGTGAGTGGCGCCTGACGGTCAGGCGACCCCGGGGGTCAGCGCGGTTCGATGCGGAGGTCGGTGTGCCTGGCGATGATCTCGAAGTCGCGATCGCGATGAAGGACGGAGGCATCCTCGCGGATCGCTACGGCCGCGATGAGGCAATCGAACCGGTTCCGGACCCGCTGGCCGGCGGCGGCACACACCCGCTCGACCGCGGACGCTCGTTCCCACGTCTCGAGGCCACCGACGGGCAGGAGATCCAGCGGCAGGAGACGGCGCCGGACCTCGGCGAGCTTCGTGACCCGAACGGCATCCCGACAGGAGCTCCATCACGACGGGTTCGGTGATGGCGATGGGCTCCCGGTCGGCGAGGAGCGTTCGGAGCCGATCGGTGGTTCGGTTCCGTGCGCCGCGGAGCAGGTCGACCCACACCGAGGTGTCGACGAGGATCACGAAGCCGGCTGCTCACGCTCGGGGAGATCATCGTCGTAGATCGACTTCAGCTCCTCCTTCGGTCGATCCGCCCAGAGGCCGTCGAGTTCGAGGGCGCCCGCCCATGGGTCGGGACTCGCGCGACCGCCCCCTTCGAGCACGGCATGCAGGGCGAAATCGACGGCTTCCCGTTTCGTCTCGAGCCCGTACAGGCTCATGACCTTGCGGATCAGCCGTTCATCGATGACCACGTTGGTGCGAACCATCTTCGCCATCCTGCCAGTCTACCGGCCTCTACACAGTGATGTGTATCACCTTCCTGCCGCCATCCGGGCGCACGCTCGCCGTAGACTGACGGCTCCGAACCGCTCGACCCTGCCGGAGGCATGCAGTGACCAAGTACGTCTACGACTTCTCTGAAGGCAACAAGGACATGAAGGACCTGCTGGGCGGCAAGGGGGCCAACCTCGCCGAGATGACGAACATGGGCCTGCCGGTCCCGCACGGGTTCACGATCAGCACCGAGGCGTGCCTGGCCTACCTCGACGCCGGTGGGGGGCGGGTTCCCGGAAGGCCTGGCGGACGAGGTCGAGACCCACGTGCAGACGCTCGAGTCCTCCATGGGCAAGCGGCTCGGCGATCCCAGCGACCCGTTGCTGGTCAGCGTCCGGTCCGGCGCCAAGTTCTCGATGCCCGGCATGATGGACACCGTCCTGAACCTGGGCCTCAACGAGGAGTCGCTGAAGGGGCTGGCCGAGCAGTCGGGCGGCGACATGCGGTTCGCGCGCGACGCCTACCGCCGGTTCATCCAGATGTTCGGCAAGATCGTGATGGACGTGCCGGCCGACGCCTTCGAGGAAGCGCTCGATCGCGCGAAGGACGCCAAGGGCGAGGGCGCCTCCGACACCGACCTCGACGCCGACGACCTGGCGGCGCTGGCGACGGAGTTCCTGGGCATCTACCGCCAGCACACCGGCCAGGAGTTCCCGACGGACCCGCGCGAGCAGATGCGCCTGGCGATCGAAGCGGTCTTCAAGAGCTGGAACGGCCGGCGCGCGATCGACTACCGGCGCCAGAACAAGATCAGCGACTCGCTCGGCACCGCGGTGAACGTGCAGTCGATGGTGTTCGGCAACCGCGGCGACGATTCCGGCACGGGCGTGGCGTTCACGCGCGACCCCAGCACCGGCGAGAAGGTGCCCTACGGCGACTACCTGGGCAACGCGCAGGGCGAGGACGTCGTGGCGGGCATCCGCAACACGCTGCCGCTCGCCGACCTGGAGACGGTCGACGCCGACGTCCTACGCCGGCCTGCGCGAGGTGATGGCCACGCTCGAGGGCCATTACCGCGACATGTGCGACATCGAGTTCACGATCGAGAAGGGCCGGCTGTGGATCCTGCAGACGCGGGTGGGCAAGCGCACCGCGTTCGGCGAATGGGTCATGGCCTACGAGATGCTCGACGAGGACCTGATCGACGAAGGCGAGGCGCTGCTGCGCGTCGACGCCAACCGACTGGAGGAGCTGTTCAAGCGGCGGGTCGATGCGACCGGCGCCGAGCCGATCGCGACCGGCCTCAACGCATCGCCCGGCGCGGCCACCGGCGCGGTGGTGTTCACCGCCGACGAGGCGCAGTCGCGAGGCCAGGCGGGGGAGCGGGTCATCCTGGTCCGTCGCGAGACCACGCCGGACGACTACCACGGCATGATCGCGGCCCAGGGCATCCTGACGAGCGCCGGTGGGACGAACTCACACGCGGCCGTGGTGGCGCGCGGCGAGGGCATCCCGGCGGTGTGCGGCGCCGACGCGATCAAGCTCCGGATGGCCGACGGGCAGTTCACCGCGAACGGCACCGCCGTGCGCGAGGGTGACGTCATCACGATCGACGGGTTCAGCGGCAACGTCTTCGTCGGCGAACTGCCCCTCCAGGAATCGTTGCTCGAGAAGGCGCGGCAAGGGGACGAGGCCGCGCGCCAGGAACCGCTGTGGCGTTCGTTCGAGCGCTTGATGACGATCGCTGACGAGCGCCGGCGCTTGCGCGTTCGCGCCAACGCCGACACCCCCGACCAGTCGACGAACGCGCGCGAGCGGGGCGCCGAGGGCATCGGCCTCTGCCGCACCGAGCACATGTTCCTCGGGGAGGAGCGTGTCCTGGCGGTCCGCAAGATGATCTTCGCCGAGACGGCGGAAGAGGAACAAGAGGCCTACGACGCTCTCTTGCCCTTGCAGCAGGACGACTTCGTGGGCATCTTCACCGCGATGAGCGGGTTGCCGGTCACGGTGCGGCTGCTCGACCCGCCGCTGCACGAGTTCCTGCCCGACCAGGTGGAGCTCGCCGTCGAGGTGGCGCTCGCCAAGGCCAAGGGCGAGGACGTCACCGACCAGGAACGCGTGCTGCAGAAGGTGAACGAGCTCCACGAGATGAACCCGATGCTCGGCCTCCGCGGCGTGCGCCTGGGCATCATCAAGCCCGGGCTGTATGCGATGCAGGTGCGCGCGATCGTGGAAGCGGCCGTCCGGGTGCGCCGGGACGGCGGCGACCCACAGGTGGAGATCATGATCCCGCTGGTCGCCACCGCGCCCGAGCTCCAGCAGATGCGCGCCGAGCTCGAACCGGTGGCCCGCGAGATCCTCGATCGCGAAGGCGTCGAGCTGAGCCACCTCGAGTGGGGCACGATGATCGAGCTGCCGCGCGCGGCGGTCACCGCCGGCGAGATCGCCGAGAGCGCCGACTTCTTCTCGTTCGGCACCAACGACCTCACCCAGACCGCGTTCGGATTCAGCCGCGACGACATCGGCAAGTTCGTCGGGATGTACGAGGAGCGCAAGCTCGTGCCCGCGAACCCGTTCGTCACGATCGACCGCCCCGGGGTGGGCGTGCTGATGCGGATCGCCGCGGACGAGGGCCGAGCCGCGAACTCCGCCATCCACCTCGGGATCTGCGGTGAGCACGGCGGCGACCCCGCGAGCGTGGTCTTCTGCCACGAACTGGGGTTGGACTACGTCAGTTGCTCGCCGTTCCGCGTGGAGACCGCGCGCCTCGCGGCGGGTCAGGCGGCCGTGGCCTCCGTGGAGGGTGCTTCGACGTAGCGCGCTCAGTCGTGCTCGGGCACACCGAGGGTCTTCAGCAGGCCCTCGGGATCCCGGAGCCCGAGACCGAGCACCTTCACGGTGACCGGGAAGACGGCGGTGCGGGCGCGGGCCGCCGGCTCCAGGCCGAGTTCGACGATGCCCAGCGACGAACCGTTCACCAGCCAGCGTCCCCGGAAGTTCGAGTGCACACCGACGGCCCAGGGTTCGTCGGGGGCCCGCCGCGCCCACTGGATCGACGTCCGCGGGATCGTGGCTCGGAACGCCCATCCCATCCGTACGTGGAGGGCATCGGGCGTGAGTCGGACCGCCGCGTGCCTCGGACCGAGGACGAGCGGCACGAACAGCCAGGTGAACCGGGGGGAGTAGCGAACCGGGAACGCACCGTCGTCCACGGGAGGCACGCTACTCCAGAGCGTCTCGTGGTGCTCGAACCGTGACCTCCGTCACGGCGGGGCACCCCGCCCTGACGTAGCCTCTGCCGTCCTCCCGCCTCCCCCGGACGCAGGAGGTGGACATGGTTCCTTCTCGCAACGGGCCCCGCGGACGGCGCCGGGTGGTGGTGGCGGGCGTGGTGGCCGGGGTGCTCGCGGGGATCGCGGCCGGCGCGGCCCTGCTCGGCGGCGCGACGTCCCCGGCTTCCGGCGGCCCACGTCCCGAGGTGCTGCACGCCGCCCCGGCGATCGTCACAGCGAACAGCCCCGTCTCGCTGGGCGCTGCCACCGTGTGCACCAAGCCCGAGGCCGCGTCGTGCGCGGTCAGCACCGCGGTCGCCTACGTCCGGCCCGCCGGCACCGACGGATGGTCGCGTGTCGACGGCGAACCATCGAGCGGTGGCTATCGGTTCACGGTGCCGCGCGGCCTGGTCCCGGCCGACGGCTTCTCGTACTGGCTCCAGCTGGTGACCCGAGACGGCACCAGGGTCGACTATCCGCCGGCCGGCCAGACGGCGCCCTTGCGGGTGCTGACCACCGCGCAGCTTCCCACCCGCACGGTGGCCGAGGCGCTGGACTGGGATCGTCCGCGTTCGCCCGACGGGCAGGCGCTCCGGGTCGCCTATGGCGACGGCACGCAGCAGGTGGGGCGCATCGCGGGCAAGGGTGACCTCGCTCCGTCCGGGCCCTCCAGCTTCGACGTCGGGCCGGACGGGTCGATCCAGGTCGCCGACTGGGTCCACGGCCGCCTGCAGGTCTTCGACGCCGAGGGTTCCTACCGGCGTTCGGCGGCGCTGCCGTTCGATGAGCCGGTGGACGTCGCGATCGGCGCCCAAGGTCAGGTCTATCTGGCGACCCTCGGCATCGACGCCCGCGTCGTGGAGATGTCGCCCGCCGGCGAGGTGGTGGGCCGCTACCCCGTCGCGTACGGCGTGAGCGCCCGGGTCGGGGCTGCTCCGGAAGGCCCTCGGGTGTTCGTCGGTCCCAACCAGTGGGCCGCGGTGAGCGTGCATCGGGGGATCCCGCTGTCGGCCGAGGATCAGTCGCGCCTGCAGACCGCGTCGGTGCCCCAGGCCGATGGTGGCGTGGGGATCGCGTCCCCGGTGGGCCGGCGCCGGTTCGCGGCGGTCTGGACGCGACCGGACGGCAGCCGCGGCGGCGCCGTGGTGACGCTCCCGAGCGGCACGCAGGTGGGGTCGGATTACCTGGTGCAGGCGCTGCCCGACGGCGGCGCCGTGGTGGCCCAGGGCGTCTGGGACGAGACGCACGCGGGGGTCGGGCTCTTCCGCTTCGACGCCGGTGGCAGGATCGCCTCGTTCTCGCTGCTGCCCGAACCCACCGTGGAACAGGCCAGCCGGTTCTCCACCGTGCGGTTCCGCGCACCCGACGAGGTGCTGGTCGCCTACTCGACCGACCACGCCTTCACGATCGCCCGATTCGAGGTGAGCTCACGATGACGACGGGAACGAGGACGACGGCGCTGCGCTGGGTGGTCCGGGCCGCGATCGCGGTGATCGCCATGGGCACGCTCACGGGGCCCGCGTCCGCCACGTGGTCCGACAACAACTGCCACGGCGGCGGCAGCGACATCGCGACGTGGAAGCGATCGCAAGCCAAGGACTACGCCCAGCGGGACTCCAACGAGGGCTACGAGTGGGGAGGAGGATGCTTCAAGCTCAACGATCAGGACGACACGCCGAACCAGCCGGACTCCGGCGGTGAGGGCACCGACTGTTCGGGCCTGGTCTTCAAGACATGGGCGCTGCGGGCCGACGGCCGGAACGACTTCCGGCAATGGGATCACCAGAAGGAGATCCACGGCCCGTTCAGCACCGCCAGCTTCTACTCGCCGGCGGCCTCCAGCCCGTTCAAGACCATCGCGAAGGGCTACGCGTCGACCAGCTCGATGGACGCGTTCGTGTACCGCACGAGCGACGGCGACGCAGGCCATATCGGCATGCTCTACAGCGAAGGCGCCGGCGGCTCGGACTACATCATCGAGTCGCGCGGCGACTCGTACGGCACGGGCATCTGGTACCAGGACTACCGCTCGTCCTCGGCGTTCCGGGCGGTGATGCGGGAGGGCTGGACGCCGGAGTGCTACCCCCGGTGCGCGAAGGCATGAGGTCGCCCACAGGCACCTTGTTAGGCTGGGCGGGTGACCCTCATCCGCAGGCACCCCGTGCTGGGCGTGGCCGGGTTCGTCCTCCTCGTGTTCGCCGTCATCGTGGCGGCAAGCGGCTTCGTCGTGTGGCAGGAAGCCCACCACGACGACGCGAGCGACGTTGACACCGCCGACGCCATCGTCGTGCTGGGCGCGGCCCAGTACGACGGGGTTCCCTCGCCGGTGTTCCAGGGCCGGCTCGACCACGCGGCGCTCCTGTTCGAGCAGGACCGCGCGCCGACCGTGATCGTGCTCGGTGCCAACCAGCCGGGCGATCGCACCACCGAGGCCGAGGCCGGCCGGGACTACCTGATCGAGCAGGGCGTCCCGGCCGGCGCGGTCATCGCGGTCCCGGAGGGCCACACCTCGTTCGAGAGCCTGCAGGCCGCCGCGAGCACCATGCGGGAGCGTGAGCTCGAGACCGCGTTCCTGGTGTCCGACCCGTGGCACAACGCTCGGATCGAGCGCATGGCCTCGGACCTGGGGATCGTCGGACACGCGTCGGCCACGTGGACCTCGGCGGCCAAGACCGAGGAGACCCGCATCCCGGGCTACATCCGGGAGACGTTCGCCTACCTGGCGTACCGCATCCTCGGCCACTGACGCGGGCCAGGCGCCTGCTAGCTGACCTTCAGGGTCCCGCGCATCCCCATCGAGCTGTGGAACGTGCACTCGAACGGGTAGGTGCCCGGCGGCAGGTCGATCGTCACGGTGGTCGAGGATCCAGGGTCAAGGCTTGCGTCGATGTCCTCGTCGATCACGGTGAACGTGTGCGGGGTCTGCGGGTTCGTGTTCGTCAGCTCGATCGCGTCGCCGCTGTCGACCTTCACCGTCGCGGGGGAGAACTGGTAGTTGGCCACGGACACGGCCAGGGCCGCGTCGTCGTTCCCTCCCGAGTTCGATCCCGTCTCGCCCGAGTCCGAGCCGGTGTCGCCGGACCCGTAGCCGCGCCCCCCGCCGCCCTCCGAGGACGAGGAGGAGGGTGGGGACGTGGTCGTCGATCCGCCGGCAGCGGCCGGCTCATCGCTGCCGTTCGAACAGGCCGCCAGCAGCAGGACGGAGGCCAGGATCGCCGCCAGGATCGTTCGACGTCGGGTGATCGTGGTTCGCATCGTGGGTTCCATGCTAGGGAGTACGGGCGAAGGCGGGCTCGGGCCTGTCGTTCCTCACCGCTACGATGGGTGCGTGAGCACCCCCGGTATCACCCCCCGAGAGCGGACCGAACAGATCGAGCACCAGGTCCTGTCGCCGCGGGCCGTCTTCGCCGACGCCACCAAGGGCCGCGATCGCGACGAGCCCCAGGACGACATCCGCACGGTCTTCCAGCGCGACCGCGACCGCATCGTCCACTCCAAGGCCTTCCGGCGGCTCAAGCACAAGACCCAGGTGTTCATGGCCCCCCAGGGCGACCACTACCGGGTGCGCCTCACCCACACGCTCGACGTCTCGCACATCGCCAGGACCGCCGCCCGAGCCCTGCGGCTCAACGAGGACCTCACCGAAGCCATCGCCCTGGGCCACGACCTGGGCCACACCCCGTTCGGTCATCTGGGCGAGCAGGCGCTCACCCCGTTCCTGGGCCGGCCGTTCCGCCACAACGAGCAGAGCCTGCGCATCGTCGAGCACCTCGAGGACGACGGCGCGGGCCTCAACCTCACCTGGGAGGTGCGCGACGGCATCGTGCACCACCCGTGGTCCATGCCCGAGCCCTCCACCCTCGAGGCCCAGATCGTCCGGTTCGCCGACCGCATCGCCTACGTCAATCACGACATCGACGACGCGCTCCGCGCCGGCGTGCTCGAGGCCGGCGAACTCCCGACCGGTCCCCTCGATGTGCTGGGGCACACGCACTCGCAGCGCATCGACACGTTGGTGCGCGACCTGGTCATGACCAGCGACGACCAGGACCGCATCCGGCTCTCGCCGCCGGTCTTCACGGCGCTCGATGCCCTGCGCGACTTCATGTTCGCCGAGGTCTACGTGCGCGAGAGCGCTCGCAGCGAGCACGAGAAGGCCGTGAAGCTGATCCGGGATCTGTTCCGCCACTACCTGGATCACCCCGAGGAGCTGCCCCCCGAGTACCATCAAGCCTCGGGCGACCTGCCGACCCGCGTGGCCGACCACATCTCGGGCATGACGGACCGGTACGCGCTCCGCACGTACGAACGGCTCTTCCTTCCCCGGGGCTGGCTGTTGGAACGAGACCTGTAGCCACGTAGTTGCGAAGGAGGCCGCCGGGCCCGTGGCCGGACGCATCCGAGACGACGACATCGAAGCGGTCAAAGCGCGCACCGACATGGTCGCCCTCGCCGCGCAGTACCTCACCCTGAAGAAGGCGGGCGCCGACCGGTTCGTCGGGCTGTGTCCGTTCCATCAGGAGAAGACGCCGTCGTTCGGCATCTCGCCCTCCAAGCAGCTCTACTACTGCCACGGATGCGGGAACGGCGGCGACGCGATCCGGTTCATCCGCGAGCTGGAGCACCTCAGCTACGTCGAGGCGGTCGAGCGCCTGGCCCAGCAGGCAGGGGTGCAGCTCCGGTACGAAGGCGATTCGCCCGAGGCGCGACGCAACGCCGCCCGCAAGCACGCGTTGTACCGGGCCAACGAGCAGGCCGCCGAGCTGTTCGCGAGCATGCTCGCCGACGGCAAGGAAGCCGCCGACGCACGCACCTACGTCACCGAACGCGGCATCTCGGCCGAGTCGCTCCAGACCTTCGGGGTCGGGTTCGCGCCCGGCTATCGCGACTTCCTGCTGCGGCGGCTCAGCCAGTCGCGCGACCTCAGCCCCGAGATCCTGCTCGAGGCGGGGCTGGCCACCCGCGGCGACGACGGCCAGGTCCGCGACCGGTTCCGCGCCCGGGTGACCTTCCCCATCCACGACCTGCAGGGCCGGGGCATCGGGTTCGGCGCGCGCATCCTGCCCACCGATCAGCGAGCGAATGAGCAGGCCAAGTACCTCAACACCGCCGAGACCCCGATCTACAAGAAGCACGAGGTGCTCTACAACCTCCATCGCGCGCGTCAGGCCGTGGCGCGCGAGGGCGAGGTCTTCGTGGTCGAGGGCTACACCGACGTGATCGGGCTGGTGCAGGCCGGGATCGAGAACGCGGTCGCCACCTGCGGCACGGCGCTGGGGGAGGGGCACTTCCGCCAGCTCAGCCGGTTCGCCCAGCGCGCCATCCTCGCCTTCGACTCCGACGAGGCGGGCGCACGCGCCGCCGAGCGGGCGTTCGCCTTCCAGGAGCAGTTCCCCTCGGTCCAGGCGATGGTGATGATCATCCCCCAGGGCCTGGACCCGGCCGACTTCGTCGCCAAGCACGGAGCCGACGCCGTGAAGGAGGCCGCCAAGACCGCGCGGCCACTGATCGAGTACATGCTGCGCCGCATGATCGGCCGCGTCGATCTGTCCTCGGTCGAGGGGCAGTCGCAGGCCGTCGCCGACGCCATGCCCATCCTCAGCAAGCTCACCGATCCCGTCCGGCGGAGCGAGTACGCCCACCTCGTGGCCGACCTGGCCGGGGTCACCGAGTCGTCGGTTCGCCAGTCGCTCGATGCCACGGCCAAGGGCCGGCCCGCCGCGGTCGTCGTGGAATCGCCCAAGCGCATGTCGGCTCGCGACAAGCTCGAGCGCGAGATGCTGAAGCTGCTGGTTCGCGATCGCGAGGTCTACGACACCTACGGCCCGCGGCTCACCGACGAGCACTTCCGTTCGGCGAGCGCGCGCAGGGCGGTCGCCGCGCTGCAGGACGCGCGGGGGCGAGGTCGCCGTCGTCGCGGGCGGGGACGACGAGAAGCTCGCGGCCCTCGTCTCCTCCCTCGCCGTCGAACCGCTGGATTCCGAAGGCGAGCCCGGCTACGCCGCATCGGTCTGGGCGCGGCTGCAGGAGTTCGTGCTCAAGGCCAAGAGCGACGCGATGCGCATGCAGTTGCAGAAGCTCAACCCCACCACCGACCCGGCCTACGACGAGCTGTTCAGCGAGCTGGTCCAGGTGGACGGCGAGCTCCGCCGCCTCCGGCAGAGCACCCGCAGTGCGGTCTAGCTGGTGATTCGGGATGGAAGGGTCGGTGGGGCGTTCCGTTCCGTACACTGGGGCGTCGTGCAGCGAACCCCCGAGGAGATCCGTTGAGCGTTCCGGCGCGTGAGATCGCGAGCCTGGACGAGGTCAAGGAGACCATCACCGCCAAGGGGCGGGAGCGTGGCTTCGTCACCTCCGAGGACCTGCTCGAGACCGTCCCGGTCGACGACTTCACCCCCGAACAGGTCGAAGAGTTCCTGACCCAGGTCCAGGACCACCTGTCGAACGAGGGCATCGAGGTCATCGAGGTCCCCGGCGAGGAGACCGACGCCGCCACCCAGGTGCGCATCGAGGTCGACCTGCTGAAGGCCCCCACCAACGACCCGGTGCGGATGTACCTCAAGGAGATCGGCAAGGTTCCGCTCCTCAACGCCGCCCAGGAGATCGACCTGGCGCGCCGCATCGAGGCCGGCGAACTCTCCACCTCGCTCCAGGCGATCCTGCGCGAGGACGAGAAGCCGGAGCCCAAAGCCGTCAAGCACTGCGTCGAGAAGGTCTGGGAGATCCGCGACCACCAGCTCACGGCCTTCGGCAAGGTCGAGGGCATCGGCCGCGAGAAGATCGCGAAGAGCTTCCGCCCCAAGACCGACGACGAGATGCTGGCCTGGCTCCACCGCGTCGAGCGCGACGGCCAGCTCGCCAAGCGCAAGCTGATCGAAGCGAACCTGCGCCTGGTGGTCTCGATCGCGAAGCGCTACGTGGGTCGCGGCATGTTGTTCCTCGACCTGATCCAGGAGGGCAACCTCGGCCTGATCCGCGCCGTCGAGAAGTTCGACTACGCCAAGGGGTTCAAGTTCTCCACCTACGCCACGTGGTGGATCCGCCAGGCCATCACGCGGGCGATCGCCGACCAGGCGCGCACGATCCGCATCCCCGTGCACATGGTCGAGACCATCAACAAGCTCGTGCGCGTCCAGCGCCAACTGCTGCAGGACCTGGGCCGCGAGCCCACGCCCGACGAGATCGGCAAGGTCATGGGCATCAGCGCCGAGAAGGTGCGCGAGATCCAGAAGGTCTCGCAGGAGCCGGTCAGCCTCGAGACGCCGATCGGCGAGGAAGAGGATTCCCACCTCGGCGACTTCATCGAGGACTCCGACGCCGTGGTGCCGGTGGACGCCGCCAGCTTCATCCTGCTGCAGGAACAGCTCGAGAGCGTGCTCCACACCCTGAGCGAGCGCGAGAAGAAGGTCATCCAGCTCCGGTTCGGGCTGGTCGACGGCCACCCTCGCACCCTCGAAGAGGTGGGACGCGAGTTCGGCGTCACGCGTGAGCGCATCCGCCAGATCGAATCCAAGACGCTTTCGAAGCTCCGCCACCCCAGCCGTTCGCAGAAACTGCGCGACTATCTGGAGTAGGACCTCCGACCGCCCTTGCGGGGCAGCGCCGGACCTTCCATGACCCGCTAAGGCAGGGTCACCTTCCGGCCGATACCTCCTTCGACGCACATCGGCGTCGACGGAGGCACGGATGCTGCAGAAGATGAAGACGCTGGCGGCCCGTGAGGACGGGTTCACGCTGGTCGAGCTCATGGTGGTGGTGGCGATCCTCGCCGTCCTCCTCCTGATGAGCCGTCTCGACCTTCGCCGGCGTGAAATCGCGCGCGCAGGATTCCGCCGCCAAGCAGGGGGCCGCCAAGGCCCTGGAAACCGGCCGGATCGTGTTCACGGACCAGGCGACCTACGCCACCGCCGATACCGCCACGCTCGCGGCAGCCGAGCCGGGCCTGCAGTTCACCGACGCGGCGGTCGGCAGCGACGATCCGAACGTGGCGAGCACCGACGTGCCGGATGCCCTGACGACCGGCCACACGTTCGTGGCGGCGGTCTACAGCGATGCGGGGAACTGCTTCTTCATCCGCGACTGGATCACGATCGGGATCGGCTACGCGGTGCTCCGCGATGCCGCTCCCAGCGACTGCACCGCGGGGAACGCCGCTTCGGTGACGTTCGGGACGCGCTGGCCGAGCTCGTAGCGGGCGGTCAGTTCCAGCTGGCGTCGTTGCCGTACTCGTCGTACTCGGACAGCCGGGAACGGATCGCGACGCGCGCGCGGCGGATCGCATCGAGGCTCAGGACGCCCGCTTGATCGGCGATGCGCTGCGCCCCGCCGGACACCAGCCGGAGCGCGGGACCACCGGAAGCCTGCTCGCGCTGTGGCCCACGAACGATGTCGGGGTCGTCCTGGTGCATCGTGGTGGCGACCTTGTAGCCGATGGCGATGCCGGCGGCCACGAACAACAGTGAGCGGAGCTTCATGCCCGGATCCTTTCGGCCGATGCTTGCACGTGGGTGAGGCGGACAGCCTACCGCCATGGCGGCCGAGCGAAGGGCCACTGGTAGACTGCCCGACGCTCCACCTTCCGGGGTAGCTCAACCGGCAGAGCGGCGGACTGTTAATCCGTAGGTTGTGGGTTCGAGTCCCACCCCCGGAGCACCTTTGACCAGCGGCGATGCACGTTCGTCGCTCCCTTCGCGGGT
>CAWCPZ010000003.1:0-206636 GCA_963797635.1 uncultured Actinomycetes bacterium
ACTCAACCCGCTGCCTGATCCACGACGACATCGTCGAAGTTGACCGTCGCCGTGACCGCCTGCGCGTTCCCGATCTCGACCCGACCGATCGGTGTCGTCCCGGTGTTCGCGGCCCATGCGTTCACGATCTTGGTGCCGTCGCGGTAGAGATCCCAGGTCCCTGAGGTCCCGACCGTGCCGCACACCTCGATGTTGTGCCAGCCGTTGCCGAGCGGTTGCCCGACAAGAACTGGGTGTTGGCGGCGTCCGACCGCACGTACAGGATCCCGTTGGCGTTGATGAAGACCTTCGCGATCGCCCCGTTCGCGGCCGTCCGGAACCGGAACAGCGTCGTCGACGTAGCATCCCGCGCAGCGACGTTCACGTTCGCGCTCATGCACATCGAGGAGTAGGTCGTCGCCAGGTTCTTGAACGCGAACCCGGTCTGGGCCGACGTCTGGGCCATGGCGCTGGGCGGCGCCACCCCCCCGGAACCGGCGTCGATGGTCATCCTCGTCGCGGTGGTCCAGTTGGAGAAGTCGCCGCTGGAGAAATCATCGGCGAAGATCGCCGAGGTGACCGTGATCAGGTCCGAGGTTGGCCCGACGGTCGGTCCGTTGTTGAACTTGTCGATCGCATCGACCGTGTAGGTGTGCTGGGACCCCGACGCGAGGTTGGTGTCGGTGAAGCTCGTCGAGGTGGTCGTGGTGATCGGGTTGACCAGGTCGGTGTCTCGGTAGACCCGGTAGGTGATCGGGGGCGAGGCGTCCTGGGACGCCGCCCAGTTGATCATGATGGTGCCGGTGCCCGGGCTCGAGCCCGTGGGCTTGCCCGGTGCCGTCGGCGCGGTGGTATCGACGTCGATGTGGGTGAAGGCGAACAGGCCGTTGGAGGCCCAGTCGTAGCCGGCGGACTTCGGGCTCACGAGAGCCTCGGTGCCACCCACCGGGGACCCGTTGGCGAAGTCCATCGAGTAGAGGTTGCCGTCGGTGCGAGCGAAGTAGAGCTTGCCGTTGGCGAGCGTCATGCCGCGGACCGTGCTCCAGTCGACGGCGGGGGTCAGCGTGCCCACGGTGAAGCGGAACGACCCGACCATCCGGCTCTCGGGCGTGAAGTATCGGTGGTACATCGTTCGTGTCGCCCCGGACCGTGTAGTAGATCTCCCCGTTGGTGAAGAACATGCCGGAAAGGCTCTGGACCGGGAAGTCCGTCAGCCCGTTGAGGTTGATCTGCTGCGCGGGACCGACGCTCGAGCCGTCGAAGGTCCTCGCGTAGAACTTCCCGTCGGTCGAGCCGCTGTAGAGCATGCCTTGGAGCGCGAAGATCCCTCGGGTGGTGCTCCAGTCGGTCGCCGGCGTGTTGAGGTTCGAGGTGGTGCCGAGGTTCGGAGCCATCGAAGGCCCGCCGAGCCAGCGCCGCCAACAGGCCCCGGCGGCGGCGAGGGTGCCACATCGGTGTCGATGATCTCGATCCCGTTGACGAGCGGGTTCTCCGATGACGTGCTGGAAGTCGATGTCGACGTTGCCGTCGCTGGTGATGGTCGAACGACTTCATCGTGCCGGCCCGGTCGCCAACGTCGGCGACGATGTCGTAGTCGTCGAGCACGGTGTGCGCCGTCGAGCGGCACGTCGAAGACCCGCTGGCCGGGGCTGCGCGGTGCCGTCGTACCGGTTGATGAAGTACAGCCGGACCTGGAGGTGGGTGCCGGACGGCGACCGGGAAGTTCCACTGCATCTCGGCGCCGTCGTCTGGGTCCCACCGCTCGGTGTCGAAAGACTCGGTCGGGGTGGTGGCCGGGAAGGCCGCTCCCCGCGTCACCGTGAACTGCTGCCCCCACGGCCGCGCGGCGTTGCTGCCGCTGTTGCGGTACGCGCGCGGGTGCGCCGTCGGAGTCATCGGCAGCCCAGATCCGGACCGCAGTCCGGCGGCGACGCTGGGTCCGCCGCCGGCGTTGACCCGGTAAGAGGATGGAGCGGGTCGACCCCTTGGCACGGCGAGGTCGAGGACGTTGTACAGGTCGCCGGGCAGGCGTGCCGGTGTTCGTGGGCGGCGGGGTCGTGCCGCCGGCGAGCGGGAAGAAGGCGATCTTGCGGCGCGTCTCGCCGCCGGTGCTGGTCGGTGTCGCTGCCCGACCCAGAGCCCGGTCGTCGTCGCCAGGAAGTCGCAGACGCCGACGCCGCGGTCCGCGCCGGGGTTCCAGGAGAACGGCAGCCGTTGCGCGGGTCGAGCGCGGCGATGCCCGGCGCGATCGACCGCGCCCGGGCCGGCGGTGTCGCTGCCGTACGGGTTGTTCATCCAGCGCTGGTGACCGCCGACGTAGACGGCCGTGCCGGTGATCGCGACGGCCGACAGCGTGTCGCCGCCGCGTGTACGTCGACCCAGGTCGGCTGCGAGCGCCGTGCCCGTCGCGGTCGGTCTCCCAGCGCGCGGCCGTGTCGCACAGCGTGCCCGATGTTGCGGCACCGCCGGTGGCCACGATCGACGAAGTACGAGCCGTCGGGCGAGAAGTCGACGTCGCGCATGTAGGTGTCGAACGCGCCGATCGAAGCAAGGTGTCGATGTAGCGATCGGTCTGCCAGTTGGCCAGGGTCGCCGGCGGGTCGCCACGGTGGACAGGTCGATCAGCGCCGACCTGCGGTCGGGATTGCCCGTTGACCTTCATGAAGTTGCCGACGATCGACGAGCCTGGATCCGTCCGGGGTCACGTCCATGCTGTAGACCCACGGGACCGAGTCCGACGTGTGTGGATCGGTGATCGAGAAATTCACGTTGGGGTCGACCGCAGCCGGTCGTGACGTTCACCGCCGCGAGCCGATCGCGGGCGACGTTCTTGATCGAGGTGAACCGGCCGCCGACGTACAGACGAGTGCCAGACACCTTGATGTCCCAGACCTGACCGTTCGCATTCGCGCTGAACCCGGCGACCGGCACCCGTCGTCGGGTTGAGCTTCACGAGCTTCCTGATGTTGGTGTCGTTGTTGACGGAGTTGAAGTACCCACCCACGAACAGGTTGCCGTCGGGCGCGACGGCGAGCGCCTTGACGATGTTGTCGAACGTGGGAGCGAAGTTGGTGTCGATCGCGCCGGTCGTGGCGTCGAACGAGAAGAGGTTCGAGCGGGAGTAGATCGTGCCGCCGCTCGAGGCCTGCACCTGCGTGAACTGACCCCCGGCGTAGATCTTGTTCCCGATCTGCACCATCGAGTTCACTTGGCCGTTCAGGACGTTCGGGGTCCAGTTCGCGGGGTCGGGGTTCACGATCTTGTTCTGGGCGGCGTTCACGGCCTGAGCAACCGGTGCGCCCGTCGAGCGAGAGGCTGGCGAGCATAGCGAGCGCCAGGGCGATACTGATGAAGCGTGGGGTTGCCTTTGGCCGTTCCACGGGGAGGTTCCTCCTCTGTTCTCGAACCGGGCTCTGGTATCTCAGGGGTATCTCAGGGCGAAATAACCCGCCGGACGCTAGCAGGTTTGCCCCTGAGTTGGCTACATCAAAAGGACTATATCACTTCGCGCAACTTTGCGCAACCGCAGAGTGCTCCCATGGATGCATGGCTCATCAAGAGCGGCCGTCGCTAGTGAGCCCGTCTGGCCCTTCGATACGCGAGTGGCCCAGCCACCAGTCCCCGGGCCTCAGCGATCACCAAGGACGGTCGGCCTCCTCCCCCATCGCTCGGACGGCCCCACAGTCGGAGCATGTGGATCGCCGAACGGGGCAGTCGCTCCAGCACATCTCGCCTCGTTGCTCTTTGACTGAGGTACTTCGTCATGTAAGCGCCAAGGCCAACGCCGTAGCCGTACATGTGCGGCCGAAGCTCATCGAAGGATGCTCGATGGATGTGCCACACGATAGCGGAGGGTTCGTAGGCGATCGAGCGGCCGGATCGCAGACTCGGACAAAAGCGTCGAGTCCTCACCTCCCCGGGTGGGTGATCCTGCACCCAACGCTTCGTCGAACCCCCCGAGTCGTCGCATGAGATTGCGATCGACAGCAAAGTTGGCGCCGGTCCCAATCCTCCCCGCATCGTACGGGAAGAGTCGGGACTCGCGCGCACGGGTGGCGAGATCGTAGAGATGCGACTCGATGACCGCCGACCACCACACACGCTGGTCGAAGTAACGCTGCGGAGGTGTGTCCAACTGCGCGGATGGAACCAGCCCTGTTACACACCCAACGTTCTCGCTCCGACCGAAGCCGCGCGCCAGGCCGTCGAGCCAAAGCGGGTCGACGAGTGCATCGTCATCGGTGAAAGCGACATGGTCATGTGTGGCTTCGGCCAGCCCCCTGTTGCGAGCACGTGACAACCCGGGACGCGGTTCCAGCGTGTAACGGAATCGCGGGTCATCTCCCACTATCTCCTGGAAGCGGCCTGCGGTCTCATCTCCGCTCGGAGCGTTGTCAACCACCAGAACCTCATATGAGTCATACCGAAGGCGCTTCAGGGGCAGCAGCGCACCGGCCAGTTGATCAGGACGATCCCGCGTCGATAGGACTATCGAGAAGGGTTTCCTCCATCTGGCCCCGACCACCGCTGGACAAAGCGCGCTGCCCGGAAGATCCGCTAACTCGAGCTTGCCTAGGGTGTTGATCCTGTCTGATTCGAGGTGCCGAACGATCGGCGCGCGCAACGCATTCCACGCGGCCGTCCCTGATCCGCTCACCATCTAGGCCTGTCTCCGCGAGCTGCAGCTGCAGGAACCCCAGCGGGACGCCATGCAGACGTACCAGGATGCGGGCCAGGTCGATGTTCCTGTGGTCGGGGACTCATGTGGGTCGACTTCGCCCTTGTCGCTGAGCTCGATGCCCCCCACCCACACAGGGCGAGAGTTGTCCGAGGAACCCCTCACCGGTCACTCCTTCGTTGGACGAATGAACTCTCCCGTTCATCGTGACAGGTCACTACGGGTTGAGGTGTGCATCCGCCCCGATCTGGGCGTACGAGGCGATCGATGAAGGCGAGCTGTCGGTGATCCAGGAATAGCCATCCTTGACCTCGTCGAAGTAGATGAGGGCTTTCAGAATCGGTCCAGGTCTTGAGCGTGGGCCAGGGCAGTCGATGATCCACTGGCCCTTTCGACCTGGGGCCGCCGGGTCCTCCTGAGCTCCCTACTCCACCGCCATCCACGGCTTGCCGTGCGCAGCGCGAAGTCGTGCGTCGGCTAAACACGTCGCGAAGCTGTCCCACTTGTCGCCGGCTTCCGGGTACAAGTTGTAGCCGTCGCTCCCCACCAGGTCGACGTAGGCGTCCCCGGGTAGAAGGAGTCAATGTGCGTCCCGCCGAGCCGATCGAAGGTCCACGACATCATCGTCCAGACGAACGCCACGTTGGCCACACCGCTGGACTGGAAGACCTCACGACGTGACGGAACGCAGCCGCGAAGTCCTCCGGAGTGCCCCACCTGGCGAGGTCGTTCTCGGGCTCGTGATGGAACGTGAGGTACATCGGGGCCCCAAAGGCCTTGATCGCGTCGGCGCTCGCGATGATCGTCGCGTCTTCGGCTCCCGATGCGATCTCGGCCCAGGCACCGGCGCGCCGTTGATCGCATCGCTTTCCAATTCAGGAACGGGATCCGACCCTGGGAGACCGTCCAGGCTCGTACGGCGGCGGGAAGTAAGATCGATCCACTCGGTAGTACTGATGGTCGATAGCGAAACGACGGCCGATCTGGTTCTCGACCCGGGTGATCGCGTCGGCACTAGACTCGCCATCGCGTGGGGCGACCCAGCTCCCGAAGTAAGCCCCAGTAGCCGGGATGAGCCTGGCGGGAAACTCCGTACCTCCTAGACGGGTCGCGAGCAGGAGCGCAGCGACCCACAGGACAGTGCCCAGCGCTAGGGTCATCCGGAGCCGGAACTGGATCGCCCGACGGTTTCCCGCGGCCCGAAGGGAGCCTCCGCCGAGATGTCGGAGGTCCGGCGGCTCCGTCGGAATCGTTCCTTTCGTTACTCCGCATGAGCCGGTAACCTAGCCGACTTGGTATGGCTGCAACGCTGGAGGGACTACGCGCCGATCGCATTCGTGGTGAAGCAGGTCACGCTTCAGCAAGCGCCTGCCCGGCCGCAGAGCGTCGCTCCTAGTGGGGCCAGCGCCACTACAGCTGATAGGGTGCAGCGTCGACCCGCGGTCCCGGCGCGAACGTGGGTCTCAACGAGTACCGCAACCTTTCCCGTGCACGAGTGACGATGAACTGGAAATATGAGGTGCCGACCGCGCTTGTCGTGGGTTCAGGGCCGTCCGCTGCAGGGACCGTGATGGCCCTTTCTCAACGCCCCGATCTCGAGATTGTGGTCATCGATCTTGGATTGCGACTGGAGCACGAGCGCCAGCGGATCGTCGATGAGCTCGCAGCAGGTTCGACGACGGACTGGGACTTGGCCAAGGTGAAATCCCGGCCTCCGACGGCCCCAGTCTCCACCGGGGTGAAGGGGCCCCCTGAGAAGAGGGCATACGGCTCCAACTTCCCATTCCGAGACGTCGGCCAGCTCCGCGAGGTCACTTCTGGAACCAACGTGAACCACGCTCTGGTCTCCGCCGCCTACGGCGGCTTCAGCACTGTGTGGGGGTCTCAGGTTATGCCCTTCACGAACGCAACATTCTCGGAGTGGCCGATCAGCGCCATTGACATGGAACCTCACTACCGCGCCATCCTCGATGAGGTCAGATTCTCTGGACAGGACGATCACCTTGCCGAACTGTTCCCTTTGATAGCGACTCCTACCCCTCTGCCGCACCCCTCGGAAAGGACCGGGGCAGTGCTTCGAAATTACGCGCGGCACCGCGAGGGTCTGCGACGACGCGGCATCACTCTTGGGCGGGCACGACTCGCCTTCGACGTGGCCGAGATGCGTCCGGTGTGGATTGTGCCTAACCGGATGCCCCTATTCATTGATCTACTCAGCCTCTTCCACGATAGAATCGCTTTCGCCGTCAAGGCCGATCTTGAGACTTCTTTGGCGACCTCATGGCCGTGCGCGTCGGCGAGGAGGGAGGGCGCCCATTCGTTTGGGCGCGGCCGTTGGCCGACGGGCAGCTGCGGCGCTTTGACGCCGATCGCATATATCTGGCGTGTGGCGCGGTTGGTTCAACGCGGCTGGCTGTCAATTCGCTGGGTTTGTTCGAGGAGACCTTCCATCTCAATGAAGCGGCACAGTTCGCGCTCCCATTCCTTAGCGTCAAGCCAACCTCCGACCCCAAGCTTGAACCTCAATTCACGCTGAACCAATTCAACATGTTGATCAGCCCTGAGGCCAACGAATTGGATCTGGCCCTCCTCCATTTCTACACGTACAATGCCGCGTTCGATGACTCGCTTCCCGCCTTCCTCCGAAGGCCAGCCGCAGGGCCGGTGAGGGCCTCACTTCTCCGCCGCCTCTCAGTGGCCCTTGGGTATCTGCCATCGTGGGAATCGCCTGGGTTAAGTATGCGGTTCGGCCCGCCAAAGGCGAATGGACACCTACCGTCACTCTCCATCGAGCGGGAGACGGTCAGGTGGCGCCACAACAGCATGATGCGGGCCGTGGTTTCGCGACTCGTTCGTTCCGCTCCGTATCTTGACCTGTGGCCGATCCTCCCGTATCTGTCGTTCTCAGCGGGCGCGAAGAGCTACCACTTCGGTGGCAGCTTCCCGCATCAGCGTGAACCGAGTACTGAGTTCGGCACGGATCGTTTGGGACGACCACAGGCATGGGAAACGATCCAACATGGTTGACGCAGCTGTCTTCCCGAATGTCCCCGCCACTACTTTCACTATGACGGTCATGGCGAACGCCCACCGCATCGCCACTGAGTCACTGCATCTAGTCTGAGGCGCAATGAAGACAACCCGGAAGAACGTGGAAATCACGGGAGCCAATGGCTACCTCGGTGCCATCATCCGTGGCGCTTTCATCGATGCCGGCTGGCATTCGATCTCGCTCGTGCGGTCCCCCGTTGAAGGGGATGATGATGAGCGCTTCTACGACTTGGCTGCTCCTTGCGATGAGCGCCTTGTCGCCGACATGCAGCTCCTGATCCACTGCGCCTACGACCTTTCGCTGACGGAGAGAGAGAAGATCAAGCGAGTCAATGTAGATGGGACGCGGAGACTGCTCATCGCAGCCCGGGATGCTGGAGTTCCCCGAGTCAATTGTCCATCCAGCATGTCCGCGTTCGATGGCACGACGCAAACGTACGGACAGGCGAAACTCGCGATCGAGCGGGCCGCGATGCAAACCGGGAACTGCGTCCTCCGCCCGGGTCTCGTGTATGGGGGTCACGCTGGCGGCATTCTACTCAGATCTTACGCAAGCTGACCCGCTTGCCCGTTATCCCTGTTCCCGCTGGCAATCCTCAGCAGTACACCGTACACGAGGATGATTTCGCGGCTGCTGTTAGGCAGTCGCCGGTACCGGTCTTACCCACGCATCCATCGGTGTCGCCCATCCGAGGGGAGTCGAGTTCCGTGAGTCTGCTGGCAACGCTCGCTTGTGGGAAGGTCGTGGGTGCCGCTCCCTTCCTGTTCCTCGGCATCCGATGTACTGGGCGCTGCGGACGGCAGAGCTCCTGCCCATGGCATCCGTTTCGGGCCGACTCGCTGCTCGGACTCGTGCGCTCCGCACCATCTGTGCCAGGAGTAGCGGATCTACGGTCCCTAGGCGTGCGGCTTCGACCGTTCGAGCAAGCCTCCCACTCTCGGACGTAGGAAGGAACCACATTGGCCGAAGCAGCTGGCTCGCTATCAAGCATGTCGGCGATCGTCTGCGCCTACACCTTGGAACGCTGGGAGCTCTTCCTCACCTCCGTGCAGTCGCTGCTTGCGCAGACCGTCCCGCCGCTCGAGATCATCATCTGCATCGATCACAACGATGCGATGCTCGAGCGCGCTCTCATCGCCGGCGAGCTTAAGGGAAACGGAACGACCCCGGTCACCGTCGTAGCGAATCACTACGATGGCCGCCTAGGCTCCGCGCGGACCACAGCGGCAGAGCTCGCTCGCGGGGATATCGTCGTCTTTCTGGACGATGATGCGTGCGCTGAACCCGATCTTCTAGAGCATCTGCGAGCCGCGTACCTCGACGCGTCGGTGGTTGCCGTCGGAGGGGCCCCCGGTGCCTCGGTACTCACGTCCACGGCCGACAATGGTTCCCTCAGAGTTCGATTGGGTCTTCGGATGCGTCTATGCGGGGCTACCTACGCAACTTGCACCGACACCTCGGCTCATCGGCGCGGTCATGTCGGTCAGGCGCGACGCACTTCAAGAGCTCGGTTATTTCCATTCGGACAACCATGACGACATGGACCTCTCGCACCGTCTCGCGTGGCGTTGGCCCGAGAAGACGGATACCTATTCGAGCCGAGGGCGATCGCGGACACTACGTTCACCCCGATCGGCTCACGTCGCGATACTTCGGCGTTCGTCTTCTTCGTGAATCGCGGCAAGGTAGAAGCTCACCGAAACCTCCCAGGAGGGCGCCGACCTCGACGCCGACCGGCAATTCGGTGACAAAGGCAATGAGGTGGAGGACTGCGACGTAGAGACTAAGAACGTCCGGAGAGGTGACCTTGCGGCCCTAACGCGCATCGCTGCGCTTCTGGCCGGGATCATCCTCGCTGCAGCCGGCTACACGGTTGGGTCATTCGAATACCGGTGGGGTGAGCCGCGAGCCTGACGGTGGTGACCCACCGATCTGACAGACCTATTGGGAGAAGGCCGGCATCCGTCAGGCCCGATTCGCGCTTCATCACCCGCTCGTAACCGGGACACGCCCGACTGCTTCGTTCATTGGGGATGCCCTTTCGGACCGAAGGTCCCGCTCACGGCCATGCTTCGATAACTGGTTCCTGGCTGGCAGTTTCAGCCGCGCCAGCCACTACGGTAGGCTAGCCGCCCGAGCGACACACCCGCCTGTTCGACCGGGTCCGTCGCTGGTTCAAGCGCGACTGAGACGGCTGGACGCAGGTCGGCCGGGCCGCGGTAGGCTTCCACCCTTCGAGCCGTCATCCCATCAGGAGGCACCGACGATGCAGGTCGCGGACATCATGCACACCGAGGTGAAGTCGGCCAACGCCGAAGACACGTTCGCCGACGTCGCCAAGCTCATGCGCACCAACGGCATCTCGTCGGTGGTGGTGCTGGAGGGCAAGAAGCTCGGCGGCATCGTGACCGAGCGCGACATCGTGAACCTGGTGGCCGCCGGTGGCGACCCGCACAGCGTCAAGGTGGCCCACGGCATGACCCGCCGAGACCTCGAGACGATCGGGCCCAAGATGGAGATCGCCGAGGCGGCCGAGCACATGGCCACCCGCAACATCCGCCACCTCCCGGTCGTGGACCGCGGCAAGGTCGTCGGCATCGTGTCGATCCGCGACCTCACGAAGTGGGCCGCCGAAGAGCTGGCGGGTGGCCACGAGATGCCCGACATCGCCACCAGCCACAAGGCGCTGCAGGCCGCGAGCGAACTCCAGAAGCAGCGTCGCAAGGGCGCGTAGCGCCGATCACCAGGCGCGAGCGATCGAACCCACGATCAACCAGGCGAGGCCCGCCGCGGCCATGCCCATGCCCACACCGCCGAGCAGGTCGAGCGGGTGGTGCACCCCGAAGTACATCCGCGACCACGCGACCACCAGGATCACGATGATGCCCACCACCCGCCAGGGGCGAGGCAGCAACGGCAGCAGGGCCACCACCACCGCGGTCACGATGGCCGTGTGACTCGACGGGAAGGACGTGCCTCGCGCCGGGTCTTGCCGCAGGATCGCCTCGGACAGGGAGAGATAGGGACGGGGGCGGTCGATCAGGAGCTTGGCCCCGTTGGCCAAGGCCCATCCGAACGCCGCGGCCACGGCTGAGACGAGGATCGCGCCCGAGCCATGGACGCGGTTGACGGCGAACCCGGCCCCGACGACGAGGATCACCAGCGCGATCGGGGTGGTGATCGCCGAGACCACCTTCGCTCCGACGGATCCCGAGCCCGTGCCCGTGTTGAGCATCGTGAAGAGTCGCTCGTCCCAGGACACCACGCCGGTCCGGATGAGCACGAGCGCCACGACGAACGCCAGCACGCCGGCCGCGATCAGGATGAGGGACTGCGCCGCGCCGGGGAGCGCCCGGAGATCGTTGATCACCCGGACGACCTGCCCAAGGCGACCTGGACGAGGTCCTCGAACGCCAAGGGGGAGGTCCCCCTCGCCGCGGGCGAGGCCCCGAGCGCGTGCCGCGGGATACGAACCCGCAGGGCACCCGGCCTCGATTCGAACACCAAGGGTGGGCTCATCATGAGGGCCTCGCCGTCCACGCCCACCTCCACCGACGCTCCGGAATCGACCTGGAACCGTTCTGCGCTCCACTCGAGCCACCCGGAGAACCGGTTGATCTTGCCGACGGCGTCGAGGGCCACGATCTGCTGTGCCTCGGCGGCACTCTTCACCCGCAGGCTCACGACCCCGAGCGTGCCCGCGTCCAGGCGCACCCGCGTGCCCCGGCCGCTTCCCCCATCGAGTTGGTACGGATCGTTGGAGACCAGCAGCATGTGCGCGCTGTCCTGCTGCTCCCCGTCGGGGCCGACGTAGCGCAGATCGAGCGGCACGGCGTCCGGTCCGAGCAGGTCGGGCAGCATGTCGAGCACGGTTTGCACCTTCGCGTCGCGGTATTCGGGCGACTGCACGATCTTCGCGTAGAGCCCCATCGATGCGTTGTTGACGAACGTGGTGCCGTTGACCGAAGCCAGGTCGATCCGCCGCTCGACCCCGTCGGTGTAGGCGTCGAGCGCTCCCACGACGTCGTCGCGGTCCATCCCCAGGTCCAGCGCGAAGTGGTTCCTCGTGCCGGCGGGGATCACCACATGGGGAACATCATGCTTGCTCGCCACCGAGGCGACGAGCGCCTGGGAGCCGTCGCCGCCCGCCATGCCGATCACGTCGGCGCCGCGAGCGATGGCGTCCTCGGCCAGGGCCAGGAGGTCGTCGCCCGGCGACAGGACGACGGGCTCGATCCCCCGTGATCGGCACTCGTCCTCCAGGTGGAACTTCCCGACCTTTCCCCCGCCGGACCGGGGATTCATGATCAGCACGGGCCGGCCGGCGGGCGGCGCCGAGGGCAGCGACGACACGGTGGCGGCCAGGTCCTTGTCCGTGCGATGGAGCGCGACCCGGGCCGTCCCCACCGAGATCGCCGACAGCACCACGATCGTGAAGCCGCGCTCGATCGAGAAGTCCCCGACCACCAGGCCGGTGACCGACGAGCACGACGCCGACGATGGCCACCACCACCGAGATCGTGCGGACCGGGCCGCGTCGCGAGACCGCGTGCCATCCCCCACCGACGACGATGAGCACGCCGACGAGCACCATCAGCACGCCCCCGAGGCTCGCAGCCGTCGCGATGACCACCAGTCCCAACGCCGCGATCAGCGTCACGATCGACACGATGGCCGCGATCCGTCGCCACCCTGTCGAGGAACCGGAGGATCTAGCGCTCATCGTCGCCCCGTTCCGCGGGCTGCCAGTCGGCGCCGGTCATCGCTCGGAACGCTTCGACGGCGGCGTCGATCGTCGGGTAGAAGTGCTCCGGCGAGATCGTCCTCGTCAACTCGTACCGCTCCACCTTGCGCCTGACCGGGTCCTTCATCTCCGCGAACACCAGGTTGATCCCCGCCTCGTTCAGGGCCTCGTCGAGGTCCTCGAGCATATCGGCGGCGGTCGTGTCGACGTCGGTGATCGGTTCGGCGGCCACCACGATCCATCGAGGCGGCGGGTCGGAGCGGGCGAGCCGCCGGATCTGATCGCGGAAGGCACGCGAGTTGGCGAAGAACAGCGGCGCGTCGAACCGGAACAGCACGCACCCCGGCAGGAGCTCGGCCTCGGGATAGCTCGAGACGTCGTGGAAGCCTTGCAGCCCCTCGACCTTGCCGAGCTCCGCCTGGTACGGCCACCACGAACGCCGGAACACGCTGAGGATCGACAACGCGATGGCGAGCCCGATCCCGGGCAGGACCCCCAACAGGACGACGCCCAGGAACGCCGCCATCGCCAGGTAGAACTCGGTATGGCGCTGCCGCCACAGCCGGATCGTGCCCGGGATGTCGGCGAGGCTGACCGAGGCCGCGATCACGACGGCGGCCAGGGTCGGCTGAGGAAGGTTCCGCAACAGGCCCGGCACGAACAGCAACATCAGGGTGATGGCTCCGGCGCCCACCAGTCCGGCCACCTGGGTCTTCGCCCCGGCCTGCTCGGCGACCGCCGTCCGCGAGCCGCTGGTGCTCACCGGGAATCCCTGGAACAGGCCGGCCGCGAGGTTCGCCGTGCCGATCCCGATCAGCTCATGGTTGCCGTCGATCTCCTGGCCGGTGCGTGCGGCGAACGAGGTCGCCGTCGAGATCGTGTCCGTCAGCGACACCAGCGCGATGCCGAGCGCGCCGAGCGCGAGCGTCCCCAGGTCGCCGAGCGAAACCGTCGGGATCGTGAACGGCGGGAATCCCTGCGGCAAGGGCTCCCGACCAAGGACACGCCGTGGGACTCCAGGTCGAAGATCGCCGCCACCGCGATGGAGATGACGACCACCACCAGGACGCCGGGGACCTTGGGCACGGCCCGCTGGAGCACCACCAGCAGCACCAACCCCAGCGCGCCGATCGCCAACGCCGCCGCCACCGTCTCGCCGTCGGCCACCCCTCGGAGGAAACCGGTCAGCTCGCCGATGAACCCGTCGGCGTCGACCGAGAACCCGAACAGCTTCGGCAACTGGCCCACCAGGATCGTCAACGCGAGCCCGTTCATGTAGCCCATCACGGTGGGCTTGCTCAGGAGGTCGGCGACGAACCCGAGCTTCGCCGCGCCCGCGATGACCATGACGCCGCCCACCATCAGCGCCAGCACGGAGGCCATCGCCACCGCCTTCACCGGGTCCCCGTCGGCGACCAACAGCGGCGCCAGCGTCGCCGCGATCATCGGGCCCAGGGAGGAGTCGGGGCCGAGCACCAGGATCTTGCTCGGGCCGAACATCGCGTAGGCCACCAGGCACAGGATCGAGGTGTAGAGGCCGGTGATCGCCGGCAGGCCCGCGAGTTCCGCGTAGGCCATGCCCTGGGGCACCAGCAACGCGGTGAGGACCAGCCCGGCCACGATGTCCTTGGTGAGCCACTCGCGACGGTAGCCGGCCAGCATGCGGACGCCCGGCACCGCGGTCGCCTTCACGAGCTCCCTCCCCCAGCCGTCGTCGTCGTGGGAAGCCTAGGGACTTGCGCGCGCCCAGCGCCATCGCCTGGGTCAGCTCGGATCGGGGCCGGGTCCGGCGGCTCGCCGGAACGGTCCACGCGGATCCTCGAATCCGCTGAACTGCGTGATGTCGCGCGGGAACAGCAGCGCGATCGTCCAGTCGACCGCGATCCGCACCCGCCGGCCGATCGTGGGCATGGCGTACAGGTGGTAGGAGCGGTGCAGGAACCAGCCCGCGAATCCCTTCACCTTCACGCCGAACACGTTGGCGACGCCCTTGTAGCGGCCCAGCGAACACACGCCACCGACGTTCTTCCACACGAACGGCTGGAGCTCGCCGCCGAGTTCGAGTCGCGGTGAGGTTGTCGCCCGAGCCGCTTGCCTTCACGCATCGCGTGCTGGGCGGTGGGAGGGCTCGTGCCACCGGTCGTGCGATCGGGCACGGCCGCGATGTCCCCGGCGGCCCAGGCGCCCGGCACGCCCACGACCCGAAGGTGGTCATCGACCACGATGCGCCCTCGCTCATCGAGCGGAAGCCCGCTGAACCGGGCCACCGGCGCGGGCTTGACCCCCGCGGTCCACACCAACGTGTCGGCGTCGAACGTCTGACCGTTCGACAAGACGATCGCGCCTTCGGCCGACTCCAGACGCGTCCCCAGCAGCACCTCGATGTTTCGGTCCTCCAGCTGGTCCTGGGCGTAGGTCGCCAGATCCCGCGGCAGCTCCGGCAGGATCTGCGGGCCGGCCTCCACCAGGATCCATCGCATCTGCTGCGGTCGCAGCGTCGGGTAGTGCTCCATCGCGTCGCGGGCGAGGTCCTCGAGTTCGCCCAACGCCTCCACACCCGCGTAGCCCGCCCCGACGAAGACGAACGTGAGCGCGGCGCGGCGCCGGCCCTCGTCGTCGGTCTCGGCGGCGACGTCCAACCGCGACAGCACGTGGTTGCGCAGGTAGATCGCCTCCTGCACGGTCTTGAACCCGATCCCCCGCTCGGCGAGTCCGGGCACCGGCAACACGCGCGACCACGACCCGGCCGTCACCACCAGGATGTCGTAGCCGAGCGCCACCGAGGTGCCGTCGGGGATCGTCACCGTCGCCGAGTTCGCCTCGTGATCGATCGCCATGACCTCACCGATGGCGATCGACGTGTGTCGCAACAAGGGCCGCAGCGGCACCACGGCGGCGCGGGGGTCGATCGTGCCGCTGGCCACTTCCGGCAGGAACGGCTGGTACTGCATGAAGTTGTCCGAACTCACCAGCGTGACGTCGTAGCCCGGCCTTCGCCAGCGGCTTCATGTGGAGGGCCGCCTCCATGCCGGCGAAGCCGCCGCCGACGATCAGGACGCGCTTGCGGCTTCCCATGACTCCAGCATGGCGGGGATCTCGGCGAGCGTCCGCACGGACGCGTCGGGCTCGGCCAGTTGCTCGGGCGTGGGATCGTCCGGTGCCTCGCCACGCAGCACCCAGACGGTCCGCATCCCGGCGGTCTTGGCCGGACGCACGTCGTAGTCGAGGCGGTCCCCCAGCATCACCGCCCGGGTCGGCGCCACGCCGGCCGTGTAGAGCACCTGCGAGAACAGCTTCGGGTCGGGCTTCTGCAATCCCAGGTCGTCGCTCACGCCCCACACCTCGAAATAGGGACTGAGACCGTCGCGGTCCATCGCGGCGCGCACCGAGCTCGGCTGGTTCGCGATGATCCCCAGCCGGTAGCGGTCGATGAGGGCCTCCAGGCAGGGGATCACGTCGGGGTAGATCGCCGTGGGCGGGTAGGCCCAATACTTCGCGGCACGCGCCTCGACGGGCGCCAGCTCCGCATCCTCACCCAGGAAGGTTCGCGTGAGGCGGCGGCGGAACGATCCGGACTGGGCGGCCCGGGCGTCGACGTACTCGCGCTCGAACTCCTCGTCGGTGAACACCGCGCCCGATTCGCGCAGCGCCTTCATCCACGATCGCGCGTACACGGTGTCGTCGTACATCACGCCGCCGATGTCGAAGAACACCATGAGGATGGTTGGCTGGAACTCCGGCTGGGCCCTCGGCTGGGTCTCCGGTCGGGCATCGGCGGCGGGGTCCGGGGGCACGACCGGCATGCTAGCGGCCGGATGCTCCCAGCGCGTAGCACGCGACCGCTGCCGCTGCCGCCACGTTCAGCGAATCGACCCCGTGCGCCATCGGGATGAACACGCGGACGTCCGCCGCTTCGAGCCACCGGGCCGACAGACCATCGCCTTCCGATCCGAGGGCCAGCGCGACCTTCGGCGCACCGTCGTAGGAACGAAGGTCCACGGCGTCGGCCGCCGGCGTGAGCGCCACGAGTTCGAAGCCGGCCTCGCTCAGGGCCTCGGGGCCGTCCACCCGGGTCCACGGCACGGTGAACACGGCACCCATCGACGTGCGGATCGCGCGCCGGTACAGCGGGTCGGCGCACCGATCGGTCAGGACGACGGCGTCCATCCCCAGCGCCGCCGCGCTGCGGAACACGGCGCCGACGTTCGTGTGGTCGACGAGATCCTCCAGGACCACGATCCGCGTGGCGCCTTCGACCACGTCGGCCAGCGATGGCAACGGTCTCCGAGGCATCGAGGCGAGCGCGCCCCGATGCACCGGGTAGCCGGTCGTGGCCTCCAGCAGCTGTTCGTCCACGACCAGGATCGGCGCGTCGGCGCTCCCCAGCAGATCGCCCATGGACGTCAGCCACCGGTCGGTGGTGAGGACCGCGCGAGGGACGTACCCGGCGTCGAGCGCGCGACGGATCGTCGCCTCCCCTTCGGCGATGAACAGTCCCTCGATCGGTTCCCGGCGAGACCGGACCTGGACGTCTCGCAGCTCGGTGAAGTCGCGGAGGCGTGGATCGGCCGGGTCGGTGACGCGTTCGATGGGACTCACGACGGCACCGGCGCTGCGCTAGCGCCCCGCGCGACGCTGCAGCTCGGCGAACCGTTCGGCGTCGGTGGTGTCGCACCCCATGCGGTAGTCGTAGCGCGCCCCGTGACAGTCGCTGGCGCCGGTGGGGATCAGATCGAGCCGCCGTGCCACCTCGTGGTAGTAGGCACGCTGCGTTTCGTCGTGATCCGGGTGATCGACCTCCAAACCGACCATGCCGCCTTCGGCCATCTGCTCGATCAGCTCATCGGGAACGGAACCCGCGCCCTTCCACATCCCGGGATGGGCCAGCACGCAGATGCCGCCGGCGCCCGCGATGAGGTCGAGCGAATCGATCGGGTCGAGCGCGTGCTTGGGGACATAGGCGATGCCGTCGTCGCTGATGAACCGGTCGAACGCTTCCTTCTCGGTGGGCACGATGCCGGCCTCCACCATGGCCTTGGCGACATGCGGCCGGGCGATCACGCCGTCGTCGGCCAGCTCGCGGACGCGCTCGAACGAGATGTCGTAGCCCAGCTCCTGCAGCTTCTCCACCATCATCTCGCCGCGCCGGAACCGGGTGTCGGTGAGGCGCTGCAGCTCCTCACGCAGCGGCGCGTTCGCGGGGTCGACCCAGTACGAGAGGACGTGCAGGCTCGCCCCCTGGTACTCGGCGGAGAACTCGATCCCCGGCACGATCTCCAGGCCGGTGCCCTCCGCAGCGGCGAACGCCTCATCGAGTCCTTCGGTGGTGTCGTGGTCGGTGACGGCGATCCCCGACAGGCCGCGCTCCAACGCCAGGGCAACGTTCTCGGCCGGGGTGTTCGTGCCGTCGGAACAGGAACTGTGGGTGTGGAGGTCGTAGCCGCTCATCGTCGCGCAAGGGTGGCAGACGGGTCCTCGGCGCGTCACATGGGCGCGGCGCCGACTACGGCCAGGGCGCCGGCGCGATCAACGACGAACCGATCTCGGCCACCGAGCGGCAACCGGTGAGCGCCATCGCGTTCTCGAACTCCGAGCGCAGGATGCCCAGCACGCCTTCGACGCCTTCTTGGCCGGCGGCGGCGAGCCCCCAGACGGTGGGACGACCGACGAGGACGGCGCTGGCCCCCAGCGCCATGGCCTTCAGCACGTCGGTCCCCCGCCGAACGCCCCCGTCCATCAAGACCGGGATCCGGCCCGCCACCTGCGCGGCAACCTCCGGCAACGCCCCCAGCCCGGACGGCGAGGAATCGAGCTGGCGGCCGCCGTGGTTCGACACGACGATCCCGTCGGCACCGGCCTGCACCGCCAGCTCGGCATCCTCGGCCGTGAGGATGCCCTTCACCACGATGGGAAGGCCGGGGACCTGTCCGCGGATCCACGCGAGGTCGTCCCAGTCCAGGTGCGGGTCGAAGACCAGATCGGTCCACGGGAGGCCCATCGGCATCTCGAACCCGCTGCGGGTGTCGCGGTGCCGCAAACCGGCCACCGGGAAATCGACCGTCCAGCAGATCGCCTCATAGCCCGCCGACGCGACCCGGGCCAGCATCTCCCCGGTGGCGCCGCGATCGGCGAACACGTACAGCTGCCACCAGGCAGGCGTCTCGGCGGCGGCCGCGATCGTTTCGAGCCGGTCGATCGCGGTCGAGGAGACGATCATGACGGTGCCGGCGGCCGCGGCGGCGCGGCGGGTCGCGACTTCGGCGTCGGCATGAGCGAGGTCCTGATAGGCCCAGGGCGCCACCATCACCGGGAACGACAGCGGCGCTCCGAGGACGCTGGTGGAGGTGTCGGGCTCACCCGCCCCTCGGAGGAACCGCGGCCGCAGCATCCAGCGGTCGAACGCCCGGCGGTTCTCCGCCAGGGTCCACTCGTCGCCGGCCCCGCCCGCGAAGTACCCCCACACGTCGGGAGGAAGCGCGGCGCGGGCCACCGGCTCGTAGTCATCGACGATCACGAACGGCGACGGCTCGGTCATGAGCGCAAGCCTATGCGGTGGGGACCCCCGATGATGACCGCGCCCGGCGGACTCAGCCGCGCGCGGCCACACGGCCGGCGCCCATGTCACGGGACAACCCACGGGCGGTTTCGCGGACGGCGGCCGACAACGCTGCCGACGCCTTGCCTTCGGGGACGAGCCGTTCGACCGGGCCCACCACGCCGACGGCGCCCGCGGGGTACCCGCGGTGATCGAACACCGCGGCGGCGATCTCCGCTTCCCCCACGATGGCTTCCTGGTCCTCCAGCGCCAGACCGTCGTGCACCACCGTGGTGAGCGCCAGATGCAGCCGCTCGGGATCCACGACCGTCCGCCCGGTGAGCGGCGCCAGGTCGTGGCGCACCAGGGCCGCCCGCTCGTCCTCGCCGAGGTAGGCGACGATCGCCTTGCCGAGCGCGCACGCGTGCCACGGGATCGACGCGCCCACCTCCAGGATCTGCACGGAGTTGTCCGGTCGGAACACGTGATGGACGATCAGGACGTTCGGCCCGTGCAGCACACCCACGCGCACGGCTTCGCCCACCCGCGAGGCCAGGGAGTCAGCCCAGAGCAGCGACCGGCCGCGGAGCTCGTGATTGTCCAGGAAGGCGTTGCCCAGCTGGAGCATCGCCGGCCCGAGCCGGTACTTCCCCGACTCGGGGTCCTGTTCCACCAGTTCCTGGGCTTCGAGGGTTCGAAGGAGGCCGTAGACGGTTCCCTTCGCCAGGCCGAGCCGATCGGCGACCTCGGTGACGCCGAGCCTCGAGGATCCCGAGCCGAGCGCCTTCAGGATGCGCGCGGCGCGGTCGACCGACTGGATCGTTCCCCGCCGCTCACCGGTGGCGGTCACGACTGGTCACCGACCACCTTGGCCAACGCGGCGAAGAGCAGCGCCGTGGAGGTGGCACCTGGATCCTGATGTCCCACGCTCCGAGGCCCCAGGTAGGAGGCACGGCCCTTCCTCGCCTGCATCGGGATCGTCTCGCGCGACCCTTCCTTCGCGGCCTCCGCCGCGCGGTGGGACGCCTGCCCGACGTCGCGTCCCGCGCGCAGGTCCCGTTCGAACGCCTGCAGGGCCGGCACGAACGCATCGACGATCGTCTTGTCGCCCTCGACCGCGGCACCCAGGCCTTGGATCGCGTCCAGGCCCGCTCGGAGCGCCTTCAGCAGGTCTTCGGCGTCGAAGGTCTCGGTGGTGCCGAGCGCACTGCCCACCTGGCGGAAGCATCCACCGAACAGCGGCCCGGCGGCACCACCCACGCGGTAGACCAGGGTCGAGCCGACGCGCGTCAACAGCTCGCCCGGCGCGGACCCGTCCACCGCATCGAGATCGACGACCGCCGCTGAGAAGCCTCGATCCATGTTGATGCCGTGGTCGGCATCGCCGATCGCCGCGTCGAGCTGCGTGAGGTAGTCACGCTGCGAAGAGAAGACATCGGCGCTCTCGCGGATCCACCGCCGCACGGTGGCTCCGTCCAGCGCCGCATGCGTCGTCGACGGACCGTCACTCACCAGTTGCACCATCCGACCGACCCATCTCCGTGTCAACTCCTCGCCTGTTCACCACCCGTCGTGTTCGACTATGCCGAACACGACATGGCAACGTCAAGAGGCTTTCGGTCCTATCGCACTATTGACTTCCAAGGCTGAACGTTTTTGGCTATCGCCCGACAGCTGCCCTCGATCACCGGGGGCGCGAAACAGGAGGGGGTGGTCACCCAGATGTTCCTCGGAGAGGTGGTCGGCACGGCCGTCTTGGTGTTGATCGGTGACGGCGTGGTTGCCGGTGTGCTGCTCAACAAGTCGAAGGCTCAGAACAGCGGATGGATCGTCATCACGTGGGCGTGGGCCATGGGTGTGTTGTTCGGTGTCATCACGAGCCTCGCGGTGACGGGCGGGGTCGCGCAGCTGAACCCGGCCGTCACGATCGGGCTCGCCTCGATCGACGCCGTGAAGTGGGCGGATGTCCCCACGTTGATCGCCGGGCAGTTCGTCGGCGCCTTCATCGGTGCGATCCTGGTGTACCTCGCCTACCTCGCGCACTGGGCCGAGACCGAAGACCCGGGCCTCAAGCTCGCGGTGTTCTCCACCGGTCCCGCGATCCGCAACACCGTGGCGAACCTGATCACCGAGATCATCGGCACCTTCATGCTGGTGTTCGGCATCGTGGCGATCGTGCTCACCCAGATCATCGGCGGCTCGACCTTCGGCACCCTCCCGGGGCTGGCGGTCGCGCTCCTCGTGCTCGGGATCGGTCTGGCGCTCGGTGGTCCCACCGGCTACGCCATCAACCCTGCCCGAGACCTCGGCCCGCGGATCATCCACGCCATCCTGCCGATCCCCGGCAAGGGAGGCTCGGACTGGGCGTACTCGTGGATCCCGGTCGTCGGTCCGATCGTCGGCGGCGTCATCGGCGCGCTGGCGGCGAAGGCGATCTTCGACCTGTAAGCGACGACACGAACGCTCGTCGCAGGGTCGGCAGCGGCAGGCCCTGTGACGAGCACGGAAGCGAGGCAACGCATGAAGAAGTTGATCAACGACCCCGCGAACGTCGTTCGCGAGGAACTCCAGGGGATCGAGGCCGCCCACGGCGACCTCGTCAAGGTCTACTACGACCCCTACTACATCACCCGCGCCGACTCGCCGATCCAGGGCAAGGTGGCGCTGTTGTCCGGCGGTGGGTCGGGCCACGAGCCGATGCACGGCGGGTTCGTCGGCAAGGGCATGCTCGACGCCGCATGTCCCGGTGAGGTCTTCACCTCCCCCACGCCCGACCAGATGGAGGCGGCCACCAAGGCCGTCGACGGCGGCGCGGGCGTCGTGCACATCGTCAAGAACTACACCGGCGACGTGATGAACTTCGAGATGGCGGCCGAGCTGTGTCGCTCCGAGGGCACCGACGTCGAGGCGGTCGTGGTCGACGACGACGTCGCCGTGCAGGACTCCCTGTACACGGCCGGACGCCGCGGCGTCGGCGCCACCGTGCTCATGGAGAAGATCGCCGGGGCGGCAGCCGAAGAACAGCGACCGCTCAAGGAGGTCGCCGACATCTGCCGCGAGGTCAACGCGAACGCCCGCTCCATGGGCATGGCGCTGACGTCGTGCACCGTCCCCGCCGCCGGCACCCCCACGTTCGAGCTCGGCGACGACGAGATCGAGATGGGCGTGGGGATCCACGGCGAACCCGGTCGCGAGCGGATGAAGATGAAGCCCGCCTCCGAGATCGTCGAGCTGATGGCCACCGCCGTCGTCGAGGACCTGCCGTTCTCCAAGGGTGACAACGTGCTGGCGTTCGTCAACGGCATGGGCGGCACGCCCCTGATCGAGCTGTACGTGGTCTACAACGAGCTGAACAAGTTCCTGAATGGTCGTGGCATCACGATCACCCGGAACCTGATCGGCTCCTACATCACGTCGCTCGAGATGGCCGGTTGCTCGATCACGCTGCTGAAGCTGAACGACGACTACACGAAGCTGTGGGACGCCCCGGTCAAGACCGCCGGACTGCGGTGGGGCGCCTGACCCACATCCATCACGACGAGCCGGCCTTCGGGAGGGGGCGGAGCCGATGAGCGTGCCGTACGAAGACGTCGTCCGATGGGTCAAGACCTTCGCTGAGGTGATCGCCGACCAGAAGGCCTACCTCACCGAACTCGACTCGGCCATCGGCGACGCCGACCACGGCATCAACATGGACCGCGGCATGCAGGCCGTCATCGGCAAGCTCGACGCGGCCCCTCCCGGAGACATCGGCGCCATGTTCAAGACCGTGGGGATGACCCTGGTCTCCACGGTCGGCGGCGCCGGTGGGCCGCTGTACGGCACGCTGTTCCTGCAGCTGGGCGTGGCCACGGCCGGCAAGGACGAGCTCACGGCGCCCGACTGGCAGGCGGCGTTGGAGGCCGCCGTCACGGGTGTCCAGGCCCGAGGCAAGGCCGAAGCGGGCGACAAGACGATGCTCGATGCCCTGATCCCCGCGCGCGACGCGTTCGCGGCGGCCGTCGCCGACGGAGCGGAGCTGCCCGCGGCGCTCCGGCGCTCGGCCGAAGCGGGCGAACAGGGTATGAAGGACACGATCCCGCTGGTGGCCCGCAAGGGTCGCGCGAGCTACCTGGGAGAGCGCAGCGCCGGGCATCAGGATCCCGGCGCCACCTCGTCCTACCTGTTGTTGAAGACCGCCGCCGACGTCTGGGCCGGCGACGCTTGATCCCCCAGAAGCCGAAGATGTAACCGAAGGAGAAGCCGAAGACGAGAAGGAGGCCCCTCATGGCGGACTACGTGGGAGCGCTGGACCAAGGCACCACGAGCACGCGGTTCATGATCTTCGACCACGGCGGCAGTGTCGTGGGCATCGACCAGAAGGAGCACGAGCAGATCTTCCCCAACCCCGGATGGGTCGAACACGACGCGAAGGAGGTCTGGGCCCGCGCCACCGACGTGATCGACGGCGCGTTGAAGAAGGCGAACCTCGCCGCGAGCGACCTCGCCGCGGTCGGCATCACGAACCAGCGCGAGACCGCCCTGGTGTGGGACCGGAACACCGGTGAGCCCGTCTACAACGCCCTGGTCTGGCAGGACACGCGCCAGCAGGACATCGTGGATGCGCTGGCGGCCGACGGCGGTCAGGACCGGTTCCGCGCCAAGACCGGTCTGCCGCTGGCGACGTACTTCTCCGGCACCAAGGTCCGCTGGATCCTCGACAACGTCGAGGGTGCCCGGGCGCGCGCCGAAGCCGGCGACCTCATGTTCGGCAACATGGACACGTGGTGCGTGTGGAACCTCACCGGTGGCATCGACGGCGGGCGCCACGTCACCGACGTCTCGAACGCGAGCCGCACGATGCTGATGGACCTCGCGACCCTCGACTGGGACGACGACCTGTTGTCCGCGATCGGCGTACCGAGGTCCATGCTGCCGTCGATCGAGCCCTCCTCCGCCGTCTACGGCGAGGCCAAGGGCACGCTCGCCGGCATCCCGGTCGCCGGCATCCTGGGCGACCAGCAGGCCGCGACGTTCGGCCAGGCCGCCTACGACGTCGGCGACGCCAAGAACACGTACGGCACCGGGTGCTTCATGCTCCTGAACACGGGCACCGAGCTGGTCCACTCGAAGTCGGGGCTGCTCACCACCGTGGGATGGAAGCTGGGCGATCAGCCTGCGGTGTACTGCCTGGAAGGCGCCATCGCCATCGCGGGTGCCCTCGTCCAGTGGCTCCGCGACAACCTGGGCATCATCAGCACCTCCCAGGAGATCGAGGAGCTCGCCGCGACGGTCGAGGACAACGGTGGCATCTACTTCGTGCCGGCGTTCTCGGGCCTGTTCGCGCCGTACTGGCGAGGCGACGCACGAGGCGCGATCGTGGGGATGACCCGCTACGTCAACAAGGGGCACATCGCCCGCGCCACCCTCGAAGCCACCGCGTGGCAGACCCGCGAGGTGCTCGACGCCATGGAAACCGACTCCGGCGTCACGCTCAAGGAGCTCAAGGTCGACGGCGGCATGGTCTACAACGAGGTCCTGATGCAGTTCCAGGCCGACTCGTTGCAGGTCCCCGTGATCCGGCCGAAGGTCGCCGAGACCACCGCGCTCGGCGCCGCCTACGCCGCCGGCCTGGCGGTCGGATTCTGGAAGGACACCGACGAGCTGCGCCAGTACTGGGGCAAGGACAAGGAGTGGAAGCCCCAGATGTCCGCGGACAAGGTGGCCTCCGAGTACGCGAACTGGAAGAAGGCCGTCACCCGAACGTTCGACTGGGTCGAGTAGATCGGAGTGCCCCACATGACCGAAGACGAGAAGGACAAGGACAAGGACGAGCACGAAGGGTTCTTCGCCGAAGGCCAGGCAGAGGAGGAGCACGATCCCGAGGAGGACCGCCACGGCGACTTCGCCGAGGGTCAGGAACAGGAGCATCACGAGCCTGCCGAGACCGAGAAGGGGACGTTCGCCGAAGGTCAGACCGACGAGGACGAAGATCCGACCACCCCGCAGCGCGGCGACTTCGCGCGCGGGGAGGAAACCGCGGAGGACTGACGTGACGGCAGCGGCCCGCCGGCATCGAACCGGTGCGATGATGCACCCTCAATGAGGGGTTCGAGCCCACATGTCCTGATCATCGGCGGCGGCGGTACCGGCGGCGCGCTCGCGCACGACCTCGCGCTCCGTGGCATCCAGGTCACGTTGGTCGAGCGTGGGGAGTTCACGTCCGGGACCACGGGTCGCCACCACGGCCTGCTGCACAGCGGCGCGCGCTACGCCGTCAACGACAAGGAGTCGGCCGTGGAGTGCATCGAGGAGAACACGCTCCTTCGCCACATCGCGCCCGGCTCGTTCGAGGAGAACGACGGCCTGTTCGTGGCCATCACCGACGAGGACATGGCCTACCTCCCGTCGTTCCTGGCGGGCTGCGAAGAGACCGGGATCCGCACCCAGGTCCTGCAGCCCGACGAGGCGCTGCGGCTCGAGCCGATGCTCAACCCCGAGCTGAAGGTCGCGGTGCGGGTGCCCGACGCCACGATGGACGCCATGCGGATGCCGCTGCGGTTCTTCGCCACGGCGAAGGCGAACGGCGCGGTCCTGCTCAACTACGTCGACGTCACGGATCTCGAGCGCGCCGGCGGCGTGGTGACCGGCGCACGGGTGCGTGACGTCGTCACCGGACGCGAGACCACGATCGGCGCCGACCTCGTGGTCAACGCCACCGGACCGTGGTCGGAACAGGTGGCGCACATGGCCGGGGTCGACGTGCCGATCCGGCCCTCCCCCGGCGTGATGCTCGCGGTGCGCGGCCGGCTCTGCAACATGGTGGTGAACCGTCTGCACGCCTCGGGCGACGGCGACATCGTGGTCCCGCAGCGCGCGCTCTCGGTCGTCGGCACCAGTTCCTGGGTGGTGGAGGATCCCGACGACCTCGGCATCCCGCAGGACCACGTGCAACGCATGATCGACGAGGGATCGATGTTGATCCCCGCCGTGCGCGACGCGCCGTTCCGCTCGGCGTGGTCGGCCGCCCGGCCGCTGATCGGTTCCAAGGACGACGCCGACTCGGGACGCGAACTCTCGCGGACCTTCAAGACGATCGACCACGCCGTGGACGACGGCCTCGAGGGGTTCGTCACGATCACCGGCGGCAAGGGCACGACCCTTCGTGGCATGGCGGAGGTGTGCGCCGACGTGGTCGGCCGGAAGCTGGGCGTCGACGAACCCTGCCGCACGCGCGAGACCGTCCTGCTCCCCCACACGGCGGTCTTCGCCGCATGAGCGCCCAGGATCAGGTCGCCGCGGCCGCGCAGGAGACGCGCCGGGTCCGTGTGCATCGGTTCAAGCGCGACGACGGTCCCGCCCATGTCGACGAGCACGACGTACCGGTCGAGGCCCGCACCACCGTGCTCGAGGCGCTCCGATGGATCCAGCTCCACGACGACCCGACGCTGGCGCTGCGCCACTCGTGCTTCCACGCCTCGTGCGGTACCTGCGGGGTCCGGGTGAACGGTCGCGAGCGGCTCGCCTGCGTCACGCCGCTCGCCGACGTGGGCGGCGGCACCGTCACCGTCGAGCCCATCGCCAACCTTCCCGTGCTGAACGACCTCGTCGTCGACATGACGTCATTCGTCGAGCGGTTCCCCGAGGCGCATGCGATCGTGCGCGACAGCGAGTTCCTCCCCGAGGCCGAAGTGCCCGATGACCTGGGGGCGTTCATGCGGTTCGAGGACTGCATCGAATGCGGGCTCTGTCTGTCCGCCTGCCCGGTGGCGGCGACCGATGACAGCTACGTCGGCCCCGCGGCCCTCGCGTTCGCCCAGCGGATGCTGGAAGAGGACCCCGGCACCGTCGACCGCGACGCGTTGCTCGACTGGGCGGACCAGGACATCGCCGCGTGGCGCTGCCATGCCGCGTTCGAGTGCACCGAGGCCTGCCCCTCGAACGTGCGCCCCGCCCAGCGGATCATGGCCCTGCGGAAGGATCTTCGCCGCCGGCGGCGCGACCAGGGACGGGCGGTCCCCGAGGTCGGATCGGAGGATCCAACGTGAGCGAACGACGAACCGAGGACCAGACCCCCAGCGGCGTCGAAGAGATCCTGCGCGCACGCGGCGCCGAAGGCCCCGTCGAGCGGAAGGCGCCGGGCCCCACCGCGTGGTTCGACATCCGGCGCCGCGGCACCGGCCACTTCGCGTTCTCGTTGAACCGGATCACCGGCCTCGGGCTGGTCTTCTACCTGTACCTGCACCTCGCCGTGCTCTCCCAGCTCCTGGGAGGCGAAGCCGCGTGGAACGGGTTCCTCGAGACCGCCACCACCCCGCTGTTCCTGGGGCTGGACGTGCTGCTCGTGTTCGGACTGCTGGCGCACGGCCTGAACGGCCTGCGCGTGGCGCTGATCGGCAGCGGCTTCGTCCCGAACCATCAGAAGGCGCTCTTCTACACCTTGATGACCTTCGGTGCGATCCTGCTGATCTACTCCGCGATCCACGTCTTCACGGCCGAGGGATGACGATGCAGGCTCCGGCTCAGGACCCTCGCGCCCCAACCGGGGAACGCACGCGCTCCAGGACCTGGCGCTGGACGGCCGTCACCGGCGTGGCGCTGCTGCTGCTGGTCACGATCCACATGGTGGCCCACCACTTCGTGGTCGAAGCCGTCGGCGGACTCCGCACCTACCAGCACGTCCTCGACTACATCGCGAACCCGGTGATCTTCGTCCTCGAGTCCATCTTCCTGGTGGTGATCACGATCCACGCGATGCTCGGACTTCGGTCCGTGCTGTTCGACTTCGGTCTCAGCGACCGTCACAAGCAGCTCGTGAGCAAGGGACTGGTGGCGCTCGGCGTGGTGACCGTGGCGTACGGGTTCGTGTTGATCGGCGTGCTGGCCTCGAGGGCCTGAGGGCGGGGCGGGAGGACGTCGTGGTCGGGATCGTGATCGTCTCCCACAGCTTCCGGATCGCCGAAGGCGTCGCCGAGCTCGCGCGCGAGATGGGCGGGCCGGACATCCGTCTCGAGACCGCGGGCGGTCTCGACATGCCCGATCACCCGATCGGCACCGACGCGGTCCTCGTGATGCAGGCCATCGAACGCGCGTGGTCCGAGGACGGGGTGCTGGTCCTGATGGACCTGGGCAGTGCGGTGCTGTCGGCCGAGATGGCCATGGACCTGCTGGAACCCGGGCAGCGCGAACGGATCCAACTGTGCGAGGCCCCGCTGGTCGAAGGCGCGGTGGCGGCCGCGGTCACGGCGAAGATGGGCGCCTCGCTCGACGCGGTGGCCGCTGAAGCCCGCGGCGGGCTCGCCGGCAAGATCACCCACCTCGGCACCCCGGCCGCCGACGTGGGTCCGGCCACCGACCGCCCCGAGGGAGAGGCCGTCGTGACCAGGATGACCGTCACGAACCCGCACGGGCTGCACGCCCGGCCGGCGGCGCGGTTCGTGCAGACGGCGTCCTCCTTCGACGCGGTGGTGCAGGTGCGCGACCTCACCAACGGGCGGGGACCGGCCGACGCGAAGAGCCTCAACGCGATCGCCACCCTGGGCGCCGCCACCGGGCACGAGCTCGAGGTTGCGGCCACCGGTCCCCAGGCCGCCGAGGCGATCGCCGCCGTGGAGGCGCTCGCGTCGCGGAACTTCGACGAGGAGGTCGGCGGCCCCGATGCCGCCGTCCTCGCTGCACCGCCACTCCCGGTCACGGAGGACGACCTCGAGGACGGCGTCCTCCGCGGCTTCTCGGCATCGCCGGGTCTCGCGAGCGGCCCCGCCCAGCGCTTCCACGTGCCGACACTGAGCGTCCCGGCCGGCGACGCGGCCGACGAGGCCGCCGAGATCGCACGACTCGACCGGTCCCTGGTCGAAGCCGCCACCGACATCGAACGCCAGCGTGACGAGGTCCAGACCAAGGCGGGCGAACAGGAGGCGGCGATCTTCTCGGCCCACCTGCTGTTCCTTCGAGATGATGCGTTGCTCGCGCCGACCCGGCGAGCGATCCAGGCGGATCACCGCACGGCCGCCCAGGCGTGGCAAGGCGCGATCGACTCCACGGCCGGGGCCTGGGAGGCGATCGAGGACCCGTACCTGCGAGCGCGAGCCGACGACCTCCGGAGCGTGGGCGCCCAGGTGCTGGCCCGCATCCTGGGGATCGAGCCACCCGCGCCGGCCCTGGAGGCACCGGGCATCCTGCTGGCCGCCGACCTCACCCCCGCCGACACCTCCGGCCTCGACCCCACCGTGGTCATGGGCATCGCCACCGCCCGCGGCGGTCCCACCAGCCACGCGGCGGTCCTGGCCCGATCGATGGGGATCCCCGCCGTCGTGGGTCTGGGCGACCGCCTCATGGAGATCGAGGACGGAACGACACTGGCGCTGGACGGTGACCGCGGACTGGTCCACGTCGACCCCCCGGCCGAGCTCCTCGCCGACATCGAGGAAGCCCGTACCGCTGCCACCATGGCGGCTGACGCCGCACGCGCCGCGGCGAACACCCCTGCCGTCACGGCCGACGGCGAAACCATCGAGGTCTCCGCCAACGTCGGCACACCCGAGGAGGTGGCCCCCGCGGTCGCCGCGGGCGCCGACGGCGTGGGGTTGTTCCGCACCGAGTTCCTGTTCATGGACCGGGATGCCATGCCCACCGAGGACGAGCAGGAAGCCGCCTACCGCCTCGCCGCCGAGGCGCTCAACGGCCGCCCGTTGCTGCTGCGAACCCTCGATGCCGGCGCGGACAAACCCCTCCCCTACCTCGGCCAGCCGGCCGAGCCGAACCCGTTCCTCGGGGTGCGAGGCGTGCGATTGGGGCTGGCCCGCCCCGACCTGCTCCTCCCGCAGCTGCGCGCCGTCGTCCGGGTGGCGGCCGACTTCCCGGTTCGCGTGATGTTCCCCATGGTGGCCACGGTCGACGAACTCCACCGCGCGCTCGAACTGCTGGAGGAGGCTCGACGGGCCGTGGGGCACGGCACGGAGCTCGAGACCGGCATCATGGTGGAGGTGCCCGCCGCAGCGCTCACCGCGAGCGGTCCTGGCACCCTCGGTCGACTTCTTCTCGATCGGCACGAACGACCTCACGCAGTACGTGCTCGCCGCCGATCGCGGCAACGAACATGTCGCGTCGCTCTCCGATGCGGTGCATCCCGCCGTCCTGCAACTCATCGAGGCCACGACCATCGCCGCGCGGGCGCATGGTCGTTGGGTCGGGGTCTGCGGCGAACTCGCGGGCGATGCCACCGCCACGTCGTTGTTGCTCGGCCTCGGCGTCCGCGAACTCTCGATGAGCGCTCCGGCGATCGGGCGGGTCAAGCAGGTCGTGCGCGGCACCGACATCCCCGAGGCCGAGGCCCTGGCCGCGAAGGCGCTGGCATGCGCGTCCGCGTCCGAGGTCCGGGCGCTGCTGGCCGGCTGAGAGGCGCTGTTACGATGCGCCCGATGCCCGGATGACCAGCGCCGACGACCGAGCCGCCACGTTCCTCCAGGCCATCACCTATCTGCGGATCGCGCTCACGCCCGTGGTGATGGCCCTGATCTGGGTGGGCGACCGCGTCTCGTGGGCCACGCCGGCCGCAGCCACCCTGTTCGCGATCGCCGCCATCACCGACTACTTCGACGGCCGCCTCGCTCGACGCTGGAAGCAGACCACCACGCTGGGCAACTTCCTCGACACGACGGCGGACAAGCTGCTCGTATCCGGCGTCCTCGTCTCGCTGGTCGCCGTCGGGCGATGCTCGATGTGGGTGGCCTTCATCATCATCGGCCGCGAACTGCTCGTCATGGGGCTCCGGGGGGCGGTGACCGCCGGGGACGGCACGGTGATCCGCCCTTCGATCTGGGGCAAGCTGAAGGCGAACGTGCAGTTCCTCGCCATCTTCCTGGCGATCTGGCGACCCGACGTCATGATCGGTGACTGGTACCTCGACCAGGTCGTGATGGCGATCGCCGCGGTGATCACCGTCGCGTCGGCGGTCGAGTACTTCGCGCGCTACGGCGGTGCCCTGGCCGGCAGCGCCCGACGCGAGCGAAGCGCCCGAGAGCGCTGAGCCTGCGTGGGCGACGTCTTCGTCACCGGTGGATCGGGGTTCGTCGGCGGAGCGCTCGTGCAACGCCTGGTCGCCGAAGGCCGGTTCGTCAAAGCGCTGGCGCGGAGCGAGGCCGCCGCCGAGATCGTCCGCGCGCTGGGGGCGCAGCCGGTCCGCGGCGATCTCGACGATCCCGCCGCCCTGCTCGAGGGCATGCGGGGGGTGCGCACCGTCTTCCACGCGGCCGGCATCAACGCGATGTGCCAGCGCGACCCCGGGCCCATGCTGCACGCGAACGTCGAGGGCTCGGCGGCCGTGGTGCGGGCGGCGTCGGCCGCCAAGGTCGCGCGGGTCGTCCACACCTCGTCGGCCGCCACGATCGGCGAGGCCACCGGCGTCATCGGCCGCGAAGACACCCCGCACCGCGGCAGCTTCCTGTCGCAGTACGAGCGCTCGAAGCTGCTCGCCGAGCGCAAGGTCCTCGCGTTGGGATCCGAGCTCGGCGTGCCGGTGGTCTGCGTGAACCCGTCCTCGGTGCAGGGGCCGGGACGCATCGGCGGGTCCTCCCGCTTGCTCCTGGACCTCGTGAACGGTCGCCTTCCGGTCCTGGTGGACACCTACGTCTCGATCGTCGACGTCGACGACTGCACCGAAGCGCACCTGCTGGCCGAGCAGCACGGCGCACCGGGTGAGCGCTACCTCATCAACGGCGCCTCGATCCGGGTGAGCGAAGCGATCGAACTGCTGCGGCGGGTCTGCGGCCAGCCGGCCCGGGTCCGGTTCGCGCCACGTGCGGTGGTGTCCGTCGCGGGCACGGTGGCGGGCGGCGTGGCGGGCCTGGTGGGCAGGGGCTCCACCGTCTGCCCCGAGATGCTTCGCACCCTGCTGCACGGCCATCGCTACGACGGATCGCTGGCGCGCCGCGCGCTCGACCTGCGCTACACCCCGCTGGAGATGACCGTCCGCCGCACCTTGGCCTGGTACGCCGAACGCGGCCTGGCGCCGGCGCCGCGACCGCCGAGCCCCGACCCGGTGACCGGCGCGTAGGATTGCTGTTTCGGGCACGACATGCGCCCACGACCTTCGAAGGAGCACCGAACGTGAGCGACTCGCAGCGGCCCGACCGGAACCTCGCGATGGAACTGGCACGCGTCACCGAGGCGGCGGCGCTGGCCGCCGGCCGTTGGATCGGCCACGGCGACAAGATCGCGGCCGACCAGGCCGCCGTCGACGCGATGCGGCTGATGATCGACACCGTCTCGATGCACGGCACCGTCGTGATCGGCGAGGGTGAGAAGGACGAAGCGCCGATGCTCTACAACGGCGAGGAAGTGGGCAACGGCGAGGGCCCCGGGGTCGACGTGGCGGTCGACCCCGTCGACGGAACCACCCTCACCGCCCTCGGCCAACCCAACGCGGTGGCGGTGATCGCGCTCGCTCCCCGCGACACGATGTTCTTCCCCGGAGCGGCCGTGTACATGGAGAAGATCGCCGCCGGCGCCGAGTCGGCCGACGTGATCGACATCACCGCTTCCCCGGAAGAGAACGTCCGGTTGGTCGCCAAGGCCAAGGGCGTTCGGCCCGAAGAGGTCAGCGTCACCGTCCTCGACCGGCCCCGCCACGAGGGCCTCATCGCCGCCATCCGCAGCGTGGGCGCTCGCGTGTACCTGATCAGCGACGGCGACGTCGCGGGCGCCATCGCCGCCGCGGCTCCCCGGTCGGGCATCGACCTGCTCATGGGGATCGGCGGGACCCCCGAAGGGGTGATCGCCGCTGCCGCGCTCAAATGCCTCGGCGGCGCCATCCAGGGACGTCTCGCACCGCGCGACGACGATGAGCGGCAGCAGCTCGTCGACGACGGCTACGACGTCGACGCCGTGCTGTCCACGGACGATCTCGTCAGCGGCGACGACGTGTTCTTCGCGGCCACCGGGATCACCGAGGGGAACCTGCTCCGAGGGGTTCGCTACTGGCCCGACGGCGCCACGACGCACTCCATGGTGATGCGGTCGAGGTCGGGCACGGTGCGGTGGGTCGAGGCCGAGCATCGGTTCGAGAAGCTCGAACGATTCTCACCGATCGCCTATCGGCGCTGAGCCGACCTGCCGCTCGGACCTGCCGGCGACGTATCCTTCCCCCAGGGCGAGCGCGAAGGGAACCCATCATGGCGGAGAAGACGATCTTGGTCTGCGACACCTGCGGACGACCGGCGGCCGAGACGATCACGATCAAGGTCGCACGAGGGAACTTCGTGAAGGACCTCTGCAGCACGCACGTCAACGAGGCGATCGCCGGTGCGCGCAAGCCTCGGCCCGGACGACGGAAGGCGGTCGTCGGCAGCGCCAAGCCCGAAGGCCACCGCAGCCCCGAAGAAGCGTGGTCGTCCCCGGAAGAAGCCGGCCTGATCGGCGCTAGACCGACCGGTACGTGCCCTGTTCCACCCTGACGATCGTCCCCGCGCTCGCGAGCTCACGCAGGGTGCGCCCCACCACACCACGCACATCCGGGGTCTCGAACGGATCGAGGTAGCCGGCACGCAGCGCCCGATCCTGGATCACCGTCCAGTGCAGCGGCCCATCCGCCGCCTCCAGCACGGCGAGGATCGCCGCCGCAGGTTCCATCCTCACGCGCCCGCGCGGAACGGACCCATCACCCGCTCGGCGAAGAGCTCCACCTGCTCCGGTTCGGGAACCGCGAACGGCAACACCCACGGGGCGATCACGACCTCCTCCACGCCGAGCGATCCGAACGCATGGAGCCGCTCCAGTGCCTGCTCAGGCGTGCCGGAGAGCGTGTCGGCGCGCCACGAGGCGTCGGTCTCGGCGGCCATCGCATCGCCCGGCATCGAGGCCCGCCCCCGCTCGAACGCCGCCCGTGCGGCGGCCTCGTCCTCACCCAGCAGGCAGGAGAGCCCCACCGAGAGACGGAACGTGGCGGGGTCACGGCCCTCCTGTTCGCAGATCTGCCTGGCGGCCGCGACCCGGTCGGCGTAGGCCTCGGGCGCCCAGCGCCACACGGCGTTCCAGCCGTCGGCATGACGAGCCGCCAGCCGCAGCAGTCGCGGTCCGCCCTTGCCGCCCACCCACACCGGGATCCGCGGCTCCTGCGCCGACGCCGGGAGGAGCCGGGCATCACGGAGCGTGACCGTCGGTCCGTCGAAGGTCGCCGGCGCTCCGGAGAACAGCGCCTCGAGCACCTGGAGCGTCTCCTCCAACGCCTCGAACCGTTCACCGACGGTGCCGAACGGATACCCGAACGCCGAGAATTCCTGTTCGAGCCACCCCGCCCCGATCCCGAGATCGAGCCGCCCGCCGGAGAGCTGATCGATCGTGGCGGCCATCTTCGCGAGGTTGGACGGATGTCGGAACGGCGCGCACAGGACGAGCGCGCCGAGACGGACACGGTCCGTCACCGCTGCCAGCCCGGCGAGCGCCGTCATGGGCTCCAGGGAGGCGATCGGCTGCGGATCGGCACCGTAGCGTCCGAACGAATAGAAGAAGTGGTCGGAGATCGACACCGAGTCGAACCCGAGCTCCTCCGCCCGGTTCGCCCACGCGGCCATGGCTTCGAACGTGATGGGCGCGGACCCCGGCAAGGAGAACCCGTAGTGCGGCAGGCTCAGCCCGAATCGCATGTGCCCGAGGATACCCATCGGCGCGCGGAGCGCCGTCGGCGAGCGGTCAGGGACTCGGTGAGGACAGCGGAGCCCGGGTGGCGATGATCCCGCGCATCACGGCGTGGCCACCCGTATCGCGCACGACGACGCGGTCGAACACGCCGAGGTCCCGATCGATGTCCTCCCACATGATCCCGGAGCCGGCGGCGTCGAGCGCATCGATCTGGCCGGCCGCCAGGGATGCGCCGTCGGGGCCACGGAGCCACACGGTGAACGGCACGTCCTTGCGTTGCGCGGGCGGCACGCCGTTGACGAGCACCACGGCCATGTCGGTGATCGTGGGCGAGACCAGGGTGAGCGCGCTGCCACCACCTCCACCCTCGTTCGTCGGGCCGAGCGTGCCGAGGAACACCTCCCCCTCGGGGTCGGCGAACTCGGCCGAGGACAGGATCCGGGAGAACTTCTCGGCCGCGCTCTGCTGGCGGAGCGTGGTGACCAGTGCCGCCTCGTCCGAGCGCGCGGCCCTGCCGGCCATCACGGCGCCCCAGCCGAGACCGCTCACGGCGAGCATCGCGGCGAGGACCGCGACGACCGCCAGTCGGCCTCGTCGCGGAGCCGTGTGTGGGGTACGTCGTCCCGACGCGTGGTTGATCGAGGCGATGACCGAGGCCTCGAGCGCGGGGTCGGGTTCGGTCTGGTCGACACCGAACGCGAAGACGGCCGCCGCGCTCTCCATCTCGGCGGCTTCCTTCCTGCAGGCCGCGCACCACACCAGATGCCGGTCGATGCTCGCCCGCTCGCGAGCGGGCAGGGTGCCGAGCGCACGCTCCGTCAGGCCATCCCGCACGGTGACGCAGTTCACAGCAGGTCCTTGCCCTCGTTGGCCTTGCGCACCTTGATCATCGCCGAGCGGAGCCGGGTCTTGACCGTGCCGAGGGGGATGCCGTCGGCCTCAGCGATCTCGCGGGCGGTCTGCCCGCGGAAGTATGCCCGGCCCACGAGCAGGCGCTCCGCCGGTGAGAGGGACTCCAGCGCGCGCAACGCCGAGTCGCGTTCGATCAGGACGGCCTCTTCATCCAGGCCCGGGGCGTCGGGCACCTCATCGACGAGGACCAGCGTCGGACGCGACACGCCGGTCTCCCGCCGGAGCCGGTCGACGGCGAGGTTGTGCGCGATCGTCATCAACCAGGTGGACAGGCGTCCGCGCGCCGGATCGAACCGCGCCGCCTTCCGCCACGCGGTGAGGAAGACGTCCTGGGTGAGCTCTTCGGCGGACTCCCGGGTTCCGAGCAGGCGAAGTCCCAGCGAGTAGACGGGACGACCGAACCGCGAATAGAGCGTGCGGATGGCGTCGTCGTTGCCGGCGAGGAGCCCTTCCATCAGTTGCTGTTCCTCTCGTGGGAGGAGTGGACCGTCGTTCCGAGCCTGCACCCGGTGTCCCTTCGATATACGGAGCTCGCGCTGGTCGAGGCTTGCGGCTTGCACGCCGTTCGACACGCCCGATCGATTATCGACCAGGCAGGAACCCCTGCACAGCGTTCGCGGCCCGATTACGCTCGGTTCGAACCAACTCTCCACATGTGACGAACCAGGGTTATGTTCATGCGAAACGCGAGACGAACTGGGCAGCAGATGGTCACGGCGATCCTGATCGCCGTGACCGGCGCGTTCGTGCTCGCGGGGACCGCCGACGCGCAGGACGGATCGGCCGAACAGGTCCCGGTGCTGGATCTGGAGGGCGTCGTCGACCCCTTCCTGGCCGACTACATCGAACACGGGATCGAGGTGGCCAACGGTGACGACCCGGCTCCCGCGGTGATGATCCAGATCGACACCCCGGGAGGCCTCGACTCCTCGATGCGCCAGATCACCCAGGCGATCTTGAACTCGAAGGTGCCGGTGATCTGCTACGTCTCGCCGCAAGGGGCTCGGGCCGCCTCGGCCGGAGCGTTCGTGTTGCTGTCCTGTCCCGTCGCCGCCATGGCGCCCGGCACCAACGTCGGTGCCGCCACCCCCGTCGGCCTCAGCGGCGCGATCGGTTCGGACAAGGCCGTGAACGATGCGGCCGCCTACATCAGGAGCCTCGCCGAGACGTACGGACGCAACGCGGACATGGCCGAGTCGTTCGTGCGATCGGCCGAGAGCATCACGGCCGAGACCGCGTTGTCCGCCGACGTGATCGATGCGATCGCTCCCACCGCCGAAGCGCTCCTCGTCGACATCGACGGCCGGCAGGTCCGGCTCGGCGACGGCACCACGACGACGCTCGACACGCAGGGCTGGGTGCTGGAGGACCAGCCCATGGGCGGGTTCATCGGGTTCCTGCACTCCCTGCTCGACCCCAACCTCGCCTTCATCTTCTTCTGGGTCGGATTGGCCTTGATCGTGCTCGAGCTCCTGGTCCCGGGCCACGTGTTCTCCGGCACGATCGGCACGATCCTGCTGATCCTGTCCGTCGTCTCGTTCGGCTTGCTGCCCGTCCAGCTGGTCGGGATCGCGCTGTTGATCGGCGCGGTCGTGTTGATGATCGTGGAGCTCCACGCTCCCGGTTTCGGCATCTGGGGGTTCGCCGGACTCGCGTGTCTCGTGCTCGGCGGCTGGTTCCTCTACGACCGTTCCCAGGGGGTCTCGGTGTCGCCGGCCGTCCTCGCGATCGTCGCCATCTTCGTCGGTGCGTTCTTCTTCCTGGTGTTGACCAAGGTGCTGAAGATGCGTCACATGGCGCCCGCCCAGGGACCCGAAGTCGTGGTGGGCAAGGAGGGCGTGGTCATCGGACGAGGTCTCGATCCCAAGGGGATCGTGCGCGTGGCCTCCGAGGAATGGAAGGCCTCCACGTCCGACGGAAGCTCGCTGCCCGCCGGGGCGCGCGTCGTGGTCACCCGGCTCGACGGTCTCGCGCTCACCGTCGATGCCGCGAACGATGAGGGCGCGACGGCCGGCACGGCGCCGGCCGAAGGAGGGAGGAACACCTGATGGACGTCAACATCGCGCTCATCGGCGCGATCGTGATCCTGCTGCTGGTGATCGTGTTCTTGGCCAAGGCGATCAAGGTCGTGCCCGAGTTCCAACGCTTGGTCGTGTTCCGGCTGGGACGGCTGCTGGGCCAGAAAGGTCCCGGGCTCATCCTGCTGATCCCGTTCGTGGACAAGGCGACGGTCGTCGACCTGCGTGAGTTCTACCTGGAGATCCCGAGGCAGGACTCGATCACCAAGGACAACGCGCCGATCGCCGTCGACTTCGTCATGTTCTACAAGGTGATGGACGCGCAGACCTCGGTGGTGCAGGTCGGCAACTTCGCCGGTGCGGCGCTGAACATCGCCTCGACGACGCTGCGAGCCGTGATCGGTGACATCCCGCTCGACGACATGCTGGCCAAGCGCGACGAGATCAACACGCTGCTGCGCCTCAAGCTCGACGAGGTCACCGAACGATGGGGCGTGAAGGTCACCAACGTCGAGATCCGCGAGATCATCCCGCCCGCCGCGGTGCAGGAGGCCATGACCCGTCAGATGTCGGCCGAACGCACCCGTCGCGCCGTGGTCACCGAAGCCGACGGGGCCAAGGCGGCCGCGATCACGGTGGCCGAGGGCAACAAGGAGGCCGCGATCCTCAACGCCGAGGGGTCGAAGCAGTCGAACATCCTCACGGCCGAAGGGGAACGGCAGGCCGCGATCCTGCGGGCCGAGGGCTATCGCGCTCGCGATCCGGTCGATCAACGAATCGGCCAGCGTCGCCGACCTCAAGACGATGCAGCTCCAGTACCTGGAGGCGCTGAAGGCGATCGGTTCCTCGTCCTCGTCGAAGGTCGTCGTCCCGATGGAGCTGTCGGGCCTGGCGGCGGGGATCGCCGCGATCGCCGAGGCCGCCGCACCCACCGGCGGGGGGTCGAGCCGCTAGGCGCCGCCGACCTCATCACGATCTCGCTGACCCATCCGGAGGGCGCCGACCATGTCGGCGCCTTCCGCGCTCGTGGAACCCCGTCGCCCTCCGTGGTGTATGACGGTCGAACGGTGACGGAACAGGGCCCGCCAGCGGGCAGACCATCGGAGGACGCCGAGCTCACCGCACGCGCACGCGACGGCGACGTCGCCGCGTACGAGGAGTTGGTGACGCGGTACCAGGCCCTGGCCTTCCGCGTCGCCTGGCTCGTGGTGCGCCATCGGGGCGAAGCGGAGGATGCGGTGCAGGACGCGTTCGTGAAGGCGTACTACGCCCTGCCGCGCTTCCGGCCCGGGGCGCCGTTCCGGCCCTGGCTCCTGCGGATCGTCGCCAACGAAGCGCGGAACCGCGGACGATCGACCCGGCGGCACGACCGGTTGACCCTGCGCGTGGCGGCCACTGACCGCCCGACGGAAGGTCCATCCCCGGAAGGCGCCGCGCTCGCTCGCGATGACGCCGAGACGCTCACGGCCGCCCTCGAGCGGCTGCCGGAGCGCGACCGCCTGGTGATCGCCTACCGCTACCTGTTCGAGATGACCGAAGCCGAGACCGCCGACGCGCTCGGGGTGCGGCCCGGGACCGTGAAGTCGCGTCTGTCGCGCGCGATGGTCCGGCTCCGGACCGAACTGATCGAACGGATGCCGGACCGTGCCGGCGAGGAGACGCGATGAGCGATCTGCACACGATGACCGACGAGGAACTGGGACGTTCGTTCACCGCGCTCGCCGCCGACCTCGCGTGGCCGAACACCCCCGATGTGTCCGCCGCGGTCGTGTCGACGATCCGGGAGGAGCAAGCCGCGCCGTCGCTCGTCGCGCCGCGGTTGTCGCTGCCGAGCCGGCGCCGGACCCTCATCCTGGTGGTCGCGGCCGTCCTGGCGCTCGCCGGCGTCGCGCTCGCCGCACGGCTCGTGTTCCACCTGGGCGCGATCGGGATCGAGATCATCGACGGCCCACCCACCTCGCTGCCGTCGAACGTCGTGACCGACGCCGACCTGGGGCGCGAGGTCTCGTTCGCGCAGGCCACGCGCGTGGCGGGGTTCGCCCCGGCGCTCCCCGAGGCACTCGGGCCACCCGATCGGCTCTGGGTCGACGAAACCGAGATCGACCTGGAGACCGGAGAGGTCGCGAAGCGCATCGTCGCCGCGTGGGAGCCCACCCAGGAGCTCCCCGCGATCGACGGAACGAACACGGGAGCGCTGTTGATGCAGTTCGAAGGCGAGTGGGAGGTCGCCGCCAAACAGCTCTTCGCCGAGACCGACCGCTACGGCGATGCCATCGTCGAGGGCCGGCCCGCCTTCTGGACGACGGGTGCGCACACGCTGACCTTGGTGAGCGGTCGCGAGTCACGCCGTGTGCTGGTGACCGGCAACGTCCTGATCTGGCAGGACGCCGGGTACACGTTCCGGCTCGAGACCATGCTGCCCCGGGCGCAGGCGATCGCCCTCGCCGAGACGGTGACCCCGTCGATCGATCTGGGGTGAGCCGCAGGCTCAGACGGGCAGCGCCATGCCGGCTTGCTGCATCGCCAGCTCGAAGTCGTGGCGGTTGGAGACCGCGGCGAACGCATCCTCCACGGTGACCCTGCCGTCCTGCACCAGCTTCAGCAGCGACTGATCGAACGTCGCCATGCCGTAGTAGGCACCGTCCTGGATCACGTCCTTGATCTCGTGGGTCTTCTCCGGGTCCGCGATCCGCTCGGAGACGCGGCCGTTGTTGATCAGGATCTCCAGCCCCGGGGTGCGTCCGCCGTCGACGGTCGGCACGAGGCGCTGGCAGATGATGCCGCGCAGGGTGCCGGCCAGCGCCAGGCGAACCTGCTTCTGCTGGTACGGGCGGGAAGAAGTCGATCACACGGTTCACGGTCTCGGTGGCATCGACCGTGTGCAAGGTCGACATCACCAGGTGGCCGGTCTCCGCGGCCTGGATCGCGGCGCGCACGGTCTCGGTGTCACGCATCTCACCGATCAGGATCACGTCGGGGTCCTGGCGGAGGGCCGCGCGCAGGGCGACGAGGAAGTCCATCGTGTCGTTGCCGATCTCCCGCTGGTTGATCGACGCCATCTCGTCGCGGTGGAGGACCTCGATCGGGTCCTCGACGGTCACGATGTGCACGGGCTTGGTCTTGTTGATGTAGTCGATCATGGCCGCGAGCGTCGTCGTCTTGCCCGACCCCGTGGGGCCGGTCACCAGGATGAGGCCGCGGTGCTCGTCGGCGATCGTGCGCACGGCGTCCGGCAACCCGATCTCTTCGAACGAGGGCCCGCCGAAGCGGAGCTTGCGCAGCACCATGCTGATCGAGTTGCGCTGACGGAAGACGTTGACGCGGAACCGGCCGACGTTGGGGATCGAGTAGGCGAAGTCCACCTCGCCGGTGTCGTTGAACTTCTGCTTGCGGTCCTCGGGGATGATCCCGTCGGCGATCGCCTGGGTCTCGATGCCCGTGAGCGGGTCGCGGTCGAGCCGCGACAGGCCCTTGGGCAGTCTGATCATCGGCGCCGACCCCACCTTGACGTGCAGGTCGGAGCCCTCACCGGCGACGAGCTCTTCGAGCCATCCGTTGAACTCCGGCACGATGGGTGTGCCGTCCGATGACGTGGTGGCCGTGCCCTCCATCGATCTCCTCCGAAACGCGTCCGTCGGTCGTTCGCATCGCGAGCGCGCGTCCGCTCACGTCTGTCGCTACAGCATCGGACCGTGGACGCCGGGACTTCAGTCTCCGTACGCAGGTTGTTGCCGCGGTACGTACGTAATGGCTGCTTCAGGCACCGCGAGCCACCGTGCGGCAGACCGAGGACCGTTCGGCCATGGGCTCGAAGCTCACGAGCTCCATGGGAGGCCGGGAAGCACCCAGCATGCCCTCGAGCAGGCCTCGGTGGACGGCGCACACCAGCTGGCGGTGTTCCTCCAGCAGGTCTCGGAACGGGCACTCGCGCAACGTGATCTCGACCGTTCTGGCGCTGCGGCGACGGAACCGCGGCTCGAACCCGGCATCGGCCAGCGCCTCCTGCAGCACCGCGAGGTTGGGCCCCGAGGGGCGCCGGCCCCCCGGTTTCTGCACGCTGCGGCCCACCAGGTAGGCGCCCCATTCCCGCGCGAGTTCCTCCGCGCGCTCGCGTTGGCGTGCACCGGTCAACAGCCCCGCCAGGATGTCGGCCAGCAGCCGGTAGTCGCGGCCCTCACGGCCCTCGCGATCCACGGCGGTGAAGACCGTCTGGGGCCTTCCCACCGAGGTGGATCCCCGCTGGACCTCGCTCGCCACCAGGCCGGCGTCCTCGAGACGCCGCAGGTGCGGGCGCACCGTGTTGGGGTGCAGGGACAGGCGGACGGCGAGCTCGCGCACGGACACCGGCCTGCCGGACAGGCGCAGGTACCGGTGGAGCCGGTAGCGCGTGTCGTCGGCGAGCGCCTTGTGCACCTCGATCGGTGCGGGTTCGGCCATCTCGTCTCCCGTCGTAGACTGGATTTCCACGGTCAGCACCGTGTCAAACGAGCCGACACCATCTTAGGGCCCGCGACGCCGGGCTCACGCCGAAAGGAACCTCCTCGTGACCACGCAGGATCAGGTCCGACAAGCCCTCCGCCAGGTGCTCGATCCCGAGATCGGCCGGCCGATCGAGGACATCGGCATGCTGCAGGACATCGAGATCGAGGGCGGGACCGTGCGCGTGCACGTCCTGCTCACGATCGAGGGGTGTCCGCTGAAGGATCGCATCACGCAGGACGTCACGGGTGCCGTCCAGCCCCTCGAGGGGGTCGATCGGGTCGATGTCCGTCTCACCCCGATGGACCAGGGCCAGCGTGAGGCGTTGGTGCAGCAGCTCCGAGGAGGCTCGAGCGCCGCCGGCGCGGCGCCCGCACCCAAGACGATCGGGTTCCCGGATTCGACGTCGGTGATCGCGATCGCTTCGGGCAAGGGCGGGGTGGGCAAGTCGAGCGTGACCGTGAACATCGCCGCGGCGCTCGCCGCCGAGGGCAAGAAGGTCGGCATCCTGGACGCCGACGTCTGGGGCTTCAGCGTCCCGCGCATGCTGGGCGTCAGCGGGAAGCCGGTCGGGTTCAACGACATGATCCTGCCGCTCGAAGGCCACGGCGTGAAGGTGATCTCCATGGGGTTCTTCGTCCCGGAGGAGACGCCGGTCATCTGGCGCGGGCCCATGCTCCACAAGGCGATCGAACAGTTCCTGGGCGACGTCTACTGGGGCGACCTGGACTTCCTGCTGTGTGACCTGCCGCCGGGAACCGGGGACGTGAGCATCTCGCTCGCCTCGTTCCTGCCGGGCGCCTCGATGCTGGTGGTCACCACCCCGCAGGAGGCCGCACGCAAGGTGGCCGAGCGCGCCGGGAAGATGGCCGAGCGCACGAACCTGCGCCCGCTGGGCGTGGTCGAGAACATGAGCTGGTTCGTGTGCCCGCATTGCGGGGAGCACGAGCCGATCTTCGGTGAGGGTGGCGGTCAGGAAGCGGCCGACACCTTGGACGTGCCCCTGATGGCGCAGGTGCCGCTGTTGCCGGCCATGCGGGAGGGCGGCGACACCGGCGTGCCCATCGTCATCGCTCAGCCCGACGCCGCCGCGAGCGTGGCCCTCCGCGAGGCCGCCACGAAGGTGGTGCAGGCGACGAAGACGAAGGTCGGCAAGCCGCTCACGCTGATGACGTCGCCGGGCCGGTAGGTTCCGGCTCGTCGAGATCGCCGTCGCTGCCGGCGTCGACGGCGGTCCGGTCCTCGGGTGGCGCCGGTCCCCCGCCGCTCGGCGCCTCGGGATCGGGATGACGCGCCCACCACAGCAGGACCACCGCGGAGGCGGTCGCGACGGCGACGGCCGTCCACTGGCTGCCGGTGAGCCCGAAGAACCGCTTGTCGATCCGCAGCGAGTCCTCCACGATCCGCGCGATCCCGTACCAGAGGCCGAACGTCAGGGTGAGGATGCCCTCGCGGCGGGGCTTCCGCATCATCACGAACCACAGGAACAGGAAGAGCGCCGCGGCGATGATCATGTCGTAGAGGGCCGTCTGGTGGACGCCCACGCCGGCGGCGATCACCGCGCCCTTCGCGTCGAGCAGCCTGGCTCCTGATCGGTCGATCGCCTGCAGGTGGCCGCCCTGGAGCCCCGCCTGGCACAACTCGTTGACGCACGCGAACGGTGGCGCCAGGGTGCCGCCCTCGTAGCGCCAGGCCAGGAACCAACTCGTGGGCCGGCCGATGTGGTCGCCGATGATGAGGTCGCCGATCCGCCCCACCGCGATCCCCAGGGCCAGTGCGGGAGCCACCGGGTCGGCGACCTGGAAGAACCGGTAGCCCTCGTGCCGGACGCGGAACGCGTTGATGATGACCGCGCCGGCGATGCCGCCCAGCAGGGAGATGCCGCCACGCCAGATCGCGAGCATCTGGCCGACGTTGTCGAACTCGGAGAAGTGGGCGATCACGTAGAACAGTCGCGAGCCGATGATCGCGCCGATCAGCGACCAGAACACGACCCCGTTGACGGTCTCGGTGGACACGCCCCATCGGGGGGCGATGCGCCCGAGCAGCCACGCCCCCACCAGGAACCCGATCGCGATGAAGAGCCCGTGCGGCGAGATCGCGAACGAGTCCCCGAATCGGATGCGGTCGAGGACGGGCCAGCCGATGGCGAGGATCGAGGGGAGCACCGACGCCGAGTCTATCGGCGGTGCCGGCATCGGACCGCTGCCGACAGGGGAGATCGGATGAGAGGGAGTCAGTCGCCGCCCAGGCCGTCGAGAAACGCTCGGGCTGCTCGCTTCGAACCGAGCACGTACGACGCTGCATGTCGCCCGTGCCTCGCGACGATCTCGCGACCGCGTTCAACCTCGGACCCGCGGTGGCGCAAGATGATCCCCACCAATCCCCACTCATCGCGCAAACGTCGCCAGGCTGAGTCTTCGCAACCTTCGGGCATCTCGCCGACCGGCTTCGACAGCCCTCGCCTGAACGCACGGGCCGCGCACGTCCACCAGGGTGTCTCAAGCAGCACCACGGTGTCCGCGCGTTCGAGCCGAAGTTCAAGCGTGTCGAGGTCGTTGCCGTCTGCGATCCAGGCGTTACCGGCAAGCACGCGACGCTGCGCCGCTCGCCACTCCTCCTCCGACGGCCTGACCCAGCCGGGCTTCCACTCGTACAGGTCGAGGTGGATCACCGGCAAGCCGGTCTTCGCCGACAGCGCTCGCGAGAACGTGCTCTTCCCGGATCCAGCCATCCCGATGACGAGCACGCGATGGCCGATGGCCCCAGCTGGACCTTCCATCAGGTTCCGTCTCTCGTGTCTGAGTTCCCGACCGCTGGGGGCAGGGGGACGCCACTCACCGTGATCGTGGCCACAGCGCCGCGACCGCGCGACCCAGCAGGAACCCGCTCGCCACGTCGGAGGGGTAGTGGACGCCGACGTAGACGCGGGAGGCCGCCACCGATGCGCTCACCGAGGTCAGCCCGGCGCTGCCGAGCCCGCCGATCCCCAGTTCCCTTGCGGCCACGGACATGAACGCGGTCACGACCGCGGGATGACTGCTGGGCCAGGAGGTCCCGTGTGGTGGCGCGATCAGGAACCGGGTGGCCTCCGCGTCGGCCTCGTAGGGACGGGGCCGGTTCACCGCCTTCTTCAGCCCCTGGCCGAGGAGCCAGGTGGCCCCGGCGGCCGAGAGCGCGCGAACGCCCTCGCGCGGACGTCCCGATACGGCCAGCACCCCGGCGGCAGCGGCGGCGGCATACAGCGACCCCAGCTCGGTCACCCCGAGGAAGAACCGATCCGCGCCGGGTCCGGCATCGGTGTTGCCGGCCTCGAAGAGCGCACGGTCCAGGCGCTCCCCGTCGGTGGTGCGGAGCGCGGCGTAGCCGACGCCGGCCGCCGTCGCGGCGAGCGTCACGCCCTTGATCACGCTTCGAAGGTTCACGGCGGGCAATCATGCATGATGGCGGCGACGCTCGTCACAGGAGGCGCGAAGCCCATGCTCGAGGACAACACCGGCCGGGATGATTTCGATCCGGGCCAACCGAAGGGGTCGAAGGTCAAGGCACGCACGATCCTGTTGATCGTGGTGGTCGTCGCCTTCCTGCTGTTCCTGCTCCAGAACACCGAGGAGGTGCGGATCTCGTTCACGTTCATCGAGGTCCGCGCCCCGCTGTGGCTGGCGATCGCGGTGGCCGGGCTGCTCGGCCTGGTCGCCGGGTGGTTGATGGGGCGCTTCGAGCTGGGCAAGGGGCGGATGAACAAGCAGCGTTAGCGCTGAGCCATCGATTCGATCTCGGCCTTCTGCGCCAGCACCCCGTGACGCAGACCCATCTGGGCGCCACCCACCGCGTTCAGGCTGGCCGCCGCGAACCCACCGAGCGGACCTCGGAACCGGTAGTCGACCTCGTGCCGCAGCATGCTGCGCTCGTACGGCAGGGAGCCGACCGACGTCGTGACGATCGCATCGAGCAGGCCGCTCAGGTGGACCTTCGAGCGCCACGGCGGTTCCCACTCCAACACCTCGGCGCGCACCGTGGAGTTCACGCCCATGAAGCCCATCACCACGGAATAGCGGGCGCCGAGCTTCATGCCACCCTCCGGCAGGGCCACGGACACGACGTGGCGGTCCCAGTGCGGGAGGTTGCGGGGGTCGCTCGCCACCGTCCACACCTGCTCGGGCGGCGCTTCGACCTCCACCGAGAACTCGACGGTGGTCATCCGACCGGCGCGCTCCCGCTGGACCAACCCTTCCACCAGACCAGGCGCGAGGGAACCAGGCGCACGAGCGCGTCCGAGCCCGGATGGAGTCCGGCCGCCAGGGCCTTCGCGGTCTTCGCGCCCGACCCCAGCGAATCCATGAGGTAGATCGAGCCTTCGCCCTGCACCATCGCGCCCACCATGTCTCGCGCTCGCCATTCGCTGACTTGATCGATCGTGAGCGCCATCGCCGCGTTGGGCCCGGCCCCGGCGAGCGCGAGCGTTTCGGCGGGGAGCGCGACGTAGAGCGCGGAGGGTTCGGCGAGCCACCGCGCCGGCAGCGACACCGGCCCGCGCGCGCCGGCGACGGTCAGCACGCCCTCCCCGCTGCGCCCGAGCGAGGCCGCGATGTCGGCGGGCAACTCGGCGAGCGGATCCGGGCCCTGCTTGTGCGAGCGGAACGTCGGGTGCGACACGGCCTCGCCGCCCCAGCGACCGCGACCCTCCTGGACACCGTCCTCGTCGAGCAGCGCCGTCCGTTCGAGATCGATGCCCACGAACACCCGTCCCGGCGGCGTCCACGCCAACGGCACCTGACGGGCATCGAGGGCGTAGCCCGCGAAGAATCGAGCGTTCTTCTTGGAGAACTTCGCGGTGGCCCGCGCGATCGAGGTGGCGCCCGCGACCGCCGCGCCCCAGGTTCCGCGGTCCAGCGCGTCGTAGGTCTTGACGTGGCCGGTGAAGGTCACGGACAGCCCCCCGGAGCGGACGAGCCCCGAGACGCTGGGGTCCACCTTCCACGCGCGGGTCTTCACCGAGCCACGAGACGTGGTGAGCCAGATGCGTCCGCCCGAGGCCGCGAACACCAGCGGCGTGCAGTGCGGACCGCGCGGCGTCGCGGTGGCCACGGCACAGAACGGCCCTTCGTCCAAGACCTGCTGGACCGCGGTCGACAGGAAGCTCACGCGTTCACCTCTCTCCGGTCTGAGCGTCGGAACGGAACCGGAACCTGGGTCGGCCGGCTCCCGGCGGCAGCGCGAGCATCAACCCCGTCCACAGGATATGGCTCGCGAGACTCGCCAGCACGCCGCCCGACCACCAGGCGAGCCCGGTCCACAGCGCCCCGCCCACCACGGCGCCCGCCACGATCGGCAGCGAGCGGCTCGAGATGTTGGCCACGACGTACCCGACCCAGGCGGCCACCGCGGCCGCCCCCGCAGCCATCGCCACGGCCAGGCGGCCCTGGACGAGCCCCCGCCAGAAGAGCTCTTCCGACGGGACCATGATCACCAGGGACAACAACAGCGAGCGCCTGAGCGACACCTCGGCGGCCTCGGAGTACTTCTCCACGACGTCGCGCCGGAACGGCTCCCAATGCGCTGCAGCCCAGACGAAGACACGGGTGCTCAGGAAGAGCGCGAGGCCACTGGCCAGGCCGGCGGCCAGCGCCGTCGTCACCGTGACCTCGGCAGCGGCCACCGGAGGCCGGGCCAGCACCGCCGCCACCCCCATCGTGCCGAGCACGATCGGCATCAGGCGCCAGACGTCGCGCCCGCGCGCGGAGACGAACCACCACCCCACGATCTCGGCGAGCAGCCCGGCGACCATGACGGCCCACTGCATCGCTCAGCCCAGGAACCTGGTCTTGAAGGCGACCTCCGCGGTGAAGCCCGTCACGACCGCGAGGTAGTAGAAGCCGGTGGCCGACTGCACGGCGGAGGCGCGTTCACCCTTGAGCGCGGCGCGCGTGAGCACCGCGATCAACGCCGTCGTTCCCACCATGCCCAGCGCGATCCACGGCGCGAGCGCGCCGGCCGTGAGCAACGGGTTGAGCGAGCCGGAGTCGGCGGTGGCCGAGAACCCGCCCGAGATGACCGCGACCGCCTCGACGCCCACCGCGATCAGCATCGCCGTCGTGTACCGGTTGATCGGTCCTCGAGGCAATCCCCGGTCCGTGAGGTACCAGTGGCCCAGCAGCAGCCCGTCCGTGATGGTTCCCAGGAACGCCGCGCCCGCCAGCAGCTGGAACAGCGAGAGCGCGTAGGCCTGCCGGCCGGTACCCGCCATCGCCACGAGCACCGCGATCGACAGGGGCACGCTGAGCAGTCCCACCACCCTGGCCACCGTCTGCTGCTTGGCCAGCATCAGCAGGAACGTCACGCCCACCGCGACCGCCGTGGCGAGCGCGAGCCGCACCGACCAGAGCCCGGCGTCCTCGCCCGGCACCAGGGCGACCTTCGCCGACCACCACGCGGCGACGGCCAGCACCAGCAGGATCGAGGACGTGAGGGTGAAGAACCCGCGCTTGACCTCGTTCCACAACGGGACGCACCACAGGAACGCCAGCGAGCCGGCGACCGCCTCCGCCAGCACGAGCGCCATGTACCCTGCCGCGCCGGTCACCTGTTCGCATCCCGCATACGGCTCGACAGCCTACCCGGCACCCGGGCGCGGCTTCGTTGGCGGCGACGCCCGGTAGGCTGACGGGCCACATGGACGATTGGCGCAGCTACGACGACGTCGCCGAGACCTACGAACGCGTGCATGCGTCGCGGTTCGTCCAGGTCGCCGACGACCTGGTTGCGCAGGCCGGGATCGGCGAAGGTCACCTCCTCCTCGACATCGGCACCGGGACCGGGATCGCCGCCGAGGCGGCCACGAAGGTGGGCGCCCGCGTCGTCGGGATCGACGAATCGATGGGCATGTTGCACGTGGCCCGCCGTCAGCGTCCCGCCGAGGCCGTGGCGGCGGCCGAGGCGATCGACCTGCCGTTCCGCGATGCGGTGTTCGACGCCGCCATCGGCAGCTTCGTGCTGGCGCACTTCACGAAGTACGAGACCGCGATCTTCGATGCGATGCGCGTGTTGAAGGTCGGAGGCACGATCGGGTTCTCGTCGTGGTCCGACGGCGTCGACGCCTACCAGACGGCGTGGAGCGAACTGGTGGAGTCGGTGGTGCCGCGCGAGATCCTCGAGCCCGCCTACGCCGAAGCTCGGCCCTGGCACGACAAGTTCCGCAAGCGCGACCAGATCGAAGAGGTGCTGATCGACGCCGGCCTCCGCCATGTGCGCACCGAGGTCCGCAAGTACCGGTGGGTGTACGGCCGCGAGGAGTACATCGACGGGATGAGCGTGTTCGCCTCGGGCCGGTTCGTGCGCGAGATGCTGGGCGCCTCCGGCTGGGATGCGTTCCGGGCGAGGGCCTCGGCCGTGTTCGCCGAACGCTTCCCCGATCCGCTGAACGACTTCCGCGAGGTCATCCTGTCGACCGCCGTCAAGGTGTGAACCGCATCACGGCTGGAACCGTCGCTTCTCACAGCCGAGCTCGCCGGGCCACAGGCCCTCGAACCGCGAGAGGCAGTGGTTGAACGAGGTCCATGGCGACGCCGTGAGGTCCTGGGCCCTGAGCTCGTCGAACGGACACGGATCGTGGATCACGTCGAGGACGAGTTCGATGCCCTCGCGGCGCCACCGGTAGACGCCATGCGTCGTCGGGCAGCTCGGATCGTTCGAGAACGTCACGCGGTGGCCCTCGACGGCGAAGAATCCCAGCGATCGGAAATCGGACAGCTGGTGATGCAGGAAGTACCGGCCATGGAACAGGATCAGCGTGCTGACCCCGGCTTCGATGCGGAAGGGGATGCAGCGCAGGCAGCGGATCGGCAGCGCGACCGCCGGTTGTCCGAGACCTTCGAGCGGCGTGATCTTCAGGTATGCCCCGTCGATCGGTGATGCTGCTTCCGGCGGGATCGGACGGGTGTAGGGATAGGGCAGCTCGGCAGGGTCGAGATCGTCGAGGCCGATGCCGGGTTCCTCCTGGTAGACGCCGCCGACGTTCGTGAGTCGTTCGGTCACCGGTGCCAGTGAGGCGGAGGCGCGCGGCGAGCCGGTCGGTCCGCCTCCCTCCTCGCCGATCGAGATCGCGGCCACCACGACCAGCAGCACGACGGCGACCAGACCGGCGCCGATCGCTCGCCGATCGAGCCCGTGGGTGCGTCCGCTCACCGGAGATCCAGGACGCGGAACTCCTCGGCGTGGGTGACGCCGATCTTCTCGCCGGCCTTCACCGCGTCCTCGGCCAGGAACTCCTCGAAGAACCGGATCCCCTCGGCGAGCTGGCTCGCGTGCTCGGCGAGGGCGTCCACCTTCGCGCGGAAATGCTCGCTGATGTCCTCGACGTGGTTCGGTTCGTCCGTCCACCCGAGCCAGACATCGGTCACCTCCTGGATCTCCAGACCCTCCCCGAGATGTTCCGAGTGGAAGTGCGGGTTGCCCGAACCCGGGAACACCGAGTCGAGCGCGATGAACCCGGCGGTGCGATGGTCGGAGTGGTTGTAGTAGCTGTCCCTGAAGAAGATCAGCGTCGGATCACAGGACAGGAGCGTTTCGGCTCGGACCTCGCGGACACGCCGGGTCACGGCCTCGCGGACGTCGTCGGTGTTCTCCAGCTCGCCGTCGTGGATGCTGAGGATCCTGACGCTCGCCAACCCGAGGACCTCGCCCGCGGCCACCGTCTCGGTGTAGCGGATGCGCGCGAGGTCCTCACGATCCTGCGCGGGGTCGCTCGAGCCACGGTCGCCGTTCGTCAGCACCAGCAGATGGACCTCGCGGCCGGCGGCGCACCACTTCGCGATCGTGCCGCCGACCGAGATCTCCGCGTCGTCGGGATGGGCGAAGACCGCGAGCACCGGGCCGGTGCGCGGCTCCGATGTCGGGCGTTCGGCGTCAGCCACGACCCGCCCCTCAGGCTCCGGCGCGGTCCAGCACGAACCGCACCAGGGTGCGCACGGGCACGCCGGTGGCCCCACGCGGTCCGAGATCGTGAGCGCGATCGGTGAACGCCGGCCCCGCGATGTCCACGTGCACCCACGGCGTCTGACCGACGAACTCGGCCAGGAACCAGGCCGCCGTGATGGCGCCGCCCCAGCGGTCGCCGATGTTCTTGATGTCGGCCACCGGCGAATCGATCAACGCCCGGTAGTCCTTGAACAGCGGCATCTCCCACATCGGCTCTCCGACGGCATCGCCGGCAGCGACGAGGTCGGCGGCCAGGTCACGATCGTTGCCGAACGCGCCGGAGATGCGGTCGCCCAACGCCACCATGCAGGCGCCCGTGAGCGTCGCCGTGTCGATGATCAGCTGCGGCTTCTTCTCGGCGAGGTAGGCGAGCGCGTCCGCCAGCACGAGGCGGCCCTCCGCGTCGGTGTTGAGCACCTCCGACGTGGTGCCGCCACGGTGGGTGATGACGTCGCCGGGCTTCTGCGCCGAACCACTCGGCATGTTCTCGCTGCAGGGGATCGCGGCGATCACGTTGATCTTCGGCTTCAGCTGGGCGATCACCTTCATCGTGGCCAGGATCGAGGCCGCACCGCCCATGTCGTCCTTCATCGTCTCCATGCCTTTGGCGTCCTTGATCGACAGGCCGCCCGAGTCGAACGCGATGCCCTTGCCGGTGAGCGCGATCGGCGTCGCCCGTCCCGCGCCGGTGTACTTCAGTTCGATCAGGCGCGGCGGGTTCACGCTGCCCTTGCCCACGCCCAGGATGCCGTTGAAGCCGCCGTCGGCCAGTTGCTTCTCGTTCCAGATCTTGCACGTGAGACCGACCTGCTTCGCCATGGCCTGGGCCTCGCGAGCGATCTCGGCGGGCGGCATGTCGCCGGCGGGGATGTTCACGAGGTCGCGCGCCCACGAGACGGCCTCGACGAGGGTGGCGGCCTGCTTCACCGCGGCGTTCAGCGGCTTGGCGTCCCACCGGGCCGGCCCCACGGCCGTGATGCGACGCAGGTCCTTGCCGTCGGCCTTCTTCGTCCGGTACCGGTCGAAGCGGTAGGCCCCCAGGCCGAGCCCTTCGATGCACGCGCCGACCGCGTCGGCCGCCTGCTTGGCGCTGAACACCGTCGGGAAGGTCGTGGCCACCGTGCCGAAGCGCCTTGCGGTGCCGGCCGCACGGCCGAGCGCCCGCCGGGCCGCATCCACCGTGAACTCGGCCTTCGGACCGACACCCACCAGCAGCACCGCACCCGCGGCGAACCGGTCGCCGCGTTCGGGCCGTGACGAGCAGGTGCTCGCCCTTCTTGCCGGTCAGCTTGGCCCCCGCGTACGCGTCAGCCAAGCCCATCTCACGCACGCCCGGGCCCGGAGCCGGCCCTTGGAACACCGGCACGATCAGCAACCCGGTCCGGATCTCACCCGGCGCATCACTGGAGTAGGAGTACGTGGTCACGGATCGGCGCTCCTTCGATTCGATGGCGAAGAGCGAAGTGTAGTGCGCGGGCACATCGTCCGACGGGCCCTCCGCGGCAACCCACCGCGAAGGGTGGTCCCACCGGTAGGCTGGGTTCCGATGAAGACCAAGGACATCCGCGACCTGGTGTGGTTCAACGAGGACGAGGCCCGCACCGAGACCCTGTTCGAAACCGACCACCTGTGGTCCCAGGTCATCTGCCTCCAGAACAACCAGGGCATCGGCCCGCTCAGCGATCCCACCTCCGATGCGCAGGTCACCGTGCTGGCGGGTGCCGTGGCAGCCCAGGCCGGCCAGGGGCGGGCGCGCATGGGGCAGTGGGAGACGATCGTCGTGCCCGCCGGCACCGAGCTCACCCTGCGCAACGCCTCGGAGGAGCCGACGGTCGTGATGCTGACGCTGGCGCCGCCCCCGGCACCCGGCATCTAGGCTCCGACGTCACCCTGGCGGCGGATCAGGTCCGAGCGGGGCCCAGCGCGATCACGTGACGGCGCAGCCCCTCCATGGCCCGGCCCATCAGCGCCCGCATCACCGGGCGGTAGCACCGGGCCGCGAGGTCGCCCACCAACGGCACCGCCAGTTCGATGTCCTCGAGCCAGGTGAACGCCGTCCCGCCATCGACCGGTTCCAGCGTCCACGTCCCCACCCCCGAGACCAGGCTCCCGTGCCGGATCTCGAGGCGACGGGGCGGATCCCACGCGGTGACCTCCATCGGCTCCATGAACGCGGGGACGCCGAACAACCGGGTCCGCACCGCCAGGCGGACGCCGATCCCTTCGCGCCGGTCGGACACCACGGTCACGGAGTCGGCGTCGAGCATCCAATCGGCCTGGCGCTCCCAGTCCATCAGGACGCTCCACGCCTCGGCGGGCGTCGTGGGGAGCACGACCGTGCGTTCCACCTGCATCCCCGCGAGTGTAGGCAGGGAGCCGGCAGGGTCCATGCCGGGCGATGCCGCTAGGCTTCGCGCCATGACCCGGGGTGCGGCGATCGCGGCGAGCATGGCCACGGCCACCGGACCCCTGCCCGTGCGCGGGCCCGCGCTGAGCGCCGAGGTCACCGCGCCGGGCGCGATCTCGTGGGACGACGACGGCATCATCACCTACGCGGGTCCGGCTGAGGGCCTCCCGTCCGCTCCCACGATCGGCCGGGCCGACCGAGGCTGCCTGGTGCCGGGCTTCGTGGACTGTCACGTGCACCTGCCCTTCGCGGGATGGCGTGCGGACGAGTTCGAGGCACGGCTGCGCGGCGTGAGCTACGCCGAGCTCCACGGCGAGGACGGCGGGATCTTCCGCTCGAGCCGTCAGCTCGCCGCGGCGAGCGACGACGAGGTGCTCGAGTTCTGCCGGCCGCTCGTGGCCGAGATGCTGGCGCACGGCACCACCGCACTCGAGCTCAAGACGGGATACGGCCTCTCGGTCGAGGCCGAGCTCCGACAGGCGCGGCTCGCCCGGCGCCTCGCCGACGAGGTGGCCGCTCAGGTGTGCACGGTGACCCTGCTCGCCTGCCACGCGGTGCCGCCGGGGATGCAGCGGACGGACTGGGTGCGCCTGGCGTGTGAGGAGCTGATCCCGACGGCGGCCGCCGAAGGCCTCGCCGACGCCGTCGACATCTACGTCGAATCGATCGCGTTCTCCCTCGAGGATCTCGAAGCGGTCGCCGCGGCTGCGGGGAACGCGGGACTCCCCCTGCGCGTGCACGCCGATCAACTCGGTGCCACGGGCGCCGCTTCCGCAGCCGTCGCGCTGGGGGCTCGCAGCGCCGATCACCTCAACCACGCCGACGAGGCCGCGGTGTCGGCGTTGGGATCGGCGCCGGCCACGGCCGCCGTCCTGCTGCCCGCGTCGACGTTCTTCCTGCGTGCCGGAGCGCCACCGGCGGCGGCGCTCCTGGCAGCCGGGGCGGCGCCGGCGATCGCCACGGACTTCAATCCGGGTACCTCACCGGTGTGCTCGATGCCCGAGGTGATCGCGATGGCGTGCACGCTCTACGGGTTCGAACCGCTGCAGGCGCTGACGGCCGCCACCGCGAACCCGGCGTGGGTCCTCGGGCTCGGCGACCGGCTGGGCACGCTCGAGCCCGGCAAGCGCGCGGACTTCCTCCTGCTCGACACGCCCACGTTCGCCGGTGTGCCGTACCGCCCGGGCCACGATCCCGTGTCGGCGACGTTCGTCGGCGGCGAGCTCGCGTGGGGTCGCGTCAGCTAGTCCGGGTGCGACGGAGGGCGCAGCCTGGTCCGCAAGGCAGCCGGCATCGAGTTCCCGGGGTGGGACCCGACGACGAGCAGCCTGATCGCCGAGGTCCAGATGGCTGAGGAACCCGAACTGGGCATCCGCCGCACTCCCTCGGGCATGCATGCCCTGGGCAAGGTCGAATACGAGGTCAAAGACGGCGAGGTGGTCTACCAGCCAGGGGGGACCGTCGGGGTCATGCTGACTGAGTCGCAGGTCGGCACGAGCGAGCCCACCCTGGGCGATCTCCGCGAGGGCCTCATCGCCGTGTACGGGACCGACTACGGGATCCACGATCCCACCTTCATCTCCAGGTTCACCGACACGACCCGGCAGGCCGCGGTCTACCGCGAGGGACGCATCCTGCTGGCCGGCGATGCGGCGCACGTGCATTCACCCGTCGGTGGGCAGGGCCTCAACACCGGTGTGCAGGATGCGGTGAACCTTGGATGGAAGCTGGCCCAGGTGGTCGACCGGACATCGCCGGAGACCCTGCTGGACACCTACCAGGCCGAGCGCCACCCGGTCGCTGCCCGCGTGCTGCGCACCACGATGGCGCAGGTCGCGCTCATGCGTCCCGACGATCGCATCGAGGCGCTGCGCGACACCGTGTCGGAGCTGCTGAGCATGGACGAGCCGCGCAGGCGATTCGCCGCGATGATGTCCGGTCTGGACATCCACTACGACCTGGGCGAGGGCCACCCGCTGCTCGGTCGTCGCATGCCCGATCTGGACCTGGTCACCGCCGAGGGCACGGTGCGGGTCTTCACCCTGCTGCACGGCGCCCGGCCGGTGCTCCTCAACCTCGGTGAACCCGGCGGCCTCGACATCGCTCCGTGGGCGGATCGGGTCCAGCTGATCGACGCCACCTACGACGGTCCGTGGGAGCTTCCGGCCATCGGGGCGGTCACCGCTCCCACCGCGGTGTTGATCCGCCCCGACGGATATGTCGCCTGGGTGGGAGACCTCGCCCGGCAGGGACTCGCTGACGCGCTGAACACCTGGTTCGGACCGCCGACCACGGCGTAGCGCACCGGCTTCCGAGGTCGTCGCTCGGTGGTGCTCAGGAGGCATCGCTAGTCGAGCGCCGAGCCCACCGCCGATTCGGCGGCGGCCACCAACGCTCCCTCGCGCACCAGCGAGATCGCGTCGGCGATGTCGGGTCCGAACTCGCGGTCGGCCGCGAAGAACGGCACCCGGGTCCGGATCACGTCGTGCACGGCCCGGGTGGCCGAGCCCGGCTCCAGCGGCGCCCGCAGATCCAGGGCCTGCGTCGCGGCCAGCGCTTCCAGCGCGATCACGGTCTCGGCGTTCGTCACCACATCGCGGGCATGCCGGGCCGAGGTCATCCCCATGCTGACGTGATCCTCCTGGCCGGCGCTCGAGGGGATCGAATCCACCGATGCGGGGTGCGCCAGCGACTTCGACTCGCTCACCAACGAGGCCGCCGTGTACTGCACCAGCATGAAGCCGGAGTTCAGGCCGCTGCCGTGCACCAGGAACGCGGGCAGATCGTTGTTCTGCTTGGGATCGAGGAGTCGGTAGAGACGGCGTTCGCTGATCGAGGCGAGTGAGACCAGGGCGGTGGCGACGGTGTCCATCGCCACCGCCACCGGCTGGCCGTGGAAGTTGCCACCGGCGCGGATCTCGTCGTCGGCATCGCCCCGGCCCGGCAGCACGATCGGGTTGTCGCTGACGCTGCCCGCCTCGATGCGGAGCACCGCGGTGGCGTAGGTCAACGCGTCGCGGGTGGCGCCGTGCACCTGGGGCGCGCACCGCAGGGAGTAGGCGTCCTGCACCAGGTGATGGGAGTCACGGTGCGAGGCCAGGATCGGCGAACCGGCCAGCAACCGGCGCAGGTTGGACGCGCTGGCGTTCTGACCGGGGTGCGGTCGCAGTCGCTGGAGCCGTTCGTCGAACGGCGCGTCGGTGCCGAGCGCGGCCTCGATCGTCATGGCCGCCACGACGTCCGCGGTCCGGGCGAGCCGCTCGGCACGGTGGCACGTGAGGATCCCGATCGCGAGCATGCCCTGCGTGCCGTTGACCAGGGCCAGCCCTTCCTTGGCCTCGAGGGACAACGGCGCCAGCCCCGCCCGCACGAACGCCGGCGCGGCCGGCTCCACGCCGCCTTCGGGACTGAGCACCGATCCGTGGCCGATCAGCGGCAACGCGAGGTTGGCGAGCGGCGCGAGATCTCCCGATGCGCCGAGCGACCCCTGCTGCGGCACCGCCGGGATCACATCTTCGTTGAGCATCCGGACCATCAGGTCGATCACCTCGGCCCGGACGCCCGAATGACCGAGCGCCAGGACGTGGGCTCGGAGCAGCAGCATCGCCCGCGCCTCCTCACGGGACAGCGGCTCGCCGACGGCGGTGGCATGCGAACGGATGATGCCGTGCTGGAGCTCGGCGGCCTGCGCAGCGTCGATGCGGGTATCGGCCAGTGCACCGAACCCGGTGGTCACGCCGTAGATCACCTCGCCGGACGAGACCGCCCGTTCCACCACGGCACGAGCGGCCGCCACCGACGCACGAGCGAGCTCGGGGAACGCCACCGGCGCACCGTCGGCGACCGCCACCACGTCGGCGAGCGACAGCCCGGCGCCGATCTCGACGGTCATGGCCCCTCCAGGAGCCGGGCCGGCAACACGGTCTCCGATGCGCCGCCGCTGATCGTCGGGCTCGACGCGTCTGGCGCCCGACCCTTCGGCCGAGACCACGATCTCGGCGAGATCCGCGCCCACGATGTGGGCGGCCGCGAGGTCGTCGCACGCGATGCCCGGTGGCAGGGTGCCGTCGGCGACCAGCGCGCGGTAGGCCGGCTGGCGCGAGGGCTCGCTGTCGTAGTGCGGGCAGAAGCTCCCCGCCACCAGGCCCAGGCCGTCGGGCAGCGGATCGGCGTTGCCCATCAGGTAGGAGTCGGTGGTGCTGGCCTCGAACCAGCAGTTGGCCCCGGCGCTGCCGCCCGCCATGATCACGCCCGCCTCCCACGCGTCCCGGAGCACCATGTCGAGGCCGTGCGCGCGCCAGATGGCCAACATGTTCAGCGTGTTGCCGCCCGCCACCAGGACCACGTCCTGGGCCAGCACGAACGAACGCAGGTCCTCGACCGTTCGCGCGAACAGCCCGAGATCGCTCGGCTCGAACGAGTGCGCGGGGAAGGAGCGGTAGAACATCGCCACGCCGCGATCGTTGTCACCGGTCGCCGTGGGCACGTAGAGCACCTTGGGTTTGGCCGCATCGGCCAGCTCGAACAGGAACGGATAGATCGGGTCCGAGGGCCACTGCCCTCCACCCATCGCCACGATGTGGCGTTCGGTCATGACTCCTCCATGGGGACGCGGACGCCTCGTTCGTGCGCGACGTCGATCGCGCGGTCGTACCCGGCGTCGACGTGCCGCACCACGCCCATGCCCGGATCGGATCGCAGCACCCGCGCGAGCCGCTCACCGGCGTTCGCGGTGCCGTCGGCCACCACCACCATGCCCGCGTGGATCGAGTACCCGATCCCCACGCCGCCCCCGTGGTGCACGCTCACCCAGTGCGCGCCCGCGGCCGTGTTGATCAACGCGTTGAGGATCGGCCAGTCGGCGATCGCATCCGACCCGTCCAGCATCGCCTCGGTCTCGCGGTTGGGACTGGCGACGCTGCCGGCGTCCAGGTGATCGCGCCCGATCACGATCGGCGCCGACACCTCGCCCGAGGCCACCATCTCGTTGAAGCGCTCCCCGGCGCGATCGCGCTCGCCGTAGCCGAGCCAACAGATCCGTGCGGGCAGCCCCTGGAAGGCGACACGCTCGGCGGCCATCCGCAGCCAACGGTGCAGGCGGTCGTTGTCCGGGAAGAGTTCGGCCACCGCGCGGTCGGTCGCGGCGATGTCGGCCGGATCGCCGCTGAGCGCCGCCCAGCGGAACGGTCCCTTGCCTTCGCAGAAGAGCGGGCGCACGAACGCCGGCACGAACCCCGGGAACGAATACGCCCGGTCGCGGTCGAGTCCGCCTTCCACCGCCCCCGCCCGCAGGTTGTTGCCGTAGTCGAAGACCACGGAGCCGGCCTCGGCGAAGTCCACCATGGCGTCCACCTGGTGGGCCATCGACTCGTAGGAGCGGTGGACGTACTCATCGGGCTCGCGCCGGAGCGCATCGGCCTCGGGCAGCGACAACCCCTCGGGCACGTACCCGCCGAGCGGGTCGTGTGCGCTGGTCTGGTCGGTGACCACGTCAGCGGCGAACCCGCGCCCGAGCAACGCGGGGAAGACCTCGGCGGTGTTGCCGACCACCCCGATCGAGACCGCTTCGCGCGAGGCCTTCGCCGCTTCGGCCCAGGCCACGGCCTCGTCCAGATCGGCGGTCATGCGGTCGAGGTAGCGCGTCTGGATCCGTCGCTCGATCCGCGCGGGGTCGACGTCGACGCAGAGCGCCACGCCGCCGTTCATCGTCACCGCCAGTGGCTGGGCCCCGCCCATGCCGCCGAGCCCGCCCGTCAACGTGATCGTGCCGGCGAGCGAATCACCGAAGTGCTGGTGCGCGCACTCGGCGAGGGTTTCGTACGTGCCCTGCAGGATGCCCTGGGTCCCGATGTAGATCCACGAGCCCGCGGTCATCTGCCCGTACATCGTGAGTCCCTGGGCCTCCAAGCGCACGGAACGTCTCCCAGTCGGCCCATTTCGGGACCAGCATGGAGTTGGAGATCAGGACCCTCGGTGCGAGATCGTGCGTGCGGAACACCGCGACCGGCTTGCCCGACTGCACCAGCAGGGTCTCGTCGTCGCCCAGGGTCCTCAGGGTGCGAACGATGGCGTCGTAGGCCTCCCAGCTTCGGGCGGCGCGTCCGGTGCCGCCGTAGACGACCAGGTCCTCGGGACGCTCGGCCACCTCGGGATCGAGGTTGTTCATGAGCATCCGCATCGCCGCTTCCTGCGGCCACGAGCGGCACGACAGATCGGTGCCTCGCGGTGCCCTGATGTTGCGGTGGCTCATCGATCCCCTCCCCCGTCCGGCCGATGCTACCCGCCGGGCGCCCGGGAGGCCGTTCGAGACGAGCCTGGGGAGAAACGGCTCATGTGCTTGAGCAGGGGGTTGCTGCCGGGTAGCGTCCCCCCGATGGCCGTCGGAACTTCCCCCTACGCGCCGGGTGGTGCCAGCAGCATGGGCGCCGACCCGATCCGTGTCCTCATCGCTGACGACGAACCCGCCCTGCGCATCGCCCTCGCCGACCTCCTGGCCCACGACGACGAGGTGGTGCTGATCGGGAGCGCCGGCGACGCCGACGAGGCGATCCAACTCGCCGTGGACGAGCACCCCGACGTGGCCCTGGTCGACGTGAAGATGCCGGCCGGCGGCGGACCCCGAGCGGCGCGGGAGATCATGCGGGTATCCCCCGACACCCGGGTCATCGCGCTCTCCGCCTTCGAGGACCGTCCCACGGTCCTCGAGATGCTGCGCGCCGGTGCCGTCGGCTACCTGGTGAAGGGCACCGCCGGTGAGGAGATCCTCGGTTCGATCCAGAAGGTCATGGCCGGCGGCGCGAGCCTGTCATCGGAGGTGATCGCCGGCATCGTGCACGAGCTCACCCAGCAGCTCCGACGCGAGGAGGCGGCTCGCGAGGAGCGCGATGCCCGCCGCGGCGAGATCGAGCGGTTCGTGGCCGGCGAGGGGCTGTCCATGGTGTTCCAGCCCATCGTCGAGCTCTCGACCCGGAGCACCGTCGGGGTCGAGGCGCTGGCCCGGTTCCGTTCGCTCCCGTTGCGACCACCGAACGAATGGTTCGCCGAGGCGGTCCAGCTGGCGTTGGGCGTGCAGCTGGAGCTCACCACGATCGCCCAGGCCCTGCGCGAGCTGGACCGGGTGCCCGAGGGCGCCTACCTGGCGGTGAACTGCTCGCATCACGCGGCCACCTCCTCCCAACTGGCGCGCCTGCTGGGATCGGACGCCGGCCGGATCGTGCTGGAGATCACCGAACACGAGGCGGTCGAGGACTACGTCGCCCTGGTGACGGCGCTCGCCCCCCTGCGCGAGATGGGCGCCCGCATCGCGATCGACGATGCCGGCGCGGGGTTCGCCAGCATGCGCCACACCCTGCAGATCACCCCCGACATCGTGAAGATGGACATGAGCCTCACCCGGGGGATCGACGCCGACCGCGCGAAACGAGCCCTCGCGGCGGCCCTGATCTCGTTCACCGAGGAGATGGACATCGTCATGGTGGCCGAGGGCATCGAAACGGTGGAGGAACTCGAGACGCTCGCGACCTTGGGCGTTCGCTTCGGTCAGGGCTTCTACCTGGCCGAACCCGCTCCAGCTGGCCTGCAGCCGGCGTCGGTCCATCGCCTAGCCGACGCGTCGGTCCATCGCCCAGGACGAGCCGGTGGAACCCTTCGTGAACTGCTTCATCTCGGTCGCCACGGCCACCGCCTCGGCGTAGTGCTGGAAGGCCCGCTTGTCGGTGGAGGCGACCCCGATCGAGACCGTGAGCATGGGGAAGCGCTGCAGCTCGCCGCGACGGTTCGTGACCTCGATGTAGCCCCGGTCACGGTCGTCCGGGTCGTACAGGCCGGGGGCCTCCCGGTCGAACCGCTCCACGATCGCCTGGGCCACGGCCTCGGCCTTGCCGGGATCGACCACGACCACGAAGTCGTCGCCGCCGACATGGCCGACGAACGCGGCTCCACCGGTCTCGTCGCTCGAGACCTCTTCGAACAGGCGAGCGCTCGACTGGATCACCTGGTCGCCGCGCATGAACCCGTAGTGGTCGTTGAAGGCCTTGAAGTGATCGAGGTCGGCGTACAGGATCGCGAACGGGATCCCCTGGTCCACGCGGCCGTCGATCTCCTCTTCGATCCGGACGTTGCCGGGCAGGCCCGTGAGCGGCGACTGCGCGCGCATGTCGCGCGATCGGCGGAGCACGCCGCGGATCCGGGCCAGCAGCTCGGGCGTGTCGAAGGGCTTGACGATGTAGTCGTCGGCGCCGATCGCGAACCCTTCCAGCTTGTCGGCCGAGAGGCCGCGTGCCGTCAGCATGATGATCGAGACCGACGCGGTGCGGGGGTCCTGACGCAGGCGCCGGGTGAGTTCGAACCCGTCCATGTTGGGCATCATCACGTCGGCGAGCACGAGGTCGGGACAGCGCTCCTGGGCGGCATTCAGCGCGAGCGATCCATCGGAGGCCACGCGCACGTCGTAGCCGGCGGCCCGCAACTCGATCTCCAGCAGGCGCGCGATGAACGGATCGTCGTCGACCACCAGGAGGCTCTCGCCACCCCCGGCGTCGGCGGTCGGATCCACGTTCAATCCTTCGGCTTCGTTCACACCCGCACCTGTGCTCGGTCCATCTGCTCGGTCACGTGTCCCCCGTGTCCCCTCGCGAATCGCTTGGGTCACGAATCGGCACTTTAGTCCCGAAGGTGAAGCCTGTCCGGGTAGCGATCTGTTCTTTGCCGCACACGCCCCGAACGCGGTGGCACGCGGGACGGACCGGTCCGGGCGTGGCACCATAGGCCCCGACCGCATGCGGCGAAGGGGGCTCGGTCCACGATGCAGGTGCTCGACACGTTCCTGGACGCGATGGGCGACACGCCGCTCGTGCGCCTCCATTCGGTGACCCGAGGCGTGGAGGCCACGGTCCTGGCCAAGGTCGAGATGCTGAATCCGGGCGGTTCGGTCAAGGACCGGATCGGGATCCGCATGATCGAAGCCGCGGAGCGTGCGGGCACCCTGAAGCCCGGCGGGACGATCGTGGAGCCCACGAGCGGCAACACCGGGCACGGTCTCGCGATCGCCGCGGCGATCAAGGGCTACAAGTGCATCTTCGTGATGCCCGACAAGATGAGCCAGGAGAAGATCGCGCTGCTGCGCGCCTACGGTGCCGAGGTGATCATCACGCCCACGGCGGTGGCCCCCGATTCGCCCGAGAGTTACTACCGGGTGGCCGACCGGCTCACCGAGGAGATCCCCGGCGCCTTCCAGCCGAACCAGTACTGGAACCCGGAGAACCCCAAGACCCACTACGAGACCACCGGCCCGGAGATCTGGGCACAGACCGACGGACGGATCGACGTCTTCGTCGCCGGCGTGGGGACGGGCGGCACGATCAGCGGCGTGGGTCGCTACCTCAAGGAGCAGAACCCCGACGTCACGATCGTCGGCGCCGACCCCGAGGGATCGCTCTACTCGGGCGACGAGCCTCGCCCGTACCTGGTGGAAGGCATCGGCGAGGACTTCTGGCCGGGGACGTTCGATCCCGAGGTGGTCGATCGCTACGTCAAGGTCAGCGATCGCGACTCCTTCCTCACCGCCCGCGCCGTGACGCGGCAGGAAGGGATCCTGGTGGGTGGCTCGTGCGGGTCGGCGGTCTTCGCCGCCCTCATGGTGGCGCGTGAACTCGACGCTTCGAAGACCGTCGTCGTGCTGCTGCCCGACACCGGTCGCCAGTACCTGTCCAAGGTGTACTCCGACTCGTGGATGCTGCAGCACGGCATGCTCGACCGGCCCGACCTGATCCGCGTCGACGAGGTCCTGGCCGCCAAGGGGAGCGCCCTGCCGTCCCTCATCACCGTCGATGCCCATGCGAAGGTCCGGCAAGCCGTCGACGTCCTGCACGAGCACAACATCTCCCAGGCGCCGGTCGTGCGCGGGGAAGGTGCCGACGTGACGGGCTTCGTGGGTTCGATCCGCGACCGCGAGTTGCTGGAGCGGGTCTTCCGCGATCCCGACGCCCTCCAGGCCGACGTCGCCGAAGTGATGGCCCCACCGATCCCCATGGTGGAGTGGGACCACCCGATCGAGTCGGCGTTCGCCGAGATGGAGCACGGGCCGGCCGTCCTGATCGCCAAGCAGGGCCAGGTGCTCGGCGTGCTGACCCGGAGCGACCTGCTGGACTTCCTGGCCCACCGTCGGCAGATCCAGCGCTGACGGTGCGTTCCCTGGGGATCGACGTCGGGGTCGGCAAAGGACTCGATCTGGTGCTCTTGGACGAACGCCGCGTCCCGCTGCAGGTGTTCTCGCACGTTCGGGTCCCTGAGGTGGAGCGCCTGATCCGCGACCTGCGGCCCGACGTCATCGCGATCGATTCCCCGCCGAAGTGGGCCGCGTCCGGTCGATCCCGGCGGACCGAGCGCGAACTGGCCTCGCTCAACATCCAGTCGTTCAACACCCCCAGCAAGGAACACGGCGAACGCAACCGCTTCTTCGGGTGGATGCAGGTGGGGTTCGAGGTGTTCGCCCAGGCGGCGGAAGCCGGGTTCCCCACGTATGCCGCGGGGAGCCCGAAGGGCAAGGCGCTCGAGGTCTTCCCGCACGCCAGCGCGGTGGTGCTGGCTGGAGGGCTGGCGCCCAAGGGCACGAAGAAGTACGCGTGGCGAACCGCCGTGCTGCGCAACCAGGGCGTGCGGACCGACGAACTGTCCTCCCCCGACCGGGTCGACGCGGCGCTGGCGGCGTTGACGGGGCTGCTGGCGCTCGACGGGAAGCGGTTCGCGCCGGGCGACCCGACCGAAGGCGTCATCGTGGTGCCCTCTGCCTCGCTCCCTGCCACCCCGTACCGAGCCGTGGCCCGGCCCCCCAAGGACGCGCAACCGTTGTTCCACTACTGCGGCTGCGGCGATGCCTCCTGCGACCAGTTGGTGCGCGGCGAATTCGCGCCCGGGCACGACGCCAAGCGCAAGGCCATGCTCTGGACGAAGGCCCGCGAGGGCGTCGATGCCGTCGAGGAGTTGGCGACCAGAGGATGGAAACTGCCACCGGAGATGCGATGACCGACCCGACGCGCCGCACCGTGCACGCCCGACCGACCGACCGCCCCACGAGGAGCCCCAAGAGGAGCACATGAGCGACGACACCTTCCGGTTCGAGACCCGCGCGATCCACGCGGGCCAGGATCCCGACGCCCCGTACGGATCGGTCAACGTCCCGATCTATCAGACCGCGACCTACGTCCAGCCGGCGGTCGGTGAGCCCAAGGTGTGGGACTACGCGCGTGGCGGCAACCCCACCCGCGAGGCGTTCCAGCAGGCGCTGGCGGCCCTCGAAGGCGCCGAGCGGGGGTTCGCGTTCTCGAGCGGGCTCGGCGCCGAGACCACGCTGCTGCTGACGCTGCGGCCCGGAGACCACGTCGTGCTCGCCGATGACGTGTACGGCGGTACCTACCGACTGCTGTCCTCGGTGCTCTCCTCGTGGGGTCTCACCTTCACCACCGTCGATCTCGGTGATCAGGCCGCGCTGGTCGACGCGCTCGGACCGATGACGAAGCTCGTCTGGATCGAGACCCCGTCGAACCCGCTGCTGAAGATCGTCGACATCGGCGCGGTGGCCGCGACCGCCCATGCCGCCGGGCGCGCGGGTGGTGGTGGACAACACGTTCGCCACCCCGGCGCTGCAGCGACCGCTGGCTCTGGGAGCCGACGCCGTGGTGCACAGCGTCACGAAGTACATCGGCGGCCACTCCGATCTGATCGGCGGGGCGATCGTCACCAGCGACGAGGAGTGGATCGAACAGCTCGGGTTCCTGACGAACGCGATCGGCGCGGTGCCCGGGCCGATGGACTGCTACCTCGCCCTGCGAGGCCTGAAGACCCTGGCGATCCGCATGCGGGCGCACTGCTCGGGTGCCCGCGCGATCGCCGGGTTCCTGCAGACCCACCGCGACGTCTCGGCCGTGTACTACCCGGGGCTGTCCGACCACGCGGGCCATGCGATCGCGACCCGGCAGATGGCCGACTACGGCGGGATGGTGTCGTTCCGCGTGGGGTCGGCCGCCCGCGCGGTGGACCTCGTCGGGCGGACCGAGCTCTTCTTCCTGGCCGAATCCCTCGGCGGAGTGGAATCGCTGATCGAGGTGCCGGGGCCCGATGACCCACGCGAGCGTCGCCGGTTCCCCGTTGGAGGTGCCGGACGACCTGGTGCGGCTCTCGGTGGGCATCGAGCATCCGGACGACCTCATCGAGGACCTGGCGAGAGCCCTCGACCTGTCGGGGCGCGTCTAGGGGCGAAGCTCGAGCGACCCACCGTCGGCGAGCGACAACGTCACCGCCGTGATCCCCTCGGGGCCGGCGACGACGTCGATGGGCAGGCCGGCGCCGCCGAGCCAGGCATCCAGGACCGCGGCGTCGCCCGCGACCTCGACGCGTTCGATCCCGCTCGCCGGCGTCCGGTGGTCGGCCACCATCCGTCCGGGCATCAGGTCGTCGGGCACGTCCCACGTGATGAAGAACGGCAGGTACGGCCGGCGCACGTCCTCCTCGAGGCCGGCCCCGTGCCAGCGGATCTCGCGGCCGTCGGGGGTGGTGCGCAGGCCCGCCTCCACCTCGAGGCCCAGTCGGGCCGCCGTGGCATCGACGTCGGTGTCGGCCACGCAGAGCTCGGCCCAATGGTCGCGGCCGTCCGCGGTGAGGGCCTGGAGGGTCCGACCGAACGCGGTGGTGTCGGCGACCGCCGGATCGACGACGGCGATCAGCTCCAGGTAGTCGCGCCCCAGCGGGATGATCCGGTTCGCGGTGCCCCACCGAGGGTGGACACCACCGGGCACCGACGCGAGGCCGTGGGTCCGCAGGATCCGCGCGCCCGCTTCGTCCAGGTCGCCCACCGCCAGCACCGCATGATCGATCGAGAGCATCGGTCCGCCTTTCCACCGTCGTCGAGCCACCATCGTGGCATGCACGCCGTACGCTCGGAGGCATGGCCCGCCGATCGTTGCGCATGCTGAGCCTGACGTTCGCGGCGTTCGCGTTCGCGGCGTTCGCGGCGCCCAGGTCGTTCGCCGCGCAGCCGGAGCCCAAGCCGTTCCTGCAAGGGCTGGCCTTTCCCACGAACCTCGCCTTCGCGCCGGACGGCCGGCTCTTCTACACCGAGAAGTCGACCGGCAACGTCCGGATCGTGCACGACGGCACGCTGCGTCAGGAACCGTTCGTGACCCTGCCCGTCGTCCCCGAGGCCGAACGCGGACTCCTCGGCATCGCGATCGGGCCCGATTTCGAGGCCGATCCGTGGATCTATCTCTACCTGTCCGACGCCACGGACGGGGTCAACCGGCTCGTGCGCGTCCGTGCCGATGGCGACCGAGCCGCCGGGGAGCCCGAGACGCTGCTCGAGGGGCTCGATTCGGCGGCGGGCTACCACAACGGAGGCGACCTCGCGTTCGGGGTGGACGGCTCCCTGTTCGTCACGCTGGGTGAGGCGCACGAGGCCGACCGCGCACAGGACCCGAGCGACCTGGGCGGCAAGATCGTGCGGCTCGAGCCCGACGGTTCCGTCCCCGCGGACAACCCGTTCGGCGCCGGCAACCCGGTCTGGTCCTATGGGCACCGCAACTCGTTCGGGATCTGCGTCGATCCCGGCGACGGCACGCTGTGGGAGACCGAGAACGGACCCGACGTCGACGACGAGGTGAACCGCATCGAACGCGGGGGCAACTACGGCTGGCCGCTCGTCACCGGCCGGTCGAACGATGATGCCTTCGTGCAGCCGGTCGTGGTCTTCCCCGACACGATCGCGGTGACGGGATGCACCGTGGTCGATGGCGACCTGTACTTCGGCTCGTTCGACGGTCGGCTGTGGCGGCTGCCGGCCGCACAGCAGGACACCGGCGACGTCGAGGAGATCGCCCGGCTCGACGCGGGCGTCACCGACGTCGCCCTGGGGCCCGACGGTCTCCTGTACATCGCCACGAACGATGCGATCCTGCGCATGGCACCGATCGCCGCCGGAGTGCAGAGCCCGTCCTCGTCCGTATCGCCGACCTCGGCGTCTCCATCAACCTCCGTCGCAGCGGCCGAAGGAGACGGCAACGACTCGACGGCCCGAACGTGGATCACGGTCGCCGCGCTCGGGGCGCTGGCGGTCGGGCTGGGGCTGCGGTTCGCGGCAGGACGACGGATGCGCCGAGAGGGCTAGCCCTCCTCACCCGAACCCGGCCCCGATGAGTCGAACGAACCCTGGTCCTCGTTCCAGACGCTTTCGGCCCCCGAGTGGCCCACCTGGTAGACGCGGAAGGATGCCGCCGCCGCCGTCACCACCACCAGGATGCTGAGCACGATGGCGGCCGGCGATCGTGGCGCGAGCCCGGCCGGTCGGATCCGCCCGAGGGATCGGCCTTCCTGCGCTGCGCCCGATCCCAGAGCATCAGCGCGAGCACCGCGACGAAGAACGCCAGCGCGAACCAGACGAACGTGTCGCCGAGTTCGGCGTGACGCTCGAGGAGGGAGGATTCCTTGTCCAGGGCATCCTCGAACGCCTCCCCACTGTCGGCGGCGAGCTTCGACATCACCACGGTGAATCCCGACAGGACCACGACGATCCATCCGATCCGGGGGCGCCACGACGGCCACACGACGATCCAGACCGCGCCCGCCGCACAGAGCGGGATCAGGACGACGGGGATGTGCACCAGGAGCGGGTGCGCCGGGAGGCCGAAGATGGTCTCGATGTCCACGGACGTGGCTCCCTTACCCCTTGGGACGCTTGAGGTATGCGACGGTCGAACTCCCACCCGCCGGGGTGGGCTGGGCCACGACGTTCACCAACTCCCAGCCGTCCTGCCCGAACGCGTCCAAGATCTCGCCGGGGTTGTGTTCGAGCAGCGGTGCCACGAAGTACTCCCAGACGGTCACGGCCTCACCCATCGTTGCGTCCCTCCCGTTCCTGGTCGCGGTCCAAACGTTGCGCGGTCTGCTTGATGCAGACCCCCATGATGACGTCCAAGCCTCCCGCCGAGGCGATGGCTCCCGCTTCCTCGCTCACGATGTCGAGCTGGAGCCAGAACGCCTTGGCGCCGATCGCCACCGCATCGCGGGCGATCTCCGGTGTGTCCTCGGCTCGCCGGAACACGTCGACGATGTCGACGTGGACCTCCTCGGGGATGTCGCGCAGCGAAGGATAGGCCGTCTCGCCGAGCACCTGGGTCTCACGCGGGTTCACCGGGATGATCCGGTAGCCCCGTTCCTGCAGGGAGTGCCCGATGTCGAGCGACGCGCGGCCAGGTTTGGACGACAGGCCCACCACCGCGATCGTGCGCGCCTCCGCGAGGATGCGACGGAGCGTCTCGTCGTCCGGCACCACCGGGATCACGGGATCGGCCACGATGTGTCCTTCCTGATCGTCTCGAGCAACGTGTGGAGCATCCAGCCCGTGGCGCCCCAGATCGTCGCGCCGTCGAGCTCGTAGGCGAACCCTTTCCAGGTCCTGCCTCCGTCCAGGTCGTAGTGCACCACGGCCTCGGCCTCCGCGAGACGCATCACCGGGAAGGTGAGCACCTCGTCGATCTCCCCGTCGCTCACGGTCAACACCGGCATCGTCGCCAGCATGCCCACGAACGGCACGACCAGGATGCCGCTCACGAACGTGTGCACCGACGGCAACGCGCCCACGATCCTCACGGCGTCGGGATCGAGGCCGAGCTCCTCGTTCACCTCGCGCAGCACCGTCTCGACGAGCGTCTCGCCCGGATCCTGCAGGCCCCCGGGGAAGGAGATCTCGCCCGCATGCCGCGACATCGCCGCTGCGCGGACGGTGAACATCAGGGACGGCTCGGGCTGGGTGATCAACGGCGCCAACACGGCGGCGAGGCGGTCTCCGGCCGCCGGCACGGGTCGGGGATCCTGCTCGAGCGCCGCCTGCAACGCTCCGGCGAGATCGTCAGGAGGTAGCATCGCGCGCCATGGTAGATGAGCCGTCGAACCTGGCCGGGGCCGCCGCCGATGCCGTCGATCCGGACGAGGTCGTCACCTTCACCCGATCGCTGATCGCCGCCCGAAGTGAGAATCCCGGCGGCACCGAGGACGACGCTGCCGATGTCGCCGTCTCGATCCTCCGCGGGCTGGGTGCCGATCCCACGATCGTTCGCTCTGACGCGGGACGCCCCAGCGTGGTCGCCGCGATCGGGGACGGAGGCCGACCACACCTGGCGTGGAACGGCCACCTCGACGTCGTGCCGGCCGGATCGCCCGACACCTGGACGTCGGATCCCTGGGCGGGAGCGATCCACGACGGACGCCTCGTGGGGCGTGGCTCGGCCGACATGAAAGGGCCGATCGGGGCGGCGCTCGCGGCGGCGGCGGCCCTCGTGCGGTCGGGGGTCGAACGCCGCGGCACCCTGGTGTTCCACCTCGCCGCCGACGAGGAGCTGGCCGGCATCCACGGCACGAAGGTGCTGTGGGAGCGCGGCCTGCTCGATCAGGACGCGTGCATCGTGGGCGAGCCCAGCGAACTCCAGCTGGGGCTGGCCGAGCGAGGCGGCGCCTGGTTCACCGCGACCGCGTACGGAAGGGCCGCCCACGGCTCGCAGCCGCATCGAGGCGTCAACGCGATCACGTCGATGGCCCGGTTCCTGCTCCGCCTGCCCGAGGTGCTTCCCGATCTGGAGCATCCGCTCACCGGCCGCCCCACGGTCAACGCCGCGCTGATCACCGGTGGCAGCGCCCCCAACGTGGTGCCCGATCGCTGCCAGGTCGATATCGACCGGCGCATCTCCCCCGGCGAGACCGACCCCGAACAGGTGCGCGCGCCGTTCCTGGCGCTGGTCGCCGACCTGCAGCGGGACCACCCGGAGCTGGAGATCGACGTCGAACTTCGCGAATGGACCGACGCCGCCGAGGCCTCCCCCGACACCGAGATCGTCCGGATCGCCCGGGACGCCGTCGCGGCCCAGACCGGGTCCTCACCGGCCTCGGTCGGGTTCACCGGCATCACCGACGCCCGCTTCTACATCAACCAGGCGGAGATCCCCACGGTGATCCTGGGCCCGGGTTCGCTCACGGTGGCGCACACCGCGGGCGAATCGATCGACGTGGACGAACTCGTGGCGGGCGCTCGCAGCTACGCTCGGATCTTCGCCACGTTCCTGGGCCGCTGAAACGGGCCGAACCGGTTGGCGGGGGTATCCTTGATGCATGTCGACGCAAGCCGAACCCCGCCAGGTGCTCACCGTCACGGACGGAGCCGCGCGCAAAGCCGCACAGCTCGCCGAGCGTGAGGGCCGGCCGGGAGCCCACCTTCGTGTGCGCGTGACCGCGGGCGGGTGCTCGGGGTTCAGCTACCAGCTCTCGTTCACCGACCAGGTCGAAGCCGACGACCTCGTCATCGACGGAGCCGACGGCTTCCGCGTGCTGGTCGACCCCCGGAGCGCGCCGATCATCGAGGGCTCGACGCTCGAGTTCGACGACGCGCTGCTCGGCGGCGGGCTGAAGATGCGGAACCCGCAGGTGACCCACGAGTGCGCCTGCGGCGACTCCTTCAGCGTCTGAAGGGCCGACCTGCGTCAGGTGACCTGGAGCTTGCCCGTCATCTGTGAGTGGATCTCGCAGTGGAACCCTGCCGAGTTCTCCAGGCTCACGGCCACCATCACGGTCTCGCCGGCCGGGATGGGCTCGTCGATCACCCCGGTGTCGAGGGTGAACGTGTGATCGACCGTGTCGCTGTTGGTGATCGTGATCTCGGTCGTTCCGCGTACGACGGGCAACACGCTGGGCTCATACGCCAGGTCGGCGATCGCGAGGGCCGCCGTGCCCGGCAGCACGTCGCCGTCCTGGCCGGTGGTGGGTTCCTCGTCACCGCCGCTCGAGCAGCCGGCCATGGAGAGCATCAGCACCACCGCGACGCACAGAGACACCCAACTGGTTCCGTGGCGAGTTCGGTGGCGCATCGCTCCCCCTCGTGATCGGTCGATCGTTCCCGCAGCAGCCTAGTCCACTCGGGAACCCGACGCGATCAGGCGACGGTGAGGGTGCCGGTCATCTGGTCGGGGTGGTACTTGCAGTGGAAGGGCGCGTCGGCGCTGACGTCCACCGTCACCGTCACGGACTCGCCGGGCTCCACGTCCTCGCTGACGCTGTCGTCGTCGAGCGTGAAGTTGTGCTCGACCGACCCGGAGTTCGTCACGGTGATCGTGCTCTCGCCCGAGGGCACGGCCAAGGTATCCGGCGAGAACGAGAAGTCCTCGGCCGTGATCGTGAGCCCGGCCGCCCCGCCCGATGCGCTCGCTGCGCTCGAGGGGGTCGAGCCGCCCGGATCGCCGTCGTCGCTGCTGCACGCGGCCAGGCTCAGCGTGAGCAGCACCATCACCACGATGGATGTCGTCGTTCGCGTTCGCATGCTTGCCTCTCCCCCGTCTGCAGTCTCGGACGGGGGTACTACGGACGGGGGGCGGTTCCGGTTTCCTCGGGGGGTGCCCTCAGGGGCCTGCCCGGACCTGGGCTATGCTGCGCGCATCATGCCGTCGTCCGCCGACAAGACCCAATGGCGAGACCTGTACCACGAGGTCGTGACGACCGGGCTCTGCACGGGCTGCACGGCGTGCATCGTGACGTGCCCGTTCCACGTGCTCGGGTACGAGGACGACCTTCCGGTCCAGCTCCAGGAAGAGGGGCCCGACCAGTGTTCACACGGCGAGAAGGGCTGCGACATCTGCACCCGCGCCTGCCCCCGTTTCCGCGATTGGGAAGGCGAGATCGACACGTCGATCTTCGGCATGACGCGCAAGCCCGAGGAGCTGATCGGCGTCCACAAGGAGATCACCCTCGCTCGTGCCACCGACGCCACGTCACTGATGACCGGCCAGGACGGCGGCGTGGTCAGCGCCCTGCTGCTGTGGGGGTTGGAGCGCGGTGAGATCGACGGCGCGTGCACCTCGAAGCTCTCCGATGAGCGCCGCTGGGACGCCGAGCCCACGGTCGTCACCGATGCCGAAGGCGTTCGGGCCACCGCGGGCTCCCGCTACACCTATTCGGCCAACCCCTTGGCGCTGCTCAAGGCCGCCGAGTTGGGCCTGTCGAAGGTCGCGCTCGTCGGCATGGGCTGTCAGGCCAGCGTCACCGGCTCGATGGAGGCCCGGCGGGTCAACAAGTGGCGCAAGAAGATCGCGTGGACCTTCGGGCTGCTGTGCTCGAAGTCCTTCACCTACGACGGGCTCATGAACGAGATCGCCCAACAGGAGCTCGGGCTCGACCTGGACCACCTCGCCCGCGTGAACGTGAAGGGCAAGTTGCTGTTCTACACCGATACCGGCGACGAGGTGACCTACTCGCTGAAGCAGGCACACCGGTTCACCCGGCCCGGATGTCTGCGCTGCCCCGACTTCGCCGCAGAGCACGCCGACATCTCGTTCGGGGGTCTCGGTCAGTCCGACGGATGGACCCTGACGATCGTGCGCACCGACCGAGGGGCGGACCTGTGGTCGCGAGCGCTGGCGGACGGCGTCATCGAGGCTCGTCCGGCCACGGAGGATCCCAAAGCGGTGGAACTGATGTTCAAGCTGGCCGCCAGGTCGCGGGAACGATGGCCGTCCGCCGACGAACTCCCCACGGCGGCCGCGACACCGGGCATGGTCGCAGACCCCGCCTAGCCCGTTCGAACCATCGCCGAAACCCCTATCGTCGAGGGCTTCACCGGGACCATCTCCGGCCGATAATCCCCTCAGGGCCCCACGAGGGGTTGTGATCGACGCGCCCGAACCCGGGCGGGGAGCGAGCGGTTGTCGGATACGGCGCGAGCGGCGCGAGAACCACGGACATCGGCCTTGCGACACGGCGCCATCCTGGAAGCCGTGGCGTTCGCGGCCGAGCGTCTGTTGCTCACCCCCGACTGGCGGGATGCCGCTGACGAGGTCCTGGCCCGGATCGGTGCCGCCGCCGACGTCTCCCGCGCCTACATCATCGAGAACCATTTCGACGATGAGGAGGAGTTGCTGGGCAGCGTGCGCTTCGAGTGGTGCGCCCCCGGGATCGAGTCGCAGAAGGACAACACGTTCCTGAACGACGCGCCGTGGCGCGACCTGCCGCGCTGGGCCGCATGGCACGCCGCAGGGGAGCCGGTGGTCTCGGCCGTCGCCGACCTCCCGGCCGAGGAGCGACCGGAGTTCGAAGCCCAGGGCACCCTCTCGATCGCCGAGCATCCCGTGTTCACCGGGGATTGGTGGTGGGGCGCGATCGGGTTCGACGATTGCGAGGAGGCCAGGATCTGGGGACCCGCCGAGGAGCAGGCATTGCGCGCCACCGCCACGTTGTTGGGCGCGGCGATCACGCGTCAACGGGTCGACGAACAGCGCCGGCGGGCTGAAGACCGATGGGGCCACGTCGTGGAGCTGATCCCCGCCGTCACCTACTCCGACGAACTGGACTCGGACAACGTCGTGCGGATGGGATTCGTGAGCCCGCAGATCGAGCAGATCCTGGGCTTCCCGCCCGAGCGCTTCCTGGAGGATGCCCGCTTCTGGTTCAGCCTGATGCACCCGGACGACCGGGCGCGGTTGGAGGCGGCGGGAGCGTTCAGCGCCGAAGACACCGAGCCGTTCGACGAGGAATACCGGATGCGTGCTGCCGACGGGACCTACCGGTGGGTCCACGACGGCTCGCAGGCGATCTACCGCGACGACGGCAGCGTCGACTACTTCCTCGGGTTCATGACCGACATCACCGCCAGCCGCGCCGCCCAGCACCAGCTCCGGGTTGCCGACGAGCGGTTCCGCACGATCGTCGAACAGACCCCGGCGGTGACGTATCAGGAGTATCTGAACGGGGGCGTCTACGACGGCGACCAGGTCGAAACGTTCGTGAGCCCGCACATCAAGGGGCTGCTCGGGTACACACAGGAGGAGTGGCGACGTCCCGGGTTCTGGCGGCAGGCCACCCACCCCGACGATCTGCCGCTGATCGATGCCGAGAGCGACCGGGTGATCGCCGCCGGAGAGCGGACCTACCGGCAGGACTATCGGATGGTCGCCAAGGATGGACAGATCGTGTGGTTCCGCGACGAGTCGGTCCTGATCGACGACGCCGATGGCGAGCCGCTGCTGTGGCAGGGCGTGATGATCGACATCACCGACCGCAAGCACGCGGAACAGCAGCTCGCCCAGGCCGAGGAGCGGTTCCGGCTGCTGGTCGAGCGCTCACCGGCCATCGTGTACATGGAACTGCCGTCCGAGGGGTTGGAGGCGGGATCCGTGGCCTACGTGAGCCCGCAGATCTCCACCTTGCTGGGTGTGCCACAGGAGGCGTGGCAGGAGCCCGGCGCCTGGGCGGCGATGATGCATCCCGACGACCGCGAGCGGGTCGTCAAGGACGGTACCGCCACGAGGGTGGCCGGGGAGCCATGGGTGGCCGAGTACCGGATGATCGCTGCCGACGGACGGGTGGTGTGGTTCCACGACGAGTCGGTCCTGGTCCTCGACGAACGGGGCGCGCCGTCGATGTGGCAGGGCATCATGGTCGACATCACCGACCAGAAGGCGGCCGAGCAGCGTGTCCGCGAAGCCGAGGAGCGGCACCGCGCGCTGGTCGAACACATCCCCGCGATCGTGTACGCGGAAGGCCTCGACGCCAACCCCGAGGATCTCTACGTGAGTCCGCAGGTGGAACGGATCCTGGGCTACACCCCCGATCAGTGGCGGTGGACGGCGGACTTCTGGAAGCAGCACGTGCACCCCGACGACCTGGCCGGCGTCGTCGAGATCAACGATCGGGTGAACGAATCGGGTGCCACCTTCCTCGCTGAATACCGGTTCCGGGCCGCCGACGGGTCCTACCGATGGCTGCGCGACGAAGCGGTCCGCGTGCACGACGACGACGGCCGGCCGTTGTTCTGGCAGGGCGTGATGCTGGATATCACCGATCAGAAGCGTGCTCAGCAGGACCTGCGTGAGGCCGATGAGCGCTACCGCGCCGTGGTCGAACACATCCCGGCGGTCGTCTACACCGAGGCCCCGGATGCCGATCCGGCCAAGTTCTACATCAGCCCGCAGGTCACCGACCTGTTCGGCTACACGGCCGACGAATGGACCTGGACCGCCGACTTCTGGCGCGATCGCATCCACCCGGATGACGCGGAGACGGTCGTCGCCGCGGACGAGCGGTCCAACGAGACGCTGGAGGCCTACACGCTGGACTACCGATTCCGGCACCGGGACGGCCACTGGGTGTGGGTGCGTGATGAGGCCACGTTCGTGCCGGAGCTGGACGGTGAGGGCTTCTGGCAGGGGTTCATGCTCGACATCACCGAACGCAAGCACGCCGAGGACCAGCTCCGGGAGGCCGAGCTGAAGTTCCGCACGATCGTGGAGCAGAACCAGGCGATCTTCTATACCCAGGACATCGATCCCGACGATCCGGCGGTGTCGCGCACCACCTACATCGCCCCCGGCAACACCGAGATGCTCGGCTACACGCTGGAGGACATCCAGGACGACCCGACGTTGTGGCGGGCGATCGTCCACCCCGACGACCGGGAGCGGGTGTTCGAAGCCGACGCCGAGAGCAACCTGGGTGAGGGCGACTCCGCCTTCTCGATGGAATACCGGATGATCAGCAAGGACGGGCGCATCGTCTGGGTCCAGGATGAGGCCACGCTGGTGCGTCTGCCGGGCAAGCCCCCCTACTGGCAGGGATTCCTGCTCGACGTCACCGAGCGCAAGGAAGCCGAGGCGCAGCTCGAGCGCGCCCTCGACGTGGAGCGCGACGCCACCCAGCGCCTGCGGGCGCTCGATGAGATGAAGAACACGTTCCTGCAGGCGGTCTCACACGACCTGCGCACGCCGCTCGCAGCGATCCTCGGCCTCGCGATCACCTTGGAACGCGGGGACATCCAGATCGATGACGACGACGCGAAGGATCTGGCGCATCGCATCGCTTCGAACGCGCGCCGATTGGACCGCATGGTGACGAACCTGCTCGACCTCGACCGGCTCGCGCGCGGCATCGTGGCTCCCAAGCTCGAGTCGACCGACGTCGGCGCCCTCCTCCAGCGTGTCCTCGACGAGACCGACCTCATCGAGGATTCGCGGCTGGTGACCGACCTTCAACCCGTCGTCCAACCGATCGACGCCGCGAAGGTCGAGCGCATCGTGGAGAACCTGCTGGCCAACACCGTGCGACACACCCCATCGAACGCGTCGATCTGGGTGCGGGTGTGGCCCGAACCCGACGGCGTCACGATCGCGGTCGAGGACAGCGGGCCCGGGGTCCCGGTCGAGATCCGCGACATCGTGTTCGAACCCTTCCGCCAGGGGCCCGAAGCGCCACAGCACTCTCCTGGCGTCGGCGTCGGACTGACGCTGGTGCGTCGGTTCGCCGAGTTGCACGGCGGACGCGCGTGGGTCCAGGAACGGGACGGCGGCGGTGCCTCGTTCCGGGTGTTCCTGCCGGCGGCCGGCCCGACCGAGCTGGTGCCGCCCGACGACCACGAGGCATCCCGTGCTTCGGCCGGCTTGTCGGCGCTCCTGCCGCCGGCCGGCTTGGACGAGGTGTCCTGAGCCGACCGCTCCTAGGACGCCCCCGCACTGAAGTTGAGGTCCGCCACATCGATCGCACCGGCCATCGTCCGGTCGAACCTGATCTGAACGCTGCGGACATCTCCGAGATCGACCCCCGTGAACGACGAGAGCGGGAACCGCAGCTGCTGCAGGATCACGTGACCGTAGTAGCGGCGGAGTCCAGAGGGATAGGCCAGCGCGTCGTTCCCCACGTCTGACGCGGCGACCGACGCGCGGTCACCCGAGCCATCGACCAGGACCACCGACAGGTCCTGGAACTGGAAGGCCTGGTTCACGTCGTAGTCGGGGTTGATCGACGTGCGGAACTGCAGCGCGTCGAACCGCCGGACGGCGCGTGTGCCCGCGGGGAGTTGGAACCGCACGGAGGCCCGTCCGTCCGACCACCCCAGCACCCCTTGGGCGAGCCCCGGCAGATGGATGTCGGCGTACGAGGCGAGGCCGGTGATGCACGGGTTCTCGAACGTGTCGGCGCACCAGCCGTAGGTCGAGACGCCCTTCGGGATCACCGCCCCGCCGAGATCGTTGCGGGCGAGCGAGGATGGATCGGTGAATCGGTCCACGTCCTGCCGGCTCTGCCAGGTGTCGGGCGCGAGGTAGCTCACGGCGGTCCGCGCCGGGGCGATCCCGTCCGGGGACTCGGCACCCGTGAAGACCGGATCGACGGAGGTGTCGTGGCCCAGGTAGCGACGGAAGTAGTCGACGATGTACGCGCTGCCCACGCGACGCTCCTCGATGGGACGGAGCCGGCCTTGGCATTCGTTGACTCCGTCGTCGAAGGCACCCGGATAGCCGCTGGACGGGGTCCAGACCGTGTTGAAGAAGTTGTGGTTGGCCCCGAACACGGTGATCGCGTGCTTCGGCGAGCGATCGCCGTCCACCAGGTACCGGGAGTCGTCGTAGAAGTGGATGCCCTGCAGGTCGAAGACGTCGCCGTCGCAATACGGCAGCATCACCGCCAGGGGCACGTCGTTGATCGTCGCGCGCGTGAAATCCACCGGCGCCAGCGGCAACACCGCGTCGATCCCGTAGGGGTCGGGGCGTTCCCGGTCGACGATGACCTGCCACACCACACCTTCGCCACCGCGCGAGTGGCCCATCGTGCCGACCTCGGTCATGTCCACCTTGCCGATGAACCTCGTGCCGAACGGATCGCCCCCCACCGTGGACCACTGCTGCCACAGATCCAGGTGCTCCTCGAGCAGCTCACCTCGCTGCCGCATGCCGCTGTCGTCGACGACGTTGCCCAGGACGTTGACGCCGTTCCCGCTCACGGACACCACCACGTAGCCGTAGCTCGCGAGACGAGCCGCCACGTAGTCGTACCCCGTGTAGTTGGGCAACGGCTTCCAGGTGTCCTTGCACGGCCACCGATAGCTCCACCGGTTGCCCTTGAAACATGCGGCGTGATTGCCGTGCAGGAACAGCACGAGGGGGTAGGGGCCGTCCGCCAACCCCGTGGGGAAGTGCACGTCGGCCGTGATCTCCACCTTGCCACCCAGGTCGCTGGGCTGGAACACCTGGTCCCCGAAGTCGTAGACGCGCCGGGTGACCTCGTATGGCCCCGGCATCACCGGCGTCGGACCGGCGCGCGGTGTCGGACGTGGCCCGGACGATGACCGTGGGACGACCGACGACGTTGGGACCGCGGACGTGCCGTACCGGACCGAGACCGACCCGGTCAGGACCGATGCGTCGGCGGTGATGGCTCGCAGGCTGCGCCCTCTCGGGCCGGGGATGCCGTAGGCGACCGGCTGGGCGTCGACCTCGACCACGTATCGCAGCGCTCGCGGCGGGATACGCGCCGGTCAACGTCAGGCGGTACAGGGTGGGCGTCTGCTCGGTGCCGCCGATCCGCTCGACCGTCAAGGCACCGTCGCGGCGCGCGACGCTCCCCGATGCCTTCAGCGCCCGGGCGATCGTCGAAGCGGGGAGCGTCTCGGTCACGCCGGTGCCTGCCGCAGCGGTCCCGGATGCCCCGGCCGACGGCACCTGAACCGCGGCGAACAGCAGCACGCCCACCACCAGGAGCGCAGCCGCGGGGCGACGGCGGGGGGCGGTCGAGCGCATCAGGGGGATCCCTTTCCGTGGGGCCGGCTCTGAGCCAGCGGTGCGGGCTTCGGCATCGTCGCAGGCGGACGCGGGGATTGTCCAGGGATGCACCAGAGCCCGGGCCGACGGCCCGGGCTCCGTGACGTCGGAGGCTACGGATCGCTAGACGGCTTCCCAGCCCGCGACGACGGGATGGTCGACGGCGGCAGGACCCACCTGCGCCGCGCCCCCCGGGGAACCGAGGCCACTGACGGAGTCATTGAAGAACTCCGCGTTGACCGGCGTGAACTGCTTCCACTCCCCGGGCACGTCGTCTTCGTAGAAGATCGCGGTCACGGGGCAGGCCGGCTCGCAGGCGCCGCAGTCGACGCACTCGTCGGGCTGGATGTACAGCATCCGAGGCCCCTCGTAGATGCAGTCGACGGGACATTCGTCCACGCAGGCGCGGTCTTTGATGTCGATGCAGGGCTCTGCGATCGTGTAGGTCATGCCATAAACCCCTTTTCCACGGTGCCGACCTTGCAAATCTCCGTTCCCTCAGTGTACGCCCCCCGCGGGACACGGCAAACGAGGCGCAGATCGATCATCCAGTGGCCGGTGCCAACCCCCGGATGGTGGCCGTGATCGAGTCGTGGGGGTCGGACCCGGGGACCAGCATGGGGTACACCACCGGCAGATCTGCCCCGGCATCCCGGTAGGCATCGAGCCGGCCCCGCACCGCCGCGGCGCCCCCCACCAGACAGATGGCGTGCACGAGTTCGTCCGGCACATCGTCGGGTCTTCCCGCACGGTGGGCGGCCGCTGCTGCTTCGGCGTGTGACCCCAGGCCCATCAGCGAGAACTGCCGGGCGTAGGCGGGATAGCTCGCGTACTCGCCCGTGGCGGCTTTGGCGGCGGCGAGCGCCGCCACGGGATCGTCCTGATCGACGCACGCCCGGACGTACACCGCGACCGTCACGGCGTCGGGGTCGCGGCCGGCGTCGACGGCGGCCGCGCGGATGTCGAGCCGGGCCTGCGCGACGCGTTCGGGTGAGCACCAGTTGAGCAGCACGCCGTCGGCGATCCGCCCGGCGAGCCGCATCGATCGTGGCCCCAGCCCCGCGATCCACACGGGCACCGCGGACGGGGACCGCAGCGAGAGCGGGTCGAGGTCCTCGTCGAGGAGCGACGCCGGTGCGCCGCCGATCAGGGCACGGATCTGGTGAACCTGCGCCGCCAGGGCATCGAGGGCGCCCTTGCGTGCGGGGCCGGTCCCGATGCCCAGGATCGCTCGTCCCCCGCTGCGTTCGTTGACGGTGGCGGCGCCCATCGCGGTGAGCCTGGGGATCCGCGAGGTCATCGGGACGATGCCGGTTCCGAGCAGCAGCGACGACGTCTCCCCCGCGAGGGCGGTCAGCGCGGCGAACGCGTCACGACCCGCGATCTCCGGCAGGAACACCGCCCGGTACTCGAGCGACTCGGCAAGGCGAACGAGCTCGGCGAACCGGTCCCACGGGAGCGGATCGCGCAGGGCCACCGCGGTCCCCTCCACACGGCTCGGTTGTCGTTCGTCGTGCACGGGTGCCATCGTCGCAGGTCGTGGAAGGCATGACGTTCACGACCGAGGACGGTGTCCGGCTCGAGGGCGAGCTGCGGCTGCCCGATGAGGCGCCTCGCGCCTCCGCCGTGCTGTGTCATCCCCATCCACGGCACGGTGGCAGCAAGGACCACCCCATCCTGTGGGCGCTGCGGAACGAACTCGCGGGGACCCGGGAGCTCGCCGTGCTGGGCTTCAACTTCCGGGGGAACATGGGATCGGAAGGCACCTACGGCGGCGGCCGGGACGAGGTCCGTGATGTGCGCGCCGCGATCGAGCGCGTGCGCATGGAGGCCCCGGACCTGCCCAGCGTGGTGTGCGGTTGGTCGTTCGGCGCCAACGTCGCGCTGCGGGAAGCGGTCGACGATGAACGCGTCGCCGCCCTGGTGCTGATCGGCATCCCGTTGCAACCGAAGGACGTGACCCTGCCGGCCCTTCCACCACCGGAAGAGCTCCGCCGGTTCCGCCGGCCGGTGCTGATCCTCGCGGGCGACAACGACGAGTACTGCCCGGCCGAGGAAGCGCGAGTCTTCTCCGCCGAGTTCGCCGACGGCCGCCTCGCGCTGCTCGAAGGTACCGACCATTTCCTCTGGCGCCGGGAGCGTGAAGCGGCGACGATCGTCGGGGATTTCGTGGACGAGGTGCTCGGCCGAACCTGACGGGGCGTCAGCGATCCGAGCGTGCATGCCCGTTCGTCCGAGGGTCCACCGGCGGCGGCCGGCGAGGCCGCCACACCCACACGAACGGCAGGAACAGGAACATCCCGCCGAACAGCCCCGGCCACACGAAGACGCCCAGCAGCACGAACACGACGCACACCGTGAGCCAGAGCAGCGGGTTCCCCCACCACGGACGGTCGTCCAGCCGGCCGCGGCTCCAGACCAGCAGGAACCCGCCGATCACGAACAGCATCACCAGGAACGGCAACGCGAGATAGAGGATCCGATCCTGGTTCATCGGGCCACGCTACGGTCCTTGACCCGGACCACCGCCCCAACGGCGGCCGGCCACCTTCCACGATCTGATCAGATGCACGATCGTGAAGATGCCCAGCACGATGAGCGCCGCGAGCCCGAGGTAGGCGAAGACCATGGGGACCAGCCTGTCACGGCGTGCTTAGAGCGGCACGTGCGAGAGCACCATGATGCGCTGCTCGGTCATCTCCTCCATCGCGAACCGCAGGCCCTCGCGGCCGAACCCGGAATCCTTCGACCCGCCGTACGGCATCTGATCGGCGCGGAACGCGCTGACGTCGTTGATGATGACGCCGCCCACCTCGAGCGTGCGGTGGGCTTCCATCGCCCGGCTGATGTCGTTGGTGAAGACCCCGGCCTGCAGGCCGTACTTCGAGTCGTTCACCGACTTCAGCGCGTCGTCGAACGTCTGGTAGGGGCTGATCGTGACGACGGGTCCGAAGACCTCCTCGCGGCACACCTTCATCTCGGGCTTCACGTCGGCGATCAGCGTGGGCTGGAAGATCGGACCCTCGCCGGTGCCGCCGGTGAGCACCTGCGCGCCCTGGCTGACGGCCTCGTCGACCCAGCCCTGGATGCGCTCCACTTCCTGGGCTTGGATCACCGGACCGACGTCGACGGTCGGGTCCATCGGGTCGCCCACCTTCAACGACTCCACCTGCTTGGTGAGGCGTGCCGCGAAGTCGTCGTAGACCTCGGAGGCGACGAGCACCCGCTGCACGCTGATGCAGCTCTGTCCCGCCTGGTAGTAGCCGCCGAACGCGATGCGCTGAGCGGCGAAGTCCAGGTCCGCGTCGCTGTGGACGATGACGCCGGCGTTGCCGCCGAGCTCGAGCGTCACGCGCTTCTTCGGATCCAGGCCCTTGAGGTACCAGCCGATCTCGGACGATCCCGTGAACGAGATCTTCTTGAACCGGTCGTCCCGTGCCATGCCGTCCGCGACCTTGGAGCTGACCGGCAGCACCTGGTACATGCCCTTGGGCAGGTCGGTCTCGGCGAAGAACTCGGCGAGGCGCAGCGCACCGATCGGCGTCGCGCTGGCGGGCTTCACCACGATCGGCGCTCCGACCGCGAGCGAGGGCGCCACCTTGTGGGCCACCAGGTTCAACGGGAAGTTGAAGGGTGTGATGCCGAGCACCGGGCCGAGCGGGAAGCGACGGAGCAACCCGAGCCGCGAACCCAGCGCCTGCTCGGTGTCCAGGCGCATCGCTTCGTCGGTGCCGTGACGGATCACCTCGGAGGCCCACCGGAACGTCGAGACCGCACGGGTGGCCTCGACCGTGGCCCACTTCAGTGGCTTGCCACCTTCGGCCGCGATCAGGTTCGCGTTCTCCTCGATCGTCTCCGACAGCCGCTTGGAGATGTGATCGAGCGCGTCGGCGCGCGCCCAGATCGGCAGGTTCTTCGACTCCTCGAAGGTGTCGTGGGCGACCTGGGAGGCCTCCTCGACATCGGCGGCGGTGGGAACGGCGATCTCGGCGACGACGCTGCCGTCGTACGGGCTGTGCACCTCGAAGGTGCCTTCGCCGGTTCGCCACTCCCCGTTCACCAGGAACGGACGCGTCTCGACCATCGGGGATGCTCCTCTTCTCTTTGACCCGCTACCGCTTCGCTGCTTGAGCGGGACTCTCTTTGACCCGCTACCGCTTCGCTGCTTGAGCGGGACTCTTTTGACCCGCTACCGCTTCGCTGCTTGAGCGGGTGTCGGGATGGCCGCTAGTCGAGCGAGACCATCACGTGCTTGATGTTGGTGTAGTCCTCCAGCGAATAGACGGACATGTCCTTGCCGTGTCCGCTCTGCTTGTACCCACCGTGGGGCATCTCAGGCGTGAGCGGGATGTGGGTGTTGACCCACACGCAGCCGAACTGCAGGCGACGGGACATGCGCATCGCGCGACCCACGTCCCGCGTCCAGACGGACGAGGCGAGGCCGTAGTCGGTCCCGTTCGCCCAGGAGAGCGCCTGATCCTCGTCGGTGAACCGCTGCACGGTCACCACCGGCCCGAAGACCTCACGCTGCACGATCTCGGCGTCCTGCGAGGGGTTGGCCACGACCGTCGGCTTGAAGTGGAAGCCCGGGGTGCCCAGGGACTCGCCGCCGGTGAGGATCTCGGCGCCGTCGTCCTTGGCGCGGGACAGGAACCCTTCGACCCGCTGCAGCTGCTCCTGGCTGATCATCGAGCCGACCGCGACATCGTCCTCGAACGCGGTGCCGACCTTGAGGCCCTCGACCGCCGGGACGAGGTCGGTGAGCACCTTGTCGTAGGCGCCTTCGGCCACGAGCACGCGGCACGCGGCGGTGCAGTCCTGTCCGGCGTTGAAGTAGCCCGCGATCGAGATCCACTCGACGACCGACTCGAGATCGGCGTCGTCGAAGACCACGACGGGCGCCTTGCCACCCAGCTCCAGGTGGACGCGCTTCAGCGTGTCGCTGGCGTTCGTGTGGATCAGCTTGCCGGTGTTCACGTCACCGGTCAGCGACACGATCCCGACGTCGGGGTGGCGCACCAACCGGTCGCCGACGGGCAACCCGTCGCCGGTGACGACGTTGAAGACCCCGGGCGGGAAGATCTCGGCGGCGAGCTCGGCGAGCTTGATCGTCGACAGCGGCGTCATCTCCGACGGCTTCAACACGATCGTGTTGCCCGACGCGAGCGCAGGACCGATCTTCCAGACCGCCATCATCAGCGGGTAGTTCCACGGCGCGATCAGACCGGCGACGCCGATCGGCTCGCGACGGACGATCGAGGTGAACCCCGCCATGTACTCACCGGCGCTGCGGCCCTCGGGCAGACGCGCCGCGCCCGCGAAGAACCGCAGGTTGTCGACGATCGGCGGGATCTCGTCCGACATCGTCAGCGCTGCCGGCTTGCCGGCGTCCTGGGACTCGATGTTGACGATCTCGTCGGCGTGCTCCTCGATCGCGTCGGCGAGCTTGAGGAGCATCAGCTGGCGATCCTTGGGCGTGGTGTCGAACCAGGTGTCGTCGAACGCCTTCTTGGCCGCGGCGACGGCCTTGTCCACGTCCTCGGCGGTGCCCTCCTGCACGGAGCCGATCACCTCGCCCGTGTGAGGGCTGATGATGTCGCGGGTGCCGCCGTCGGACGAGTTCACCCACTCGCCGTTGATGAACATCTGATGGCTGTCAGCCATGTTCCCCCTCCTCGTCGAAGAAGCCTGCTCGACCGTCTGAACGGGTGGTCAGACCGCCAGTATGCATCGGGGTGGCGCGAACGTTCCACCCGACGGATGGTCCGGGCCGGTCCCCGTGGTTGTCCGAGGTGGACAACGCATCACCCTTCCTGCTGGGCCGCCTGGAGATCACGGGCGCGCAGCGCCAGCCAGAACTCCATGCGGTCGAAACTGCTCGACAGATCCCGCCCGGTGAGCTCTTCGACCTTGCGCATGCGGTAGCGCAGCGTGTGGCGATGGACGAACAGTTCGGCGGCCGCCGTCTCCCAGCGGGCGTTGTGCTGCAGGAACGCCTGGAGCGAGCTCAGCAACTCCCCGTTGTGGTCCCGGTCGTAGGCGTCGAGGGGCCCGAGCATCGAATCGGCGAACGCTCGCAGCGCGTCGGGATCGGTCATCGACAACAGCAGCCGGTACGTGCCCAGGTCGGCGAACCCGGCGTGCGACCACCCCTCCAGGCGGCACACCTGGAGCGCGTACCTCGACTCGCGGAGGGAACGGCCGACCTCATCGGCCGTCACGGTGGAGCCGGCGCCGGCACGGAGCTCAGCACCGACGCGATGGCCGATCGCCTTCGTGACCTCCTCGAGATCGACCTCGGGCTCGGCGGGCAACAACAGATGCACCCCATCGTCATGGGCCGAGGCGAGGAACCCGCCACCGGCCCGCGACCGTTCGTCCGTCGCGGCCAGCGCCACCGTCTCCGGATCGGGCGCCTCACCCACCGTTTCGAGGGAGACGACGAGCACCGCGGCGTCTCGGTCGAACCCGAAGCGCGCGAGCCCGCGACCGGCGTCGGCGTTCGTGAGCCCGCCGCGCGCGAGTTCGTCGAAGAAGTCGCCCTGGAGCCGCCGTTGGGCGTCGGCCACCGCACGGGACTTCGCGAGTTCGATCGCGAACAGGCTCAGCGCATGCCCCGCCACGATCCGGTCCATCTGGCTGAGCTGCTCGGGTTTGCCCACGGCGAGGAACGCCTCGACGCGGCCCTGCGCGCCGACGGGCTGGACCCAGATGTGATGGCCACGATCGACCAGGGTCACGCTGAACGAGGTGCTCTCGGGGCGGCTGTCACGCAGCTCGTCCCACACGCGTTCGGCCCGGAGCGAGGCCGCGCGGCTGGTGCTGGCGATCGGCAGGCCGTGGAGGTCGAGCAGCAACGCCCACCCCTTCGTGACGTCGGCGAGCGACCGCGCGATGCCTTCGGGCCCCTTGCCCTCCATGACGGCACGCGTGAGCACGTGTTCGGCATCGACGGCCCGCTGCAGCGTGTCGTACTGCTCGGCGACGATGCGCGTGAACACGGCCTCGGTGATCGCGATGAACGGCACCGGGTAGGGCACCTCGAAGAGCGGGAAGTCCTCCGAGGTGGCGGCGGTCACCAGCGATCGGGGCGTCTTGTCGTGGCTGAACCCGAGCCCGAACCCGAGCCCGGCCAGGCCCGCCTTCGCGAGGCGCTTCACGTAGGCGCGCTGCTTCGCCGGCGTGGTGCCGATGCCCATGCCGGTGGTGAGGATCAGCTCGCCGCCCTTGAGCCACGGCGTCGGGTCCTCCAGCTCGGACACGTGCACCCATCGGATCGGGCGCTGGGCCTGCTCCTGGCCGGCGAGCAGCTTCAGCGGCATGCCCGGCACGGCGACGATGTCCTTGACGGTGACGGCCATGGATCGATTGTACGGAACGTATAGCCAGGACACCTCGGACGAAGGGCTGCGCCGCTCAGGATGGACGAACCGTACAACCCCGAGCGCGAAGGCTAGCCCCGCCATCGCCTGACAGGACCCCGCGCCGGGCCCGACACTCGAGCGGTACCCCCAGCAGGAGGGAAACGCTCGATCATGGACATCCCCCAGGAACGCAAACTCGTCACCGAGATCCCCGGTCCGAAGTCCCGTGAGTGGTTCGCGCGGCGCGAGCAGGCCGTCGCCAAGGGCGTCGGCGCGATCCATCCGATCGTCACCGCGCGTGCATCGGGCTCGATCGTCGAAGACGTCGACGGCAACCGCCTGATCGACTTCGCCACCGGCATCGCCGTGCTCAACGTCGGGCACACCGCGCCGGAGGTCGTCGCCGCGATCCAGCAGCAGGCCGAACTCGAAACGCACACCTGCTTCCACGTCTCCGCGAACGAGCCCTACATCGAGTTGGCCGAGCGGCTGAACGCGCTGACGCCCGGCGACCACGCGAAGAAGACGATGTTCGCCAACTCGGGTGCCGAGGCGGTCGAGAACGCGGTGAAGATCGCTCGCAAGCACACCGGTCGGTCGGCGATCGTCACCTTCGACCACGCGTTCCACGGACGCACGCTGCTCGCGATGTCCCTCACCGCCAAGGTGATGCCCTACAAGCAGGGCATGGGGCCGTTCGCCCCCGAGATCTACCGATTGCCGTTCGCCTATCCGTACCGCTGGAAGTCCGAGGGTGCCGATCCGGAGACCGTGACCCGCGAAGCGCTGGCCTACGCGGTCGACACGATGCACAAGCACATCGGCGAAGAGAACATCGCCGCCGTGATCATGGAGCCGATCCAGGGCGAGGGCGGCTTCATCGTCCCCTCCCCCGGCTTCGTCGCGGGGATCGCCGAGTTCTGCGCCGCGCACGGGATCGTGTTCATCGCCGACGAGATCCAGTCGGCGATGGGACGGGCCGGCCGCTGGTACGCGATCGAGGACGAGGGGGTCGTGCCCGACCTGGTGACCACCGCGAAGTCGATGGGCGGCGGATTGCCGATCAGCGCCGTCACCGGTCGCGCCGAGATCATGGACGCCGTGCACGCCGGCGGCCTGGGTGGCACGTACGGCGGCAACCCCGTCGCGGCCGCCGCATCGCTCGCCGTGCTCGACAAGATCGAGCGCGAGGATCTGTTGGCTCGCTCGCGCGAGGTGGGCGCCACGATCATGGAGCGTTTCACCGCGATGGCCGAGCGCTACGACGCGATCGGCGACATCCGCGGCCGAGGAGCGATGCTCGCGATCGAACTCGTCACCGACCGCGGCACCAAGGAGCCGCTGGGCGCCGAGGCGATGAACGCGATCGCCGACGGTTGCCTCGCCCAGGGCGTGATCGTGCTGACGGCCGGGACCTACGGCAACGTGGTCCGCCTCCTGCCGCCGATCAACATCGAGGCCGCGCTGCTCGAGGACGGCCTGCAGGTGCTGGACGACGCGGTGGGTGCCGTCGTGGCGTAACCGGCACATCGCGGAACGGTTGCTACCGTTCCGTCCATGACGGACGACGACGGACCCGGCCACGACGGTCGGGTCCGTTCGCGGTTCCGGCGTCTGCTGCTCGACATCACGCCGCTCCGCGTCTCCCGCGACTACCGGCTCCTGTGGACGGGGACGTTCATCTCCGCGCTCGGGTCCCAGTTCGCACGGGTGGGGTTGTACGTGCAGGTGTACGCGCTCACCGGCTCGCCGGCGGCCGTGGGTCTGCTGGGGCTCTCGGGGCTGGCCGGCAACATCGCCGGCACGTTCGTGGGTGGTTCGTTCATCGACGCGCACGACCGCCGGTCGGTGATCGTGTGGACCCAGGTCGGGCACGTGCTCGTGGCCGCGGTGCTGGTCGCGACCGCGCTGGTCCCGTCCCCGTCGCTCGCGGTGCTGCACGTGGCGAACGCCCTCACGTGGATGCTGGCGGCGATCAACATGCCCGCCCGTCAGGCGTCGGTGCCGCGGCTGGTCGGCGACGATCTGATGCCGTCGGCCGTCGCGTTGTCCCAGATGCAGTGGCAGGTCACCGGGATCGTCGGTCCGGCGTTCGCCGGCCTGCTGATCGGCGCAACCGGGGCCGTGGGATGGGCCTACGCGGTGGACCTCGTCAGCTACGGCGGCATGCTGTTCGCCGCCCTGGCGATGCAGCCGCTGCCGCCCGAGCCCGACGACGCCGGACCCACGGTGGGACCTCGAGCGGTGGCCGAGGGGTTCCGCTACGTGGCGCACCACCGGCTGCTGCAGTCGACGTTCGTGATCGACCTGATCGCGATGATCTTCGGCATGCCGGCGGCGCTGTTCCCGGTGCTCGCGGCCACGCAGTTCGACCGGGGGCCCGAGGTGGTGGGGCTGCTGTTCGCGGCGCCGGCCGTGGGCGCGCTCGCCCAGGTGCTGCTGTCGGGGTCGGTCGTGCGGATCCGCCGTCAGGGCGAGGCCGTGATCTGGGCGGTGGCGGGCTGGGGCGCGGCGATCGCCGCGTTCGGTCTGGTGGGCGCGAACCTCGCGCTGGCGATGGTCTTCCTGGCGATCGCCGGCGCTGCCGACGTGGTGAGCGCGATCTTCCGCTCCACGATCCTGCAGGTGACCGTCCCCGACCGGCTCCGCGGGCGGCTGAGCGGCATCTTCTCGTTGGTGGTGACCGGTGGCCCGAAGCTCGGCGACGTGGAGGCAGGACTGGTCGCCACCTGGTTCACCCCGGCGATCAGCGTGGTGACCGGCGGAGTGGCGTGCATCCTGGGCGCGGTCATCGCGGCGTTCGCCTATCCGGAACTGCGCCGGTACCGCACCGACACGTACGAGGGGTGAGCCGCTCGCGCGCCGCGGCCGGCCTGGGTACGCTTCGGGCGTGACCACCCTGCGAGCCACCTCGGCCGAAGCACACGAGCCTGCACCGACCCCACCGGACCCGGCCGGGGCCTGAGGTGGCGACCCCGCGCGTCTCGACCGTCGAGCTGCGCGTCCTCGACGGGCCGAACCTCTACTACCCCCGCCCCGCGATCAAACTCACGCTCGAGGTCCCGGGGTGGATGCGCGCCTCCGAGACCACCGTGCGCGAGGTGGCCGAGCGGCTCTCGATGCCGCCGAGCCTGTCGCCGGGCGCGCCCGGGAGCGAGCAGCGACGCCGTGCGACCGCGCGCATCGGGGCCCAGCTGACGCGCCGGATCGCGGTGGCCTCCGGCGTGCGACGCCTGGCGGTCCGCGGCCGCCCCGGGCCGGCGCCCGACCGCATCGTGATCGCCTTCCCCTGGCGCCGGCGCGCCGCGGCCGAGGCGCTGGCCGCCGAGACCGCAGGCGCGATGGGCGACGTGCTGCGTCGCTCCCCCGCCCGGCTGATCGCCGAGGCCGGCGCGAGGCTCGCCGCCGTGGATCCCGGTCCTGAGCCGACGGTGACGGATCCGACGATCCCGGTGATCCAGGTGACGGGCACGAACGGCAAGACCACGACGGTTCGCCTCCTCGCCCACCTGGTGCGGACCGCGGGCCGGTCCGTGGCCTTCTCCTCCACCGACGGGGTCTACCGCGACGACGGCGAGCTGGTCGAACGCGGTGACTACAGCGGGTTCGGTGGCGCGGCGATGGCGCTGGCCCAGGAGCCCGACATCGCGGTGCTCGAGACCGCGCGGGGCGGCATGCTCCTGCGCGGTGCGGGGGTCCTGCACAACGACGTCGCCGTCGTCACCAACGTCAGCGCCGACCACCTGGGTCTGCACGGCGTCGACACCGTCGATCAACTCGCGGAGGTGAAAGGCATCGTCACCCGCATCACCCGGCCCGACGGGTGGGACGTGCTGAACGCCGACGACCCCCGCGTGCTGGCGATGCGACGCAACGCGACGGGCCGTCCGTGGCTGTTCTCGACCCACCCCGATCATCCGGCGCTGCGTGAGGCCCTGCGCGAGGGCGGCCGCGCGATGTCGATCCAGGACGGCCGCCTCACCTGGTTCTCCGACCATCGGGCCCACCCCATGGTGGCGATGCTCGACGTGCCCATGACCCTGGCGGGGGTCTCCCGGATCAACGCGCAGAACGCCATGGCGGCCGCCGCGGCGGCGCTGGCGATCGGCCTGCCGCATCGGGCCGTGGTCAAGGGCCTGAAGACGTTCGTCCAGGACCCCGAACACAACCCCGGGCGAGCCAACCTGTTCTCGATCGACGGCACGGTCGTGATGATCGACTACGCCCACAACGAGGCCGGCATGAGCGGCCTGGTGGAGACCTTGGACGGGCTTCGGCCGCGAGGCGGCCACGTCTGGCTCGCGATCTGCACGGCGGGCGACCGGACGAACGAGATCCTGCGGTCGTTCGCGTTCCTGGCGGCGGTGGGTTCGGACCACCTGGCGGTCGCCGAGCTCCCGCAGTACCTGCGCGGGCGCTCACGCGAGGACATCATCGAGCGCCTGAAGGACGGCGCGGAGGCGGCGGGCGTGCACGAGGTCGCCGTCTACCCCGATGAACTCGCCGCGCTGCGCGCGATGGTGGGCGAGGCCCGCCCCGGCGATGTCGTGGGCGTCACCGCCCTGGGGATGCGCCCGGAGATCTTCGCCTGGCTCGAAGACGCCGGAGCCACGCGGATGAGGCCCGCCGACGTCCGGCGGGTGGTGCGCCGGGCGCAGGCTTCCCGTGCGTGAGTGCAACGCGGAAGCCGCTCGGAGCATCCAGGTTCGAGTGTATGAGCGCGACGATCGGTGACTTCGTGACCGAAGGCGTGAGCGCGGACCGGCTCGGCGCCCTGTACGAGGCGCACGCGGCCGACGCCTTGCGCCTCGCCTACCTGCTCACCGGCGACCGCGCGGTCGCTCAGGACCTGGTCCAGGACGCCTTCGTGAAGATGGCGGGCAGGCTCGCCCACCTGCGCCGTGCCGAGGCGTTCGGCGCCTACCTCCGCGTCACCGTGGTGAACATGGCGCGCATGCGCGGGCGTCGGCTCAAGGTGGAGCGCGACTACCTCGCGCGTCACACGGCCGAACTGGTCGAGCCTCATCGAGACCGCGACGTCGCCGCCACCGAGAGCCTGCGGCTGGCGCTGGCCACCCTGCCGTTCAAGCAGCGCGCGGCGATCGTCCTGCGGTTCTTCGAGGACGTGCCGGACGAGGTCACCGCCCAGGTGCTCGGGTGCCGGCAGGCGACCGTGCGCTCGCACATCCACCGAGGGCTGGAGACCCTGCGTGCCGAGCTCGGAGAGTGGGTGCCGTGACCGACGAACTCCGCGACGAACTCGACCGGCTCGCGGCCGGAGCGCCGACCCCGGACGAACGGCGCGACCAGGTGGTGCGAGCCGCCCGACGCCGCAGCCGGGTGGGCTTGGTCGTGGCGGGCGTGATCGCGGTCACCGGTGTCCTCGTCGGGGTCCTGGCCGTCGGCGCGGTGCTCGACCGCCGGGATGCGCGGCCGATCGGACCGACGCCGACGGGGGTCGTGCGGGTCTCCGAGTCGGCGTCCACGCCCCCACCGATCGAAGCCCGAGGCGAGCTCGCCTACTTCCGGGACGGACCGTTCGGTGGCTCCGCCCAGTTGATGGTTCGCAACGCCGACGGATCGGATCCGCGGACGATCGGTGATCTGTCGATCTCGACCTCCAGGCTGTCGATCGCGCCCGATGGCGTCGCAGGCGGTCTTCGATCACGGGCTGGGCGAGGGCTCGGGGCAGCTCGAGGTGATCGACCTGTCGACGGGGGCGACCGCACACGATCTTCGACGTGGGCCAGCCGCAACGGCCCCGACTGGTCGCCCGATGGATCGACGATCGTCGTTCTCCACCGATTCCGGAGCGCTCTTCACGATCCCGTCCGGTGGAGCCGACTCGGGCACCCCGGTCCGAGACGAGGGCGACGGACGGTTCCTCGAGGGCTACGAGGCGAGCTGGTCTCCGGACGGTGATGCGCTCGTGGCCGTCGATGATGCCGGCGAGGTCTTCGTCGTGGAGGTCGACGGCACCTCCCCCGCCACGACGTCTCACGTCGATCGGTCGATGCAGGCTGGACGGACTGGGGCCCCGACGGGATCGTGGTCTCGACCATGGTGCACGGCGCGTGGGCGCTCTACGAACTCGACCCGGAGAACGAGGCCCCTCCTCGACTCCTGCTCGATCGCCCCGGAGACGAAACCGCCCCGGAGGTCTCCCCCGACGGCAAGTTCCTCGCCTTCGTCGGCATCGACGGGGACCAGCAGGACCTGTTCGTCTTGGATCTCGGGTCCGGGCGCCGTCGATCAGCTGACCGACGATGCGGCCCAGGAGCTCTCGCCGGCGTGGATCCCCTCGTCCTGACGCCGTAGGTGTACGGGCCCGTACCGAGGGTTCGGCCGGACCACCTAGACTGCGGGGGATGTCACCCAACAGAACCCGCACCACCGTCAGCGCCATGGAGGCGCCGGTGGTGGTGGCGTCCAACCGAGGGCCCGTCAGCTTCGATCGGGACGATCGAGGCAGGTTGGCGGCCCGGCGCGGCTCCGGCGGGCTGGTCACGGCGCTGTCCGGGGTGTTCTACCGGGACGACACCACCTGGGTGTCCTCGGCCATGACCGAGGGCGATCGCGCGGTGGCGCTGAAGGGCCGCACGGTGGCTCCCGATTCGAACCAGCGCATGCGCTACGTCGTGATGCCGCAGGAGCGCTACGACGGCTACTACAACGAGATCTCGAACCGGATCCTGTGGTTCGTCCACCACGCGCTGTGGGACATCCCCCGCTCGCCGATGTTCGACGACGCCACCGAGGCCGCCTGGTACGACTACATCGAGACCAACCGCGCGTTCGCCAACGCCCTCGCCGACGAAGCCGAGCACGACCCCGTGTACCTGATCCAGGACTACCACCTGAGCCTGGTGCCCGGCATGCTGCGTGAACTCGTGCCCGAGGCCAAGATCGTGCACTTCTCGCACACGCCCTTCGCCGGTGCCACCTATCTCCGGGTCCTGCCGGTCGGCATGCGGACCGCGCTGCTCCGAGGGCTCGCCGGCGCCGACGTGCTGGGCTTCCAGTCCAAGCAGTGGGCCGAGAACTACCTGCTGTCGGCGCGGAGCCTGCCCGAGTTCCATGTGCTCCGCGGCGGCCGCATGCAGATCGAGGAACGCGACGCCGCGGTGCGCGCCTTCCCCGTGGCGGTGAGCGCCGAGCCGCTGCGCGAGACGGCGGCCCAGCCCGAGGCCGAGAGCGTGCGCGAGGAGCTCCGCGACCTGGTGGGTGAGCGTTCCCTGATCCTGCGTGTCGACCGGCTCGAACCGTCGAAGAACATCCTTCGAGGGTTCCTGTCCTACGAGCTCTTCCTGCGAAGGAACCCGCAGTGGCGCGACAAGTGCGTCTTCCTCTGCCTGTTCAGCCCGTCACGCGAGGACGTGCCCGAGTACCAGGACTACGGCGAGGAGTGTCTCGCCGAGGCCAAGCGCATCAACGCCGAGTTCGGCACGAAGTCCTGGATGCCGATCGACATCCGGGTGCAGGAGGACTACGCCTTCGCCGTGGCCGCCTATGCCCTGTACGACGTGCTGTTCGTCAACCCGGCCTACGACGGCATGAACCTGGTCGCCATGGAAGGCCCCCTGGTGAACCGTCGCAACGGCGTGCTGGTGCTCTCCCGCAACGCCGGAGCGTTCGGTCGCCTGGGCCGGCAGGCGCTGGGCACGAACCCGTTCGACCTCGCCGAGACGTCCGAAGCGCTGCGGGAGGCCCTGGAGATGCCCGCCGACGAACGCACCCGGCGAGCTCGGGGACTGGCTCGCACCGTGCAGGCGCACACCCCGTCGAACTGGCTCGCGAGTCAGCTCGAGGCCGTGGACCAGGTGCGGCCGCCCACGCGCCGCCGTCGCTGATCCGACCGGTCAGTCGCCGGTGGCGTGCGCGTTCGCGACGTCGCCGATGATCCCGGCGAGCTCTTTCGGGCGAGACCACATCGGCCAGTGGCTCGTCGGCAGGTCGACCCACGTGACGTCGCGAACCTCGGTGAGGCCGCCGAGCCACGCGAATCCTTCCTTGACGGCGTCCTGGTACTCCTGCGACGTGTACCCCGTGCAGATCATCGTGGTCGGCACATCGAGGCGCGCATCGTTGCTCAGCGAGACGCCTTCGCGCAGCACGCCCCCCGGCACGGGAACGGCCCGCCGGCGGAACGTCTCGATCTGCTCGGCGGAGAGGCCGTCGAAGTTCTCTTCGGCCTCCAGTTCCTGCTGTGGAGGCAGCGGCTTCTCGGTGTCGGCGAAGTCGGGGTCGGCAGCACCCGTGCCCGGCGCGGAATCGACGTAGACCATGGCGGCGATCCGCTCCGGGATGCGGTCGCTCGCGGCGTAGCCGGAGAACCCAGAAGCGCTGTGCACGGCGAGCACGACGGGGGCTCCCGCCGCCTCGACCGCTGCGCAGATCGCGTCGACGTGGTCGGACAAGGTGATCGAGGACCGGTCGGCATCGGCCGACTCGAGACCGGGAAGCGTGATGGCGGTGACGTCATGGCCGTCGGCACGCAACGCGCCGGCGACCTCGTCCCACGCCCATGCGCCGAGCCAGAATCCGGGAACCAAGACGATCGGTGGGGTAGCCATGGTCCAAACCCTAACGGCGCACGGCGACATCCGCGTCGGACGGCATCGGGTCCCGACGGGCCCTGCTAGATCCGGCGGAGCAGCGCCACCAGCCCGGCGGGGCCGTCGACGACGATGTCGGCCGATCCCGCGAGTTGGGGTGGCGTCTCCGGTCCGTGCACCGCCACCTTCAAGGTGGTGAGCCCGTCGGCGGCCAGCCGGTCGAGGGCCTCGAAGGCCCGCTGGTCGGCGACATCGTCGCCCGCGTACAGCACCGCGTCGAGTCGAGCCTCCGTGACGATCCGCTCGACCGCGCCTTCCTTGAGCGGGCGGCCACCGGGCACCAGTTCCCAGACCTTCTTGCCCGCGATCAACGCCATGCCGGCATCGAGGGCCACCGCCTCCAGCGCCGGAGCGAGCCGCCCCCGTGCGTCGTCGGGATCGTCGGCACCGCGGAAATGCACCGCGATCGAGGCGCCCTTGGACTCCACCCTGGTGCCCGGCACGGTGGCGGCGATCCCGGTCACCTGGTCGGCGACCCCTGCCGGCAGCGTGATGGCCTCCTCGCCCAGGCCGTACAGCCCGGCCAGGACGACGCCGGGCACGGCGACGAGTTCCTCCAGCTCGGCGGGGGTCCGCCCGGAGATCACCGCGACGATCGCGAGGCGCTCGACCAGCCGGGCGATCGCATCGCGGGCGCCGTCGCGGATCTTGGCGAGCTCGGGCCTGGCCACGATGGGGCTGAGGGTGCCGTCGAAATCGAGCAGCACCCCCGCCCGGCCGTCCCGCGTGGTGAACGCCCGCAGGGCGGCGTCGTCCTCAGTCGCGCGCATCGTCATCGCTCCCATGCATGCCTAGCAACATACGCCGGAAATCCAGGTGACAGCTGACCTCGGGGCTACACTCGTTCCCCGTGAGCAGCGAGGTCGTGCCCTTCCCCGGGAACCCTTCGACCCCGCCGGTGGGCGGTGACATCGCCCCCTGGCAGTCGAGGCAGAGTCCCTTCCCCCCGATCGGCGAATACGGGTTCCTGTCCGACCGCGAGGTCTCGGCGTTGGTGGGGCCGAGCGGGAGCGTCGAGTGGCTCTGCCTCCCGCGCCCCGACAGCCCCAGCGTGTTCAGCGCCATCCTCGACCGGGGAGCCGGCGCGTTCCGGCTCGGGCCCGCCGAACTGCTGGTGCCCGCCGGTCGTCGCTACCTTCCCGGCACCAACGTCCTGGAGACCACCTGGCAGACACGGTCGGGTTGGCTCATCGTGCGCGACGCGTTGGTGATGGGCCCATGGGTCGACACCGACGGCCGTCGCGAGGAGTACCGCCGTCCGCCCGGCGACTTCGAAGCGCGGCACATGTTGGTGCGCGCGGTCCGCTGCATCCAGGGGCAGGTCGAGCTGATCCTGAACTGCGAGCCGGTGTTCGACTACGGGCGCACCGACGCGCGCTGGGAGTACACCGGCGAGGGCTACGAGGAGGCGGTGGCCCACGGAGGTCCCGACGATCCCTCCCTGCGTCTCACCACGAACATGCGCCTGGGCATGGCGGGGCGTGCCGCCGTCGCGTTCACCCGGCTGAACGACGGCGAGGCCGCGTTCGCCGCGCTGACGTGGGACGGCGAGGCGCACCCACCGCCGGCCGACCCCGAGGAGGCGTGGGAGCAGATCCACGAGACCGCCGACTTCTGGCGCGGCTGGCTCAACAAGGGCGAGTTCCCCGACCACCCGTGGCGCGCGCACCTGCAGCGGGCGGCCCTGACGCTGAAGGGCCTCACCTACGCTCCCACCGGCGCGCTGATCGCCGCCTCCACCACCTCGTTGCCCGAGACGCCGGGCGGGGAGCGGAACTGGGACTACCGCTACAGCTGGGTGCGCGACGCCACGTTCGCGCTCTGGGGCCTCTACACCTTGGGCTTCGACTTCGAAGCGAACAGCTTCTTCTACTTCATCGCCGATCAGGTCTCCGACGGGTCGCCGCTGCAGGTGATGTACGCGGTGGGCGGCGAGACCGACCTCACCGAGGTGATCCTGGACCACCTCACGGGCTACGAACTCGCCAAGCCCGTGCGCATCGGCAACGCCGCGCACGGCCAGGCCCAGCACGACGTGTGGGGCGCGCTGCTCGACTCGGTGTTCCTCCACCTGCGCAGCGGGGAGTTCCTGTCGGGCAGCACGTGGAAGGGGCTCGCCGAGCAGGTCGACCGCGCGATCGCCCGCTGGACCGAACCCGACCAGGGGATCTGGGAGATCCGGGGCGAACCGCAGCACTTCACGTCCTCGAAGATCATGTGCTGGGTGGCGTGCGACCGGGGCGCCAGGCTCGCCGAGGTCATGGACAAGTCCGACGTGGCCCAGCGGTGGCAGGCCGAGGCCGATCGCATCAAGGCCGACATCCTGGACAAGGGCGTCGACGAGCGCGGCGTGTTCACGCAGGCCTACGGATCGACGGCGCTCGACGCCTCGCTGCTGCTGGCGCCCCTGCTCCGGTTCCTGCCGGCCGACGACCCGCGGATCGTGGCCACCGTGCTCGCGATCGCCGATGAGCTCACCGACGACGGGCTGGTGCTCCGCTATCGCACCGAGGAGACCGACGACGGCCTCCAGGGCCAGGAGGGCACGTTCGCGATCTGTTCGTTCTGGCTGGTCTCGGCGTTGGTGGAGATCGGCGAGCTCGATCGAGCCCGAGAGCTGTGCGAGCGCATGTTGTCCTACGCGAGCCCGCTCGGCCTCTACGCCGAAGAGATCGACCCGCGCACCGGCCGCCACTGGGGGAACTTCCCCCAGGCGTTCACCCACCTGGCGCAGATCAACGCGCTGATGCACATCATCCGCGCCGAAGAGGCGGCGGGCGGCGCGGCGCTCATGGGTCCTCGTCCGCTGGGCGGGTAGCGAGCTCCTCGGCTCCCGGGTCCGCCCCCGTGCCCGCGCCGCCTTCGATGTCGAGGTGGGGCAGGATCCGATCGAGGAACCGCGGCACCCAGAACACCCCCCGACCGAACAGCGTCAGCAGCGCGGGCGCCAGCGTCACCACCAACAGGCCGGCCAGGGCGACCGCCACCGCCAGGCCCACCCCGAACTGCTTCACCGTGGGGTCGCCGTTGATGATGAAGCTGGAGAACACGCAGAACATGATCAGCGCCGCCGCGGTCACCACGTGCGCGCCCGATCCCAGCCCCGAGATCACGGCCTGGCGCGGCGGCTCGCCCTCGGCGTGGTGCTGCTGGATGCGGCTCACCAGGAACACCTCGTAGTCCATCGAGAGTCCGAACAGCACCGCGAACATCATCAGCGGCACGAAGCTCGCGATCGGCACGGTGCCCCCGGGCGCGTCCAACCCGATCAGCGACAGACCCCACCCCCACTGGAAGACCGCGGTCAGTACGCCCAGGGCGGCCGCCACCGACAACAGGTTCGTGACCGCCGCCTGCACGGGCACCAGCAGTGAGCGGAAGGCCACCATCAGCAGCAGGAAGCTGAGCGCCAGCACGGTGAGGACCACGAGCGGGAGCCGTTCGGCGATCACGGCGGCCAGGTCGACGTTGCTCGCCGTGCTTCCACCGACGTGGGCGTCGATGCCCGAACCGGCGGTCGCCGGCGGGAGCACGTCCTCACGCATCGTCGTGACCAGCGTTGCGGTCGCGGGTGAGGACGGCGCGCGCTCGGGGATCGCGCTCATGATCAGGGCGTCGCCGGCCTTGTTGAGCTGGGGCGGGAACATGCCGACCACGCCCCGGGTGCCCGAGATCGCGTCCTGCATCGCCACGATGCGCGGATCGGTCCCCCGTGCATCACCTCCCGCCTTCGTCACCATGGCGGTGAGCTGGCGCTTGAGCCGCAGCGCGACCTTCTTCTGCTGCTCGGCCTGCGCTTGCTGCCGCTTCAGGGCATCGGCCTGCGCCTGCAGCTCCTCACCCTGGGCCTGGAGGGCGTCCCCCTGGACCTGCAGCGCGTCCGCCTGCGCCTGCAGGGCCGCCGCCTGCTGCTCGAGGCGCTCCGCCTGCGCGAACAACGACTCCGCCTGAGCGATCAACGACGCGGCCCGCGAGCGGTAGGGCGCGAGCCGCGCGCGCGTGGTCGCCTCCTTGTCCTCGAGCCTGGCGAGGCGGGCGCGCAGCCGTCGCAGCCGGTCGGGATCGGTGGTCTGGTCGATCTGGTGCTGGACGAAGCGCTCGCGTCCCAGGATCGCGGCCAGGTGTGCCGCGATCGGGGCCGCCTGACGGACCAACCGCTCGGCCTCCGCACGCAGGCGGGCCTCCTGGGCGCGCAGAGCGGCCTCTTCCTGCTCGAGCTGCGCCCTTGCGTTGCTGCAGGACCGACGCCTTCCGTTCGAGCTGGGCCTGCTCCCGCTCGAGCTCGGCCTGGCGCTGCTTCAGGGCGTCGGCCTGCGCCTGCAGCCGCCGCTGCTCGCGCTTCAGTTGCTTCTGGAGCGCGGTGGCACGGTCGTACTTCTTCGTGTACTCGGCGCTGGGGGCGGCGACCGGGTCGAGGGTGCTCGCGATCAGGAGCGGCCCGTTGTACCCCACGCCGAAGCCCTCGGTCAGCAGGTCGTAGGCCCGGCGCTCGGTGGTGTCGGTCGGCGTGACGCCGACATCTTCCTGCCCGAACTGCAACGAGAACAGCGGGACGATCAACGGCACCAGGATCACCAACGACGCCACCACGGCGACCCACGGATGCCGGGCCACGCCGCGCGCCCAGGCATCCCACCGCCGCTCCCCCACCTTGCGCGGCTTCGGGCGGAGGAACGCGGGGACCTTCACCCGCCGCACCCAGTCCCCCAGCAACGACAGGATCGCCGGCAGCAACGTGATCGAGGCGAGCACGGCCATGAACACGGCGATCGCCGAGGCGAACCCGAGCGAGGTCACCAACGGGATCCCGGCGACCGCCAGCGAGGCCAGCGCGATCACCACCGTGCTGCCCGCGAAGACGATCGCGCTGCCCGAGGAAGCGACCGCGTTGGCGATCGACGCCTCCACCTCCATGCCCTCGCCGAGTTGATCGAGGTGCTTGGTCACCAGGAACAACGCGTAGTCGATACCCACGCCGAGGCCGATCATCGTCGCGAGCGTGGGCGCCACCGAGGGAACGGCCATGACGTGACCCAGCAGGCCGATCGCCGAGAGCCCCACCGCGAGCGCGAAGGCCGCGGTGACGATCGGCGTCCCCATCGCGATCAGGCTGCCGAAGACCAGCGCCAGGATCACCATCGCCGAGACGTTGCCGATGAGCTCGCTCTCGCCGGTGTCCGGCGACGAGAGCACCGAGCCGATCGACCCCCCGACGGCGACCTCGATGCCCGCCTTCGTCGCCGGTTGCGTGGCATCCAGGATGGCCTGGGCGAGCCGGTCGGTGATGAAGCCCGAGTCGACCTTGAGCAGCACCGGCATGAAGGCGATCCGCTCGTCCTCGGACAACAAGCCCACCGTCTTGCCGTCCTTCGTGAGGGGGTTCACGACGCTGTAGACCTGCGGCGAGCTCTCGATCGCCTTGTACGTCGCCGCGATCGCGGCTCGGTTCGCGGGATCGGTGAGCTTGCCTTCCTCGACCGCGAACACGAACGGGTTCGTGCCGTTCTGCTGCGGCGGGAACCGCTGGGCCAGGATGTCGAACGCCGCCTGGCTGTCCGTGCCCGGGAGGGTGAGGCCGTTGTCGGTCTTGGCGCCGTAGGCCTTCACCAGACCGAGCGCCAGCGCCGCCAGGCCGATCCACACCACGATCACGACGATGCGGTGCCGGGCCGTGAGCCCCCCGAGCCGGAACAGGAACCCCCCCACGCTCGCTCCTCAGGCCGTGCTGCAGCGAACGCAGAGCACGGCCCAGGGCCGCGCCTCGAGGCGCTCGGTCGGGATCAGCGCTCCGCAACGATCGCACAGCCCGTAGGTGCCGTCGTCGAGCTTCGCCAGGGCCCGCTCGACATCGGCAAGCTTCGCGGTGAGGGCGTCGGCCTGGCCCACGCGTTCGATGCGGCCGATCGCCTCGTTCGTCCCTTCGCCCACGCGCTTGCCGAACCCGATCGTGGCCGCGGGGTCTCGCGTCACCGTCGTGATGTCGGCCAGCTCGGCCAGCAGGTCGTCACGGCTGGCGTCGAGCTCGGCACGGATCGCGGCGGTGTCCATCGAGGGTCCGATGTCACGACCGGCGCATGAGGTCGGGATCGCCGCCCACCGCGTCGGCGAGATCGCCCTCGGACGCGCGCAGCACCTCGGGCGAGGCGACCCCGCGACGCTGCTCGATCTCCTTGTAGACCTCGGTGGCGTAGTCGACGCACAGGACCACCAGGTCGCCGGGGCGCGAGCGGTCGAGGGCCTGGCGCGCGGCGTCCATCTCGTCGAGCACCACCTCGACGCTGCCGGCGCGCGCGCCGCCCTGGATCGCTTCGACCACCCCTTCACGGATCAGCTCCGCGGTCTCCCCAGGCTCACGTCCGCGGCTCTTCGTGTCCTCCCGGACGATCACCTCGTCGAAGTACCGCGCCGCCACGCGCCCGAGCTCCTTCATGTCCTCGTCGCGCCGGTCGCCCGCCGTGGCGACGACCGCCACGCGCAGGTTGGCCGACCACGAGGCTTCCCCGGGACGTTCGCCGGTCGCGGTGTCCGCCGCCAGCCGCTCGACGAAGTCGCCCAGGGTCTCGAGGCCCGCCGCGTTGTGCGCGTAGTCGAGGACCACCTTCACGCCGTCGAGATCGAACACGTTCAACCGACCGGGTGCCTGATAGATCGAGGTCGTGAACGACCGCAGCCCCTGACGGATGTCGTGCAGGTGCGCGCCGGCGACGTGGGCCGCCGCCGCGGCCGCCATCGCGTTCTGCACCATCATGCGGGCCTTGCCGTCGAAGGTGGCCGGCAGGGTGTGGACCCAGGCGATCGGCATCGTGCGCCGGCCCTCCTTGATCACCATCATCTCCCCGCGTTCGTTCCGCTCCAGGACCACGGCCTTGCGACCGCGCCGGACCCACCGGTCGACGAAGTCGTGCGACTCCTGCATCGTGAACAGGATCACGTTGCCGCTGCAGTGCCGGCGCATGTCGAGCACCAGCGGATCGTCGGCGTTCAGCACGCCCCAGCCGTTCCGGGGCACGGCTTCGACCACCACGCGCTTGACCGCCGCGAGCTGTTCCAGCGTCTCGATCTCGCGCAGGCCGAGGTGGTCGCCGGTGACGTTGAGCACGACCCCGACGTCATTGCGTCCGTAGCCCAGGCCCTCGCGCAGGATGCCGCCGCGCGCCACCTCGAACACCGCGGTGTCCACCCGTGGGTTCTGCAGCACCATCTGCGCGGACTTGGGACCGCTGGCGTCCACCCGCTTCACCAGCCGCTCGTCGATGTAGATGCCGTCGGTGGTGGTCATGCCCACGCGCCGGCCCATCCCGCGGAAGATGTGCGCCAGCATGCGCGTGGTGGTGGTCTTGCCGTTGGACCCCGTCACCGCCAGGATCGGGATCCGGCTCGGCGAACCCGGCGGGAACAACCCGTCGACGACGGACTTCGCCACGTACTGCGGCTCGCCTTCGGTGGGATGGGTGTGCATCCGGAACCCCGGCGCGGCGTTGACCTCGACGATGGCCCCACCCGTCTCGCGCACCGCCTCGGAGATGTCGGGCGCGAGGAAGTCGATGCCGGCGACGTCCAAGCCCACGACGCGCGCCGCCTCTTCGGCGATCTCCACGTTGTCCTCGTGCGCGTCCCAGGTGCGGTCGATCGAGATGCCCCCGGTCGACATGTTGCCGGTGGCGGCCAGCAATACCTGTTCGCCCTTGGGCGGGACGTCCTCGAGCGCGAACCCCTGCTTCTTCACCAGGTCGCGCGCGGCATCGTCGATCTTGATGCGGGTCAGCACCTTCTCGTGACCGATGCCACGGCGTGGATCCTGGTTGGCCTTCTCCACCAGCTGGGCGATCGTGCGCTTGCCGTCGCCGGTGACGTGGGCCGGGACCCGCTCCGCGATCGCCACCATGTGCCCGCCGATCACCAGCACGCGATAGTCGTTGCCGGTGACGTAGGACTCCACCACCACCTGACCGCGGCGCGCTTCGGACACCGCCCGCTTGAACCCGCCGCGCACGGCGCGATCGGTGCGCAGGTCCAACCCCACCCCGCGGCCGTGGTTGCCGTCCAGCGGCTTGGTCACCACGGGGAACCCGATCCGCTTGGCGGCCACGACGGCATCGTCCTCGGTGCGCACCACCTCGCTGCGCGGGACCGGCAGCCCGGCCGAGGCCAGCAGGCGGTTCGTCATCTTCTTGTCGCCGGCGACGTCCACGGCGAGCGCACTGGTCTTGGAGGTCATCGTGGCGCGGATCCGCTGCTGGTAGGTCCCCTGGCCCAGCTGGACCAGGGAGTGCTCGTTCAACCGGATCCACGGGATGTCGCGGGTGACGGCTTCGTCGATGATCGCCTGCGTCGACGGGCCGAACTGCCGGCGTTCGGCGAGCAGGATCAGCGCTTCCCGCTCGGCTTCGAAGTCGAACCCGTCCTCGGCCTTGATCAGGTGGTTCAACAGACGGACGGCGAGCGCGCCCGCCGCCAGGCCGACGGTCTCCTCGGCGTAGCCGTAGATCACGTTGTACTGCCCCGGCGGGCCGGCGCTCCTGGTCTTGCCCCGGGAGATGTGCGCACCGGTCTCGCGCTGGAGTTCCAAGCGCCACGTGCTCGGCGACGTGGCCCATCCACGTGCCGTCCTCGAGGCGCTCCTTGAACCCGCCCTTCTTGCCGAGCGAGCACGAGTGCTCCCCGACGCCGGGCAACGCCTTCAGGAGCTTCTTGTTGAAGCCCGGGATCGTGTTCGACGGCCAGAACTCGAGGGACCCGAGATCGACCAGCAGGCGGATGCACGGCTCGTAGGACCAGTAGTTCGGACCCCGGAACACGTGCGTCTGCACGACGGCGAGATCGGGTGAGAGCGGCGGCTTCTTGGCGGCGGGCTCGCGCTTGGTCTTCTGGCGGGCGGCGCGGGTCTTCGTGGCCCCTTTGCCCGGTGCAGGCATCCCCGGCGGGGGCTCGATCGGCGGCGGCGGTTCGCTTCCCGGCGTCCGCCGTCACTCCGAGGCCTCCCGCTCATCGTCGAGCGCGTGCTCGGCCGCGAGCAACCGGCGACCCCGCAGGTCGTACCAGTAGCCCGACGGCAACGAGTGCAGCACCGCGCCCGACACCATGAGCGGTTTATACCCCTTCCCGCGATAGGCGTCCGTCTTGACGTGCGCCCCGTCCACGATCGTGACCGCCCCGCGCCCGATCACATGCAGCGTCTGATCGCTGAACACGACGGCGCAGGTGTCCTCGTCGATCCCGATCCCGAGCAGCGAGGGAGACTGCGCCACCAGGGCGAGCAGGCGTCCGATCCGGCCACGCTCGCCGAAATGCTGGTCGATCACCAGGCCCGACAGGATCCCCAGCCCGGCCGACAGCTGGACCATCCGGTTCTTCGGCGTGGGCCCGGCGTTGCCGAAGGCCACCATGTGGCTCGCCATGGCGCTCGCCCCCGCGCTGGTGCCCGCAAGCACCGCCCCACGGTCGTGGGCCAGGAACAGCGCGTCGCCGAGCTTCGTGCCCGCCACCACCTGCGTGAGCCGCGACTGGTTGCCACCGGTGAGGTAGACCCCGGTGGCGTCACGGAGCGCCGCCGTCATGGCGGGATCGTCGGCCTCGTCCCGATCGTCGGGTCGTACTCCGGTGACGGTGCCGATCCCCAGGTCGGTGAACAGCGCCCGATAGACCTCCGTGGCTTGATCGCCCAGCGAGGACGCCGTCGAGATGACCACCACGTGCCCGTCCTCGCCGCCGGCGAACTTCGCGAACCGGGACAGGATCACCTTGTCGCGGACCTTGTCCTCGGCACCGCCGATCACCATCACCGGTCCGGCTCCCAAGCCGGGCACCGAGGAGAGGCTGCGTTCGCCCTGGTCGGTCATCGCAGGGAAGTGTAGCCCCGGTGCGCGGCCGAACCGCAGAGCGAGCGCGGGTTCACGTCCGCGCCAGGAAGAGCGCGTCGTGCTCACCGGCGTCGACGAGCCCGTCGATCCCCTCGGCCACGTACACCTCGAACCCAAGCTCGTGACGCACCGTGGCATCACCGGGTTCGGCGCGATCGGTGAGCTCTGCGCGGATGGCGGCGCCGTCGGCCACCAGCCGAACCCGGGCATCGGGGTTGAAGCGTCGTGCCGCGGCATCGCTGCGAGCCAGCGCCTCGGCAGCACGGTCCGTGAACTCGAGCATCCGCTCGATGCTACGAGGAGAACGGCTTCAGAGGAGACAGCCTCAGCGAGGCCGGAACGGGTCACCGGCCGAATGGGTCGCCGGCCGAATGGGTCGCGGGAGTCGGTTCCCCAGAACCAGGCTCCCACGCCCAGGCCCACGAACACCCCGACGATGCCCGCCCCCACCGCGACGGCCGGCAGCCACACCGCGGCGACCACCAGGGTGAGGGTGACGATCGCGGCGCCCATCTCCCACGCGTCCAGTCGGTGGTTCATGACATCCTCCTGATCGGTTCGGGCCGTGCCCTCGTGCAGCCGGCGACGCGTTCTCCCGCGCCGATCAGCCTCGACCCCAGCATCCGGCGGAGCCTCCCCGGCCGCTCCCGGCGATGTCCGCCGTGCGCCCGGAGGTCCTCGGCGCGGATCTTCAACAGCTCCGGCGCCGTTGGTCCCAACATGTGCGGCACGTTGTCCACCTCCTCGATCGGAATCCGTAACCGTTATCAGTGTTATATCGGTTTCAGGTGTAACCAGTCAAGTGGATTTCGGAAGTTTCCTGCGGTATGATGCCGAGCATGGGTGAGCCGACCGAACGAACGACCGTCATGAGCACGGCGCCGTGGGGGCACGAGGACAGCGGGGTCAACCCGGCGCCGGGCGACCTCGAAACCGTTCGCAGCTTCCTGTCGCTGCACGACCACGCCCCCGGCATCGACGACAGCTTCCCGCCCACGCCCCCCACGCTCGAGCGGTGGATCCGCGATCGAGGCCTGGTCGAGGCGGGCGAGCCGATCACGGACGAGGACCTGGTGTGGGGCCTGGAGGTGCGCGAGGCGTTGATGACCAAGATCGACGAGAACGCCGGTGCGCCCCGCGACCACGACGCGATCGAGCGCTTGAACCACGCCGCCCAGGACACCGGTCTGCAGCTGTGCTTCGGGTGCGACGAGAACCGGCTGCACACCGAGGTCGGCGGCATGCGCGGCGCGATCGGACGCGTGTTGGGGACGGCGTTCCTCGCCGATCTCGACGGGTCGTTCCATCGGTTGCGACAGTGCCAGGACCCGACGTGCACCGCGGTCTTCTTCGACCACAGCAAGAACCACTCGGGCAAGTGGTGCTCGATGGCGGTCTGCGGGAACCGGAACAAGGTGCGCAAGTTCCGGGAGCGCGAACGAACCGCGAAGGCGGGCGAGGCCATCGGCCCGGGGTCCGCGGCGCGGTGACGACGATCGAACTCCCCCTGGTCGGGGCCGGAGGCGAGCCCGTGGACCTGGCCCGGACCCTGAACTCCCACGGGTTCGTCGACCTGGCGCCCATGGCGCTCGACGAAGCGGCGCTCCTGCTCGAGTGCACGATCCGGGTGCCGGGCAGGCTCACCGCGCCGCGTCCGGATCGGCCAGGGGTCGCCGGGGAACGCACGGGTCGAGGTGCTGGGGCGCCGGCCGGGCGCCCGGCGCGCTCGAGGCCGTCCGCACCACTTCGCGCCACGTGCTGCGGCTGGACCAGGATCTCTCGGCGTTCTACGACCAGGCTCGCGAGGATCCCGACCTGGCCTGGGCCGCCACCGGCGCCGGTCGCATGATCCAGAGCCCGACGGTGTTCGAAGACGTCATCAAGACGGTGTGCACCACCAACTGCACGTGGTCGGCCACCGTGCGCATGGTCAACGCGTTGGTGTCCGAACTCGGCGACCCCGCCACGGGCGGCAGCGGCCCGCTCACCAACGCCTTCCCCACCCCGGACGTGATGGCCTCCGCCCCCGAGGCCTTCTACCGCGACGTGGTGCGCGCCGGCTACCGCGGCGCCTATCTGATCGAGCTCTCCCGCCGGGTGGCCTCGGGCGAGGTCGACCTCGAAGCGCTGGCCGCCGCCGGCCCCGACGAACGCTCGGACGATGAGCTGGAGCAACAGCTCCTTGCCCTGCCCGGCGTCGGCCCCTACGCCGCCGCGCACATCATGATGACGATCGGCCGGAACTCCCGGCTGATCCTCGACTCGTGGACCCGGCCCACCTACGCGAAGGCCCTCGGGCGGACCAAGCCCGTGTCCGATGCCGCGATCCGGCGACGGTTCCGCCCCTACGGCGAGCAGGCGGGGTTGGCGTTCTGGCTGTTCGTCACGCGCGATTGGGTCGACTAGCGCTCAGGTGATCGGCCCCGGACCCGATACCTCCGACAGACCCCGGCACGGGCTCTCCCGCCAAAGGGCTTCCCGGCCAAGGGTTGCCCCGGCTCGGTGAGCGGGGGCATACTGCCACGGGCCGCCTGGCCCACTCCGTGAAAGGAACGACCGAACGATGAGCGTGCCGTTATGGCGTCCACGCGCCGCGCTTCGAGGCTGGTTCCGCGCCCCGCGCGCCGGCTGTACCGGTCCTGGCATGCAGAGCGTCGAACGCTCCGCCAGGGCTTGGTCGCGCTCACCCTCAGCACGCTCGCATCCTTCGTCGCGGGCCTGACGCTCGCTTCCATCACCGGCACCCTCGCGAGCCTCCCCGGCCTGCTGGTCCTGATCCCCGCCGCCGTCGGCATGCGCGGCACGATCTTCGGCGCCATCGGCGCCCGCCTGGGCACGGCCTCGGCAGCCGGTACGTTCGAGGCGAACCTGCGCCGTGGAGGCGTCCTCGCGCAGAACGTCGAGGTCTCGTTCATCACGACGTTCACGTCGTCGCTGTGGCTCGCCGGCCTCGCGAAGCTGGCGACCGCCGCGTTCGGCGAGGCATCGATCTCGTTCTGGGACCTCGTCACGATCTCGGTGGTGGGCGGCTTCCTGGGTTCGGTGCTGATCCTGATCGTGACGCTCGGGCTCTCGGTGGTGTCCTACCGGCGCGGCTACGACCTGGACTCGGTGGCCACGCCGATGGTGACGGCGCTGGGCGACATGGGCACCCTGCCCTTGCTGTACCTCGCGACGTTCCTCGTCCACAACGACGCCGTGAACGCCGTGGTCGCGGGCCTGTGCATCGTGCTGTGCGTGCTGGCGGCGGTCCGCGCATGGACGACGCGCGACGCGCAGGTCCGACGGATCGTGCTGGAGATGACCGCGGTGATCGCCCTGACGCCGTTGCTCGACATCGCCGCCGGCGCGCTGTTGCAGGCGCGCGAGCCGGGGCTGGAGCGGCTCGCCGGGCTCTACATCCTGATCCCGCCGTTCGTCTCGCAGGCGGGCGCCCTGGGAGGCATCCTGTCTTCACGCCTGTCTTCGAAGCTGCAGCTGGGTGTCATCACGCCCAGCGGCCTGCCGGAGCGCCCCGCGGTGCTGGACGCCTCGATCGTCGTGGCGCTGGGCGCGGTGATCTTCACGTTCATCGGCGTGGCCGGGCTCGGGTTGGCCGATCTGTTCGGCATGGCGCACCCCTCACCCGGGCAGATGGTGGGCGGCACGATGCTCGCCGGCCTGCTGGTGATGCCGCTGATCCTGGTGATCGGGTACTACATCGCGGTGCTCACCTCGCGGTTCGGACTGGACCCGGACAACCACGCCGTGCCGATCATCACCAGCGTGATGGACCTCACCGGGGTCGTCGCCATCTTCGTCGCTATGTCACTATCGGGAGTAGCCATCCATGGATGACCAACCCAAGAACGTCAAAGACCTGCTCGTCGAGCTGAAGGACGCGTCCGAGCTCATGGTCGACCTGGCCTACGCGGCCGTCTTCTTCAACGACGAGAAGGTGGCGCGCGAGGTGGGCCGGCTCGAGCAACGCATGAGCGAGCACCTGCGCCGCCTGCGCATCATGGCGATGCTCGCGGCCCGGAGCCCCGAGGACGCCGAAGGGATGGCCGGGGTGCTGTGGATCGCCGATGCGATCGAGGAGATCGGCGACGCCGCCTCCGACATCGCGCGCGTGGTGGCGGCCCGCCTGGGCATCCCCGACGCCCTGCGACCCGACCTTCGTCACGCCGACGAGATGACCGCCCGGGTGAAGGTCCGTCAGGACGCCCCGGCAGGAGGACAAACCCTGCGCGAGCTCTCGCTCCCCACCGAGACCGGCATGTGGGTCATGGCCATCCGCAGCGGTCTCGACTGGGAGTTCGACCCGGGTCCCGACGACGTGGTGAGCGCCGGCGACGTGCTGCTGATCCGGGGGCCCGAGGAAGGCGTGAACGAGGTCCGCGAGCTCGCGGGCGCCCCGCCGATGCCGCTGGCACCCGACGACGACACCCCGGCCTTGTCCGAGCTGGACCGGGCGGTCGACATCCTCGTGGAGATGAAGGACCTCGCCGAGGCCGCGGTGGGCATGGCCTATTCCTCGCTGCTGTTCAACAACCGGTCGCTGGCGGCCGAGGTCGGCACGCTGGAGGCGCGGAGCGACCAGCTCCACGACGAGCTCGAATCCTGGGTCCTGCGCGCGGCGCCGGAAGCCCGCGACCCCGACGAACTCCGGGGCCTCCTGCGCCTCGCCGCCGCCAGCGAGTACATCTGCGACGCCGCCCGCGACATGACCTGGTACGTCGAACAGGGCGAGCCGCTGCACCCGGTCGTGCAGATGGCGCTGGAGGAGACCGAGGAGACGAGCGCCGACACCACCGTGCAGCCGGCATCACCGGCCGCCGGCCGATCCCTGAAGGAGCTCCGCCTGGAGACCGAGACCGGCATGTTCGTGCTGGCCATCCAACGAGGCGCCCGCTGGATCTATCGTCCGCGCGGCACGTTCGTCCTGCTCGACGGCGACCGGCTGATCTCGGTCGGGCCCGAAGAGGGCGAAGAGGCCCTGTGGGCGCTCACCGGTGCCCCGGTGGCCGCCGAGCTGTAGCCGCGCGGCGTTCGAGCGCCCAGCATCCTTGTACCGCCTCGGAACGTGACCTAGCCTGCCCTCATGGACGCCTACGTCTACCTGCGCATCGAGCCCGGCTCCATGGCGACGGTGCTCGCGGGCCTCTCCTCCAAGTCGGGGGTTCGCCGCGCGATCGCGGTCGTCGGGGACTGGGACGTCCTGGCCCACGTGGAAGGGCCCGACCTGTCCACCATCGCCGTGCAGGTGCTCTCGGAGTTCCACCACGTACCGGGGGTCCAGCGCACCTTCACGGCCCCGGTCGTCCCTCCCGATCGCGTGGGCATCGCCGGCTGGGGGGCACCGCAGGCCCCCGCGATCATCGGCGACGCCTGCTACGTGCACATCCGGGCGCAGGCGGGAGCGGCCGGCGGGATCGCCGAACGGCTCGGGGAGATGACGGACGTCTCCGGGGTCGCCGTGCTCGGCGGGCCGTACGACCTGATGGCCTGTGTCGCCCAACCCTGGGAGGTGGCGAGCGGCGTGGTGCTGGAGGAGATCCACTCCCTGCCCGGCGTCATCTCGACGAACACGCTGGTCTCGGTGATCTACGAAGAGCCCGAGGAAGACCGGGACCAGTTCTCCGCCTGGACCTAGGCGTCAGTTCGCGCTGAGCGGGATCTCCCGCACGCCCGCGGGCAACGAGAAGCGCACGCGCTCCTCGGTCAGCGTCACCTCTTCCACGCGGTCGAACCCTCGCTCGGCGAGCCAGCCCAGCATGCGGTGCACGAGCCACTCCGGCGCCGACGCGCCCGACGTGAGCCCTACCGTGGAGGCACCGTCGAGCCAGGCGGGGTCGACCGAGGTCTCATCGTCCACCAGGTGGGCCGGGGTGCCGAGCTCGGCGCTGAGTTCGGCGAGCCGGTTCGAGTTGGAGGAGTTCTTCGACCCGATCACCAGGACCACGTCGGCTTGGGGGGCCACCACCTTCACGGCGTCCTGGCGGTTCTGGGTGGCGTAGCAGATGTCGTCGCGAGGCGGCCCTTCGATCGAGGGGAACCGTTCCTGGAGGATGCCCACGATCTCGTTGGTCTCATCGACGCTCAGCGTGGTCTGGGTGAGGTAGCGCAGGTTCTCGGGGTCGGGGACCTCGACGGTGCGGGCCTCGGCGGGCGACTGCACCAAGATCGTGCGCTCGGGCGCCTGGCCGCTCGTGCCCTCGACCTCTTCATGTCCCGCATGGCCGATCAGCACGATCGTGCGGCCGTCCTTGGCGAACCTGCGCGCCTCGACGTGCACCTTCGTGACGAGCGGGCAGGTGGCGTCGATCACCTCGAGATCGCGTGCCGCCGAATTGGCGTAGACCTGCGGTGCGACCCCGTGTGCGGACAGCACCACCACGGCGCCCGCGGGCACCTCGGTCTCTTCATCGACGAAGATCGCGCCCTTGGACTCGAGGTCGCGCACGACGTGCAGGTTGTGGACGATCTGCTTGCGGACGTAGACCGGCGAGCCGTGCTTGGCCAGCGCACGCTCGACGGCGTCGACCGCGCGCTCCACGCCGGCGCAATAGCCTCGAGGGGCCGCCAGCAGCACGGTGCCCCCTGTGGGGGCGGCGTTCGCGGAGTCCATGGGCTCCATGGTAGCCGGGCCTCGTGTTGATCCACCGGGATATGACTTCGGGTCACGGTTCGGTTGTCGTATGTCGGTGGGCTCCCCTAGGGTGGTCGGGCACGACACGGACCGTCCGGTCCGCTCCTCCCCGGCGCGACGATGCGCAACCTCCTTCCCAAGGTTGGTGTGCGTATGCCTGCTTGCGCCCGGGAGCCGGGGCTCGGACGACCGCGGTCGTGCGATAGGTCACACAGAGATGGATACCGACCCACAGGAGGTGATGTCCGCACCCACGACCTACCGCGGGGACGTCGGCGCAGCGGTGAAGAGTTCACCGCACAGCCGGACGACCTGAGCGCAGCGGCCAGTTCCGCTCACTGCGGGGGTGACTCGATCTATGACGTTCCGTACCCTTCGGCGCCGCCGCTTCCCGGCCGCGCTGGCCCTAACCGCCGTGCTCCTCATCGTCCCCGCCGCATCACATGCGGGCGCTGCTACACCCGGAGCCGGCTACTCCGAGGTTCCGCGCAAGATCTGCCCGATCGACTGGCGCGACGGAACCTTCCACGTCAAGAAGCTCATCCGTTGCGCCGCCGCGCGTTGGACCGTTCCGGGCGGGGCCTCCAAGGCCCTGGCCATCGCGAACCGCGAGTCCAACTTCCAGCCCCGCGCCTACAACAGCTACAGCGGGGCCGCCGGCATCTATCAGCACCTCCGTCACTACTGGCCTGGCCGGGCCCGTGCGTACGGATTCCGGGGCTGGTCGGCGTTCAATGCGCGCGCCAACATCATGGTGACCATGCGCATGGTGCACCGAGGTGGTTGGGGCCCCTGGGGGGGCTAACCCCCACTGACCGGACCGCCCGGGCGGGGCAGCCCCAGCACCACGCCCCGCACCTCGTCCAGCGAGGTGGCCACCACGGTGGCCCCGGGCGCGTCATGGTCCGTCACGATCCTCATCCCCTGGAACCGCTCCCGGGCGATCGCGATCAGGTCATCGAACGGACCGAACGCCACCATCACGTGGGGCCGTTCGACATCGATCTGGTCCAACGCACCGCGGAGGTCGGTGGCGCCCGGCGTGAGCTCCCACTCCGCCGACACCGTGGCGCTCTTCAACGCCATGAGCGATCCATCGTCGGGCGCGACGCACAGCACCTTCAACGCCCGGCACATCACAGCCACCGCTTCTTCCACTTGAACCAGGCGTACAGCCCCAGCGCCGAAGCCAGGATCGTGCCCACCGCGAAGGCGTAGCCGAACCGCCACTCGAGCTCAGGCATGTGCCGGAAGTTCATGCCCCAGATGCCGGCGAACAAGGTGGGCACCAGCAGGATCGTCGCCCACGCCGTCAGGCTCTTCATCACCTCGTTGACCCGGTTGGCCGCCTGCGCCACCCGCAGTTCCTGCAGCGACGTCAGCAGGTCCCGGACGTTGTCGAGCAGCTCGTCGGCCCGGATCACGTGATCCACCACGTCGCGGTAGTACGGCGCGAGCTCGTCGCCCGCGAGCTCCTGGCGTCCGATCACGAACTCGATCCCCTCGCGCAGCGGCGAGACGAACCGACGCAGCCGCACCGTCTCGCGCTTGAGATGGAACAGCCGCTCACGGACCTGCGGGCTCTCCCCTTGCCCGTCCTCTTTCGCGAAGATGTCATCCTCGAGATCGTCCACCATCTCCTCGAAGCGCTCGACCGCGCTGAGGTAGCCGTCCACCACCTCGTCGAACAGCACGTAGAGGGGGAACCCGGCGCCCTGCGCCAGCAGCTCCGGTTGGCCCTCCCATCGACGCACCGTCTGATCCATATCGAAACAGGGCGAGAATCGGAGGGTCACCAGGAACCCGTCACCGGCGAACACGTGGATCTCGGTCTCGGAGAGGTCGGCCATCACGCTGCGATCGCCGTCGTCGACGGCGGCCGCTCGCAGCACCACGAACACGTAGTCGCTGAACAGCTCCACCTTCGGCCGTTGACGGCGATGGCGAGCGTCCTCCACCACCAGGGGATGCAGCCGGAACTCCCCGGCGAGCGCCCCGAGGGTGGCCTCCGTCGGGTCCTCGACATCGATCCAGACGAACACCCCGGGCTGCTTCGCCAGCGAGGGGACCCCGTCGATCGCCGCGCGTTCATCCGTGCGGACGCCGTCCCGGAACACGACCCCTTCCACCATGGTCGGAGCCTATCGGATGGTCGTCGCTACACTCCGGGCGATGACCACGCTCCCCGACCACGTGCTCCGGTTCTGGCGCGCGCTCGACGAGCGGTTCGGGTCGGTGGAACCGGTGTGGTGGGGAGCCGTGGTCACCGATGCCCGCTTCCCCATGATCTGGGACGCCAACTACGCGCGGGTCGACGTCGCGGCCCCGGACCTTCGTGTCGCCGACATCGAGGACCACCTGCTGCCCGCCCTGCGCGACGCGGACGCCCCGGTGATGCACGTGGTGATGTTCCATCCGGACGAGGCCACGTCGCTGTTGTCGGAACTGTCCAGCCGCGGCGACCGGCTCGGGTGGGACCTGGTCATGGACCTCGACGGCGAGCCGCCGCCCCCGACCGAGGTCGCGGTGGTCCCACTCGAGGGTCGCGACGACCTGTGGGACACGGTCGCCGACTCCCTGGTGCTCTTCGGCGCCGAGCCGGGGGAGGCGCTCGAACAGTTCCGCGCGCTCGAACGCGATGTGCTCGCGCCCGCCGGCAAGCGGTGGTTCGGCGTGGTGGACCAGAACGGCACGGTGCAGAGCCTCGGTGCGTTGGTGGTGCTCGGCGACGTGGGCTACGTGGACAACATCGCCACGTTCCCGCCGTTCCGAGGTCGCGGGCTCGCGAGCGCCGTCACCGCCACGATCGCGCGGGAAGCGCGGCGCGCAGGCGCGAACCACGTGTTCCTGTTGGCCGATCCCGAGGCCTCAGCGATCGTCTCGATGTACGAACGCCTCGGGTTCGGTTCGGCGGGCAGCCTGGCTTCGGCCCGGGGACCGATCCCCGGCGCACGTTCGGGCTCCGGCGGCTAGTCCGAGGGACCCGGCGCCGACCCCGGAGGCGGCAGGTACCGCGCCGTGGTGAACAGCCCGCCGTCGCGCTCGAGCACCCAGGTCGAGCCCTTCTTCCACTCGGGTGCGTCGACGAGTTCGACGCCACGGCGTGCCAGCGATGTCACCACCGCCGGGATCACGTCACCGTGGCTCGAGGCGACCACCCCGCCGCCCGTGGTGCGGAGCAGCTCGATCGCTTCCCTCGCCGGCGTGCCTTCGGCCAGCTGCGGGACCTCCTCGACCGCGACCTTGCGCGCCAACGCGATCGGACGGACGGTCTGCACGCAGCGCACCGACGGACTGGAGAGCACGCGATCGACGTCGCGATCCTCCAACAGCCCCACCAGCCCTTCGGCCTGCTGCTTGCCCTTCTTCGTCAGCGGCCGGAGATCATCGTCCTCCGTCCAGGCATCGCGGTCCCCCGCCTTGGCGTGACGCACCAGGTAGATGGGCCGGTCGAACGCGATCGCGGCGTCCAGCACCACCCGGTCATGGCCGTAGGTCAGGAGTTCACGGGCCTCGTCGGCGGTGACCCACCGGAGCTCGTCCACCTCGTCGCCCGGGATGAACACGCCTTCGGCCGGATACATCAGCCAGTAGTGGACCACCTTGGGACGGCCGAGGTGGTCGGTGTAGCGCACGGTGGCGATCGCCGGTCCGAGCTCGCACCGGAAGCCGGTCTCCTCCAACACCTCCCGGCGCGCGGTGTCCTCTCGATCCTCGTCATCCTCGGCCTTGCCCTTGGGCAAGGTCCAGTCGTCGTAGCGTGGCCGGTGGACGAGCGCGAACCGCACCCCGTCGGCTCCACGCCGGCGAACGACACCACCGGCGGCCTTGACCTCGGTCTTCATCACCAGAACCTCAGCTTCTTGCGGTCGAGCGCGGCCCACGCGTCGGGCCAGCGGCGGCGCGCCCGTCGCTGGAGGCGGGCCTCGATCGCGCCGAGCTCGCCCGCCGTGAACGCCACCCGTGCGCTGGTCCCGGCGGCCTGATCACGCAGCCACGCTGCGGCCACCACCGAATCCTGGTGTTCCCCGAGTTCGTCCTGCAGCACACCGGCCCGCTCGGCGAACCTGCGGGCCGGCTTGCCCACCACAGGGGCCACCGCCTCTGCGGCATACCGGACGCGTTTGGCGCGGATCCGCGCTGCATGCAGGTCGGCATCGGCCGATCCCGGATCCAGCGACTCGCACGCGCGCTGCAAGTGATCCCACGGCCCCGACACGAGCGAGTCGATCACGTCGACGGCGGGCGTGGACGCCACATCGTCGAGGACCGCGGGCGCCGTGGCGGCCGCGACGAGACGATCGAGCAGCACGGCGTACCGGTCCTCTCGCAGGGCCGACAGCATGGCCGCGCGCGCTTCGTCGCGTTGGGCGCGCAACCGATCGAGGAGCTTGCGCATCGTGACCGCGTCCTCGTCGGGGAGCATCGAGGTGTGCGCCCGCAACCGTTCGCCGAGCACGTCGAGATCGCGGACGGCTCCGAGCTCGTCGCCGAGCCAGCGCAGTTCGTCCCGGAGCTGGGCGTCCCATGTCGGCTCCAGCAACGTTCGGAACGTCCGGAGGTCCGAGCGGAGCCGCCGGGTCGCCACCCGCGCCTGGTGCACGCCTTCCAGGTCGCTGCCGAGCCGGACGGCGGCGTCGTGTCGGATCAACCGGACCACCGAGGCCGACAGGGCGGTGCGGATCATCGCCTCGACGGTCTTGGGCCGCTTGCCGTGCTGCTCCACCTCGGGCGGTTCGGCCGCCAACGGCATGAGGGCCCGGACGTACTTCGGCAGGGCCGGTTCGGCGCGTTGTGCCCCTTCGGCCACCAGCCGTTTGATCACCGGGTCGATGATCGCTTCGTCGGCATCCTGGGTGAGTTCGGCTTCGAGCTCCCGGAAGCGCGCCACCACTCGTCGCCCGTCCAGCACCGAGACCTCGTCGTCCACCACCTCGGCGGCCGGTCTGGCCTCGGCATCGAGCAGCCGCGTGGTCCGGCGGACCGTCTGCAGCCGCACGGCGAGCGACACCGGTTCTTGCCGCAGGTATCCCCGGAGCAGGTCGATCGCGGGAGCCGGCGGACGGCCCGGGCCCGCCTCGAAGTGATGCTCCTCGCGCGCCAGCGTGTCGGAGAGGCCCGCGGCGGGGAGCTTGACGGTCCAGCCCTCGCCGGTCCGGTAGCGCAGGGAGCATCCCCAGCGAGCCAGCCGCAGGTCCTGCGTGTCGTAGTAGCTGGTGACGAACCGCTGGACGCCCTCGCCTTCGGCGGAGAAGCCGTCGAGGACCTCGGACAGGTCGGGAAGATGGAACAGCGGACCGACGGTGAGCTTGACCTCGCGCTCCAGGTTCACCGCTCGCCAGCCCGCTCCACGGCGAGCTCCTGCAGCGCCCGGTGGGCGTTCACGCCGCGGCTCGTCGGCACCTTGTGCCATCGTCCATCGGGATCGAGCTCCCATGCGAGCTCGTCGTCGGCGAGTTCGATCGCCAGCACCTCGGCCAGGCGCTCCTGCAGGGCGCCGTCCTCCACGGGCGTGAGGGCCTCGACGCGACGGTCGAGGTTGCGCGGCATCCAGTCGGCCGATCCGATCAGGTAGTCGAACCCGCGCGACGTGCTCCCGAACCGGTACACCCGGGAATGCTCCAGGAACCGGCCCACGATGGAGCGGACCCTGATGCCCTCGGACAGACCCGGGACCCCGGGACGCAGACAGCAGATGCCGCGGATCAGCAACTCGACGCGGACGCCCGACTGCGACGCTTCGTAGAGCGCATCGATCAGGTCGCTGTCCACGAGGCTGTTCATCTTCAGCACGATGGAGCCGTCGTCCTGCTCCATCTCCCGGTGGACCAGGGCCGCGAGGCCGGGGCGCAGGGTGACCGGGGCCACCAGCAGCTTGCGGTATTCGCGCTGCCGGCTGTAGCCGGTGAGCAGGTTGAACAGGTCCGTGAGATCCGCGCCCAGATCGGGGTCGGCCGTCAACAGCCCGATGTCTTCGTACAGTCGCGCGGTCGTGGAGTTGTAGTTGCCCGTCCCCAGGTGCGCGTACCGTCGGATGCCGTCGTTCTCCCGGCGCACCACCAGGCAGGTCTTCGCGTGCGTCTTGAGGCCCACCATGCCGTACACCACGTGCACCCCAGCCGTTTCCAGCGTTCGTGCGAACGAGATGTTGGCTTCCTCGTCGAATCGCGCCTTCAGCTCGACGAGGGCCACCACCTGCTTGCCGGCGTCGGCGGCCCGCACCAGGGAGCGGATGATCGGGCTGTCGGCCGAGGTGCGGTAGAGGGTCTGCTTGATCGCGAGGACGTCGGGGTCCCGCGCGGCCTGATCCACGAACGCCGCGACGGAGGATTCGTAGGAGTCGTAGGGGTGATGCACCAGGATGTCGCCGCGCCGCACCGCCTCGAACACGTCCGGCAGGCCCTCCTGCGACTGGAGCTCGGGCGGCGTGACCGGCGTCCACGGTTCATCCTTCAGGTCGGCTCGATCGAGGTTCACGAAGAACCAGAGGTCGCCGAGCGCGAGGAGTCCGTCGACGACGTAGACCTGGGATTCCTCCAAGCTCAGCTCGCGCATCAGGACCTCGCGCACCTCGCCGCTCATCGTGTCGTCGATCTCCAGCCGGATCGGCGTGGCGCCTCGTTGCCGCCGTTGCAGGACGGTCTCGATCGCGGCCAGGAGATCGTCGGCTTCGTCCTCTTCGACCTCGACGTCGGCGTCGCGCGTCACGCGGAAGAAGTGGTGGGACAGCAGGTCCATGCCGGGGAACAGCTGGTCCATGTGCGCCGCGATCACCTCTTCGAGCGGCACGAAGCGCTCGCCGTCGGGCAGCTCGATGAACCGCGGCAGCGATCGGTGGCACCTTCACGCGCGCGAACTTGCGCACGCCCGTCATCGGGTCGCGCACGGCCGCCGCGACGTTCAACGACAGGCTCGAGATGTAGGGGAACGGATGCGCCGGATCCACCGACAGCGGCGTGAGCACCGGGAAGATCCGTTCGGAGAACCGGCGGCCCAGGAACGCCGCGGTCGTCCTCGCCGAGTTGATCCCAGTGGGCGAGGCGGATGCGCTCCTTCTCCAGCGCGGGGAGTCAGGTCGGTGGACAGCACGCCTTCGACCCTCGCCTGCAGCCCGTCGAGCCGCTCGCGGATCGCCTCCAGCTGTTCGGGCGGGCGTCATCCCGTCGGGCGTGACCACGGCGACCCCCGCCTCGACCTGCTCCTCCAGACCGGACACCCGGACCTGGAAGAACTCATCGAGGTTCTGCGTGTAGATCGCCAGGAACTTGACCCGTTCCAGCAGCGGCCGGGCGGGGTCCTCGGCGAGCGCCAGCACCCGCGCGTTGAACTCCAGCCAGCTCAGCTCACGGTTGAGGAAGCGGGCTGAGGTGGCGGGCATCGCCTCGGGGAAGGTCTCGGCGCTCATGGGGTCGACATCGTAGAGAGTCCCAGCCTCGCAGGCAATCGCACGCTCGTCCACATCGCGGATACCTTGCGGTGCAACCTGTCATCGTGGCAGACACGTCATCGATGCCCAGTGGGCGCGTCAGTCGACGAACTTGTACCCGAGCCCGCGCACGGTGACGACGTGGGTCGGTTCGTGGGGATCGGTTTCGATCTTCTGGCGGAGCCGCTTCACGTGCACGTCGAGGGTCTTCGTGTCGCCCACGTAGTCCGCCCCCCAGACCTCCTCGATCAGGAACAGCCGTGTGAGCAACCGATCCTTGCGTCGGAGGAACGCCTCGAGCAGTTCGAACTCCTTGGGTGGGAACCCCACCGGCGCGCCCCGCACCACGACCTCGTGCCGCGACACATCCATCTCGATGGGACCACCGCGGAGCACCTCTTCTTCGGGCAGGGCGCTGTCGGCTCGCATCCCGGCACGACGCAGGTGCGCTCGGACCCGAGAGACCAATTCACGCACCGAGAACGGCTTCGTGACGTAGTCGTCGGCTCCCAACTCCAGACCGGTGACCTTGTCGGCCTCCGAGTCCTTCGCCGTCACCATGATGATGGGAACGTCGGACTCCGCCCGGATGGCGCGGCACACGTCGAGGCCCGAGAGCTCGGGAAGCATCAGATCCAAGATCACGAGCGCGGGACGCTCGGATCGGAACCGGTCGATCGCACGTCGCCCATCGGTCGCGACCGACACCGAGAACCCTTCCCGTTCGAGGTTGTACCGGACCGAGTCGGCCAACGATTCCTCGTCCTCCACGATCAGGACGAGCGGGGCCGACTCCGGATGCTCGTCGGCGATGGAGAGATCGCTCATTCGATCGTGACCGGATGGGAGGCATCGGTGAACTCGCGGAACTCGCCCGTCAGCAGGAACCCGACCTGCTCCGCGATGTCGACGGCGTTGTCGCCCACGCGTTCGAGCGCACGCGCCGCCATGTTCATGTGCAGTCCCCAGTCGAGGCTCCGAGGATCGTCCGCAAGCTTCAGCGCTTCGAGGTGGGTGGCTCGGTTGAGCCGGTCAACGGGGTCGTCCATCGTGGGCACCTTGAGCGCCAGCTCGAGGTCCCGCCGTCCGAACGCTTCCATCGCCGTTCGGATCATCGGTGACGACGAGGGTCGCCCATCTCCTCGATCTGCTGGCGCATCGATTCGCTCCCGGACTCGTCCTTGGTCCGGAGGTACAGCTTGGCGACGTTGACCGCTTGATCGCCGACCCGCTCGAGGTGCAGGTTGCAGTGCATGATCGCCGAGATCAGCCGAAGGTCGGCGGCGACGGGCGACTGCAGCGCCAGGACCGACAGGACATCGCTGTCGATCTTCAGGTAGAGCTCGTCGATCCGATCGTCGTCGTCGATCACGCCCTGCGCCTTCGCGTCGTCGTGCTGCACCAGCGCCTCGACCGACGCTGCACCGAGTTGCCGGCGAGCTCGCCCATGCTCAGCAGGTCCATCTCGATCTGCTCCAGCGACTCGTGGAACGGTCCCGCTGCTCATCCGAATCTCCCCGTCACGTAGTCCTCGGTCCGCTGATCGGTCGGGTTGGTGAAGATCGATTCCGTGCGGTCGAACTCGACGATCGTGCCGGTCCGGCTGCCGTCGTCATGGACCTCCACGGTGAAGAACGCGGTGCGGTCGCTGACCCGCGCGGCCTGCTGCATGTTGTGGGTCACGATGACGATCGTGTAGTCGGCCACCAGCTCCTGCATCAGGTCCTCGATCTTCGCGGTGGCGATCGGGTCGAGCGCCGAGCACGGCTCGTCCATCAGGATCACGTCGGGCTTGCGTGGCGATCGCCCGCGCGATGCACAGACGCTGCTGCTGGCCACCCGAGAGCGCGAGGCCCGATTCCTTCAGCTTGTCCTTCACCTCGTCCCACAGCGCCGCCTTGCGCAGGCTCTCCTCGACGAGCTCGTCCATGTTGCCCTTGTAGCCGGCGATCTTCGGGCCGAACGCGATGTTGTCGTAGATCGACTTCGGGAACGGGTTCGGCTTCTGGAACACCATGCCGATGCGCCGGCGAACCTCGACCGGGTCCACGCGCTCGTCGTAGAGGTCGACGCCGTGGTACAGCAGCGTGCCTTCGACACGAGCGCCTTCGATCAGGTCGTTCATCCGGTTGAGGCAGCGCAGGAACGTGGTCTTGCCGCACCCGGACGGCCCGATCAGCGCGGTGATCTCGTTCTTCAGGATCGGCAGGTTGATGTCGCGGATCGCCCGGAAGTCGCCGTAGAACACGGCGAGGTCGGCCGTCGAGAACACGACCTCGCGCGCGGCCTCATCGGCCTCGGTGACGCTCGAGGGTTTCACCATGAGCTGGGGCCCATCATCGGTGACGCGAGGTCGCCGGCGTCAGGTCGGTCGTGTCCATCGGTTCACCACTTTCGGTCATAGCGGTTCCTCAGCAGGATCGCGGCGAGGTTCACGACGAGGATGATCACGAGCAGCACGACGATCGCTGCGGCCGTGTTGGCCTTCCAGTCCTCGCCGGCCAGCCGGGACCATGAGAAGATCTGCGTGGGCAGCGCCGTGTACTTGCCCTGCAGGACCTCGAGCGGCGATCGCCGACGACGACGTGGAGAGGTAGCCGGTGACGGCCCCCACCAGCAGCAGCGGCGCCGTCTCGCCGAACGCCCGGGCCAGCGACAGGATCAGGCCCGTGAAGACCCCGGGCGCCGCGTACGGAAGCACGTGGCTGCGGACGACCTCCCACCGCGTGGCGCCGACACCGTAGGCGGCCTCGCGCACGCTCTTCGGGCACGGCCCGCAGCGCCTCCATCGTCACGAGGATGATGATCGGCAGCACCAGCACCGACAGCGTCAGGCCGCCCGAGATGTAGCTCCGGCCGAACGTGTCGGGGCCGGTGAAGGCGCGCAGCGCCTGCACGAACACCACCAGCCCGAGGATGCCGTAGACGATCGACGGCACGCCGGCGAGGTTGCGGATGTTGGTGGTGAGCAGCCGGTTGAGGCGGGTGTCGCGCGCGTACTCCTGCAGGTAGATCGCCGCGGCGATGCCGAGCGGCATCGCCACCACCGCGACGAAGCCGATCAGGATCAGCGAGCCGACGATGCCCTGGCGCACCCCCGCTCGGCTGGCAGGCGGGAGACATCGCTGGTCACGAAGTCGCCGAGCCTGCGTCGACAGCACCGGCCAGGCGGCCGACAGCGCCGTGCCCAGCAGGACGATCAGGATCAGCGAGCGACAGGAGCAGGGACAGCAGCAGCGCCCCCTGGAAGACGCGGCCCGCGAGATCGCGCTTGCGAGCCGCGGAGGGCGAGCTCCACCGTGCCGCGGACCTGCGCGGTCGGGGCGATCGCGGCCATCAGTAGTCCCTCCGGACCCGGCGGACGAAGCGCTCGGACAGCAGGTTCAAGCCCGAGCGTCATCGCGAACAGCAGCAGGCCGACGAAGTAGAGCGCATCGAACGCGTTGAGCCCGGTGCTGCTCTTCACCTGGTCCGAGCCGATCGCGAGCGAGGCGATCGCGCCGGTCATCGTCTGGCCGGGCTCCAAGGGGTTCGAGATGGCGGCGTGGCCGAGCCCGTCGCGCCGGCCGCGATCGCCACCACCATCGTCTCGCCGATCGCCCGAGAGAACCCGAGGATCAGCGACGCCACGATGCCGGAGACCGCCGCGGGGAAGACGACCTTCGTCGTCACCGTCCGCCGGCGCGCGCCGATCCCGTAGGCGGCCTCCCGCAGCGCGCCGGGCACGGCGTACATCGCGTCCTCGGCCACCGAGGCCACCAAGCGGGATCGTGAGGATCCCGACGCCGATGCCGGCCGCCATGATCGTGAACGTGCTCGACGTCGCGAACAGCGTCTGCACGATGGTCGGGTTGATCACCTGCAGCGCGAAGTAGCCGAGGACCACGCTCGGGATGCCCGGCGAGCGTCTCGAGGATCGGCTTCAGGCGCCGGCGGGTCCTCGGGCTCGCGTACTCGGACAGGTACATCGCCGCCCCGAGGCCGAGCGGTGTCGGCGATCACCATCGCGATCACGCGACACCTCGATCGTGCCGATGAAGAGCGTCGGGATGTCGAACTCTCCCTGTCGCGGCGACCACTGGCCGCTCCACAGCGACGAGAGCTCCACGTGGGACAGGAACGAGATCGCCTGGCCGAGCAGCGCGAGGACGATCGCGACGCTGATCGACCAGCGAGATCCCCGCGGCCGCGAGGAGCACGCCGCGGACGACGCCTTCCTTGCGCCGCCGCTTCGCGCTGCCCCGCAAGCGTGGCGATCGACGGCCCCGGTCTCACCCGTCGCCGTGACCATGCTGCGGCTACCCTACCCGCGGTCCGCAGGCGCGGCGAGGCCGGACGGCGATCGCCGTCCGGCCCAGGTGCCCGCGGTGCGTCCGATCATGCCGAGGCCGACTCCCAGGCCGATCGGGTGGCCTCGATGCGGTCGGCCGGCAGCGCGATGTAGCCGACCTGCTCCAGCAACCCGTCCGTCGCCAGCGAGTCGTCCGTCAGGTAGAAGTCGACGTAGGCCTTCACCTCGGGCCGGGCCATCGCCTCGTTGCTCACGTAGATGTAGAGCGAACGCGACAGCGGGTAGGAACCGTCGGAGATCGTGTCCGCCGACGGCGCCGACGCACCCGTCGCCGCCGTCGACCTGGATCTCCTTGATCTGGTCGCCCGCCTGCTCGGCGAACGCGAACCCCACGAAACCGAGCGAGCTCGGGGAGCCCTCCATCGCCGTGATGATCACGTTGTCGTTCGGCGAAGGCTGGTAGTCGCTGCGGAGCGCGGCGGCTTCGTCCTCGGGCACGCCCTGCGCGATCGCGGTGTCTTCGATCCCCGCGAGGTCGATGAAGGCGTCGTAGGTCCCCGACTCCTCTCCGGGCGCGGTGATCTCCAGCGGGGCATCAGGGAACCCACCGGTGCCCCCGACCTGCTGGCGCGAGCGAGTCGGCGCCGTTCCAGGTGTCGATCCCGTCGGACTCCGGGCCGAACAGCGCGTAGAGGTCGCCGAAGTTCAAGCAGGTCACGTCGGCGTTCTCGGGGTTCGTCATCACCGTGACGCCGTCCAAGCCGACCTCGAGTTCCGTGTACTCGATGCCGGCCTTCTGGCAGGCCTTCGCCTCCTCGTCCTCGATCGGACGCGAAGCGTCGGCGATGTCGATCTCGCCCTTGCAGAAGAGTTCGAAGCCGTCGCCGGTCCCGGGACCGTCGACGCTGATCTGCACGTCGGGGTTGTCGGCATTGAACTCCTCGGCGACCACGGAGGAGATCGGTTCGACCGTCGAGGAGCCGGAGATCGTGATCGAACCCGACAAGGCGTCGGTCCCGCCCGTGTCGCCGGAACCGCCACCGTCGTCGCTGCCGCACGCCGCTGAGACGAGCGTGAGGGCGAGCAGGGCCACGAGCGCGCCCCCCAACCTGCGGTGCTTCACCATCGGTTCCTCCTCCATCGGTGCGTTCGGGGCGGAGCCTAGGGAGCAGGGGTGGACGCCTAGTGACCTCAAGATGAACGAGCGGTGAACGAGGACGGGCATGGAGAACGCCGGATGAACGCCCAGGTCCAAGCCCACAGGGGCCGCGATCACCGTCCAGAACCGTCGATCGGCGGAACCTCTGATGAACGACAGGTGAACACCGCCGTCGGCCTCCTACACTGCGGCCATGGAGGGGACCGCCGTGATCGTCGTGATCGTGGGTGGGATCGCGGTCGCCGCGGCAGGCTTCGTGATCGGTCGACGATCGCTGTCCATGAGCATGCGAAGCCTCCACGAGGAGGTGAAGCGTTCCTCCGACGCCCTCGTGCGGCGCGAGCGCTCCAGCGAAGACGAGCGCCACGTGCAGGACCTGATCCTGGGAACGATGCAGGAAGGCGTGCTGCTCTTCGACGGTGGATGGCGAACGGCGTTCGCGAACGAAGCGCTCGAGCGCCACCTCGCCGGGAGGCCGACCGCCGTCGCTCAGCTCTATCCTCCGGCCCTCCGCGAGATGGTCAAGGAGGTCAGCGAGCACCGTCGTGCGTCGACGATCGAACTCGAACGCACCGAGCCCACGCGATGGTTGCGGGCAACCGCCGCCCCCGCCGGCAGCGACGGCTCGATCCTGTTGGTGGTCACCGACATCACCGAGACCCGGCGCATCGAGGCCGTCCGCCGGGACTTCGTCGCCAACGCCTCCCACGAACTGAAGACCCCGGCAGCTTCGATCCAGGCCGTGGCCGAGACCCTCGCGTCGGTGGCCGAACACGATCCCGCCGCCGTCTCACGGTTCGCCTCTCAGCTCGAGCGGGAAGCGATGCGACTCTCGAGGATCGTCGCCGATCTGCTCGACCTGTCGCGGCTCGAGTCCGGCAGCGACCTGGGCGACCCGATCCGGTTCGACCAGGTGGTCCACGACGAACTCGACCGCTTCGAGGAGGCCGCCCGCGAGGCCGGGTTGACGGTCGTGGCGACCGATGCGGGACCCGCGGTGGTCTCGGGTTCGATGCGCGACCTCTCGCTCTTGGTCCGCAACCTGATCGACAACGCGATCCGATACACCCGGCCCGGCGGCACGATCACGGTGTCGCTGGAGAGCGGCAACGGCACGGTGCAGCTGGTCGTCGGCGACGACGGCATGGGCATCCCTTCGCGCGACCTGCCTCGGGTGTTCGAGCGGTTCTACCGCGTCGATCGGGCTCGTTCGCGCGAGACCGGCGGCACGGGGCTCGGACTGGCGATCGTGAAGCACGTCGCCGAGAACCACGGCGGCACGGTCGACGTGGTGAGTGAACTGAACCGTGGATCGACGTTCACCGTGCGGCTCCCGGCCGCCCGTGCCACGGCCTCGCCCTGAGCGGACGACCCGTATGCTGCTCCGCGATGACCACCCTGTTCCTGATCCGCCACGGGCTCACCGCGCAGACCGGCGCGAACCTGTACGGCCGCACCCGTGGGATCCCGCTCGACGAACGCGGCCGGCGCCAGGCGATCCACCTCGCCGAACGGTTCCGCACGGTCAAGCTCACCGCGATCTACTCGAGCCCGCTGGAACGCTGCGTGCAAACCGTCGAACCGTTGGCGGTGGCCCAGCGCCTGCCGATCCAGGAGCGCGACGGCCTGATGGAGATGGACGTCGGCGCGTGGACGGGGCGCACGCTGAAGAGCCTGCGCCGCACGAAACGGTGGGGCGAGATCCAGGGATCGCCCTCGACCTTCCGCTTCCCCGAGGGCGAGGGGTTCGCCGAAGCGCTCGAGCGGATCGAGGGCGAGATCCGGTCGATCGCCAAGCGGCACCCGCGAGGTCGCGTGGCGGTGGCCACCCACGGCGACATCGTTCGGATGCTCGTCGCGCACTTCACGGGCGCCCCGCTGGATGCCTTCCAGCGCACGGTCATCGACACCGCGGGCGTCTCCGTGGTCAGCCTGCACAAGGGCTCGCCGCACGTGCATCTGGTGAACGACACCGGCGGCCTGGATCGGTTCGGGCCGGCCGGTACGCCACCGCCCTGGGAGGTCGTCGCCGACCCCAACGAGCCACCGGGAACCTGACAGACTCATCGCCATGGAACTGGGTCCGGTCGACCGAATCACCGCCGACGCGATCGGCGAACCCGGTGATCGCGCGTTCTATCTCCAGGCCCGCGCCGGCGGCGAACTGGTCACCGTCGCCGTCGAGAAGGAACAGGTGCAGTTGCTGTCCGCCTCCATCCTCGAGCTGCTCGCCGACCTGGAACTCGAGACCGGCCAAGGGCCCGGTGAGGAGGCGATGGCGCTGGAGGAGCCGTTCGAACCGCGGTGGCGCGCGGGCAAACTCTCGATCGGGTTCGACCAGGAGCAGAACCTGTTCCAGTTGGAGATCGAGGAGTTCCAGCCCGATGTGGAGGACGACGACCCGCGGTCGCTCCTGCTCGATGACCCCGAGACCGTGCGATTGTTCGCCACCCGCGAGCAGATGTTCGCGCTGTCCCGCCACGGCGCCGAGGTCGCACAACGCGGCCGTCCCACGTGCCAGTACTGCGGCAACCCCATGGACCCCGAAGGGCACGCATGTCCCGCGATGAACGGGCACTCGAAGCGGGACTGAGCGACCCGGCGGTGCCTCCCGCGCTCGCGCGGGGCGAGCTCGAGATCCTGGGTCTGCTCCCCCGCTCGTCCAACTACACGTTCCTGGTGCGCGCCACCGGCGAGGACGGCGACCAGGCGCTCGGCGTCTACAAACCCCAACGGGGCGAGATGCCCCTGTGGGACTTCCCGGAGGGGACGCTGTGCCGCCGCGAGGTGGCGGCCTACGTGGTGGCTCGATGCGCTGGGGTGGCCGAACGTGCCGCCCACGATCCTGCGCGACGGACCCGAAGGCCTGGGCTCCGTGCAGACGTTCGTCACCTTCGATCCCGAGGAGCACTACTTCACGTTGCAGGAACGGTTCGTCGAGGACTTCCGTGCGGTGGCCGCATTCGATCTCGTGGTCAACAACGCCGACCGCAAAGGGGGGCACTGCCTGCTCGGAGAGGACGGCCGGATCTGGCTCATCGACCACGGCGTCTGCTTCAGCGCAGAGCCGAAGCTGCGGACGGTGATCTGGGAGTACATGGACGAGCCGATCCCACCCTCGCTGCTGGCCGGCATCGAGCGACTCGGCATCGCGCTCGACGAGGGCGGGCCCGAACGCGACGAGCTCGGCGCCCTGTTGAACGAGGAGGAGCTGCTCGCGTTGCGACGCCGGATCGCCGAGATCGCGGGCTCCCCCGTGTTCCCCGGCCCGGGTGGCGATCGTCCCTTCCCCTGGCCACCGGTGTGAGCGAGCTCGAACTCCTGGTCGGCGAGGTCGCCACCCCGCTGGGGGCCCTCACGCTGGTGGCCTCACCCCGAGGGGTCGTGGCGACGGCGTTCGACGACGAGGACCCCGACGCGACGGTCGCGGGGATCGAGGCCAAGCTCGACGCGCGTGCCCGTTCGGCGCAGCGGCGCCTGTCGACCGTGCGGCGGGAGGTGGAGGACTACTTCGAGGGCCGGATCCGGACGTTCGCCACCGCTCCCGACCTGGCGCTCGCCCCTCAGGGCTTCGGCCGGCGCGTGCTCGAGGTCACCACGACGATCCCCTACGGCGAACTGTGGACCTACGGCGACGTCGCCGAGATGGCCGGGAGTCCTCGTGGCGGTCGCGCCGCCGGCACGGCCCTGAGTCGGTGCCCCATGGAGCTGTTCGTGCCGTGCCACCGAGTGGTCCACGCCGGCGGCACGCTGGGCGGCTACGGGCGCTTCACCGAACGCAAGCGATGGTTGCTCCGCCACGAGGGGGCCGTATGAGCGCTCCGGCGAGCCGGTCGTTCGTCCCATCGTGCGAGAGGATGAGGGCGATGGCACGCATCCGACCCACCGCCGCGCTCGTCGTGTCGCTCGTCCTGATGGCTGCCGCCTGCACCGGCGGTGGGTCCGACGCGCCCACGACCGGTGCGCCGACCACGAGCGCGGCCTCCAACCTCGCCGCGGAGATCGTCCCCGACGACTTCTCCGTCAACCGCCCGGAGCGCGTGCAGGTGGGGATCTTCTCGAGCACGCAGGACACCGGGGTCCAGGTGGTCACGTTCGGCGACATCTCCGTGGACTTCGCCTACCGGGGACCCGACGGATCCGCCGCGCCCCAGCCGGGGCCGTCCACCACCTTCTCCTACCTCCCGGCGCCGACGACCGCCGCCGACGGCCAAGGCCCCGCGCTGACGAACCCGAGCGATGCCCGCGGCGTGTATCAGGGCGAGGACATCCGATTCGACCAGGCGGGCGTGTGGACGGCCACGATCGACGCGGACATCGACACCGTTGGCCCGGTGACGCTGGAGTCGAACTTCGCCGTGCAGGAGCAGCCCGCGTTGCCTGCCCCGGGGCAGAAGGCCCTGAAGACCGAGAACCTCACCGTGGACTCCAAAGGGGTGAAGCCGGTCTCGATCGACTCGCGAGCCCAGGGCGGCGAGCCGATCCCCGATCCCGAACTCCACGAGTGGACGATCGCGGACGCGATCGCCCAGGGGCGCCCGGTGCTCGTCCTGTTCGCCACGCCGGTGTACTGCATGAGTCAGTTCTGTGGGCCGACGGTCGAGGCGTTGGAACAACTGGCCGCCGACTACCCCGACAAGGCCGTGTTCATCCACGTCGAGATCTGGCGCGACTACGACAAGAGCGTGATCAACCAGGGCGCGGCGGATTGGCTGTATCGCAACGGCAACCTCACCGAACCCTGGCTCTACCTGATCGATGACAAGGGCGTGATCGCCGACCGGTGGGGACCGCTGTTCGACACCGACGAGGTGGGACAGGTCCTGTCGCAACTGCCCGACATGAAGGGCTGAGCCGTGGACCCGCAAGCCGTTCCGCCGCCGCCACCGCCCACCGACGATCGGTGCTACCGCCACCCCGACCGCGTCACGGGCGTGCACTGCACACGCTGCGGCCGCCCGATCTGCACGGAGTGCATGGTGCCTGCCCCCGTGGGCCACCAATGCCCCACCTGCGTCGGCGAGGCCCGCAGGGAGTTCGCGGCCGGTCCGGGGCGTCGGATCGCCATCGCGAACGCGAAGCGGGTCTCGGTCACGAACGTGCTGGTGGCGATCATCGTCGCGGTCTTCGTGATCGAGGTGTTCCAGAGCGGCGTCGGCGGCTTGATCGACGGTCCCAACGCCCGCACGCTCATCGACCTCGGCGCGGAGAACCCCGTGCTCGTCGCCTCCGGCGAGACCTGGCGGATGTTCACCGCGATGTTCCTGCACATCGGGTTGATCCACCTCGCGGTCAACGCCTACTCGCTGTACATCCTCGGCAACGTGCTGGAACGCGAGGTGGGCCGGGTGCGGTTCCTGGCCCTCTACCTCCTGTCCGGCCTGTTCGCCAGCGCGGCTTCCTACTACTTCAGCCCGCTGAACTCGGTGAGCGCCGGCGCCTCGGGCGCGATCTTCGGCATCTTCGGGGCGGTGTTCGCGATCAACTACCGCCGACGCCACACCGCGCAGGGCGCGATGGCGATGCGCGCGATGGCGCAGATCATCGTGCTCAACGTGGTCATCAACGTGGTGCTCGCCAGCTACCTCGATTGGCGAGCTCACGTCGGCGGCGCGATCGCCGGGATGGTCATGGGGTTCGCCTTCGCCGCGCCGGGCCGGGAGTCGAGGCAGCGCTGGATCTCGATCGCGGGATGCGTCGCGGTCGCCCTGGTCATCGTCGCGACCGTGGTGGTGCGCACCGATCAGATCCGCACCGCGATGGGCGTGGTCCTGGACACCGTGTCCTGAGCCGCGCTACGCGGGATCGGCGATGCCGAACAGGTAGCCCTCCCGGGTGCCCAGGTAGAGCCATCCGTGCCACACCGCCGGCGTGGACTCGATGCAGCCCTCGAGGTCCATCGTCCACAGCAGCGGGGGCTCGACACCGGGGTCGGCCATGTCCCACGCGTAGAGATCGCCGAGGCAATCCCCCAGGATCAACACGCCGTCCACGACCACCGGCGAGGCGATCGACGGGGCGCCCACCGAGAGCTCGTGCGTGATCTCGCCCGACATGCGATCAACCAGGAGCACCCGTCCGGCCGCGGTCGAGAACACGACGGTCGGACCGTAGAGGGCCGGCGTCGACCAACTCCCACCCGCCCCCTCGAAGCCGATCTCGCGCGCGTCGATGCTCCAGACCAGCGGATCGTCCGGCTGCTTCGGATCGAGCTTCATGAGCTGACCGATCTCCTGGGAGCGCTCGTTGAACCGCTGGTACTCGGCCGCCACGTAGAGGAACCCCTTCGAGTCCAGCACGATCGAGGCATCCACGTCGTCGCCCACCCAGAACCGGAACACCTGGCTGTAGGAGGTGCCGCCCGCGAGCAGGTCGGAGATGTCCCAGCCCTGCACCAGCCCGCCCGAGTTCGCGAAGTACACGACCCCCTTGCGGAAGGCGACCGAGTTCTCGATCGAGACCTCCCGGTCGCCCAGGTTGCCGAGCAGCTCGTCGTCGAACCCCGCGATCGTGGCGACGATCTCCGGGTCGACCGTCACCAGCCCCTGTTCGTCGTAGCCGCGGTTCAGGTGGACCACATACAGCCATCCGTTCTCGCCGCCTTCGAGCAGGTAGTCGCCGACGATGAGCGCGGCGCCGTCCCAGTCGTTGTTGCGGAGCGGCAGCGGCACGGTGGTGTCGGCGTCGATGTCCCACAGCAACGTCGGCTCGGGGCGGTCCATCGCGATCACCCGGAAGTGACCGTCCCGCGACCCCGCGTAGTACAGCGGGAACCCGTCCGGGTCGGAGCTGGCCGAGCCCTTCGCCAGGTCGCGGGTCACGTACGGCGTCCCGATCGGGTCTCCGGTCAGGCCGTCCACGAAGTGGTAGTTCGCGTCGTAGGCGCCCTCGCGAACCTCGATCGCGCCGTCCGGCTGCTGGATCACGTTCGGCTGACCCGTCCAGCCGGTGCCGCACCATTCGCTCTGATCCACGCCGACGATCGAGTCCGAGCACAGCTTCTCGTCGGCGGGGCTCCGCCACCGGATCACCGGGTGCAAGCGGCACCGGGCCCTCCCCGTAGTAGGAACGCGACGCGTTGCCCCGGAACGTCGTGAGCCCTTCGATCGCGGTGTTGATGGGCGGCGGCGTCTTGATCGCGGCGGCGGCGCCCTGGGAGGCTTCGCTGCGCTCTCCTTCATCGCCGGCGCGCCAGATCGTGGCGCCCACGATGCCCACGACGAGTGCGGCCGCGACGGCGAGCACCACGGCGACGCTGGGCTGGGCGGGTTGACCCGGCGACTCGAACCGGTCGGCCATGGTCAGACCGGGTCGCCGGCCGATCGGTAGGACCCCAGGACCCGGAGCAGGGAGGTGTGCTGGGCCACCTCCTTGAGCGCCGCCTCGACGTCGGGGTCGTCGGCCGCCGCCATCAGATCCACGTAGAAGACGTACTCGAACGCCTTGCCTCGGCGGGGCCGGGACTCCAGCTTGTGGAGGTTGATGCCACGCTCGGCGAACGGCTGGAGCGAGGCCAGCAGCGACCCAGGATTGTCGAGCACCGCCATCACCAACGAGGTCTTGTCGGCCCGTCCGAGGTCGACCTGCTCGATCCCGATCGCGGCGAACTTGGTGAAGTTCTCCTTCTCGGTCTGGATGCGCTCGGCGAGGACGGCCAGGCCGAGGTTCACCCCGGCCTCGACGCTCGCGATGGCCGCATCCTCACGGCTCCCGCTCTCGGCGATCATGCGGGCGGCGCCGGCGGTGTCGTGCACCGGCACCGGTTCGATGCGCATCGACGACAGGAACTCCTCGCACTGCGCCAGCGCCTGCCAGTGGGAACGCGCGCGCTTGATCTCCTCCAGGCGAGCGCCGGGCACCCCGAGCAGCGCGTGATCCACCCGCACCAGGGCCTCGCCCACGATGCGGAGCATGCTGGTGTGCTGGAGCAGGTCATAGGTCTCGTTCACCGACCCGGCCTGGGAGTTCTCCAGCGGCACGACCCCGAATCCGGCCTCGCGACTGGTGACCCTGGAGAACACCAGCCGCACGGTCTCGCACGGCAGAGGATCGGCGTCGGGGAAGAGCGAACGCAGGGCCCGCTCCGAATAGGCGCCCGGTTCGCCTTGGTAGGCGACCTTCATGGGGGCAGAGCCTAACAGCGGCTCATGGCGCGATCGTGCGTGCCCCGGCGCCGGCCTAGGCTGTTCGGTCTCGGTCATCCGGCCCCAGGACCGATGCGCCGGGCAGCCAGACCTCGTAGCCTGATGGAGGGACACCCCGCGTCCCGAGAACGGACATCATGGCCACCACGAACGTCACCCCCATCAGCGACGACGTCTCCTCGACGCCGCCACCCCGGCGGCGTCGTTGGCTGCGCCGTACCGTCCTCGTGCTGGTCATCGTCGGTGGGCTCTTCCTGGTGTTGCTGGGCATCACCGCCCTGGCCACCCTGGGGGTCCGCAACGATCTCGCAGCCGGACGCAAGGCGATGCAGGAGGGGCGCCAGGCCGTCGCGTTCGGCCAGCTCGACGCCGCAGCCGACGACTTCGAACAGGCGAGCGAGCACTTCGCCGATGCCTCCAAGGGCGCCGACGGTGGCCTCGCGGGCCTCGCCGGCGCGATCCCGGTCCTGGGCCGGAACATCGACGTCGCCCGGGGGGTCGCCGAAGCGGGCACCGAACTCGCCGACGCCGGGACCCAGCTGGTGGACGCCGTTCGCACCCTGCCCGACGGGCTGGGCTCGCTCGCCCCGCAGGACGGGTCGCTCCCCATCGACGCGATCTCGAGCCTGGGCGACGAGGTCGTGGCGGCAGAGGATCACGCGCGCGCGGCGCTGCGTCGGGTCCGTGACACCCCGTCGTCGCTGCTGGCCGGGCCCGTGGCCGACGCGCGCTTCGAGGCCGAACGGCAGGTGGAACAGGCGGCCGACGCGATCACCGCGTTGCGCCTGACCCTGCAGGGGCTGCCCAACTTCGCCGGCGCCAACGGCGAGCGCACCTACTTCTTCGTGGCCGAGAGCCCGGCGGAGCAGCGTGGCACCGGCGGCATCTGGGGCGCCTACTCGATCGTGACGGCCAAGGACGGCCGGTTCGAGTTCTCGAAGTTCGCGCCGATCCAGCAGCTCCCCGACCTCGATCCCGACACCCTGCCGCCGCCGAACCCCGACTACGCCCGCAACTACGACCAGTACGGCGGGGCCGGCTTCTGGCGGAACATGAACATGACCCCCGACTTCCCGTCCGCCTCGCGGGCGGTGCTCAACGCCTACGAGGCCCACACCGGCGAGCGCCTCGACGGCGTGATGTCGGCCGACCCGTTCGCGCTGCAGGAGCTGCTCGCCGTGACCGGGCCGACGACGGTGCCCGGCCTCGACCGGCAGATCGATGCCGACACGGTCGTGCCGTTCACGACGAACGAGGCCTACATCCGGTTCAAGGAATCGCGGGAACGCAAGGAGGTGCTCGGCGACGTCGCCAAGGGCGTGTTCGAGCGGTTCCTGGGGATGGAGGAACACAACATCGGCCGCCTGCGCGCCGTCTCGTCGGCGGTGGCCGGGGGTCACCTCAAGGTGTACACCGACACCGACACCTCGCTGCAGGACGCCTTGGTGCTGGCCGGCGCCGACGGCGGGCTCCGGGCCTCCGAGCCCGGGGACGTATCCGCCGTCATCGTCAACAGCGGCTCCGGGAGCAAGGTCGACTACTACGCGAACCGCGAGGTCGACTACGACGTCCAGCTGGGCGGCAGCGGCGAGGCCATCGCCACCACCGAGGTGCGGATCCGCAACGATTCGCCGACCTCGGGGGTCCCCGGGTACGTGATCAAGCCGCTCGCCGACGGCGACCCCGGCGACAACATCGCCCTCGTGACCCTGTCATGCGCGCCGGGCTGCGATCTGCTGACCGCCGAACGCAACGGCACCCCCATCGACGGCCTGCGCTACGGCTCGGAGCTGGGCATCCCCTGGTACCAGGACTTCTTCACGATCCCTGCCGGAACGACCGGCTCACTGCGCATGCAGACCAAGCTGGAAGACGTGTGGGAAGGCAACTCCTCGGCGGGCACGTATCGCCTGACGTTCCTCAACCAGACGACGGTGCAGCCCACCCAGGTGCGGATCGAGATCCAGGCGCCGGCGGGTCAGCGCATCACCTGGACCAGCACGGACATGGAGATCGACGGCGGGACCGCCGTGTGGGAGGGAACCCCGGGGCCACGCACCGAGTTGGAGGTCCGCTTCGCCGCCCCGGTCCCGCTGCGGTGGTGGCGGGACGTGGTCCGACCGCTCGGCGGTTGACGAGGCACCTCTCGCTCAGCGGTAGCCGATCAGGACGTGGCCGCCGCCGGCATCCGGGCATGCGAACACCCCGGTCGATGACCGGGGTGCTGCGTTCGGGGGGTATGTCGAGTGGTCTGCGGTCTTAGGCTTCCGTCGCGCTCCGGCGCCGAGCCACGAACAACGCAGCCACACCGAGCAACGCGAGGACGCCGACCACGATCACGGCGGTGGAGATGTTCCCACCCGTGAACGCGGTGCCGCCGCCAGAGCTCTTGACGATGGTGGTGGGGTCGGGCGTGGGAGGGTAGGAACTCCCTGCCAGAGCCGTCCCCGCCATCACCAGTACGGCGACGAACGCAGAAGCGATGACACCAATGGCACGCTTCATCGGTCGGTTCCCTTCTTTCCTGGTCGTATGCCTTCCGGCTGTCACCGGAACTACGGAGCGAATGATAGGCCGAATGGGCTACCCCTTGCAACTGCCGAAAGGCTCAATCTGCCAGGAAATCTGACAGAACCACCGGGGCCGGCTTCGGGCGCTGACGCCCGGTGCCGATACATCATACGTGAAGCTCCGGGCCTCCACCCTCGATCGCATCGCCACCGCCTACGCGGAGGCGGTCGCATCCGGCGACTTCGAGAGCGCCGAAGGGTGGCTCGCGACGGCATCGTTCGTCGCCGAGCGTGAGGCCGAGCGCAACGGTTCGCAGAGCCCTCGGCCCCGCGTGCTGGTGCGTTCCCGTCGCCGGTCCCACGGCTGAACCGGTCGGAGCCCACTCGCCCGCGCACCCCCCGGAGGCTGTTGCCCTCCCGCACGACCACCTAGGACCGCGAGCGTTGACGCCTCGTGCCACCCCTACGCGCCAGCAACGCATCCACCGATGCCGCGAACCGGGCGACCGCCTCGGCCGCCGGATCCTCGCTCGCCAGATCGATCCTGAACCCCGCCTCCCCCGCTCCCGCGCGTTCGAGCAGGCTCGAGAACGTGGGCTGATCGGTGGCCAGGTGCACCTGGCCCGCCGCCGCCACCCGGGTGGCGAACCGCACCTGGTGATCGTCGACGTGTTCGCCCAGATCGCTCCTGCGCGGCACCACGATGGGGACGTGGCCGGCCTCGCGGGCGCCCATGATCGTGCCCGGACCGCCATGGCAGACGACCGCCGTCGCCTCGGACATCAAGGCCGTCAGGTCGCCCACCGGCAGGAGATCGTGGCCCTCAGCCGTGGTCGGCGGTCGCGAGGTGCCGTACTGCACGAGGACCCGGACGCCGGCGTGGGAGGCCGCCCACTCGTCGGCCCATCCCACGACCCGGTCGAACGGGTGGTGGTCCGTGCCGACGACCACGAGCACGAGGCCGGAGTTCGACGCGCTCACAGGAGCCGTCCGATCAGCCGCGAACCGGGGTAGAGGGCCTGCTGCTCGGGCCACTGGACGCAGAACAGGTCCGTGAACGGCGCACACAGGCGGCCCGTGAGGGTGCGCGAGTCGATGCGGTCGTACACCTCGAGGTAGACGGTGGCCGAGCCCAACACCTTGGCGATGACGAAGAAGGGCACCGCGACGCCGGCGCCGTCGGACACCACCACATCAGGGCGCTCCGAGCGCAGGAGGCGCCACGCGAGCCGGAGGTTGCGCAGGGCGTTGGGGATGTTCCGTGTCGTGGGGTAGTGCGCCCACGCCACCGTCTCGCCCGCCAGCAGCGATGTGGCATCGGCCGTGTCGAACGTCACCCATCGACGGTCGTGCTGCTCCCACCACGGCTTCAAGCGGTACAGCTGCGTGAGGTGCCCACCGGAGGAGCACACGAACATGACCTTCAACGTGGTCCTCGCGTACGGCTCAGTACGCCCCGCGCTGAGAGATCAGCACCGGGACCGTCTTGGCCAGGATGTAGAGGTCGTAGGCGAGCGACCAGTTCTCGATGTAGAACAGGTCGAGGCGCACGCAATCATCGAACGAGAGGTCGCTGCGACCGCTCACCTGCCACAGGCCGCTGATCCCCGGGGGCACCTCCAGCCGGTCGAACTGCCAGTCCTCGTAGCGGGTGACCTCCTCGGGCAGCGGCGGCCGGGGCCCGACGAGGCTCATGTCCCCGCGGATCACGTTGATCAGCTGCGGCAGTTCGTCGAGGCTGTACTTGCGCATGACGCGACCCACGCGGGTCACCCGCGGGTCGTCCTGCAGCTTGAACATCAGGTCCTGGACACCGTGCTCTTCGCGCAGCGAATCGACCATGGCGTCGGCGCCCACGTGCATCGTGCGGAACTTCAGCATCGTGAACGGACGTCCGCGATGACCGACGCGGGGCTGGCGGTAGAGCACCGGGCCGGGGGTGGAGAGCTTGACGGCCAGGGCCAGGGTGATCAGCAACGGCGAGAGCAGGAGCGTGCCGACGCCGGCCACGACGATGTCGAAGGCCCGCTTCAGCGCGGCCTGGGTGCCGGTGAGCCGGACCGGACGGAGCGACAGCGCCGTCACGCCGCCGAGCGACTGGACCGCGACGCGGGACGACAGCACCTCCGGCAGGGTCGCCGTGACCCGCACCTCGACGCCTTCGAGCCGCACCGCTTTGGCGACATGCTTCATCTCGTCGATCGACAGCGCGGTGGCGGCCACGAAGACGCACTCGGCGCCCACCTGGCGGATCACCTCGCGCAGATCGGTCACCGAACCGAGGATCGGCAGGTCGTGCAGGTCACCGTCACGAGCCTTGGTGGCGACCATGCCCAGCGGACGGAAGCCGAAGGACGGACGCTCCATGAGCGTCGACAGGTGCACCGCCTCGGCGTTGGTGCCCACGATGAGCGTGGGGAACGACAGCTCACCGTCCGCCTTCAGGTGGCCGATGTGTGCGTGCCACAGTCGCCGCGAGGCCAGGGCCGCCACGATGGCGAACGCCCACGAGAGGGCCAGCCATGAACGGGAGAACTCTCCCTTGGACCAGAAGGACAACGCCAGGATGCCCCCGACCCCGAGCGAGACCGCCAACAGGATCCGGCGGAACTCCTCGGCGGCGGTGTACCGGTAGGCGTCGTACAGGTGGAACATGCCGTAGACGACGAGCATCGCGAAGGGCGCACCGGCCAGGAGCAACAGGAAATCGCCGCTGGGCACCTCGATCCCGAAGCGAACCCAGTAGGCGAGCAGCAGCGCCACCGCGATCGACAGCACGTCGGTGAGGGCGATCAGGCGGTACAGGTGGGTGTAGCGCTCCCGAGCGGAGGTCCCCCGCTCGACGATGACGGTGACGTCGTCGACACGGTAGGAGCGCGGTTCATCGGCGGCTCCCATGTCTTCGATGCGTCCCTGCACGGTCCGTCCCATCTCGCTTCACCGGTCCGCGGGCTGGTGGTCGTTTCGACCGGGGGACGCCTCTTGCCGACGTGACCCGCAGCCAGACCCGCGAAGGGGGAAGTGTTCCCTCCCCTGTCTGGGGGACGATAACCGGTCTAGCACGGGTGTGCTATACGGCGAAGGGGTCGTCTTTGGCCTACATCACGGTCACGAAGACCTAGGACCGATGGGACGAGGCCCCGGCGCGACGATCCCAGCCTTGCGGGGCTGGGATCATCGGGCCTTCGCCGGGCCAGGCCCACCGCCGGGCACGCCGGCGATCGGGTTCGGATTATTTGAAGAGCTGGGTCACGATGCGGATGGCGCCGGGGCCCACGATCACGACGAACAGGGCCGGGAGCACGCACAGGACCAGTGGGAACACGATCTTGACCGGCGTCTGCTGCGCCTTCTGCTCCGCCCACTGACGGCGCTTGATCCGCAGCTGCTGTGCCTGGGTCCGCAGCACGCTGGCGATCGAGACACCGAACGCGTCAGCCTGGATCATGGCCAGCGCGAAGGCGTTGAGCTCTTCGACGTCGGTGCGGTCGGCGAGATGGCGGAAGGCCTCCGAGCGCGGCACGCCCAGCTGGATCTCCTGGAGCATGCGCGCGAACTCGGCCGACAGCACGCCGGGCACGTTCTGCACCACCTGGGCGATCGAGGCGTTGAGCGACAGTCCCGCTTCGACGCTGATCGTGAGCAGGTCGAGCGTGTCCGACAAGCGTCCGCAGGATCTCCTTCTGGCGCTCTTCCACGCGGCGGTTCAGCGTGGAGTCCGGCACCACGAACCCGACGAACGCGAGCAAGCCGACCGCCACGAACGAGATCAACGGCGCGGGCCGGAGCATGACCGTCAGCGCGAGCCCTCCGACCACACCGACCACGGCACCGATCACCTTGAAGGCCATGATCCGCTCGGCGTCCCATCCGGGGGGAGCGCCGGCGAGCATGATCTTCTTCGCGATCCGGTCGCGGGTGTCGAGCGGGGTGATCCTTCTCGCGATGCGCCCCGCTCGTGCCACGATCGGCACGAGCACCCGCTGACCGAAGTTCTGGGAGAGCTGATGGTCGCGGAGGTTGACCGACTCGTTCGCGCTGACGTGGGACTCGAGGAGCCGCACGGCGCGCTTCTTGTCGGACATGCTCTGTTCGACGGCCAGGCCTCCAAGCACGACGGCGAAGAAGGCGGCCCCAACGGCGAGTACGAGCCAGATCTCAGACATCGATATCCACGATCTTCCTCATCCAGAAGACCCCGAGCACCAGCAGGATGACCGCGACTCCGACCATGAACAGACCCATGCGGGTCGTGAACAACAGGCCGATGTACTCGGGATTGACGGCGAACATGTAGGCCGCGATGCCGAGCGGCAGCAGGGTCAGCACCCAGGCCGACAGGCGGCCCTCGGCGGTGAGCACCCGGATCTGCCGGCGCATCTGTGCCCGTTCACGGAGCGTGTCCGCGACGTTGTCGAGGATCTCGGCGAGGTTGCCGCCGACCTCACGCTGGATGTTGACGGCCAGGACCGCCCACTTGAAGTCCGCTGCTGCCGACGCGCTCGGAGAGCGCCTCCAACGCGTCGTCGGTGGAGCGGCCCAGACGGATCTCGGCGACCACACGCTGGAACTCGGTCGCGGCCGGCTGCGGGATCTCCCGCGCGACCGCGTCGAGGGCCTGCATGAAGCTGTGGCCCGCCCGAAGCGAGCTCGCCATGATCGTCAGGACGTCGGGAAGCTGTTCGCGCATCTGCTCCGTGCGCTTGCGCAGCGCCGCGCGGAGCGCGGCCGTGGGCGCGAACCCACAGATGGCGGCGATCAACAGCGCCAGGAGCGGGCTCCGCATCAGCGCCGCGCCGAGCACGCCGCCGACGAGGAAGGCCACCACCGACAGCACCACGAATTCACCCGAGCGGACCTTGACCCCGGCCGCCTCCAGTTCGGCATCCAGCCGCTCGCTGAACCCACGGGATTCGGCGAACCGGCGACCGAAGTGCGTGACGCGGTCGGGGATCCAGCCCTGCGTGCCTTCCGAAGCCTGCGACACCGGCTGCCGGGGAGCGCCGGTGACGGCGGCCACGCGGGTCGCGATCTCGCGGTCCTTCCTGGCGCGCGCGGCGGTGCCGAGCATGAGCCAGCCCAGCGCGAAGACCGCGCCACCCACCAGGGCGGCCAGCACGATCTGGGCGACCGGCGAACTCCAGAACGATGCGGCGATCGCGCCGATCATCGGCCCTCCTTCGGGTCGAGGGCGAAGGTCTCGGCGTCGAGGAAGACACCGCGCTCCGCCATCTTCTCCAGGAACATGGGCCGCAGGCCGGTGGCCTTCATGTGGCCCTTGAACTTGCCCTCTTCATCCAGCCCCGCGCCGAAGTCGAACACGAAGATGTCCTGCAACGTGATCACGTCGCTCTCCATGCCCGCCACCTCGGTGACGTGGGTGATGCGGCGCGAACCGTCCTTGAGCCGCGACTGGTGGACGATCAACTGGATCGCCGAGCTGATCTGCTCACGCACCGACCTCGGCGACAGGTCCATGCCGGCCATCAACGTGATCGTCTCGAGCCTGCTGAGCGAGTCGCGCGGCGAGTTCGAGTGGACCGTGCTGATCGAACCGTCGTGACCGGTGTTCATGGCCTGGAGCATGTCGAGGGCCTCGGGGCCACGACACTCACCGACGACGATGCGGTCGGGCCGCATACGCAGCGAGTTGCGGACCAGGTCGCGGATCGAGACCTGCCCCTTGCCCTCGATGTTCGGCGGGCGAGCCTCGAGGCGGACCACGTGCGGCTGCTGCAGCTTGAGCTCGGCCGCGTCCTCGATCGTGATGATGCGCTCGTCATCGGGGATGAACGAGCTCAGCACGTTCAAGGTGGTCGTCTTGCCGGCGCCGGTTCCTCCGGACACCATGATGTTGATGCGGCCGCGGACGCAGGCGTCCAGGAACTTGGCCGTCGACGAGCTCATCGTGCCGAACTCCACCAGGTCGTCGGCCTGGTAGGGGTCGGCGGAGAACTTCCGGATCGTCAGGGCGGGACCGTCGATCGCGAGCGGCGGGATCACCGCGTTGACACGCGAACCGTCGGGCAGACGGGCGTCCACGTACGGACTCGCCTCGTCGACGCGACGGCCGACCTTGCCGACGATCTTGTCGATCGTGCGACGCAGCTGCTGCTCGTCGTGGAACTTCGTGCCGGTCCAGTACAGCTTGCCGGCGCGCTCCACGTAGATCGTGTCCCACTTGTTCACCATGATCTCGGTGACTTCCGGGTCACGCACGTAGGGCTCGAGCGGTCCCAAGCCCAGCACGCTGTCGCCGATCTGGCGAACGATCAGCAGCTTCTCTTGCGCGGAGAGCGGGCCTTCCTCTTCATCGAGGAGCTCGCGCAGGCGCTGGTGGACCAGGCCTTCGAGTTCGTTGTCGGACAGGGTCGAGTCGTAGAGCCGTGGGCCGAGCACCTCCACCAGGCGCTCTTGCACCTTGACCCGGACCTCTGACATCCGGTCCTTCTGCTGGCTCTTGGCCAACCTGTCTGCGAGGGACATCTGGGGAGCCTCCTTGGGTCTCGTGTGCTAGCTCTTCGCGAACAGACGCTTCTTCTTCTTGGATCGGCCGTCGGGCTCGAGGCCATCTCGTCGCCGGGCGTGCCGGCGAGGAAACGACCCGCGAGCTGACGCACCGCCACCGCCACCTCGGACGAGGGCTCGTCGAGCACGACCGGACGGCCCTTGTTCAACGAGGTCGGCACGAGCCGGCTGGACGGGATCATGGCGTCGACCTGGATCTTCATGACCCGCTCGACGTCGCTGGCGTCCAGGCCGACCTTGGAGTCGGCGCGGTTCAGCACGACGCGGAACCGCTCGCGCGGCAACCCGATCGTCATCAAGGTGTCGAGGGCCTTGCCCAGGTGCTTGACGCCGACCACGTCGAGGCCGGTGACCAGGCAGATGATGTCGCTGAGGTCGAAGCACACGAGCGCGGAGTCCGAATAGTCGACCGACGCGTCGACCACCACGTGCGGGAAGTCGTTGCGGATCGCGCGGAGGAACTTGCCGATCGACTCTCCGGCGGGCGCCTCGGCCGCCGGGTCGATCGGGGCGCCGAACGCCCACAGGTGGTCGCCCACCTGCTGACCCACGCTGCGGACCTGTTCGTGGGTCGCACCCTCGCCCAGGGCCATGAGGTCGGGGATGCCCGTGGCCGGCTCGGTGCCGAAGTAGGTGAAGACGTCACCCATGTCGAAGTCGAGGTCGACCACGGCCGTGTCCTGACCGGTGATGCTCCGCGATGGCGCAGGCCAGGTTCGTCGTGAGGAAGGTCTTGCCGGCCCCGCCCTTGGACGAGAACACCGACATGATCCGGCCCTTCTGGGACTGGAACCCTTCCGACCGGCGCGACGCTGACCGAGCGCAGGTTCGAGGCCCACACGATGGCGCGTTCGACGGCGTCGCGGAGCTCCTCGTTGCCCTGGGTCATGTCCACGACGTCACGGATGCCGGCCCGCATCGCGGCGGGCAGCAGGCCGTTCCACGTGTGGTCCCGGACCAGCACGATCGCCGTGCCCGGTGCCTGACGGCCCACGAACTCGGCGAGCCCGAGGGCGTCGGGCTCCTTGACCTCGGGCGACAGCACCAGGACCTCGATCGGGTTGAAGGCGTGGATCAGGAGCTCTTCGGCCGCGGTGGCGGACTGAACCCAGCCCACCTCCTCGGGCTCGATCTCCAGCGCACGCGCCAGCTGCTGGCGGAACGACTGAGGGGTACCGACGGCGACGACACTCGGCTCATTCATGACTTCTGTCCCAACACGCGATCGAGGGGGATCACCGAGAAGGGAAGGGGGTGTCCCGCTTCCTCATCCGGTGGGAGCAGGCCGATCCAGATCCGGCCGGTCTCCTGGGCATAGACGAGGTTCTGTGCATCCTGCGGCGTGAGGTCGAGGGTCAGGGTGACCGGCTCGTTCGCCGACTGGCTGCTGCCTTCGGCGGTCACGGGGTTGACGACCTCCAGGACCCGAACCGCCGGGATCAAGGTGGTGGTGAGGGTCGGGAGCGTGGCGGTCTGCACGTTGGTGGGCGCCTTCGCGATCTGCTGCTGCGGCGTGCCGCCCGGCAGGAACTCCGGAGACTCGAACGTGGCGTAGACCACGATGGACGAGCCGCGCGTGATCGAGCCGTTCACGGCGGCCTGGTCGTCGACCCGGATGGACACCGCGACGTTGCCGTCGCTGATGCCGAGGGAGCCGCCCTGCGGGCGCCTCGCCGCTGGAGAGCCGTCCGACCGGGATCTGCTCGTTCGCCAGGATCGGCGCCGTGCTCGTGAGCCCTCGGAGCTGCGAGGGGTCGCTGACGGCGCCGTCGACGACCGCGTCGCTGGGCACCCGGAGCGTGGTGAACGCGCCCTGGTCGATCAGCGGGTTCAGGTTCGTGTTGGCGGGGATGTCCTGCGAGGCCACGACGACCTCACTCAAGGATCCGCCCGTGACGGCGTCTTCCTTGACCCCGTTCGTGTACAGGATCACCGCTGCGGACGCCACGATGGCGAGGACCACAGCGATGGCGACCACCAGACCGCGTGACCTCATCGCCCTTCGCTCCTTTCCATGATCTTCAGCTCTCCTCGGGGCAGGTACCGAGCTCGAGATCGCACAAGGCGAACGCGCTCACCCCGAAGTCCTCGCCCTCGCCGATGGTTCCACCGGTGGTCGAGAATCCTCGCCATTCCGTCACCAGACAGATCGCGTTGGGGTCGCTCGGGTGGATCCCGCACGCCCCCGCTGTTCCGTTCATCGACCAGCCGTACGTAATCTTGAGGTTGGTCGCCGCGGCGGTTCGCCACGTGATCGTTCGTGCGGTGGCGTCGTACCAATAGGCGCACGTCGCCGACAGGTCTCCGGGCGCGCACTGCGTGTACTCGGCGCCCTTCTTCGGGAGTGATGTGCACCGACGATGCCGCCACCGAATCCGGCGTGCCGGTCGGGCACCCGCCACCCGTGCCGTAGGAGGACGACAGGTTCCAGGTCTGGCCCGTGGTGAACGCGCTGATCGTCGGCGTGCAGGTGCCGCTGACGCTCCGGCCGATCCGATGGCGGCCGGGTCGTTGCCCTTGTAGACCTCGGAGATCAGCAGCTTGGTGAACCCGATGATGTCGTACTTGTCGGGCGTGGACGGGCACGGCGAGACGTTGCCGCTCTTGTCCAGCTGGCCGTCGCAGTCGTTGACCGGGAAGAGCTTCGTCGTGCCGATCTCGGTCGTGGAGCGTGCTCCAGTTCGACGTGGAGTGGCCGGTGTCGTTGCAGACGTAGGTGGGCTCGCTCCCCGGAGGGGTTCCGTTGAGGGTCAGCGGATGTCGGGATAGCCGTTGACGATCCAGTCCCGCCGATCCGAGGACCCGGCGTTGTGGCAGTTGGTGCCGGCGTCGACGTCCCACTGGCTGAGGTTCATGAACCCCCAGTTGGCGGCGCCGAGGCTCGAATCGCCGTTGTTGTACCAGAAGGCGCAGGTGTCACCGATCTCGATCCCGTCGGGGATCTTGCAGACGCCCTGGAGGTAGCCGGAGTCCAGCACGATCGGCACGGCGTACCCCCCGGCGGCGGGTCCCCACGCGGCGGTCGCCGCCGTGCGTCACCGACCCGTGGTCGCCGAACCCGAAGATCCCGGCGAAGAACAGGCTCTGGGGGTGGGAGTACTCGACGGTGACGTGCCCACGGCCGGTGTCGCAGCCGACGATCTCGGTGATGCCGCCGTTCTCGGCCAGGAGGCCGTCGACGTTGGCCGAGGCGTAGATGTCGGCGCGGCTCTCGGGCGCGAAGGAGTCGCCGGTGTCGGCGCACGACTGGGCGGCGGCCAGGGCGGCCGCATCGGATGCGTTCACCATGGCGCGTCGCTTGAGGAGCAGGCCGCCCACATCGACCGTGAGCACGAGCATGCCCATGATGGCGATCAGGGCCAGCACGGTGATCACGACGACCGCGCCCGACTCCTCGTTCGCGCGGGTCCGTGCAGAGCGCCGACCTAGCGATCAGACCGGCTCGCACCGGAACGTCCCTTCGATCTGCGGGTTCAAGGTGAACGAGGGCAGCAAGGGGATGTCGATCGAGAAGATCTGCTGGATACCGGCCGGCAAGCTCGCGGGATCGATCGACACCGTGACCGACTGGTCGACGGCGGTGGCGTCCCCCGGGTCGGGGCACCCGCCGACGGGCGTGATCGTGAGACCGGTGTAGCCGGCGGGGAGCGCGCCGGCCGAGGCGCCGACCACGGCGTCGCGGATCTGGGTCTCGTCGCCGCCGACGGCGGCGACGCGGGCGCCCTCTCGAGCCGACGGCGCGCAGGCTCTGGAGCTGCCAGAAGGCGAGGCCGTACTCCATCATGCCGAAGATCAACATGGCCAGCAGGCCGACGATCAACGCGAATTCCACCGCCGCCGCGCCGTCTTCCCGCTGGGCATGACGGCGTAGGTTCGAAGGTCTCTCCATCTTCGTGATACCTCGCTCGCTCGTGCGCCGGTCCCTCACTCCCTCGGCATGGATCCGGGAGAGTGAGCGGCCGGCGTACAGCCGCTCGTGCTGTAACGTTGCGGCCTTAGCTGCAGTCGGCTGGGTCGCCGACGCAGTCGCCGACCGAGCTGGAACTGCTCGCTGGAGCTCGTGCCGATGAAGGCAACTGCCGCGATGATGACCACCGCGATCAGGGCAACCATCAGCGCGTACTCCACCGCGGTCGCGCCACCTTCCTCAGCGGCCCGAGCCTTGAGCCCGTCCCACCAAGAGGTCGCGCTCGTGTAGAGACGCAGGAACATGTGCTACACCCCCTTCCTCCGAAAGATCCGTCCTTGCTGGGAGGGTTTTCGACCTCTCAGCTGTGAAGCTTGAGTGCGGACACCACGGTAGATTCCGCGGTCTGACCAGGGAATTCCGTGTTTCCCGGAGGGTGGCTACGTAGTCCTACGTACGCACGTGCGTGGACTCCAGCGCCCGGGTTCGCCGGCCGATGGAATCGGGAGATGGCCCACGCCCTGCGACCCGCCCCGACCCGGCACCGGACCCGGGTCACGAGCACCACGACGACCCGTCCTCGGCGGTGGCCGTCCCCGTGGCCCACGCTCGACCACGTCTGGGCGGCGCTCCCCGTCGTCATCCCGGTCGTGGTCTCCCTCGCGACCCGCATGGTGGCGATCGACCTCGCCTACCACGTACGCGCCGGCGAGCAGGTCCTGCGCGGGCGGGATCCCGAGGGCGACACGTGTACGTTCACGAGTGGCCGGAGCGGCCTGGCTGGACCAGCAGTGGCGTGCTCAGGCGCTGCTGGCATCGGCCCATCGCGTCGGAGGGTTCGCGCGATCGCCGCTGCTCCGAGCTGGGCTGATCGGGCTGACGTTCGCCCTGGTCTACCTGTCGTGCCGGGCCGAAGGGAGCGAGCCCGCGAGACCTCCTCGTTGCTGTCGCTCGGAGGGTTCGTCGTGTGCCTGCAGGCCCTGGCGATGCGACCGCAGCTCTTCGCGTTGCTTCCTGTTCGCCGCATCTTGTGGATCCTGGCGGCCCGCCACGCGCATCCCGGGCGGTGTGGGCCCTGCCGGTGCGGAGCGGTCGTGTGGGCCAACGTGCACGGAAGCTTCTTGCTCGCTCCCCTCTGCTGGTGCGGCCTGGCGCTGGTCGAAGACGTGATCGGAGGACTCCGGGATGGCGAAGGATGGCCCGGTCTCGCCGTGGGCTGACCGCGATCGCGACCTTGGTCAACCCCTTCGGCGTCGGCGTCTGGGGCTACGTCGTGGAGACCTGCGCACGAACCCGTCATCCGCGACACGATCACCGAGTGGGCTCCGATGTCGGTCTCGACGTTCTCGGGGATCGCGTTCTTCCTCACGGCAGCCCTGATCGCGGATGGCTGGCTCGGCGCGAGCGCGTCCGTCCCGTGGGCCGCGTTGCTCTGGCTCGGAACCTTCTTCGCGCTCGCCTTGCCGGCCCGACGCGGCGTGATCTGGTGGGCGCTCGTGGCGCCGGTGGTGGTGGCCGGCCTCCTTGACCTTCGAAGCGCACCACGGACGATGCCCACCGGTTCGCGTTGGATGAACATGACGGTCATCGCGCTCCTCGGGGCGACGGTGCTTGCCTTCCTGCCGTGGTCGAGAGGCTTGCGTTCCACGGACCTGCTCGCAGAGGCGCCGGTGGGACTCACCGCGGCCGCCCGGGAGCAGCTGCCACCTGGGGCGAACGTGCTCACACCTCAGGCCTGGGGATCGTGGTTCGAGTTCGATGCCCCCGAGCAGCAGGTCTTCCTCGATGCACGGGTCGAGCTGCAGCCGCAAGCGGCCTGGGACGACTACAACGCGGTCCGAACCGCCCGAGGCGATTGGGGCGCCATCCTCGATCGATGGTCCGTCGATGCGGTCGTGGTGGATGCCCGCCCCGGCTGGGAGGAGCTGGAAGGTGCGCTGGCCGGGTCATCCGAGTGGTGTCTGGCCACGAGGGACGTGGCGGGGAGCCTGTTCATCCGAGACGACGCCGTCGACGGTCGCTGCATCGCATCATGAGTGGCACGGGCAGGTTCCGCCGGGGATCATCGTTGGCCCTCGCGGCCATGATGGGTCTCACGACGCTGACCATGGTCCTCGGGGCTGGGCTCAAGTCCCCGTGCGCCGACCGATCGTGGGTCGAAGAACGACGCGGGGCCAGCGGCCAGTGCTACTCCGACATCGCCGATCTCCTTCGGACCGAGCAATTGGCCGACGGCCGCCTGCCGTATCTCGAACGATGTGACGCGGCGGCGAAGCCATGCGACGAGTATCCGCTCGTCTCGATGTACGTGATGCGCTTGACCGCTTCATGGCCGGGAGGCGGCGACCCGTACACGACCTTCTTCTGGGTCAACGTGATACTGCTGCTGGCCTGCGCCCTCGTGATCACGTGGTGCCTCGAACGGCTCGGCGCGGCGACCGCGTTGTTCGCGGCCGCTCCCACGCTGCTGATCTACGGGACGATGAACTGGGATCTCGTGCCGGTGGCGTTCGCAACGGTGGCGACGTTCGCATTCCTCCGGCGGCGCGAGGTCGCGAGCGGCATCCTTCTGGGCATCGGAGCGGCCGCCAAGCTCTACCCGGCGCTGTTGGTGTTGCCGTTCGCCGCCGATCGCTGGCGGACCGACGAACGCGGCCGAGGGGTGAAGCTGGTGCTCGCTGCCGGCCATCTCCTGGCTCGCCCTCAACCTTCCGTTCGCCCTCGCGGCCCCGGAGGGCTGGTTCCATTTCGTCCGGTACCACTCGGAGCGACCGGCGGAGTACGACTCGCTCTGGCGGGTGGCGTGTGAGAACGGCCTGTGTCTGTCGACCGGCGCCATCAACGTCGCCTCGCTCATCCTGTTCGCGGTCGGGAGCGCGTTCGTGTGGCGCCTCAAGGAACGACGGGACCCGGAGGTCCAGGCGTGGACATTCGGATTCGTCCTGGTCGCGATGTTCCTGTTGACGAACAAGGTGTGGTCGCCGCAGTACGCGTTGTGGCTGCTCCCGTGGTTCGCATTGGTGGCACCCTCGTTCAAGCCGTACCTCGCGTTCCAAGCGGCCGAGGTGCTGGTGTTCGTCGCGAGGTTCTCGTTCTTCCAGCATCTGGAAGGAGACGGCGGCCTGCCGTACGCAGCGCTTGAGATCGCGGTCGCTGCCCGAGCGTTGGCGCTGGTCTGGTGCCTCGCGGCGTGGGTGCGAGCTGACTACTCCGTGGCGCCGACGGTGACGAGGCCGGACTGGGCCGCCAAGCGGATCGCCGCCAAGCGACTGCCGACCCCCAACTTGCCGTAGATCCGCGCGAGGTGGGTGGTGACGGTGCGCTCCCGCACGCCGAGCCGGGTCGCGATCTCGCGCGCGGTCAAGCCCTCGGCGGCCACGCTGAGGACCTCACGTTCGCGCTCGGTGAGCTTGATGTCGAAGTCGCGGCGACGCTGGAGGCCCTCGGCGATCTGGCCCACCGAACCCTGGGTCGGAGACGCCAGCACCATCTCGCGATCGGCCGCTCGCCGCAGGCCCTGCAGGAACTCGACGGGGTCGATGTTCTTGTCCACGAACCCGTCGGCGCCCATGAACAACACCCGGGAGATCGTCGTGGGGTCGGCGTTGGCGCCGCACCCCAGGATCGCATGGCTGGGGAACCGTTCCCGCATCGTGCGGATCAACCAGAACGCGTCCTGCTCGCCCCCGAGGCCGAGCCCCACCACGATCACGACGCGCGAGCGCCGCACCCGGCTGACGATCTCGATGGCCTCGGCGGCGGTGCCGGCTTCGGCCAGCACCTCCATGTCGGGACGGTCGTCGATCAGCAGGGCGATGCCGGCACGCACGACCGGCAGCGGATCGACGAGCACGACGCCGAGTCGGCGGCGGGCCCGTGCCGCGGTGGGTTCGGGACTCGTTCGGTTCACGATGAGGCTATCGGCAGGTTGAGGCGAGGTCGTGAGCGCCTTCTGGCGCGTGCCCGACCGCTCAGAGCTCGATCAAGCCGAGCTGGGCGGCGCGTGAAACGGCCTGCACCCGCGTGCGGACGCCCAGCTTGCGGTAGAGCTTGGCGACGTGCGTCTCCACCGTGCGTGGCGAGATGCCGAGGCGCGTGCCCACCTGCTGCATCGTGAACCCGTCGCTCACCATCACCAGGATCTCCTGCTCCCGAGGCGTGAGCGATGCCTCCATCTCGGAGCCTTCGCGGGCCTTCCTGGCGAAGCTGCCCAGGGCCATGACGGCAGCCTGCTCCAGATCGGGGTCGATCAGGCGCTCGCCGTCGGCGATCCGTCGCACGCAGTCGCCCACCGCGCGCAGTCCGTCGGCCTTGCCGAGGTAGCCGCGCACGCCGAGCTTCAGCGCGTCGAGCACGGAGGCGCCGTCGGTGCGATCGGTCAGCACGAGCACGCCCGCGGCGACGCCTTCTTCACGGATCGCGCGGAGCGCCTCGAGGCCGTCGCCGTCGTCGAGTTCGACGTCCAGGACGATCACGTCGGGATGCTCACGGCGGCAGGCCTCGAGCAACCCATCGGCGTCGGTGACCTCCGCGACGATCTCGAGACCGCCTTCGGTCATGCACGAACGCCGCACGACCTCGCGGATCACCGGATGCGCCCCGGCGATGACGACGCGCGCCGCTGCCGCCTCGTGGTTCGCTCGTGCTCCGTGGCCGGCCATCGGACGAAGGCTACCCCGGCCACCTAGGCGGTGCGGGTCGCCGACCCCAGGCCGTTGCGCCAAGCGAGCCGCACGGCCTCGACCTTCGAGTGCACGCCGAGCTTGGCCAAGATGTTCTTCACGTGGCTCTGCACCGTGAGCGGGCTGATCCCCAGCTCGCGCGCGATCTCGGGAGTGGACCGACCGTCGGCGAGCGCTCTCAGGATCTGACGCTCACGTCCGGTGAGCGACGTCCACCCGTCGGCGTGGTCGCGGTTGCCCATCAGGCGGTCGACCAGCCGGGGAAGGTCGGCGGCCGGCAGGACGAGTTCGCCGGCGACGGCGCGACGGAAGACGTCGATCAGGGAGCGGTCACGCACCGTGGGCAACACCCCACAGGCTCCTGCCGCCAGCGCCGTGGCCGCGGTCTCGGGTCCGTCCTGGGTGCTGGCCGCCAGGACGCGGATCCGCCCCGAGCCGTCCCGGATCGAGCCCACGACCTCGGCGCCCCGGCCGTCTTCGCGGTCGAGGTCGACCAGCACGAGGTCGGCGAGGCCCTCTTCCAACGCCGCGAGGGCCTCGGGGGCGTCGGGCACCGGACCCAGGACATGGATGGGCCCGCGTCGGGGCAGCGCAAGGATCAGTCCCTGCGCGAGCCCCGGGCTCTCGTCCACCACCAAGACCCGGATGTCCTCGCTCATCTCCGCACCCATCGGCATCGTTGGTGGGTGGCCTGAAGCAGCCGAGTGCATCTGGGCAGGACGCGAGACACTGGAGGCATGAGCGATCGCCCGGCGAACCGGCTCGCGGACCAGACCAGCCCCTACCTCCTGCAGCACGCGCACAACCCGGTGGACTGGTACCCGTGGGGACCGGACGCGCTGAACGCGGCACGCGAACGCGACGTGCCGATCTTCCTGTCGATCGGCTACGCGGCCTGCCACTGGTGTCACGTGATGGAGCGCGAGTCGTTCGAGGACGAAGCGACCGCGGCGTTGATGAACACATCCTTCGTCTCGATCAAGGTGGACCGGGAGGAGCGACCCGACCTGGACGGCATCTACATGGATGCGGTGCAGGCGATGACGGGTCACGGCGGCTGGCCCATGTCGGCGTTCCTCACGCCCGACGGACGGCCGTTCTACGCGGGCACGTACTACCCACCGGAGCCGCGTCCCGGGATGCCGTCGTTCCGCCAGGTGCTGACGGGGATCGCCGAAGCATGGGATGAGCGTCGCGACGAGATCGTGGCCCAGGCCGGCAAGGTGACGGAGTCGATCGCCAGCGTGGGGTCGCTGGAAGGATCGAACGATCCCTTGACCGGGGAGGTCGCCCGGGAGGCCATGCAGGCCCTGCGGCCCTCGTTCGACGGCCGCTGGGGCGGGTTCGGCGGCGCACCGAAGTTCCCGCAGCCGATGACGCTGGAATTCTGCCTGCGGCAGTCGCTGCGCGGCGTGCCCGACGCGCTGGAGATGGTGGTGATCTCGCTCGACCGGATGGCGGAGGGCGGGATCTACGACCATGTGGGCGGGGGGTTCGCCCGGTACTCCACCGACGGTGCGTGGCACGTTCCCCACTTCGAGAAGATGCTCTACGACAACGCCCAGCTCGTGCAGCTGTACACGCGGACCTGGCAGGTCACCGGCGAGGATCGCTACCGCCGCGTGGCGACCGAGACGGTCGAGTACCTGCTGCGGGAGATGCAGCATCCCGAGGGCGGGTTCTTCTCCTCCCAGGACGCCGACTCCGAAGGCGTCGAGGGCAGGTTCTTCACGTGGACCTGGGACGAGTTGGTCGACCTGGTCGGCGAGCCGGTGGCGGCGTGCTTCGGCGCCACGGTCGAGGGCAACTGGGCCGGCGAGGAGGGGCGCACGAACGTGCTGTGGCGTCCGATCGCGATCTCGGCGGTGGCGCGCGAGCACGGACTCGATCCCACGGACCTCGAGGCGATGGTGGAGGACGCGCGCACCGTCCTGTTCGAGGCACGGGACGCACGCGTCCACCCCGGCACCGACGACAAGGTGCTCACGGCATGGAACGCGATGGCGATCCGAGCGCTGGCCGAAGCAGGCCGCGCCTTCGACGAACCCCGCTACATCGAGGCGGCGACGCGCTGCGCGTCGTTCGTGCATGACGCACCTGCGTGACCAGGGCGGACGGCTCCTTCGCTCGTGGCGGAACGGGGTGGCCGGAGGTCCCGCCTTCTGCGAGGACCATGCGCAGTTCGCGTCGGCGTGCCTCACCCTCTACGAGACCACGCACGACCTCGCATGGTTCACCGCCGCGCGCGAGACGGCCGATGCGATGCTGCGGCTGTTCGCCGACACGGAACGCGGCGGCTTCTTCGTGACCGGGTCGGACGCCGACCCGTTGGTGGTTCGTCCCAAGGACCTGCAGGACAACGCGGTGCCCAGCGGCAACTCGGTGGCGGCCGAGGTGCTGCTGCGCCTGTCGCACCTCACCGGTGAGGTGTCCTACGAGGAGGCGGGCGCGTCGGCGCTCCGCCTGGTGCGCGACGTGATGGGCAGGGTGCCGACAGGGTTCGGCCACGCGTTGTGCGCGCTGGACCTGGTCCTCGGGCCCGTCCACGAGGTGGCGATCGTGGGACCGATCGATGCGGCGGCGACGCGCGCGTTGACGCGCGAGGTCACGGTGCGCCGGTATCTGCCGAACGCGGTGCTCGCGGTGGCCGGACCGGAGGACGACGGCGCGCGCGAAGCGGTCGCGCTGCTCACCGACCGCGAGCCTCGCGACGGTCAGCCGACGGCGTACGTGTGCGAGCACTTCACCTGCAAGCTGCCCGTCACCGCGCCCGAAGACCTGGCCGCCCAGCTCACGCCCGCCGGTTCCGACGGTCTCGGGTAGGGTCAAAGGATGTTGAAGGCTGCATCATGTTGAAGGCTGCATCATGTTGAAGGCTGATCATCCGCGCCCGGAGACCTGGCGGCCAGCTCACGGGGGCCGGTTCCGACGGTCGCGGGTAGGGTCAAAGGATGTGGAAGGCTGCATAGGCTGGGCTCCGACCATGCCTGGGTACGATGGGGAGATGAGATGTGAAGCCTGGAGATCCCGCACCCGCGTTCACCCTGAAGGATCAAGCGGGCAACGACGTGTCGCTCTCCGACTTCGCCGGCCGCACGCTCCTCGTCTACTTCTATCCGGCGGCCGACACGCCGGGGTGCACCACCCAGTCGTGCGCGGTCCGTGATGCCCGCGAGGACCTCACCTCGCTCGGGGTCGACGTCGTGGGCATCTCCCCGGACGAACCGGGACCGCAGGCCGCGTTCGACGAGAAGTTCGGCCTCGGGTTCCCGCTCCTGAGCGACCCCGATCACGCGGTGGCCGACGCGTGGGGCACGTGGGGTGAGAAGTCGATGTACGGCAAGACGTACATGGGCATCATCCGGTCCTCCTTCCTGGTCGACGGCGACGGGAACATCCGGGACGCCTGGTACAAGGTCTCGCCCAAGGACACCGTGCCGAACGCGATGAAGGCGCTGCAGCAGGCCTGATCCGACGCGCTTGACGAGGTGCTGGGTAAGCTGTAACTTACCGTAAGTGATGGCTTACCCACTTGCCGCCGACCTCGCCCTGGACGCGCTCGGAGATCCCACCCGGCGCCGCGTGATGGAGCTGCTCCGCACCGGGCCACGCGCGGTGGGCGACCTCGCGGCCGAACTCCCGGTGAGCCGGCCGGCCGTGTCCCAGCACCTTCGCGTGCTGAAGGGCGCGGGACTCGTCACCAGCCGGCCGCACGGCACCCGGCACCTCTACTCGATCGACGACGAGGGCCTGGTCGCCATCCGCACCTACCTGGAAACGTTCTGGGACGACGCCCTCGCCGCCTTCAAGGACGCGGCCGAAGGGTCCCCCGCCACACCATCTGAGGGAGGAGAGCACCCGTGATCGACCCCATCCGCCGCACCATCACGGTCACCTGCGACCCGGCCACGGCCTTCCGCGTGTTCACCGACGAGATGGCCACGTGGTGGCCGCTCGACACCTTCTCCCGATCGGCCGATGAAGGCGGCGCCCCCGTGGCCTCCATGGTGTTCGACCACGAGGGGGGCGGCACGATCTGGGAGGTGCGCGCCGACGGTGGGCGGGCATCGTGGGGCCAGATCCTCGCCTGGGAACCACCTACCCGGCTGGTCATGGCGTGGAAACCGCACGACCGCCCCGTCGGACCCACCGAGGTCGAGGTGACGTTCACGGCGCTCGAGGAGGGCGGGACACGGGTCGACCTCGAACACCGAGGCTGGGAACGCCTCGGCGACCTCGCGCTCGAGGGCCGCGAGAACTATGCGAGCGGGTGGCCGATGGTCTTCGATCAGCGATTCGCCAACGCCGCGAACGGGGTGGCCGCCTGAGGGGCACGCCCACGCAGATCCGCTCGATCCGCGCCCGGTAGACTGGCCGCTTCCCGACCTCCAGGAGGCTGGCCCATGCCCAACGCCACCATCGTCACGAACCAGGGTTCGTTCACCGTCACCCTGATGCCCGAGCACGCCCCGAAGACCGTGCAGAACTTCGTCGATCTCGCCACCGGCGGACGTGAGTGGACCGACCCGCGGGACGGCCAGACCAAGTCCGATGCCTTGTATCCGGGCACCGTGTTCCACCGGGTGATCGACGGGTTCATGGTGCAGGGCGGCGACCCCACGGGCACGGGCATGGGCGGTCCCGGCTACACGTTCGAGGACGAATGCCCGCCCGACGGTCCCACGTTCAACCAGGTGGGTCGGCTCGCGATGGCCAACGCCGGACCCGGCACGAACGGTTCGCAGTTCTTCGTGACCGTGGCCGAGACGCCGTGGTTGAACGGGCGACACACGATCTTCGGGCAGGTCACCGAGGGCTACGACGTGGTGGAAGCGATGTCGAAGGTGGCCACCAGCGGCCAGGACAAGCCCGCCGACGAGATCGTGATCGAGCGCATCGACATCGCCGAGTGACCGCCGTCCTCTGTTACGGGGACTCCAACACCTGGGGCTACGCCGCCTCGACCCAGCAGCGCCTGGGCCGATGGGAGCGGTGGCCCGGCGTCGTGCAACGCGCGCTCGGTGAGGACGTCCACGTGATCGAGGAGGCCCTCAACGGCCGCACGACGGCGTTCGAGGTGCCGTTCGATCCGGGGCGCAACGGGCTGGCGTACCTGCCGATCGCGCTGGAGAGCCACGCGCCCCTCGACGTCGTGGTGATCGCGCTGGGCGTGAACGACCTGTTCGTGCCGGGGGCGCTCTCGGTGCACCATGCGGCGCGAGGCGCGATCACCCTGGCCGAGGTGGTGGCGACGAGCGGCACCGGGCCCGGCGGCGAGGCGCCCGAGGTGCTGCTGCTGGTGCCGCCCCCGCTCGCTGCCCTCGGGGTGTGGGACGCCGAGAGCCCGCACGCGGAGCTGGAGTCCCGCGGGTTCGCCGACGCCTACCGCCTCGTGGCCGAAGACGCCCAGGTGCCGCTGCTCGACCTCGGGGCGTTCGTGACCTCGAGCCCGGTGGACGGCGTGCACTTCGAGGCCGAGGACCACCGCGTGATGGGCGAGGCGATCGCGGCGGCGCTGCGCGACCTGATGGAGCTGCGCTAGCGCGCCGTCGTCGTTGGCCCGCGTCACGCGGCGAGTCACGCCGGCGGGTCGAGCCGGTACACGAGGTGTCCCCAGCCGGCGCGGATCGTCCCGCGCCAGATCTCGAACCCCAGCTTCTCGGCCACCCGCCACGAGCCGATGTTCTCGGGGCGGATCAACGAGATGAGGAACGCCGGCTGCAGTTCGGCGAACGCCCAGTCGCGGCAGGCGGCACCGGCCTCGGTGGCGAACCCCCGCCCCTGCCGGTCGCGGCGGATGTGCCAGCCCAGCTCCAGCAGCGACTCGCCGTCGACGTCCTGGAACGAGGGCCCGCAGTCGCCGATCACCTCGCCGGTCGCGCGTTCCTCCACCGCGAGGAGCCCGGTGCCGTCCGCCACGTACCGCTCGAGCTGGCGGTCGATCCATCGGGCGGTGGCCGCGCGGTCGAACGGCGCCGGGTACCACCGCATCGACACGGGGTCACCCAGGACCGCCTGCAGGGCATCGAGGTCGGAGCCGTCGGCCGCGTACGGGCGCAGGCGCAGACGCTCGGTCTCCAGGGTGGGCGGACTCATCCGACGGACGAGTCTAGATGCCGTGGTCACGGCTCGCGGTTACCGCTCCCCCGGCGGTTCGGTCCATACTGCGGGCTCTCCACGCGCACGGAAGGATCCTCCTCATGAGCGAACGACCGAACATCCTGGTGACCCGGCCGATCATGGACGGGGCGACGGCGACCCTGCGCGAACGCGCCGACGTCACGATCCACGAGAACGAGTTCGGCATCCCGCGGGACGAGCTCCTCGAGGTGATCGCCGGCCGCGACGCCATCATCACGATGCTCACCGAGCAGGTCGACGCCGAGTTCCTGGCCGCGGCCGGGCCGAACCTGACGATCGTCGCCAACCACGCCGTGGGCTTCGACAACATCGACGTTGCCGCGTGCACCGCCGCCGGCGTGCTGGCCACCAACACGCCCGACGTGCTCACCGAGACCACCGCCGACACCGCGTTCGCGCTGCTGATGGCGGCCGCGCGGCGCCTGGGCGAAGGGGAACGCTTCCTGCGCGCGGAGCGGCCCTGGATCTGGGGTCCGCTGATGATGCTGGGCCAGGACGTGCACCACAAGACGATCGGCATCGTGGGGTTCGGCCGGATCGGGCAGGCGGTGGCCCGGCGCGCGAAGGGCTTCGGGATGGACGTGATCTACGCCGACGCGTTCCAGCTCCCCGCCGACGTCGAAGCCGAGACCGGCGCCCGGCGCGTGGAGCTCGAGGCGCTCCTGGAGCAGGCGGACTTCGTCTCGATCCACACGAACCTCACGGAGGAGACGCGGCATCTGTTCGACGCCGAAGCGTTCAAGCGCATGAAGCCGACCGCCGTGTTGGTCAACACCTCTCGCGGGCCTGTCGTCAACGAATCGGCGCTCGCCGATGCCCTGGAGTCCGGCGAGATCTTCGGCGCGGGGCTCGACGTGTTCGAGCGTGAGCCCCAGGTCGAACCCCGTCTGCTGGCGCTGGAGAACGTCGTGGTGATCCCGCACCTGGGCAGTGCCACGGTGGACACCCGGGATGCCATGGGCGCGCTGGCGGTGCAGAACGTGTTCGCGGCGCTGGACGGCACGCGGCCGCCTACACTGCTGAATCCCGACGCGTTCAAGGAGTGACGACGGCGTGACCGCCCGCGCGGCCGCTTCGACGGGCCGCCGAGAGCGGCCCGCCTCCCCTGAGCTCCGGCGTGACGTTCGCCTGCTCACGACGATGCTCGGCGACGCGATCGCCGAGAGCGGCGGCCCCGCGCTGCTCGCCGAGGTGGAGGCGCTCCGCCTCGCGACGATCGCGTTCCGGGGCACGCCCACGGCGGCCCGCCGGGCCACGATCGTCTCCCTCGTGGATCAGCTCGATGTGTCACGCGCCGAAGACGTGATCCGCGCGTTCACCTGCTACTTCCAGCTGGTGAACCTGGCCGAGGAGCGCCAGCGTCTGCGCGTCCTGGCGCGTCGCGCCCGTTCGGGCAAGCCGGTGAAGGACTCGATCGACGCCCTGGACGTGGATGCGTCCGCGTTCGAGGATCTGCGCATCACGCCGGTGCTGACCGCCCACCCCACCGAGGCCAAGCGTCGCGCCGTGGTCGAGCACCTGTGGCGGATCGGCGCCCTGCTCGAACAGCTCGAGGACCTGCCCACGGGAGCCGCCGATGAGCAGGAGGTCCATCGCCGGCTGCGCGAGGAGATCGCCGGGCTGTGGCGTACGGAGCCGATCCGCCGGCATCGTCCCGAACCGCTCGATGAGGTGCGCGCGACGCTCGCCCTGTTCGACCAGACGATCTTCGTGACCCTGCCGGCGATCTATCGCGCGGTGGACCGCACCCTCGACCCCGAACGCTGTGGAGCGCGGCCGCCCTCGTTCGCGCCGTTCCTCCGATGGGGCACCTGGGTGGGGGGCGATCGTGACGGCAACCCCGCCGTCACCGCCGAGGTCACGCGGGCGGCGATGGCGATCCAGACCGACCATGCGCTCCGGGGGATGGAGGCGGCCGCTCGGCGGATCGCCCGGACCCTGTCGGTGTCCGAGCGCGACGTGCCGCCGAGCCGCGCACTGCGCCGGGCGTTGGATCGGGACGCCGGCGAGCTTCCCGAGGTCGCCACCGAACTCGGACGGACGCTGTCCGACGCACCCCACCGACGGAAGCTGGGCCTGGCGGCCCATCGGCTCGCGGCGACCCGGCTGGGCATCCGCGGGGCCTACGCCGGCCCGTCCGAGTTCCTCACGGACATCGAGACGCTGCAACGCTCCCTCGAGGCCGGTGGCGCTCCGAGGCTGGCGTGGGGCGAGCTGCAACACCTGCGGTGGCAGGTGGAGACGTTCGGGTTCCATCTGGCGTCGATGGAGGTGCGGCAGCATTCGAGCGTGCTGGCGACCGCCCGCGAGGAGGTCGCCGGTGCGCGGTCATCCCGGCCCTCCCCGCAGACGCGCGAGGTGCTTGGCGACCTTCCGGGCGATCGCGGACATCCAGCAGCGCCTGGGACCGGAGGCGTGCGAGCGCGTCGTGGTGAGCTTCACGAAGTCGGCGGCGGACCTGGCCGGAGTGCTGGAGCTCGCGCGCGTCGCGGTGCCGGAGGGGCCCCCCGATGTCGTGCCCGTGCCGCTGCTCGAGTCGCGCCACGAACTCGCGAACGCCACCACGATCCTGGACGAGTGGACCGCGATGCGCGAGACCAGGGCGCTGCTTCGCCGCCGCGGCAACGAGCTCGAGGTGATGGTGGGCTACTCCGATTCCGCGAAGGAGGTCGGCATGCTCGCCGCCAACCTCGAGCTGTACGCGGCGCAGCGGTCGATGGCGGCGTGGGCGCGCGAGCACGGACTGCGGCTCACGATCTTCCACGGCCGCGGCGGCGCCTTGGGCCGCGGCGGCGGACCGGCGAGCCAGGCGATCACCGCCGAGCCACCGGGTTCGATGGACGGCCGGTTCAAGGTGACCGAGCAGGGCGAGGTGGCGTTCGCCCGCTACGGGAACCCCGCGCTGGCGCGGCGGCACCTGGAACAGCTCACGAACGCCGTGGTGCGCGCGAGCCGAGGAACCCACCGGCGCCCACGATCCCGCCGACGGGTTCGCCGAGGAGATCGCCGTGCTGTCGGCGGCCTCGCGCGAGCGGTACGAGTCGCTCGTGCACGCCGACGGGTTCGTCGAGTTCTTCCGGCGCGTCACCCCGATCGCGCAGATCGGCACGCTGCCGATCGCGTCGCGGCCCGTCTCGCGAGGCCTGGACGCCGGCGCCGTGCTCGAGGACCTGCGCGCGATCCCATGGGTCTTCGCCTGGGGTCAGAGCCGCGTGAACCTCACCGGGTGGTACGGGCTCGGCGCCGGACTCGCGGCGGTGGCCGGCCGGCGCGGCGGGCTCGGGCGCCTCCGCGCGATGGCGCGTGCGTGGCCCTTCTTCGCCACGCTGCTCGAGAACGCCGAGCTCTCGCTCGCGAAGGCCGACCCGGCGATCGCGGATCTCTACCTGGCCCGCGGCGACCGCCCCGACCTCAGCGCCACGATCCGCGAGGAGATGCAGCGGACCACCGAGCTCGTCCTGTCCGTGACCGGGCACGACCACGTGCTGGACGCCAAACCCGACCTGCAGCGCGCCATCGAGTTCCGGAATCCGTACGTCGACGCCCTGTCGTTCCTGCAGGTGCGGTTCCTGGGCGAACGGCCCGGCGTGCGCACGGAGCGCCTGGTCCAGGCCACGATCAGCGGGGTCGCGGCCGGCCTGCAGAACACCGGCTGAACGGCGGGTCCCTGACCGGCGGTGAGGCGGCCGGGCTATCGCCGGATCCGGCACCTATGCCATACTCCGGTCTTCCTTTGAACGCCCGTTCAAACTTCGGGCTCTGCCGTTCGCGGGGCCTCGTGAGGGAGGGACAGACATGAGCGAGACGCTCGTCACCAGCATCCCGGCGCTGCAGCCGGGCGAACGGCTCCTGTGCGGCCCCGGGCCGTCCAACGTGAACCCCAAGGTGCTCGAAGCGATGGGCAACCCGATGAACGGGCACCTCGACCCCGACTTCTGGGACATCCTGGTCGACCTCACCGCCGGGCTCCAGGCGCTCTGGCAGCGGGCCGACGGACTGTCGCTGTGCTTCAGCGCCTCCGGGACCTCCGGCATGGAAGCCGGCCTCGCGAACCTCACCGAACCCGGCGAGAAGGTCATCGTGATCCACGCCGGGTTCTTCGGGGCCAGGATCGCCGAGATGGCCAAGCGCGCCGGCACCGAGCTCGTCGAACTCACCGCGCCGCTCGGCCAGATCGTGCCGCTGGATCAGGTCGAGGAGGCCCTGCGCGCCAACCCCGACACGAGGCTGGTGGCGGTGGTGCACGCCGAGACCTCGACCGGTGTTCGGTACCCGGTTGCGGAGCTGGGTTCGCTCATGCGGGAAGCGGCGCCCGATGCGCTGCTGATGGTCGACGCCGTGACCTCGCTGGGCGGCGAGCAGGTCTCCCCCACCGAGTGGAACATCGACTACGCCTACTCGTGCTCGCAGAAGTCGCTGGGCTGCCCACCCGGGCTGAGCCCGTTCACGGTGTCGCCGCGTGCGCTCGAACGGGCCCGCAACCGCAAGGCGCCCGTCTCGTTCAGCTTCGACATCGACCTGCTGGAGAAGTACTGGGTCGAGCGCCCGATGACCTACCACCACACGATGCCGATCCTGCAGTACTACGCGCTGTACGAGGGCATCCGGCTCGCCCTCGAGGAGGGCCTGCAGAACCGGTGGGCTCGCCACGAGGACGCCGGCCGCTACTTCCAGCAGCAGATGCGCGACCGTGGTTACACGTTCCTGTCCGATCCGGACCATCAGCTGTGGGAATTGAGCGCGATCGACGTGCCCGAGGGCGTGGACGGCAAGGACATCCAGTCGACGATCCTGCGCACGTTCAACATCGAGGTGGGCGGCGGCCTCGGCCCCACCGCGCCCCCGATCTGGCGGGTGGGCCTGATGGGCGTGAACGCCAACCGTGAGACCGCCGACCGGGTGCTGGCGGCCTTCGACGAGGTCCTGCCCCGCTCAGCGTAGGTGCCCTCATGACACGCAAGGACCGGCTCCACCGAAGCGAACTCGCCGTTCCCGGCACGAACGTGCGCGCCATGGAGAAGGCCGCCACGCTCGATGCCGACGTCGTGTTCCTCGACCTCGAGGACGCCGTGGCGCCCGACGACAAGGAAGCGGCGCGCGGCAACATCATCGAGGCGCTCGGCGTCAACGACTGGTCGCGAACGGCCGTCAGCGTGCGCATCAACGGGCTCGACACCCACTGGTGCTACCGCGACGTCGTCGACGTCGTGGAGGCGCGCGGCCAGGTGCTCGACACCGTGCTGGTGCCCAAGGTGGGCTCGCCCTCCGACGTCGAGTTCGTGGCGACGCTGCTGGACCAGATCGAGCAACGCAACGGCTGGGAGCCCGGCCGCATCGGCATCCACATCCTGATCGAGACCGCCGCGGGGATGGCCAACGTCGAGGCGATCAGCCGGGCTCGGCCCGACCGGCTCGAGGCCATGGTGTTCGGCGTCGCCGACTACGCGGCTTCGGTCCGTGCGCGCACGACGAACATCGGCGGGGCCAACCCCGGCTACTCCGTGCTCACCGATCCGTTGCCGCAGACGGGCGCGCGCGAGATCCACTGGGGCGACCAGTGGCACTTCGGGATCAGCCGCATGGTGGCGGCGTGCCGCGCCGAAGGCCTGCGCCCGATCGACGGTCCGTTCGGCGACTTCAACGACCCGGACGGGTACCGCAGCGCGGCGAGGCGCGCCGCGGCGCTGGGCTGCGAGGGCAAATGGGCGATCCACCCGTCGCAGGTCGAGTTGGCGAACGAGGTCTTCTCCCCTGGCGAGGACGAGGTCGACCGCGCGCGCCGGATCCTCCAGGCCATGGAGGACGCAGCGAAGGAGGGCAAGGGCGCCGTCTCGCTCGACGGACGGCTGATCGACGCCGCCTCGATCCGGATGGCGGAGAACCTGATCCGCCAGGTGGAGCAGATCACCAGCAGGTCGTGAACGACCGGCACGACCGCATCCGGTCGCGCCTGAAGGAAGCCCGCAGCCGGGCGCCGAAGGAGCAGCAGATGGATATCCACGAGTACCAGGCCAAGCAGCTGCTTCGCAGCTACCGGGTGACCACGCCTCGAGGCGAGGTGGTCTACACGTCGAAGGCGGCCGCTCGCGTCGCCGAGGAGCTCGGCGGCCAGCGATGGGTGGTGAAGGCCCAGATCCATGCGGGTGGGCGCGGCAAGGCCGGTGGCGTGAAGCTGGGCAACTCCCCCGACAAGATCGCCGAGATCGCCGATCAGATGCTGGGCTCCACGTTGGTCACCGCACAGACCGGTCCCGAGGGCCAGCGGGTCAGCCGCGTGCTGGTCGAACGTGCCTCGCGGATCGAGCGGGAGTTCTACCTCTCGCTGGTGGTGGACCGTGATTCGCAGCGGATCGTGGTGATCGCCAGCGCTGAGGGCGGCGTCGACATCGAGGAGGTCGCCGCGTCCGACCCCGGCGCGATCCACACCGAGTACGTGGACCCCGGGGTCGGATTGCTGGACTTCCAGTGCCGCAAGGTGGCGACCGCGATCGGGCTGGGCAACCGCACCGCCTCGTTCACGCGGCTGCTCAAGCGCATGTACCGGCTCTTCCGCGACCTGGACTGCCTGATGCTCGAGGTGAACCCCTTCATCGAGACCGAGGACGGCGACCTGGTCGCCCTGGACGCGAAGATGAGCTTCGACGACAACGCGTTGTTCCGCCAGGGCGACGTGGTGGAGCTGCGCGACTTCGAGGAGGAAGACCCCAAGGAGGTCGAGGCCACCGGCCACGGGCTCAACTACATCGCGCTCGACGGCTCGGTGGGCTGCATCGTGAACGGCGCCGGCCTGGCGATGGGGACGATGGACGCGATCGTGCACCACGGCGGGCGCCCGGCGAACTTCCTCGACGTAGGGGGCGGTGCCAGTCCCGAGAAGATCGCGAACGCCTTCCGGATCGTGCTGCAGGACCCGAACGTGCAGGCGATCCTGGTGAACATCTTCGCGGGCATCAACCGGTGCGATTGGATCGCGCAGGGCGTGGTGCAGGCGACGCGCGATCAGGCGATCGGCGTCCCGGTGATCGTCCGGTTGGCCGGCACCAACGTGGAGGAAGGCCGGAAGATCCTGGACGAGAGTGGCCTGGCCCTGATCCAGGCCGACGACCTCGACGACGCCGCGGCCAAGGCCGTGCACGCGGTGAGCGAGCAAGGGGTGCCGGCATGAGCGTGTTCGTGGACAAGGACTCGAAGGTCATCATCCAGGGCTTCACCGGACAGCACGCCACGTTCCACGCCGAAGAGGCGATGTCGTTCGGGACGAAGGTCGTGGGAGGCGTCACCCCCGGCAAGGGGGGGACCACCCACCTGGGGTTGCCGGTGTTCAACAGCGTGGCCGAGGCGGTCGAGGAGACCGGCGCCGATGTGTCGGGCATCTTCGTGCCGCCGGCGCTCGCGACGGACTCCCTGCTGGAAGCGGCCGAGGCCGGCGTGGGGGTGGCGGTGATCATCGCCGACGGGGTCCCCGTCCAGGACATGGTCCGCACCAAGCGCTACCTCGCGGGGCGTTCGACGCGCATCATCGGACCCAACTCCCCCGGCATCATCACGCCTGGCGCGTGCAAGGTGGGCATCATGCCGAGCCACATCTACCTGCCGGGGCGCGTGGGCGTGGTGTCGCGAAGCGGCACGCTCAACTACGAGGCCGTCTCGCAGATGACCGCCCGCGGCCTGGGGCAATCGACCTGCGTGGGCATCGGCGGCGACCCCGTGAACGGCACCGACTTCAAGACCGTCCTGCAGGCCTTCGAGAACGACGACGAGACCGACGTGGTCGTGATGATCGGCGAGATCGGCGGGCAGCAGGAGGTCGAGGCGGCCGCGTGGGCGGCGCAGTACATGTCGAAGCCGCTCGTGGCCTTCATCGCCGGAGTCTCGGCGCCGCGCGGCCGGCGCATGGGACACGCGGGCGCGGTGATCGCGGGCGAGTCCGACACCGCGAACGCGAAGCTGGACGCGATCGAGGGCCACGGCCACCGGGTGGTGCGCAACCCGGCCGACATCGGCGAGACCGTGTTCCGCGCCGTCAAGGAGGCCGGCGACCGGGTGGGCGCCGCGTCGTAGCGGCTCAGGCTCGAGCAGCGCCCGCTCCACCATCACGCGATCCGATGCTCGCGGAGCGCGCAACGGCGGGCGCATCCGAAGCATCGAACGGTCGACGCTCACGGAAAGGGGCGAAGACCATGGCCGCACGACTCACCGTCGATCCCACCGTTGGCCCGCCCGACGCTGCGCGACCGGTTCGAACGCGACGGGTTCGTCCGGATCACGGGCGCGCTCACGGACGCCGAGGTGACACGGTACCGGCGTGCCGTGGATCGGGTGGCGGCCGAACACGGCTCCGAGGGCACGATGCTGCATCGGTTGGCGTTCCTCGGCGACGATCCGTCATTCGTCAAGCTGCTTGACCATCGTGCCACGTTGCCGTTGGTGCGGCAGGTGCTGGGCGACAACATCCACTGCTACCACTGCCACCTGGACGTCCACCCTGGTGCCGAGACGCCCCGGGATGTGTGGCTGTGGCATCAGGACGGCGGCGTGGTGAACCGGGACCTGGAGACCTCACCCCGGCCGCGGCTGTCGGTCAAGGTGGCGTTCTTCCTGTCCGACGTGTCGATCCCGGGCCGCGGAAACCTGGTGGTACTCCCCGGCTCACAACGGACCGACCGGATGGAGCCACCCGCCGACAGATCGAACGACCTGCCGGGCGCTCAGCCGATCCTGGCGGCGGCGGGCGACGCCGTGATGTTCGATCGCCGCCTCTGGCACATGCGCAGCCCCAACACGAGCGACGTCACCCGGAGGGTGCTGTTCCTGGCGTACACCTACCGGTGGATCCGGCCGCGCGACGACATGCCGATACCCACGGACGGTGGTGGCGGCGGCAACGACCGTCCAGCGGCAGCTCCTGGGGATCCCCGACGCCGCCGTCGACCACTGGTCCCTGGGCGAGCCGCCCGCGCTCGCCGATCGGCCTCACGCCACTCCTTCGTCGGGACCGGCGCGGTAGCGGATGCCGCTCGGCCGGTGCCACGTGACGTCGCCGTCGTCGGTGCGCGCGATCGACCATCCGTGCTCGTGCACCAGCTTGTGATGGAACGAGCAGACGAGGATGAGGTTGTCGAGATCGGTGGTGCCGCCGCGCGACCACCATTCGATGTGATGGGCCTGCGTGAACCGCCGGGCGTCGCACCCGGGGAACCGGCAGGCGTCGTCGCGATGCCGGAGCTGGCGCATCATCCAGGCCGACGGTTCGCGGGCGAGTCGACCGACCCCCGCCACCGTGCCGTCGGGTCGTTCGAGCACCATCTGGACGCGCGCGTTGCACAGCAGCCGCTGCGCCGTGGAGCCGCCGATCACCGGCCCGTCCTCGATCAAGGCGTTGGCGTCGACACCCTCGAGCACGTCGATGTCGGCATGGACCACGATCGTGGCTCGGTCCTGATCCTCGTCACCGGCGAGGCGGGCGGAGCACAGCGCGACGAGCGCGTCGGCCCGGCGGCTGCCCACGAACCGGTCGGACTCCTCCCCGGGCATGACGGGGATCTGGTCGCCGAGCCGATCGAGCGCCTTCGCCACCACGGCCCCCTGCGCCGACGGGAGTTCGCCGTCGATCACGAACCGCTGGCCCTCGTCGGCGACCTTCCACTGCAACCAGCGTGTGCGTTCGGCTTCGGCGGCCTGCTCGTCGCGATGCGCCACCTGCAGGTCGCCCGCTCGCCTGATCGCGCCCGAGGAGACCCCTTGGGCCCAACGCACGAGCGCGTCTTCATCGTCGAAGGAGGCGAACCGGGTGAGCTCGACGACCTTGTCGATGCCGAGATCGCCACGCGCGAGCGCGTGAGCGGTGGCGGGCAACGTGGGGAGCGCCCGGCCGGCGCCGAGCAGCCGGTCGGCCTTCCAGCGGGAGACGTCCAGCGCCATCGACGTCCACTGAGCCATGTCGTGGGCGCCGTCTTCGACCCAGGCCTGCCGGGTCTCGAGCTGGGCGAGGACCTCCAGCAGTTCGCGCTGACGTTCGGCGATCTCGCGGTGCAGGGTCTGGACGCGGCCGATGAGGTCCTGCGTGTCGGTGAGCAGTGGATCCACGTGCATCCGTTCCGGGGGAGGACGGGTGGTGGACGACGCTGCATGCTACTCGAACATACGTTCGGATGTCAAGCCCCACGGCGCCGGACAGGTAACGTGGCTCTCCCATGGCGACACCGGCGACCTCGATCGAGGTGCAGGGGCGGGAGATCCGCGTCACGAACCCCGACAAGGTGTACTTCCCCGACGCCGAGGGCGGCCCGATCACGAAGCTCGAGGTGGTGGAGTACTGGGCCGCGGTGGCCGAAGCCGCGCTTCACGGCTGCCGTGACCGCCCGGAGATCCTGCACCGCTTCCCCGCGGGGGTGGCCGACGACGGCGAGGGCTCCTTCTATCAGAAGCGCATCCCCAAGGGGTCGCCCGAGTGGGTGCAGACCGCCACCGTGATGTTCCCGAGCGGACGCACCGCCGCGATGCCGGTGATGGCCGACGAAGCGGCGCTGGTCTGGGCCGCGACGCTGGGCTGCCTGGAATGCAATCCCTGGCCGGTACGTGCCGACGACGTCGCTCACCCCGATGAGTTACGGGTGGACCTCGACCCCACGCCCGGTGTGCCGTGGGACGACGTGCGGAGGGTGGCGCTGATGTCGCGCGACGTCCTGGCCGAACACGGACTCACCGGGTTCCCGAAGACCAGCGGCAAACGGGGCCTGCACATCAACGCCCGGGTGGAGCGAGGGAACGGCTTCACGGCGACGCGGCGCGCGGCGCTGGCCTTCGCGCGCGAGGTGGAGCGGCGCATGCCGGGCATCGCCACCACCGCGTGGTGGAAGGAAGAACGTCAGGGCGTGTTCCTCGACTACAACCAGAACGCGCGCGACCGCACCGTGGCGAGTGCGTATTCGGTCCGGCCCATGCCCGACGCTCGCGTGTCGACACCGCTGGCTTGGGACGAGGTGGCCGACGTCGATCCCTCGCGCTTCACGGTGCGGACCGTGCCCGGCCGGTTGCGCGAGATCGGCGATCCGGGTGCCGGGATCGATCGAGCACGTGGGCAGCCTCGACGCATTGCTGGCGCTCGCAGAGCAGGACGCCGCCGGCGGCCTGGGCGATGCGCCGTGGCCACCGCATTTCCCGAAGGGCGACGACGAACCGGTGCGGGTGAACCCCTCCCGCGCGAAGAAGATCGCCGAATGGGAGGAGATGAAGCGCCAAGGTCTGGGCGGCGATCGAGGCCAGGGAAGCCAGGGCCGTGGCCAGGGCCGTCGCCGGAAAGAGCCGGGTTCGGCCTAGCCGTCCGTCGGTTCGGGCCACGCGGGCGGTTCGGCCCCCGGGATCTGGTCGAAGGTGCAGCTCGCGGGCTCGCGGTCGTCGCGCCAGCGGACGAAGCTCGCGGCGTGGCGGAACCGCCCGTACTGCACCCGGTCGATCGTGACCTCGCAGACCAGCACCGGTTGCAGGGTGATCCACGCGGTGTCCTTGCCGGCGCTCCACCGGCTCTGCCCGCCCGGCGCGCGACCACCCTCGAAGCTGTCGCCGCCTTCGAGCGGTCGCAACTGTTCGAGGATGTCCCGTCGCTCCTTCGCCTTGAACGAGGACGTGTGCCCGACGTAGTGCAGCGTGCCGTCGCCGTCGTACAGGCCGAGCAACAGCGCGCCGATCCCGTCGCCGGTCTTCGACAGGCGGTAGCCGCCCACGACGCAGTCGAGCGTGGAGCGATGCTTCACCTTGATCCAACCGCGCTCGCCCGACAGGTACGGCTGCTCGGCACGTTTGGCGATGATGCCGTCCTGGCCGATGCCCGCGTCGTCGGCGAACCAGCCGCGCGCCACCTCCGGATCGTCGGTCCAGGGAGCGGCCAACACCGTGGGCCCGGTGGGCACGTCGTCCAGGGAACCGGGCGCGGCCTCCCATCCCATCGCCGAGGCCAGCGTCGCGAGTCGCTCGCGCCGTTCGGCGAGCGGGACCTCGGCGAGCCCTTCGTCCCCGAGCCACAGCAGGTCGAACACGATCAAGGTGGCGGGGATCTCGCCGGCGAGCTTGCGCACCCGCGACTCGGCAGGGTGCAGCCGCAGCTGCAGTTCGTCGAAGTCCATCCGGCCCGGCGCCACCCGCACGATCTCGGCGTCGGCCACGAACGGTCCGTGGCTCGCATCGCGTTCCAGCAGCTCGAGCAACTCCGGGAAGTACCGTCCCAGGGGTCTGCCGTCGCGGCTCGCGAGGCGCGCGGTGCCGTCGGTGTCGATCGCGACGATCGTCCGGAACCCGTCCCACTTGGGCTCGTAGGTCCAGCCATCACCGATGGGCATGTCCGGTTGGACCTTGGCGAGCATCGGCGCCGGAAGATCGCCGGCGATCGTGCGCTTCGGCATGGGCCGACCCTATCGCGCGCCGGACCACGACCTCATGCGGGCAGCCGCGCCGAGCCCAGGGTTGCCCCCACGCGCACCACGCCGGTCGTCTTCGCGCACGAGATGGCGCCCATGTCACCATCCGGTGACGATTGGCGATCATGCGGCCAGTGGGGGATGCGTGCGACGGCGGAACGTGCAACGGTGGGAGCGCTCCACCCCCGCGAACGAAGGAGCTCCCCGTGTCGGTACGTCATGCAGAGCAGACCGTGATCATCGACGAAGGAACCGACGACGCCTTCGCGCTCGCCCAGCGGGTCCTCGATGAGATCGGCACCGTCTCGCATGTCGACCTGGAGGGCCGCTTCCTCCAAGGCACCACGCGCTCCGGGTTCCAGCGGGTCCGGGTGGGGATCACCGCCCGGCCGACGAGCCGCGGCACCGCGCTGGTGGTGGAGGCGTCCTCGCACGGCACCCGCAGTCAGGCCCGCAAGGGCGTCAGCCGGGTGGTCGGCGCGCTCGGCGTCGTCTGAGTCCGCTAGTCCTTCGCCGGCTTGGCGCGACGCCCGGCCTTCACGCGCCCCTGCTGGTCGAGCAACACCTTGCGCAGCCGCACGTGGTTCGGGGTGACCTCGACGCATTCGTCCTCGCGGATGAACTCCAGCGCCTGCTCCAATGACAGCTGCAGCTTCGGGATCAGACGGACGAGCTCTTCGGCGTTGGCCTTGCGCATGTTCGTGAGGTGCTTCTCCTTCGTGGGGTTCACGTCCATGTCGTCGGCCCGCGCGTTCTCGCCGATGATCATGCCTTCGTACACGTCCTCGCCCGGTCCCACGAACATCGCGCCGCGCTCCTGCAGGTTCAGCAGGGCGAACTGCGTGGTGACGCCCGTTCGGTCGGCGATGAGGGAGCCGCTGGGACGCGTGCGGAGTTCGCCGTGCCAGGGCTCGTAGCCCTCGAACACGTGGTGGAGCTGGCCGGTCCCGCGGGTCTCGGTCATGAACTCGGTGCGGAACCCGATCAGCCCACGGGCCGGCACCAGGTACTCCATGCGGATCCAGCCGGTGCCGTGGTTCACCATCTGTTCCATGCGCCCCTTGCGCAGCGCGAGCAGCTGGCTGATCACCCCCAGGTAGTCCTCGGGCGCGTCGATCGCGACCCGCTCCATCGGCTCCTGCAGCTGGCCGTTCACCGTGCGCGTCACGACCTGCGGCTTGCCCACCGTGAGCTCGAAGCCTTCGCGCCGCATCATCTCCACCAGGACCGCCAACTGGAGTTCGCCGCGGCCCTGCACCTCCCACATCTCGGGTCGTTCGGTCTCGAGCACGCGGATCGACACGTTGCCGACCAGTTCCTGGTCGAGGCGTCCCTTGAGGAGGCGGGCCGTCATCTTGTCGCCGTCGGTGCCCGACAGCGGCGAGGTGTTGATGCCGATCGTCATCGACAGGCTGGGCTCGTCGACGCTGGTGACCGGCAGCGGCCGAGGATCGGCGGGATCGGCCAGCGTCTCTCCGATCGTGATCTCCGCGATCCCCGCGACGGCGATGATCTCCCCGGGACCGGCCTCCTCAGCGTCGACGCGATCGAGGGCATCGGTGACGTAGAGCTCACCGATCTTGGCCTGCTCGATCGTGCCGTCGGCGCGGCACCACGCCACCGCTTGGCCGCGCGTGATCGATCCGTTGCGGACGCGGCACATGGCCAGGCGACCGACGTAGGGCGAGGCGTCGAGGTTCGTGACGAGCGCTTGGAGCGGGTGGCCCTCCTCGTACTCGGGCGCGGGGATGTAGGTGAGCAGGGTCTCGAACAGCGGCTTGAGGTCGGCCGCGAGCGTCTCCGGGTCCTCCCCCGCCTGGCCGGACCGGGCGTTCGCGTACAGGATCGGGAAATCGATCTGGTGCTCGTCGGCGTCCAGGTCCAGGAACAGCTCCTCCACCTCATGCACCACTTCACCCACGCGGGCGTCCGGGCGGTCGACCTTGTTCACCACCAGGATCACCGGCAGGCGCGACTCCAACGCTTTCCGGAGCACGAAGCGGGTCTGAGGCAGGGGACCTTCGCTCGCGTCGACCAACAGCAGGACCCCGTCCACCATCGTGAGCGCGCGCTCCACCTCACCGCCGAAGTCGGCGTGACCGGGCGTGTCGACGATGTTGATCTTGATGTCGCCGTAGCGCACCGCCGTGTTCTTGGCCAGGATCGTGATGCCCTTCTCGCGCTCCAGGTCCATGGAGTCCATGACGCGCTCGTTCACGTCCTGGTTCTCGCGGAAGGCGCCGGACTGCCAGAGCATGGCGTCGACGAGCGTGGTCTTTCCGTGGTCGACGTGGGCCACGATGGCCACGTTGCGGATGTCGTTGCGGGTGGGCATGGCGTTCGTCACTCCGGGATCGAGGGAGGGAAGGGATCGGGCGCGCGGATCGCGCGGCCTGCTCCGAGTCTACCCGCGGGCCTGACCCCGGGACATCGCGCAACCCCCCGCCCGCGCACGCCGGACGTGTCAGGGGTGTAGAAACAGCCCACAGCGACCTGCCGACGAGAAAGGTTCGACCATGGCGCATCCGAAAGACCGCCCCCGACCCATCGACCGGCGAGCGTTCCTGCAGCGGGCAGCCGCTGCCGGTATCGCGTTGCCGAGCATGGCCGCGATCCTGGCCGCGTGCGGGGACTCCGGCTCGAGCGGAGGGGATGCCAGCGCCTCGGCGGCGCTCCAGCTGGCGCGGCCCGACAACCCCGTCACCCTGCCGATCAGCGCCGACAACCCGGCGATCGCCGACGGACTCGATCCGGAGTCGGGGCCGCTGAAGATCTTCGGCTACAACGACTACATCTGGAAGAAGGTCCTCAACGGGTTCGGCGAACAGTACGGCGTCGACGTGGAGTACACGGTGTTCGACACGCCCGACGAGATGGTGTCGAAGATGCAGTCCAACGGCGCCGACTTCGACGCGGTCGTGACCGTGACGCTCGAGAACATCGGCAAGCTCGCGCAGGGCGAACCTGATCCAGCCGCTCAACAAGACCTACCTCACCACCGCCACCGACCAGCTGTCGCCGGGGATCCCGGACTTCTACGACGTGGGCCGCCAGTACTCGATGCCCTACGTGATCTTCACCACCGGGATCGCGTGGCGCAACGACGAGGTCAGCGAGGACATCGCGGCGCTCGACAACCCGTGGGACGTGTTCTGGGACCCGAAGTACAAGGGCCAGGCCCACCTGTTGAACGGCTCGCGCGACACCTTGGCGGTGGGGCTGTTGCGCAAGGGCTACGACCCGAACGAGAGCGACCAGACGATCCTGGACGAGGTCAAGCAGGACCTGCTGGCCGGCGCCGACGAGATGGGCTGGAAGTACGACCACGTCGACTACACCGAGCTCAGCACGAACCTGTGGCAGGTGCACAACACGTGGTCGGGGCAGATGGCCTATTACCAGTACTACCTGCCCAAGGGCCTGGACATCACGGCGCTCAGCTACGCGTGGCCACCGCAGGGCCAGGGAGGACAGAAGGGCCTGATCTCCCACGACCTGTTCGCGATCCCGAAGGGCGCCGCGAGCCCGGTGCTGGCCCACGCGCTGATCGACTACCTGTACGACCCCAAGAACGCCATCGCCAACTACTCCTACGAGGGCTACCAGCCCACGGTGAAGTCGTTCAACGAGGACGTCGCGGTCTCCGACGGCTTCCTGCCCGAGAGCCTCACCTACACGATCGTCACCGAGGACATGGTGCCGATGGGCGTGTCGGAGCTGGAGCTGGAGCCCGCGATCAACCAGCTCTACCAGCAGATCTACCAAGAAGTGACGGGTGGCGCGTAAGGACGACCGGCCCGGGGGGGTCTGGTACCCCCGCTGGTTCTGGCCGTCGTTCGCGGCACCGGCCACGATCTGGCTCCTGCTGTTCTTCGTCCTGCCGTTCTACGTGGTGCTCTCGGTGGCGTTCGGGCGCCTCGACCCGATCTTCCTGACGGCCGAACCGGTCTACAACCCGGTCCAGTGGGACACCACGCCGTTCCGCGGGGTGGTGACCAGGCTGTTCACCGCCGGCTCCATCGAGCAGGAGACCTTGGTCCGAACGCTGGTCTACGTGGGCATCGCGACCGCGGCATGCCTGCTGATCGGCTACCCCGTCGCCTACTTCGTGGCGCGGCACGCCAAGCGCACGAAGACCTGGCTGCTGGTGGCGTTCATCGCGCCGTTCTGGATCAGCTACATGATGCGGATGTTCGCCTGGGTGAACCTGCTCCAGGAGGACGGCTACGTGAACCGGTTCCTGGAGGCGATCGGGGTGATCGACCATCCCGAACAGTGGCTGAGCGGGAGAGCCTCCACCGTGGTGTTCGGGCTGATCTACGGCTACATCCCGTTCATGATCCTGCCGTTGTTCGGCACGCTCGATCGCATGGACCGCTCGATGATCGAAGCGGCGCGCGACCTGGGCGCCGGCCAGGTCAAGACGTTCTTCCGCGTCACGTTGCCGCTGTCGAAACAGGGCATCCTGGCCGGCTGCATCATCGTGGCGTTGCCGATGTTCGGCGACTACTTCACCCAGACCTTGCTCTCCAGCACGCGCAACACGGCGATGTTCGGCAACCTCATCGTCAGTTCGATCCAGAGCTCGCTGGTGAACACGGGCGCCGCGTTGGTGGTGGTCATGGTCGTGCTGCTGATCGTGCCGATGCTCTACTACCTGCGCAGCACGAACGTCGCGAGGGAGCTGGCGGAACGATGAGCGGCCCGCTCTCGGTGCAGGCACCTCCGGCGAGCCGTCGATTGACGTCGTGGATCGCCAACCCGTGGGCCCAGGCCCGGTTCCTGTGGGTGGCGGTGTTCGGCTACCTCGCGTGGTCGCTCGTGCCCGTCTTCATCGCCGTGGCCTACTCGTTCAACGCGGGGAAGGCGCAGACCACCTGGCAGGGGTTCTCGGCGACGCGCTGGTTCATCACCGACGTCAACTCCGTGTGGCAGGACGAGACCTTGCGCTCGGCGCTGTTCCAGAGCCTGAAGCTGTCGGCGCTCACGGTGGTGATCGCGGTGCCGCTGGGCGTGGCCTTCGCCATCGCGCTCGACCGGTGGCGCGGTCGCGGTGCGGGCACGAGCGACTTCGTGATGCTGTTCTCGTTCATCACGCCGGAGATCGCGATCGGCGTGGGCCTGTTCCTGATGATGACCAAGCTGGTCGAGCAGATCGGCCTGGGGTTCACGGCGCAGGTCCTGGGGCTGTCGATGTACGAGCTCGCCTTCACCGTGATCATCGTGCGGGCACGGTTGCTGTCGGTGGGCAAGCACTACGAGGAAGCGGCCATGGACCTCGGCGCCTCGCCCACCAACGCGATCCGGCGGGTGCTCCTGCCGCTGCTCTCGCCCGCGATCTTCGCGAGCGTCGCCATCGTGTTCGCCTCGGCCATCGACAACTTCGTGATCTCCCAGCGCCTGTGCGCCGACGCCTCGTGCCAGACGATCCCGATCGTGATCTATTCGTCGGCGCGCCGGTCCCCGTTGCCGTCGTTGAACGCCCTCGCCACGATCGTGCTCGTGCTCTCGACGGTGTTGATCGGGGCCGCCGTGGTCGGCTACCGCGCGATGACGAGGGGCGAGCGCGCCGCCGACGAAGCGCCCGTGCTAGCGTCCGGCGGATGAGCGAAGGGCGTGTCCGCGACCTCCTGCGGGCGGGGGGCGACGGCAACGCCATCCTGCCGGGCATCGACCCGCGCGACACGCCCGGCGTCGACGATCGCGCAGACGGCCGAGGCGGCGGTCCCCGAGCTCGCCGATCGCCTCGACCACCTCCAGGAACGGCTCTGGGTGGAGGGGAAGCGCTCGCTCCTGGTGGTGCTGCAGGGCATGGACACCAGCGGCAAGGGCGGCACGGTCCGTCACGTGTTCTCATCGATGAACCCGGCCGGCGTGGACGTCGCCTCGTTCAAGAAGCCCACCGACGAAGAACTCCAACACGATTTCCTCTGGCGGATCGAGCGCAGGCTCCCCGCTGCGGGCCAGGTGATGGTGTTCGACCGGTCCCACTACGAGGACGTGCTGATCGTGCGGGTGCGATCCCTCGTGCCCGAAGCGGTCTGGCGGCCGCGCTACCGCGAGATCGTCGAGTTCGAAGAACGGGTGGCGGCCGCCGGCACCACGATCGTGAAGTGCATGCTGCACATCTCCTACGACGAGCAACGGGAGCGACTGCTGGCACGCCTCGACGACCCCGAGAAGCACTGGAAGTTCCACGAGGGCGACCTCGAGGAACGACGGCGCTGGCAGGACTACCAGGCGGCCTACGAGGAGGCGATCCGCGAGTGCTCGACCGAGGCGGCGCCGTGGTTCGTCGTGCCCTCGGACCGCAAGTGGTACCGGAACTGGGCCGTCTCCTCGCTCCTGGTCGAGACCCTCGAGGACATGGATCCGCAGCTGCCCCGTCCCGACCTCGACGTCGATGCCCTGAAGGCGCGACTGCAACCGCCCAACTGAGCCGGCCGTTGCACCGAAGGGCCTAGGGCATGCGTCGCACGCCATGGTGTTCCTGCGTCTGCCGAGGATTCATCCCTTCGGAGTAGGACACCGACCCCCTGCGTTCCCTATCCTGGGGACACCCCGTATCCCCCGAGCGAAGGAACCCCCCGAATGCGTCGTACCACCACCCTGGTCATCGCGCTGTCGATGGCCGTCTCCGGACTGAGTCTGCTGCCCGCCGCGCCGGCCGTCGCCGCGGGCGCCCTCAGCACCGCGCAGCCCACGTTGGTCTCCGCCGATCCGGCCGACTGGACGCCCAACATCCAGGACGGGCAGGTCAACGCGATCGTCCAGGTGGGCAACCAGGTGATCGTCGGCGGTCAGTTCCTGCAAGCCAAGAACATCAGCGGCAACCTGCTCGACGTCTCGAGCATCCTGGCGTTCAACGCCACCACCGGGACGATCAACAAGAACTTCATGCCCACGTTCGACGGCGAGATCCTCGCCCTGGGGACCGATGGCACCAGCGTCTACGTCGGAGGCCGTTTCGCCACCGTGAACGGGCAGACCGGATACAAGCGCCTGGTGAAGCTGGATCCGGCCAACGGACAGATCGTGACGCCGTTCAAGGCGAAGATCGGCGCCGGCGAGGCCGTGCACGACATGTCGTTCGCCAACGGCAAGCTCTACATCGGCGGGGCGTTCTCGGCCGTCCAGGGCGTCGCCCGCGAGAAGTTCGCGGCGCTGAACCCGGTGAGCGGCGCCCTCGACCCCACCGTCGACGTGGCGTTCACGGGCAAGCACAACGGCGGCACCGGCCGCATCCGCAAGTTCGACATCACGCCCGACGGCACCAAGATGGTGGCGGTCGGCAACTTCACCCTGGTCGACGGCCAGGATCGTGACCAGGCCGCCATGGTCGACCTGACCACGGACACGGTCGCCAACTGGCAGACCAACCGCTTCAAGTCGGCCTGCTCCTCCTTCTTCGACACCTACACCAACGACGTCGACATCGCCCCCGACGGCTCCTACTTCGTGATCGGCACCACCGGCGCCTTCATGGGCGGCGCGAACGCCGGGGTGCTGTGCGACACGACGTCGCGCTGGGAGATCAACGCCACCGGCACGGCCCTGCAGCCCACGTGGGTCGACTACACCGGTGGGGACACCACCTTCAGCGTGACCGCCACCAACACGGCGGTCTACGTCGGCGGTCACCAGCGCTGGTGGAACAACCCGTACTCGGCCGAACGGCGACGCCGCGGGCCAAGGCGCGATCGACCGCATGGGCATCGCCTCGCTCGATCCGCTGAACGGCCTGCCCTTCAGCTGGAACCCGATCCGCGACCCCCGTGGCCTGGGCGTCCAGATGATGCTCGCCACCCCCGCGGGCCTGTGGGTGGGCTCCGACACCTCGGGCATCGGCGGCGAGTACCACGGCAAGATCGCCTTCATGCCGCTGGCGGGCGGCGCTTCGGTGCCGGCCCCGTACGTGGCGACGCTGCCCAACGACCTCTACACCGTGCCGCAGAGCGGCTGCCTGAGCCAGGACCCCTCCGTCCTGTACCGCGTGAACGCCGGCGGCTCCCTGGTGCCGAGCGGCAACTGCCAGATCGACTGGGCGGTGGACACCGCCGCGGCCCCGAGCCTGCTGCACAACACGGGCGCGAGCGCGGTGACCGGCGGCACGCCGACCCTCAACGGCACCGTGCCGGCGGGCACGCCGATCGGCATCTTCTCGGCTGCCCGTGAGGATCCGAGCGGTGGCAACGAGATGCAGTGGAACTTCAACGTGCCCGCGGGCAAGCAGGTCAAGGTGCGGATGTACTTCGCGAACTTCGCGGGCAACCTGAAGTCGACCGGGCAAGCGCGTGTTCAACGTGTCGATCGACGGGGCGACCGTGCTGCCGAACTTCGACATCAGCGCCTCGATCGGCTTCCAGGTCGGGGGGATGCGCGAGTTCACGGTGACGAGCGACGGGCAGGTCAACGTGCTCTTCTCCCACCTCGTGAACAACCCCATCGTGAGCGCGATCGAGGTCATCGACCCGAGCATCGCGCCCGGCGGCGGTGGCGGCGGCCTCGAATACCTGGCGCGCCGCTCCTTCGACGGCTCGGCGACGGGGACGGCGACGACGCTGTCCACGCCCGGCACCGACTGGTCGCACGCCCGTGGGGCGTTCGTCACCAACGGCAAGCTCTACGGCGGCTGGGACAACGGACTCTTCTACTCCCGTCCGTTCGACGGCACCACGGTGGGCGCGCCCACCCAGGTGGACCTGCACGGACTCACCACGTCGAACTTCCCGGTCGCCAACATCACGGGCATGTTCTTCACGAACGGCCGCATCTACTACACGCTGGCCAACGACGCCCGGATGTACATGAAGTACTTCACGCCCGAAGACGACGCCGTGGGCACGCAGACCTTCACGGTCAGCGGCGCCACCGACGGACTCAACTGGAGCGCCGTGAGCGGCATGACGTTCGCCCAGGGCAAGATCTACTTCGGGCGCACGAACGGCAACCTCTCCCGCATGAACTTCGCCAACGGCGTCCCCACCCCGGGCACCGAGGCGCTGATCAGCGGCCCGGCCACCGGCGACGGCAAGACGTGGACCTCGCGCGGGATGTTCATCTACGGCCAGGCCGTGGACGGGTTCGCCCCGACGGTTCCCGGCAAGGCGTCGGGCGTGAGCAACAGCACCAGCTCGATCGACCTGACGTGGGCGGCGTCCACCGACAACGTCAGCACGACCCTGGACTACCACGTGTTCCGCGACGGGATCGACATCGCCACCGTGCCGAGCGCCTCCACCACCACGGTGTCCTACACCGACGCCGGGCTGGTCGGAGGATCGCAGCACACGTACCGCATCGCCGCGGTCGATGCCGCCACCAACGCGAGCGGTCAGTCGCCCGACTCCGATCCGATCACCGTGCAGACGCCCGACCTGACACCGCCCACGGTGCCGGGGGCGCCGACGGCCACGGCCAACGGCAAGACCAAGGTGGACCTCGTGTGGCCCGCGACCACGGACGATCGTCCGGGCCAGGTCACGTACCGGATCTACCGCGACGGATCCCAGGTCGGCAGCGTGACGAGCGGCTCGAACACCACCGTGTCCTTCACCGACACGGGCCTGAGCCCGGCGACGAGCTACACCTACACCGTGGACGCGGTCGACGTGGCCAACAACCCGAGCGCCCAGAGCGAGGCGTCCAACACGGTGACGACCGCCGGCGTGATCTTCGCCGACGGCTTCGACGGCGGGAACTTCACGAACTGGACGTCGAACACCCGGGTCAGCATCGACGGGACCAAGGGCGCCACCGCGACGCCGAGCGCGCTCGCCAGCCCCACGTCGCAGAGCGCCTTCCTGGTCAAGGACCTGCCGGCGGAGTTCGGGTCGATCTGCATGAGCACGGCCGTGAACCTCACCACGCAGAACGGCACCGCGCTGGACCTGTTCCGCCTGCGCACCGGCGCGAACGGCGGGATCAACAAGGTGTTCCTGAACACCAGCGGTCAGCTCGTGGTGAAGTCCGACGTCACGAACAACACGAAGAACTCCGGCGTGGCCCTGCCCGCGGGATGGAACACCGTCGAGCTGTGCACGACGGTCGGGACGACCGGCACGGCCGACCTGTATCTCAACGGCACGAAGATCGTGAACGGGTGGGTCCAGGACACGGGCACGACGCCGGTGGCCAAGATCAACCTCGGCGAGAGCGCCAACCGGACGTTCACGGTCAACTTCGACGACGTGGTGGTCGACGCCTTCCCAGGCTGATCGAGCACCGCAACGATCTCCCTGCTCGGGGAGGGGCTCACGGGGGCGCGGCCGCGCCCCCGTGATCCATATCTGGGCTCGACCACCGCCGCCCGGCGGGCTCAGTCCTGACGCGACCGCCAGGCCTCGAGCAGCTCACGCTCGCGGTCCGCCGGGAGGCCACACGCGTTCGCGGCGTCCGGGTCTCGCCGGCGTTCTTCATCCCAGGCCAAGGGTGTCGCGCACGGTGTCGGCGACCGGCCGCGTCTCGAGTCCGGCCGCCACCGCGGCCCGCGAGTCGTACCGGTGGGCGCCCGCATCCTCGGGTTCCCAGATCGGGAGCTGGGTGTGCCGGTCGTCGCCGAGCTGGCCGAGGAGCCAGTCGGCGTCGACCCACTCGATCTGCGTGTCGGCGCCGGACGCGGTCTTCGCCGCCTCGAGGACCTCGCCGATCGTCGTCGTCCCCGCCGGATGCACGACGTTGAACGTGCCGCCGGTGCGCGTGTCGGCCAGGTGCAGCACGAACGCCGCGAGGTCACGCGCATCGACGAACTGGATCGGCTCGTCCGCGGGGCCGGGCGCCAGCATGATCCCGCCTTCGGATGCGCGACGCAGCCAGGAGGTGAACCGATCCGTGGGGTCGAACGGGCCGACGATGTAGCCCGGTCGGATCACCGCGCCACGGTCCCCGAAGCCCTCGCGCACGACCTCCTCGCATGCCGCCTTGAGCGGGCCGTAGGACTCCCAGGTGATCTCCTCGGAGTCGGGCCAGGGCGGCTGGTGCGTGGGCGAATCCTCCGTGGCGCCCGGCGGCAGCCCTTCGAGATGGGCCGAGATCGAGGAGATGTAGCCGTACCAGGCGCTGTCGGCCAACAGCTCGGTGGAGGCCCGGACGGCCCGGGGCACGTATCCGCAGGTGTCCACGACGGCATCGAAGGTCCGGCCCCGGAGGGCATCGACCCCTTCGTCGCGATCCCCGTGCACGTGCTCAGCCTCCGGATGGACGTCATCCGTTCCCGAGCCGCGATGGAAGATCGTCACCTCGTCCCCTCGTTCCAGCGCCATGCCGGTCAGCGCCCGGCCCGAGAACTGCGTTCCCCCGATCACCAGCAGCTTCATCCCGCCCCCTTTCCCGCGCACTCTACGTGGACGTTGGAGATCAGGTATCGACGGTCGGCGCGGGTGAGCCGTCTGAGGCCGCTCGGGCTAGGCGCCCCGCCGGTCGGTCGAGGCCCGCGCCATGATCGTGGTCTCCACGAAGACCGGGGCCACCGGCGGTGGCAGGCCCGCGAGCAGGTCGGCCAGCACGCCCGCCGCCGCCGCGCCGAGCTCACGTGGGTGCAGTTCGAGCGTCGTGAGCGACGGTGACGCGACCTCGGCGCGGCCCCGATCGCTGATCGAGCTCACCAGGAGATCGTCGGGGACACGGATCCCGCGTTCGGCGCACGCCCGGAGCACGGCCAACGCCATGACCTCGTCGAGGCAGTGCACGGCATCGGGCAGATCGGCACGGTCGAGCGCCAGCGCCACCTCGCGCTGGATCGAGGCCTCGATGTCGGTCCAATCCATCGCTTCGATCAGATGCAGCCACGGTTCCTGGGTGGCGGCCATGCACCACGCGCGATAGGCCTCGACGCTGTCCTGCGCGTAGGACTCCCGGCCCCCCGCGCCCATCACACCCACCCGTTGGGCACCCCGCTGGCGGAGATGCGCCAGCACGGCGTGCGTCCCCTCCACGAAGTCGTTGTCGACGTAATCGGTCCACGCCAGGCCGGGGTCGGGCTCGGTGATCCGGCCGATCGTGACGACCGGGACCCTGGCACGGGCGAGTTCGTGCATCGCCGGATCGCCGGGCGAAGGGTCGACGACGATCGCGCCGTCCAACGGGAGCCGCTGCCAGATGACGCCGCCCCCCGAGGGCACGATCACCAGGGCGAGTTCGCGTCGGGTGGAGGCACCGGCGGCGCCCTCGATCACGGCGGCGTTGTGCGCGAACTCGGCCACCGGGGTACGGACGCCCGTCGGCACCGATACCGTCAGCGCCACCAGCCCGGTGCGTCCCGACGCGAGGTGGCGGCCCCTCGGATCCGGGCGGTAGCCGAGTTGGTCGGCGACCTCGCGCACGCGCCTGCGCGTTCCTTCGGACACCCCCGACTTGTCGTTCAAGGCGTGCGACACGGTGGTGATCGACACCCCCGCGGCTCTGGCGACGTCGCGGATCCCGACGGAACGGCCTCCAGGCATTTCCTGATGATAGAACCCCTACGCGGCGGTGCCCTCCAGATCCGGGGTGTAGCGACCGTCGCGGGCGAGGCCGTTCATGCGCGCCCGGTGCGCCAGTGCCGCCTGGGCCGCTCCGACGTTGGCGTCCTCGCCGCCCCAGGCCCGCAGCGAGGGGGCCTGCAACGCGCGGCCGTAGCTGAAGGACAGCGCCTGCGCCGTGGCCTCGAGACCCCCTTGATGGTGCATCTCCTGGAGACGGCTCGTGGCCTGTTCATCGCTCATGCCGCCCGACAGGAACACCACCCCGGGGACCTCGGCGGGCACGTGCGCCGCCAACGTGCGGATCGTCGCGGCCGCGATCGTGGCGTCATCGTCCTGGATCGCGCTCCCCGCGCCCGGCACGACCATGTTCACCTTCAACAGGGTGCCCGCGAGATCGACGCGGTGATGCGCCATCTGGGCGTACAGCGCGTCGAGGGTGTCGGCGGTGGCCGCTTCGCACGCGGCGAGATCGTGGTCGCCGTCCATGAGGATCTCGGGCTCGACGATCGGCACGATCCCGGCCTCCTGGCAGAGGGCGGCGTAGCGGGCCATCGCATGGCCGTTCGCGATGCGGGCGAACGCCGTGGGCAGCCCGTCGCCGATGATGATCGTGGCGCGCCATTTCGCGAAGCGCGCGCCCAGGCCGTGATACTCGGCGAGGCGCTCCCGCAACCCGTCGAGGCCCTCGGTGATCGTTTCGCCGGGGAAGGCCGCGAGCGGCTTGGCGCCGGTGTCCACCTTGATCCCGGGGATCACCCCCGACCGTTCCAGCACCGTCACGAACGGCGTGCCGTCCTCGTCGGCCTGGCGGATCGTCTCGTCGAACAGGATCACGCCGCTGATGTGCTCCCCCAATCCCGGCGTCGTGAACAGCAGCTGGCGGTAGCGCCGGCGTGTCTCTTCGGTGGAGGCGACCCCGATCGAGTCGAACCGTTTGCCGATCGTGCCGGTGGATTCGTCGGCGGCCAAGATCCCTTTCGCGGGTGCCACCAGGGCGCGGGCCGTCTCCTGCAGAGCGCTCATGTTCCCTCCTGTCGGCCCACGGTTCGGGCCTGCGGAACCTCAGCCTAGCGGGCCGGTCCACGAGGCCGTGAGGCGCCCGTAGACTCGCAGTCGTGATCACCTGTCCCCGCTGCGGTGAGCAGAACCCGGCCCACGCCCGGTTCTGCCTGCACTGCGGAGCACCGCTGTCGGCGCCCGCGGGTCAGGAACGCCGGCTGGTCACCGTGGTCTTCTGCGACCTCGTCGGGTTCACACGGCGATCCGACCGGGCCGACCCCGAAGACGTGCACGCCACGCTCCGTGCCTTCCACGCCCCGATCAAGCGGGTGGTGGAGCACTACGACGGCACCGTCGACAAGTTCATCGGCGACGCGGTCATGGCCGTGTTCGGCGCGCCGATCGCCCACGAGGACGATCCGCTGCGAGCGGTGCTGGCCGCCCGCGCGATCCAGGAGGCCATCGAGGACCAACGGACCGATCGCGGGGACGAACCGCTCGCGGTCCGTATCGGTATCGACACCGGGGAAGCCGTCGTGGCCTACGGCGTGGGTCCCCAGATCGGCGAGAGCATCGCCGGTGACGTCGTGCACACGGCCGCGCTGCTCCAATCGGTGGCGCCGCCGGGCGGGACGGTCGTGGGCGAGGCGACGCATCGGGCCACGCGCCATGTCGTGCGTTACGAGCAGCTCCCCTCGGTGGAGGGCCCTGGCGGCCGAGGCTCGATCGAGGCCTGGCGTCCGATCGAAGCCCAGGCCAGGACCGGGCAGGAACCCCATGGTCGCGACACCCCGTTCGTGGGTCGATATGACGAGTCGGCCACGCTGCGCCAGCTGTTCCGCCGGGTCCGCACGGCGGCCAGGTCGCCCGATCACGTCGACGGCGCCCTGCAGCTCGTGACCGTGGTGGGCGAGCCGGGCATCGGCAAGTCTCGGCTGATCGGCAACTTCGCCGACCACGTCGACGAGCTGTCCGATCTGGTCCGGTGGCGGCAGGGCCGATGCCTGCCCTACGGCGAAGGCGTGAGCTTCTGGGCACTGTCCGAAGCCGTCAAAGCCGAGGCCGGCATCATGGACGACGACGACCCGGTCGAAGCCCGCGCCGCCCTGGACGCCGCCATCGACGCCGCCGTCCCCGACGAACAGGAGCGCGGGTGGTTGCGGCCTCGGCTCGCCGCGCTCCTGGGGCTGGGCGAAGGCGACGACGATGCGCCGCGCGACGAGCGCTTCCGGGCGTGGGCCCGCTATCCTGGAGGCCCTCGCCCAGCGCGGCCCGTTCGTCCTGGTGATCGAGGACCTGCACTGGGCCGACGACGCGATGCTGGAGTTCATCGAGTACCTGGCGCGACAGGACCGCGACTCCCCCATGTTCATCCTGTGCGCCACGCGGCCCGAGCTGCTCGACCGACGTCCCGACTGGGGAGCATCGGTGCCCGGCTGCACCACGATCCTGCTGCCTCCCCTGTCGGAGGGCGAGACCGCCAGCTTGATCGCGGCGCTGCTCGAACGCGCCGTGCTGCCCGCCGAGACCCAGGCCAGCTTGATCGAACGGAGCGGTGGCAACCCCCTGTACGCCGAGGAATTCGTGCAGATGCTGACCGACCGCGGCCTGCTCGCCGCGGACGGGACGCTGACCGAGACCGCGCAGGGCGCGATCCCGGTGCCCGATTCGCTGCAGGCGGTGATCGGCGCGCGCCTCGACGCCCTGCCGCTCGACCTCCGATCGCTGATGCACGATGCGGCCGTGGTCGGCAAGGTGTTCTGGTCGGGCGCCGTCGCACGGATCAGCGGACGCGAGGAGGACGAGGTCCGTCGGTTGCTCGAGCACGCCGTCCGGCGGCAGTTGATCCGGCCCGCGCGCACGTCGAGCCTCCGGGGCCAGGCCGAGAACGTGTTCTGGCACCTGTTGGTGCGCGACGTCGCCTACGGACAGATCCCGCGGACATCACGTGCCACGAAGCATCTGGCGTGCGCGCGCTGGCTCACCGAGGTGGTGGGAGAGCGGGCGCCCGACTTCGCCGAGGAGATCGCCTTCCACTACGGCGAGGTGCTCGACCCACGCGGCGTCCCGCTGCCCGCCGATGCCGATGACGCCGGACGCATCCGCAGCGAGGCCGCCACCGCGTTCATGCTGGCGGGCGAACGCGCGCTCCGGCTCGACGCCCGCCGGGCCGACGAAGCCCTGCACCGCGCACTGACCCTGATGGACGCCCGCCATCCCGGTCTGGGCCGGGCCTCGCTCGATGCGGCGCGAGCGGCCGGACTGCTCGGCCACGTCGAGGAAGCCGAACAGCTCTACCTGTCGGCGGTCGTGGCCACCCGCACCGCCGGCGACCGGCGTGCCTTGGGCGAGGCCCTCGGGCTGCTCTCCCGCCACCACTCGAAGTGGGGCGATCCCGAGCGCGGCCGCCACGAGCTGGCCGAGGCGATCGAGATCCTCGAGGCCGAGGGCCCCAGTCCCGAGCTCGCCCGCACCTACAACCGCCGGGCCAACGAAGCGCTCCTGCTCGACGAGTACGACTCGTGCATCACGTTCGCCGAGAACGCGTTGGCGCTCGCACGGGACCTGGACATGCCCGGCGAGATCGTCCGCGCGCTCCAGGCCCGCGGGCGCGGCTCGCTGCGAGCTGGGTGACGACGCCGGACTCGACGACATGCGCGAGGCGATCCGCCTGGGCCTGGAACTGGGCCTGCTGGAAGAGACGATCGTCAGCGTGGGCAACCTCGCCTACCAGCTGTGGTTCCGCGAAGGTCCCGCGATCGCGTACGAGACCTGGCGCAGCATGGAGGAGCTCGCGTCCGCGCGCGGGTACGCCTCACACGTGCAGATGGCGAGGATGGGCCAGCTGGAGACCCTGTTCGACCTCGGGGACTGGGATCAGGTGCTCGCGATCGCCGAGGAGATGGGCACGTGGGATCTGCCGCAGGAGCGGCGATCGGTGATCGGCGTGTACGCGCAGATGTTCGAGGCGTGGATCCACCTCCGGCGGGGGCAGCTCGCCGGCCTCACCGCCGCGGCCGAGACGATCGCCGAGGGGGCGCGTCGCGTCGCCTACACCGAGTACGTCACGCCCGCGCTGGTGCTCCTCGCCGAGGCCCGGCGCGCCGAGGGGGACCTGCAGGGCGCGCAGGATGCCCTGGACGAGTTCGCGACCCTCACGGCCGAGGTCCCGAACTACCGGGCGTTCATGCTGCCGGTGGCGGTGCGCGCGTTCCTCGCCATGGGCAAGCTCGAGAAGGCGCTGGCGCTCCAGCCCTTCCAAGCGGACGTGCGCACTGAGCGGCACGCCCTCTCCTTCCTGACCGCTCAGGCCGCGATCGCCGCGGCCCGCGGCGAACTCGACGTCGCCGCGCGGATGTTCGCCGAGGCCGCCGCGCGATGGGAGCGGTACGGCTTCGCGCTCGAAGCGGGGCAGACGCTGCTCGACCTTGCGCAGTGCCAGCAGGCGCTGGGACGCCACGACGAAGCGGAGGCGACCGCGGCGCACGGCCGGGACGTGTTGGCGCCGATGGGCATGCCCGCCACGTCGCCGCCGTCGAACGAACTCCCCAGGTCGGGCTAAGGACACCGGGGTAGCCCGCCGATACGGCGGGTATGCGGCACGATCGACTTCGCGCCTCGTGGATCGCCACCGCCGTCGCGGCCGTGCTGGCGCTCGGCGCACCGGTGGTCACCACCGTGGTCGAGCACGACCGTGCTCCCGTCGTGCATCGTGCCCTCACCGGCGCCCACGCCGCCCACCATCCGTTCACCGACCGAGCCCCCGTCCCCACGCTCAGTGCGCGGGTGATGGTCGCCGCCGCGGCCGACGTTCGGGCACCCAGGTCGAAGCCGAAGCGGACGCACGAACGGCCGGTCTCCCACCTGCTGGTGCGGGTCCCGAACGCGATGACCGTGCGCGCCCGCCCCGATGCCGATGCGGCCGCCGTGGGCACCATGCCCTCGGGCTCGAAGTACTACGGCGTCCCGATCACGGCCTGGGTCGCGGAGACCGCCAAGGACGGCCGGTGGGGACGCGTCGAGATCCCCTACGTCTGGCCGCGGCGCGACGGCTGGATCCCGCTGCGCGGCCTCGCGCACGACCACACGTTCGTCGAGGTGCACGTCGACCTGTCACGGCACTGGGTGAGCGTCTCGAAGTTCGGCCACGTGCTGTTCGGGTTGCGAGCGGCGACCGGCGCGGCCGCGAGTCCCACCCCCGAAGGGGAGTACTTCGTGACCGATCGCATCCCCTTCCCGGCGGGCGGTTCGCTCGGATCGTTCGCGTTCGGGATCTCCGGGATCCAGCCGCGCCTGCCCGCCGGCTGGAGCGGCGGCAACCAGCTCGCGATCCACGGCACCAACGACCCGTCTTCGATCGGCACGAGCGCCAGCGCCGGATGCGTCCGCGTGAGCGAACGAGGCCTGGACCGCCTGATGCCGCTGCTGCGACTGGGAACGCCGGTCATCGTCGAACGCTGACGCGGAACGACCGTGCCGTCAGCGGCCGTGCCGCTCCACGAACGCTTCCAGGTCCTTCAGGTGCGCCTCGGCATGACGGAACGGCCCCGCGGGCCCGCCCAGCAGACCGCCCAGACGTTCGCCCACGGACTTCCTGCCTCGCCTGGTGCCGGGCTTGCGCCACCGCTGATCGGTCATGGCCTCGAGCCGCACGATCAGGGTGCGGTGGGTGGCCTCGGCGTGACGCCGCATCTCCGGGCCCGAGCGCGAGGCCTTGCGCTCGACCGCCTGGCGGTTGACGGTGGCGGTGGACTCGGAGCGGAAGACCTTGTCGATCTCGGGGCCGTGGCCGGCCTCCCATGCATCGAGGGCCTCGAGCGAGTACTCCTCCCAGCTCTCGAGGTGACCGACCAGGTCCTTCGGCGACCACTCCCCGCCCCCCAGCCCGCCCGTGATGAACGCGCGCTTGGGCAGACGGTCCAGCAGCTGCCCCACCTCGTCGTGGCCCTGCTGCAGGAGGCGGATCGCCGCCTTGCGGGTGGGCCCCTTGTCGCGCTTGGTCACCACGTTCGTCCCTCGTTCCACCAGGTCGCCGCCACCAGCTCCGCCACCAGGACCTCGGTGAGCAGCGCCACGTCGGCGTCGTCGTCATGAACGTATCGAACGGCGGCGACAGCGCCTTCCACGTCGGCTCCCACGGCCACCACCGTCGACCCTCGCTGCGCGACCCAATCCATGATCTGCGCGTCGAACCGGGAGCCCGCGAACAGCAGCGCCCGGTAGTCGAGCGGCTTCGTGAGATAGACGTCGACATGCAGCCAGTCGCCGGACTCGCACGCGTCGGCGGTGCGCCGCGGGCCCTCACGGAACATCAGCGCCGACTGCTCCGCCGAGGACAGGCGCTCGGCCGGCGCGATCGCGAACGTGGCAGGACCCTCACCGAGGATCCCGGCCACGGTGGGCAGCCAGGCGTCGCGACGCTCGAGCAGATCCTCGGTGGCCTCGGCCGCGCGCCGGATCGTGGCGACCATCCGATCGTCGGCCTCCCGTCCGGCGGTGGTGGCGTCCAGCATCAGCAACAGCGCCAGCGTGTGCTGGAAGGTTCGGCACGCCACCCCGCCGGCTTCCTCGCCGGCGAGCAACGGGACGACCACGTCGGCCGCCTTCGCGATCGCCGAGTCCACATGGTTGGTCAACGCGATCGCCGGCCGGCCGACGCATCGCTCCATCGCCTCGATCGTCTCCGGCGTGGCGCCGCTCGCCGAGATGCCCACCGTGGTGAGATGCGGCTGCACCGACATCATCGCCCCGGTGGTGATCGCCGACGGTGGCAGCGGGTCGGCGGACGCGTACTCGGCGGTCACCGGAAGGCGGTGGGCTCGGAGGCGGCGGGCGACCGTGGACGCGGCGAAGCGCGACGACCCCATCCCGAGCAGGAGCACCGGCGGCTGGAGCGTCACCTGCTCCCTCCACGGGTTCCCGTGCGCGAGCGCGTCTGCCAGCGCCCGGAGCGCAGGCGGGCTTGGCCTCCAGGTCGGCGAGGAACAGCGTGGCGTCCATGGCATCGGTCCTTCGTCGCTAGGGGAACATCGAACGCATCGCGAGGTCGGGGACGCTCACCCACGACGGGAGGTAGCGGACGGCGTAGGCGAACTCATGGCACTCCTGCGCCACCTCCAGCGGGAACAGCAACCGGGGGTCGTACAAGGACCGTTGCCGCCAGGCATCCAGCGCTTCGAGGTAGGCCCTGAGCAGGTCCTCACGCGACCGCGCGATCCAACGTTCGATCGCCTCGAGGGAGCCGGCGTCGCGACGCTGGGCGATGCGTCCCAGATGGTCGATCGACCGCAGCAGGGCGGCGACGTCGCGAACCGGCGTGTCGAGCGCCACCCGGTCATCCGCCGGCGCGAGCGGGTTCCCGTCGAAATCGGCCACCGCCATGCCGCCGGACCATCGGAGGAACTGCCCGACGTGCAGGTCGCCGTGGATCCGCATCGTCGACACCGCCTCCACCTGGTCGAACACCTCGAACGCCGATCGGGCACGGCCCTGGCGCGCACGGAGCCGCTCGCCGGCTTCGCCGTCGGTGAGCGCGACGGCCTCGTCGAGCCAGCGCTCGGCTCGGCGACGCCATCCGGCGATGACGGTCCGGTCGGCCATCCGTACCGGCGACGGGAGCGTCCGCGACGGCGTGGCGAGGGCGGCGTGGAGGTCTCCCGCGAGCCGGCCCAGCGTCGGCGCGGGTGCGAACGCCTCGTCGTCCCCGGCGTCACCTCGGAGCCAGGCCAGCACCAGCTCCAGGTACCACTCCCAGCCGTCCGTGGCCTCCGGCAGGAACGCCGCCGCGGTCGCCACCAGGACCGGTCCGCCGTCGTCGCCACGCCAGGTCACCGACCCGAACGGGGTCGGGATCGACGCGAACCCCACCGCGGCGAGATGCACCGGCAGGTCCAGGCCCGGTTGCGGACCGGGATCGACCCGCGGGTAGAGCTTCAGGACCGTTCGCTCCCCCACCACGACGGACTCGTTCGACTGGTCGACGTCGATCGCGCGTTCGCCGGCGGCCTCGGGCACCGCCCCGATGGGCTCGAACGAGAACCGGCCCTCGGTGCCTCCGACGGCGAGCCGCCGCACCAACTGCTCGAACATCCCGTCGCCGGGCTCGGCGCGGCGGATCGGCTCCACCGGCTCGCACCACCAGCGGAGCCACGACGTATCCGTTGCCCTCGGCGAACATCGCGAGCACCAGATCCTCGCGCAGGACCAGCGCGTCGCGGACGGCGACCGGCGCGGGCGGCGACGGGTCCAGGCGGCGACCGGGCACCAGCGTCTGGGCCTCGACATCGGCCAAGCGGGAGAGCAGGTCCTCGCCCTCGTTCACGGGAGTGGCCGCACCATCAGGACCGGCGTATCGCCGTCGTCGCCCCAGTAGCCGGCGAAATCCCGGGCCTCGACGAACCCGGCCGACCGGTAGAACGCCCGCGTGGCGTCGTAGCCATCCTCGATGTCATCGGGGCCGTCGCTCGAGGAGACCGTGAGCGCGATCAGCAGGCGCCGGCCCTCGGCGTGCATCCTGTGTCGCGAGTTCCTCGACGAGCCTCGTGCCCACCCCGCGGCCACGCCGATCGGCGTGGACGGCCAGCCAGGTGATCTCCGCCGACCCGTCGAAGCGGCGCGCGAACGTGCAGAAGCCCACGACGGCGTCCTCCTGTTCGGCCACCAACCCGGGTTCGCTCCGCACCGCGACGGCGCAGTCCGCGCGTCCCTGCTCCAGACCGAAGTGGTAGGGCAGGCTCAGGACGATGGCGTCGCACGCATCGGCGTCACCGGGCGCGAGGTCGCGGATCAGCCAGGCCTCAGCGTGTGATCGGCTCATCGTGTGACATCGCTCACCGCGTGACCGGCTCGCCGGTCACCGCCACGCGCTCGATCAGGTCGGCGCCGTTGACCCGCCCGGGGTCGGCCCGGATCACCTCGGCGTTGCGTGCCATCGTGGCGTGCAGCGCGTCGTCACCGAGCAACCGGTTCACCGCGGCCACCAGTTCCTCGTCGGTCCAGTCGTAGGTGGCGAGCCGCTCCCCGAAGCCGGTCTCCCGCAGGCGTTGGGCGTTGTCGTACTGGTCCCAGAACAGCGGCAGCCCGATCATCGGCAACCCGAAGTGGAACCCCTCGCACACCGTGTTGTTGCCGCCATGGGTGATCAACAGATCGCACTGCGGCAGGATCGAGGGCTGCGGCAGGAACTGGTCGCCGTACATGTTCGGGCCCAGCGACATCTGGTCCTTCAGCGGGCCCATCGACACGATCGTGCGGTGCTCCGTCGTGGCCATCGCATCGATCAGGCGCTGCATCAGCCCGACGTCCATGCACCCGAGCGAGCCCAGTGACAGGTAGACGACCTTGCCGTGGCCCGGCACCATCGCGTCGACATCGAACGGCTCCTCGGTCGTGCGCACCGTCGAGTTCAGCCGGTGCCAGGTGGGATCGAGCGGGACCGACCGGGGATAGTCGGCCGCCTCGGGGAACAGGTAGAGGTTGCACCAGGGGGAGTTCGTGTTGAACTCATCGATGGGACACGGCGCCACACCCACCGAGGCGCGGAAGTCGTTGTGCTCGGCCAGCAGCGACTCGTGTTGGCGGTGGTACTCGTCCTTGAACGCCTGCCACTCGCTCCGATCGTCGATCGGCAGCCCGCTCAGCACGGGCGGCAGGTCGGCATCACGCATCTCCAAGGGGTTGGCCGAGACGAACCGTACCCACGGCGCGCCCGCCAGTTCGACCGAGGGATAGCCGGTGACGTTGTCCGTGCACACCACGTCGGGCCGGATGTCGTCCCAGATCTCCATGATCCGACCGTGCGAGTACTGCTCGCCGGCCACCAACGCCTCCCAGATCGGCTTCGTCACCGTCTCGATCTGCTCGATCGTGGGCTTGCGGAACTCCGGCGCGGTCACCCGGATGAACTCGGCCCAGGGGTCGGCCGTGGGGTCGGCGTTCTCCTCCGGCGGCGCCATCCGCATCATGCGTTCTTCGAACCCGCGCTTGACCAGCTCGCCCTCGAACGATTCGTCCACGACGAACACGATCCGGTGGCCGCGTTCGGCCAGCACGTTGGCGATCGCGACGCAGTTGTTGGTGGGGCCCCAGGCGCCGGGTTCGGGGAAGAAGGCGATGGTCTTGGGATCGCTCATGCCGGGTGGCTCCTCTCGTTCGTCGAGGCCGATGCGCGCCATGCGCCGGGACTATGCCACAGGCGGTGTGAGGGCGCTGCGGGTCGCGGCCGCGCTCAAGCTCCGGCGAGGATCTGCGCGGCGGCGCGTCGTCCGCTCTCCACCGCGCCTTCGACGTAGCCGCACACGGTGGCGACGTGTTCGCCTGCCAGGCGCACGCGGCCGTGCACCGCTCGCAGCGCACGCCAGTAGGCCGTGACCTGGCCCGGGTTCCACACCGAGAACGACCCGCCGATGTAGGGCTCCAGGCACCACGCCTGCGAGGATCCGTCGCCCAGGCCCGGCGCCATGGACGGCACCATGGCCGCGACCTCGCGTCGGACCTCCGCCACGCGATCCTGTTCGCCCGGGGCTCTGCGGACGAGCTCGCGGGCCGCTTCGCCGCCGACGTACGCGTCGAGCACCGCCGATCCCCCGGGTTGGTCCTCGGTGGCGTCGTAGAGCCGCTGCAGGGACCGATGCGACACCGCCCACACGAACGGCGGCCTCGACGAGGCGCGCACGAAGGTCTTCACCACGGCCCCCAGTCCGACCTCGGCGATCCCCCGTCCGAACGCGCCGTCGAACGCCGGCGTCACCTCGACGTCACGCAGCGACGGGAGCGGGCAGGCCAGCACCGCCTGTGCCGCCTCCACGGTGCCGGCGGAGGTGATGACGCGCACCGAACGATCGTCCTGCTCCAACCGCACCAGCGGTTGATCGGTCCGCAGGACCTCACCGAGGTCGCCGGCGATCGCCTCCACCAGTCGCGACAAGCCACCCTCGACCCGCTGGGAGCGGACCTCGGCCACCCGGGCCTCGTCGGCGAGCGCCACGGCGTGTTGCTGCGCGATGAACAACACGGAGGCCTCGTCGGGCCGGCACGTGTATTCGAACGCCATCTCCCGATCGAGCAGGAACCGCGCGGTCTCCCCGAGGTCGGCCTCGTCGAACAGGTCGGCGATCGAGCGGGCGTCCACCGCGGCGGCCTCGGGGTGGGCCGCCGGATCCGCCGGGTCGGCGATGCCCGCCGCCACCGTGTCGATCAGCTCGTCGAACCGGGCGAGTTCGGCCGTCACCCGGTCGTCGGCCGCCCATGCGTCGACCGCTGGATGCAGACCGCCCTCGTCCTCGACCCAGCCGGCCTCCCTCGCCCACCAGGGCGCCCCGTCGCCGATCGTCTTCAGGCCGAAGCGGGCCAGGAGGGCATGCACCTGGTCGTGCGAGGTGTCGATCCACTCGCCACCGGCCTCGACCCACCGCCCATCGGGGAAGGTCAGGGTGCGGACCCGGCCGCCGGGGCGGGAGGAGGCCTCGACCAGGACGACGTCGGCCCCGGCGTCACGGAGGTCGAGCGCGCACGAGAGGCCCGCCATGCCCGCGCCCACGATCACCACATCCGCCATGTCGGCGCACTGTATCGGAGCCGCAGCCTCGAACGACGTCCTCACGCACCGCCTCGCGAACCCGTACCATGGGCGGGTCGTTGCCCACCCCCCGTCCCACCAGGAGGCTCCGTTGCCCGCATCCGTTCGTGCCCTGACGCATCGCCGTGGTCCGTTGGCTCTGGCGGTGGTCCTGGCGATCATGGCGATGTCCGTCACCCTTCCCCATGCGGGCGCCCAGACCGCGGCCACCGCGGTGGTGGAGCCCGCCACCCCCGATCTGATCGCGTCGGCCGTCGACCGCGGCGAGATCACCGAGGCGCAGGGCGCGCTGTTCCTGTCCTACGCCTTCACCGCGCCCGACCAGGTTCCCGAGGCCTACCGGAGCAGCACGCCGTGGAGCGGCACCCTCCCGCTGTTGGAGCTCAAGCGCACGCTGAAGCGACTGGGTGCGGTGCCGGCCGCGGCCGAGGCCCGTTCCGTGCTTGCGCGCCACGTCATTCGATTGCTCCAGCTTCCACGCGAGCAGGCCCAACACGAAGTCCACCGCACACTTCTACCTGCAGTACAAGAACTCCTCGCTCAAGGGCCTCACGGTGAAGCCAGTACGGTTCGGCGCTCGAGACCACGTGGAACACGGAGATCGGCGACTTCGGCTGGGCCCGCCCCCCGAAGGACCCGGTGTCGAACCCGCCGGGCGGACGCTACCCGGTGCGCATCGAGAGCCTGGGCTCGGGCTTGTACGGCTTCGTCACGGGCACCCACTACGCCGCGCACAAGAACAACCCCGCCACCCCCTGGAACGACCGGGACGCGATCGCCTCGTGCATGGTGCTGAACCAGAACTTCGGCCCCTTCCCGGGCACCCCCACGGATGCGATGCGGGCCACCGTGGCGCATGAGTTCAACCACTCGATCCAGTTCGGCTACGGAGCGCTCACCGGCTTCGGCAGCGTCGACTCGGTCTTCGTCGAAGGCGGCGCCACCTGGATGGAGGACGAGGTCTTCGACACCTCCAACGACAACTACAACTACCTGTGGCCCAGCTTCACGACGCCGATGGGCAAGTACGCCAAGTCCCCCTACCCGTACTGGATCGTGTTCCGCGCCATGACCGAACCGTTCGGCACCGGCAACGCGAACGGCGGGGAGCACGATCTTCCAGACGTTCTGGGAGGAGCTCTCCAAGGGCGACTCGACGAACCTGCAGGCGATGAACAAGGGCTTCGCAGACGAAGGGTTCCTCCCTCGCTGAGGCCTACCACGACGCCTCGATCGCGCTGCGCTTCCTGCGGAACTGCTCGAGCACCGCCGAGCCCGTACTGCCTGGAGGAAGGCCCCGCCTACGCCGCGACCTTCGCCGGCCCGAACGACGACCTGTTCAACCTCGGCGCCTCCGACAGCGACACCGGCCGTCAGATCGCCAACGACTTCGCCCTCAACTGGGTGGGCCTGCCGACCGTGAGCGGTCTCGACCTGTCGGTGACCCACCAGGGCGGCACGGGCCTCCTCGAGGTCAGCATCGCCTGCCGAACCGGCAACGCGGTGACGGTCACGTCCGTGGGTCGCGCCACCCCCGCCGATCCGGTCGCGTCGGTGACCGGCTACGACGGGTCGGGCTGCGACGAGGTCTCCGCGGTCATCTCGAACGTGAAGATGACGTCGGCCTCACCGTCGTCGGTGACCAAGACCACCTACGACATCGAGACCAGCTGAGGCGATCCGCTCGGCTCAGGCCTGTCCGAGGGGATCGTTGGACAGATCGCCGCGGACGGGCCCGAGCGGTTCGCCGAGCCTGGCGGCGACGCGATCCAGCCGCTCGAGGTGCGTGTAGATGTCCTCGCGCTTCTGCTTCGCCTCGTCGCTGAGCCCCTCGATGTCGGCGAGCCGCCAGTGGTTGTCCAGCACCGGTCGCAACACCTGGTCGAGGTGGATGCGCAGGTTGTAGATGCCGGCCTGAGCCATGGCCTTGGCCTTCTCGCGGAACCCGGGGATCCCCGCCCCCGGCATCGCGAAGTTCGTGATCTGACGGTGCATCGCCTCGACCATGGCCGAGGGGTTCATCTGGATCGCCTGCACGGCCATGTCCCGGTAGAAGACGTAGTGCAGGTTCTCGTCGGTGGCCACCCGTGAGCACAGCTTCTCCGCCGTCTCGTCGTCGGTGATGGCACCGGTGTTGCGGTGGGAGATGCGGGTCGCCAGCTCCTGCAGCGTGGTGAACACCACGCCGTCGAGCGGCCCTTGCTCGGCGAACTCCGGGTACCACCCGCGCAGCGCCTGATCCATGCGCCCCTGTTCGAGCGCCTTGGGATCGCATCCGCGCGTCACGGTGAGGTAGTCGCGGATCACGATCGCGTGACGACCTTCCTCCGCGGTCCAGCGGCGGACCCACTCGCCCCACGCCTCTTCCTCGCCGAAGGTCCGCCACAACGCCAGGTGGTAGTAGGGCAGGTTGTCCTCGGTGAGCAGGTTGATCTCCAACGCCGTCTGCGCGATGTCGGGCAGCCGCGAGTCCTCGGGGCGCCATGGCTCCTTCACGAAGTTCCGCCCCTCTTCGTACGGGACGTAGTCGTGCGGGAACCATTCGTTGGCGGCACCGACATGCCGATCGAGGGACTTCTCGACCAACGGCATGAGCTCGTGGAGCACGACTTCGTCAGATACGGGGCGGGATTTCGTCATGTGCAGATCTCCTCGGTGTGTCCGACCCAAGGTCGGTCCGGTTGCACAGGTTCTGCACCGGAACCTCTGCACGTCCTCTGGCAGGCTTGCGGTCCGGCCAAATGGGCCAGGCTGCGCCCCTTCCAGGGTACCTCGCCTGAGACCGGTACGCCGCAGGTGTGCACACGACGGCGCGAGCCATCCAGGACCGGGCAGCGTGCGAACAGGTGGGGATGGGAGCGAACCGAACGTGAAGATCGCGGTGGTCGGCAGCGGCGTCTCGGGCCTCGGGGCCGCGTGGGCGCTCTCGCGCACGCACGATGTCACCGTGTTCGAGGCCGGCACGTCGCTGGGCGGTCACGCCAACACGGCGATGGTCACCGACGGCGGACGGGCGATCCCGGTGGACACCGGGTTCATCGTCTACAACGAGCGGAACTACCCGCATCTCGTCCGCCTGTTCCGCGCCCTGGGGGTTCGAACCGAGGCCAGCGACATGTCCTTCTCGGTGTCGGTCGATCGCGGGGCCTTCGAGTACCAGGCGCGCGCCACCGGCCTGCTGGCGCAGCCGTCGAACCTCCTGCGGCCCTCCTATCTGCGCATGGCCGCCGAGATCGTCCGCTTCACGCGCGAGGCGAAGGCGCTCGCGGGTTCCGGCGCTGCCGGCTCGACCGCCGAGTTCCTCGAGCGAGGCGGGTACTCCCGCGCGTTCCGCGATGACTTCCTCCTGCCGATGGTGGCGTGCATCTGGTCCTCACGGCTCGACCAGATGCTGTCCTATCCCGCCGCCACGATGGCCGCGTTCCTCGACAACCACGGATTGCTCGATCTGCGCGACCGGCCCCAGTGGCGCACGGTCGCCGGTGGCAGCCGCGAGTACGTCCGGCGCATCGAGGCCGGCCTGGCCGACGTGCGGCTCCGCACCCCCGTGGCATCGGTGCTGCGGATCCCCGACGGGGTGATCGTGCGCACGGCCGGCGCCGGCGAGCGGTTCGATCACGTGGTGATGGCCACCCACGCCGACACCACGCTCCAGCTGCTCGGCGCCGACGCCTCGGCCGATGAGCGGAGCGTGCTGAGCACCTTCCGCTACCAGGAGAACCGTGCCGTCCTGCACCGTGACCCCTCGCTGATGCCCGTGCGCCGCCGGGCGTGGTCCAGCTGGAACTACCTGGCGCAGGGTCGTCGCACGCCCGATGCCGAGCGCCGTGTGTCGCTCACCTACTGGATGAACCGGCTCCAGAACCTGCGGACCGACCGCCCGGTGCTGGTGACCCTGAACCCGACCCACGAGCCGAGGGACGCCGTGGCCGAGACCGTCTACCACCACCCGCAGTACGACGGCGACGCGGTCGAGGCGCAGCGGCGGATCCCCGCGCTCCAGGGCGTGGACCGAACGTGGTTCGCCGGCAGCTACACGGGGTTCGGCTTCCACGAGGACGGGCTCCGTTCGGGGCTGCGTGTGGCGGCCGCGCTGGGCTCACCCGCACCGTGGTGGCGAGACGAGATCGAGCACAGCACCCATGACGAGCGACAGCCCGTCACGATCGGAGGCTGAGCCGGCGATGGGTGCGGCCGTCGATCCCGGGACCGAGCGAGGCGGCGGCTTCCGGTTGCCCCTCGGCGGCGCCTCCGGGCTCTATCGCGGCCGGGTGATGCATCAGCGATCCTTCCCCCGAAGCCATCGCCTGTCCTACGGCGTCTGGTACCTGCTCGCCGACCTCGACGAGCTGCCCCGCCTCGACCGCACGACCCCCGGCTTCACCTACAACCGTCCCGGCCCGGTCAGCTTCTGGGACCGCGACCACGGATCGCGCGACGGCGCTCCGTTGCGTCCGTGGATCGAAGGGCGCCTGGCGGAGGCCGGCGTCGACCTCGAGGGTGGACCGATCCGCGTGCTGTCGTTCCCACGCGTGTTCGGCTACGGCTTCAACCCGATCTGCGTCTGGTGGTGCCACGGTCCGGCCGGCGACCTGCGCGCGATCCTCTACGAGGTCTCGAACACGTTCGGCGAGTGGCACGACTACCTGGTGCCGGTCCGGCCCGAGGACGTGATCGCGAACGGGCGGGGCGCTTCGGTGCGCACGGTGTTCGCGAAGGAGCTCTACGTCTCGCCGTTCATCGACATGGAGGCCACCTACGACTTCACCACGCGCGAACCCGACGACCGGGTCTCGGTGGTGGTGCGCGAATCCACGCCGGGCGGCCGGGTCCTGATCGCCACGCTGGGCGCGCGCCGGCTTCCCCTCACGGGGCGCACGCTCCTCACGACGCTCCTGCGGTTCCCGCTGGTCACCCTGAAGGTGATCGGCGGGATCCATTGGGAGGCGTGGAAGCTCTGGCGCAAGGGCGCTCCGTTCCGACGTCGCGGCCTGCCGCCTGCCGCCCCGGTGTCGATCGTCGGTCCGCGTGCTCCGGAGGTGACCGAAGGGGCTACCGCGCAAGTCCTCTCCAGGGGTAGGGTTCGGACATGAGCGGCACGCTGGGCGGCGCCCTCGAGCGCCGGTTGCTCTCCATCGTCGGCGGCACGATCCGGGTCGGCCGGCTCACCGTGAGCCTGCCCGACGGCACGGAGCGGGAGTTCCGCGGCCGCTTCGACGGGCCCGAGGCCCACGTCGATCTCCACGACTGGCGCCTGCTTCGACGGCTCACGTCCACCGGGGCGATCGGACTGGCCGACGGCTACGTCGCGGGCGAGTACGACTCCCCCGACCTGTCCGCCTTCCTGGAACTCGCGGCCTGGCACCTGGAACCCGCCTACCGCTACGAGGTGCCGGGGTGGCTCTACGCCGTCGGACGAACCGCGTGGAAGCTGCTCGGTGCATCGGCGAAACCGCGTGGCCCGCTGCAGGACATCGTGCAGCACTACGACCTGGGCAACGACTTCTACGAGGCCTGGCTCGACGAGACGATGACCTACAGCTCGGCCGTCTTCGCCGACGAGCGCATGACCCTGGCCGAGGCGCAGGCCGAGAAGTACCGGCGGCTCGCCGCCGCGACGGGGATCGGGCCCGGGGACCACGTGCTCGAGATCGGGTCGGGCTGGGGTGGGTTCGCCGCGGTGCTGGCCGACGAGATCGGCTGCCACGTCACCACGATCACCGTCTCCAAGCAGCAGCATGACCACGTCGAGAAGCTGATCGCCGATCGCGGGCTCGCCGATCGCGTGCAGGCCCAGCTCCGGGACTTCCGGGACGTGCGCGGCGACTACGACCACATCGTCTCGGTGGAGATGATGGAGTCGATCCCCGCATCGTTGTGGTCACCCTTCTTCGGACAGCTCCGGTCGCTCACGAAACCGGGAGGCACGATCGGCCTGCAGCTGATCGAGGTGGCCGAGCATCACTGGTCGATCTCGGACACGAACCTCGACTTCGTGCGCCGCTACATCTTCCCCGGCGGCCAGGTGCCGTCCGAACCGGTGCTGCGCGACCTCGCTTCGGCGTTCGGTCTGCGCTGGCGGGCGAACCGGGAGTACGGCCAGGACTACGCGCGCACCCTCCGCGCCTGGCTCGCCGGTTTCGACGCCGCCTGGCCCTCGATCCGAGGGATGAGCGCCGGCTTCGACGACCGGTTCCGGAGGATGTGGCGCTACTACCTCGCGTATTGCGGCGCAGGGTTCGCGGTGGGCCGGGTCGACGTCAGCCAGATCGTGCTCGAACGCCCCTAGCCCGAACGGACGCACCCGGACGGCCGAACGGCAGTAGTCACCCCTGGGGGGTCAAGTTGGACCACCCCTGCGACCGATAGAACCCTCCATGAGGGGGACATCCGCACCACCTGCTGGTCTGGCTGCGGGTCTGGCGACCACGACCTATCCACGCCGTACGTTCGTGCGCACCGCCGGGATCACGGCCGCGCTCGCGAGCACCGGCATCGCCGCCGACCTGTTCCGGGCGATACCCGCCTCGGCCGGCGGCACCGTTTCGTTCGTACCGACCGATCCGGATCTGCACCTGCTGCGCCGGGCGACCTACGGCATCACGCCGAACCTGCAGAAGGACATCAGGCGCCTGGGACGCAACCGGTGGCTGGAACAGCAGCTCGATCCGACCTCGATCAACGACGCCTTCGTCGAGGACTACATCCACGACCGCATGCCCAACCTGAACATGGGGCTGCAGGAAGCCTGGGACACCCTGGGCGGGTCGTGGGACCTGATGGTGGACCTGGGCAAGGCCGCGATCCTTCGCGCGGGATGGAGCAAGCGCCAGCTGTACGAGGTGATGGTCGACTTCTGGTCCAACCACCTCAACATCACGAACCCGCACGAGTCCTGCTGGTGGTCGCGCCACGACTACGACCGCAAGGTGATCCGCAAGCACACGTTCGGCAAGTTCTCGAACATGCTCCGCGACTCCGCCCTGCACCCGGCGATGATGATGTACCTCAACAACGCCGAGTCGACCAAGGACAACCCGAACGAGAACTACGGCCGGGAGATCCTGGAGCTGCACTCGGTGGGCGTCGACGGCGGCTACGACGAAGACGACATGCGCCAGTCGACGTTGGTGCTGACGGGCTACGGCATCGACTGGGACACCGGGTTGTACGAGTACCACGACTGGGCGCACTACACCGGTCCGGTCAGCGTGATGGGCTGGTCGCACGCGAACGCCAGTGAGAAGAAGGGCTACGACGTCGCCCTGAAGTACATCGACTACCTGGCCCACCATCCGTCGACGGCCACGCGGATCGCCACGAAGCTCTGCCAACGCTTCGTCTCCGATGTGCCACCCCCCGCCCTGGTGGACGCCCTGGCGGAGACCTACCTCGACCACGACACCGCGATCGTCCCGGTGCTGCGGAAGCTCTTCGGTTCGTCGGCCTTCAAGAACTCGGTCGGAGAGAAGGTCCGCCGTCCCTTCCAGGACGTCATGGCCACGGTCCGCGTGCTCGGCATCAAGACCGAGGCGAGCGGGACCGACGGGCTGCAGGCGATGTACTGGATGCTCGACGGGCTCGGCGACCTGCCGATGGGATGGATCCCACCGAACGGCTACCCCGACTACGCCGACGCCTGGCGCTCGGCCGGGATCACGCTGGGCCGATGGAACATGCATCGGCAGCGCCGCCGGGGGCGGCTGGCCCTTCAGCGAGCTGCGGGTCCCCGACATGAAGACCTTCCTCTTCGGTTCGAAGCTCCCGAAGACCTACGGCGCCCTCGTCGACGTGATGGCGAAGACGCTGCTGTTCCGGAAGCTCGCACCCGCCCACCGCGCTGCGGTCCTCGCGTTCGTCGAGAAGGCGGACACCGACACCGTCAACGCGAACGATTCCTTCCTGCAGGACTGGCGCTTCCCCTATCTGGTGGCGCTGATCCTCGACACCCCCTACCACGGGATCCGGTGATCACATGACGACGCTCGACGCCACACCAGCCACGAAGCCGTGCGGCTGCCCGGAACTCCCCGAGATCTCCCGCCGATCGTTCATCAAGCGGGCGGGTGCTGCCGGCGTCGTCGCCGGCCTGGCCACCGAAGGGATGTTCACGCGTCTCGCCTTCGCGGGTGGCGCGTACTCGGGTGACGTGCTCATCGTGCTGTCGATGCGGGGCGGCATGGACAGCCTGCAGGCCTTCGTGCCGACCGGCGATCCCGACTACGAGGCCTGGCGCCCCAACATCAAGATCCCCCAGGGACAGCTCCTGCCCATGGGCGGCATCTTCGGGATGCACCCGTCGCTGGGTTCCCTCAAGCCCTTCTACGACGCCGGTGACTTCGGCGTCGTGCAGGCGGTCGGCATGGCCGAGCCCAACCGCTCGCACTTCTCGGCGATGGAGGAGATGGAGCGGGCGGCGCCCGGCTCGTCGCTGAGGACGGGGTGGCTCGACCGCGTCCTCGGCCTGCGTCCCGACGGCGAGCCGTTCCAGGCCACGCAACTCGGCTCGAACACCGCGGCGAGCGCCTTCCTGGGACCGGCGCCGGAGCTCGCGATGTGGTCGATCGACTCGTTCAACCTGGACGGCGCGTGGAACGACACGGAGCTGAACCGCTGGGACACGGCGTTGCGAGCCGTGAACGAGGGGGCGCCGGGCGTGATCGAGGCGCCGGCGTCGACGGCGTTGAGCGCATTGTCGACCGCCGAGACCCTGGGCGATGCCGACGACTACCTGCCGGCCAACGGTGCCGTCTATCCCGACGCCGGCCTCGCCGACGCGCTCCGTGACGTCGCGCGCCTGATCAAGGGGAACGTGGGCCTGCAGGTCGCCGCGATCGACTACGGCGACTGGGACATGCATGCCGACCAGGGATCGGTGGACACCGGGTGGATGCACGATCACCTCGGAGAGCTCTCGGATTCCCTCGCCGCCTTCGCGACCGACCTCGGCCCGTTGATGGGCGGCGTGACCCTGGTCTCGCTCACCGAGTTCGGCCGCACGGTCCGCGAGAACGGATCGGGCGGCACCGACCACGGCTACGGCCACGCGGTGATGATGCTGGGCGGAGGCGTCAAGGGCGGTGAGGTCCATGGTCCGTGGCCGGGCCTGGCCGACGACGACCTGGTCGACGGCGACCTCGCGGCCACCACCGACTACCGGAACCTGCTGGCGGAGGTCCTGGAGAAGCGCTGTGGTGCGAACGCTTCCGACATCAACGGGATCTTCCCCGGCATCACGAACGACCGACCCGACGTGGTCGACACCCTGACCTGAGTTCCCCTCCCGAGCATCTCCCGTTGACCGCGGGGCGCCGGTCCGCCATTGTTGCGGCGTCCTCCGCGAGGGCGGAGGAGGAGAGGGAGGCACCATGTCGAGCAACCGCAGCAGCGGGGCCGTCGGGCTCACGTACTTCGCCGCGTTCATGTTGATCATGATCGGCTTCTTCCACGCGATCGCAGGGCTCTCGGGCATCCTGAAGGACGAGTTCTACGTCAAGACCCCGAACTACCTCATCAACCTCGACGCATCCGGGTGGGGCTGGATCCATCTGATCGTCGGCATCATCATCCTGCTCGCCGGATTCGGGCTCTTCACCGGCGCGGTGTGGGCACGCACCGTGGCGGTGATCATCGCCCTGATCAGCGCCATCGCGAACTTCGTGTTCATCCCGGTGTACCCGTTCTGGGCGATCACGGTCATCGTCATCGATGTCCTCGTGATCTGGGCGCTGACGGCGCACGGACGGGACGTGGTCGAGTAGACCCGGACGGCACCAGGAGGTTCGAAGGATCCATGACCACTCGCAGAGCGGAACCCGCCTCACCCAGTGAACGGCGGGCACGGGGGAAGGAAGCCCGCGCGCAGACGCCTCGATCCAGCCACGAAGGCTGGACGGCGTCGGCCGAGCGTCCTGACCCCGTGGCTCTGCTCGAGCAGCAGAACACCACCCGCGAGCCGGACCTGGTGCCGGTTCGTCACGGCCGGATGATGGTCTCGCCGTTCACGTTCTACCGGGGCGCGGCCAAGATCATGGCCGCCGACCTCGCGGGGACCCCCACCGCCGGGCTCGACGTCCAGCTGTGCGGTGACGCGCACCTGTCGAACTTCGGCGTGTTCGCGTCGCCGGAGCGCACGCTGTTGTTCGACCTGAACGACTTCGACGAGACGTTGCCGGGCCCGTTCGAGTACGACGTCAAGCGCATGGCGGCCAGCTTCGTGATCGGCGGGCGGAACAACGGCTTCTCGGCGGCCGACGCACGTTCGGCAGCCGGCGCCAGCGTTGCCGCCTACCGGAAGGCGATGGCCGAGTTCGCCGAGATGGGGACGATGGACGTCTGGTACGCGCGCCTCCCGGCCGACCAGATCCTGTCGGCCGTGGGAGCCAACGCCAAGACGAAGCAGGAACGCAAGTTGGTGACGCAAGCCGGCAAGGCCCTGGCGAAGGCGAAGACACGCGACAGCTTGCAGGCCTTATCGAAACTCTCCGAGGAGGTCGACGGGCAGCGCCGCATCATCAGCGATCCGCCGGTGCTCATCCCCGAGCGCGAACTCGGTCAGGCCTACGGCCTCTCACCCGAGGAGATGGGGAAGGTGGTTCGCGCACAGTTCCGCGCCTACCGTTCGACGCTCCCCGACGACCGCCGCAAGCTCCTGGAACGCTTCCACCTGGTCGACATGGCGCGCAAGGTCGTGGGCGTGGGCAGCGTGGGCACCCGGGCATTCATCGCGTTGATGGACGGCCGCGACGGCCAGGATCCCCTGTTCCTCCAGGTGAAGGAAGCCACCGCCTCGGTGCTCGAAGACCATCTGCCGGCGAGCAAGTACAAGCAACCGGGCGAACGCGTGGTGCAGGGTCAGCGGCTGATGCAGGCCGCGAGCGACATCTTCCTGGGTTGGGCGCGCGGCGCCGAGGCGAACCGGTACTTCTACTGGCGCCAGCTCCGTGACATGAAGGGCTCCGCGGTGGTCGAGTCCATGTCCCCCGTTGCCCTCTCGTTCTACGCGGAGCTGTGCGGATGGACCCTGGCCCGGGCCCACGCCCGATCCGGCGACCCCGTGGCGATCGCCGCCTACCTGGGCGGCAGCGACCGTTTCGACCGCGCGATGGAGGATTTCTCCGAGCGCTACGCCGATCAGAACGAGCTGGACTACGCGGCATTCATCAAGGCCGTCGCCGATGACCGGATCGCCGCGACCGAAGGCGTCTGACCCGGCCTCCGATCAGGTCGGCCCGTGCTGATCGATCGCGTGGCAGACTGACCTCGTGGACGACGAAGCACTCCTCGCCCGAGCCGAAGCGGCCCTGACCGAGATCAAGATCGGTCAGGGACTCTCCGAACACCACGCCGCGGTGCTCGCCGCCTTGCGCATCCGGTTGAAGGGCAGCGAGGGGAAGTCGCTGGAGGAGATGCTCGAGGCGGCCGACGATCCGGGACCGGACATCCTCGCGGAGAAGCTGGCGGAAGCCCAGCGGGCGTCCAAGCCCACGCTGGACGACCTGTTCGCCAAGGACCCCAAGCCGAAACCCGACTGGCCTTCCTGATCCAAGCCTGTCCCTCAGGCACTCCGTGCATGGTTTTCGAATCCTTGCGCATGGGTACCGGCGATTCGAACGCTCCCCGAGGGGCCCCGAAACAGGGAGGTGGGCATGCTTCGACGCATGCGTTGGTTGCCGGCAGCGATCCTGCTGGCGTCACTGTCCGTACCGGTAGCGGCCGCGAGTGCCGCGCCGGGCGACGCTCGCGCGGTCGTCACGGCTGCACGAACGTTGCCACCCGACTACAAGCTGCCATCGCTCGCGACGCGAGACGCGCGGGCGCTTGCCGCTCAGGAGCGGGCGAGCGCAGGCGAACGATCGACCGTCGGAGACGAGAAGCTCTGGCTCGCTCTCGATGACGCCACCGGCGAGCTGTACGTCAAGGAATACACCCTGCGGGGCGTCGGCGAACACGCCGAGGTGTGGGTCGCGAGCGACCAGGACGACGTCTCGACCGAACACGAGGTTCCCGGCGGGAGATTGTCGCAACGGGATCCGCACGAGGATCACGAACGCCCAGGTGCAGTACCTGATCGGCCAGTTCGACGGGAACATCTACCCGAAGGAGGCGCAGGTCTTCAGCACGCCTCCGGACCGCAACGGCCAGGCCGCGCCGCTCACCGAGATCCTCGATCTGCCCGCCAACTACTACCGCGGCGATGGAGACGACATCGCCGTCCTGATCGACAACGTGCGTGACGCGAACTTCTACGACACCGACAACCAGTCGAACCTGACCTACATCGCCGGATTCTTCTCGAGCGGCTTCAACGAGCTGCTCAACCGCAACGTCATGACGATCGACTCGTTCGACTGGCTGCACCGCACCGGCGCGAACCCGCCCCACGAGCCGACCGACGATCCGTGCACCAGCGCACCGGCGCGGCCGTCCCTGTACGAAGGGGTGTTCGCCCACGAGTACCAGCACCTGCTGGAGTACTACGAGGACCCGGGCGAGACGATCTGGATGAACGAGGGACTGGCCGACTGGGCGCAGACCCTCACGAACTACGTCGACCCCAGCGTCCCCATCGACCAGCTCGGCTACGACAGTCACATCCAGTGCTTCCTGGGATATCTGGGTATCCAGACCCCGTTCAATCCGATCCCCAGGGAGGGCGGTCCGGAGAACTCCCTGACGTTGTGGGGCGACCAGACCGACCACGAATCCGAGATCCTCTGCGACTACGGTGCGGCGTATTCGTTCATGGAGTTCCTCGCCGATCGATACGGCAAGGGCTTCATGGGTGACCTGCACCGCGACGACCGGCCCGGGTTGGCCAGCGTCCGCAAGAACCTGCAGGCGATCGGCGTGGATCTCCCCATCAAGACCCTGATCGGCCGGTGGGCCGCGGCGATGGCCCTGGACGGGGTGCTCGATGATGGCGCGACGCTCCAAGGTGGCCAGGCCCAGCAGTACCGCGTGAAGACGCTGGACGCTTCGATCAACTGGGAGACGCCGGACAGCTACAGCAGCCCCGGCGCCCCACCCAACGGTTCGGACTACGTGCGGCTCACCGACGGATACGCCGGCAGCATCGACCGCATCGCCTTCAACGGGGCGGAGGAGTTGCCGATGCTCCCGATCGAGTGGACGGTGGACCCCGACCCCGCCGGACCCACGACGGACCCGGCGCTGTACTCCGGGACCGGGGACAACCTGAACCGGGCCATCGTGCGTGAGGTCGAGGTCCCCGCCGGGTCGCCGGAGCTCACCTTCGACGGCATGTGGAGCCTCGAGGACGGGTTCGACTACGGCTATGTCCAGGTGTCCACCGACGGTGGCGTGTCCTACGACACGATCCCCTGTTCCGATCAGGAAGAGGGGCCGCTCGGCTCGGCGTTCAACGGTGAGTCCGACGGGTTCGTCGGGGTCTCCTGCGATCTGTCGGACTGGGCCGGGCAGACCATCGTGATCGCGTTCCGCCTGGTCACCGACTCCAGCGTGTCGCAGGACGGCCTGTGGGTCGATGACGTGGCGATCGACGGGACCGTCCTGTCGGATGGATCCACCCTCGACGGGTGGCAGTCGCCCACGCAGTTCAACCCGATCGACGTGGCTGGGTACACGCTGCGGCTGGTGGCGTACACCGATGACCACTCGCGGGCTTGGACGCACGTCGTTCGGTTGGGCGCCGGGTTCAGGGGCGTGATCGAGGGCGACGCGCTCGACCAGGCGATCGGCCGGCGCGCCGACGTCGTGGCGGCGATCGTCACCTACCACGACAAGACCGAGACCGTGCAGCAGTACGCGCCGTACACGCTCCGGGTGGATGGCGAGCTGATGCCGGGGGGCGGGAGCTGACCCCAGGCAAGCATCAGGCAGCGAAAGGGGCGGCCCGTTCCGGGTCGCCCCTTTCGTGTGTCGATCGAGTGCCCGGGGTGGGATT
>CAWCPZ010000004.1:0-167140 GCA_963797635.1 uncultured Actinomycetes bacterium
CGTGGTCAGGTTCTGGATGACGTCGTTCGGCGGCTGATTCACGGTCTGGTTAGTGGCGGATGTGACGTCGACGCCGTCCAAGTACAGGTGCCACGTTCCGTCGTACGTCACCGCGCCGTGATGCCACACGCCAGTGGTCACGACGGCCGAACTGGTGATGGGATGGTTCGCTCCCGTCGACCCTGCACCATCGATGCGCTCCTCGAAATCGGCCGTCAACGTGTTGCTCGAGTCGTCGATCCCGAAGATGTAGTTGATGTTGGCGATCTCGTCTTCGTTCTGGGCAGTTCCCTTGGCGATCAGCGGGATGACGTCTTGGATACCGTCGGTCCCCGTGTCCGCGAAGTCGCCGCCGCCGGTCCAGTTGAACCAGGTCTCCAGCGTGAACTGGGTAAAGCGAAGAGACGTGTTCGTTCCCACGGTTGCGTACTGGCTGGTGCCGTTCAGCTGCAGGGCCTTGTTGCCGGCCGCCTGCGCGCTGAAGCCAAGAGGCAGGAAGGCCGCCACCATCGCGAGCGTCAGCGTGATCGACCAGAGCTTGCGGGTCCGACGGTTCCGGGGGGTGTGACTCATGCCTCTTCGTTCCTTTCGGTGGTCGCCGCTGGGATGGCGACCTCGACGGGCAGACGGAGGAGCGGGATGACGACGACGGTCACGAGACCGTCACCGCTCTTCGCCGCCGAGTACAGAGAGTGCGTGTTGTTCGCGGTGTTGCGCAGTCGAGCCCTGAACTTGTGGGGTGCCGTTGCCGGCACCCGGCGCGAACGGCGCGTTGAGACGGGTCCATCGAGGTGAGGCCGAAGTCGGCGGCGGGCATCCTCGCGCCGGCGGCCTGCATGCCGATCGGCAGGATGGGAAGCACCAGCGCGAGCGCGATCACGCCCGCGAACCGTCGGGTGGTGCTTCGCCACGGCGTTCGACTCATGAGCCCCTTCGACCTCCATGAGCGCGGCGTGCCGCGATCGACGATGTCGATCACGGCGAGCGGTGCGCCCCTGCGTCTCTCTCCGTCCGCACCCCGGGTCAGGTCGTTGAGCTCAGTCCCGTGGGTGGATATCCGTCGTGCTGGTTCCTTCCTTCCGAATCAGAGCCTACGCAGTCTTCCATCCCCCTTCTGGGGGACGCATCGGGCAGAAGGCGTAATCCTCCACGTCCATGGGTCGCGTAGGTCAAGGCACTCCACCTGCAGGTTCTCCCTGATCGCCGGCGTTTTCCCCATGCCAGGCTACGTAGCCGTCCTGGCCGATATGCGGTATGGACGACGGCCTACAGTACCGGAACCACCGGTTCCTTCAGTACGCAACCGTACCGAGAGGCCCATGGAAGAGACGAACTGCCCTCGAGACGCGGCTGGCTACACTCTCGGCGGAGGCGTCAGGGTTCCTGGTGGGCCCCACGGTCTTCAAAACCGATGTGGGGGCGCGAGCTCCCAGGCGGGTTCGATTCCCGTCCGCCTCCGCCACGGTCGGCCCATACACCTCGAGTGCGTTCTGATCCGCGATGCCTGGGTACAGTGGAGGCATGAGCGCCATCGCCCGACTGCAAACCTTCGCCGAGCGCGCGGAGATCTCGTTCGACGAGCTCCTCGACTTCCTCGACTCCCCCTCGGGTCGTCGCGTCCGCAATGCGTTCGCCGCCGGACTCATCGTGTCGGTGCCGATGATCATGCGCATCCCCGGTCTGCGACGTTCGCCCATCGGACGGCTCGTGGAACTCACCGGTGGCACCGCCATCGTGCTCGCGCTCGCCGAAGCGATCCGGGAATGGGAGCGCAGCGACAAGGCCAAGCGGCGTCAACGCGTCATCGACGTTCCGCCGGCATCGCCGTAGGCCATCAGGCCCCGGACGGTGTGTGCGGCCCTTCCGGTACCTCGGCCTCGATCTCGTCCGCCTCGTCGATCCGGATCTCGGACTCCATCTCTTCGGGCTTCAGCGTGCCCACCGAACCGCGTCGGATCGCGCGGATGTAGAGCCCGATCGCCGGCAGGCTCAGCAGCCCGGAGGTGACCAGCGCCGCCGGCGTCGAGACCTTCGTGGCGACCAGCCCCAGGACCGGCCCGCCCGCGGCCTGACCCACGGCGTCCGCCTGTGAACCCATCGAGTTGATCGTGGCCCGCGTCTTCGGATCGAGCCCCTGGTTGATCCACGCGGTGAAGACCGGATCGCGCACCGTCCTCAGCGCACCCACCACCCAGAACGCCAGCAGCGCCATCCAGAACTGTCCCGCCAGACCGAACACCACGACGCTCACGATCAACAACGCGTCGATCCCCATCAGGATCTTCGCGACCGCGGCGTGACCTTCGAGGTGCGCCCGGCGCTTCACCACCGAGAGCGCGACGATCCCCAGCACCATCGAGACACCGTCCAGGATGCCGAACCACACCACCGGATCGAGGTCCCCCAGCGAAGGAAGGCCGAGGTCGCGAAGCAGGTGGTAGTCCGAGAGCCGGTCGAACCCTTCGGTCGAGGCGCCGTGGAGCGCTGCCACGGCCAGGATCAACAGCAGCACGTGATGGGCGCGGACCTGCCCGACACCGTCCTTGAGCGTCGTGGTGAACGCCGTGCGGCGATGCTCACCCTCAGAACGCTCGGGCTTGGTGAACCCGTCCTCCCGCATCGCGAGCGCCATGAAGACGCCGAGAGCGCAGAACCCCAGGCCCGCGAGCGCGATGGGAAGCCGCAGGTTCACCGAGGCCAGGATCACGCTCGCGACCACCCCGGCAAGCGCCCCGCCCTGCCACACCTGCTCGCTGCGCAGGTAGAGCGGTCTCGCCTCCTCCTCACCGATCTCGTCGGTGAGCCACGCGATGTCGGCGCCCGATTGGAAGGTGGCGAACACCCCCCAGAGGGCCTGCGACACCATCGCCCACAAGAAGGAACCGGACCATGCCAATAAGAGGAATGCGATCCCGGAGCCGAACAGCCCGATCACGACGGACAGCCGCCGGCTCACGGTGTCCGCCACCACGCCGGTCGGGATCTCGAACAGCAGGTACGTCCCTTCCAGCACCGTGCCCATCAGCAGGAGCTGCAACGGGTCGAGCCCGAGTTCCACGATGAGGAACACGCTGAAGATGGTGGCCATGAGTCGGAAGGCGAAGCCTTCGGCCCCGGAGTAGAGCAGGTAGACGGTCTGTGGGCGCAGTCGTCGCACGACAGGTCCTTTCGCGGCGAGCAGCCGCTGGGATCGAGCGCTCGGGGGGCACCGCCACGGTTCGCATCAGCGACCGGACGTTCCGAGGTACGCACGAAGCGGGGCTGTCCAGGAGCCCCGCGCGGATCGACTCGGTATGTCGCTAGATCGCTGGCATGTGCGAGGCGAAGTCTCGCCCAGGCACCGAGGTGAGTCAAACGGTGCCGGCATTGAGCGTATGCTCAAACTCGATGGCCGACGCCGTGGAGATCAGTGGCACCAAGCAGCGGATCGTGCAGGCCACGATCGACACGATCCGGGACGAGGGCTTCGCGTCCGCGTCCGCCCGTGCGATCGCTCGCCGGGGCGACTTCAACCAGGCGCTGATCTTCTATCACTACGGAACGTTGAACGAGCTGCTGCTCGCCGCCTTCGACCAGGTGACCGCGGCCCGGATCGAACGGTACGTGGAGGTCTTCGAAGGTCCCGATGACCTCGCATCGAAACTCCGGGCGATGATCCCGCTGTATCGCGACGACCGTGAGTCCGGGCGGCTGCGGGTCATCACGGAGGTGATCGCCGGTGCCACCGGCCGGCCGGACCTGGCGCCCGAGGTCGCCGCCAGGATCGATCCGTGGATCTCGATGACCGACCACGTCGTCCGCTCACTGCTCGACGACGTGGGCATGACCGGGGTCGTCGAGCCGCCCGACGCCGCGTTCGCCATCTCCGCGTTGTTCGTGGGCATGGACGTGCTCGGGAGTCTCGGCTATGACGACGCGCCCGCCGAACGCCTGATCGAGCTCGCGGCATCCCTCGCACCCATGCTCGAGATGCTGAGCGGTCTCGGAGCCACCGCTGCCAAGGACTGAGTTCACCCTGTCGTCACCGGCATGTGGGAGCATCGGGCCGTGAGCGCGGTCGTGGAACCCGCACCGGACGACCGGCCCTTCGCGGTCGTCGACATCGGCTCGAACTCGGGGCGGATGATCGTGTTCCGTCTGCGTGAGGGCGAGCACCTCGACGTCGTCGAAGACGCGCGAGCACCGTTGCGACTCGCCCGCGAACTGCGGGATTCCGATCGCCTCGGCACCGATGCGATCGACCGCGTGGTCGATGCCCTCCGCGATTTCCTGGCGGTGGCGCAAGGGGCGGGCGCCACGCGCATGATCGCCGTCGCCACGTCCGCGGTGCGCGACGCCGCCGACGGCGCCGAACTGGTGGAACGCGCGCAGCGACTCGGCATCCAACTCCAGACGATCGACGGCGACCACGAAGCACTGCTCGGGTTCTACGGCGCCGTCCACGATCTGCCGGTCACGGGCGGCGTCACGTTCGATGTGGGTGGCGGCAGCGCCGAACTCACCTCGTTCCGGAGCCGGCGGTTGCTCCGATCATGGTCGATGCCGCTCGGGTCGCTCCGCATGAGCGACCGGTACCTGGACAGCGACCCCCCGACCGACCACGAGATCAAGGCCCTCGTCAAAGCCACGGGATCGTCCCTGGACGACGCGGGCATCGCCGAGCTCGCGCCCGGAGAAGAACTCGTGGGCATCGGCGGTACCGTCCGGAACCTGGCGAAGATCGACCTGAAGCGCACCGACTATCCGCTGCCGCTGCTGCACGGCTACCACCTGTCGGAGAAACGACTCGCAGCGATGATCGAGGAGATGGCGGGTCGGTCGATGAAGCGACGGGCCTCGATGCCCGGCCTCAACCCCGACCGTGCCGACACGATCGTGGGCGGCGCCCTGGTGATCCAGACGATCATGCGGCACGTCGGCGCCGACCGGATCGTCGTGTCCAGCCGCGGACTCCGGGAGGGATTGGCCCTGGCCACCGCGACCGGCAACGTTCCGTCACCGGAATGGGTGCGCAACATCTCGGTGGCCACGCTGGCCGCCAGGTTCGCCACGTGGGTGCCGGCGGCGGCCGAACGGCGCGCACGCCTCGCCGACGAGCTGCTCGAAGCCCTCGACCCTGCCTCGCCCCTGCGCGTGCGGGAGATGCTGGGTCACGCCGCCGTGCTGCTCGACGTCGGGCGCGCGATCGACTACTACGACCGCTTCGAGCACGCCGCCATGATCGTCACGGCGGCCGACCTCGGGGGGTTCTCGCACGCCGACCTCGGCGCGCTCACGGCGATCCTGCGCCAGGCCGACGACGACACGCGGCTCGGGCCGTACGGACGCCTCGTGGACAAGGACGACCGGGCGGCGGTCCTTCGGGCGGCGACCGCGCTCACGCTCGCCGACGAGCTCAACCGCCGGATCCCGCCGGACGTCCCCTCGCCGATCAGCTGCAACTGGATGCGCGCCGGGTTCGAGATCGTCGCACCGGTCCCCAGCGGTTGGCATCCGCGCGGTGTCGCGCGGCGGTTCGCCAAGGTGTTCGGCCAGCCCCTCCTGGTCGTGGCCAACGAATCCGTCACGACGCTCGCCCCGGCTCCCGACCACGGCTAGCATTCCCCGCGGAAGGGGGCTCGTACGTTGGCGACCTCGCTCAGCGTCTTCATCTCCGTCGACATGGAGGGCATCGCCGGCATCACCACGGTGCGGCAGTGTCGACGTGGCACGGACGACTACTCGTGGGCGCGCGAGCTCATGACCGATGAGGCGAACGCCGCGATCGAGGCGGCGTTCGACGCCACGGCCCGCAAGGTGGTGGTGAGCGATTCGCACGCCGACATGGGCAACCTGCTGCCCCACCGCCTGGATCAGCGCGCCGAACTCGTGCAGGGAACGCCCAAGGTGCCGTTCAGCATGATGACCGGCATCGAGGAGGGGTTCAGCTGCGCCGCCTTCATCGGCTACCACGCCGGCGCGGGCACGTCCGAGGCGATCCTGGACCACACCTACACCGGGTTCTTCACCGACGTGCGGGTCAACGGTGAGTCCTGGAACGAAACGCACCTGAACGCCGCCCTGGCGGGCACGTTCGGCGTGCCCGTGGGGTTCGTGGCGGGTGACCGCGCGTGCTGCGAGCAAGCGAAAGCGAAGCTCCCGTGGATCAGGACGGTCGCCGTCAAAGAGGGGTTCGGCAATCGGGTCGGGCGTTCGCAGTCGCCCGCCAAGGCCCGAGCCGCCATCCACGGGCTGTTCAGCGAGGTGGTGAAGAACGCCGATCAGCTGGAGGTGTTCGCGCCTGAGGGGCCCTTCACGTTCGAGATCGACGCCATCGGCACCGCGGTGGCCGACATGTGCGCGCTGTCTCCCGGCACCGATCGGGTCGGGCCGCGCACGGTGCGGTTCGAGACCGACGACTTCCGGATGCTCTACCGGTGCCTGCTCACCTGGATGAACCTGGGCAACCGCGTGGCGCCCAGCTACCCCGTGGAGTAGGCACACCGCGCAGCGCGGTCCTCAGCCCTGCGTCGCGAGCGCTCGCGTAGGCCGCGTCCACGATCTGCATCACGATCCGGCCGTCCTCGCCGCTGGGCCGGGGTTGCCGGCCCTCCGAGACCGAATCCAGGAACTCGGCGACCTGCGCCGAATACATCGGCTGCGTGCAGTGCTCGTAGTCCTCGGCGGGCGGGGTGTCCGGCCAGATGCGCTCGTAGCCCTTCGTGCCGTACACCTCGGTGTCGGCCTCAAGTCCACCGATCCGTGCTTGCCACCAGCCCGATTCGACCACGCTGTTCGTGCCGTTGTCCCACCCGATCAGCAGGATGGCATCGTCGTCGACCTCGTAGCGGCCCTCCGCGTACCGGGTGCCCACCGTGGCGCACACCCGGCCGGGCTCGGGGTCGCCCAGCAGGAACCGAGCCGTGTCGATCGCGTGCACGCCCATGTCCAGCAGCGCACCGCCGCCGGCGAGCTCGCGATCGGTGAACCACCCCGTGGGACCCCACCGCTCGTGCGCGCCGTAGCCGCGGGTCTTCACCACCTCGCCCAGATCCCCCGCGGCGATCCGGTCACGCAGGGCGATCACCTCGGCGCGGAACCGCCAGCAGTGGGCGACCATCAGCGAAGTGCCGGATGCGCGTGCCGCGTCCAGCATCGCGTCGCACTCCTCGACGGTGGTCGCCATCGGCTTCTCGACCATCACGGGCGTGCCCGCTCGCAGCAACGCGATCGACTGTGGGGCATGCAACGCGTTCGGGGTGGCCACGATCGCGGCGTCGATACCGGGATCGGCGGCGAGCCCTTCCCAATCGGTGGTGACCCGCTCGATGCCGTGCCGGTCGGCGAACACGCGGGCGGTCTCCTCGCGATGGTTCGCCACCGCGACCAGTTCATCCCCGTGCGCGAGGACACCGCGCGCATGGAAGTCCTGGATCCACCCACACCCGAACAGCGCGACCCTCATCGGCGCACCCTCGACATCAGCCCTTGACGCCCGTCAGGGTGACACCCTCGACGAACACCTTCTGGGCCAGGAAGAACAGGATGATGATCGGCAACATCATCAGGGCCGAGGCCGCCATCGTGAGGTTCCACTGCACCTGATACTTCTGTTTGAACTCCGCCAGGCCGATCGCCAGGGTGTAGAGCTTCGGATTGTTCCCCACGAAGAGCAGCGGTGCGAAGAAGTCGTTCCAGGCGTACAGGAAGTTGAACAACGCCACCGCGGCGATCGCGGGCTTGGCCAGCGGCACGATCACCCGGGTCATGATCTGCCATTCGTTCGCGCCGTCCACCCGGGCCGCGTCCGACAGCTCCTCCGGGATCGTCATGAAGAACTGGCGCAGCAGGAAGATCGAGAACGCGTCGCCGAAGAAGCTGGGCAGGATCAACGGCGTGAGGTGGCCGATCCACCCGAGCCGCACGAAGATGATGTAGAGGGGCACGATCGTGACCTGGAACGGCAGCATCAGGGTCGCGAGCACGGCGACGAACGCGAACTGCCGGCCGCGCCACTGCATCCGCGCCAGCGCGTACGCAACGGGAACGCACGACAGGATGGTCCCCACGGTCGAGAGCACGGCCACCTGCGTGGTGTTCCAGGTGTACCGCAGCAGCGGCACCTCACGGAACACGTCGAGGTAGTTGCCCGGGTTGAACGGCTGGGGGATCAGGGACGAGGTCAGCGCCTGTTCCTGGGTCATGAACGAGGTCACGAGGATGAAGATCATCGGGACCAGGAACATCGCCGCGACCGCGATCAACACCGTGTGGTCGATGAACGCCCGCAGCACTCGGTGGCGCTTCGTCGCCTGCGGGATCGGACGCGCGGGAACCTCCGCCGCGCTGCCGTACCGGACCACCGGCGCGGTCGTGCTCACTTGAACATCCCACCCTGGTAGTGCACCCAGCGGTTCGACGTCCTGATGAGCACCAGGGTGCACAGCATCGTGATGATGAACAGCACCCATGCCAGCGCCGAGGCATACCCCATGCGGAAGTACGAGAAGCCCTGCTGGAACAGGTAGATCGAATAGAAGAGCAGCGAGTTCTGCGGAGCACCCAGGCTCGAACGCTGGCCGCCCAGGGTGGTGCTGGCGACGTAGGCCTGCGTGAAGTACTGGAAGGCCAGGATCACGCCGATCACCAGCGAGAAGAAGATCACCGGCGTGATCATCGGCAGGGTGACGTAGCGGAACTTCTGCCAGGCGCTGCCACCCTCGATGTCCGCCGCCTCGTACAGGTGTCGCGGCACGTCGAGCAGCCCGGCGAGGAAGATGATCATCGCCTCACCGACGCCCCACAGGGCAAGGATCACCAGCGCCCATTTCGAGGAACCCGGTGAGTAGAACCACGTCGGCGGCTTGCCGATCCCGATCCCGGACAGGAACTGGTTGATCGGTCCATATGCCGGGTTGAACAGGAACAGGAACGCCAGCGATCCGGCCACGATCGGCGCGATGGCCGGAAGGAAATACACCGTTCGGTAGACCTTGATCCCCTTGCGTGGCTTCGTCAGCAGCGTCGCCGTCGCGATCGCGAACGTGATCTGCAGCGGCACCGCCACGACGATGAACCACACCGTGTTCTTGATCGCCTTCCAGAACAGGATGTCCTCGGTGAACATGTACTTGTAGTTGGCGAACCCGACCCATTGCGGTGAGCCCAACAGGTCGTAGTGCGTGAACGAGAAGTACAGGCTCGACACCATCGGGTACACGATGAAGACGCTGAACCCGATGATCCACGGCGACATGAACAGCAGCACCGTGGTCCACCGGGCGATGCCGCCGCGGGGACGAGCGTCGAGCTCGGATCCCCGCGGCGGTCCCGGTGATCGGATGTGGACGCGATGGTGACGTCCTCTTACGGAGCCTGTGCCTGTGAGAGTTGGTCGTTGATCTGCTTGGCCACCTGATCCAGACCCGCCTGGAGGTCAGGCACCTTGCCGGCCTGCCACTCCTCCATGAACGACGCCATCAGGTCCTGGTCGGCCTGCCCGATCGCCGAGGTCTCCTTGTAGTGGGAGTTCGGGTGCTCGAAGGATGTCCAGGAACGTCTGGAACTGCGGCGTGATGTCCAGATCGGGCGAATCCAGCGCCGCGTAGGTCGTCGGCACGTTGCGGACGGTGTTGGCCATGTAGACCAGCGTGTCCGTGTCGGTCGCCATCCACGAGACGAGCAACCACGCGTCCTCCGGATGCGGCGAGCCCTTCGGGATACCGATGATCGTCCCGCCGACCTGGCCCATGCCGTACATGTCGGCGTTGTCGTCGGGCACCGGGAACGGCGCGGTCATGTACGGCACCGCGGGCGGGTCGCCCATGAAGTTCTCGGACGTGCGCCACTCACCGTCGATCGTCATGGCGACGCGGCCGGTCTGGAAGTCCTGTTCCTCGCCCCACTCATCGCCCTGGCCGGCGACGAACCGTTGCAGGTTGTCGTAGCCGTAGAAGTCGACGAGCTCCTTCTGCCAGTTCGCCATGTCCTGCCACGCCGGGTCGGTGTTCACCGCGGCTTGCGTGCCGTCGTCGTTGTACCACTCGGCGTTGAACATCGTGGAGATCGTGACGACGTTCGTCTCGTAGTACGCCATGTAGGGCACGAACCCGGCGACCTTGATCGATCCGTCGTCGTTGAACACCGTGAGCTTCTTCGCGGTCTCGACCAACTCCGACATCGTCTTCGGAGGCTCGGTGATGTTGGCCTTCTCGAACATGTCGGTGTTGTAGTAGAGCCCGTACGCGTCCGTCAGGAAGGGCAGCGCGCACGTGCTGCCGCCGAAGCTCGTGTACTCGGTGGCAGAAGCCGGGAACTGACTCTCGTCGAAGTCCGTGGCCTCCATGTACGGCGTGAGGTCCTGCCACGCCCCGCTCTGACAGAACTTGCCCACGTTGTCGAAGCTGAACGACAGCGCCGCGTCGGGCGGGGTCCCGCTGTTGATCGCCGCGAGCATCTTCGTGTCGTCGACGTTGCCGACGCTCTTCACGGTGATCCACGGGTACGCCTCCTCGAACGAGGCGAAGATCTTGTCGAAGTCCTCGAGTTCAGCCTTCGACGTCCATGCGCTCCACATCTCGATCGTGACCGGCTCGTGCGAAGCACTCGCGTCGGCGTTGATCGAAGGTTCGTCGTCGCCGCCTCCCGCCGTGCACGCTGCCGACACGAGCGCGAAGGTGACCAACGCCACCAACCAACGCTTCATCGTGCCCTCCCTCCCCGAGCCGAGCCCGGATCATCCACGAACGCATCCATCCAACCGTTCCCTACGTTGCTTCGTGTCGCCTCGAGGTTTCATGCGGACACCTTCCCTCGTTCGAACAGGTGATCGTGCGCGGCCTGCAGGGCCATCGACACCGAGCCGTGCAGCGTGGCTTCCTCTCCCAGGGTCGAAACCTCGATCCGGGGCCGGAAGGGCGACAGTTCGCGGAGTTCCTGCTCGACGGGCTCGAGCAGGAGGTCGCCGTTGCCACCGATCCCGCCGCCCAGGATCACGAGTTCGGGGTCGAGGACCGAGGAGATCGCGGCGATCGCCAGGGCGATCCGGGCGGCCTCCGTGCGCACGACCCGCTTGGCCTTGGCATCGCCCTTCCTCGCTTCGGTGAAGACCTTCTTCGCGGTGAGCGGCGGCGTCATCCCCAGGCGACGCGCGGTCGCGACCACGCCGGCGGCGCTTCCCGCCGCATCGAGCGGGCCCCGACGACGGCTCGACGGATCACGCAGATCGGTTCCGGCCAAGGGGAGGTATCCCACCTCGCCGGCGGCGCCGCCGCTGCCCCGATAGAGCTCACCGTTGAGGACGAGCCCCATGCCCACGCCCGTCCCCAGATGGAGATAGACGAAGTTGTCGACGCCCTTGCCGATGCCGTGCCACTGCTCGCCGAGCGCCGCGAGGTTGACGTCGTTCTCGAACGCGATCTTCGTGCCGAGTTCCTGCTGCACGGCTTCGACCAGCCCCTGACGTCCCCACCCCGGGAGCGCGTACGCGAAGGCGACCTGTCCTCGGTCGGCCTCCAGCACGCCGGGGCTGCCGACGGTGGCGAACGTCACCTGCTTCCAACGGATCCCGGCATCGCCCGCCAGGCCGTGGGCCACCGCACCGATCTGGGTGATCAGGGTTCGCGCGCTCTTGACGCGGGCCCGCTCGTCCCGGCGGGCGACGAACTCGCCGGTGACATCGGCGATGGCGGCACGCACCCAGTGACGCCCCACGTCGATCCCCACGACCCAGCCCGCATGCGGGTTGAGCTCATACAGGACCGCGGTCGGGCCCTTGCCCCCGCTGGAGCGGCCCGCCTCACGCACCAGCTTGGCGCGGAGCAGACCGGTGAGCGCCTGGGACACGGTCGGCTTGGACAAGGCGGTCTCGCGGGCGATCTGGGCGCGGGACACCGGGCCGACGCGACGGACGCTCTCCAGCACCGTGCGCTCGTTGATGACGCGGAGCAGGCTGGGGGTTCCGGCGACGGAGGTCTGGACGAGGCTCGTGCGCGATCCCTCCCAGCTCAAAGGAAACTTTCCTAACTATTGGGCCGGATGCTACGCTGCGCCCTCGAGGGGAGTCAAGACAACGAGGCGGCACGATCCCCGGCCGCGGCGACCGCCCGGGTCGCGGGAGGTTCCCACGAGCGACGAGACAGCCCTCGACCGGGGCGACATCCTGGCCATCGTCCGGTTCCACGAGCCTGCCGAGCTGGACCCGATCCTCGCGGCCCTGATGGACGGTGGCATCGAGATGCTCGAGGTCACGCTGGACACCCCCGGCGCGCTCGACGCGGTGCGTCGAGCCTCGGAGGCCGGAACGTTCATCGGTGCCGGCACGGTGCTCTCGGCCGACGAGGTCCGCCGCGCCGCCGATGCCGGTGCCCGGTTCGTGGTGAGCCCCGCCGTCATCCCCGAGGTCATCACCACCGCGCTCGCTCTGGGCCTGACGCCGGTCCCCGGCGCCTTCTCCCCCACGGAGGTCCAGCTCGCGAGGTCGCTCGGCGCCGGCACGATCAAGCTGTTCCCGGCCTCGACGGGCGGGCCGGGCCATCTCCGCGCACTCCGAGGCCCGTTCGACGGTGTTCGGTTCGTGCCGACCGGGGGGGTCGGCATCGACGACATCGGTGCCTACCTCGCGGCCGGGGCTGCCTGCGTCGGCATGGGCACGACGTTGACGGGCGCCGGACCGCCACGGTCAGGCGACGACCTGGACCGCATCCGTGACCGCGCCGCGGCCGCGGTGTCGGCCGCGAGGGACGCCCGGCCGGAGCCGCGGTGACAACGCCATACGACGTGATCGCGCTCGGGGAGACGATGCTGTCGTTGGTGGCCATCGACGAGCCGCTCGCATCGGCGACGCGGTTCCACGTCACCCACGGCGGCGCGGAGACCAACACCCTGGTGGGGCTGTCACGCCTGGGGCTCCGTACCGCCTGGGTGAGCCGGCTCGGCACCGACGTCGTGGGCGAGCGCATCCACCGGGCCCTGGACGACGAGGGCATCGACCTGCGTTGGACACGACGGGACGACCACCGCCCCACCGGCGTGATGATCCGCGACTGCCACGGTTGTGTGGAGTACCGGCGGGCGGGATCGGCCGCCTCGATCCTGTCGGCCGGCGATCTCGAGGAGGTCCCCGTCGCGGAAGCTCGTGCGGTGATGGTCACGGGCATCACCGGATTGCTCGGCGCCGAACCGCAGCAGGCGGCGCTGGCCCTGCTGGAGCGGGCCACGGGATTGCGAGCGGTCGACCCCCACCTTCGACCCGGCCTGTGGGGGTCGGACCGCGGCCGCGAACTCGTGCTCCCGCTGATCGCGAACTGCGACCTCGCGCTCGGTGGCGAACACGAACTGCGGCACCTGGTGGGTGAGGACGACGTCACGGTCCGCGGCGAGGCGCTCGCCCGGCGCATCCTCGAACTCGGTCCTGCGGAGGTCGTGGTCAAACGAGGGTCGGACGGCGCCGGTGCCCTCGATCGGGCCGGGCGATGGCACGAGCATTCCCCCGCGCCGGTGCCGGACGTCGACCCCGTGGGGGCCGGTGACGCGTTCAACGCCGGCTACCTCGCCGCTCGCCTCAGCGGCGCCGACGCGACCGATGCGCTCGTCCAGGGTGCCCACTGCGGCGCTGCGGTCGCCGGGGTGATCGGCGACACCGAAGGCTTCCCTCGACCGGGTGAGCGCCCGTGAGGCGATCAGAAGTACGTCGCCACGGCCTCGACCACGACATCGTCATCGTCGAGGACGGGCATGACCCGCCACTTGTCGAACGCGGTGCATGGGTGCGAGACCCCGAAACGGATGACCTCGCCGACGGCGAGGTCGGCCCCCTCGTCCACCCGGCAGAACGCGTGTTGGTCCACGACGCGGTCCACCGTGATGCCTCGGGCATCGCGCCGGGTGCCGTCCCCACCCTGGATCGAGATCGGCACGGGCAGGCCCTGGTCGAAGGACGTGTCACGTCGTCCGAAACCCACGATCGCGAGACCGGGTTCGGGCAGCGACGAGACCGCAGCCCACAGTTCGAGCGCGGGATGGAACCGCCCCGCCGGATCATCCACCGCGGCGAACGGCGACCGCTCGGCGTAGAAGCCATGGTCGTGCGTGAGGGTGCATCCGGGCCGGATCACCACGCGGACGCCGCCGGCGTGCTCCGGGCGGGGCTGGGTCAGCGCCTCGGCGGCGAGATCGAAGAACGTGCTGCCGCCGGCGGTCACGAGCATCTCGTGCCGTTCATCGATGAACCCCTCGAGGAGCACCGCGACCGACAGGGCGTGGAGATCGCCGAGGTATCGCCGGACGGCGTCCAGGCACTCGGGGCGTCGTTCGGCGCAGACCGTGCCTTCGTATCCGGCGACCCCACGCAGCTCCAGCACCGGCGAGGCCGCGACCGAAGCGGCGACCTCGATCGCGTCGGCCACGGATCGGGCGCCCGTGCGACCGCCCGGGTGACCCAGCTCGATCAGGACGCGATGGGCCCCACCGACACCGGATCCCCGCATCCCTGCTTCGAGCAAGGACACCGCGTCGGGGGAATCGACCCACGACCACAGCTCGAGGTCCGGATCCTCCAGGCAGGCAGCCGCCCATCGGATCGATCCGGGGTCGACGAGTTCGTTGGCGATCATCACCCGACGCACGCCGACGCCGCGCATCACCTGGGCCTGCTGCGCCGTGGCGGCGGTGAGCCCCCAGGCGCCGGCACGGAGCTGCCGATCCCACAGTTGCGGGGACATCGTCGTCTTCCCGTGGGGTGCCAGCGACACACCGGCACGGCGGCAGTAGTCGGCCGTCAGGGCGACGTTGTGCTCGAGGGCGGACGAGCGCAGCGACATCACGGGGAACGACAGATCCGCGAGGGACAGCCCCCGTGCGGGGACGTCGCCGAGGGCGACCTCGTGCGCCGGCATGCCTTTGGTGCGACCGTCGACCACGTTCGCGAGCACGTCGTCCAGGGCCAACGGCGGGTGGGCTTCGAACGGGTTCACGTCACCGGGAACTGTGGCAGGAGATCGGCATGGGCGTGCAGGTAGGCATCGACGAGCGACTCGGCCGTCCCCACGGAACGGATCAACGGGTGCAGCGCCAGCGCTTCGACCGCGAGCGCGCGGTTGCCGGTGACGGCCGCCTCGGCGGTGAGCTCGGCGTGGGCGGCCACCTGGCGGACCATGCCGCTCACCTCGGGAGGCAGGGCACCCTGCGGGACCGGCTCCACGACGCGACCGTGCACCCAGGCGGGCGTCTCCACGATGGCCATCCGGGGCAGATCCTCGACCTGGCCGTCGTTGGGCAGGTTCAAGACGAACCGCGCGCGCTCGCCGCCCAACATCGCGGCCATGACCGAGACGGCGAAGTCGCCGTGTTCCTCGCTGGCGCGGGCCATCGACGGCTCGGGATGGTCGCTCGATGCCTCGGCTCGGTAGCTGGTGAGCACGCCGGGCAGGAGTTCCATGATCTCTTCGGCGCGGGTGCGCCCCCGGGCCCGCTGCTCCGCGAGCACCTCGTCGTGGAACAGGAAGTACTGCATGTACTCGCTGGGGATGCGGCCGAACATCCGGAACAGGCGCACGATCCGGCGTTCGGCCTCGGTCTCGAGCTCGTCGAGGGCGAGGGTGTCGAGCCGAGCCCACACCGACACGGTTCGGTCCTGCCCGTCGATCGAGACCCCGCGGGTGAACGTCATGTGGTTCGTGCCGCAGGTGTCGAGTTCGATCGAACGCGGGTCGCACCCCATGAGCCGTCCGAGGAACCGTCGTTCACCCTCGGTCTGATCGCACAATCCGACGTAGGGCACGCCCGAGGCGAATCGCGCCACCGCCTCGCTCACGATCTGCACGGGGTTCGTGTAGTTCAACAGCACGGCACCGTCGTTGCCCACGCGTCGGAGTTGGTCGGCGATCGCCAGCACCACGGGCACCGACCGCAGCGCCATCGCGAACCCTCCCGGGCCTGCGGTTTCCTGACCGATCACGCCGTGGTCGATCGCGATCTTCTCGTCGAGGTGCCGCGCTTCGAACCCGCCCGGCCGGAAGGCGGCCAGGACCACGTCGGCGCCTTCCAATGCGGGTTCGCGGTCGAGATGCGCCTCGACACGGATGCCGGATGCGCCCCGGGAGCGCATGATGGCGCCCGTGAGGCGCTCCTGCAGGTGGAGGGCATCGCGATCGAGATCGTGCAGCACGAGCGTAGCGTCCGGGAAGGCCGCGGACGCGTTCGCGAAGGCGAACGCGATCCCCGGCATGTAGGCGGAACCACCACCGATGACGACGACCCGCGGTCCCATGCCGCGCACGCTAACAGCACCGCACCGCAGCGGCCGACCACGTCCGCACCTGGAAGGAGCGAGCACCACCATGCCTGAACTCGCGATCAACGGAGGAACCCCCGTGCGCTCGACCGACTACCCGGCGTGGCCGGTCGTCGATGACGACGTCGTCGCCGCCGTCACCGATGTGGTGCGCAGCGGGGAGTGGGGCGGGTTCCCCGAGCCCGGGGTCCACGGCGGAGCGTTCGAGGAGGCGTTCGCCGCCTACCAAGGCGCGGCCCACGGCGTGTTGATGATGAACGGCACGGTCACGATGGAGGTGGCGTGCAAGGCGCTGGACATCGGATGGGGCGACGAGGTCATCGTGCCGGCGCTCACGTTCGCCGCCACGGCCTACGCGCCGATGGCGGCCGGCGCGATCCCGGTGTTCGTCGACGTCACCCCCGAGACCTGGACGATCGACCCCGACCTCGTCGAAGCGGCGATCACCGAGCGCACGCGCGCGATCATGCCGGTGCACCTGGGCCACCAGATGGCGGACATGGATCGGATCATGGCGATCGCCAACACGCACGGGCTCGCGGTCATCGAAGACTGCGCCCACGCACCGGGACAGCGATGGCGCGACCAGGGCGCAGGATGCATCGGCGACTTCGGCTCCTTCAGCCACCAGTCGTCCAAGATCCTCACCTCGGGCGAGGGCGGGAGCCTGCTCACGAACGACGCCGCTCTCGCCCAGCGGGCGCATTCGATCATCGACTGCGGACGCGCGAAGGATCCTGACGAGAAGGCGTACACGTTCGGCGCGAACTACCGACTGTCGGACCTGAACGCCGCGCTCCTCGTCGTCGCGATGCAGCGCTTCCCCGCCCAGCAGGCCGAACGGGCGGTGACCGGGAAGGCCTTCGAGCGAGCGGTCGCGGCCGTTCCCGGGGTGCGCGTGATGCCGCACGACGAACGGGTCACCCGCTGGAGCTTCTACAACTACATCCTCGCGATCGACCCGGAGATGTTCGCGGGGGCCACCAACGAGGTGGTGTGCGCGGCGATGGAGGCCGAGGGCATCCCGGCCGAGGTGCAGTACCCCTCGATGAACCGCTACGAGTTGTTCCAGCCGTCGCTGTCCCGGCTCCCCGTGGCGGTCGAGTTCGCGGACCGGCTGGACATGCAGGCCATGTCGTTCCCGGTGGCCGAGGCCGCCGGCCAGCGCGAGTCGGTCTACTTCATGGAGAACGTCTTCCGGGACGGCGACCGTGGCATCGATGACGCGGTGGAAGCGCTGGCGAAGATCCAACGGCACGCCGACGAACTGACGAAGCGCTAGCGCCCGATCAGGCGCTGAAGAACCGGGGCAGGTACGCCTCGTTGGCGGTCAGCAGCGCCTCGAGCAACGGCACGGCGCGCTCGTGGTCGCCGACCAGCGGGTTGGCCATCAGCGCCTGCAACGCCGTGACCCGGCTGCCGGAGATCGCCGCGTCGATCGCGAGCAGTTCGTAGGCCTTCGCGTGCGCCACCAGGCCGTGCATGGCCGGCGCGAGCGCCTCGGTGGCGATCGGATGGGCCCCCTCGCGATCGATCGTGGCCGAGATCTCCACCACGGCATCGTCGGGCAGGTTCGCGATCGCGCCGTCGTTGCGCAGGTTCACGACCTGCACGTCGCCCGTTCCCGCATGGAGCGAGGCGACCAGCGCCGCGGCGGCGTCGCTGTAGAACGCGCCGCCGCGTTCCTCCAGGAGCTTCGGTTTCGTGTCGAGCGTCGGGTCGCGGTACAGCTCCAGCAGGCCCGCCTCGATCTTCATGACCTCCTCGGCCCGAGGGGTCTCCCCCGCTTGCTGGGCCGCGAGCACGCGATCGACGTCGTAGTAGTAGTGGAGGTAGTAGCTGGGGATCGCACGGAGCGCCTGCACCAGATCCAGATGCGTCTCGGCTTCCAGTTCGCGTCGGTACGCCTGCGCGGGCGAGTCGGGGTCCTCGAGCGCCTCCAGCAACGCCGGCAGGCGATCCTCCCCGTCGATCAGCACCTTGCGCTCCCACGTCAGGTGGTTGAGCCCGACGTGGTCCAGCTGCACGCTCGAGGGGTCGACCTCGAACATCGACGCGAACTCCCGCTGGAACCCGATCGCCACGTTGCAGAGCCCGATCGCGCGGTGCCCCTGATCCAGCAGCGCCTGGGTGACCAGCCCGGTCGGGTTCGTGAAGTCCACGAACCACGCGCCGGGCGCGCCGCGCTCGGCCGTGAGCTCGGCGAGCTCCAGCACCACCGGCACCGTCCGCAGCGCCTTGGCGAACCCGCCGGGACCGGTCGTCTCCTGGCCGATGCACCCGAACATGGGCGGGATCGTCTCGTCCCGGTAGCGAGCCTGGTTCCCGCCCACCCGGAGCTGCACGATCACGAAGTCGGCGCCGTCGATCGCCTCGACGCGGTCGTCGGTGAGGGTGAGGCGACCCGCCCAGCCGGCCCTGCGCATCATGCGCTCGGCCAGGGCGCCGACGACGTCGAGGCGCTCTCGGTCGATGTCGAGCAGCACCAGCTCGTCCACCGGGAGACGGTCACCGCGGGTCACGAACCCCTCGACGAGCTCCGGCGTGTACGTGCTGCCTCCACCGACGACCGCGACCTTCACACCCATGCCGTCGGCATCGTACACTCGCGCCGATGAAATCGTTAGGAAACTTTCCTGACCCATTCATCGCCGAGATCAGCGGCCAGCCGGACGCCCTGCGGCGAGCGGCCTCGGCGCTGGCCGATCAGGCCGGAACCCTGGCCTCCATCGCCGCCGCAGCGACCGGTCGCACCTTGGTCTTCACCGGCATGGGGAGCTCCTACGACGCGTGCTACCCCGCCGTCGCCGAACTCGCGCGCGGCGGCATCGCCGCCGTGATGCTCGATTCGGCCGAGCTCCTGCATTTCCGTACGGCGATGCTGGGACCGCACACCCTGGTGGTGGCCGTGAGCCAGTCGGGCGAGAGCGCCGAGGTGGTGAAGGTCGCCGAGCACATCCGCTCGAGCGCGGTGCCGTCGCGCATCGTGGCCGTGACGAACGGCCGCACCAACACCCTCGCCTCGCTCGCCGACGACGTGCTCGACACGGCGGCGGGCGAAGAGTTCGGCCCGTCGACGATGACCTTCGCCGGTTCATTGGTGGTCGTCGGCGCGATCGCCGCCGTGCTGACCGGTGCCTCCGGCCCGGGCGTCGTGGAACGGTTCGGGCGCGAGACCGACATGGCGGCCGTGGCCATGGAACGCCTGCTCGACGACCTGGCCACGAGCGATGAGCTCGTCGCCTGGCTCGGTGATCGAGACACCGCGGTCATCCTCGGTCGTGGCCCGGCTCGCGCCGCGGCCGAGATGGGCGCGCTCACGATCAAGGAGGCGGTCGGCATGCCCATCGAGGCCCTCCAGACCGCCCAGTTCCGTCACGGGCCCTTGGAACTCGTGGGCCCGAACCTGGCCGCCATGCTGATCGCCACCGAGCCCGAAACGGCCGTCCTGGACATGGGGCTGGCGAAGGAGCTGAGCGACGCCGGCGCCTCGGTGTTCCTGATCACCGAGGCGACCCGGCCCGCCGGCATCCCAGGGCTCGCCATCGGCCCGGTCGACCGCCTCCTGTCCTCGGCCGTGTCCATCGTGCCCGCGCAACTGCTGGCGTGGAAGCTCTCGGCCCTCCGAGGCCGCCAACCCGGCGCCTACTACCGAGCCTCCAAGGTGACCACGCGTGAGTGACCCGGCGGCCCTGCGCGTGGCGCTCACGTTCGACGCGGAACACCCCGACCGGCCGTGGTGCCCGCCGGACGCGCCCCGGCGGATCCTCGACGCGCTGCGAGAGCGCGAGGTTCGAGCCACGTTCTTCGTCCAGGGACGATGGGCGGAGGCGCAACCCGAACTCGCGCGCACGATCGCGGACGACGGCCACCTGATCGGCCTTCACAGCTTCTATCACGCACGCATGCCGCTCCTGCACGACGAGGGGATCGCCACCGACGTGCAGGACGGCCACCGCGCGATCCTCGCAGCGACCGGCGTCGACCCCCGGCCCTGGTTCCGGTGTCCGTTCGGCGCCGGCCACGACGATCCGCGGGTGCTCGGCGTCCTCGAGGGCCTCGGCTACCGCAACGTGTACTGGAACGTGGTGCTCGAGGACTGGGAAGCCACCCGAACCGGCGAGGCGATCACGCATGACGCGATCGACGGGGTGCGCGCTCACGGCGACGGTGCCGTCGTCCTGCTCCACACGTGGCCCGGAGGCACGGCCGACGCGGTCGGCCCCACGATCGACGGACTCCGGGCGCACGGCGCTTCCTTCGTCACCGTCGCCGACCTGGAGACGCTCCCGTGACCCGGCTGCCCGCCATCCTCGCCGTCGACGGCGGTGGCTCGAAGATCGACGCGGTCCTGCTGCGCAAGGACGGAGCCGTGCTCGGCGCCGCCCGCGTTCCCACCACCGACTTCGATCAGAACGGCGGCGACGTCCACATGGGCCAGGTCCTCGACGCCGTGGCGGCAGCCAGCGTCGATGCTGGACTCAGCGCCGCTCGGATACCGGTCGCCCAGCTCGGCGTCTACTGCCTGGCCGGCGCCGACTTCCCGGTCGACGACCGCCGGATCGATCGCTGGCTGCGGACCCGGGGGATCACGGACGAACGGCTCGTGCGCAACGACACGTTCGCGGTGCTGCGTGCCGGCACCGACCGCGACTGGGGGGTCGGCGTGGTCTGCGGGTACGGCATCAACTGCTCCGGCGTGGCACCCGACGGCCGGATCACCCGGTTCCCCGCGGTGGGGCCGATCTCCGGGGACTGGGGTGGCGGCAACGACATCGGCGAAGCAGGGTTGTGGCACGCCATCCGGTCCGAGGACGGCCGCGGGCCCAAGACCGAGCTGCAGGCGACGATCCCCGCCGGCCTCGGGTACCGGCGACCGTTCCAGGTCCTGACGGCCCTGCACACCGGCAAACTCGACGTCGACCGGATCGCGCAGCTCCCGCCGGTGGTCTTCGAGACCGCGGCCCGGGGCGATGCCGCCGCGCGCTCGATCATCGACCGGCAGGCCGATGAGGTCGTGGCGCTGGCGACCACCGCGATCCGCCGGCTCCGCATGACCCGGCTCGATGTCGATGTGGTGCTGGGCGGCGGGATCTTCCGCAACGACGACGCGGTCTTCTTCGACCGTATCCGAGACGGCGTCGCCCAGGTGGCCCCCGCGGCGACGATCACCGTCCTCAGCGATCCTCCGGTCATCGGGGCCGCCCAACTGGGACTCGACCGCGTCGGCGCCACTCGAGCGGCGCACGTCCGAGCTCGGGCTGCCTTGACCCATGAGCGGCTCGCCGCCCACACTCACCGCGCACAGAAGGAGTGACGCACCATGGCGAAGATCGTCCTCGATCAGGTCTCCAAGGTCTTCGGCAACGAGGTGATCGCCGTCAACGACGTCTCCTTGGAGATCGGCGACGGCGAGTTCATGGTGCTGGTCGGACCATCTGGCTGCGGCAAGTCCACGATCCTGCGGATCCTCGCCGGTTTGGAGGAGGTCACCGCCGGTGAGGTCTTCATCGGCGACACGCAGGTCACCGACCTGATGCCCAAGGACCGGGACATCGCGATGGTGTTCCAGAACTACGCCCTCTACCCCCACATGAGCGTCGAACAGAACCTGGGGTTCGGCCTGAAGCTCCGCAAGACGCCGAAGGCCGAGCAGCAGCAACGCGTGCAGGACGCCGCCCGGATCCTCGGACTCGATCCTCTGATGCAACGCAAGCCCGCAGAGCTGTCGGGCGGCCAGCGCCAGCGCGTCGCCATCGGCCGCGCCATGGTGCGCGAGCCGCGCGCGTTCCTCATGGACGAGCCCCTGTCGAACCTGGACGCGAAGCTGCGGGTGCAGATGCGCGCCGAACTCTCCCGACTGCACGAACGGCTCGGCACCACCACGGTCTACGTCACGCACGACCAGGTCGAGGCGATGACGCTGGGCCACCGCGTCGCCGTGCTCAAGGACGGCGTGCTGCAGCAGGTGGACACGCCCCAGCACCTCTACCGGTATCCCGCCAACCTGTTCGTCGCGGCGTTCATCGGCTCGCCGCCCATGAACCTGGTGGAGGCCACGGTCGACGGCTCCAGCCTGGCGTTCGCCGATCAGCGGATCGAGATCGGCGCCGACGCGGGCCTCGCCGGGTTCGAGGGACGCTCCGTGATCCTGGGCATCCGCCCGTCCGACCTGCAGGACATGGACGTGTGGCGCAACGACGACCTTCCCGTGATCGAGGTCACGGCAGAGGTCACCGAGGAACTGGGCTCGGAGGTGAACATCATCTTCCCGATCGACGCGCCGCCCGTCCTGACCGAGGACACGATCGCGGCGGCCAGCGATGAGGGCGACGCCGACACGATCCCGTTGATCGCCGATACGCAGGAACGCTGCCGGTTCTGCGCCCGGGTCGACTCGCGGACCTCAGCGAGGCCGGGGAGCCGGGTGCGCCTGTCGCTCGACCCCAGCCGGTTCCACTTCTTCGACCCGGAGACCGGCCTGGCCGTCGGGACACGCGCGGCGGCCACCGTCGGGGCCTGAGGCCCTGGACTTCAGGCCGAGCGACCGGGGCGCAGGTCCAAAGCGGTCCCACCGTCGGACGGGAGCCAGCACTCCACGGTCGTGCCCTCCGAGGGCACGCTCGAGACGCGGCACCAGCCGCCCATCAGCTCGGCGCGCTCCACCATGGTCACCAGCCCCAGGTGCCCGGGCCGGGGTTCGTCCAGCCGGCCGGTGTCGAAACCACTGCCGTCGTCGGAGACCCGGATCGTGATGCCGTCACCCTCCGTGATCACCGTGACCACCACGCGCGAGGCGGACGAGTGCTTCCGGGCGTTGGCCACCGCCTCCTGCGCCGTGCGGTAGAGCGTGGCCCGGAGCTCGGGATCGGGCTCGAACTCGAGACGATCCACGATCTCGAACGTCCATCCCGTTTCCTTCGAGGTGTGCTGCAGGTACTGCGTGAGGGCGGCCACCAGCCCGTCACGGTCGAGCGCCGCCGGACGGAGTTCGAACAACAACGAACGGAGCCGTTCGATCGATTGGCGCACCGTCTCCTGCAGGGTGGCGATGAGGGCGGGATCCACCGGTTCGTCGCGCTCCACCATCATGCCCATGCGGAGGTCGACGGCGCTCATCACCTGGATCGGGTCGTCGTGGATGTCGGCGGCGATCCGGCGACGCTCCTCCTCCTGCGCGCTCTCCAGGCGCAGCGCAAGTTCGCGCCGCTGCTGGATCGTGCGCCGGAGCACCTCGAGGCTCCACCGGAGCTTCTCCTCGGCTTCCTTCTGGGCGGTGATGTCATGCATGAATCCGCGCCAGAACGGCCGCTCGCCTTCGTTGGTGACGACCAGCGCCTCGTCGCGCAGCCACACCGTGCGCCCGTCCTTCGTGATGAAGCGGTACTCGGACGTGAACGGTTCACGGGATTCGTTCGACCGGTCGTTCTCGTCCTTGACCCGGTCGCGGTCGTCCGGGTGGATCCGCTGCAGCCACAGGTCGGGCGTCGTCCCCCATTCCTCGACCGTGAACCCCAGGAGTCGCTCGGCTTGCGGGCTCGTGTACCAGTTGGTCGACCATTCATCGAGCGAGTCGATGTAGAGGATCGCCGGGATGCCTTCGACCAGCGCGCGGTAGACGTCGAACTCCGGGCCGAACGGTTCCTCGCCGGTCGCGCCGCCGTTCGTCATAGCCGAGCCACGATCCCTGCCAGCAGGGAGATCCGCGGAACCACGCTGGACAGGTCGAGCCATTCCGCGGGCGCGTGATCGTCGCCGCCGATCGGGCCCAGTCCATCGATCGTCGGGGTGCCGGCCGCGCTCGTCGTGTTGGCATCGGATGCGCCACCGGTGGCGGCGTCCCGGAGCTCGAACCCGAGCTCGGCCGCGACCTCGATCGCGAGCTCAGCGAGCCGAGCGCCGCCTTCCTTCTTCTCCATGGGCCGGTGCCAGCCGTCGCCGTGCACCTCGACCTGCAGATCGGGGATCACCGTGTCGGCGCAGATGCGCGCGATCTCGGCTTCGGCCGCCTCCAAGGTTTCCAGCTCCGGCGACCGGAGATCGACCTGCAGCGTGCACCGTTCCGGCACCACGTTGGTGCGCGTGCCGCCCTTGGCGACCCCCACGTTCACCGTGACGCCGGGCCAGCGTCCGTTGAGATCCTGCAGCGCGATGATCGTGTGGGCGGCCTGGAGCAGCGCGTTGCGCCCCTTCTCCGGTTCCACGCCGGCGTGGGCCGCCCGCCCGACGATGTCGATCGTGTAGTCGGTGATGCCCTTGCGCGCGCTCACGATGTCGCCGTTCGCCCGCGCCCCCTCCAAGACGAACGCCGCGTCGAACTCCGGCGCCATCGCCTTGATGATCGGCCCGCTGAACGGCGATCCGATCTCCTCGTCGGGGTTGCAGACGTAGGTGATGCGGTCGAATCCGTCGAACCCGGCCGCCTGCAGCACCTCCACCGCGAAGAAGCCGGTCAGCAGGCCGCCCTTCATGTCGGACACCCCCGGCCCGCGCGCGATGTCTCCGTCGATCGAGAACGGTCGCGCCGCCGCGGTGCCGTCGTCGAACACGGTGTCCATGTGTCCCACCAACAGGATCCGAGGTCCGCCGGAGCCGCGGAGGGTGCCGATCAGGAGGTCGCCGAGGCGTGGTGCACCGTCTGCGGGGTCATGGGGCCGGCGCTCCACCTCCCATCCGCCGTCGCGGAACCGCGCCTCGCACAGGTCGGCGATCGCGTTGACGCCCGCGGGCGAATACGAGCCGCAGTCCACGTTCACCATCTGCGCCAAGGTGGCGACGAAGTCATCGAAGCGCGCGGCGGCACGGTCGCGCAGCGCAAGGACGTCCATGCGGCTGACGCTAGCATGACCACCTCGCGGCACACAGGAGGACGTGGATGGCACGAGCAGCACGAGGAGCCGTCGTCGACCGACGGGACGGATCGATCCACGTCGAACCGCTCGACATCGACCCACCACAGGCCGGGGAGGTGCTGATCCGTATCGCGGCCAGCGGGGTGTGCCACTCCGACCTGTGGGCGATCGAGAACGGCAACTGGGGAACCACGCCGTTCCCGATGCTGCTCGGCCACGAAGGAGCCGGCATCGTGGAGGAGGTCGGATCCGGCGTGTCGTCGGTGTCGCCCGGCGACCGCGTCGTCCTGTCGTGGGCCATCCCCTGCGGCCGCTGCCGCCAGTGCCTGCGCGGCATGCCCCGCCGGTGCGGACACGAACTGGCCCAGCCTCCGAGGATCCATCGCTCCGGCACCGACGAAGCGCTCACCGGGGTCCTGTGCTGCGGCACGCTCGCCACCCATACGGTGGTCACGGAACCCCAGGTGATCCGGATGCCTGAGGCGATCCCCTTGTCGCGAGCCTGTCTGCTCGGGTGCGGGGTGTCCACCGGGGTGGGCGCCGCGATCCAGACCGCCGCGGTGTGGCCCGGCGCCAGCGTCGCGGTCATCGGCCTCGGCGGCATCGGTCTGTCGGCCCTGCAGGGCTCGAGGATCGCCGGCGCGACGAGGCTGATCGCGGTGGACGTCGCGCCGGCGAAGCTGGAGTGGGCTGTCCGGTTCGGCGCCACCGACCTCGTCGATGCCTCCACCACCGATGCGGTCGAGGCGGTCCGTGGCTTGACCGACGGCGGTGTCGACATCGCGTTCGAGGCGGTGGGCCGGCCCGAGTGCGTGGCCCAGGCGGTCGCGATGGTGGGCTATGCCGGCACGGCGGTGGCGATCGGTGTGCCGCCGATCCCGGCGGAGGTCACGCTCGACTGGAACGGCACCGAGCGCTCGGCCTATGCGCAGAAGGCGTCGTTGCTGATCACGGACGGCGGCGACCCCATCCCCTCGGAGGACTTCCCGCAGATGGCGGCCTGGTACCTGGACGGCTCGCTGGACATCGACGGGATGGTGACGCGCGAGCTCGCGCTCACCGATGAGGACCTCACCGAGGCCTTCCGGGCCATGCTGGCGGGCGAGGTGATCCGCTCGGTCGTCATCGTGGACGAGGACGCGGCCCGGTAGCATCCGCGACGTGCGCGAGATGAACTGGATCTGGGCGGTGGGAGCCCCACTGGTTCGCGCCGTCATCGGCCTGTTGTTCCGTGTCCGGATCGAGGGCATGGAACACGTGCCCAGGACCGGCGCGGTGATCGTGGCCCCGAACCACGTCAGCGTGATCGACGGCCCCGCGGTCTCGGCGATCACCGGCGCGCATCGCTGGCGCGCCACCCACAACCTCATCGCCGGCGAGGTGTTCGCAGGGCTCACGGGCTGGATCCTGCGGCAGGCCCGGCAGATCCCGATCCGTCGGGGCACCGGTGACACGGGGGCCCTGGACGCCGCGACCCGGGCGATCGAGGACGGATGGGTGGTCGGGATCTTCCCCGAGGGCAAGGTCAACGAAGATCCTCGCGGCCCGCTGCAGCGCATCCGCTCCGGCCTCACGCGGGTCGCCGTGCCGACCTCGACCCCCGTCGTGCCGGTCGGGATCTGGGGCACGCAGTCGATGTGGCCGAAGGACCGGACTGCGACCGCGCGGCGTTCCTGCAACGGCCCCGCATGGCGATGGTCTTCGGCGTCCCCTTGATCCCCGCGCCCGGCGAAGCGCCCACCGAGTTCCGCGAACGCTATCGCCGTGACCTGGAACACCAGGTCCTGCGCGCTCGCGAGCTCGCCGGAGATCCCCCGTCGTGACCGGCCACGAGTCCAACCCGTGGATCCGCCGCTCGCGTGCCACGGTCTACGAGAACCCGTGGATCGAGGTGCTGCACGACGAGGTGACCCGGCCGAACGGCGAACCGGGGATCTACGGCGTGGTCCATTTCCGGAGCCGCGCCGTCGGCGTGGTCGCGCTCGATGCCGACGACCGCGTCCTGTTGGTGGGCCAGTACCGGTACACGCTGGATCGCTACTCCTGGGAGATCCCGGAGGGCGGGAGCCCGCTCGATGAGGATCCGCTCGAAGGAGCCCAACGCGAGCTCGCCGAGGAAACCGGGTACGCGGCCCGGTCCTGGCGCGAGCTGACCCGATTCACGCTGTCGAACTCGGTCACCGACGAGGAAGGCGTGATGTTCGTCGCCACCGACCTGACGGAAGGTCAGGCCTCGCCCGACCCGACGGAGGCGCTCCAGGTTCGCTGGGTGTCGTTCGAAGACGCGCTCGACATGGTGGCCTCGGGCGAGATCCACGACGTGATGACGCAGGTGGCGTTGCTCGCGGTGGCACGCGCACGCACCACGGACGACGGGAACACCGAGCGTCCGTGAGCTGAGGTCCTCAGCTCAGCTCGGCTTCCACCTCGTCGGGGAGCCAGAACCATCGGAGGCCGGCGAAGTCCTCACCCGCACCCTCCACGTCCTCGTCGTCGCTGCGGCCTGATCGATGCCGGCTCCGACAGCAGGGCGCGCGCTTCGTCCAGGTAGTCCGCCAGCCTCGAGTCGGCCTCGTGGTGGCGATGGCTCTCGAACCGAGGCGTGCCATCGTCGTAGCGGATGTCTCGCAGGCTCATCGGGGGCTCGGGCTGGCCGTCACGGTGATGCCACCGGCCGGTCACGGCGTCGAAGCGATATCGAGGCAACAGTTTCCACCCCTCCGTGGCCACCAGATCCACGGCATCGACCACGAATCCGAACTCGGCTTCCGTCAAGAAGTAGTTGAAGTTGACGCGCACCCAGCCGGGCTTGATGCCCTCGCATCCACGCGCGATCTCTCGTTCGAACGCATGTGAGGTGTCCAGGTCGATCCCCAGCAGCCGGTGCCCGTACGGCCCCGCACACGAGCAGCCGCCGCGCGCCTGGATCCCGAACAGGTCGTTCAGCACCGCCACCACGAAGTTGTGGTGCAGGTACCGGGCCTCGTGACGCACCACGAACGAGACGATCGAGAGCCGTGGCAGATCGTGGCTGCCCAAGATCTCGATCGAGGGGTTCGACTCCCATCGATGCATGGCGCGATGCGTGAAGGAGTCCTCGCGCTCTCGGATCGTCTCGACCCCGACCGCCTCCTTCAGTTGGAAGACCAGCCCCGCTCGGATCGACTCGACGATCGCGGGGGTGCCGCCCTCCTCACGGTGCTCGATGTCCTCGAGGTAGCGATGCTCGGACGGATTCACGTAGGCCACCGTCCCACCACCCGGCACGCTCGGAACCCGATTGCGGAACATGCTCCGGCGCGCGACCAGGATGCCCGGCGTCCCCGGTCCGCCGACGAACTTGTGCGGCGACAGCACGATCGCATCCAGCGATGCGAGTTCGTCACCGTCACGAGGCGTCATCTCGATCTGCACGTACGGCGCCGCAGCGGCGTAGTCCCAGCACGAGATCGCCCCGTGACGGTGCAGCAACCTCGAGATCTCGGGGACATCACTGAGGATGCCCGTCACGTTCGAGGCGGCCGAGAAGCTCCCGATCTTCATCGGCCTGTCGGCATGTCGTTCCAACGCCTCCTGCAGAGCGTCGAGATCGATCCGCCCGTCGTGGTCTTCGGGAACCGTGACGAGGTCGGCGATCGATTCGCGCCAGGGCAATTCGTTCGAATGGTGCTCGTACGGGCCGATGAACACGACCGGCCGTTCGGCCTCAGGGATCCTCGATCGCAGATCGAACCGGTCGTCGAGGCCCGCCGGGATCCGGAGCTCGAGGCAATCGATCAGGGTGTGCAGCGCCCCGGTCGAGCCCGACCCGCAGAAGAGGACGACGTGCTCGTCCGGATCGGCATGCACGGCCTCGCCGATGATGGCGCGGGCATCCTCTCGGAACCTGGTGGTCTGCAGTCCCGTGCCGCTCGATTCGGTGTGGGTGTTGGCGTACAACGGCAGGACGGCGTCTCGGATGACGTCCTCGATGAACGACAGGGACCGTCCCGAAGCCGTGTAGTCGGCGTACGTGACCCGACGCAGCCCGAAGGGCGTGGCGATCGCTTCGTCCTCGCCGATCACCGACGCGCGGATCGTCTCGATCAGCCGGGGGTCGGACACGGCTCGCATGGTACCCCCGAACGCACGAAGGACCGGCCCGAAGGCCGGTCCTCGCGTGGTGCTTCGGTGGTTCGGGCCTCAGCCCAGGGCCACCGCCGTGATCAGGTTCGAGTCGCGCAGCTTGCGCAGCGCCTCGCGCTCGATCAGGCGAACCCGCTCGCCGGACAGACCCAGCACCTTGCCGGTCTCGCGCAGGCTGAGCGGCTGGCCGTTCTCCAGGCCGTAGCGAAGCGCCACCACGTGGCGTTCACGCTCGTCCAGCACCCGGTCGACGGCGCCACCGATCTCCTCGCGGAGCAGGGCGTCCTCCACCTCGTTGAACGCGGCGTCGGAGTCGACCTCCTCGATCAGGTCACCGAGCTCGGTGTCCTCGCCCACGGGCGACTGCAGGGACAGCGGCTCGCGGCGACCCATCTCGGTGAGGTCGTCGATCTCCTCGACCGTGGTGTCGAGCGCCTTGGCCAGCTCCTCGCGGCTGGGCTCGCGACCCATCGACTGCGCGAACTGGAACCGCGTGCGGTTGAGCTTGCGCAGCCGGTCGTGGATGTGGACAGGCAGGCGGATCGACCGCGAACGGTCCGCGATCGCCCGGGTGATGCCCTGGCGGATCCACCACGTGGCGTACGTGGAGAACTTGAACCCGCGACGCCAGTCGAAGAGCTCGACGGCGCGCATCAGCCCGATGTTGCCTTCCTGGATCAGGTCGAGCAGCGGCAGGCCCTGGCCCTGGTACTTGCGGGCCACGGACACCACCAGTCGAAGGTTGGCCATGATGAACCGCTGGCGGGCAGCTTCAGCCTCCCGCACCTCGCGGCGCGCCTTGGCGATGCTCTTCTCAGACCGCAGACGGCCGGCGCGGAGGCGCTCTTCGCCCTCCTTGCCCGCCTCGATCGTCATGGCGAGTTCGACCTCTTCCTCCTTGGTCAGCAGCGGTTCACGCGCTGCCGCCTCGAGGTACAGGCGCAGATCGTCGGCGTCGTCGGTCCCTAGGGGACGCGCTGGCTCCGGCACTTCGTATCACTCTCCTCCTCGAGGCCGTCGGTCGCAGGACGGCGACGTCACAGGTCCTCGGGAACTCGGGTCCTCTGGTCTCTCTGGTGCTGGTACAAGGGCCGCCCGGGGTCGGGGCGCGCGGAAAAAACGCCTTGGCAGCCGCTCAACTGCATGGTAAGGGGTCTCCTGCGCGTTTGTAAAGCTCACGACCTGTGAAGGTCTTGTGAAGAGCCTTGTCGAACGGCGGGTTCGTGCAGTGCGAACGGCGAGCGTTCGATCCACCTCCGGTCTCCCCAGGTCGATCCTGGCGTGGTTCCTGACGGTTCCAACGTTTCCGGGCCAGGGATGCTTCCCCGGAACCGCTCTTCGTCAAACGTTCGCCGGGATCTGGTCGGCGGTTCCCACTGCCCGGCAACTGAACACCGTTCAAGAGCCTCGGCCTGCCGCGTCCCGTCACCAGAGGCCAGCATCCAGGCATCGCGGTTCGCCCAGCGTGTCGCCCGCCACGCTCGAGGATGAAGGAGTAGGGCATGTCTCGTCGTCTCATCGCCACCCTGGTTGCCGTGCTGGTGGTCCTCAGCGTCGGCACCGTCGTCGTCGTGGCCTCACGCCACACATCGGCGACCACGCCGAGCTCGGAAGGGACCGAGGTGGAACCGCGAGGAGGCGAGTCCGCTCGGGAGGAGGCCGAGGAGCAAGCCGAGGAACTCCGCCCCGAAGCCGGGGTCGCCCGGGTGCACAACGTGGCGAGCGCGCCGGCGGCCGGGTGGCAGGCCGAGCAGGTGTGGAGCACCACCGCCAACGATTGGGAACCGGCGATCGCCGCGGACCCCGTGGGCAACTGGGTCTACCAGGCCACCACGCGCTACGGCGGCCCCAAGGCGTGCCAGCAGTGCCCGGACCCCGCGATCATCGTTCGGAGCTCGAGCGACGGCGGCGTCACCTGGGGCCCGGACCGGTACATCTGCTCGTGCAAGAACGTCAAAGCGCAGAACGACCCGCAGCTGGCCGTCTCGACGAACGGCACCGTCTACGCGGCCTGGCTGAACGACTACAACCCCGGGGTCGTGTTCTCCAAGTCGCTCGACCACGGGGTGACGTGGAGCACGCCGCTGAGCGTGCGAGGGCAAGGGCCTGTCCTTCAGCGACAAGCCCATCCTGGCGATCTCGCCCAGCGGCCAGGACGTCTACATCGCCTGGAACGCGAGCGACTCCTACATGAGCGTCTCGCACAACGGCGGCACATCGTTCAACGCGCGGGTCAAGACCAACACCGACTCGCTGTACTGGTTCGCCGAGGGCGGCGTCGTCGCGCCGAACGGGAACGTGTATTTCAGCGAGAGCGCCGAGAACCAGAGCGCGACCGGCCAGGTGAAGCTCGCCGTGATCCGTTCGACGAACGGCGGCACGAACTGGACCACCACCTTCGTCGACACCAGCGAGCAGCAGCCTCCCTGCAACGTTCCTTCGTGCTCACCGGACTTCTTCGCGTCGCAGGCGGGGATCGGGGTGGACACCGCCGGCAAGCTGATGGTGGCGTACACGCTGAACACCACGGCGGCGGCGCCCAAGGACCTCTACGTCAAGACGTCCACGGACGGCGGGCGTCACCTGGAGCGCTCGGACCGAGATCGGCCAGAACACCGGGGACGCCGGCTTCCCCGTGATCGAAGCCGGACCGCCGCGAACGACTTCCGGGTGGCCTGGCAGGACAACCGCAACGGCGCGACGGCCTACAACACGTGGTACCGGCGGACCACCGACGGCGGCGGGACCTGGAGCACGCAGGTGCGGCTGTCCGATGCCACCAGCGGCGCCCCCTACAAGACCGCGGCCGGGTACGCGTTCCCGTACGGCGACTACTTCGACATCGACGTCACGCCCGTCGGGGACCAACGTGGTGATCTGGAGCGAGGGCGTGAACTACATCGGACCGGGAGGATCCTGGTTCACGCGAGGCGCCTGAGCCACGCGGGGCGTGTGGCACCGGTAGCCTGACCGGCGTGACGATCACGCTGCCCGAGCGACAGAGCGTGGACCTGGACGGCCCCGTCTCGTTCCTGGAATGGGATGGACCGTCCACCGACCACGTTCGTGCTGGTCCACGGGCTGGGCGGTTCGAGCCTCAACTGGTCGCAGGTGGGTCCGGGCCTGTCGGGCCTGGGCCGGGTCCTCGCGCTGGATCTCCCCGGGTTCGGGCGCTCGCCCAGGGCCGGCCGCGGGTCCGGACTGATGGACCAGCGACGGGCGCTGTCACGATTCATCGAACAGCAGGCGACCGGGACGGTGATCCTGGGCGGGAACTCCATGGGTGGGGCGACCGCGATGCTGCAAGCGGCGGTGGAACCGGACTCGGTCGGCGGTCTGGTGCTGACGGGGTCGGTCTATCCGTGGGCCCGAGGCGGATGGCCGCACCCGCTGGTCATCACCGGCTTCGCCGCCTATGACATCCCCGCGGTGGGCGACCGTGTGGTGGAGGCGCGCCTGCGGCACCTGAGCGCCGAGCGGCTCGTGCGCATGGGCTACCGCATGTGCACCGCCGATCCGTCGACGATCCCACCCGAGGTCACCGAGGCCAGCGTGGCGCTCATCGAGGAACGAGCGAAGGATCCCGACGTGGGGCCGGCCTTCCTGGACGCCTGGCGATCGATGCGTCGCCTGGGCAAGCGGCCCGACATCGCGAAGCGGGCGATGGATGCCATCGCGTGCCCGGTCCTCGTGATGCACGGGCGCCGGGACCGGCTCGTGCCGGTCGCGTTCGCCGAGGCCGCCTTGCGCACGCATCCGGCATGGCGCGGCCGGATCTTCCCCGACCTGGGCCACCTGCCGCAGATGGAGGCGCCCGGACGCTGGCTCGCCGAGGTGGCCGACTGGTACGCGGAGGCCCTGGACTAGCGGAGCCGCGGCGAGCGGCGGCGAGGCGTGACCGAGGCGGCCGCCTTCTCGAGTTCGTCGATCGAGGTCTCGATGCCGCGGGCCAGGACGTCGATGTCCGGCGTGGAATCCCAGTCCCCCGTCAGGCCGAACGCCATCGTGCCGGCGAGGCTGGTGCAGGCGATCGACAGGCCGCACTTCTCTCCGAGCGGCATCGCGGGGTAGCTGGCCACCAGCGGTGCGCCCGCCAGGTACAGCGGGGTCTGCGGCGCCGGGACGTTGGACACCACCAGGTTGAACCATCGACCACGGGACACGAGCCGCGCCGCCATCGCATGCAGCGCGGGCGGTGAGTACGCGCCCAGTCCGATGATCGAGTCGGCGCTCACCGCCATCGTCGATTCCTTGAGCTGGTTCGTGAACGAGCGGACCCGCCGCATGCGCGTCCGGGGACTCATCGCGCCGACCGGCACGTCGACGAACGCGGGAGCCACCCGGTTGCCGACATCGCCTTGCTCGGCCTTGGAGCGCACCGACACCGGCACCATCACGCGAAGCGTTCGGCCCTTGGTGGGTTCACCGCGTGCATCGAGGAGTTCGTGCAGACCTCCCGCGACGGCGCTGAGCACGACGTCGTTGATCGTGCCGCCCAGCACGTTCTTGACCTCGCGGAGCCGTTCGAACGGGGTCTCGGCGATCGCGAACCGGCGAGCGGGCCCGATCTCGGTGTCGAAGGGTCCGGCGGGCGGCGAGCCCATGCCGATCACGTCGCGAACACCCGCCCAGGTCTGGACGACATCGGCGAGGGTCCGCTGGGGGGCGCCCACCGCTTGCCCGATCGCTTCGAGCGGGTGCAACACCATGTCCTGCACGGCGTCGCGAACCAGGTCCTGGCGACTGGGAGGGTGCTCGGGGATCCACGGCGTCTTGGGCGGGGTGCCCAGGCCGGTGTCGGGCGACAGGTCGAACAGGGCCGACGCGATCAGCATGCCCGAGATGCCGTCGGCGAGCGCATGGTGCATCTTCAGCAGCACGGCCGTGCGCTGGTGCGCGAGGCCTTCGAACACGTAGAGCTCCCACAAGGGCTTGGCCGGGTCGAGGGGACGAGACAGCACGCGTCCCACCGCTCGTTCCAGCTGGAAGCGGCCCCCCGGGCGACGGGATCGCCGAGCGACGCAGATGGAAATCGAGGTCGAAATGATCGTCGTCGACCCACAGCGGCCGCGCGAAATCACCCGGCACACGGAGCACCCGCTGTCGCAGGCGGGGCGCGAGGTGCAGTCGCGCTTCGACGACGCGCTGCACGTCGTCGTAGGACAGCGGACCGTCCGGGCGAGGGTCGAGCATGGAGATGCCCGCGACGTGCATGTGCATCGACGGACGCTCCAGGTACAGGAAGCTGGCGTCGAGGCTGGAGAGGCGTTCGGGCGGCATGTCATCGAGCGTACCGCCGCGGGCTTGCCGGAGGCGAGGGGGTGCTAGGGTGCGGCGCGATGCCACACCGTCGCCACATCGCCCTCGTGTTCGCCGGGGCGCTGGCGGCTCTGGCGTTGTCGCCGCCGGCCGCCCACGCCGAGGACTACGGCGCCACCGTCCACGCGATCGACAACGTCTTCGGACCCGCGGTCGTCCGCGTCGAACCCGGCCAGTCCGTCGAGTGGACGATGGACGGGCGCAGCGACCACACGGTGGAGGCCGACGACGGTTCCTGGTCCTCGGGCAACCTCGTGCCCGGCGCCGAGTTCTCGAAGACGTTCGATGAGCCGGGCGTCTACCCGTACTTCTGCCGCTATCACGGCGATCCCGGGGTGGGGATGGCCGGCACCGTCCTGGTGGGCGACGTATCGCTGCCCGGCGCCGCCGATGGGGTGGGCCCCGGCCGCGAGCCGGTACCGACCGGGTTCGCCGACACCGTGCGAGTGCCCAAGGACGCACCGACGATCCAGGCGGGCGTGGACGAGGCGGAGCCGGGAGGCCTGGTGCTGATCGCCCCGGGTGTCTACGAGGAATCGGTGACCGTGACGACGCCCTTCGTGACGATCCGCGGCATGGATCGCAACGACACGATCATCGACGGCGGGTTCGAACGGGCGATCGGCATCCACGTGATCGAGGCCGATGGCGTGACGATCGAGAACCTCACGTCACGCAACAACCTGTTGAACGGGTTCCAGTGGACGAGCGTGCACGGCTACCGCGGCTCCTACCTCACCGCGGTCAACAACGGGGACTACGGCGTCTTCGCCTACGACTCGGATTGGGGGCAGTTCGACCATTCGTACGCGAGCGGGTCGCCGGATTCGGGGTTCTACATCGGGCAGTGCAACCCGTGCCATGCGGTGATCACCGACGTGCTGGCCGAGCACAACGCGCTCGGGTTCAGCGGGACGAACGCCAGCGGCGACCTCGCGATCGTGAACAGCGAGTGGCGGTTCAACATGGCCGGCATCGTGCCCAACACGCTGGACTCCGAGCGGCTCGCCCCGCAGCAGGATGCGCTGATCGCCGGGAACTTCGTGCACGACAACAACTCGACCACCGCGGATTCGAAGGACCTGGAGTACCCGACGTTCGGGACCGGGATCCTCATCGCGGGCGGCCTGAACAACCAGGTGGTGGGCAACCTCGTGGAGAACCACGAGAGCTACGGGATCGCCGTGCTCCCGAACCTCGACGACACCCTGTGGGTGACCGGCGGCAACGAGGTGCGCGAGAACCTGGTGACGGGCTCGGGCCGGGCCGACCTGGCGTTGGGCGCGCCGGCCGCCGGCGGTGACTGTTACAGCGGGAACGCGTTCCACAGCAGCGCGCCGCCCGCGATCGAGTTGCTGCGGGGATGCGGCTCGTTCGGGGCACGGATGCCCGGCGGCGACCCCGCGCCCACGGTGAACCTGGGGACCCGCTTCCTGGACGCCTTGGACGGCGAGTTCCCGCACGGGGACTGGCGCTCCCAGCCCGCCCCACCGGACCAACCCACGATGGAGAACCCCGCGACGGCGCCGCAGATCCCCGCGGTGGCGGAGGCGGCGGTCCCGGAGCCGTACCGTATCCGCCGCGTGGGACAGATCGACGGTGTGCTGATCACCGTCGGGAAGGAGATGACCGTGTTCGGGATCCCGCTCGCCACGTCGTGGTGGAGCCTGTTGATCGGCCTCTACGGCTACGCGCTGCCCGGGTTCCTGTATGCGGCATGGCTCACGATCGCGCTCTGGGATCTGATCCGACAGGAATCCGTGCCGATCAGCTCGCGTGCCCGATGGATGGCCGTCGTGATCCTCGTGCCGTTCCTCGGGCCGCTCATCTATTTCGCGTTCGGACGCTCCCCGATCCCGAAGCAGCTCCGCCTGATGCTGACCGTGGGCGGCGCGGTCGGCGTGCTGATCGTCGCGGTGGTTGCAGCGCTCCTCGGCGGCTAGGCGCCGGCGTCCTCGAGTTGGATGCGCATGCGCTTGTTGGCTTTGCCCTTGGACTCGGTCTTCACCACTCGCACGCGGCCGACCTCGGCGGTCGAACGCACATGGGTGCCGCCGTCGGCCTGCTTGTCGATGCCCTCGATGTCGATCACGCGGATCGGGTCGACCGACTCCGGGATCAGCGAGACCTTCGTGCGGATCAGGTCGGGGTCGTTGAGGGCCTCGGCGCGCGGCAGGAAGCTGACGTGCACCGGCACGTCCTCGGCGAGCCGCCGGTTGAGCTGCTCCTCGATCTGCTGGCCGAGTTCCTGGCTCATGCTGTCGAGTTCGAAGTCCATGCGCGCCGAACCCTGGTCGTCCATGTTGCCGCCGGTGACCCGTGCGCCGTGATCGGTGAAGATGATGCCGCTCAGCGCGTGGAGCGCCGTGTGGGTGCGCATCAACATGTGCCGGCGATCCCAATCGATCTCGGCGGTCGACGGCCGTTCCCACCGGAGGCGCGGTCGCGCCGTCGGCGAGCACGTGGGTGATCTCGCCGGTCTCCCGCGACTTGACGGTGTCGGCGACGGTCGCTTCACCACCGTCCCATCGGAGCACCCCGGTATCGCCGGGCTGACCACCGCCCCGGGCGTAGAACACGGTGCGGTCCAGGGTGACACCGTCGTCGCCCACGGCGGTGACGGTGGCATCACAGGTGGTGAGGTACGCGTCGCGTGAGCACAGGTCGTCGGTCATGGTTCGACGCTACCGCAAGCATCCCGGTGGGTGCCGAGCCCAGACGCTAGACGTTCGGCTCGGCGGTCGTGGTCGTGCGGATCAGGCTCGCGATCACGGCGCCGCCCAGGATCAAGGTGCCGCCGACGAGCACCGGCAGCGTGACGGGTTCGCTGAGGAACACGGCCGCGAGCACCGCGACCGTCAGCGGCTCCATGACGCCGATGATGGCGTTGCGCACCGCGCCGACGCGCTGGAGCCCCGCCAGCATCGCCGCGAACGCTCCCGCGGAGAACACCGCCATGCCGGCGAGGCGCCACCACGACCCCGCCGCCGGCACGACGACCGCGTTGAAGGCCACGGCGTACGTGAGGTTCGCCACGGCGGCGCCGATGCCGAGCCACGTGGCCGCCGTGAGCGGATCGGTCGTCTTCACCGTTCGGTCGGTCGCGATGAGATACGCGGAGTAGGCCAGGGACGTGCAGAGCGCCAGCACGATCCCGATCGTCTCGATGTCGGCACCGCCGCCGCCCAGCACCACCATGGCGCTGCCCGCGAGCGCGAGGCCGAGCGCCGCGAACAACCCCCGGGGCGGCGCCTTCCGGTCCAGGGCCATCGTCGCGAGCATCACCCACACCGGATAGGTGTAGAAGAGCAAGGTGATCGCGGCGGCGCTCCCATGGTTCAGCGCGGTGAAGTAGAACGCCGACTCCGAGCCGTAGCCGATCGTGCCGGCGATCGCGAGCGGCAGGCGTTCTCCCTTGGCGGGGATCAAGGGGCGGCGGGTCGCCATCACCAGCAGCATCAGCAGCACCGACTGGCCCGCGAACCGGATCGCGAGGAACACGAACGGCAGGCGGCCGGCCTGCACCTGCTTGCCGAAGATCACCACCACCGCGAACAGGACGGCCATCAGCGCGCAGAGCCCTGACGCCGATCAACTCACCCCGGCGGTCGGTCGCTCGACGGTCGACGATCGGGGCCCCGGTCACCGCTGCATCCTGTTCATGCGTTGCGCCATGGAGGTCCTTGGGTTCGGGCGGGAACAGAGCGTACGATTCCGGCGGACATGCCCGAACAGCCCACGCACGAACCCGTGATCGAGGTCGCCCGCACCGACGTCGAGCAGTTCCTGTCGAAGTTCCTGGTGCGGGTCACCGAGGCGACGACACCACCTCGAGCCATGTGGTCACGCTGTCCGGCGCCGATTGGGACCGGCTGGGCACCGGCTATCGCTCACCTGAGATGTTCGTCGAGGCCTGCTTCACGTTCCTCCTCCAGCACGAGCCCAAGGAACAGATCCTGGCGTCGTTCGACGTGAGCCAGATCTCCGGCTACTTCCCAGACTTCGAGCGCGCGATCGCTCACGCCCGAAGGACTGACAGCGCGCTCGCGGCCAGACTTCGAGCGCGCGATCGCTTCACGCCCGAAGGACTGACCGCCGCTAGCTCGCGGGAACGACGGGTTCGCCGTCGACCTCGACGAGGTCGTCCTGAGGCGCGAACTGATCGCGGATCGACCGAGCCCACAAGGCCACCAGTCCCGTCAGGATCAGGAACACCACACCGGACACGATCAGGATGATCCTGGTGCGCGGCTCGCTGTTCTCCACCCAGATGAGCGACAGGATCATGGCGGGCACGATGAAGCCCACGTTGTAGGCGATGTCGAACAGCGCGAACGCGCGCCCTCGGAAGTCATCGGGCATCGCCTGCTGCGTGATCGTGTCCGCCGAGATCTTGCCCAGGAAGAACGCGAAGAACCCGACGAACAGCATCCCGGCGAAGCCAAGGACCGACACCATGCCGCCGAACAGCAGCGTGCCGGCGCCCAGGAGCGTCATGGAGGCGAGCAGCAGACGGATCGGCGGAACGCGATCCTTCCACTTCTGCGCCAGCACGAGACCGAGCGCACCGCCGACCAGGCCCCCGAGGCCCGAGAGCGCCAGTGCCAGCGTGTCGGCCTTGTCGCCGCCGCCTTGCACCAGGTTCTTGGCGTAGAGCGCGAACACGAACAGGCCGAAGCCCCAGAACTGATAGCGCAACATCTGGAACGACAGCAGGCCGAGCGCCGCCGGCGGACGCGACGCGATCTCCTTGATCCCCGCGATCACGTTGTGCACCACGTTGCGAGCTTCCTTGCCGAACGTGGTGTCGTGGCCCGCGGTCTCGACGTGGTGCATCTGCTTCGCGACGACCGCGGCGATGATCAGCACCACCGCGCCACCGATCACGACCAGCCATGCCGGCAGCACGGCGCCGGCGCCGAGCGCGAACGCGATGCCGAAGATCTGGAAGAGCGCGCCACCGGCTTGCGAGAGGGCGTTGCCCTGCATCAGATCCTTGCCCGACAGCACGTCGGGGATCGCCGCCGACTTCACGGCCAGGATCACGCGGACCACGGCCTGGGCCGCGAGGAGGGCCAGGATCAGGCCGATCGTCGGACCGGCCTTGCCTTCGGTCGTGCCGTCGCCGAGCGGCGCGAGCACGACGATGGCGATCACACCGACGATCGCCGACGTGATGAGGTTGGTCCACCACACGACACGGCGACGCGCGAACCGGTCGATGAACACGCCGATGAACGGCGAGAGCAGCGTGTACGGCACGTACAGCGCCAGCACCACCTTCAGCAGGTAGTCCGCCGACGGCACGTTCTGGATGTCGAAGCCTTCCTTGCCGCCGAACGCGATCGACTTGCCGATCGCGCCCTGGATCACACCCTGGCCGGCCTGCACCAGGAACTGCACGCCCATCAGGATCGCGAAGTCGCGGTTGGAGAAGACCCCGAACAGGCCGTTGAAGAAGTTGCCGAACGACTCGAGCGGGCGACGGAGCCACGCATCGGCGAACCGCAGCGCCGCGCCCACACCGACGGCCACCGCGACCACGGTCCAGCCCTTCGTCACCGAGAGCGGGCCGCGCCACACCGCCAACACCCCGATGCCGGACAGGATCAGGAAGATCACGGACATGCCCGGGATGAGCGCGATGCGGTCGGGCGTCGACCGGATGCCGAGCCAGTTCGACGCGAGCCAGCCGGGCACGATCAGCAAGAACGCGAGCAGCAGGACCACGAGCAGGTTCTGCGGGAGGTTGTCCAACGCGCCGGGGTGCGATTCGAACTTCTGCGCTTCGGCGGCCGCGGCGGCTTGCGCGTCGGCGACGACGTTCGCCGGCGGGGTCCACAGGCCGTCGCCCTCGATGACGTAGACGTCGGGGCCGACCTCGACACCCTGCGCCGTGGCCTCATCGAGGAGCTGCTGCTGGGTGTCGGCCGAGCAGTCCTCGACCCCGTTGCACAGGCCGCCGTAGTACTGGCCGACCAGGAACACCACCGGGTCCTCGGGGAACTGGTCGAACCGCGGTTGGAAGTCGTCGGGCTTCTTGTCGTCGGGGTCGCACGTCTCCTTGGGACCGCCGAAGGTCTCGCACCAGTGCGCGATCGACGTGTCGTCGTAGCCCTCGCTCCCCTGGCTGGACGTCGTCGGTTCACCCGCCAGGAAGTTGTCGAGCGTGCCGAAGTAGGTGGTCGAGCGTTCGATCGCCTCGCCGGGCAGTCCGGTGCGGAAGACGTTCGTGTAGGTCTTGGCCCACCCGTACCCGGTGTTCGTGTCGAACTGTTCGTCGCGGTCGCCGAAGTTCACGATCAACACGTTCGGGCGCGTGCCCGCCTCGGCGACGACCTCGTTCACGGCGGCCAGGGACGTGCGCACGCCCTGGTTGGCCCACTGGTTCGCCTCGCTGACCCACCGGTTCTGGACACCGTCGAACAGCAGCCAGCCGAGCGAGCCGAACACCAGCAGGGCGGCCAGCCCGGCTGCCAGGATGCGTGGCATCGCCGACGGGGCGAGGCCGCGGATCAGGACCAGGACGCCGAGCAACCCCATGAGCGCGAACACCCACACGGGCGCGTTCTCCGACAACGAGTCCTTCAACACGTAGGCGATCGCCGCCCACGCGATGAGCGCCGCGCCCGCCCAGGTCGCGACCTTGGAGGCCGGACGATCCGAGGCGAACCATCGGATCGCCACGAACGCCCCCAGGCCCACCAGCGCCATGGGGGCCGCCGACGCGTTCATGAACCGGTAGTAGGGGATCGCCGCGCCGGTCACCACGGTGGCGGCGCCGGCGAAGGCGACGAGCCACCAGATGGACACCTGGTCCTCGTTGCGCGCGGGCTCGCGCGTGGCGCGTGCCAGCAGGATCGTGGAGCCGATCGCGATCACGATGAACGGCAGGATCACGATCGGCTGCAAGGAGCCCGTCCACTGCATCAGGCGGTCGGCGAAGAACTCCGCGGAGTACGGCGGTGGCAGCGCGGCTTCGGCCAGGCTCGCCGGCTTGCCCCAGATGCCGATCACCCAGCACGCCAGCCCGGCGATCATGCCGAACCCGACGGACATCAGCATCGGGGCGTCCGATTTCAGCGCCGACCCCAACGAGAACCGGCTCGTCAGGAAATGGAACCCGAACACCGCCATCAACACCACGCCGAAGATCACGCACGTGGTGGGGTGGGTGAAGGCAGCCGCGATCGCGATCAGGAACAGCGCCGTTCTCGCGCCCCACGATGTTCGCGCGGCGTCGACGAACGGGATCATCAACGCCAGCAGGAACAGCACGGTGATGTTGTCGAGGTAGCCGACGTACGGCGTGGTGAGGAACAGCGCGACCGTCGCCAACAGGGTGGTCAGCACCACCAACGGGTCCTTGCGGCTGCGGAAGAAGGCGGCGCCCAGCGCGAGGCCCGTGAGGATCGGGATGCCGATCATCAGGAACGCGCTGAACGAGTACCGATCGATGCCCACGACCTGCTGCAGCAACGCGCCGGCCACGGGAACGCTGACGCGGTAGCCGCCCGCGAACAGGCCGTCCGGACCCCATTCCTGGACGACGCGGACGGGCTCGCCTTCCAGCACCACCTGCGCGCGCCACGTGTACCAGGCCGGGTCGCGCGTGGGCGCAGAGAGGCTGGGGTCGGCCAGGAACTTCCAGCCGAGGACCAGCAGCAGCAGCGCGGCGAACCCCGCGATCACCCACCAGGAACCGAGCACGCTGGAGCGCCCGGAACGGGTGGGTGCGCTCGCGTCAGCCTCGGTCGCGATGTCGGTGGCGGTCATCGGTTGGGGTCCCCTTCTCGTGCCTGCTCCGAGCGCAGCCTACTCGCGCGCTTCGGGCAAACAGGGGAGGTCGGGCATCAACGCCGATGGGAACGCCGCCTGCATCACGGTGTCGTTCTCCTGACCCGGATTCGGGACGACGCCTCCGCCGGCCGTCTGCGCCTGGGTGAACGTCATCATGTACCGGGCCACGTCGTCGACGGTGTAGCCGTTCTGCTTGAGTTCGTTCAGGTCGAGGAAGGCCTGCGTCGGCTGCATGAGCTCCACGATCGGCAGGTCGTCGCCGTCGGTGTCGAACTTCTCGTTGATCATGACCTGCATGGGGCCTGAGGAGATCTGGTAGCCGCCGGTCACGGACGGGTCCGGCATCGACGCGTGGTCCGCGGTGAGTCCCAGGACCCACTCGCCCTTGCCGACCTCCTTGTCCAGGAAGGTCACGAATTCCTTGAGGGCTGCGTCCTGGGCGACGACCGCGTCCTCCATCTCCGGGCTGTCCATGGACCAGACGTGGCTCACGAAGTCGATCTCCTTGAAGTTCAGGTACAGCAGGTCGGGCGTGTCGTCCTGGCCGAAGTCCTCACGCGTCATGACCTCCTCCACCACACGCTCCTGGTACGGCGTGCGCGCCGGGGTGTCGAAGCCCTGGAGGAGCTCATCGATGTCGTTGTCGCGCCACTTGCCGTCCTTCTTGCCGTCGGCCTGGTCCACGGCCGCGACGTCCTGCTCGAAGCCCGGCACCTTGTTCGCGTAGGTGGGGAGCCGGTAGTACGCGGCGTCGTGTTCGGGCAGGTTCCACTCGAACCCTTCGTCGGTCAGGGTGGTGCCGCCCACGACCGAACGCGTGAGCGCGATGTCGCGGTCGCCCCCGGTGAAGAACCCGCCGTGGCCCAGCATGCCGAAGTGGATGTCGACGGTGCCGACCAACCCGACCACCGGCTCGTTGTCCATCGCCCGGTCGTAGATGTCGGCGAGCGTGGGCTCGACGAGGAACGACGGACCCTGGTTCCACGGGCCGATGATCTTGCCGGCCACGAGCATGTTGTGCCCGACGATGCCGTGGTGGTCAGGGAAGGACCCCGTGCCGATCGTGGCGTGGATCTGCGCCGTCGATGTGGGCGAGGATCCCACGGTGGCATCGGTGAAGAAGGTGCCCTTGGGGATCAGGGACTTCAGGTAGGGCCACGCCGTGGGATGGGCCTGCAGCACGTTCATGCCGCCGGCGTCCCAGACCATGGTCACGACGAGCTTGGGCGTCTTGCGTTGATCGGCCGGCAGGAGGGCTTCGGTCATGGGCGTGCCGTCGGGGGCGTGGAAGCCATCGAACTTCAACAATTCGGCGGCCGTAGGAGCCACATCGGCGGAGGTGACCGGCCGCTTCACCTCGCCCTGGGGCTTGATGTAGCCCGGGCCGTACCACAGCATCGGCACGGTCTGGATGTAGTCCCAGGGGCCCACGTGCGGCAGTCCCGAGCCGACGAAGTTCGGCTCTTTCGGGATGAACGAGATCTGCGCTCCCCGGTCAGGACGCCAGCCCCGGTACGTGCGAAGCAGCTGCTCATGGGGGATGGAACACGCCAGCCGAACGATGTCCTGGTTGCTCGACTGCGCCTTCGCGGGGACCGACCCCCGGGTGGAGAGGGCGCCGGCGCTCAGGAGGAGGAGCAGGACAGGGATGAGGACACGCCGACGATGGGTGTGGGAGGCCATGGCGAGATAGGGAACACGACGCCGGGCGGAACGACAACCCAGGCGGTAGCGTGGAGCGGTGCCGATCGGCAGCCGCCTCACGACGCTCCTGGTGGTGCTCGCGCTGGTGGCCCTTCCCGCTGTGGCCTTGCGCGCGTTCTGCGTCGGCAAGAGCTGTGACTCGGGCGAGGCCACGGCGAGCGCCGCGGTTCCGTTCTGTCCATTGCCTGCGGAACTCCGAGGGCTGATCTCGGCGGGATTCCGACAGGGGCGATCGCCCGATGTGATGGCCGCGACCGACGCGAACGGACCCGGCGTTCGCGTCGACGACGGCCCGGGGATCGCCGTTCCCTGGCCCTCCACCGGTCCGGCCGACACCCGCGTGCCGATCGCGTTCTTCGGCACGGGGTTCACGGGGCGTGACCCGGCGGAGGGCACCGGCCTCGACCAGATCGCCCCGACGCTTGGCCGCGGCGATGGGCTATGACCGTTCACACGACGAGGTACGCGCCGGGGTTCCGGCCGACGGGGTCGCCGACGCCGGCCACGAACCCTCACTGGTGGTCCAGGTGGTCTGGAAAGGCGTGGGCTCCGCCGACCTCGAAGCGCACCCTCACGCGTGGCCGTTCCTGCGAGCGACGATCGCCGGGGGTGGCGGCACGCTCGAGGGAACCACCGGCTCCCTGCCGCTGGACCCGACGGCGACCCTGACCACGATCGGCACCGGCGGCCTGCCGGCGCAACACGGCATCACGGGCACGATCATCCGGGGCGACGACGGCGACGTGGCACCGGCCTGGGGGGCCGGCGCTCCCGGATCGGTGATCGCGACGCTGGCCGACGACCTCGACCGCGACACCGATCAGCGCGCGCTGATCGCCGGCGTGCTGAGCAGCCGATCGGATCGGGGCATCATCGGCGACGGCTGGTACGTGGACCGCCGCGACCGCGACACGGTCGTGGTGACTCGCCACCCGGTGCCCGCGGTGGCGGGCCTCCTCGACCAGGTGGGACCCGAGGGAGGCGTGATCGGCGTCGTGGTGCGCGGCGACGTGGACGCCATGGATCGCACGACCCGGCAGATCGTTCGCTCCGTCCGGGCGCAGGTTCCCTCGACCGCGTTCGTGGTGACGTCGACCGGGAGCCTTCGTGGCGCCCGCGGTGAGGACGCCGCGGCGATCGCACAACGGGTGGACGCGTCGCTGGGGAGTCAGGTGATCGCGGCCAGCGCGGCAGACGGGCTGTTCCTCGATCGGACGGTGGCGACGCAGGCATCGATCACGGCGGCCGGCGTCTCGGACGCGATGGAAGCCGAACGCACACCCGCCGGCGCCCCGTTGTTCGCCGGTACCTTCCCGTCGTTCGCCGTGGCGTTCGCGAGGTACTGCTGATGGCCGTCGACGTCGCGCGCCGGCCGGGCGCCACCGAGCCTCGCCGCGGGTCCGCATCATCACGCGCGGGCCTGTGGGTGATCACCGGGCTCGCCGGGATCGCGATCCTCGTCCGGCTCCTCGATCCCGAGCAGTTCGCCTGGGTGCGCAACTTCCTGATCGTGTTCGGATCGTTGCTGGTCGAGGCGATGCCGTTCATCGTGCTGGGCGCGTTCGTCTCGGCGGCGATCGAGGTCTTCGTGCCGGCGTCGGCGTTCGAGAAGATCGCCCGTCTCCCCCGCGGTCTGCAGATCCCGGCGGCAGCGGCCTCGGGCATGGCCTTCCCCGTGTGCGAATGCGGCTCGGTGCCGGTGGCCCGGAGGCTCGCCGCGAAAGGGCTGGCACCCAGCGCCGCGGTGACGTTCATGCTGGCCGCCCCGATCGTGAACCCGGTCGTCGTGGCCTCGACCTACGTCGCCTACCGCGGCCGTGACACCGTCGCGATCATGGTCCTGGGCCGGCTGGCGCTGGGGTTCATCGTGGCGATGGCGGTGGGCTGGGTGCTGGGCGCCGTGCGTGGAGACCAGCTGTTGAAGCAGCGCGATGCCGAGGTCGAGGCGCACGAGGTCGACGCGGCCGAGCGCCGGTGGCGACGGTTCTTCGGACACCTCACGGGTGACATCGTGTTCATGGCCAGGTTCCTGATCCTCGGCGCGGCGATCGCCGCGGCGGTGCAGACCTTCATCCCGCAGTCGATCCTCAACGGCGTGGCCAACCTGCCGATCCTGAGCCTCATCGCGATGATGGCGCTGGCGTTCATCATGTCGCTCTGCTCGGAGTCGGATGCCTTCGTGGCGGCCTCGTTCACCGCGTTCGGCCCGGCCCCGCAACTGGCGTTCCTGGTGTTCGGGCCCATGGTCGACCTGAAGCTCGGTGCCCTCTACGTCGGGACCTACGAACGCGGGTTCTTCCGGATGGTCGTGATCGCCGTCGGCGCCACGACGCTGGCGGCGACCCTGTGGATCCAGGTGTTCTTCGGATGAAGCGGCACTGGAGCCCCGCTCGCGTCGGCGCCGGCTTGGTGATCGGCGCCTGGGCCGGACTGTTCTGGTTCGTGTGGGCGGCGGGCCGCACGTCGCTGTACCTGTCGACGCGCACCGCGTGGCTGATCCCCATGGGCGCGATCCTGATGACGGTCGCGGCCGTGGGCCGCCTGGCGAGCGCGCGCGTGGAACGCACCGAGCACCTGGGCTCCCGCGAGACCGTGATGTTCGGCGTGATCGCCCTGCCGGTGGTGCTGCTGTTGGCGCTGCCCCCGGCCACCTTGGGCTCCTACGCCGCGGGCCGGAGGTCGAACTCCACCGGGATCGCGGCGAGCGCCCGCATCGTGTCGGGCCCGATCGACTTCGTCGACATCGCCGCCGCCCGCTCCGTGAAGTCCGCGGCCGCCGACCTCCGGGCCCGCGCCGGCGAGCGGGTCACGATGGACGGGTTCGTCACCGTGGACGAGGGCGACACCGACCGGTTCCAGCTCACGCGGTTCGTCATCACGTGCTGCGTGGCCGACGCCACGATCTCCTACGTCACCGTGGTGGATGCCCCGCCGGGCCAGGTGGCGAACGACGACTGGGTGCGGGTGACGGGGACGATCTACCCGTTGGGTTCGGACATCCTGGTCGACGCCGAGACGGTGGTGCCCATCCCGCCGCCGGACGATCCCTACCTCACGCCGTAGCCGCGTCGGCGCAACTGCGGCAGGTGCCGATCAGGTCGAGACGATGGCTCACGTGCGCGAACCCCGCCCGTCGCGCGACGCGGTCGATCGTGTGGTCCATCGCGGACTCCAGATCGGCAGGGATCGTGACGTCCTCCACCTTGCCGCAGTTCGAACAGATCAGGTGATGGTGATGCTCGGTGAGCGCCTCGGTGAGCTCGAACCGCGCGAACTCGTCCTCGGTGATCACGCGCCGGACGGCGCCGGCCTGCTCGAGCACCGCGAGGTTGCGGTAGATCGAGCTCTGCGGCAGCCCGGTCTTGCCCGCCAGCAGATCGCTCATCGACAGCGGCTTGTCGGCGCGTTCCAGGAGCGTGACGAGCGCCCGCCGCTTCGGCGTGTATCGCTGGCCCACCGAGCGCAGGCTCGCCTCGACGGTGGCGTGGAGGTCGTTGGCCGACGCGGTCATCCGGCGTGCGCTCCCTCGTGCGACGGTGCGCCGGGCTCATCCGGGGCGTACGGCTCGATCATGGGGACACGACCGCCGACGCGCCGGGTCACCAACGCCACCACCATGAACACTCCCGCGGCCAGCAACACGATCGTGCCGCCCGGCGCGAGGTCCCAGATGCGCGAAGCCGCCAGACCGGCCACCACCGAGGCGACACCGATGGCCACCGCCCACCGCATCGTGCCGGCGAACGAACGCGCGAGCAATTGCCCGCTGGCGACCGGCAGCACCATCATCGCGGCGATCAACAGGATGCCCACGATCTGCATCGCGGCGACCACGGCCACCGCGGTGATCACCGCGAGCACGTTGTTCACCAGCCCCACGGGCAGGCCGGCGACGTTCGACCAATCCTCATCGGTCACGACCGCGAAGAGCACCCGCCGCAGCACCAGCATCGCCACCACGATGGCCGCGCCCAGCGACACGATCAGCACGACCTCCTGCGCGCTCACCGTCAGCGGTTGGCCGAACAGGTAGGTGAGGACGCTCGCGTTCAACCCGCCGCCGAGACTCATCAGCACCACCCCCAGCGCGATACCCGAATAGAAGAACAGCGCGAGCGCGAGGTCACCGGACGCCCGGCGTCGTGACCGCAGCCACTCGATGCCGAGCGATCCGGCCACCGCGAACACGAGCGCCATCCACACCGGGCCGAGCCCGAGCGCCACGCCGGCGATGACCCCCGACTGCGCGAGGAATCCCGCACCGACCCCGGCGAACGCGATGTGGCCGATGCCGTCGCCGATCAAGGACATGCGCTTCTGCACCAGGAACGTGCCGATCATCGGCGCGAACACCCCCACCGCCACGCCGGCGATCAACGCGCGCTGCATGAAATGCAGATCGAACGGATACGGCAGGGTCAGCGCGATCACGTGAGCCCTTCCAGCCACAAGGGCAGGTCCTCGCGGTGCACGCCCAGGCTCACGCCCTCGGCGGTGAGCTGCGACGGTGGCCCGTCGAACAGGATGCGTCGCTTCAGCACGACGACTCGGTCGAGATCGGCCGCAACGGCCGACAGTTCGTGGGAGACCAGGAGCACGCCGGAACCGTGTTCGGCGATCAGATGCACGATCGCATCGCGGAACCGACGTTGGGACTCCGCGTCGACGCCGGCGATGGGCTCGTCGAGCACCAACAGCGACGGCTCGCTCGCGAACGCCCGGGCGATGAACGCCCGCTGCTGCTGACCGCCCGAGAGCTGGTTGATCGGCCGGTCGGCGAGGTCGGCGAGGCCGACCGATTCCAACGCGTGGGACACCGCGGTGCGGTCGCTCCCGCTGAGCGGTCGCCACCAGCCGCGGCGGGACAGGCGGCCGGCGGCCACGATCTCGGCGACGGTGGCCGGCACCTCCGAGGCGAGCGACGGGCGTTGCGGCACGTACCCGAGACGCCCGCGATCGCGGAAGGCCACCGGATCCTCGCCGAACAGCCGCACGATGCCCCGCTCGGGGATCAGCGACCCCAGCAGCACCTTGAGCAACGTCGACTTGCCCGAACCGTTCGGCCCCACGAGCGCCACGAACTCGCCGGGCGCCACGTCGAGCGAGACGTCCTCGAGCACGGGACTGCGGCCATAGGCGAACCGGACGCCGTCGGCCTGCAACAGCGAGGCGGTGATCGGTCGGCGGGCCGGCTCAGCGACAGTCAAGGCCACCTCGCAGGGTCTCGAGGTTGCGGCGCATCACGGAACCATAGTCCTGGCCCGCATCCACCTCGTCCGGCGTCAGCCCTTCCAGGGTGTCGAGCACCGCGACCTGGACGCCGGCTTCGTCCGCCAACGTCTGGGCCACCTCCGGCGAGACCAACGCTTCGCTGAAGACCGTGGTGACGCCGTCACGATGCACGAGGTCGACGAGTTCGGCGATCCGGTCGGGCGTGGGTTCGGTGTCGGGCGCGAGCCCGGAGATCGCCGCTTGCGTGAGGCCGTAGGCGGCGGCGAGGTAGCCGAACGCGGCGTGGTTCGTGACCAGGGTCGTGACCCCGCAGTCGGCGAGGCCCGCGACGAACTCGGCGTCGAGGCCATCCAACTCCTCGATCAGCGCGGCCCCGTTGGCACGGAAATCGCACGCGGCGTCGGGAGCCGCGGACTCCATGGCGTCGACCAGTGGCGGGATCGCCGTCGCGAACAGACCGGGGTCGAGCCAGATATGGGGATCGACCGCGAGTCCCTCGTCGGCCTCATCCGGCGGCGCCGAGGCGGTGTCGACCTCGGCGAGCAGGTCGAGCGTGGCGCCCTGGGCCTCATCGATCGCATCCTGGACCGCGGGCTGGAACCCGCCTCCCAGGTAGACCACCAGATCGGCGGTGGCGATCGACTCGACGTCGTCGGGCGTCAGCTCGAGGTCGTGCGGCTCGGTGCCCGGCGGGGTGAGGTTCGTGACCTGGACGCAGGCGCCGCCCACCTGTTCCGCCGCGTACGCGAGCGGATAGAAGCTCGCAGCGATGGAGACGTCCGCTTCGCTCGCCGAGGAACCCGTTTCCGCGCAGGCCGGAAGCGCGGCCATCAGCATGACGACCACGACGCCCACGGCACGGCGGGGACTGATGTCGTCTAGTTCTAAGAATCGGTCTCATTCTCGGACCTCACGGTAGCATCGCGCGTCGTGCCGGGGACAACGGCTGGGGTGGAGGACCGCTGGTGTCGTGCGGTAGCGTGCTCCGATGGTCGTCCGGGTGGGGATCGGACTGTTCACCGGCCAGGTGCCGGCAGGATCGCCACGGTCGTTCGCGCAGGAGTACCGCGAGACGCTGGAGCTGGTGCGACTGGCCGAAGCGTTGGGGTTCGACTCGGCGTGGGTCAGCGAGCACCACGGTTCTTCCGACGGCTACCTGCCTTCGCTCATGGTGATGCTGGGGGCGTTCGCGGACGCCACGAGCCACATCCGTCTGGGCACGGGCGTGATCCTCACCCCGTTCCACGATCCGATCCGGCTCGCCGAGGATGCGGCCGTGGTCGATCAACTCTCCGACGGACGACTCACGCTCGGCCTGGGCATCGGCTGGCGCGAGGAGGAGTTCCGGATGTTCGGCGTCCCGATCGCAGAACGGGTCCCGCGCCTGGTCGACACCGTCGCGATCCTGCGGCGCGCGTGGACGGGCGAGCGCTTCTCCTACGAGGGCGAGGTGCTCTCCTGCGACCGGGTGCGCGTGACGCCGCCGCCCGCCCAAGCCGGTGGTCCGCCGATCCTGCTGGGCGGCTACGTCGACGCCGCCATGCGTCGCGCCGGCCGGATCGGTGACGGGCACATCACCGACGCCGACGATGCCGGCCAGGTGCAGCACGCCGTCTCGTTGATGGACGAAGGTGCGAGGGAGGCCGGGCGCGATCCCTCCTCGTCCCACCTGGCCCTGATGGTCAACGCCTTCGTCGCCGACGACGGGGAACAGGCGTGGGACCTGGCCCGGAACGGGGTGCTCCATCAGCTCGGCGCGTACGAGGCCTGGGACGCCGGCCACGACACCCCGGAGCACGATTCCCTGGAGACCGACGGTGCCGACGAACACGCCGCCCGTCGCGGCACCGCGGCCGGCACGCCAGAGGACGTCGTCCACGCGCTGCGACCGCTGGTTGCCGCCCACGGGTCGCGCAAGGAGTTCGACCTGATCGTTCGCCTCCACTACCCGGGCATGGCCTTCGACACCGCGGCGCGCGCCGTCGAGCTGTTCGGCGAACGCGTCCTGCCCGCCCTCAAGGGCGAGTAGTCCGTGGTGGACTAGTTGACGGACGTGCCCTCGGCCAGCTTGATGGTGCCCCGCGTGCTGCCGCGGAGCGCCGCAGGCGACGCATCGATCACGCCGTCGTGGCTCAGTCCGACCACGGCTTCGGTGATGCGGGCCGGGGTGTGCCCGGTCGCCGACACCGCGGCGGCGATCGTCGCCGAGGGTCGTTCGCGGAGCAGCGCCACCACCGAGCCACGCACCTGACGCATCGAGCCCTCGAACGGAGCCTGGCGCCGAGTGGTGGCCCGGCGCTCCCTGGTCCCGGCCGAACCCGCTGCCGCGAACCGGCACCACGGCTGCAGCGGACAGTCGTCGCAGCGAGGTCGCGGGCGGCACACGTCGCGTCCCAGGTCCATCAGCGCCTGGTTCCACGCACCGGGGTGCGCAGGGTCGAGCCAGGCCTGCGCGTTCAGCCGGGTCGTGGCCGCAGGCACCTGGTCGGCATCCGCACCGTGGACGACGCGGGCCCAGATCCGGCGGACGTTCGTGTCGACGGCCGCCACCGGTTGACCGAACGCGAGGCTCGCGATCGCCGCGGCCGTGTACTCACCCACGCCGGGCAGGGCGCGGAGATCGTCGACCCCGCGAGGCACCCGGCCACCGTGCTCGTGCAGGATCACACCGGCAGCGCGGTGGAGCGCCACGGCGCGCCGCGGATACCCGAGTCTCCCCCACGCGCGGAGGACGTCGGCGCGGGACGCCGCCGCCAGATCGGCAACCGTCGGGAAGCGCAGCATGAACGCCTCGAACGCCGGCACCACGCGTGCGGCCTGCGTCTGCTGCAGCATCACCTCGCTCACCAGCACGGCGTACGGGTCGGGACGGGCGCGGCGCCAGGGATAGGCTGAACGGCGAGGCCGGTACCAGGCGAGCAGGGCTTCCCGAGCCCTCGCGCTCGGGCTAGGCTCGGCGGAAGGAGGGAGCATGACTGACGTCCGCGACGTGATGAGCACCGACCTGGTCACCGTGAACCCCGGCACCACCGTGGCCGAGGCCGCCACCACGATGAGCACGAAGAAGGTGGGCTCGGCGCTTGGTGATGGAAGGCGACCGCCTCGTGGGGATCTTCACGGAGCGCGACGTGATGCGCGCGGTGGCGTCCGAGTTCGACGCCGAACACCATCAGGTCGGAGCCTTCATGACGTCGGACCCCACCACGATCGGGCCCGAAGCCGATGTGCACGAGGGGCTGTCGTCGATGTTCGCGTTCGGGTTCCGGCACATGCCTGTCGTCGAAGGTGGCCAGGTGGTCGGCATGGTCTCGATGCGCGACCTGACGCCCAGGGACTAGAACCCCGGCTTCCCGGCCCTGTCCGGCATCTCGTCCGACGCTTGTCTCAGGGCGGCGTGGACCTCTCGGAAGACCTCGCCGACGAAGGCTGCCTGCTGCCCGTCCAGCCCGTTCATCGTCCCTCGTACGGCGGACGCGGTGATCTCGCATGCCTTCTCGAACACGGCCCAATCGGACTCTCGTGTCATGGGTGAACCTCCATCAGATCGATCGTCGACGTTGATGGCGTCAGGCTACCGGACGCACCGCATGGGACGGGTCTTTCGGTCAGGATGTCGATATCGGGCGGCGTCCGTACGTCGCTAGGGTGAACGCGGGGCGCGGAGCTCCGCCGACCTGGGAGGTGCACGATGCGCTACCTGCTGTTGATCCATGGCGAGGAAGCCGCGTGGAACGACGCCACCGAAGCCGAACGACGCGACATGTACCAAGCCTATGGGGCGGTCTCCGACCAGATGCAGGAACGCGGCCACCTCATCGATGCCGCCGAACTCCAGGGCGCCGCCACCGCCACGCTGGTGCGCGACCGCGACGGCGAGACCATGGTGGTCGACGGGCCGTTCACCGAAACGAAGGAACAGCTCGGCGGATACTTCCTGGTGGAGTGCGACCTCGACACCGCGGTCGCCTACGCCGCCGCGATCCCGGGCGCCGAGACCGGCACGATCGAGGTTCGTCCCGTCGTCCCATCGTCCGAGGACTGACCGACGCGAAAGGAGCACGACGATGCAGTACCTGTTGCTGATCTACGCCGACATGAGCGCCTTCCCGGAGCTGACCGACGACGAACAGCGCGCGAACATGGAGCAGTGGACCGACTACTCGAACTGGCTCACCGAGAAGGGCTGGATGCGGGCGGCGACGCCCTCAAGGACGTCGACCAGGCCACCAGCGTCCGGATCCAGGATGGGGAGCAGCTCGTCACCGATGGGCCGTTCGCCGAGACCAAGGAAACGCTGGGCGGCTTCTACCTGCTCGACGTCGAGAACCTGGACGACGCGATCGAGGCGGCGGGACGCTGTCCCGGAGCGCAGTACGGCACGATCGAACTGCGCCCGGTCCAGGAGATGCCGTAGGCGTGAGGTCGACGTCGGAGGAGGCCGTCGACCTCGCGTTCCGGCGCGAATCCGGACGCGCGGTCGCGACCTTGATCCGGGTGCTGGGGGATTTCGATCTCGCCGAGGATGCCGTGCAGGAGGCCTTCATCGTGGCCCTGGAACGCTGGCCCCGCGACGGGGTGCCGGACAACCCCGGCGCCTGGATCACCACCACGGCTCGCAACCGGGCGATCGACCGGTTGCGGCGCGAGCAGGTGGGACGGAAGAAGGCCGAGGTGACCGAGGCGATGCGCGCGCTCGAGACCATGGGTGAGGACGAGACGCCCGAGATCGGCGACGACCGTCTCCGGTTGATCTTCACGTGCTGCCACCCGGCGCTGCCGCTGGAGTCGCGCGTCGCGTTGACCTTGCGCACCGTCGGCGGGCTGTCCACGCGCGAGATCGCCAACGCGTTCCTGTCGCCGGAGCCCACGGTGGCGCAGCGCTTGGTGCGAGCCAAGCGGAAGATCCGCGACGCCGGGATCCCCTACCGGGTGCCACCGCGCGAACTGCTCGAGGAACGTCTCGCGGGCGTGCTCGCCGTGCTCTACCTGATCTTCAACGAGGGCTACCGCGCGACCGGCGGCGAAGGGTTGCTCCGCACCGACCTGTGCGACGAAGCGATCTGGATGAGCCGGATCGTCACGACGCTCCTTCCCGATCGCGGCGAACCCCTGGGGCTGCTCGCCTTGATGCTGCTCCAGCATTCGCGACGCGACGCGCGCACCGACGATGCCGGCGGGCTGGTGCTGCTCGACGATCAGGACCGATCGCGGTGGGATCACGCGATGATCGACGACGGGCTCGCCACGCTCGACCGGGCCCTCGCCCTGCACGAACCCGGTCCGTATCAGGTGCAAGCCGCCATCGCCGCGCTCCATGCCCGCGCGCCGCGCCCGGAGGACACGGACTGGCCGCAGATCGCCTCCCTGTACGCCGGCCTCGGCGCCATGACGCCTTCGCCGGTCATCGAGCTCAATCGGGCCGTCGCTGTGGCGATGGCCGACGGGCCGGGCGCCGGATTGCCCATCCTCGATCGCCTCGGCGACGACCTCGACGGCTACCACCTGTTCCACTCGGCGCGCGCGGATCTGCTGCGCCGGCTCGATCGTCCGGCCGAGGCCGCGGAGGCCTACCGGCGCGCCCTCGCGCTGGTGACCAACGCGGCCGAGCGCCGGTTCCTCGAGGCGCGCCTGGCGACGATCGGCGATCCGGCGGACCCGACCACCCGCTTCGTAGGCCCGCGGTCGGCTCTCTGCGCTAGGGTTCTGCGGCGATGCTCTTCCCTACCGTCGATTTCGCGATCTTCTTCGCCCTGGTCTTCCTGGGCCACTGGCTGCTGAACCCGAAACCCTTGCCCTGGAAGCTGTTCATGATCGGGGCGAGCTACGTCTTCTACGCATGGTGGGACATCCATTTCATCTGGTTGCTCGCCGCGATCTCGACGCTCAGCCAGCTCGGCGCCATGGCCGTGGCGCGCCAGCAGGAGGAACGCGCGAAGCGGTGGACGATGGCGATCGCGGTGACGCTGACGCTGCTGCCGCTCGCCTACTTCAAGTACTACGGGTTCTTCTCGCTCAACCTCACCGAGGCGGCCAACTCGCTGGGGCTCAGCGCCGAGCTGCCGCTGATCCAGGTGATCCTGCCGGTCGGCGTGTCGTTCTTCTCGTTCATGGCGGTGAGCTACATCGTCGACGTGTACCGGGGTCACACCACGGTCGCGAGCTGGATCGACGTGTTCCTGTACCTGTCGTTCTTCCCCCACCTGGTGGCGGGGCCGATCGTGCGCCCCGACGAGCTGATCCCCCAGCTGGACGTGCGGCGCGACCCTCGCCACGTCGACGTGGTGGGCGCGTCGTGGCTGATCTTCGGCGGGTTGTTCAAGAAGGTGGTGATCTCCAGCTACCTGGCGAGCACGATGGTGGATCCGGTGTTCGGCAGCCCCGCGTCCTACGGCGCGATCGACGTGCTGGTCGCGATCGTGTCCTACGCGATCGTGATCTACGCCGACTTCAGCGGCTACACCGACATCGCGATCGGCATCGCCAAGCTCCTCGGGTTCCAGTTCCCCCAGAACTTCGACCGGCCCTACAGCGCCCGGAGCCTCCAGGACTTCTGGCGACGGTGGCACATCACGCTTGTCCCGCTGGCTCCGCGACTACCTGTACATCCCGCTCGGCGGTTCGAAGAAGGGCGAGATGCGCACCTACGTGAACATCATCGTGACGATGGTGTTGGGCGGCCTGTGGCACGGCGCCGCGTGGACGTTCGTCTTCTGGGGTCTGTATCACGGCGTCGGCCAGGCGATCGGCGCATGGAAGCGAACGCATCTGCCCGAACGCACGGAGACACCCATGCTGCTGCTGGGTCAACGCGTGGGCACGTTCGCCTTGGTGTGCGTGGGCTGGGTCTTCTTCCGTTCCGATTCCATGGCGACCGCGTTCACGATGCTGGGACGCCTGATCACCGGCTGGGGTGTTTCCCCGGAGCTGGTGAACACGCTGGTCCTGGGGTCGATCGCGTTGATGCTCGCGCTGCAGTACGCCCCGCGCCGGCCGGCGCTGAAGCTCCAGGAACGCCTCTCCGCCCTGCAGCCCGCGGTGATGGGATTGATCTTCGCTGGCACACTGTTCGTCATCGCGACCCTCGGCCCGAGCGGGGTCGCGCCGTTCATCTACTTCCAGTTCTGACCGAGAGCCGACCGAGAAGCCGACCAAGAAGCCGAGATGCCAACACCCAGCGATCAGCCGCCCGAACGCGCATCACTCGAGGACGCCGAGACGCCCCGTCCTCCCGGGTCGCGGACGCCGTCGCACGGCCGGGCGACGATGCCGGCGGGCAAGGTGCTGATCGTGATGGTGGTGGCGCTCCTCGTCTGGGCCCTGCTCTATGCGCCGACCTTGAAACGATCGTCCGAGGCGCAGCCGCTGGGGACCCGCCGCACCGTCTCGCTGTGGATCCTGGGTCCGATGGCGGCGATCAGCAACGTCCTGCAGCTGACGAAGGCCACCGACGCCGTCTCGAGCGCGCTCGGCAAGGACCCGGATGCCGCGCCGGGCGGCGACCTCGACATCCCGCTGCCGACGGTCGAGCCGGGCGCCTCGCCCTCGCCCAAGCCGACCGAGCCCGTGACGAAGACCACGCCGATGCGCAAGCCCACGCCGCAGGACAGGCTCCGGGTCGTGGTGGTGGGCGACTCACTGGCCCAGGGCCTCGGCGTCTACATGGAGCGACAGTTCCGCCCGGGGCTCGTCCGCGTCTCCAAGCAGGGCCGCATCTCGACCGGCCTGGCGCGCCTGGACTACTTCGACTGGCTCACCGCGATGGAGGAGATCGAAGACGGCTACCGCCCGGACCTGGTGATCGTGATGATCGGGGACAACGACAACCAGAGCCTGCAGAGCCCCGGGGGCGGCAGCGTCGCCGACATCGGCAGCGTCGAATGGCCGCAGGGCTACGAGGACCGGGTCGAACAGATGACGCGGACCGCCGTCGACGGAGGCGCGCACGTCGCCTGGGTGGGCCTGCCCATCGTGAACGACAAGGACCGCTGGCCCGTGATGCAGCGTCAGAACGAGATCTTCGAGCAGGTGATCGATCGCACGCCCGAACGCGCTCTACGTCGACACCTGGGATCGGTTCGCCACCCCCGACGGGGACTACACCGACTTCTACCGCCACGACGGCAAGGTCGAGCTGATCCGGGCCACCGACGGGTTCCACTTCAACCCGCGCGGCTACGAGCTGGTGTCGCAGGCCGTGACCGACGCCCTGATGGAACGGTTCGACCTCACGCCGAAGGCCGTCAACGGCTAGACCTGGATCGACGACCTCCGGCAGCTTCGCCAGCGCCGCGTCCTCGTCGGCTTCGGCGAACTCCACCTCGGGCAGCCGCCCGTTGAGGTAGTCGTCGTAGGCCTGCATGTCGAAGTGCCCGTGACCGCAGAGGTTGAACAGGATCACGCGCTCCTCGCCGGCGTCCTTCGCGGCGAGCGCCTCGTCGATCGCGCCCTTGATCGCGTGGCTCGGCTCTGGCGCCGGGATGATCCCCTGGGTCTTCGCGAACAGCACGGCGGCCTCGAAGATCTGGTTCTGCGTGTAGGCCACCGCGTCCATGTGGCCTTCGTGGACCAGCATCGACAGGCTCGGTGAGTCGCCGTGGTAGCGAAGACCGCCCGCATGCACCGGCGCCGGCACGAAGTCATGGCCCAGCGTGTACATCGGCACGATCGGACCGATCGCCGCGGTGTCGCCGTAGTCGTAGGCGAACCGTCCCTTCGTCAGCGTGGGACAGGCCGCGGGCTCGGCGGCCAGGAACCGGGTGGAGGTCTCCCCGCGGAGCTTGTCGGCCATGAACGGATAGGCCAGGCCCGCGTAGTTCGAACCGCCGCCGACGCACCCGACGATCACGTCGGGACGCTCGCCCGCCATCTCCATCTGCTGCTGGGCCTCGAGCCCGATGACCGACTGGTGCAGGAGCACGTGGCCCAGCACGCTGCCCAGCGCGTAGTTCGTGTCCTCGTGCGTCGCGGCGTCCTCCACCGCTTCGCTGATCGCGATGCCGAGCGAACCCGTCGAGTCGGGGTGCGCTTCCAGGATCGCGCGGCCGCTGTTCGTCTTGTCGCTGGGCGAGGCCACGACCGACGCGCCGAACGTCTCCATGAACACCCGCCGGTACGGCTTCTGCTCGTACGACGCCTTCACCATGTACACGTCGCACTCCAGACCGAACATGCTGCACGCCATCGCCATCGACGAGCCCCACTGCCCGGCGCCGGTCTCGGTGGCGATCCGCCGGATGCCCGCCTGCTGGTTGTAGAACGCCTGCGGCACCGCGGTGTTCGGCTTGTGGCTGCCCGCCGGCGAGACCCCTTCGTACTTGAAGTAGATGCGCGCCGGCGTGTCGAGCGCCCGCTCGAGCCGCGTCGCGCGGAACAGCGGCGAGGGCCTCCACAGCCGGTAGATGTCGATGACCTCGCCGGGGATGTCGATCCAGGGCTCGGCCGAGACCTCCTGCATGATCAGCGACTCGGGGAACAGGGGCGCCAGGTCCGCCGGGCCCATCGGCTCCTTCGTCTGAGGACTGAGCGGCGGCAGCGGCTGCATCCCCGCCTTCACCATGTCCGGGACCAGGTTGAACCACGCGGTCGGGATCTGGTCGGGCTGCAGGTCGAACCGGGTGCGGACGTCGCTCATGCCAAGGACCTCCTGGACGTCGGACGGGTTTCCGAGGGCGCGAGCCTATCGGGAAGGTCCGAGGGGCGCTACCCGCGCGTCATGCGTCGCCGGGTCTCGTGGCGACCTCGACCCAGCCGTCGACCTCGCGCGCGGCGAACACCGCGAGCGGATCCTGCGCCGGACCCTCCAGCGGTTCGCCGGTCTCGACGTCGAAGACGCTGCCGTCGTTGGCGCACTCGATCGTGGCGCGCCGGTCGTCGAACTCGCCCTCGGCGAGCGAGCACCCCTGCGCCGTGCACTCGTCGGCGAACGCGTACAGGTGGGTCTCGTCGTGGGTGACGGCCACGCGGCCCGCGGGCGTGTCGAACGCGCGCGCCTCACCTTCGGGGATCTCACCCAGTGAGCCCACCCGCACGAAGTCCATCGCTCGCACCCTCCTCACGCCTGCGTCAGCGCCGAGAACCCGCGCTGCAGCACCGTCACCACGCCGAGCACCGCGAGCAGGATCAGCGCCGGCAGCATCATCCCCGGGATCAGCAGTCCCACCAGGAGCGCCAGGAAGCGTTCGAGCCGTTGGAACAGCCCCTCGCTGAGCTTCACGCCCACGGCTTCGGCCTCGGCCCGGATCTGCGACACGCTCAGCGACACGATCAGCGTCAGCAGCGCGAGTCCCGCCTCGAGCGTCTCGCCCCGCTCTGCCAGGTTCCAGAACAGGCACGAGAACAGGATCATGTCCGAGACGCGGTCGAGCACCGAGTCCATGAACGCGCCCGAGCGGCCCGATTCCCCCCGATGACGCGCCACCGACCCGTCGAAGACGTCACACAGGCCTCCGATCAGGAGCAGCACGCCCGCGACGGCCCAGTTGCCGACCACGATCTGCCAACCCGAGAGCACGATGAACACCGGCGAGGCCAGCGTGAGCTGCCAGGGACGTACCCCGGTCCAGATCAGGAACGCCAGGATCGCGCGGTAGGGCCAGGCGAGGGTTCGCTGCATGAACCCGCCGGCGGCGCTCTCGTTCTTGCGAGGAGCGGGCATGTCCCGCACCCGCGGGGCTTCGCGCTCCGGTCGCTCGTGGGAGGTCACGGGTTCATCGCATCGCGTAGCTAGCCGGTGTGCGGCTCGAACGAGACCACGGAGTACTTGACCGTGCCGCCCGGCGCCTGATACGCGACCTCCTGCCCGGCGGTGGCACCCATCAAGGCGGTGCCGAGCGGGGATTCCGTGGTGACGGTCCGGGCACCGGGAGCCTTCTCCTCGGTGTGCTCGGCGAGCAGGTAGGTCTCGTCGTCGGGGTCGTCCTCGTCGAGCGGCCGGATCGTGACGAGCATGCCGGGACCCACCTCGTCGGAGACCGGCGGCGCCTCGACGATCTCGGGGTCGCGCAGCATCTGCTGCATCTTCCGGATCTTCGATTCCATCAGGCCCTGCTCGTCCTTGGCCGCGTGATATTCGGCGTTCTCCTTGAGGTCGCCGTGCTCGCGCGCGATCTTGATCTTCTCGGTGATCTGCTCGCGGCCGGTGGTGGTGAGCTCCTCCAGCTCGGCCTTGATCCGCAGGTAGGCGTCCAGGGTCAGGGTCGCCGTGGGCTCCTGGTTCGCGGGTCGGACGGGGCGGTCACGCAGCTCTTCGGGAAGTTCAACCATGTCCGGAGTCTACCGAGAGGGGCTCAGGCGCCGTGCGGCGTCACTCCTGGCTGAAGTAGATGTTCTTGACCTCGGTGAACAGGTTGACGGCGTGCATCCCCATCTCCCGGCCCATGCCGCTCTGCTTGTAGCCCCCGAACGGGGCCTCGGTGTGGACCGAGCTGCTCGAGTTCACGCTCAGGTTGCCGGTGCGCACGCCCTTGGACACGCGGATCGCCCGGCCCAGGTCGCGGGTCCAGATCGACCCCGAGAGCCCGTACGGCGAGTCGTTCGCCATGCGGATGGCCTCGTCCTCGGTGTCGAACGGGATGATGCTGACCACCGGCCCGAAGATCTCCTCCTGGGCCACGCGCGAGGCGTTGTCGACGTCGGCGAGGACCGCCGGTCGCATGAAGAAGCCGGGTTCGTCGGGCACCTCGCCGCCGGTGACATGCCGGGCGCCCTCCTCGACGCCGAGCGCGAGGTAGTCGACCGAGGTCTGCCGCTGTCCGGAAGAGATCAGCGGCCCCATCTGGGTGGCTTCATCGAGCGGCTGGCCCACCGCGATCTCGTCGGTCGCCGCCGCGAACCGTTCGACGAACCCGTCGTAGGCGGGACGCTCCACCAACATCCTCGAGCGCGCGCAGCAGTCCTGGCCCGCGTTGTCGAACACCGACCACAGGGACTTCGCGACGCACGTGTCCAGATCCGTGTCGGCGAACACCACGTTGGCCGACTTGCCGCCGAGTTCCAGCGACACGCGAGCGATGTGCTCGGCCGCGGTCTGCATCACCTTCACGCCGACTTCGGTGGAGCCCGTGAACGAGATCTTCGCGACGCGTGGATCGGCGATGAGCGCGGTCGCCGTGGTCGAGCCGGGGCCGGGAAGCACGCTGAGCGTTCCCTCAGGGAGCCCGCACTCGTAGAGGATCTCGGCGATCGCCAGCGTGGTGAGCGGCGTCTGGCTCGCCGGCTTCACGATCGCGGTGTTGCCGCACGCCAGCGCGGGGGCGATCTTCCAACTGGCGATCACCGCCGGGAAGTTCCACGGGGTGATGAGGGCGCACACGCCGACGGGCTCGCGCAGCGTGAGGTCGATCCCCGGCGGCGGGATCGGGATCGTCTCGCCGGTGATCTTGTTCGCCGCCCCGCCCCAGTACTCGAAGACGTTGGCGACGATGTCGATCTCGGCGCGCGCCGACGAGATCGGCTTGCCCCCGTTGCGGGCCTCCAGCGTGGCGAGTTCCTCCTGGCGGTCGCGGATCACCAGCGACGCCTTCGTCAGCAACCGGCCACGTTCTCGTGCGCTCATGCGTGGCCACGCACCGTCCTCGAACGCCCGCTGGGCGAGGTCGACAGCGCGCGTGGCGTCCTCGGGCCCCGCCGAGGCGACCTTCCCATGGCGTCCCCCGCTGCGGGTTCGATCACCTCGAGGGTCGCGCCGTCGGCGGCCTCGACCCGCTCGCCTCCCATCACCAGCGATTCGGCCATCGACGTTCTCCTGTTCTCGACGTTGGTCTCGGATGCTTGTTCTCGGTGGCGACCTAGCCCTCGGGCAGATCGTCGGTGACGAAGATGGCGCCGTTCCAGAACGCCTCCAGCCGTTTGGGGAACCGCCGCAGCACCAGGTGGAGTTCCTCGGGCGGATCGAACTTGCCGAAGTCGCACCACAGCTCGAACCCGTCGGCGGGGAACTCGGTGAATCGATGCGAGCGTCGCGCGCTGCGCTTGCGCTTGGTCTGGCGCGACTGGCCCGGTGGCGCCATCGAGGCATCGAGGTAGATCAGCGCCGGCCCACCGAGACCACCGTGCGGATCGAGCCACACCCACACCACGCCGCCGCCCTCGCGGATCGAGGACAGCGTCGGGTCATCGGCGACGATCTTCACGGCGCACACGCTACCCCGATGGGGATAGGCTTCGCGCGGCGTCGGAGGCGGAGGAGGAACCGGATGCGGTTGGACGGCAAGGTTGCGGTGATCACCGGCGGCGGAAGCGGCATGGGCAAGATCGCCTCGGAGCTGTTCGCGAGCGAAGGCGCGAAGGTCGTGCTCACCGATGTCAACGACGAAGCGGGCGAAGCCGCCGCCGCGGGGATCGTCGCCGGCGGGGGCGACGCCGCCTACGTCCACGCCGACGTGTCGAAGGAATCCGAAGCCGAGGCGATGGTGCACGCGGCCGTCGAGCGGTTCGGCGGCCTCCACATCCTCTACAACAACGCGGGCGTGATGCTGCCCGATGACGGTTCGGTCGACACCACCGACGAGCGCATCTGGGACATCACCCTGGGGGTGAACGTCAAGGGCGTGGCCTTCGGGTGCAAGTTCGGGGTGCCCGCCATGATCGCCAGCGGCGGCGGGTCCATCATCAACGTCGCGTCGTTCGTCGCATGGCTCGGCGCCGCCACCTCGCAGACCGCCTACACCGCATCCAAGGGCGCGGTCCTGGCGATGACGCGGGAGATCGCGGTGGAGTACGCGCGCAAGGGCGTCCGCTGTAACGCGTTGTGCCCGGGACCGATCGAGACCCCGCTGCTGATGCAGCTCCTGTCCGACGAGCAGAAGAAGCAACGGCGCTTCGTCCACATCCCGATGGGCCGTCTGGGGCAGGCCGAAGAACTCGCGAAGGCCGCGCTGTTCCTGGCGAGCGACGACTCGAGTTACATGACCGGCGCCTCGCTGATCGTCGACGGCGGGATCACGGCCGCCTACGTCACGCCCGAGGACTAGTCATTCCGGGCAGGCTCAGACCAACCCCCGACTTGACGGCTTCGCCCCCAAGGTCTCTGATACGCGAGGGTTCCGACCGGTTCGGGATCGCACGGTTCGTCTCGCCACCTGCACCACGGGAGGGAAGGGGGGAGTAGATGGACGAAGCCGCCAGAGCGAGCACCGGCACCGATGCCACTCGCAAGACCGACACCGAGCGGCTCCACGAACTCGGCTACGCCCAGGAGTTGAAGCGGGGCATGTCCGGGTTCTCGAACTTCGCGGTGAGCTTCACGATCATCTCGATCCTGTCAGGGTGTCTGACCCTGTTCGGGTTCGGCATGTTCGTCGGAGGTCCCGCGAGCAGCGCCTACGGCTGGCTCCTCGTCGGCCTCATGGTCACCTTCGTCGGGTTGGCCATGGCCGAGGTGTGCTCGAGCTATCCGACGGCGGGCGGCCTGTACTACTGGTCGGCGAAGCTCGCCAAGAAGAACGGGCCCGCATGGGCCTGGTTCACGGGCTGGTTCAACCTGCTGGGCCAGGTCGCGATCACCGCGGGCATCGACTTCGGGCTCTCGGCGTTCATCTGCGCCTTCATGGGCATCGCGTTCGATGTCGAGGTGACGAAGGTCATCCTGATCGGCACCTACACGGTGGTGCTGGCGGTCCACGGGCTGCTCAACACGTTCGGCGTGCGGCTGGTCGCGATCTTCAACAACGTGAGCGTGTGGTGGCACGTGGCCGGCGTCGCGATCGTGGTGGCGATGTGCATCATCCTGCCCGACTCGCACACGTCGCTGGGGACGATCTTCAGCTTCAGCCAGGAGCCCTCGGCACCGGGTCAGGTCGCGGGATTCATCAACGCGACCGGGTTCACGAAGAGTCCGATCGCCGATCCTCGGGCATCACGGCCTACGTGTTCCTGATCGGGATGCTGCTCGCGCAGTACACGATCACCGGCTACGACGCCTCCGCGCACATGACCGAGGAGACCCACGACGCCGACGTCTCCGGCCCGAACGGGATCTGGAAGTCGATCGTGATCTCGGTGTTCTTCGGCTACATCCTGCTGCTGGCGGTGTGGTACGCGATGCAGGGACAGGCCGGCTACGACGCGGCGGCCGCGTTCCAGTACCCGGCGACCGGGAACATCGCGGCTCCGGCCGGGATCTTCCTCGACTCGTTCGGCAAGAGCTGCGGCGATCTTCGCGTTGATCATCGTGATGGGCGCGCAGTTCTTCTGCGGCATGGCGTCCGTCACGACGAACTCGCGCATGATCTACGCGTTCTCCCGTGACGGCGCGGTCCCCGGTCACCGGTGGTGGCACTCGATCAACAAGCGGACCCGCACCCCAACCAACGCGATCTGGCTGGCCGCCGTGCTGGCCTGGTTGCTGGTCGCGCCCGCGTACTGGCTGGGTTCGATCGTCGCCTACTTCGCGGTGACGGCCGTCGGCGTGATCGGCCTCTACATCGCCTACGTGATCCCGATCTTCCTGCGGCGCCGAGCGGGCGACGCGTTCCAGGAAGGCCCGTGGAAGCTGGGCAAGTGGAGCGCGCTCATCGGATGGATCGCCGTGATCTGGGTGGCGTTCATCTGCATCATCCTGATGCTGCCGCAGTTCAACTGGGGCGACGGGATCAAGTTCATCGACGTGTTCAACTTCACGCCGGTGATCGTCGGCGGGGTGTTCATCATCACGGGCCTGTGGTGGGTCATCTCGGCCCACAAGTGGTTCAAGGGACCGCAAGGTGCAGGGGTCCGCCCGAGGAACTGGCCGCGATCGAGGCCGACCTCGAACTGAAGCACAGCTAGGCATCGACGATCGAAGGGGGCGCGGCGGGCCGACACGGCCGCCGCGCCTCGTTCGTTCACCGCAGGAGGCCGGAGAAGGAGAACGACATGGACGTCCAGGGCATGCTCAGCGCGAAGCAGCTCGAGGAACTGGCGACGGCGGGCGAGATCGACACGGTGCTGTGCATGTTCACCGACCTGCAGGGCCGGTTCATGGGCAAGCGGATCCTTCCCGACTTCTTCCTGGAGGAGATCCTGGGCGCCGAAGGCCTGCACGCGTGCCTCTACCTGCTCGCCGTCGACATGGAGATGGAGCCGCTGCCCGGCTACGAGTACGCGAGCTGGGAGACCGGCTACGGCGACTTCCGCATGGTGCCCGACATGGCGACCTTGCGCCTGTGCCCATGGCTGGAGAAGACGGCCATGGTGATCTGCGACATCTACGCCGAAGACGAGGACGTGGCGGTGCCGGTGGCGCCGCGCCAGATCCTGAAGGACCAGCTGGCGAAGGCCGCGAAGATGGGCTACACGGTCAAGACCGGCTCGGAGCTGGAGTTCTACCTGTTCAAGGACGGCTACGACGAACTGGCCGAGCGCGGGTACCGCGACGTGCATCCGTCGAGCAGCTACATCATGGACTACCACATGCTCCAGACCACCAAGGACGAGTGGATCATCCGCCAGATCCGCAACCACATGCGTGGCGCGGGCATCCCGATCGAGTTCTCCAAGGGCGAGTTCGGCAAGGGCCAGCACGAGATCAACATCACCTACTCCGATGCCCTGTCGAACGCCGACCATCACTCGATCTACAAGCACGGCGTGAAGGAGATCGCGGCGCTCAACGGCGTGTCGGCCACGTTCATGGCGAAGTGGACGATGGACGAGGCGGGGTCCTCGTGCCATCTGCACTCGTCGATCTGGAACGCCAAGGGCACGAAGAGCCTCACGTGGAGCGACGAGGGCGTCGGCAACATGACCGACGAGTTCCGCTGGTACCTCGGAGGGCTCATGGCGACGGCGCGCGAGATGGCGTGGATGTACGCGCCGTTCGTGAACAGCTACAAGCGCTATCAACTGGGTTCGTGGGCGCCGACCGCGATCGTGTGGAGCCGGGACAACCGGACCTGCGGCTACCGCACCGTCGGTGAGCACAAGGCGTTCCGCGTGGAATCGCGGATCCCCGGCGCGGACGCGAACCCGTACCTGGCCTTCGCCGCCACGGTGGCCGCCGGCATGTGGGGCATCGAGAACAAGATCGAGCCGCCCGCGATGTTCGAGGGCAACGCCTACGAGGCCAAGCGCGTGCCTCGGGTGCCCACCAGCTTGCACGAGGCGATCGACGTGTTCCGCAAGTCGAAGGCCGCCAAGGAGATGTTCGGCGACTTCGTGTACGGCCATCTGCTGAACACGGCGGTCCAGGAGCAGACGACCTTCGACAACCTGTGCGTCACCGACTGGGAGCTGAGCCGGTACTTCGAACGAGGATGAACGCTCGGGGTCGGTGCTAGGTTCCCCGTGTGAACGTCGTCGTCCTGGCCAAATGGGTGCCCGAGCCCCAAGGCACGCCATCGCTGGGTCCCGATCATCTGCTCGTGCGTGACGGCGCCGACGGCGCGCTCGACCCCGGCGACGAGATCGGCCTGGAGGCGGCCCTCCAACTGGTGGAACGGGACGGTGGCGAGATCACCGTCGTCTCGATGGGCCCCGAGATCGCGTCGGCCGCGGTCCAGCGCGCCTTGGCGATGGGTGCGCACCGCGGCGTCCTGGTGACCGACGATGCGCTGCGTGGCGCCGACGCGCTGGTCACCGCGCGCGTGCTCGCCGCCGCGGTGCGGCACGCGGAGCCTCCCGACCTGGTGATCGCCGGCGTGGAGTCGACCGACGGCTACACCGGCACGCTGCCGGCCACCGTCGCGGAGCTCCTCGAACTCCCCAGCGTGACCTTCGCTCGGGCGCTCGACGTCGCCGACGGTGCCATCCGCGCCGAACGGCAGACCGCGACCGGCTACGACGTCGTCACCTGTCCCCTGCCCGCGGTGGTCACCCTCACCGCCGGGGCCACCGAGCCCCGCTACCCCAGCCTCAAGGGCGTCATGGCCGCCAAGCAGAAGCCGTTCGACCGGCTGACCGTCGCCGATCTCGGGCTCGATGCCGACGCCCTGACGCCGACCCAGCGCGTGGCGACCGTGGAGGCCGCGCCCACCAAGGCGGGCGGCGAGACGATCGACGCGAGCGACGACGCCGTCGCGCGCATCGCCGACCTGCTCGCCGAAGCGAAGGTGATCTGACCATGACGACGGTGTGGGTGGCCGCCGAGCACGACGGCACGGGGTCGCTCAGCGCCGCCACCGGTGAACTCCTCACGAAGGCGCGCGCGCTCGGTGACACCGTGGACCTGATCGCCCTCGGATCCGGGGCGTCCGCGACGGCGGGGGCAGCCGGAGGGCTCGGGGCCGGGCGCGTGTTCGCCTGCGACGACCCCGCCCTGGACGACGCGCCTCGGGCGAACGCCCACGTGGTGGCGCGCTTGGTGGGTGAGCACACCCCCGACCTGGTGCTGTTCGCGACGACCTACGCGGGACGGGACATCGCCGGCCGGCTCCAGGCGAGGACGGGTTCGGCGTTGATGAGCAACGCCACGGACGTCCTCAGCCCGACGCGAGCTCGCACGGAGATCCTCGGCGGCACGCAGATCGTCGACGTCGACCTGGATGGGCCGACGCCCATCGTGCTCATGAAACCGAGATCGATCGAGGCCGAACCCACCGGCGGCGGCCCCGCCGAGGTCGTCACGATCGCCGCGGACCTGCCGCCAGGGTTGGTGGACGCCCGGGTCGAAGAACGGCACGAAGCGGCGGCGACCGGCCCGTCCCTGGACGACGCCGCCGTGGTGGTGGCGGGCGGCCGAGGGCTGGGTGGCCCCGAGGCGTTCGCGATGCTGGACGACCTCGCGAGCGCGATCGGCGGGGCGGCCGTGGGCGCATCGCGCGCAGCGGTCGACGCCGGTTGGGTCCCGTACGCCTATCAGATCGGCCAGACCGGCCGGACCGTGAAGCCCACGGTCTACATCGCGGTGGGGATCAGCGGCGCGCTGCAGCACATCGTGGGCATGAAGGGCGCCGCCCGCATCATCGCGATCAACAAGGATGCCGACGCGCCGATCATGCAGCTCGCCGACCTCGCCGTCGTGGGCGACCTCACCGCGGTGGTCCCGGCCCTCACGCAGGAGATCCGCCGACGAGCCGGCTCCTGAGCGCCCTCGCGCTCGCGGCCGTCCTGGCGACGGCGCTCGTGCTGTTCCTCGCCCGCGGCCGGCAGCGGGCGCGTCTGGTCCGCGCGGCCAGACCCGGCGGGCGCACCGACGACACCGCTGCCCGCACCACCCGCGAGCTCTCGCACGTGCTCGGCCAGCGCAAGCTGTTCCAGAAGGCGGTGCCGGGCCTGATGCACGCGTTCATCTTCTGGGGGTTCCTGGTGCTGCTGCCCACGATCGTCGAGGCGATGCTGGCGGTGATCGATCCCGACTGGACCTTGCCGATCCTCGGGCACGCGGCGTGGTTCGCCGTCATGGTCGACGTCTTCGCCGTCCTCGTCCTGGTGGGCGTCGGTACCGCGTTCTGGATCCGCAAGGTGCAGCGACCCGACCGGTTCCGTGGCAGTCATCTGGGGGAGGCCGATCGCATCCTGCTCGCGATCACCGCGATCGTGGTGACGCTGCTGTTGTGGAACGCCTCCCGGATCGCGCTGGGTCTCGTGGCGAACCCGGGTCCGGTCTCGGACGCGCTGTCGGGCCTCTTCGGTGGCGGTTCGACCACCGAGGCCGCCGAACGGGTCCTCGTGTGGTCGCACCTGCTGGTGGTGCTCGGCTTCCTCGTCTACCTGCCCGCCTCGAAGCACCTGCACATCATCACGGCGGCGCCGAACGTGTGGTCCGCCAAGACCGCCCCCAGCGGCAAGCTCGAGAAGCTCGAGATCGATCTCGAGGCCCCCGAGGCCGAGATCCGGTTCGGTGCCGCCACCGCCGCGGACCTGTCGCGGCCCCAGCTGCTCGACCTGTTCTCGTGCACGGAGTGCGGGCGCTGCCAGGAGGTCTGTCCTGCGTGGGCCACCGGCAAGCCGCTCAGCCCGAAGCTGCTGATCATGCAGCTCCGCGACCACGTCACCGCCGAGGCACCGGCGATCCTGGCGGCCGCCGACGGTACGGGCGTCGTCGAGCTGCAGCCGCTGGTGCCCAACGCGGTGAGCGACCAGGTGGTCTGGGACTGCGTCACGTGCGGTGCCTGCGTGCGTGAGTGCCCCGTCGACATCGAGCACGTCGACACGATCGTCGACCTGCGCCGGCACCTGGTGATGGCGGAGTCTCGCTTCCCGGCCGAAGCGGGCTCCATGCTCCGCGGCATCGAAGGTCCCGCCGAGAACCCGTGGGCCCAGCCGGCCAGCGCGCGCATGGACTGGGCCGACGGGCTGGGCGTGCGGGTGCTGCAGCCCGGCGAGGAGCCGCCCGAGTTCCTGTTCTGGGTGGGCTGCGCGGGGGCGTTCGACGAACGAGCTCGCGAGGCCACGCGGTCGATCGCCCGTCTGCTCACCGCCGCCGGCGCGGACTACGCGGTGCTCGGTCCGGCGGAACGATGCACGGGCGATCCGGCGCGGCGGATGGGCCACGAGTACCTGTTCCAGATGCTCGCCGAGCAGAACGTCGCCACCCTGCAGGAGCACCGCGTGACGAAGATCGTCGCGAGCTGCGCGCACTGCTTCAACACGCTCGCGAACGAGTACCCCGACTACGGCGGAACCTTCGAGGTGCTGCATCACACCGAGGTGCTCTCGGCGTTGCTGCGCGACGGCCGCCTCTCTCCCCGTCCGGGTGCCAGCGTGGACAGCGCCACGTTGCACGACCCCTGCTATCTGGGCCGGCACAACGGACGCTTCGACGCGCCACGCGAGGTGCTCGGAGCGTCGGCCACGAGCACGGTCGAGATGCCGCGTTCGCGCGAACGCTCGTTCTGCTGCGGCGCCGGTGGCGCCCGCATGTGGATGGAGGAGGACGAGGGCACCGACCGGATCAACGAGACGCGCTTCGCCGAAGCCGCCGCGACGGGTGCCACCACCGTCGGTACCGCGTGCCCCTACTGCCTCGTGATGCTCGACGACGCCTCGAAGTCGGACGCGAGCGATGTGCGGGTGGCCGACGTCGCCACCCTGCTCGCCGAGTCGGTCCTGGATCCCGACTAGCGCGTCGCGGACTCCCGACGGCTCAGGAGAACGCGCGGAGGCCGGTCAGCAGACCGCCGATCACCAGGGTGTGGATCTCTTCGGTGCCTTCGTACGTGATGACCGACTCGAGGTTGGTCATGTGGCGCATGATCGGGTACTCCAGGGTGATCCCGTTGGCGCCGAGGATCCCGCGGCAGGTCCGGGTGATCTTCAACGCCTCGCGCGTGTTGTTGAGTTTGCCGAACGACACGTGCTCGGGTTGCAGACGGCCCTCGTCCTTCATGCGACCGAGGTGCAGCGCCAGCAACGTTCCCTTGTTGAGCTCGAGCGCCATGTCGGCCAGCTTCTTCTGCGTCAGCTGGAACGTGCCGATCGGCTTGCCGAACTGCTCGCGCGTCTTCGAATACTCCAAGCGCGGTCTCGAAGCACGCACGCGCCGCGCCCATCACGCCCCACACGATCCCGTAGCGGGCCTCGTTGAGGCAGGACAGCGGTCCCTTCAATCCCTGGACGCCCGGCAGGATGGCGTCGGCGGGGAGCCGCACGCCGTCCATCACCAGCTCGGACGTCACCGAGGCGCGCAGGGACATCTTCTTGTGGATGTCCGGCGCGCTGAACCCGGGCGAGGCCGTGGGCACGACGAACCCCCGGATGCCCTCGTCGGTGTTGGCCCACACGATCGCGACGTCGGACACGCCGCCGTTCGTGATCCACATCTTCGTGCCGGACAGGACCCAGTCGTCGCCGTCGCGCTTGGCCACCGTCCGCATGCTGCCGGGGTCGCTCCCGGAGTCGGGCTCGGACAGGCCGAAGCACCCGATCGCCTCGCCGGCGGCCATGCGCGGGAGCCACTCCGCCTTCTGCTCGTCGCTGCCGAAGGCGTAGATGGCGTACATCGACAGCGCGCTCTGCACCGAGACGAACGAGCGCAGTCCCGAATCGCCGGCTTCCAGTTCGAGCTCGACCAATCCGTAGGCCACCGAGTTCAGGCCCAGGAAATGCTCGCCTTCGAGCTGCATCCCGAGGAAGCCCATGCCGCCGAGTTCGGGGCCGAGTTCGCGCGCAGGGAACACGCCCTGCTCGTACCACTCCTCGACCTCGGGCAGGATCCGGCGCCGGACCCACTCGCGGGCGACGTCGCGGATCGCGCGCTCCTCATCGGTCAGTAGGTGCTCGAGATCGAGCAGGTCGGCGGGGTCGGCAGGCGGGTTGGCAGCACTCATGGTTCGACGGTAGCACCGGGGCCGCGGGGTGGTGCGGCACCCCCGGCCGCTGTGCCACACTCGATGCCATGGATGCCCCGCAGGCCAAGCCCATCCTGTTCGTCCGGTGCGAGCCCGACGAGACGTTCGGCGTGGGTCCCGCCGCCGTCGAGGCGGCCGGCGGCTCGGTCATGGAGTGGAACGCGCTCGACACCGAGGCCCCGAAACCGCGCCTCGAGGACGTCGCCGGCGTGGTGGTGTTCGGCAGCTCCTTCAACGTCGAGCACGCCGACGAGCAGCCCTTCATCAAGGAGGTGCGCGAGCTCACGCGCGAGGCCGTCGACACCGGGGTCCCGTACCTGGGCGTCTGCTTCGGCGCGCAGATGCTGGCGTGGTCGCTCGACGCCGAGATCACGAAGGCGCCCGTGCGGGAGATCGGCTTCGAACCGATCCAACCGCTCGCCACCGCCGCCGACGACCGGCTGCTGGCCCACTACGAACCCGGCGACCACGTCTTCCAATGGCACATGGACACGTTCGCCTTGCCCGACGGTGCGGAGCTGCTCGTTACCGGGGACGGCGTGCATCATCAGGCGTATCGCGTCGGCGACCGGACCTGGGGCGTGCAGTTCCACTTCGAGATCGACCGGGCGGAGATCGAGACGTGGCTCACCGCGTTCGAGGCCACCGAAGACCTCGCGGTCACCTGGGGCAAGCCGTCGGCAGCGGTGCGAGCTGAAGCCGATCGGTATCTCGCCGTCCACCAAGACAAAGGCCGGCGCGTGTTCGAGCGATTCGCGGAGCTCGCGGCCCCATGAGCTACCGGCCGCTGATCGCGGTCGTGGCCTACCACCTCGCCGACGACCGGGTGCCGCGGTGGCCGGACGGCGGCTACGGCGTCCCGGCGCCCTACCTCGAGGCGCTCCGCCGTGCGGGAGCGCGTACGGCGATCATCGCCCCCGGCGAGGAAGGCGAGCCCGAAGCACTCCTCGAGCCGTTCGACGGCCTGGTGTTGGTGGGCGGCGGCGACGTCCACCCTTCCACCTACGGAGCCGATCCCGACACCGAGCACCTCTACGGCGTCGAACGCGACCGGGACGTGTTCGAGATCGGACTGGTGCACGCCGCCGACCGACTGCACGTCCCCACCCTCTGCATCTGCCGGGGGATGCAGATCATGAACATCGCGTTCGGCGGCACGCTGCACCAGCACCTGCCCGACATGGACGGCCTCCTCCCGCACGGCGTCCCGGTCGAGAACACCGAGTCCCTGCACCCGGTGACGCCCGAGCCGCGGACCCTGCTGTCGGCCACCACGAAATCGGGCCCACTCACGTGCTCGTCGCATCACCATCAAGGGGTCGATCGCGTCGGTGAAGGCCTCGTCGTGAGCGGGCGCAGCCCCGACGGCCTGGTCGAAGCGATCGAGGTGCCGGTGCCCGACATGAACACGACGGGCGTGTCCGAGGCCGAGATCACGTGGATGCTCGGGGTGCAGTGGCATCCGGAGGAGACGGCGGCCACCGATCCCGCGCAGCAATCGTTGTTCGATTCGGTCACCCTGCTCGCCCGACATCGTGGCTCCCGGGCCAGGCCCGGCGAGCGCGTCGGCCGGAACCGGGCGTACGGGCTGTCGGACTACGACGAGGGCTGGCCCGGCTCGATTCGAGCGTGAGGCCGAGCGGATCCTCGCAGCGCTCCCCGCGGACACCGTCGCCAGGATCGATCACGTGGGTTCGACGTCGGTGCCCGGGCTCGCCGCCAAGCCGATCATCGACATCCAGCTCTCATTGGTCTCGATGGTGCCGCGATCGGCCTACGTCGACCCGCTCGTCGCCCTCGGCTACGACTGGACCCTCGACCCGTGGGACGACCAGCACGAATACTTCAGCCGCTCGGAGGGTGACGACCAGGTGGTGCACATCCACGCCTGCGAAGCCGGCAGCGATTGGGAGCGGCGCCACCTCGCCTTCCGCGACGTGCTCCGTTCCGATCCGGACGCCGCCGCTGCATACGAAGCGCTCAAGCGCCGGCTGGCCGCCGACCACCCGCAAGACATCATGGCCTACGTGGACGGCAAGACCGGGTTCGTGCGTGAGATCGAGGCCCGGCACCTGGGGACTAGCCCGCAGGAACCGGCAAGAAGGGGCTAGCGTTTCCCGGGCGATACCTGGATAATCCCCGGCATCTCGTAGGGCGAGCCGAAGAAGTCATGGCTCGAGCGGGGAGGGACGAGTCATCCGTACGGTCCGAGTCAGGCCATGCCGAACAACGCTGCCGCGCAATCATCGCGCTGCATCCGGCGTCGCCCGCGACATCGGCCCGAGGCGTACGCTTGTCCGCGTTCCGACGCCGGGGAAGGGCCGTTCGTGACCGAGATCCATGTGGTGCACGCGCAGGGCGAAGGCTTCGCGCGCGGGCTCCACATCGGCACGGAACTCTCGGCGCCGATCCGCGATTCGGTCGAGTTCTACCATCGCTACCTCGACCGTCGCGGGGTCTCGTCCGAGCAGCTCCAGGATCTCCTGACGCCCTACCTGGTCGGGGCCGAAACCGCCTACCCCGACATGATGAACGTGCTGAAGGGGATGTCGGTCGGGGCCATGGTGCCGATCCTCGAGTTGTTCGCCATCAACGCCTTCGAAGAGCTCGAACCGCTGCTGGAGTCACCCGAAGGGGAGCTGTTGTTCCTGCAGAGGAAGGAAGGCTACGTGGTGCCGCCCATCACCCCGCCGGCCGTCGAACGCTGTTCGAGCGTCTCGGTGAACGCCGGGGACGTGACGATGCTGGCGCACAACGAGCACTGGCTCGCCGGCGATGTGGGCAACATCGCCGTCATCGTGGACAAGCCCGATGGCGGGCGGGTGCCCGTCGCGTCGCCCACCATCGTGTGCTGCCTGCCGGCGGTCGGCATGAACGCCCACGGCGTCGCGCAGGGGATCGGTTCGCTCACCGCTTCCGACGACGGCGTGGGGGTCCCCCGGGTGCTGGTGAGCCGGAGTTCCCTCGAAGCGCGAGACCGCAGCGACGCGACCGCGCGCGCGGCCATGCCCGGGCGCGCGGGGGGCTACGGCCACGCGTACGCGTTCCGCGGGGGTGATGCGTTCACGCTGGAAACCAGCGGCAAGCAGCACCGGGTCCTCGACCACCCCGGTCCGCACACGAACCACTACCAGAGCGATCTCGCCGAACTCGCACCTCCCGCATCGGACGGGAGCAAGGCGCGATTGGCGCGATTGGAGACGCTGCTCGCCGAGCGCGACCCACGCACCCCGGAAGACCTGATGGACATCATGCGCGACCACGATTCGAGCCCGCAGGCCATCTGCCTGCATCCGGAACCCGACGAGGGTGACGAGGCGAGCGCCTGCCTGTTCTCCATGGTCACCGACGTCAACGCCGGCAGGATGTGGGTCGCGCCGGGGAACCCGTGCGAGCACGACTACGAAGAGATCGACCTGTCGGAGCTCTCGGCGTGACCCATGTCGCGGCGAGCCTGTTCGGCCCTCCCCTGCCCGAGGGCGGCACGATCGGCGTCTGCGCCCCGTCGGGTCCGTACTACAACCGCAGCGACATCGAACGGCCCGTCGAGTGGTGGGAGTCCAAGGGCTACCGCGTCAAGTTGTCCGAGGGCGTGTGGGACCAGGACGACTACGTCGCGGGGACGCCGGAGCGCCGTGCCGCCGACCTCAATGCCCTGTTCGCCGACCCGGAGGTCGACGTGATCCAGGTGCTGTGGGGCGGCACGGGCGCGATGCCCATGCTGCCCTTCCTCGACTACGACCTGATCGCCGCCCACCCGAAAGCGCTGATGGGCTACTCGGACATCACGAGCCTGCACATCGCCTTGCGGCAACGCACCGGCCTCGCCACGCTGCACGGTCCCGGGCTCGGTTCGATGGGGATCCCCGACCGCACGGCCTTCACGTGGGACTCCGCGCTGGCCGGCTTCACGACCGGCGCCTGCGGCGAGGTCCCCCGCGACCCGGACGACCCCTACGTGCGGGCGATCGCCCCCGGCAAGGCCTCCGCGCCGATCGTGGGCGGCAACCTGTTCACGTTCGTGCACCTGATGGGCACGCCCTTCGATCCGGTGTTCGACGGCGCCATCCTGTTCTTCGAAGAGGTGCACGAACCCGCGTACGTGATCGAGGTCCACCTCGACCAGCTGCGCCTGGCGGGCAAGCTCGACGGCATCGCCGGGGTGGTCGTGGGTGAGATGAAGGACTGCGACTGGAGCGAGGAGAAACCGGAGGCGCCGCGCAACCGTTCGCTCGAGGATGTCCTGGAGCGGCATCTGGCCTCACTCGGGGTCCCGGTGCTATACAAGCTCCCTCTCGGACACGGAAAGCATCTCGCCACGATCCCCTTGGGGGTCACCGCCACCCTGGACGCCGGGGCGCGGACGCTGACCATCGACCAACCTGGCGTTGCAGCACCTGCGTAAGACGAGGAGAAAGGCTCGAGCGATGTCGAACTCGGCCACAGGAACATCCGGAAGGAGTCGAGGCATGAAGAGGACAGCACGAGCGATCGCGTTGGTGGCGGTGCTCGGGATGCTCGGCGGGCTGGCCCTTTCGGGGACCGCGCTCGGCCAGAGCGACGAGCCCAGCGGCAGCGACAGCGCGGAGCCGATCACGTTCATCATCGGCCTGACCAACAACATCATCACGGTGAACCCGCTGAAGGCGATCGAGGCTCCGGAGTACGAGCTCTTCGCGATGCAGTACGACCTGCTGTTCAACTTCAGCAAGGAAGACATGTCCGCGGTGCCCGGACTCGCCACCGAGATCCCCACGAAGGAGAACGGCGGACTGTCCGAGGACGGCCTCACCTGGACGATCAAGATCCGCGATGACGCGGTGTGGAGCGACGGCGAGCCACTCACGGCCAAGGACATCGCGTTCACCTACAACCTCGTGCTGGATCAGAACTGGTCCAACTTCACGAACTACCTCCCGTTCACCGACTCGATCGAGGCCGCGGACGACACCACCCTGGTGTGGAAGACGACGAAGCCCTCGATCGCTCCGCTGATCCCGCCGTGGATCTACATCCTTCCCCAGCACATCTGGGGTGGCATGAGCAAGGACGAGATCAAGAAGTTCGAGAACTTCGACCCCGACACCGGCGCGCCGGTGACCTCGGGCCCCTTCCGCATGGTGGAGTGGAACAAGGACGAGGACTGGACGCTCGAGTCCAACGACAACTACTGGGGCGGCAACCCCACGATCGACCGCGTGATCGTGAAGCGCTACACCAACGCCGAGACGATGGTGCAGGACCTGAAGCAAGGGCGTGATCGACTTCGCCGAGTCGGTGCCCGTCGACCTGTTCGAGACCCTGCAGGACACACCGGGCATCGCCACGAACGTCGGCGGCTCGTTCTCGTTCTCGCAGTTCAGCTTCAACCAGTGCTACGTGCAGGACGCGTGCGAGGGGAGCACCGGTCATCCCGCGTTGAAGGATGAGACCGTCCGTGAAGCGATGGCGATGGCGATCGACAAGGCAGGCTTGGTCGATCGCATCCTCGGCGGATACGGCACGGTCGGCAGCACCATCGTCGTGCCCACGGTGCCGTTCTGGCACCTGAACCCCGACCCCGCGATCCCCTTCGACATCGCGGGCGCGAACGAGCTGTTGGACGGAGCGGGGTACACCGATACGGACGGTGACGACATCCGGAACATGCCGGGTGGCGGGGAGAACCTGGACTTCCGGTTCATCGTGCGCACCGAGTCGCCCGAAGGGATCCAGGCCGGGAAGCTGATCGCCGGATGGTTCAAGCAGATCGGCATCGGCACCGAGACCATCGCGGTGACCGACTCCAAGCTGATCGACTCGTGGTACGCGCTCGACTACGACGTGTACATCTGGGGATGGGGTCCCGACCCCGACCCGGACTTCATCCTGTCGACGTTCACCACCGATCAGTGCGGCGTGTGGAGCGACACGTGCTACTCGAACCCCGAATACGACCAGCTGTACAAGGACCAGCAGACCTCGACGTCTCCGGAAGAGCGCCAGCTGATCGTCAAGCAGATGCAGCAGATCATCTACGACGACATCCCCGAGGTCGTGCTGTGGTACGACAACGACCTCCAGGCCTACAACAGCGATCGTTGGACCGACTTCAGCTACCAGCCCACGCCGAACGCCGAAGGAGAGGGCGGCTACGTCCTGTTCCAGTTCGGCAACTACTCCTACATCAGCATCAAGCCGGTGACCGGGAGCGGGGCAGGAACGGCGAGCGGCAGCAGCGGCATCCCCGCGTGGGTGTGGGGCGCGATCCTGCTGGCCATCGTCCTGGTCGTGGGCGGCGTGATGTTCGCCCGCAGTCGCGGTTCGGACGAAGATAAGGCCTGACGGGCAACCACACGAAGGAGACGGCGGCGCAGGGTGGGGACACGCGGTTACGTCCTGAAGAAGGTCTTCCAGGCGTTCCTCACCCTGCTGGCCGTCATCATCTTCAACTTCTTCTTGTTCCGGATCCTGCCGGCGGATCCGGTGAGCCTGCTCACCCGAGGTCAGGGCGCGCAGATCGATGCCGCGGAACAGGCAGAACTGCGAGCCGACTACGGCCTGGACAAGCCGTTGTTCCCCGGCCAGTTCCTCGACTACGTCAACGACACCCTGCGCCTGGACCTCGGAGAGTCGATCATCCTGCGACCCAACGAGAAGGTGCTCGACCTGTTCATCGAGTTCATGTGGCCGACGATCCTGCTCGTGGGCACGGCCACGCTCTTCTCCACGATCTTCGGGATCGCGATGGGCATCTACGCGGGCTGGAGACGCGGGGGCAAGTTCGACAAGGCCTCGATGTACGGCTCCCTGGTGCTGTACTCGATGCCGGAGTTCTGGCTGGGCATGCTGTTGATCCTGCTCTTCTCCGCCACGTTGCACTGGTTCCCGAGTTCGGGCCGCACCGACGTCCGGTTCGACTACACCGGGTTCGCGGCGGTCGGCGACGTCATCAACCACCTCTTCCTGCCCTGCCTGACGCTGACGCTCGCCTACCTCGGTGAGTACTACCTGGTGATGCGGTCATCGCTGCTGGACGTCCTGGGCGAGGACTACATCACCACGGCACGAGCCAAGGGCGTGCGCGAGAAGTGGGTGCTGCGACGCCACGCGGTGCGCAACGCGCTGCTGCCCACGATCACGCTCATCGCGCTCTCGTTCGGGTTCGTGCTGGGCGGCGCGATCACGATCGAGTACGTCTTCGGCTACAAGGGACTGGGAGGACTGACCTACGATGCCTTGCAGGCTCGTGACTACCCGCTGTTGCAGGGCGTGTTCCTGATCGCCAGCGCGATCGTGATCCTGTTCAACCTGATCGCCGACCTGATCTACGGCTACTTCGATCCACGCGTGAGGGAGGCCTGATGCAGACCCCGCCGATCACCCCGGGCGGCGACCCGCACGCGCTCCTCGATGAATCGCCGGAGTCGCTGCCGGAGGTCCGGAGCCCCCGGCAGATCAAGCGAACCCGCCGGCGCCTGGCGCGCAAGCGGTTCTGGAAGCTCTACCGCAAGAACACGATGGGCATGGTGGGTCTCGCCATCTTGATCTTCTTCATCGGGATGGCGCTGTTCGCGGTGTTCTTCGCGAACCCGGCCTCGACCGACGTGTCGTTCACCGGCGATGCACCGCGCCACGCACCGCCCTCGCTGGAGTATCCGCTCGGCACCACGACGCTCGGCGTGTCCGTGCTCTCGTTGATCATCGAAGGCTCGAAGATCTCGTTGCTGGTGGGCCTCACCGCCTCGCTGATCACGATCACGATCGGGGCCTTGGTGGGCGTCGTGGCCGGCTACCGCGGGGGCGCCGTCGACACCGGACTCATGCGCTTCACCGACTTCGCCCTCGTGGTGCCCTGGCTCGCGCTCGCCATCATCCTGGCCGCGATCCTCGGCCCCTCGCTCATCACGATCATCATGGTGATCGGGTTCACCTCGTGGCCGGGCACCTCGCGCCTCGTGCGCTCGCAGGTGCTCTCGATCCGAGAACGACCGTACGTGGAACGCGCCCGGGCGCTCGGTGGCGGCGACGGCCACATGATCGCCCACCATGTCCTGCCCAACGTCATGCCGGTGATCCTGGCCAACGCCGTGCTGGTGGTGGCCATCGCGATCTTGTCCGAGACCGCGCTGTCGTTCCTGGGCCTCGGCGATCCCTTCAGCATCTCCTGGGGCGGCATCCTCGAAGAGGCGTTCTCTGCCGGTGCCACCACGAGCGGGTACTGGTGGTGGATCGTGTCGCCCGGCGTGTGCATCGTGCTCGTCGTCCTCGCGTTCACCATGATCGGGTTCGCGCTCGACGAGGTCATCAATCCGAAACTGAGGGACCGATGAGTGATGTCCTGACCCTGGAAGACCTGCGGATCACCTATCACACGGCCTCCGGCGGCATCCCGGCCGTACGCGGGGTGAACCTGAACGTGAAGAAGGGCGAGGTCGTCGGCCTGGCCGGAGAATCCGGCTGCGGCAAGTCGACGATCGCGGGCGCCGTGCTGCGGCTGCTCCCTGCCAAGACGAAGATCGAAGGCACCTTGCTGCTGGAAGGCGAGGACGTCCTGTCGATGAAGCCCGGCCGGCTGCGCGCCGTTCGATGGACCGGTGCCTCGATCGTCTTCCAGGGCGCGATGCACGCGCTCAACCCGGTGAAGCGGGTCGGCGACCAGGTGGCCGAGGCCATCACCGTGCACAACCAGGCCGGCGAGAAGGAAGCGCGCGTGCGCGTCGGCGCGCTCCTGGAGCAGGTCGGATTGCCGCCGCGCCGCATGAGCGACTTCCCGCACGAACTCTCCGGTGGTCAGAAGCAACGCGTGATGATCGCCATGGCGCTGGCGTGCTCGCCGTCGCTGATCATCGCCGACGAACCCACCACCGCGCTCGACGTCATGGTCCAGGCGCAGGTCCTGAAGCTCATGAAGGAGCTGCAGCGCGACCTCGGCCTGTCGATGATCTTCATCACCCACGACCTGTCGGTCCTGGTGGAGACCTCGGACCGGCTCGCCATCATGTACGCGGGCAAGATCGTGGAGGAGGGGCCCGCCAACACGGTGTTCCACGATCCGAAGCACCCGTACACCGAGGCCCTCGCGGCCTCGTTCCCGGAGATCGGCGACACGAGGTTCCGGGGCAATCCGACCGGCCTCGGCGGCGACCCTCCCGATCCGGCGGACGTGCCGAGCGGGTGTTCCTTCCACCCGAGGTGTCCGAAGGCCTTCGAGGACTGCTCCTCGATCGAACCCGAGTTGTATTTCGCCGGCGAGGGCCGGCGAGCGGCCTGCCTGTTGGTGTCGGGCGCGAAGGCCGGCGTCACGGAGGCCACGACATGAGCACCGAGACCGACGTCAACCTTCCGCAGCCGCCCAGCCCCGAGGACGGGCCCGTGATCGAGGTCGACGACCTGCACGTCACCTTCGCCGGACGCGTGGGGGTCTTCGAAGGGCTGCGCGGCAAGAAGGCGACCCAGTCACGCGCCGTCGACGGCGTCAGCTTCCAGCTCCGCAGGGGTGAAGTGCTGGCCCTGGCCGGCGAGTCCGGCTGCGGCAAGACCACGACCGCTCGCGCCATCATGGGTCTGCAGCCGCCGAACGCCGGCGTGATCTCGTTCAAGGGCAAGCCGCTGCCCAGGAACCTGAAGCCGTATCGGCGGAAGGTCCAGATGGTCTTCCAGGACCCGACCGGCAGCCTCAACCCCCGCCAGACGATCTACGAGATCATCGCCGAGGCCCTGCGGATCCACGGCATCGACCGCGGGAGCGAAGGGGAGACCGAGGAGCGGCTGGTGGCCAAGGCGCTGTCGCGCGCCGGCCTGCGACCGCCCGAACGCTTCTTCCTGCGGTATCCGCACGAGCTCTCCGGTGGCCAGCGTCAGCGCGTGGTGATCGCGGGGGCGCTCGTCCTCGAGCCCGAAGTCATCGTCGCCGACGAACCCGTGTCCAACCTGGATGCCAGCGTGCGCGGCGAGATCCTGCAACTCCTGATGAAGCTCCGCGCCGAACTCGGCCTCACGATCATCATCGTGACCCACGACCTGGGCCTCGCCTGGACGGTGGCCGACCGGGTGGCGATCATGTACCTGGGCCGCATCGTGGAGATCGGCCCCGCCGAGGACGTGCTCCTGAACCCCTTCCATCCGTACACGAAGGCGTTGCTCGACGTCGTGCCGGAGGCCGGCGGTCTGGAGCGCCCCATCCTGGCGGGCGAGCCGCCCGACCCCACGCGCATCCCACCCGGGTGCCGCTTCCATCCCCGTTGCCCCGTGGTGGCTTCGGGCAAGGCGGCCGAGCTCGGGATCGAGGCGCGCTGCAAGGGTGAGGACCTGGCGCTGGAGATGCTGGCGCCCGAGCACGAAGCGGCGTGCTATCAGGCATCCCTCGAAGACACGCGCCCGGCGCCGACGTCCTAGCGGCCGGGCGATCGATCGGGACGCTGAGGAACCCGACCCGCGGCCTCAGGCTCGAACAGGCTCGAGACGACGCCGGGAACCATGTCCATGAACTCCGCGGAGGTTTCCAGCAGCGGCCGCACCTCCCAGGGCTGGAGCATGGGCGTCCGGTAGCACAGCAACATCCCGCCGGCGATCTCGAACCCCCATGGTCCCGCCCGGTCCAGCAGCCACGCCATCATCCGTGCGTCGAGGAGCGCGTTCGCGAATCGCTGATCCTGCGACCGGACCGAGAACGCCCGGTTGAAGGCATCGGACTCCAGGTTCACCTCGTTCATCGTGAGGTGATCCGCCGCTCGGGTGACGATCGTCTCCGGGACGATCACGAGATCCGGCCACCACGCCGGCAGCTGGCTCACCACGCACGAGAACCGTTCGAAGTCATCGAGGGCTTGGTTCGAGGAGCGCGCGTACCAGTACTCGAAGATCTTGACCTCACGATCCCGCCAGGTTCCGAACATCACGGATCCGAGTCCTCGCACGGTGGCAGGACGCTGCAGGAGCGGGAACGGCAGATCGATCAGCCCGAACTCGTCCTTCGCTGCGTACCCGAGCCCCAGGTCCCGGGCGGCCGCTCGGGCGGCGTCCAGTCGAGGCTGCGTCCGCACCCACCATGCCATGAGCGCGAAGCCGGCCATGATCGCCAGGCCGAAGATCGCGAGCGCGATGTCGCGGGCTCCCCGCGCATCGCCTCGCAGGAGCGTCAGGATCAACCCGGACACGAGCAGGCCACCGAACACGATGAGCAGCGAGCGCCGGGTGGAGGGCTTCATGCTCCACGTATCGGCAGGCGGGGCGACGCTGTTGATCCGGAAGCATCCAGGCGGTGCTCAGTCCGGCTGGGATCCATCCCCTTGCTTGAGGACCCCGAGGATCGCTTCCATCTCCGAATCCGACACCGGCGCGTCGCGCGGCGTTTCCTTGGTCCGCACGGTGGCGAGCAGGGTGCGCAGGTTCGACTCGGCCATCTCCGCTCGGGCTTCGAGCTCGCGGCTCTTCTCGGCGAGACTGCGGGCGCGAGCTTCGGCTTCGTCGCGATCCTGGCGCGCGCCCCGCGACTCCTCCCGCGCGCTCCGCAGGTTGGTGCGGAGCTCAGCGACCTCGCGACCGAGCTCGACCAGGCGGTCGACCATCGCCCGGCCGAAATCGGAATACGCGGCCCCACCCGTGGCGGCGCGCGACCCGGACGCGGTGCCTCGCGCTGCCTTCGCGGTGCGTGTCTTGCGAGGCTTGCGCCCCACGGCCTCCTTCTCGGACGCATCCACCGGCCGGGCGTCCAACAGGCGGTAGGAGCCCTGCGCGGGTTCGAGGCGCTTGCGCGCGATCAGGGCCCGGACGGCGCGCGCCGTGGACAACGCGTCGGGGAACCCCAGCTCCCGGCCGATCTCGGCCGGGGTGACATCGAGCACCTGACCCACCTCCGTCCGCTGGGAGGCTGCGGCCAGGAACGCATTCACCCGCTGCAGGCTCTGCTCGTTCATGGCGCCATCATGCCCGACGGCGGTGCCGAAAGGCCAGTGCGCCTCAGCGGAACGCCGGGCGACGGTAGGCTGGCCCACCATGGGTGATGCGTCGGATGGGCACGGGCCCGCTCCACTCGCCGGGATCCGCGTCCTGGATCTGTCGAGGGTGCTGGCGGGTCCGCTGGCGACGATGACGCTGGGCGACCTCGGTGCCGACGTGATCAAGGTCGAACGGCCCGGCGAAGGCGACGACACGCGCCACTGGGGCCCCCCGTTCTCAGGCGATGACGCCGCCTACTTCTTGTCCCTCAACCGGAACAAGCGCTCGGTAGCCCTCGACCTCAAGACCCGGGACGGGGTCGCCGAGGTTCGGAGGCTCGCCCGTGAGGTCGACGTCCTGATCGAGAACTTCCGCCCCGGCCTCATGGGCGAGCTGGGGCTGGCGCTCGAGGACCTCCGCCGGGACCACCCACCGCTGGTCACCTGCTCGCTCACCGCATTCGGCGACGACGCGGCCGCAACGGCGACCCGCCCGGGCTACGACATCATCGTCCAGGCGCTGAGCGGCCTGATGAGCGTCACCGGCGAACGCGACGGCGAACCCACGAAAGCCGGCGTCGCGCTGCTCGACGTCATCACCGGACTCCAGGCCACGATCGGGATCCAGGCCGCGCTCCTCGAACGCGCGCGAACGGGGCGAGGACGGCACGTCAGCGTGTCGCTCTTCGATGCCAGCGTCGCCGCCATGGTGAATCAAGCCTCGAACTACCTGGTGGGCGACCAGGTGCCGAAGGCCATGGGCTCCCAGCACCCCAACATCGTGCCGTACCAGGTGTTCCACGGGTCGGACCGGCCGTTCATCGTGGCCGGCGGCAACGATCGATTGTTCCGGAGGATCTGCGAGGTGTTGGATCATCCCGAGTGGGCCGAGGACGAGCGTTTCGTCACGAACGAGGCGCGCGTGAGCCACCGCGACGCGCTGATCTCCATGATGGTCGACGTGTTCGCCACTCGGACCGCCGGGGAATGGCTCGCTGCCCTCGAGGACGCCGCCGTCCCGTGCGCCCCGATCCGAACCATGGACGAGGTCTTCGCCAGTCCCGAGGGGGCCGCGCTGATCGACACCGTTGCGGACCTCGCCCGAGAGGGGACGCTCCGCACCGTCCGCAACCCGCTCCGCTTCGACGGCCAGGCGCTCGCCGTGCGTCGGCCGCCGCCCACGCTGGGCGAGCACACGGATGAGGTCCTGGACGGATGAACGCCGCCGATCGGTGGGCCGAAGCGCTGGCGGCCCGCGCGATCCCCCAGTCGATCATCGACGCAGCCCCCACGTCTCCCTGGGGCTTCCCCACCGAGCTGTTCCGCACGCGCGCCCGGACGTCATCGGCACGACCGGTCGCGACGCCGACGACGGTTCGGGCGCTGGAAGCGCTGCCGGCCCCGGGCACCGTCCTCGACGTCGGCGTGGGAGGCGGCGCCACATCGCTGCCCCTCGCTCCGCGCGCCGGTCGCATCACCGGGTTCGATCAGCAGGCGGACATGCTGGAGGTCTTCCTCGAGGCCGCCGGCGCCGCCGGGGTCGATGCCAGGGCGGTGCAGGGCCGTTGGCCCGCCGACGAAGCGACGGCGCCGCCGGCCGACGTCGTGGTCTCCGGGCACACGGTGTACAACGCGCCCGACCTCGGACCCTTCGTCTCGGCCCTCGATACGCACGCCGGACGGCGGGTCGTGCTCGAAGCCACCGAGCGCCATCCGCTGGGATGGATGCACGACCTGTGGCGGCGGTTCCACGATCTCGACATCCCCGACGCGCCCTCGATCGATCTGGCCGTGGAGGTGATCGAGGCCACCGGGATCGGGGTGTCGCGCGAGGACCGGCCCGATCGCGATGACGACCCGGGGGCCGGCGGCTTCGACTCGGCCGAGGAGGCCGTCGCCTTGATCCGCACCCGGCTGTGCCTGCCGGCCACGCGGGACGCGGAACTCACCGAAGCGCTGGGCGACCGGTTGCGGCTCCGTCACGGGCTGTGGACCGCCGGCCCGCCCTCCCGCACCGTGGTCACCCTCTGGTGGGACACCCACCACGACGAGCCGTCATGACGCGGGCACGGAGCTGACCGTCACCGTGCCGATCGCTCCATAGGTCCCCCGGTCACGGTCGGGGACATCCACGTCGAAGCTCGCGGTCGCGCCCTCGCGCGCCGGCAGCTCGAAGCGCAGCGTGGGGATCGTCTTCGCGAAGCCGGTCAGCTCCTGCGCGCCGACCGGCGACCGACCGGTCTCGTCCACGCGGAAGTGCAGCTCGCCGTCCACGATCGTCCCGGTGGCGGAGAGCTGGAGCGCGTCGGCCTGCACCTGCGCGGTGGGTTCGTCACAGCGGAGCTCGCTCTTGGCGGTGGCGACGCCCGAGCCGTCGACCGCACCGTCGGCGGCGCCCAGCCCCAACTCGATCCGCCAGCTGATCGCGCACCGGCCACCGACGTAGAGGTCGTGGGACGTTCGGGTGTCGATCAGCACGACGATGCCTCCGCTCGGGACCTCGGTCGAGACCGGTCCGGCAGCGTTGGCGCCCGGATCGTCCACCCCGGGCGGGAACGGGTCGGTGTGCGCCGCCACGTAGGCACCCACGCCGGCGCACGCCAGGAACGCGCCGATCCACAGCAGGATCTTGACCGCCTTGGGCATCGGCTGACCCTACCGCGAGCGACGGGCCACGTAGTCGCGCAGGACGAACTCCCCCACGCGATGGTCATCCATCAGGAAGACCCGTCCGGACGTCACCCGGGCGAGCCGCTCCATGAATCGCGCGAGCCCTTCGGATTCTTCGAGCATGAAGATGTTGAGCCGCACGCCGGCCTTCGACAGACGGATCGCCTCGGTGAGGGTCTTCTCGATCGTCTCGGGCACGGGCGGCCAGTTGAAGTAGGCCTGATCGTCCTCCAGGTGCGCGGTGGGCTCGCCGTCGGTGACCATGATCACCTGGCGCGTCGCCCGCGGATGCTGCGACAGCAGGCGGTTGGCCAGCATGAAGGCGTGTTGCATGTTCGTGCCGTAGACACGCTCGAACCCGGGCGCGGTGAGGTCCTCGGGCTGGAGCTGACGCGCGTAGTCGCTGAACCCGATCAGGTACAGGGTGTCGTGCGGATACCGGCCCTCGATCAGCGCATGCAGCGCCAGCGCCATCTTCTTGGCGTGGATGAAGTGCCCGCGCAGCGGCATCGAGAACGACAGGTCCAGCAGGAGCGCGGTGGCGGCTTCGGTGCGCTGTTCGGCCTCCACGATCTCGAAGTCGTCGGGTCGCAGTCGGACGGGCTGACCGGGCTCGGAACGGACCACCGCGTTGAACACCGTCTTGCCCACCGCGATCTGTCCGTGGTCGCCGAAGTTCCACGGGCGCGTGGCCCCGGTGGGCTCGGCGAGGCCACCCGCGTCGCGGGCCTCGTGCGTGCCTTCGCGGTCACGCTTGAGCTCGTCGAAGATCTGCGTCAGCGCCTTCTCACCCAGCCGGCGGGCGCCCCGTGGCGTGACCTCCAACCGGCCACGACGCCGCTGCACCAATCCCGCCTTCTCCAGTGCGCGTTCGATCTGCTTGAGCCGGCGAAGGTCCTGGACCGCCGGATCGCCCAAGGTGCGGCGGAGGGCATCTTCGTCCACGTCGTCGAGCGCGGCGCCCGCGTAGTCCCCCTGCATCGAACGATCCAGGTCCTCGTAGTCGTGCAGACGCTCCATCACGTCGACGGCGGCCGACATCGGCATCGAACCCTCGCCCTCACCCATGACCGGGTCACCCCACGGCATGTCCGGGAAGGCGTTCGCGAGGTTGGACCCCAGGCGGTCCATCTCGAAGGCGAGGTCCATGTCCTGCATGATCTGCTGGGACAGCCCCATGAGCTCCTCACGCTGCTCAGGCGTGAGCGAGGCCATGAACCGGCTCATCGCGGCCATCCGTTTGGCCATGTGTTCGAGCAGTTCGTCCAGCGTCCTCGGGTTGTCGGGGAACAGGTCGCCGTGCCGGGTCATGAAATCCTCGAACGCGGGCTGGGTGTCCTCGCCACGGTCGCGCATCTCGATCAGGCCGTTCAACTCGGCCAGCATGTCCTTGAACCGGGCGATGTCCTCCGGCGTGAGGCTCTGCATCCCCTCGGCCATCTGCCGGAAATGGGCACCCATCACCTGTTCGCGCAGTTCCTGCATCAGCGCATCGAACATCTGCTGCGCACCCGCATCGGAGAAGCGATACTCCTTCAGCTCGGCCACCTGGCCCGGCGCATCGGGCGGCAGCGAATCGAGGAACGACTCCCGCATCCGGGCATCGTCGTCGTCGCGGAAGGTCAGCTCGGTGCGTTCCCGCTCGAGGATCTCGTCGAGCCGCTCGCGGATCTGCTCCAGCGGCCCGGCGAGGTTGAGCATCTCCTGCTCCTCCTCCCGACGCTGACGGAGGCGCCGCTTCAACGCATCCAGTCCCGAGAACCGGCCCTGCATGCCTCGCCGCAACAGCCGCTGGAGGGCCGCGTCGGCGCTGCCGCCCATGAGGATCTCGTCGCTCAGCTGCTCGAGGACATCGGCCGCCGCGATGTCGGGCCCGAAGGGGTCCTGGGTGCCGTCCCAGCGCGAGTACCGGAATCGCATACGCACCCAGCCTACGGCGGGTCGCGCGGAAGGTGGGGGGTGCCCGCTGCCTCAGCGAACCGCGAAATGACGGTGCTGATCGCCCGCGACCTGCACGCCCAGCGCTCGTGCGGCGCTCTGGGCCCTGGTGTGGGACTGCACGCCAGGACGGGCCGACAGCTCGCGCGCGATGTCGGCAACCCGTACGAACCGAACCCCGGCGGCCTCGGCCACCGTGGGCGCGATCGCTTCCGTCAGGCACACGATCGCTTCGACCTCCGCCAGCGCCGACTTCGCGCTCAAGGTGGAGCTCAATCGCTTGGCCCCCGCGCGCAGGGCTCGCAAGCCATCGATGGCCTCGTCGCCCACCAGCGGCCGGCGTCCCTTGAGGACCGCCACGCCCGAGAGGCCGCAGGCCTTGATCAGGAAGGCGCCGGTGGTGCCGACGACGATGACGTCACCACCGAACGCCTGTCGGCGGGCACGATGAAGAAGCTGTACGCGTCGAGACGACGCAGCGAGGTCGCGAGGTCGGCGCGAGCCTTCCCCTCCCGCGCGTCCTCGCCCTTGGATCGGAGCGGCATGGTTCACGGTGTCGACCGGTTCCTCCGGCATCTTGAGCCGGACGAGCCCCATCACCCCACGCCGAGCCCCGTCATCAGCGCCCGAAGCGTCAGCCCGAAGCAGATGAAGGCTCCGAAGGCGAACGGCACCCACGCGGGGATCGGCTTCTTGCCGGGCTGGGTCTTCTGCAGGTCACGCGCCAGCGCATGCGCGATCGCGAGGATGACGAACGGGCCGAACCCGTACACGAGGTGGAGCCAGGTGGACGGACGCTTGCCGAACAGCAGCAGGATGATGCCGAGCACCGCTTGGAGGCCGGCCACGACCTGGGCCACCGTCAACCAGGTCCAGTACCGATCACCCGGGCCTCGACGAGCGATCCACGCGCCCAAGCCCCAGATCCAGCCCACGGCGAACACGCCGACCACCAAGAACCCCACGACCTCGTGCACATCGGACACGGCCGGATACTACGAGGCGTCGGCACCCGTGTAGCGCGCCGCGCCGTCGCCCCCGTCCTTGTTCAGCCGCCGTGAGAGGTAGAGCCCTTCCATCGCGAACTCCACGGCGCTCGCCGCGACCCCGGGGCTCTCCTCCTCGACCCCCAGCCGGTCGAGCAGTTTCGCCAAGCCGGGCAGATCACCGACGGTCGCGAGGAGGTCGCCGGCGGGGGTCAGTTCGCCCGTGTCGACGGAGAGCCCTTCGTCGAACCGGTGCAGGAGCCCGGAGAAGTCGTAGCCGGAGAGCCGGCGACGGAAGACCTCGAGCTCGGCGGTGCGCAGCGCACGCAGCAGGATCTCGGTCTCACGGCCTTCCTCGATCGTGTCGAACTCCACGCGACCCTCGCTGGACATCAGGACGGCGGGCAGGTCGACGACGCGCGGCACGGCTTCCGGCTCGCCGGTCCGCGCCGCGCGGCGTACGGCGGCGGCCTGCAGCGTCTCGAGGTTGCCGATGGAGTAGCGCACGCTGATCCCGCTGCGATGGTTCACGTGCGGCGATCGGCGGAGCTCGGACGTGAGGGCCGCCACGACCTCCTTCATGAAGGTGGGCACCCGCACGGGCACGCCCCCGGCCGGCACCGTGACCTCCTGATCCATGATGCGGATCTCCTCGCGCACCGTGTCGGGGTAGTGGGTCCGCACCTGCGTCCCGAATCGATCCTTCAGCGGTGAGACGATCCTGCCGCGATGCGTGTAGTCGTCCGGGTTCGCGGTGGCGACCAGCAGCATGTCGAGGTCGAGCCGAACGCGGTACCCGCGGATCTGGACATCGCGCTCCTCCAGGATGTTGAACAGGGACACCTGGATCCGCTCGGGCAGGTCGGGCAACTCGTTGATCGCCACGATGCCGCGATTGGTGCGAGGGATCATGCCGTAGTGGATCGTGAGTTCATCGCCCAGGTAGCGGCCCTCGGCCACCTTGATCGGGTCGACGTCGCCGATCAGGTCGCCGACGCTCGTGTCGGGGGTGGCGAGCTTCTCGGCGTACCGGTCCTCGCGGGCGATCCAGGTGAGCTCCGTCGCGTCGCCGTGCTCGGCCACCAGGGCCTTCCCGTGGGCGCTGATCGGCCGGTAGGGGTGATCGTTGGTCTCGGTCCCGGCGATCGCGGGGACGAACTCGTCAAGGAGGTTGACCATCGCTCGCACCAAGCGCGTTTTCGCCTGGCCTCGCTCGCCCAGGAGGATCAGGTCGTGACCCGCGAGGATCCCCCGTTCCAAGGCCGGCAGCACCGAGTCGTCGAAGCCCACGACGCCGGGGAACAACGGTTGGCCGTCGCCGAGTCGGGCGAGCAGGTTCCCGCGGAGCTCCTGCTTGACGGTTCGGTCGGGGTAGTCGGCGGCGCGCAGCTCACCGAGGGTGCGAGGTCGCTCGGTCATGCAGCCCAGCGTAGCGGCTCACCGCGATAAGGCTGTCCGAGGGGCCGGGACCGCCCGTCAGCCGGCGGCGTGCAGGTCGAGTTCGGCGCCGCCCAGGGCTTTCGCCAGCTCCGCAGGCGTGCGGTCCTCGTGGTTGCGGTGGCGGGGGTCGGCGCCGCGGCCGATCAGCAGCTGGACGATCGGACCGTCGCCTCGGGTGCGGAGGGTGGCGTTCCACAGCGGGGTGTTGCCGTCGATGTCCTCGGCGTCCACCTGGGCCCCGTTGGCCAGCAGCAGCTCGGCGACGGAGATCGAGCATCCTTGCGCTGCATAGTGCAAGCGGCGTCTGCCCATCGTGGTCGCCGATGTGGACGTCGGCACCGTCGCCGATCAGTTCTTGCGCCCGCGCGAGGTCCCCGAACAGCGCTGCATAGTGCAGCGGTACGCGTCCCATGAGGTCCGCGGGGGGCCGGTCCTCAACCAAAGCCATAGGCTTCCTATCGACCGCCCGCGGCCAGGTCTGAAACGGATTTTCGCCCGATGGGCGTGAACACGTGTGGGGAAGGGTCCACGGGGAGAGAGAAAAGCACCGGAAGTGGGCCGCTGCAAGGATGTCGGGCAACTGGTTGTCCCAGCCTGCTGCTACCGTCCAGCCGTGAGCGAGACCGACCCGATCCTGTCGCGGCTGAACGCCGAACAACGACAGGCGGCCGAGGCGGTCCGGGGGCCCGTGGCCATCCTCGCCGGGGCCGGCACGGGCAAGACCACCACCATCACGCACCGCATCGCCCATCAGGTGCGATCAGGCGCGTTCCCCGCCTCGAAGCTCCTCGCGGTCACGTTCACCGAGAAGGCGGCCAACGAATTGAAGGAGCGGCTCGCCACCCTGGGTGTCGAAGGCGTGGAGGCCCGGACGTTCCATGCGGCCGCGCTGTCGCAGCTGCGCAAGCTGTGGCCCCGCTGCATGGGCAGCGACCTCCCCGACGTGCTCGACTCGAAGGCCCCGATGATCGCCTCGCTCGCCAACGGCCTGCCGCCGCCGCACAAGTTCATGCCGCGCAGCGAGATCGCCGGCGAGATCGAATGGGCGAAGAACCGCATGGTGGCCCCGGCCGGCTACCTCGACGAACTCGAGCGCACCGGCCACGTGCCGCCGATCCCGCCGGAGTTCATGGAGCCGATCTACCAGGGATACGAACGGCGCAAGGAGCGCGCGGAGCGCATCGACTTCGAGGACATGTTGGGGTACGCGGTTCGCATGTACACCGAGTCGGCCCAGGCGGCCGGCTTCGTGCGCGACCGGTTCCATGCGTTCACGGTGGACGAGTACCAGGACGTGAACCCGCTCCAGGCAGCGCTGCTCGACGCGTGGCTCGGCGATCGCGACGAGCTCTGCGTGGTCGGCGACGACTACCAGACGATCTACTCGTTCACCGGCGCTTCGCCGGAGCACCTGTTGACGTTCCCCACGCGGTATCCCGATGCCACGGTGGTCAGGCTCCAGGACAACTTCCGGTCCTCGCCACAGGTGCTGGCCGTGGCGAACGCCCTGGTCCCCACGCTCGGCGGGTTCGAGAAGCTCCTGCGAGCCACGCGACCGGACGGGCCCAACCCGACAGCGCGCGCGCTGCCCGACGCCGAGGCGGAGGTCGCGTTCGTGGTGGGCGAGGTTCGCCGGCTCCATGAGACCGGCGTGGCGCACGAGGAGATGGCCGTGCTGTACCGCATCAACGCGCGATCGGAACCGTTCGAGGAAGCGTTCGCGGCGGCGAGCATCCCCTATCAGGTGCGCGACGGTTCGTTCCTGCGGCGGCCGGGCCCTCGATCGGTGCTGGCGAAGCTGCGCAACGCTTCGTCCCAGGACGCCGTCGCGGCGGTGGAGGCGGCGACCGACGCGGTGGGCTTCGATGCGAACGCCCAACCGGACGACACCGAGGAGGTCACCCGCCAGGCCGACCTCGCTCGGCTCCGGGCGCTCGCCGCCGAGTACCGCGATGCCACCGGCGGTGGGGATGTCGCCGGCTACGTCGCCGAGCTGACCGGGCGGTTCTCCACCCAGCAGAGCGGGCGCGGCGTGAACCTGCTGACGTTCCATCGCTCCAAGGGGTTGGAATGGGACGCGGTGTTCCTGCCCCGGCTGCTCGACAAGGAACTGCCCTTCCGGACGCCGCGCTCGAGCGCCGATCCCGACGAGGAACGCCGGCTGTTCTACGTCGGCATCACCCGGGCGCGCCAGCACCTCTACCTTTCCTGGCCGCAGGAGGCTCGAACGGCCCCGAGCCCGTTCCTGGAGGAGATCGGGGTCGCCAAGCCGGAACCAGCCGCCGCGAAACGGGCCGCACGTGCCCCGGTATCGGTGAGCTCGGGCGGCGGTCCGTTGTTCGACCGGTTGAAGGAGTGGCGGAGGAAGCGCGCCTCCAGCGACGGCGTGCCCGCCTACGTGGTGTTCCACGACAAGACGTTGGCCGAGATCGCCGAGCGCCGGCCACACGACTGGGCCGACCTGGCCGCCGTCCCGGGGATCGGACCCGCCAAGCTCGATCGCTACGCCGACGAGGTGCTGGCGATCGTCGCCGGCGGGTAAGCGCCGCCCGACCGGGTCACAGCTTCGGCACGATCATCGCGGCGGCGAGCAGCGGCATCGCGAACGACAGCAACCGGAGCGCGGCCTCAGGAGCGGCCCGCAACGTGGATCGATCGATCGGTGACACGGTCCCGTCGTTCCGCACGATCGTGCCGTCCACCTCACGCACCCGGCGACGGAGATCGCGCACCGGGGTCGACAGCGCGCGCTGCGCGCCGGAGATCACGGCGCAGGCGAGGGCGGCGAGCACCGCGCTCACGCTGATCGTCGCCGTCTGGGCGAAGTACGCGGTCAGCACCGGGAACGCCCCCCAGGCCAGCGCGAACCACACGTCGGAGTGCACCACACCACCCCAGAGCTCCAGGTTGTACGCCACCACGAGGAACACCCCCGTCACGATGAACGCCCAGATCCACGGCGAGACCTCGGCGGCGCCGTGGATCCCCAGCGCCACCGCTCCCGCGAGCCCCACCACCGCGATCGCCCACAGCACCCGATCGGGGATGCGGGTGCCCAACGGGCGCCCGTGCAACTCGTCGAGGGCGTGGGCCGCGCAGCCCATCGCCAGGAAGAACGCCGCCGTGGTCTCGAGCCACCACCCGACGTGCAGGACGGGCGCGAGCGCCGCGCCGATCGCGACGTAGGACAGGTGCCAGAGCGTGTACGGCGGGTGCAGCAGCGTCCAGTAGTCGCGCCAGCCACCGGGCGTCAGCGCGTAGAACGCCGTGCGCTCATCGGACACCGCGGCCGCCCTTCACGCCCCACACCACGACACCCGCGCCCAGCGACATCACCCTCGACCGCACGTGGCGCACCCCGGCTTCCTGCCACCAGCGAACCTGCTCCGGGAGCGGCGCACGCTCGTCGAACCGGCTGATGCTGGGCCCGAGGAACCGGCCGGTCTCGCGCCACGCGCGTCCCGCCAGCGACCCGATCACCGGCAGGGCGCCGCGCGTGTAGGCGTACCAGCCTGCCCGCAGCAACGGCTGTTCGGGCACGTGGAACTCCAAGGTGGCGATGGTCCCACCGGGGCGGACCACCCGAGCCAGCTCGCGCATCGCTGCCGCCGGGTCGTCCACGTACCGGAACAGGTAGGTGAACGTCAGCGCATCGAAGGTCTCGTCCGGGAACGGCAACCGTTCGGCGCGACCGAGCACCGGCGTGATCTGTGCGCCGAGACCGGCGAGTTCGTTCGCGGGGAGCCCCGAGCGCAGCATCGGCTCGGTGGCGTCGAACGAGACGACCCGCAGCCGTTTGCGCGCAGCGAGTTCGCGCGACACCAACCCCGTTCCCGCCGCCACGTCGAGCACCAGCGACCCGGGGACGGCGTTCACCTTGGACACCATGAAGCGGCGCCACCGCCCGTCCTGACCGAACGACATCACCGCACCCATCCACGAGTACTGCGGAGCGATGCCGGTGAAGATGACGGGCGCGTGCGACCGGTCGGAATCAGCCATGGACGGTCAGCCTCGCAGCAATGCGGGAAGGTCGCCCAAGGAATCGATCACGTGGTCGGGCTCGCCGAGCTCGAGCGAGGCGGGCGTGAACTTCCCGGTGCGCACGAGCACGCCGGTGAGGCCCATCGCCTGCGCACCCACGATGTCGTTCACGATGTCGTCGCCCACCATGAGCGCGCGTTCGGCCGGCACGCCCATCAACGACAACGCGGCGTCGAAATACGCGGCCGCCGGCTTGCCGCAGATCACGGCGGTGACCCCGGTGGCGGCCTCGAGCCCTGCGAGATAGGCGCCTGCGTCCAACTCCCAGTGCTCGGAGGTGCGCCAGTACAGGTTGCGATGCATCCCGACCAACGCCGCGCCGTCGCGAACGCGGCGGAAGATGCGGTTCACGATGTCGTAGGAGAACTCGTCGCTGGCGCCGCCGATCACCATCACGTCGGCCGCCTCGGGTGTCGCGACCACGTCGACACCGTCGAGGTCGCCGGTCCCGTCACCGTCGCTCAGGACGAACGCGCGAGCGTTGCGGATGGTTGGTCCGCAGGTAGCTCGCGGTCGCCACCACCGCCGTCATGATCTCGTCGGCCCGGACGTCGAACCCCGCGTCGGCCAGGGTCGCGACCAGGTCCTGCCGGGTGTGGGTGGTGGTGTTCGTGATGAGGCGGAAAGGGATCTCCTTGGCCCGCAACCAAGCCAGGGTCTCGACCGAACCGGGGAGCGCTCGCCAGGACGTCACCAGCACGCCGTCGATGTCGAGCAACACCCCGTCGACGTGCTCCAGCCCCATGGGCGGCAGTCTCCCACGACGAGCTCGGGCCTTGCGCTAGAGGCGGATGCCCGCCCGCTTCCGCGCCTGGGCGACCTCGTCGCCCGGTTCGATGCCCTGCTGACGCAGCATGAAGTCCTGGTAGGGCTGGATGAACCGGAACTTCGGCGGCAGCAAGGGCCGCGCCGCGCGGATCGCCGGGAAGGTCGCACGCATCGCGGCACGCTTCACCGGACCGAACGGCAGGCCGTACATCTCCCGGATGCCGTCGGGCAACGTGCCGTAGGCCATGCGAGAGACACCGCGGAGCACCGGGCGCCACTCGGCCTCGGGGGGCGGTTCGAAGAACAGGTCGAGCACCCTGCGGGCGCCGTCGGTCACCTGGAGGTCACCGCGATCTTCGAAGTCCGCGAGCCAGGCACGCAGCGCCGGCACCGTGGGCGGGATCGACGCGCGCGGAACCAGGCAGAGTTCGGCGGCGAGCATCTGCTCTTCGTGGAATCGCTGACGACCTGCGTCGTCGAGCGCGCCGACGGTGAGCTCCTCGAACAGCAGCGCCGAATCGACCAGGCACGCGTGGACGTAGAGCAGCAGGTCGGGGTCCAGGGCGTCGTAGGACTTGCCCGTGACGGGGTCGACGCCGTTGATCCGCGTGTGCACGTCGTTGATCTTGTCGGCGGCTGCGTGCGCCTCGGCCTTCGTGCCGAACGTCATCGTGTAGGTCAGGATCAGCGTCCGCTGCAGCCGCTTCCACGGGTTGCGCTCGTACATGCCCGTCTGGTTCGCGCCGGCGACCACCAACGGGTGCGCCGCCTGCATCAGCAGGGCCCGCGCGCCACCGAACAGGACCGTGACCTCACGATGCACCTGCCAGGACACGCTGTCCGGGCCGAAGTACCCGGGGTCGTTGACCGTCGCCATACCCTTGAATCTACGAGCGCTCCGCGCTTTCGATGGGTCCCGAACCTCTGCTCGTGGTCGCCTTCCGGATCCGTTTGGCCACGGACTTGGTCGCGATCACGATCAGGTGGCTCTTCGCCCTCGTCCCCCCGACGCGCAGGTACGGCTCGATGTCGACGTCGTGCCGCTCGCCCAGCTCGGCCAGGATCACGACCGGGCGCTCCAAGCCCTTGAACGAATGCACCGTCGACCACAGCACCGAGCCGTCGTCGGCGGGCACGTCGGTGAGCGTGTGGGTGCCCAGCTCGCGTCGTCGCCACAGGACGCTCTTGTCCCGGCCGGCAGGGGTCAGCACCACGATGTCGTCCACCGGCACCTGCTCCTGGTCGATCAGGTTCGTCAGCACGACGTCGACCACGTGGATCAGCTCATCGTCGTCGGTGTAGTCCAACACCTCGACGTCCCGCCCCTTGGGTCCCCTCGGTTCGCCGGCGCCCGCGCCGTCGGCGTCGAAGAACACCGACACGAACGTGTTGATCGCTTCCGTGTTCCGGATGTTGTGCGGCAGGGGCGGCAACACGTCGTCGGGTGAGACCGGCAACTCCCCGCCGCCGTAGAGGTTCTGGCTGTCGTCGCCGAACAGGTAGAGCGTGCCCTCGTCGGGGTCGACGTGGAGCGAGAGCAGCGCCGGCCACCACCACGGCCGGAAGTCCTGCGACTCGTCGACCACGATCGCGTCGTAGCGCGGTCCCAGCACGCGCGACCCTTCCTCGAGCAAACCCGGCAACGTCTGCTCGAAGTAGTCGCGATCGGCGCCACCCGCGGGTGGCTCCGGCACCGCCAGCCCTGCCTCGTGCGCGACCTGCATGCACAGGCCGTGGAAATGCGCGACGTGGAGGTTCGGGACATCGCCCACGCTCATGGCGAGCTGCTCGGCGAGACGCTTGTTGAAGCAGGTGAGCAGCACCCGTCGTCCCGCCTCGGCCAGGTGCTTCGCGATATCGGTGGCCAGGATCGTCTTGCCACCACCGGGCGGTCCCGTCACCGCGGCCCGCCGGCGATGCAGCACGTACGCGCGGATGAACGATTGCTCCTGGGTGAGCTCGACGATCTTCTTGTCTTCTTCGTGGAACAGGAGGTTGAGCGGCGCACGCACCTCGACCCGCTCCCCGAGGGCCAGGGCGAGCGCGGCCATGCCTCGTTCGCCGAAGTGCCGGCCGGCCCCGTCCCACGTCGCCATGATCGCCTGCACGCGGGCCGCCAGGCTGTCCAGATCTCCACGGTCGATCGCCACGGCCGAGGGAGCGCCGGGGTGAGCGTCCGTGTCGTACACGCCGTCAGGGAAGGCGACGCCGTACCCATAGGGCGGTCGCCACTGGTCCCATCCCTGCTGCGCCCGCAGGATCTTCACCAGCGAGTGCATCTCGTCGCGTGCCTGATGGAAGGGATCCTCCTTCAAGGCGTGTTCGCCGGAGCGTCCGCTCTGGAACCAGCGTCGGGTCGACGGGTCGTATCGCATCCTGCCGCCCTTGGCTTCGAGGACCAGCACGCCGTCGCGAGGGTGGGCGATCACGAAGTCCGCTTCGCCCTGTTCGGGCTGACCGCGTTCGGACAGCACCCAGTCGACGGAGTGGTAGACCACGTACTCGTCACCCAATTGCTCGAGGAATCCCTCGTAGAGGCGGCGCTCGGCCGTGCTCGTGGTCGGGAGCATCGGGAACGGAACCATGCGCGCCATGCCGCGATGCTAGTGCACGGCCGCAGCGCCACCGACTGGACTTCGTGCTGCGGCGGAAGGACAATCCTGGCCCTGCAACCGAGTTCTCACCTCACCTATGGCATTGGTCCTCATCATCCTCCTCGCCGGCCTCGGAGCCGGATTCGCAGCGCGCGGGAGCCTGCGCAACTTCGAACGACTCCAGATCCACTGGTGGGGGGTGGCGATCGTCGGCCTCGGCCTGCAGGCGATCCCCGTGCCGGTCAGGTTCGGCGCGGAGTGGGCGGTCGGGACTGCTGGTGGCTTCCTACGTGCTGCTGGTGGCGTTCGTGTGGGTGAACCGACGCTTGCCGGCGGCGCCGCTGATCCTGATCGGGCTGGCGCTGAACCTGATGGTGATCACCGCGAACCGGGGGATGCCGGTCAGCGAGCAAGCGATCCGGGTGGCGGGCACCACGGGGGAGTCGAGCCTCACCGGCATCGAAGGGACGAAGCATCACCTGATGACGTCGGACGACGTGCTGACGCCCCTCGCGGACGTCATCCCGATCCCCCCGCCATTCGGGGTGATCATCTCGGTGGGCGACGTGTTCCTCTACGTTGGCGTGGCGAGCTTCGTGGTGCTGGTCATGCTGGGACGCTTCGACGAGAACCGTCGTCCTCCTGCTCGGTACCTCCAGGGATATCGGGGGAAGCACCTATCGCCTGAGCGCCGCCTGCCCCGTCGGACCCAGGCCCGGCTTGCGGCGTCTCCGACTGCAGCAGTGAGATCGGGAAACGCACGGTGATCGTGGCGCCCTCATCGGGGGCGCTCTCCACCTCGAAGGTTCCGCCACCCACCTGGGCGCGTTCGCTCATCATCGCCATGCCGAAGTGACCCTCGGGGCCTGGCGCGGTGGTGTCGAAGCCCACGCCGTTGTCGCGGAGCTCCAGCACGATCGACTCGTCCTGTTCGCGCACGGCGATCCACATGTCGGTGGCTTTCGCGTGCTTCAGCGAGTTCATGACTCCCTCGCGAGCGATGTGGTAGACGAGCAGCGCGATCGGCGCCGGCAGATCGATGTCCTCGACGTCGCGATGGAAGCGGACGCCGGAATCGCGCCCGACCTCGTCGGTGAACGACTCGAGTGCCTCGGCGAGTCCCTTGGCGCCGAGGGGAGAACGGTGCAGGTCGCGGATCAGGGCCCGGATACGATCCGAGGTCTCCTGCTTGGACTCCCGGATCTTGTCGAGCTGCTCGGTGACCTGAGCGAGCTCGCCCTTGTCCATGAGCTTGCGCGCCACGTCGACCTGGATGGAGAGCCGGAAGAGGACCTGAGCGAGGTCGTCGTGCAGGTACCCGGCGATCTGCAGCCGCTCGTCCGACGCGCTCCTCGGCCATGCGCGTTCGACAGGGTCTTGAGCACCTGCTCGCGGTCCTTGCAGCTCCTTGTGCGCCTCCTCGAGAGCCTGCGATCGGATGAACATCTGTCTTGCGAACAAGAGCGGTGCTAGCACCACGAGCACCGACCAGAATCGAACCTCCTCGAGCGAGTAGAGCTTTGCCAGCACCGTTCCAACCAGCCCGAGGCCGACGTAGCTGATGAGGAACTCCTGACCCCTTGAGAGCTGCCGGAGAACCGTCATAGGTCGTAGTCGATAGATCAGCCCCGCTGCGATTGATACCGCTCCAATGCTGATCGCGTAGTCGACGACGGTCGCAAGCAGCGCAGCCGGAACCATCTGAACAAGCGGCTCCTCCGGCGAAGAAAAGGCATGGAATGTCGCGCTAGCAGCGAGCACGGCAATCGCAACCTGGCTGCGATTGAACAATGTCCTCAGAGGGTTGATCTCACGCCTGAACTCGCGGGGATCGAAGGAACCCAGAAAGGCCACTAGGGCAGCCGCACCAGGCGGGTAAAGGATCGCCACGGCTGTCAGCAGCGGAAATCCAAGGCTCACCTGGATGCCACCCCAAGCTGGCGCGGGCATCAGCTCAACAAGAGCAATGATCGCGATCCAGAGAAGGAGCACTTGAGGCAGAACGTCCCAATCGCGCCAAGCATAGAAAGCCAAACCCAAGACTGTCGGGGTCACGACAAGCAACGCAAAGATGCCCGCGGCGGATCCGCTGGCTACTGTAACGGGCCTCGGAGCTCGCTCCATCGCTTCTTCCATGTGTTGCCATCATCGTCCCAACTCGCCAGTACTGAAAGCAGCCCCGAATGGCCCATTCCCCATTGGGGGGAACGTCCTACAACGTTTGGCGTAGCCCTAAGAGCGGGATTGTCCCCCAGGTGGGTGTCCCCCGATAGTGTGCTGCGTGTCCCCTAGACGGGGGCCGAACATGTAGGATGAAACCCGAGGCCGGAAGGTACCGGGGATAGAGGGAGGACACTCATGAAGAGCGCGAAGCGAATCGCAATTGCACTCGGGTCCTTGCTCGCGGTGATGCTCGCGGGCGGCGCCCACTTCAAGATTTGACAGAACTTTCAGTTATGCGGGGGACCCGGGTTAGTACCCGGGTCTCTTTGCGTTTCGCCCCGAAAGCAAGGTCTGCAGAATCGTCGCGGACGGGCTAAGTCGTCTCCCTCGGCAGGGCAGCTACGATCAGGGTCCCGGAGCCAGACCTGCTATCCACAACAACCTGGCCCCCAGCCGCCAATACCCGTTCCGAGATCAGCTGCAAACCGAAGTGGTGTGACCTGTCCACAGAACGCGGATCGAACCCCACCCCATCGTCTTCGACGAGAACGCGAACCATGTCCTCCTCTACCCAAATCTTCACCTCAACCGCTGAAGCACTGGAGTACTTGGCTGCATTGTTCATGGCTTCTCGAACCACCTGGTAGACGAGCAGCTGTGCTTGTGGAGAAGCATCAATTTCACCCAGGTCCAGAAGGAATCGCGGACTCCCTAGGGACTCGAGACGATCAGCTAGCAGGCGCACTGTTGGCAGCAGGCCTCCCGCTCCAAGAGGTGACCGCCTCAAGTCGCCCAAGAGGTCTCGGATCGCGGACTGTGCTACCTCAGTTGCCTCGAGCAGCTGAGGCAGGTCATCGTCCAGATCAAGGAGCCGACCAGAGCTGAGATCCTGTTTGAGTACCTGCCCCATCAGGTGAACCTTGAACAATGGGGGCAAGACCTCGTCATGAATTTCCCCGGCAAGGAGAAGGCGCTCGTCACGTCGCTCGCTGGCAATCCTTGAGTCGAGCTCATTGAGTGCCCTGTCGCGCACTTGGAGCAAGTCGTTCGCGTCGTGAAGCATGTGGCTGGATTGGAACGCTTGTCGTGCGAGCAGAACTGGCGCGATCGATGCAAGAACACCCGCGATTCCCAATGATGCGTACGCTTCGGCAATCAACACGGCCACTAGGCCAAGCGCCAAGTAACAGGGCACGAATGACCTGGCAGGGCCAAGTCGCATCTCTATGAGGACGGATGTGAACGGCCTGCGGTGAGTAATGGAGGTCGACATTGCAACGAGGGAGTAGTTCACCGCACAGTCTGCAAGCAGTCCGAGGAGTGCGGCCAGTCCTGCCCCCGGCCAAACTCCGATCCTGCCACCCACAGCTTCGAAGACAAGGGCTCCAGCCATCGCGCTCAGTGCGACTTGGGAACGATTGAAGATGGCTCTTGTTGGCGAGATGTCTCGGCGAATCTCACGCATGTCCCAAGCGCCCAGCAGCCCGATCGCCCCGGCGATGGCTGGCCCGAAGACAAACCCTGCCGCCAATAGGAGTGGGAGGTCTAGCGACAACCAGGCACCTCGGCCGCTGTAGATCGGGAGGCAGGATGTGCAACCAACAAGGAGCGTCCACACCAGGACGTCCCAACCGTTTGACCGCACCGCCGAGAAGCCGGAACTGGTTGGAATCGCACAAAGGAAAAGCGTAGTCAGGGCAATCAAGCAAACAGCGGCAACGAAGATCCGATAATGGTTCGACTCCCGCAAGCTGCCAGCTTCTCTCGCACCCCTGGCGTGCTCAACGGTCGTCGACATCCCGTCCTCCCCCTGGCTCGCCGATCCCAATCGACCAGTTGGGCGTGTTCTACACAAGGGGGATGACATTCACAAGAATGACAACTTCGAGGCGCTGGGGCCGTCCGCAGGGCCTGCCCGCTACCCTTTGGCGATGAAGGCACGAGTCCTGCTGGTCGAGGATGAGACCACGATCTCCGAACCGCTCGGCGAACATCTCGCGCGGGAAGGCTTCGAGCCGCGCGTCGCCGCCTCGATCAGCCAGGCAACCGAGGCGTTCGAGCAGTTCGACCCCGACTTCGTCTTGCTCGACGTCATGTTGCCCGACGGCGACGGACGGGACCTCTGCCGGGACATCCGCAAACACTCCGACGTCCCCATCATCATGCTGACCGCCCGCGGGGAGGAGATCGATCGCATCGTCGGTCTCGAGCTCGGGGCCGACGACTACGTCGTGAAGCCGTTCAGCGCCGGTGAGCTCGTCGCTCGGATGCGGGCCATCACACGTCGTGGGCGAACGAACGAACGCAAGACGGCGATGACGGTGGGCGCCATCACGTTGGATCCGGCTTCTCGCATCGTGACCAAGGACGGTGAGACGGTCGAACTCGCGGCCAAGGAGTTCGATCTGCTCGCGTACCTGATGTCATGCGCCGGCGACGTCGCACCGCGGGAGCAGATCATGGACGAGGTGTGGGACCCCCACTGGTTCGGTCCGACGAAGACGCTGGACGTGCATGTGTCCTGGCTCCGGAGGAAGATCGAGGACGACCCTCGACACCCGCGCTACATCACCACCGTGCGCGGCGTCGGGTTCCGGTTCGCATCCCCCGACGACCTCGACTGAGTGGGAAGGAGGCCGGCGTGAAGGTCCGCACCCGCTTGGTCCTCGCGTTCGCCTACATCCTGCTCACCGTGATCGTGGCCCTCACCGTGCCGCTGGCGTTCAACCTGCGAGCTCGCGCCGTGAGCGAACTCGTGGGGCAGGCGAAGGTGACCGCACAGGCGCTCGCCGCCGTGATCGGTGCCGAAGCCCTCGCCCCCGCGGAGCGAGACCAGCTCCAGGCCCGCGCCGAGGTCTACTCCGAACAGATCGATGGCAGGGTCCTCATCCTGAACGCCGATGGCGTCGTGCTGGCCGACGCGAACCCGTTCCCGGATCCACCGACCTCCGCGGTGGGCGAGAACTACAACACCCCTGCACGCCAGGAGATCGGCATCGCACTCGACGACGGTCAGCCCGAGGCACGGATCCGTCGGAGCGAGGAATTGGGCTACGACATCATGGTGGCCGCCGCGCCCATCATCGACGACGCCTCCCCAGGGTCGTCACAGACGACGATCGCCGGCGCGGTCAGGATCACGTTCGAAGTGCAGACCGTGACCGACACGGTCCGCAACATCACGCTCGGCATCATCGTGATCGGCATCGGAGGGCTCCTCGCGGGGATGCTGATCGCGTTCGGTCTGGCCGGTTCGCTCGCACGACCGCTCACGCGCTTGGCGGCCACGGCCAAACGCCTCGGCGACGGCGACCTCACGGCCCGCGCCGGCGACATCAAGGGACCACGCGAGGTGGAGGATCTCGCCACGTCGTTCGACGAGATGGCCGACCGAGTGGAACGAACGTTCGAAGCACAGCGTTCGTTCGTGGCGAACGCCTCCCACCAACTGCGCACGCCCCTCACGGGCATGAAGCTGCGCATCGAACGCGCCGCCGGTGATGCGACCGACCCTGAGCTTCGTCGTCAACTGCTCGCCGCCGACCAGGATGTGGATCGCATGGCCGCCACGGTCGACCGCATGCTGGAGATGGCGCACGACATCGAGGAAGGCGTGCCCGCCGCCGTCGATCTGCATGCGATCGCGGACGACGCGGTCCAACGGTGGCGGGACCGTGCGAGTGCCGGTCGCTCGACCCTGACGGTCGAGGGCGTCGCTGCATCGAGTCAGGCGAATCCGACCGATGTCGAGCAGCTGGTGGACAACGTGATCGACAACGCCATCCACTATGCACCCGGTCCCATCCAGATCGAGACGGGCAACGACGACGGCCTGGCGTTCATCGCGATCCGTGATCACGGCACGGGGATCCCCGAGGAGGAACGGTCGAAGGTGACCGAGCGGTTCTACCGCGGGAAGGGTTCGCCTCCGGGTGGTTCGGGCCTGGGCCTGGCGATCGCACGGGACCTCGCCGAGAAGTGGGGCGGCACGCTGAGCATCGAGAACCCCCCGGACGGGGGGACGCGCGTGGAGGCTCGCTTCCCGAAGGCCCATACTGGCCAGGAAGCCACCGCACCGATCGACGCGTCCTAGAGGACGGAGCGCCCGTGCCGCACGACCAGCCCGAGATCCCCCGCATCCGACTGTGGATCGACCCGGCCTGCCCGTGGGCATGGCAGACAGCGCTGTGGCTCCGCGACCTCCGCGACCGCGGCGTGCTCTCGCTCGAATGGAAGCTCTTCAGCCTCGAGCTGAACAGCTCCGAACGCGACGTTCCCTTCTGGGAGGCCTCGCAGCGCTACGGCGAGGCCCATGTCGCACTGCTCCTGGCGCACCGGGAAGGGGGCGACGAGGCGTTCGAGGCCTACTACGCCGCCTACGGCGCCCTCCGTCACGACCAGCGGCTGGAGCTCGCACCCGAGTTGGCGAACAAGGCGGCGGTCGATGCGGGCATGCCCGACCTGGTCGAGCGGGCCGTGAAGGACCCGACCCTGGCCGATGCGGTTCGCGAGGAGTACCTGGCCGCTCGCGAGCTCGACGTGTTCGGTGTGCCAACCCTGCAACTGCTGCCTGGGGGAAGCGTGATCTACGGACCCATCCTGCCGCTCGCTCCCACGGGCGATGACGCCGATGCGTGGTGGACCCACGTTCGTTTCGCGCTGGAGCGCTCCGACCTGTACGAGCTGAAGCGCTGGCCGCGCGATCGCCGGCCCGGCGCCGCGAGCTGACCGCGACGCAGGTCCTTAACCCACGCTTAGCCCGCGGGTCATTAGATTCACGGCCATGGGACGCAACACGAAGATGGTGGCGTACGGCTTGGGCGGCATCGCTCTCGCGCTGGCGATGTCCCTGGGGGCGTTCGCCCTGGCCGGCAGCACGTTGAGCCAGCCGCCGCCCACCGTCCGCATCGTGGGTGTCGACCCAGACACCACGGCCCCACACGGCAACCGCCACTCCCACCGCCTCGCCCGACGACCACGGCGGTGGGACCACCGAGCCGACCCCAACCGCCTCCGCCTCGCCCGACGACCACGGCGGTGGGGACGACAACAGCGGCCCGGGCGGCGGCGACGGCGACGACGACGACTGACGGCAACGGGGTTCTCGCTCGCGCGGACGCGTGAGAGGATGGCCCCCATGACGGAGCACCCTCATCGTCACGACGTCTGGGGCGACGACCCCGAGGAAGTCGATGCCAGTGCCGTCGTCGAGGAACTCCTCGCCGATCCGGGCACGGCCAGGCGGTGGCACGACCACCCCTCGATCGTCTGGATCAAGGCCGTGGGCCGGTTCATCGGACGCAACGGCAAGCGCGTCGGCATCACGATCGCCGGGTTCGCGGTCATCCTGGCCGGGATCGCCCTGCTGGTGCTGCCGGGACCCGGCTGGCTGCTGATCTTCGCCGGCCTGGCGATCCTGTCCACCGAGTACGTCTGGGCGCGCCGGCTGCTCGTGAAGGCGAAGACCAAGGCCGAACAGGCCAAGGACGCCGTGCTGCGGAAGAAGGCCGCCAAGGCGGAGAAGAAGGCCGGGCCCGAGGACACCTCGGTGCCGCTCCCGAACGACGACGTGGCGTGAGCCCTCCTTCGTATCGTGCACATCGCCACCGGGGTTATCTGGGTCGGCTCGTTGTTCGTGGTGGTGGTGTTCATCCAGCCCAGCGCCGCGACGCTCGGGCCAGCGGGGGCGCCGTTCATGTCGGAGCTTCGCCGGCGCCGATTCGTGGATGTCGTCTTCATCGACGCCCTGTTCACCGTCCTCGCCGGGGCGTTCCTCTATTGGCACGACTGGCACATGTATCCGAGCTTCGGCGACTGGATCGGCTCGAGCTTCGGGACCTGGTTGACGGTGGGCGCGGCTGCTCGCGATCTCGGGGCTCGGCGTCGCCGCGGCCGTCACGCGTCCCACGATCCGTCGACTCGTTTCCCTCGGGAAGCAGGTCGCCGAGTCGGGCGGTAAACCCCCGCCCGAGACGGCTGCGCGGATCGGCGCGCTGCAGCACCGGCTCGTGGTCGCCGAACGCGTGAGCTTCTCCTTGGTCCTGCTCGCGGTCGTGGCGATGGCGTCGGCGCGGTACCTCTAGATGGCCGGTCACCATCCTGATCGGCACCTCGTCGTGGACCGATCCCACCCTGGTCAAGGACGGGAACTTCTATCCGCCTGAGGCGAAGTCGGCGGAAGCCCGCCTGAAGTTCTACGCGTCGCGCTTCCCGTTGGTGGAGGTCGATTCCACCTACTACTTCCCACCCAGCGAGAAGAACTCCGTGCTGTGGATCGAGCGCACCCCGGCCCACTTCACCTTCAACATCAAGGCCTACTCCCTGCTGACGAACCACCCCACGCGCCCCAACTCGCTCTACAAGGACATCCAGGCGCAGATGCCGCCGGAGGCCCTGGAGAAGCGGTTCGTCTACCGGGACGCGGTGCCCGACGACGCGGTGGACGAGGTGTGGCAACGCTTCCGTGACGCGCTGATGCCGCTGCATTCGGCGGGCAAGCTGGGCGCCGTGCTGTTCCAGTTCCCGCAGTGGTTCACGATCAGCCGCAAGAACAAGAGCCTACATCGAAGAATGCGTGGCGCGGCTTCCCGACTATCGCGTGGCCGTGGAGTTCCGGCACACGTCGTGGCTGAAGCCCGAGAACACCGAGGAGACGCTGAGCTTCCTGGAGGAGCGGAACCTGCCGCTCGTGTGCGTCGACATGCCGCAGGGGTTCGACTCGAGCGTGCCGCCGATCGCCGCCGCCACGGCCGACGACCTGTCGATGGTGCGGTTCCACGGCCGCAACAACGCCGCCTGGAACACCAAGAGCGACAGCGCGTCCGAACGGTTCCGCTACGACTACCCGAAGGACGAGCTGCAGGAGTGGGTTCCCCGGATCGAAGAACTCGCCGGCCAGACGCGGGAGACCCACGTCCTGATGAACAACTGCTACCGCGACTTCGCGGTCCGCAACGCGGCGGAACTCGGCGGATTGCTCGACCTCGACCTGGAGTGAGCCGAGGTTCCCGCCCCCGGCGGGTAGCATGGATGGCACCACCGGAGGGGAGTATCCCCACGCTCGGTCGCCGTCATTCCGGTCCGTTCTCGGACCCGGCGCCGGGGTCCCAGGACGGGAGAGACCTTCGGAACGAACGGCGAGGAGCCGCGCGCACCAGCGCCCAGGCGAGCCGCCGACGGACCGAAGGAGCTGGGCATGCAGGTGGATCCATGGATGTGGGTGGCGTTCGTCGCGTTCATCGTCGGGATGCTGGCCGTCGATCTGTTGGTCTTCCACAAGGAAGCACACGCGGTCAGCACGCGTGAGGCCGCGATCTGGAGCGTGGTGTGGGTCACGCTGGGGCTGTCGTTCGGCGTGGTGGTGTGGCTGTGGCAGGGCCCTGACGCCGGCGGTGAGTACCTCGCCGGCTACCTGATCGAGAAGAGCCTGTCGATCGACAACATCTTCGTGTTCGCCCTGATCTTCGGCTACTTCGCCGTGCCGGCCGCCTACCAGCACCGGGTGCTGTTCTGGGGCGTGTTCGGGGCGCTGGTGCTCCGCGCGGTGTTCATCGCCGCGGGGGCCACGCTGCTCGAGCAGTTCCACTGGACGATCTACGTCTTCGGCGCCTTCCTCGTGTTCACCGGCATCAGGATGGCCCTGCAGCGCGACGACCACGTCGACCCGGGCAAGAACCCGGTGCTGCGGGCCTTCCGACGGGTCGTCCCGGTCACGCCGGACTACCGGGGGCAGCGGTTCACGGTGCGAGAGGCCGGCAGGCGCCTGGCGACACCGTTGCTCGCCGTGCTGGTGGTGGTGGAGACCACCGACGTGATCTTCGCGGTGGACTCGATCCCGGCGATCTTCGCCGTGACCTCGGACACCTTCTTGGTCTTCACGTCGAACGCGTTCGCGATCCTGGGCCTGCGGGCCCTCTACTTCCTGCTGGCCGGCATGATGGAGCGCTTCACCTATCTGAAGGTGGGCCTGGCCGCGGTGCTGGTGTTCGTGGGGGCCAAGATGCTGATCGCCGACCTGTACCACGTGCCCATCTGGGCCAGCCTCGCGGTGATCGCCGCGTGCATCGGCACATCCATCGGCGTCTCCCTGAGGAGGACCGCAGCACCGGAGCCGACCACCACCGAAGCGGAGCGAAGTCCCGAACCGGCCGACCGCCTCAGCTGAGGACCTCGGACGCTCCGTCGAACAGGTGGGCCTGGCCCGGGTGCACGGGCGAACCCGCTCGGAAGGGAGCAGCACCCGGGCCAGGCGGCTTCCCAGCGGGCACCTCCACGATCGGCGCGGGATACCCGGTCGAGCGCAGCACCTGCGGGTCCTTCCACGGAGCGAAGATCGCCGGCGCATCCACGGCGGCGAGTTCGCGCACGTACCGGCGGACGTAGGCGCCGTCGGGATCGAAGCGCTGCGCTTGCCGCACCGGGTTGAACGAGCGCGCACGGCGGGGGTCCGAACCCGGTGCCCGCCACCCACTGCCATCCACCGACGTTGTTGGCTGGATCGCCGTCCACCAGCCACCGGGAGAAGTGCGCCGCGCCCTCCTGCCAGGCGATCCCCAGTCGCCTGGTGAGGAAGGAAGCCGCGACCATGCGGGCCCGGTTGTGCATCCACCCTTCGCGACGCAGTTGCCGCATCCCGGCATCGACCAGGGGCAGACCGGTTCGCCCTTGCTTCCAACACTCCAGGAGGTAGTCCGCGTAGTCGGGAACCGCGGGCATGTCGGCGGGCGGCTCGCGATAGTCACGCCACTGGATCGCAGGATCGTGGGCCAACAGCTGACCGTAGAAGTCGCGCCAAGCGAGCTGCCGCACGAACTCGGCCGAGATGCCGGCCGCGGCCTGCGCCAGCTCGTTGGCGCTGATGCACCCGAACCGAAGGTAGGGAGACAGGCGGGACGTGGCGTCGGCCGCCATGTCGTTGCGGGCATCCGCGTACCCCGAGGCCCCACGGGCAAGGTAGGACTCGAGGTGGCGGCTGCCCGCGCCTTCTCCACCCGGCGCGAGATCGATCGAATCGGCCCGCGCCGCCTTGGGATCAGGTCGTGGCCCGAGATCCAGGCCGGCCGGGAGGGTGAGTGCCGCCGGGGGTTCGAGGATCGATCGCCGGGGCACCGACGCCCAGGCGCGGTGGTAGGGCGTGAACACCGAGTACATCGACTTTCCGGGCGGGGCCACGTCACCGGGCTCGACGACGGCGTTGCCCGGGTGGACGTGCAGGGCCGCCCCGTGGAGGCCCAGCCCCGCCGCAGCGCGGCTTCCCGTCGCTGGGCGAACCCGGTGACGTCGGCGGTGAGGTGCACGGAGCTCGCACCGGTCGCACGTACCAGCTCCACCGTGCGAGCGGTCGCTTCACCCTCCCGCAGCACCAGGCCCGAGCCGCAGGAGGCCAGCGACCGATCGAGATCGACGAGGCTCTCCATGAGGAACCGGGCGCGGTTGGCCGAGCGGCCGAGGAGCTCGGGATCCAGCACGAACAGCGGGACGAGGTCCTCTCCCGTCCCGGCGGCCGCGGTCAACGCGGGGTGATCGTGCACCCGGAGATCGCGAGTGAACAGCACGATCGAGACCATGAGCCCACCGTAGGCCCCGGGCCGCGCCACTCCGGGGGGCGAACCTGTGCATCCGAGGATGGGCCGACTCGTGCGTTCCCCGGCTTTCGCCCCGGTCCGACGTGCGCGCTGGGGGTAGGCTCGAACGATGGGGATCGGCCACCGATGGAAGATCGCGACCGTGCGGGGGATCCCCTTGTACGTGGGGAGCTCCTGGGCGGTCATCGCCGTGCTCTTCGTGTTCATCCAGTACTCGAACCTGACCGACAGCGAGCGGGTCACCGGCCTGGAGGCGTTGCTGCTCTCCGCGTTCATCACCGTCCTGTTCTTCGGCAGCGTCCTGCTGCACGAAGCGGCGCACGCCGCCATGGCTCGCGGCCTCGACCTGCCGGTGATGGGCATCACGCTGGTCTTCTGGGGCGGGGCCACCGAGACCAAGGCGGCGGCTCGCGGCGCCAAGGGCGAGTTCCTGGTGGCCCTGGTCGGTCCCGCCACCACGTTGGCCCTGGGCGGGGTCTTCTGGGTCGCGGGCACGCTCACCCAGGGCGTGATCTCCGATGTGCTCGACTGGCTTGCGGAGATCAGCGTGCTCTTCGCCGCGCTGAACACGGTGCCCGGGTTCCCGCTGGACGGTGGTCGCATGCTGCTCGCGGCCGTGTGGGGGATCACCGGGAGCCGCCGAACCGGGATGCGCATCGCCGGCTACGTGGGACTCGCGATCGGCGTCGCCACGATCGCCTATGCGGTCTTGTCGTTCAGCCAGGGCAAGGACGCCGGCTTCTCCGTGTTCATCGGATACATGGGCTTCGTGATGGTGACCTCCGGCCGGGCGATGGACCACCGGATCGCGATCCGCGACCAGCTGTCCCGGGGGACGGTGGCCGAGGCCATGCAGCCACCCCCGGTCACGGTGTCCGCCGACATCACGCTGGTCGAGGCGCTCGATTCCGTCTTGCGGGACGCCGGCACACGGTCGTTCCCCGTGGTGGACGACGGCCGGTTGGTGGGGACGGTCTCGTTCGAGAGCGCACGGAAGGTGGGCGCGCGCGATCCGATGCGCCCGGTCCGCGACGGCATGATCCCCTTGATGCAGACCCCCACCCTCGCGGCGGAAGAGAGCCTGGACGATGCCTTGGAGTGGCTCGGCGGACGACAGGGCTACGTGCTGCGCGACGGCGTCCTGGTGGGATCACTCGCCACCGACGACATCGAACGCTGGTACCGGCGGGTGATCGAGGGACGACCGGACCCCGCCACGGCGGTAGGCGGGGGCGAACGGGAGCCGTGGGTGCCGCCGCGCCCCGATGCGTGATCCCGCGCCCGTTGCCCTCGGGCGCCACTGTCGGAGGTGACGAGTAGCATCGCCCACGTGGTGGCCCCGTTCTCCCCCGATGCGTCGCAGTTCAGCGTGCTCCAGCACGACGCGGGCGCCCTCCTGGTCATCGGCGCCCCGGGGACGGGCAAGTCGGCCATCCTCCGGGAACGGTTCGCGGCCCTGATCGAAGGCGGTGCCGACCCCGAGCGGGTGGCGTTGGTCCTCGGGTCGTCGGCGTCACGAGCGGCGGCCCGCGCCTCCCTCCACGCCAGGCTGCCCGCCTCCCTGCCGGGACTCAACGTGGTCACCCTGCACGGTCTCGCCAACCGCGTGCTGAAGGACCGGTTGGAGGCCGCCGGCGACGAGCCGCCGCAGATCCTGTCGGCGGCCGAGCAGTTCGCCCGCGTGCAGGAGCTGCTCACCGATCAAGATCCGGAGGCCTGGCCCGCTTACGGAACGCTGCTGGGCCTGCGCGGGTTCGCCGACGAGGTCCGCCAGTTCCTCCTTCGGGCGCAGGAAGGACTGCGGACGCCCGACGACATCGTGGCCGCCGCCGACCGGCGCGGCCTCACCGGCTGGCACGAGCTCGCCAGGTTCCTCGGGGAATACCAGACCGTGATGGACGACCTGGGGGTGGTCGACTTCGCCGGACTGGTCCAACGCGCGGCCTCCGCGGCCGGCGAGGGCGCGCCGTTGTTCGACCATGTGCTCGTCGACGACTATCAGGACACCACCCTGGCCGGCGAAGCGGTGATCCGCGGGCTGCGCGCGCCCGACCTCGTCGTGGCGGCCGACCCCGAGGCCCACGTCTTCTCGTTCCAGGGGACCACCCGGGTCCCGCTCGACCGGTTCGCTTCCGAGGCGTTCGACGGCGCGGCCACGATCACGCTCGAGACGAACCATCGGACCGACGGCGAGCCGGTGCAACGTCGGGCGTGGGTCGCGCCGCATCCGTCCGAGGAACACGCCGCGATCGCCCGCGAGCTGCGCCGCCTGCACGTCGAGGAAGGCGTGGGCTGGGCGGACATGGCCGTGGTGGTGCGGCGCCAGGGTTCGGTGCTCGGTGGGCTGCTCCGGGCGCTCGGGGACGCGCGCATCCCGCGTGCGATCCCCGAACGAGGCCTCTCGCTCACCGCCGAGCCCGCCACGCGCCCCTACGTCCTCGCGTTGCGTTGGCTGGTGGCCGACCCCACCCAGCGTGAGGAACTGGTGGAACAGCTCGTCACGTCCGACGTGGTGGGGCTCTCCCCCGCCGTCGCGCGCGGACTGCTGCGAGCCGCCCGCGCCGACACCGGCTCGATCGCCAATGCGCTCGACGTGGACGAAGGACTCACCGCCGACGAGCTCGAGCGCGTCCAGGTGGCCCGCGAGACCCTGGCCAAGGCGGCGCTCTTCGCCGGCATGAGCGTGCAGGACGCGTTCCGCACCCTGTGGGACGGCCTCGCGTGCTCCCGGCACCTGGTGGAGCGCGCCGACGAGGACGCCGAGGCCCGTCGCGACCTCGACACCGTCGTCATGTTCGCGAACGTGGTGTCCGAGACCGACGCCGCGGGCGGCGACAAGAGCGTGCAGGCGTTCCTGGAATCCCTCGACGCGGGCGAGCACGGCCCCGGCTATTCGGCGTGGGAACGCTCGCGCGCCGACGCGGTGCAGGTGCTCACCGCCCACGGCACGGTGGGGCGCGAGTTCGACACGGTGGTGGTGACCGGTGTCACCGAGGGGAACTTCCCCAGCGTCTCGCGCCCCGAGCCGATGTTCGATCTCGCCGTGCTCGATCACCCCATCTCGAACGCCGAGCGCAACCGCACCCGGCTCGAGGACGAACGCCGGTTGTTCGACATGGTGGTGGCCCGGGCGTCCCGTCGCGTGGTCCTCACCTGCGCCGATCCGCACCCCGCCTCCGATGCCGACGCCGTGTCCAGCAGGTCCAGGTTCGTGCCCGCCGATGCATGGGGACCGGCGCCCGCCGGACCGTTCGAAGAACCGGTGTCCACACGGGAAGCCGCGGCCAGCTGGCGGCACGAGCTCGCCGACCCCGGGCTCCCCGGCTGGCGACGCCTCGCCGCGCTCGACGGACTCGTGGCGCTGGACGTCGAGCCCCGACGGTGGTGGTTCCAGCGCGACTGGACCGACACCGGACGGCCGCTGCACGAGACGATCCGCGTCTCGTACTCGCGGTTGTCCAACCTGGAGGCGTGCGAGCTCATGCACGTGCTGGGCGACGAGCTCGGCCTCGGCAGGCCCGGTGGCTACCACGCCTGGGTGGGCAAGACCGTGCACCGCATCATCGAAGAGGTGGAGCGCGGCGAGATCCCCAAGGAACCTCGCGCCATGATCGAGGTGCTGCACCAACGCTGGCGGCCGCAGGAGTTCCCCTCGCGTGCCGTGTCGGAGGCGTTCCGCAAGCTGGCACGCGAGTCCATGCTGAAGAACTGGTTCGACACCTACGGCGACAAGCCCTCGCTCGCGATCGAGCAGTACTTCGAGTTCGAGTTCGAAGGGGTCACCGTGCTGGGCTACATCGACCGGATCGGCCCGGCGGTGCAGGACGGCACGGTCATCACCGACTACAAGACCGGCAAGAGCGACAACGCCGGGCCGCCCCAGGAGAGCCTGCAACTCGGCATCTACTACCTCGCCGTCCAGGACTCCGACGTGCTCGCCGACTACCAACCGGTCCGCACCGTCGAGCTGGCGTTCCTGCGCGGGAACTGGCGTCGTTCCGACGCCGCCGACTTCCGCAAGCTCCCCATCACCGAACGCGACGAGGAGACCTACGAAGCCGGCATGCGCGAGCGCCTCGCGTCCCTGATCGCGCGGAAGAAGGAGCTCAACGAGATCGAGGTGTTCCGGCCCAACCCGTACGCCAACTGCCGGTTCTGCGACTTCCAGACGCTGTGTCCGCTCTATGCCGAAGGTCAGCCCGTGTTCCCCGTCGAACAGGTCCGGGCGGGGGCGCCGGCATGAGCGTCACCCCGGTCACCGTGCCCGACGAGATCGTCGCCGCCATGGGTGGCGCACCGCCCACCGACGAACAGTGGGCCGCGATCACCATGCCGCTCGAGCCGTACGTGCTGGTGGCCGGCGCGGGGTCGGGCAAGACCAGCGTCATGGCCGCGCGCGTGGTCTACCTCGCGCTCGCGGCCCTCGATCGCATCCAGCCCGACGACAACCCCGGCGTGCTCCCGGGCAACGTGCTGTGCCTCACCTTCACGGTGAAGGCAACGGAGAACCTGCGGAACCGGGTGCGTCGCGCCCTCGCCGGCATCGACCTGCCCGAGGGCGAAGAGCCACAGATCGTGAACTACCACGCCATGGCCGCCCAGGTGCTGGATCGCTACGGCATCCTCGCCGGCATCGAACCGGGGCAGCGCGTGCTGAGCCAGGCCCAGCGGGTGGAGCTCGCCGGCCGCGTCCTCGACGAGATGACGTTCGATCACGTCAAGACCGAATGGCAGCCCAGCGTGGTCGACAAGATCCTCAACCTGGACGCGCAGGCCCAGAACCACCTGGTCGAGCCCGACGCCATCGTGGAGTTCTGCACCTCACGCCTGGAGGCACTGAAGGGCAATCGGTCGGACCGCGCCTACTACTCGGCGCTGGAACGCATCGAACTCGCGAAGGCCTCGGCCGTGTTCCGGCGGCTCAAGCGCGACCTGGGGGTCATCGACTTCGGCGACCAGATCGAGCTCGCCATGCGGATCGCCACCACGCATCCCGAGGTGGGCCAGGAGTACCGCGACCGGTTCGGCGCCGTGCTGCTCGACGAATACCAGGACACGAACGTGGCGCAGGCCCGGCTGATGGAAGCGTTGTTCGGCGGCGGTCATCCCGTCACGGCCGTGGGTGACCCCGACCAGAACATCTACGCGTGGCGCGGCGCCGCCTTGTCGAACCTGCTGGACTTCCCCACGGTGTTCTCGTGCAGCGACGGGTCGCCGGCGGCCCGGCTTCCGCTGTTCACCAACTTCCGCAGCGGCGCCCGCATCCTCAGCGCGGCCGACACCGTCATCGGACCGCTGCCGGCGAACCAACGCCCCGACCCCGAGAAGCGGCTCGTGCCGTTCCCGCCGAACGGCGAGGGCGAGGTCACCGTGGCCTCGCACCGCGACGAGCTCACCGAGGCGCAGTGGGTGGCCGATCGCATCGTGGCGCTGCACGACGACGGCGCCCGGTGGTCGGATGTCGCCGTGCTGTGCCGCACCTCGCGGCTGTTCTTCCTGCTGCAGCAGGCCTTCGCCGAACGGGACATCCCGGTCGAGGTCGTGGGCCTGGCCGGGCTGCTGCGCCTGCCCGAAGTGGTGGAGGTGCTGGCGTACGCCCGCGCCGCCAACGACGCGATGGCCAGCGTGGCCCTGGCGCGCATCCTCATGGGTCCCCGCTATCGGGTGGGGTTCAAGGACCTCGCGCTGGTCGCCCGGTGGGCCAAGGGCAAGAACTACCAGTGGCGAGAGGAAGGTGGCGACGACGAGGACACGCCGTTCCTGTTCGCCGAGGCCTTGGAGCATCTCGACGAGGTCGAGGGCTTGTCCGAGGACGGCATCGCCAGGCTGGAGGAGTTCCGCGACGAACTCGCCGACCTCCGGACGCAGGCGAGGCGGCCGGTGGCGGAGTTCCTGAGCGAGGTGATCCGGCGCATCGGCATCATCGACGAGCTCGACGCCGACGTCGACCGCGTGGTGGCGGCCCAGCGCGGACGCAACCTCGCGGCGTTCCTGGAGCAGGTGCACGGCTTCGAGCCCGTCGAGGGCGAACTCACGCTGCGCGCGTTCCTCGACTACGTCGATGCGGTCGAGGCGCTGGACAAGGAGGAGTGGGAACCCGTCCAGCCCACCGACGAGGACGCCGTCAAGGTCATGACGATCCACCAGGCCAAAGGCCTGGAGTTCGACCACGTGTTCGTGCCGGGGGTGGCCACGGGACTGCTGCCGTCCCGGCGCATCCAGCAGAACCCCGCCGAGCGCGGCTACTCGCTCGACTTCGAGCTGCGCGGTGACGCCTCGATCCTGCCCCGGTTCGACGGCGTGCTCTCCCACTTCAAGCGGGACCTCCAGCAGCAGGAGATCATCGAGGAACGGCGCACGATGTACGTCGCGCTCACCCGGGCGCGCCGCTCGCTCTGGGTCAGCGCCAGCACCTGGTACGGCGAGAACGTCAACGCGAAGGGACCCAGCGAGTTCTTCGCCGAGCTCGCGGCATGGGGGACGGACAGCGGCGAGGCCACGGTGACGGTGGCCGCGGGCGACCCCGCCGACGACGAGCAGAACCCCATGCTGGGCCAACGGCTGAATCTGGTTCGCGACTGGCCCGGTCCGGCGCGGCCCGACGACACCGACGCACTGTTCACGTCGGGGTGGCGTGCTGCCGCCGTCGAGGCGGTCACCGACGGTGCGGTGCAGGCCGCCCTGGTGGACTCGCTCGAGGGCGAGGACCGCGGGACGTTCGAGCGCGCCGCCGCCGAGCGTCGCCAGCTGGCCTCCCACCTGCGCGATCGCGAGGCCGTCGAAGGTGGCCCGGGCGTCGAGCGCGTACCCCAGACGGTGGGCGCCAGCGCCGTCATCACCTACGCGCAATGCCCCAAGCGCTTCTACTGGTCGAGCGTTCGTCCGCTTCCGCGGTTCAGTGGTCCCGCGGCGCGCATCGGCACCGAGATCCACGCCTGGATCGAACGGCGCGCACGTGGCCAGGGTCAGCTGCTGGAGATGGACGACCGGCCCGACCTCACCGACGAGGAGCTGGCGGGCGACCCGGGACGCGTGGAGCGGCTCCGCGACGCCTTCATGACCAGCCGGTTCGCCGACGTCTCGCCGCTGTTCGCCGAGCGCGCGTTCCTGCTTCGGCTGGGCGACTCGTCCGTCGGCGGACGCATCGACGCGATCTTCGGCACCGTCGACGGGCCGTGGGAGGTGGTCGACTGGAAGACGGGTCGCAAACCCTCGGCGGCCGATCCCACCGCCGGCCTGCAGCTCGACATCTACGGCCTGGCCGCCGTGGAGATCTGGGGCAAGGCGTCGGCCGACGTCACCCTCACGTACTTCTACCTCGCCAGCGGTGAAGAGGTCACCCGCCCCATGGACGACCCCGACGTGGTGCGGCAGCGGGTGCTGGCCTCGCTCGATGCCATCGCGGCGGGCGAGTTCGATCCCACCCCCGGCTCGTGGTGCCGGCACTGTGATTTCCGGAGCTTCTGCGACGCGGGGAAGGCGTGGCTCGCGGCTCAGCCGTGAGCTAGGTCCCCGACTCCAGGCGTTCGATCGACTCGTCGAACCGGCGGTAGCCGGCTGCGGGGTCGAAGCCCCCTTCGGTGACGCCCGGCACCAGCCGGGCCACCAACCCGAGTTCCGCGGGTACCCGCACGTAGGCCACGGCCCGGAACCACTCGAGATCCCCCGGCTGCACCTGGACCTCGCCGTGGGTTCCCAGCCGGCGATAGGACGCGTCGTCGGTGACCACGGGAGTCCGCCGGAACGCTCGCTCCACACCTCCGCGCATCTCCGGGTCGTCGGCCTCGACGAGGACCGAACCATCGACCCACCTCGCGGTGGCCACGACGGGACCGGGCTCGGCCTTGGCGTCGGGCTGGTCCGCGGATGGTGGCGGCGTGGGCGGGGTGAACTCGACCTTCATGAGGCAGCAGGCTACCGGGCGAGTGAACGGTCGACCCGGCGGATCATGCGGGCCAGACCCTCCAGCAACGAGACCGCGACGTCGGGGTCGTCCGCGAGCATCTTCAGGAAGGGTTTGCGGTCGATCATGAGCAGGGTCATCGGCGTTTCGGTGAGGACGGTGGCGGTGCGATCCCCGCCGTCGATCAGCGAGATCTCGCCGAAATGATCGCCCGGAAGGATGCGATGGACGGTCCGTCCCTTCACGGTGACCTTCGCCTGCCCGGTGATCGCCACGAAGAAGCTCTCGCCCGGCTGCCCCTCCTTCACCACCGAGGCGCCTTCCATGAAGTCCGCCATCTCCGCGAGCGAGCCCAGCTTCTTCAGGTGTCGTTTCGAGAGCCCCTCGAACAGGGGCACCCCGGCCAGCACGTTGTCGAGCTTGGGCTTCGCCATGATGCCTCCTCGGTGCGTTCGTTCTTCGGTCGGGCCTGAGGTCCACAGCCTAGCCCGTGTGGCAGCTGGGGAGGACGCTGCGTCACACCGGCGAGACGGCGCATGTCGGCGCCGGCGGATATGGTTCGCGCTCCACCGGACCTCCCCCGGAAGGGAGACGGTGTCGTGGCACCCACCGCGGCTCGCCGCATCGGCACCATCGAGGACGACCTGCCCGTTCCGGCGGGCCGGGTCATCCTGCGGCAGGGCGAGCCCTGTTCGGGGGTGTCCGTCGTGACGCACGGCGCCCTGCTGGAATCGGCGGTCGACGACGACGGTCGGGTGCTGGGACTCGACGTCCTGGGACCGGGCGACCCCGTCGGCGGGCCGCACGGTTCGCCCGCCCCCGCCGACGTGCGAGCGCTCAGCGCCGTCCGGCTCCGACCGGTGGCACCCGACCGTGCCGGGTGGCTCGTGGACGGTCGTCGCCAACGACTCGCCGATCTCGCCCACCAGCTGGCGTGGCTCGACGTCACCGATCGCGTGTCCCTCCGCCTCGAAGACCTCGCGCGGCGATTCGGACGCCCGGCTCCGGGCGGCACGTTGGTGCGCCTCGCGCTCACCCAGGAGGACCTGGCAGCGCTGTGCGGTACATCGCGTGAATCGGCGAACCGAGCGTTGCGGGCCCTCCGTGACGACGGCCGCGTCCTGGTCGTGGGGCGAGGGCGCTTCCTGATCCCCACGCTGCTTGCCGTGCCGGGAGCCCGATGAGGCCCACCGGCTCAGGCGCCCGGCTCGGCGGTCGAACCCTCCTGCAGGATCACCAAGCTGCACGTGGGGCAGTAGCGACCGCGGCCCTTGACCGGCCTGCCGCATCGTTCGCACGAACGCGGCTCGGCCGCCGACCACACGGGGTCCTTGCCCCGGCCCCGCTTCTGCACGCGGCCTTCGGCCTCCAGCTTCAGCAGATGGGCGAGCACGGAGCGAGCCGCCAGCTCGTGCACCTCGGCCGGGTAGTCGGCGTAGATCGTGGCCACCATCGCCTTGACGGTGGCGCCGTCGCCTGCCACCGCCGCCACCACCTGCGCCTCCCGCTCCGCCCGGTGGTCCACGTACTCCTGCAGCGTGCGCCCGGCGTCCAGCACGACGGGGCCGTGCCCCGGGTAGATCGTTCGCGGCTTCAGGTCCTGCATCACGGCCAGGGACCGCAGGTACTGCGCCAGATCACCGTCCGGTGGATCGATGAAGCTCGTTCCCCGGCCCAGCACCGCGTCGCCCGTGAACAACGCGCGGTCGCGGGGCACGTGGAAGGCCACGTGGTCGCTCGTGTGCCCGGGGGTGTGGATCGCCACGATGTCCATCTCCGGCACCGGCAGCCGCTGGCCGTCCCGCACGTGCTCGGCGCCGGCGAGGCGGAAGGCGAACAGCGGCGCACCCACCATCGCAGCGAACGCCACCGCACCAGGAGCGTGGTCGGGGTGATCGTGCGTCACCGCCACCGCCGCCACCGGGCCCGTTGCGGTCGCGGTGTTCGCGACCTCCTCGAGGTGCGCCGGGTCATCGGGACCGGGGTCGATCACCACGACGGGGCCCTCGCCCGCGATCCACGTGTTCGTCCCCTCCAGCGTGAACACGCTGGGGTTGGGAGCCAGCACCCTCGTGACCCGCAGCATCGGCTCAGTCCTGCCAGAACACCGAGCGCGGCAGGCGTTCCACCTGGGCGTCGTCGGGCTCACGGGTGTCGAAGGTCAGGTCCAGCAACGCCTCGGCGGTCTCACAGGCCGCCAGCTGCGTCACCGTGTACCAGGTGGGCCAGTAGAGCTTGCGTTCGCCTCGCTCCCACTCGGCCATCAACCGGCGAGGTTCGACCCACCAGGCGCGGACCGCCTCGTCACCGTCGGGGGTGGGGTCGAGCTCGCCCGGCGCGTGCAGGGCGAAGTACCGCGCGTCGAACCGGACCGGGACATCCTCCGGCGCGATCCAGTGGCAGAGCGCCCGCAGCTGTGAGGCCTCGGGTGGGAACGCTTCGACCGGATCCATCGCGCCGGGCGAGCCCGCGGGGACCAGGCCGTTCGCGGTCAGCGCGAGCCCCGCTTCCTCCACGAGTTCGCGCACGGCTGCGGCGCGCGGAGCCTCGTCCGCCGAACCGAACCAGCGCCCGGCGAGCACCGCGTCGTCCTCGTCCACCGCCCCACCCGGGAAGACCACGTACGAGGGGAGGAACCGGCTCGCGGCACTGCGTTCGAGCACCAACACCTCCGGCCGGTCGCCGGCATCCCTGACGGCGACGACGGACGCGGCCTGCCTGATCCGATCGGTCACGGCGCGATTCTCCCAGGTCACGCACCCGTCGCCGGAACGGGAGGATGTCGTCGCCCGCCCGGCACGCCGATACTTCGGGGACATGAGCCGACCGGTGTTCGACGCCGTGGCCGCGCTGATCGGCGAGCGCGGGCCCATCACCTTCGCCGAGTACATGGACCTGGCCCTGTACGGCCCGGGTGGCTACTACGAGCATCCACCGGTGGGCTCACGCGGCGACTTCGTCACCAGCCCTCATGTCCACCCGGTGTTCGGGACCTTCGTGGCCGACGCCGTTCGCGAGATCTGGGAGCAGCTCGGACGGCCCGACCCGTGCCACCTGGTCGAGGCCGGCGCCGGCGACGGCACCTTGCTCCGTCAGCTGCTCGAAGCCCTCGACGATCTGCCCATCCGGGCGGTCGCGGTCGAGCGCAGTGCCGGGGCCCGGGCGATCCTGAGCACGATCGACGGCGTGACCGTGCTCGATCGCATGCCCGCCGACGGCGCGGGCATCGTGGTGGCCCACGAGCTCCTGGACAACCTGGCCTTCCGGAGGGTCCGCGGCACCGAGGACGGGCCCCGAGAGGTGCGGGTCACCGTCGCGGGCGACACCCTCGTCGAGGTCTTGACGCCGATCGAGCCCGGCGAACCGAACGCGCCCGCCCCGATCGAGCCGGAGCCCGGCGAGGAGACCCTGGTCCCGACCGGGGCCACCTCGTTCGTACTCGAGGCCCTCGGAGGCCCCGACCCGAGAGCGCTGCTGGCCATCGACTACGGGACCGAACACGGGGCGGGCGGCGCCGTCCACGGGTACCGGCACCACCGCGTGGTCGAGGACGTCCTCCGAGACCCGGGCGAGACCGACATCACCGCGGGCGTCGATTTCGGCATCCTCCGCGCCACCGCGACATCGGCCGGACACCGGGCGTTCCCCACGATCTCCCAGCGCGAGGCCCTGACGGCGCTCGGGTTCGAGCCGTGGTTGCTCACCCAGCTCGAGCGCCAGGGAGACCTCCTCAACACCGGCCGGGGCGGCGACGCCGTGCGGGCATGGGGAGGGCGGAGCCGCGCCGTCATGCTGATCGACCCGGCAGGTCTCGGGCGCTTCCGGTGGTTCGTGGCGGCGAACACCGACATCGCCGAACCGTCGTGGCTCTCCGACGGTCGAGCCCTCGCCGACTAGCGACGCACGTCGAGCGCGCCGCCCACCATCGTGGGTCAGCGGCAGGCGGAACTCACAGGGAACGGAGCCGGCGAGCGCCGGGCGATTCCCCATCCGGATCGGTGTGCTCGGCCTCGGCGATCGTGAGATCGATCGCCATCGTCGGCTCGTCGCCCGCCGTGAACGCCCGTCGCAATCGGGTGGCGAGCCGGTTCAGTTGATCGATCGCCGACGCCTCGCCGTCACCCCAGAACGTGTCCATCTCGTCGGGGTCGAGCGTGCCGGGCGATGGCAGACGCTCCCCGTCCGCCGTCAGCAGCACGCATCGGCCCTCGTGCTCGTTCCTGGCGCCGATGAAGCCCTCGATCCGATCCCACGGCACGTTGCGGGAGCGGACCACCGCGTTGATGGTGATCCCGGCCGGGTTGGCACGGAACCCGATCCGGGACAACCGGAGCGTGAGCCAGGCGCATCCCAACAGGAGCGCGCACCCGGCGGCACGGACCGCGAAGGGGAACGGGGAGAAGAGGAAGGCGACCCCGAGCGCGACGGGCACCAGCGCGGGGACCTGCGATTCCAGACGCCATCCCTTCGCCCAGATGTCGACGCTGCCATCCTTGTCCACCCGCGTGCGGAACAGGCCGATCGTTTCCATGCTCGGATCACCCCTCGCGTTCCCTATCGGCCATCCGGCGTGCAGAACTGGAGCCCGGAACCGCTCAAGGCAGAGGCGACTCGCGCGAAAGACGACGCAGGGACGCCGCGCGCAGCGAACCGGTCTGCGCTTGGATCAAGAAGAAGGTGGCCTCCCGCGAGAGCCGTTGCGCGGGGTGGGTCAGGTCCATCGCTCCCCCGCCCGAGGCGGCGACCAGCGCATCGGTGGCCCTCCGGGCGAGATCCAGCCCGTGGTCACGCTCGATGGCACCTCGGCCCAGGACCGCTTCGAGCCCGTCATCGTCCACGCCCGTCAGGGCGCCCGCCATGCGGTCGGCGCCGCTCTGGCGATGGCCCAACTCCTCGCGGAGCGCGGCCGCGACGTCGGCCGCGATGGGTGATGCCTCCCCCTTGCCCGCGAGCAGATCGATCGCCCGTTCCGCGATCCCCAGCGGTGCCGCCGACGGCATGGCCGAGCCGATCCGATCGCGTCGTTCCCACGCCTCCGGGGACTGCACGCCGGCGACCGAGGTCTCACCGATCTCGAGCCCGTCGAACCGAAGCGAGACCGTGCCCGTCGACCCCATCACGGCGAGACGTTGACGCGGGCCGGGGATCAGCTCCGGACGCTCGTACGGTTCGTCGACCACGACGGTGACCACGCTGCCGTCGTCGGCTCTGGCCATGATCACGAACAGGTCTGCCAGCCCCCACCCCGTGATCCACGGTGCCGCCCCCTCCAGCCGCCACCCCGATCCGGACGGCACCGCGCGAACCGCCGGGGGGCCGGGACGACGCAGGTACGCGAACCCGATCCCGGCCAGGAGCGATCCGTCGCACAACGACGGGAGCCACCGGTCGCGGCCCGGACCGTCACCGCCCGTCAGTCGCCGGACCGCGCCGTGATGCTGCGCCCACACGAACGCCGTCGCCCCACAGCCGCCGGCGACCGCCGAGAACACGAGCCGGGCGGTCGCATGATCCGCGGCGAGCCCACCCGGGAACCCGGCCGGACCCTGGAGGCCGTTCAGCCCGGCTTCGCGTAGCGCATCGAGGTGCCCACGGGGCACGAGCTCCGCCGTATCGGTCTCCTGGGCCTGCGGGAAGAGCACGGTGTCGGCGATGACCCGGGCACGCTCGATCGCGACCCGAAGTTCGGGCGTCAGGTCACCAACCATGACGTGAGCGTAGCGGGGAGCCGACCGACGATGGAGGGGTCAGCGGTCGACGTCGCCGACCACGAAGAAGATCGACCCCAGGATCGAGATCAGGTCGGGCAGCAGGGTGCCGGGCAACATGGCCGGGATCACGCTGACGTTGGAGAACGACGCGGTGCGCATCTTCAGGCGGTACGGCTCCTTGTTGCCGTCGCCCACCAGGTAGTAGCCCATGAGGCCGAGGGGGTTCTCGGTGCGCACGTAGACCTCGCCGTCGAGCTTGAGCGTCTTGGGCAGCTTCGCCGCCCGGAACTCACCGGGAGGCAGCTTGTCCATGCACTGCTCGATGATGTTGCAGCTCTGCTTCATGCGCTCGATCATCACCCAGAGGCGGTCGTAGCTGTCGCCGGTCTGGCCCACCGGGACCTCGAACTCCACCTCGTCGTACTTCTCGTACGGCTCGTCCTTGCGCGGATCCATGGGCACCCCGCTGGCCTGCAGGACCGGGCCGCTGGTGCCGTAGGCGATCGCGACCTCGGTGGGCAGGATGCCCACGTTGCGGCACCGCGCGAAGATGATCTCGTTGCCCATGATCAGCGATTCGAAGTCGCGGATCGACTTGCGCACCGCGGCGAGCACCACGGCGCTCTCCTTGAGGAACCCGCGGGGCAGATCGTCCTTGAGACCGCCGACGCGGCAGTACGAGTGGTGCATGCGCGCGCCGGTGGCGCTCTCCATCAGGTCCTGGATCATCTCGCGCTCACGGAACGCGTAGAAGATCGGCGTCATGGCCCCCAGTTCCAACGGATACGAACCGCTGAACATGAGGTGACTCAGCAGGCGGTTCCACTCCGCGAACATCGTGCGGATCCACCGGGCCCGCTCGGGAACGTCGATGTCGGCGAGGCGCTCGACGGCGATCACGAACCCCAGCTCGTTGTTGAACGCGCTGATCCAGTCGTGACGGTTCATCAGCACCAGCGTCTGCCGGGTGTCGCGGAACTCGGCGAGCTTCTCGGCCGCGCGGTGCATGTAGCCGATCACGGGTTCTGCCCTGGTGATGACCTCGCCGTCGAGTTCGAGGACCACGCGCAACACGCCGTGGGTCGACGGGTGCTGCGGCCCGATGTTGAGGATCATCTCCTCGGTCGCCATGCCCGGGTTCGCGATCTCGACGTCGAGACCGCCTCCCCGGATCATGCTCGTGACCTGGGAGCTCTGGAATGCCGGGCGATCGGACAGATCAACCATCGTTCCTATCCTAGCGGGCGGTCCGAGATCTGGGCCAGGTGACACGCCGCCAGGTGGTCGATGTCGGCGGTCTCCCATGTCTTGGGCACCCACAGCGTTGACCGTCGTTCAACCGGTAGGCTCCTCGGCATGGCCGACGAGCGTCGCTCCGTGCCCTCGGTAGATTCGCTCCTGCGGACCCCGCCGGTTCGACGCGCGGCCGACGTGTTCGGCCGCCCACTCCTGAAATACACGCTCACCGAGGAACTCGGAGCGGTCCGGCGACGAGCGGCCGACGGCCACGCGGCGCCGTCCCCCGAGGACATCGTGACCTCCGCCATCACCCTGGCGTCCCGGATCGCGAACGGGCATCACGCCGGTGATCAACGCCACCGGGGTCGTACTCCACACGAACCTCGGACGCGCGCCCCTGCCTGACCGCGCGCTCGCGGCCGCCGTCCGGGCGGGGGGCTACAGCGACCTCGAGGTCGACCGCGGCACCGGGCCGCCGAGGGAAGCGCTCCACCAGGGCCGAGCAGCTGCTGATCGCCCTCACGGGCGCCGAGGACGCCCTCGTGGTCAACAACTGCGCCGCCGCGTTGCTCCTCAGCCTGGCCGCGCTGGCGAAAGGCAAGCAGGTGCTGGTCTCCCGCGGAGAGCTGATCGAGATCGGCGGAGAGTTCCGGATCCCGGACATCATGCGGGCCTCCGGCGCGCGGTTGGTCGAGGTCGGCACCACCAACCGGACCCGCATCGGCGACTACCGGAGCCGCGGTGACCGACCGCACCGGCGCGGTCCTCAAGGTGCACCCTTCGAACTACCGGGTGGTGGGGTTCACGGCGGCGACCTCTGCGAAGGAACTCGCGACCCTCGCACGCCGGCACGAGGTCCCGCTGCTGTACGACGTCGGATCGGGACTGCTCACCCCGGCCACGGGATGCCGGCCGACGAGCCCGCCGTGGTCGAGGCGCTCGCCGACGGCGCCGACCTCGTCATGTGCTCCGGAGACAAGCTCCTCGGGAGGACCGCAGGCAGGGCTGGTGTTCGGTCGCGGCGACCTGGTCGCCAGGCTCCGCAAGCATCCGATCGCTCGCGCGGTCCGCGTGGACAAGCTGCAGATCGCCGCCCTCGAACAGGTGCTCGCGATGGTCGCGCGCGGTGAGGACGACGAGATCCCCGTCCACCGCATGCTGCGCGAATCGGCCGGTTCGGTCCGCAAGCGTGCGCAGCGACTCTCCGAGAGCCTCGGCGGCGACCTCGAACACGCGCACGTCCACCGATGCGAATCCGTGATCGGCGGGGGATCCATGCCCGGGAACCGCGATCGCCTCGTGGGGAGTGCGACTCACGGTGCCGGACCCGACCGCCTTCGCCGCCCGTATGCGGGCCGGCAGCCCGGCCGCGTTCTGCCGGGTCGAGGACGACCACGTCCTGTTCGACCTGCGTACGGTGACCGAGGACGCAGGTGCCCGACCTCGCGCGGGCGATCCAGTACGCGCTCGAGGGCGACGAACTCATCGAGGAGGACTGACCAGCGCTCGTGCCACGATCGACGCTCTGCGCAGCCGGGGATCGAGGACAAGCGCAGCCGTAGGATGGCCCGCATGGACGGACCGGTCGCTGCGCAGTCACGGGTCGTGGCGACCGCCGGACACGTCGACCACGGCAAGTCCTCGCTGATCGTCGCCCTCACCGGGATGGACCCGGACCGCTGGGACGAGGAGAAGCGCCGAGGGCTCACGATCGACCTCGGGTACGCGTGGTGCACGCTGCCGAGCGGTCGCGAGATCGCCTTCGTGGATGTTCCGGGCCACGAGCGCTTCATCGGCAACATGCTGGCGGGCGTCGGTCCGGTCCGGTCGGTGCTGTTCGTGGTGGCCGCCGACGAAGGATGGAAGCCCCAGTCGGAGGAGCATCTGCAGATCCTCGACGTCCTGGGCGCCGGTTCCGCGGTCGTGGCGCTGACCAAGCGGGACCTCGTCGACGAGGAGACCGCTGCGATCGCCACCGAGGAGGTGCGCGATCGGCTCGCCGGCACGGCCTTGTTCGACGCGCCGATCGTGGCCGTCTCGGCATCGACCGGCGACGGCATCGACGCACTCCGGGCGGCGCTCGACGACATGCTCGAGCGTGTCCCGCCGCCCGACCCCGCTCGGACGCGCCTCCACATCGACCGGGTCTTCACGATCAAGGGCGCGGGCACGGTGGTGACCGGCACCCTCACCGGCGACTGCCTCTCGGTCGGCGACGACGTCGTCCTCTTGCCGTCGAACCGTCGCGCGCGCATCCGTTCGCTCCAGAGCCACCGCACCGTGCACGACCGCGCGTGCCCCGTGTCCAGGGTGGCCATCAACCTGGTCGGCATCGAACGCGACGAGGTCGCCCGCGGCGACGTCTTGGCCCGGCCCGGTGCCTGGCGGCCCACCGACCGGTTCGAAGCGACCCTTCGGCCGGTGCGTGGCCTTCGACACGACGTCGGTGCCCGCGGCGCCTACAAGGTGTATGCCGGCACGGCCGAGGTCGACGCGCGGATCCGCGTCTACGGTGGCGGCCAGATCGCCTCCGGCGACGACGCGTTCGTCCGGATCCACACGTCCTCGCCGCTGGCCCTCGACGTCTTCGATCGCTTCGTCGTGCGCGAGGCGGGGAGGCAGGAAACCGTGGCCGGCGGCCGGGTGCTCGATGTCGACCCTCCGGGCCGCGCCGGACCTGCACCCGGCGAGCGGCTCGCATCGTGGGCACGCGCCGAGCGGGACGCCTTGCCCGGCCTGCTCGCCGACGAACGCGGCGCCGTCCGGGCGGCCGATGCTGCGTTGCTCACCGGGTCCGGAGCCCCGGGCGGCACCGTCGTCGGCAGCTGGTTCGTCCGTCCCGCCCTGTTCGACGAGGTCGAACGCACCGTCACCGCGCGACTCCGCGCCCACCACGAGGCCCACCCGCTGGAGGAGGGCGCCGAGGTCGGCCCCGTCCGCGCCGCGGTGACGGCGGTGCTGCGCGCGGATCGCGTGCCGGCCGAGCCCGAACTCGTCGATGCGATGATCCAGGACCTCGCCGATCGGAACGTCGTGGTGATGGGCGGCGCCACGGTGCGCCTGCCCGATCACGGGGTCTCGCTCGCCGCGCACGACGACACGGTCGCGCGACTGCTCGATGCCATCGGGGGCGAGCACGCCACGATGCCGCCCACGATCGATGAGCTCGAGCGATCCGGCATCGAACGCAGCGTGATCGAGGCCGCGGCACGCGCCGGTCTCGTCGTCCAGGTGTCGCCCGACCTGATCTTCAGCCCCGCCGTCGTGGACCGGGCGATGACGGTCGTGCGCGCGGCACCCGACGGCATCACGGTGAGCGCGTTCCGTGAGGCGCTCGAGACGAGCCGCAAGTTCGCGCTGCCCCTGCTCGAACACTTCGACCGGACCGGCGTCACGCGCCGAGACGGCAACCTGCGGTTCCCTCGCTAGCGGGTCAGCGAGGCCACCACCGCCACCTCGACGCTCGCGCCGAGCGGCAGGGAGGCCATCCCGACGGCGGCTCGAGCGTGCCGGCCCTCCTCGCCCAGCACGTCGACCAACAGCTGGCTGGCGCCGTTGGCCACCTGTGGATGCTCGACGAAGTCGGGGGTCGTCGCGAGGTACACCGTGACCTGTGAGATCCCGGCGAGGCGTTCGAAGCTGCCGCCGAGCCCTTCCCGCAGGGCCGAGAGCACCTGCAGGGCGGCCTGCCGCGCTGCGAGCGCGGCGTCCTCCGGGGTCGGGCCGGAGTCCGGATCACCGAGCCGTCCGGGATGCACCACCTCCCCGTCGACCACGGGCACCTGGCCGGCCACGTAGGCCACGTCGCCCGCGATGCGCACCGGCACGTACGCGGCCACGGCCTTGGGTGGGTCGGGCAGCTCGATCGACAGGTCGGACAGGCGTTGGAGGATCTCGGCGTCGTTCATGGCGAGCATCCTCGCACGAGGATCGAGCGGGCCGCGACTCGCGACGTCGCCTTCAGTCTCAGACGGCTTCGCGGGCGCGTTGCCGCAGGATCGCGCGGCGTTCCATCTCGTTCATGCCGCCCCAGATCCCGTGGTTGTCCCGCGTGCCCAAGGCGTACTCCAGGCACTCGTCTCGCACGGGGCAGCGGGCGCAGATCGCCTTGGCGACGGCCTCGCGGGCGTTCTTCTCCGCGCGGCGCTCGAAGTAGCTGGGGGCGAAGAAGTAGGTGGAATCCTCGCCGCGGCAGGCGGCGAGGTGTTGCCACGCGATGGCGAGGTCGTTCTGCATGCCTATCGGGTTGTTCGAAAGCGACGGCTTCGGGGATTCGCTCGCGAGACGATGCAGCGGCTCTGTGACGAGATCGCCACGACCTGGGGCCGGGGTCGACGGTCAGCCGTCGACCGGCCCGGACCCGGCGCCGACTTCCTGCGGCTCGGCCTCGACCTTGAGCACCAGGCCGTCGACGCCTCGGATCCGCACCTTCGTGCCGGGCGGGATCGCGTCGCCGCCCGTTCTCCCGCGCCACATCGCGCCCTTGACGTAGACCGGACCCTCGGGCGCGAGCTTGCCCCGGGCCTCGCCGACCAGGCCGATCAGGCCCTGCTGGGTGTTCACGATGCGATCACGCGACTGGATCGCCACCGTGAGCGCGAACCCGTAGTAGAGGATGCTCGCCACGACGGCGCCGCCGATCAGCCACGGCGAGATCTCGATGGCGGGCGCGACGCCCTTCCACGCCAGGATCGAGCCACCGGCGAATCCTGCCAGCCCCACCCACGTGAAGACCCCGAGGCGGCGGAGCCGGACGTCGAGCATCATGAAGCCCACGCCCAGGAGCATCAGCACCATCCCGGGCCACCACGGTGGTGCGACCCAGAGCCCGTAGGCGGCCAGGCCCAGCATCCCCACGCCCGCGAACCCCGCGAACCCGAACCCCGGCTGGGTGAGTTCGAAGGCGAAGCATGCCAAGCCGAGGACGAGCAGGAAGTAGATCATCGACGGCGTGGCCACCCCGTGAGCCACGCGCTGGATCGGCCCGAGGTTGTCGAACCGGACGTTGACCGTGCCCTCGTTGGCCTCCTGCTCGGTGGTGGCGATGCGGGTGTGCAGCGTGACGGGCCCCGCGGCCGTCTGGACCGTCTGGCCGTCGATCACGTTGAGGAGCTCGGGGACCGACTGCGCCACCTCCGTGGCGATCCCGAGATCGATGGCGTCCTGCGCGGTGAGGGGACGATCGTCCCAGTCGAGCGAGGTGTCCTTGCCCCGGGCATCGATCCACCCCTGGATCGTCTGGTCGAGGCCGGGGTACGCCTGATCGGGGTGGGCCAGGTCGATCGGGTTCAGCGGTCCCGTCTGCGAACCGGGGGCGACCGCGCTCAGCGATGAGGCGTACATCAGCAGCAGGCCGGCGCCGCTCGCGTTGGTGGGCGAGGTCGTGGGACCCACGAACGCGATGACCGGCACATCCATGTCCACGAGCCGCTGCCCGAGTGCCACCCCGTCCTGATCCAGGGTGCCGGAGGTGTCGAGCTGCAGCACCACGATCGCGCCGTCGGCCTCCGCGGACGTCAGGCGGTCGTCGAGGTAGTTGAGCAAGGGGCGGTCGATCGCACCCTCGACCTTGAGGACCACGACATCGGTGGTGGTCGCCCCCGACGCCATGGCCGAGGACATGGATAGCCACAGCGCGAAGACACCGAAACAGCAGAGGAAAAGGGCCGTTCGTCGCATGCCCACCCATCGTACCTGGGGGTCGCCCGGAGTATCCTTGTGCGGCATCCCATGCGACGAGCTTCCCCACCCCGCGGGGCCGATCCACGCCCCTTCAACGACCGCCTGGTGTTCAAGCCACTTGCGGTGGTGCTGCTGGTGCCCATCGTCGTGTTGTCGGGAGCGTTGACGGCCATCATCCTCGCCCCGCCGTTCATCGGCGCGGCGATGGGCGTGATGCGGGTCGACGCCAAGCTCGATGCGCTGGGGGCCGACTTCACGCGGATCCCGCGGTTCCCGGAACGCTCGACGATCTACGCGAACGACGCCACCACGCCGCTCGCCACCGTCTACCTGGACAACCGCGAGTTGGTGCGCCTGAACAACGTCAGCACCCCGGCGAAGAAGGCCGTGCTGGCGATCGAGGACTCCGGCTTCTACGACCACGGCGCGCTGAACTGGAGCTCGCTCCTGCGCGCCGTCGTCGAGAACGCGCGGGCGGGCGAGGTGGTCCAGGGTGGCTCCACGATCACCCAGCAGCTGGTGAAGAACACGCTGGGCCTCGACCCGTTGGATCGGAGCTTCGAGCGGAAGTTCCAGGAGCTGGCCCTGGCGATCCGCGCCGAGGAGAAGTACACGAAGGACGAGATCTTCGAGCTGTACCTGAACCAGATCTACCTGGGCAACGGCGTGTACGGGATCGGCACCGCGGCCAAGTTCTACTTCAAGAAGCCCGCGTCGGAGCTGACGCTGCCCGAGGGCGCCACGCTGGCCGGCATGATCCGGCGGCCCTCCTTCTACGACCCGCTCACCCACCCGATCCGAACGAAGATCCGGCGCAACGACGTGCTCAACCGGATGATCGCCCTGGGCGAAGAAGGCGACCCCAACGGGATCAAGCGCTCCTTGGGCCTGCACACGAAGCAGCAACGGCTGGAACTGCCCGACGGACGCCGGCGAGGGCATCTCCCAGCGGAACCAGCCCTTCTTCGTGCGCTACATGATCAGCCAGATCCTGAACAACGCGAACGGCTCGTTCGACTCCCTGGGCAAGAGCGAGAAGGCGCGGCAACGCACCCTGTTCGAGGGCGGCCTGAAGATCATCACCACGCTCAACCCGAAGTGGCAGAACTACGCGCAACAGGCCGCGGACCAGCCGTACGCGGTGTACATGCCGAACCACGGCAGCGCGCATCCCGATACGTCGATCGTGTCGGTCGACACGAGCAACGGCGCGATCCGCACGATGCTCTCGGGCAAGAACTTCCACGAGGACAAGCTGGACCTGGCCACCACCCAGCACCAGCCGGGCTCGTCGTTCAAGCCCTACATCCTGGCGGCGGCGTTCGAGCAAGGGGTGCCGCCGTCGCAGAGCTACTCGAGCTCCTCACCGTTCTGCAGCCCGTTGTGGCAGGACGACGACCACTGCGTCGACAACGCCGAGGGCGCGGGGTCGGGCGGCAAGGTGGACCTGTGGACCGCCACCGAGGACTCGATCAACGTCGTGTTCGCACAGCTGATCCTGGACATCGGGGCCGAGACCGTGCCGCCGGTCGCCAACAAGATGGGCATCACGACCGAGCTACCGCCGGTGGCCGCGCTCGCGACCGGGTCGGTGGGCGTCTCCCCCTTGGACATGGCGGTGGGTTACGCCACCCTGGCCAACGGGGGGATCCACTGCTCGCCGTACACCGTCGAGACGATCCTGCGCGACAACAAGGAGCTCTACCAACACGAAGCCGACTGCGAGCGCGTCCTGAAGCCGGACATCGCGCACCTGATCACGCGCCATGCTCGAACGCGTACCCCAGTCGGGGACCGCGGCCAGTGCGTTCTCGGCCGGATGGGGTGACTGGCCGGTGGCGGGCAAGACGGGAACGGCCAACCTGAACACGAACGTGTGGTTCTGCGGCTACACCCGGCAGGTCGCCACGGCGGTGTGGGTGGGATCGAACGGCACGCCGTACTCGCTCGGCTCGGTGTTCGGCGGGACGGTCGCGGCGCCGATCTGGCGCTCGTACATGATCCGCGTGATGGACGGCCAGCCGGCGCTCGCCTTCCCGGACCCGCCGCCACCGCCCACGTCGGCGGTGCCCGATGTGGTGGGCATGACCTCCGACGAGGCCATCGCGGCGCTGCAGGCTGCCGGGTTCAACGCGACCGTCGTCGAGGTGGACTCGTTGCGGCCCAAGGGGATCGTGGTCGACCAGTTGCCGGCCGGTGGCGCGCAGGCCGACCTGGGCCTGTCGGTGACGATCGACGTGAGCAACGGCAAGGCGCCCGAGAGCGCCGTACCCAAGGTGGTGGGCCTGTCGGCGGGCACCGCGCGCGCCACGCTCGAGGACGCGGGCTTCGTGGTGAAGGTGACGTCCAAGCCGGTGAAGGACAAGAAGGACGACGGCATCGTGCTGGCGCAATCGCCAGCCGGCGGTGAGCCTGCCCCGAAGGGAACGACGGTGACGATCACCGTCGGCGTCAAAGGCGGCTAGGCCGCCGGGCATCAACCGCCCAGCCGGGCCTTGACCTTCTCCTGGACGACCCCGCCGTCCACCTGGCCCTTGGCCTTGCCCATCACGATGCCCATGACCTTGCCCATCTCCTTCATGGAGGTGGCCCCGGTCGCCGCGATCGCATCGTCGACGAGCGCATCGACGGCGTCGTCGGGGAGCCGTTCGGGGGCGTAGGGCACCAGGACCTCGCGTTCGGCCTCTTCGTTGGCGGCCAGCTCCGTCCGTCCGGCCTCGCGGAAGGCGTCCGCGGCCTCGGTGCGCTTCTTGACCTCTTTCGCGGCGACCTCGCGGACCTCGTCGTCGGAGAGCTCGTGACCCAGCTCGTCCTCCTTGTAGCGGATCGCGGAGGTGAGCATGCGGAGCGTGCCGACCTCGACCTTGTCCTTGGCCTTCATGGCCGTGGTCATCTGCTCGTGGATCTGCGTCTTCAGCGGAGCGTCCGTCACTACACTGCCTTCCCGTGGTGATCCCCGTCGTGCTCGCAGTCGCGCTGGTGGGCATCGGCTGCGTGCTCTACGGCATCCTGATCGAACGCCGTTGGTACCGGCTGGTGCGGCACCGCCTCGCCATCCTACCGGCGACGGGTCCCGAGACCCTGTCGGTCCTGCACCTGTCCGACCTGCATTTCGTGCGGGACGAACCCGAGAAGTCGCGCCGATTCCTGGCCTCGCTGCCTCCCGCCGACGTCACCGTGGTCACCGGGGACTTCCTCGCCGAGCCCGAGGGCGTGGAGACCGTGGTCGACATGCTCCGGCCCACCCGTGGGCGACTGGCCTCCTGGTACGTGCTGGGATCGAACGACTACTTCGCGCCCCGGCCCCTGAACTACTTCGCGTACTTCCAGCGGAACCGCAAACGTCGTAGCGCCGTGAAGGGACGGGCCGGCGACCTGGTGGCCCAGCTGAACGCCGACGGCTGGACCGACCTCACGAACGTCCGCCACGACGTGGAGCTGGACGGCCTGGCGGTCGAGCTGCTCGGACTCGACGACGCGCACATCCGGTGGCAGGACTACCGGGTGGCACCCAGGCGGGCGCCGGACCGGTTCGGGTTCGCCGTGATGCATTCGCCGGACTCGGCGCCCGAGGCCGCCTCGCTCGGCTACGACCTGATCGTCGCCGGGCACACGCACGGTGGTCAGGTCTGCCTGCCGGTGGTGGGCGCGCTGGTGACGAACTGTTCCATGCCTCGGCGGCTGGTCAAAGGCGTGATCGGGATGGGCGGGGCCGTGCTGCACACCTCCCCGGGCATGGGCACCAGCAAGTACGCCCCGTTCCGGTTCTGGTGCCGGCCCGAGGCCACGATGCTGGAGCTGCGCCGGCGGCCCGAGCCGGCTCCCTAGCCTGCCCATCGGGCGTTCGACTCGCTACACTCTGTGGTCCTCGGGACGTGGCGCAGCTTGGTAGCGCGCAGCGTTCGGGACGCTGAGGTCGCGGGTTCAAATCCCGCCGTCCCGACTCGAGGCTCCGGAGGACGGGCGCGATACGGGCCCGTCCTCCGTCATTTTCCGTAGGCCCCCGCCTACCCTTCGTGACCTGCGGAAACGGTTTGCTTCCCGGGCTGGGATCGACCCGAGAAGTTTGACGCCTCCGGACCTGGCCGTTAGCCTCCTTGCTCGTAGGCTCCGCAACCGGCAACGGGCTCGGAGCCTTTTCATTTATCCGACGACCCGATGGAGGGGCATGACCGGGACCACCAAGCGACTTGCACGGCTCACCGTAGCCGTCATCTTCGTGGTCCCCACGCTCGTCGGTTCTCTCGTCACCTCCTCGTCGGCCGCGCCATCGAAGGCCGAGGTCGACGCCGCCAAGGCCAAGCTGCAGGACGTCAGCGAGAAGCTCGAGATCGTGATCGAGCAGTACAACGAGGCGAAGGTCCGCCTCGGCGGCATCCAGGACAAGCTCGACGCCGCCCTCGCCGACAAGCAGGAGGCCGAGGCTGAGGCCGCAGCCGCCACCGAGGACCTGGAAGCCCGAGCCGTCGAGGCCTACACCGGCTCCGGCAACCAGCTCGACGTCCTGCTGGGCGCCCAAGACCTCACCGAGTTCTCCGATCGGCTCGAGTTCATGGGCGCGCTCGCGCAGAACGACGCCGACCTCGCCACCCAAGCCGCCAACGCCCGCCAGCGTGCGGACTGGGCGGCGCAGCAGTACGGCGAGGCGCTCGACCAGCAGAAGGCCGAGCTCTCCAAGATGTCCGCGAACCGCGAGGACATCCAGGCGATGCTGCAGGAGCAGCAGGCGCTGTACGAGCAGCTCAACAAGGACTACCAGGACTACCTCGAGCGCCAGGAAGCCGCCGCTGCGGCTGCCGCGGCGGCCGAGCAGAACACCGGCAGCACCGGCGGCACCACAACCAGTGGAGGCGGAAGCACCGACCCCGGCGGCTGGACCGAGCCGCCGCCTCCGCCGCCCGGATCCGGCGCCGCCGCAGCGGTCGCAGCCGCGAAGAGCGTGATCGGCGCGCCGTACGTGTGGGGCTCCGCCAACCCGGCGGTCGGCTTCGACTGCTCGGGATTGACCTCATGGGCGTGGGGTCAGGCCGGCGTGTACCTCCCGCACTCCTCGGCGTCCCAGGCGTACTCCGGTGCCGTGGTCCCGTCGCTCTCCCAGGCTGCTGCCGGTGACCTGCTGTTCTTCTACTCACCGATCAGCCATGTGGCGCTCTACATCGGTGGCGGTCAGATGATCCACGCACGCCATCCCGGCCCCGGTGGCCAGGTGCAGTACGGATCGGTCTCCGGCTACGGCACTCCCGTGGTTCGCATCGTTCGCCCGGGCTAGCTCCCGCTTCAGCCTCTCGCCTCCTTCCGTTCCGAGTCTCGCGGCAGCGTGGGTGGATAGGCTGACGCACCGTGGACGCCGCCACACAGACCGTCGCCGACCGTGAGCTCCTCGAACGGCTCCGTGCCGGCGATGAGGACGCCTTCATGGAACTGGTCGACGCGTTGCAGCCCGCGATGCTCCGCGTGGCGCGCATGTACGTCTCGTCCCAGGCCGTCGCCGAGGAGGTCGTGGGTGATGCCTGGCTCGGCGTCCTGAAGGGCCTCGACCGGTTCGAGGGACGCTCGTCGCTGCGCACCTGGATCTTCCGGATCGTGACGAACATCGCCAAGACCCGGGGGCAGCGCGAAGGCCGGAGCGTGCCGTTCGCGACGCTGGCGGGCGACGACCTGGACGCTCCAACCTTCGATCCCTCGATGTTCATGGCGAGCGACGACCCTCGGTGGCCGAGCCATTGGTCCTCGATCCCGTCCGATTGGACCGGGATCCCCGAGGACCGGCTGCTGGGCGCGGAAACCCTGCGCGTGGTGCGGGAGACGCTGGATACCCTGCCGCCCATGCAGGCCGAGGTGCTGCGGCTCCGTGACGTGCTGGGGTGGACGTCCGAAGAGGTGCGTAACGCGCTGGACCTGACGGAGACGAATCAGCGGGTGCTCCTGCATCGTGCGCGCGCGAAGGTGCGGCGCGCGTTGGAGCGCGACTTCGAGCGTGAGGCGAACGCATGAGCGGATCAACCGAGTTCACCTGCCGGGAGTTGGTCGAGGCGCTGACCGACTACCTGGAGGACGCCATGCCCGCCGATGACCGCGCGCGGTTGGAAGCCCACCTCGCCGACTGCGACGGCTGCACGAACGCCCTGCTCCAGTTCCGCGACACGATCCGCGTCACCGGCCACCTCACCGAGGAACAGGTCGCCGAACCCTCGCGGGAGTCGATCCGGCAGGTGTTCAGGCGCTGGCGTTCCGACCAGGAACCGGAACAGGCTCGCTGACGGATCCGACGGTCCGCATCGTCAGCGGATGATCGAATCCAGATCGGCGAGACGCACCTTGGCCTGCTGCACGAGCGCGTCGTTGCCGATCGCCTCGGCTTCGGTGATCGCCTGCGCCAGCAGATCGGCAGCCTGCTTCGCTCGGACGTCGCCCTTGGCGGCCGTCGCGTACTTGATCTTCTCGTCGGCCTTCACGATCAGTTCGAAGATCTCGTTCGGTTCCATCCTGGCTCCTTTGCCGATCGGGACGGGGTGGGACCGATCGAACGATACGCCCGGGGCGTCTGTCACAGCCGCGCGTCGCGAAGGGCATGGTGCTGATGAACGTCCGGCCAACGGCGGGGGAACCTTCTCCCGCAACCCTTGTTGGTTCCCGCGCCGTTGGCGGACACTCGTCTCGCAGGCTGACCGTTGGGAGGATCCGATGCTGCTCGACCACGACGACCTGGCCGAGACCGACGCACGCAGGGCGATCATGCGAACCCTCAACCGCGACCCGTTCGACGTCTGGACCAGGGACGAACTCGCGCGGACGCTGGGCCTGTCCTCGTCGTTGACCGGACGCGTGCTCGGCGACCTGTTGGCGAGGGGACTGGTACGGCGGCTGCCGGGCACCGACGGCGAGTTCACCGCCGCCGGGACCGCCGCCTAGGCGACCAGGCCGGCGAGCGCCTCCGCTTCCTCCCGGATCGCGGTCGCCTCGACCAGGCGGTCCAGCCAGTCGGGCGGGAGCGCGTCGACGCCGTGGAGCGCGCCCAGCAGCGCGCCGGCCACCGACGCGTTCGTGTCCGTGTCGCCACCGAGCGCGACGATCTCGAGCAGGCCTTCGTGGAACGGCTCTCGCCTCCCCCGCCACGCGGAGCGCGACGCCCGGCGGTGAAGAGCGTGAACCCCTGGTCGGGACCGTCGATCGGTCGCTCGATACCGGCGGCGCCGGTGAGGTAGTCGAGTTCCTCTCCGCCTTCGCGGTCGGCGACGCGCTCCAAGGCCGCGCGGACCGCCGATTCCGGGTCGTCACCGCGGACGAGCGCGGCGGCGGTGAGCGTCACCGCGAGGCAGGCGGTCTTGCAGCGTTCGTCCCAGTGGGTGATGGCGCTGAGCGCGGGCGCGGCCTCGAGCAGATCATCGGCCCGGTCCGCGTATGCGAGCCCGAGCGGCGCGCAGTACATCACGCTGCCGTTGCCGGCGCTCACCTCGGGACCGCGACGGTCGAAGACCGCCTTGGCGGCGTCCGGCGTGCCCCGCTGATGTTCGCGAAGCGCGGCGACGGTCTGGCTGCCGATGTCGGGCGGCGAGCTCTCCAACCACTCGAGGTGTCGCCGGAGGACGTCGTCGGTGTCGAGCGTGCCGCCGGTGGCGATCAGGCTGGTCCACAGGTTGCGAGCCATCGCGGTGTCGTCGGTCCAGGAACCCGGCGGGCGGTCCATCCACGGCAGCTCGAACGCCGGGATCGGCGACGGGATGTCGTGCGCCCGGCGGAACTCGAACGGCGCCCCCAACGCGTCCCCGAGCGCAAGCCCGAGGATGCCGCCGACGACCCGTTGCCTCGCCGTGGTCATCGAGGGAGCCTACTCCGGGGTTCCGTGGGGCGTTCCTGCAGGTCAACTGGTATCTTCGGTGGGCATCAGGGCACGCGTTCTCGCAGGTCGCATGCCACATCCGGCGACACTTCACGGTCAGGGGTCCTCCAGTCCCACGCCCTGACCAGCGGGAACACCCGACGGACTGGACGAACTGAGGGATCGACGCACATGGACAAGATCGGACCGAAGCACCGCACCTGCCGGCGGGTCGGCGCGCCGCTCTGCGGACGCCCCAACTGCCCGTCGAACAAGCGCCCCTACCCGCCCGGCCAGCACGGCCGCGGCCGCAAGCGCATCTCCGAGTATCAGACCCGTCTGGTCGAGAAGCAGAAGCTCCGCGCGATCTACGGCGTGAGCGAGAGCCAGATGCGTCGCTACTACGACGAGGCCACGCGCAGCAAGGGCGTCACCGGTGAGGAGATGATCGGCCGGCTCGAGACCCGCCTGGACACCGTGGTGCTCCGGCTCGGGTTCGCGCTGACCACCCGCCAGGCCCGCCAGCTCGTCTCGCACGGGCACGTCACCCTGGACGGCAAGCGGCTCAACATCCCGAGCGCGAAGGTCAAGCCCGGCCAGACCGTGGAGATCGCCGCCAAGGCGAAGAACTTCGTGGCGGTGCGCGAGGCCCTGGAGATCACCGCCGACCCGCCGCCGTACCTCTACCGCAACAAGGACGAGGTCTCGGGCACGTTGTCCCGGGCGCCCGAGCGCACCGAGGTGCCGTTGCCGGTCGAGGTCGAAGAGCGCCTGATCGTCGAGTACTACTCGTAACGATCGCCGGGCCGAGCCCGGTTCGCAGGAGCTCGGGAGCTCCCTCGCCTATCCTCCCTCCAGACGACCGAGGAGGACGGATGCAGCTGGGGATGGTCGGACTGGGACGGATGGGCGCCAACCTGTCCCGCCGCTTGATGCGCGCCGGACATGAGGTGGTCGCCTACGACGTGAGCCCCGAGGCGGTCGAAGGCCTCGCCGGCGAAGGTGCCGTCGGGGCATCCTCGCTCGAAGACTTCGTCGCCAAGCTCACCGCCCCCCGGGCGGCATGGATCATGGTGCCGGCGGCGTTCGCGGGTTCCACGGCCGAGCAGCTCGCCGCGTTGATGGAGACCGACGACGTCATCATCGACGGCGGCAACTCCTACTACCGCGACGACATGGCGCGATCGGCGGCCTTCGCGAAGCGCGGCATCCACTACCTGGACGTCGGCACGAGCGGCGGCGTGTTCGGGTTGGAGCGCGGGTTCTGCATGATGATCGGCGGCGACCCCGCGCCCGTGCAACGCCTCGATCCGATCTTCGCCGCCCTGGCTCCCGGCATCGAGACCGCGGAGCGCACGCCCGGCCGGGCGGAGTCCGGACGTGGTGGCACCGCCGAGCAGGGTTACCTGCACTGTGGGCCGTCCGGCGCCGGCCACTTCGTGAAGATGGTGCACAACGGCATCGAGTACGGCCTGATGGCGGCCTTCGCCGAGGGCCTCAACGTCTTGCGCCACGCGAACGCCGGTGCCGCCGATCGCGAGGACGACGCCGAGACCGCTCCGTTGCGCGAGCCCGAGTTCTACCGGTACGACCTCGACATCGCCGACGTCGCCGAGGTGTGGCGCCGAGGCAGCGTCGTCAGCTCGTGGCTGCTCGATCTCACGGCGTCGGCGCTGGTGAACGATCCGACCCTGGAGGGCTTCACCGGCCGGGTGAGCGATTCGGGCGAGGGCCGGTGGACGCTGCAGGCCGCGATCGACGAAGGCGTGCCGGCCCAGGTGCTGTCGGCGGCCGTGTTCGACCGGTTCGCCTCGCAGGGATCGGCGGAGTTCGCCAACAAGGTGCTCTCGGCCATGCGCAAGGAGTTCGGCGGGCACGACGAGAAGGCCTCGACGTGAGCCGAACGCCGGTCGACGGTTCGCCGGCCTGGCAGGCGCTCGCCGACCATGCCGGCGCGAACCGGTCGACGACGTTGCGGGACCTGTTCGCCGCCGATGGCGACCGCGGGAACCGGCTCACCGCCGAAGCCGGTGATCTCTACCTCGACTACTCGAAGCACCTGGTCACCGACGAAACGCTGGCGCTGCTGCTGCAACTCGCCGCGGACGCGGGTGTCGCCGAGCGCCGCGACGCGATGTTCGCGGGCGAGCACATCAACGTCACCGAGGATCGGGCGGTGCTCCACGTGGCGCTCCGGATGCCTCGGGACGCCTCGCTCGTGGTCGACGGCGTCGATGTGGTGGCCGAGGTGCACGAGGTCTTGGGGCGGATGGGTGCGTTCGCCGACCGGGTGCGCAGCGGGGAGTGGCTCGGCGCCACGGGCGAGCGCATCACCACCGTGGTCAACATCGGGATCGGCGGCTCCGACCTCGGCCCGTCCATGGCCTACGAAGCGTTGCTGGACGTCTCGCAACGCGACATCGCGTGCCGGTTCGTGTCCAACGTGGACGGCGCCGACATCGCCGAGGCCACCCGCGACCTCGATCCCGCCCGCACGCTCTTCGTCATCTCCTCCAAGACGTTCACCACGCTGGAGACCCTGACGAACGCCCACAGCGCCCGCGAGTGGCTGGTCGCCTCGCTCGGCGAGGACGCGGTCGCGAACCATTTCGTGGCGGTGTCCACGAACGCCGAGGGCGTGAAGGCGTTCGGCATCGACCCCGAGAACATGTTCGGGTTCTGGGACTGGGTGGGCGGCCGGTATTCGATGGACTCGGCGATCGGCCTGTCGCTGATGATCGCGATCGGTCCCGAGGCGTTCGCCGACATGCTGGCCGGGTTCCACACGATCGACGAGCACTTCCGCACCGCGCCGTTCGAACGCAACCTGCCGGTGCTGCAAGGCGTGCTGGGCATCTGGTACCGCAACTTCCTGGGCGCCCAGACCAAGGCCATCCTGCCCTACAGCCACCACCTGTCGAAGCTGACGGCCTACCTCCAGCAGCTCGACATGGAGTCGAACGGCAAGTCGGTCACGCTGGACGGGGAGCCGGTCGGCTACGACACCGGTCCGATCGTGTGGGGCACGCCGGGCACGAACGGCCAGCACGCGTACTACCAACTGATCCACCAGGGCACGACGCTGATCCCCGCCGACTTCATCGGGTTCGCCCATGCCACCGATCCGCTCGGCGACCACCACGACCTGCTGATGGCGAACGTGTTCGCGCAGACCGAAGCGCTGGCGTTCGGCAAGACGCGCGAGGAGGTCGAGGCCGAAGGCGTGCCGGCCCACCAGGTCCCTCATCGGACCTTCCACGGGAACCATCCAACGTCGACGATCCTGGTGCCCTCGTTGACGCCGAACACCCTCGGGCAACTGATCGCCCTCTACGAGCACACGGTGTTCGTGCAGGGCACGATCTGGGACATCGACTCGTTCGATCAGTGGGGCGTCGAGCTGGGCAAGGTGCTGGCGGGCCGGATCGCGACCGAGCTCGCCGCCCCGTCGGATCCGGACGCCGGCGCGCACGATTCGTCGACCATGGCCTTGATCAGCCGCTACCGTCGTCTGCGAGACGACGATCCGGAAGGGACCTCACGATGACGCTGCAGCCGCCGATCCCGCAAGCCATCGTCGTGTTCGGCGCCAGCGGCGACCTCGCGAAGAAGAAGATCCTGCCGGCGATCTACAACTTGGCGGTCGACGGCCTGCTCCCGCCGGCATACGAGGTGATCGGGTTCGCCTCCTCGGACATGGACGACGAGCGCTTCCGTCAGCACGCTCGCGATGCGATCGAGGAGCATTCACGCCGGCCGATCGACGAGGCGGTGTGGAACGCGCTCGCACCCAAGCTCCGGTACATCATGGGGTCGTTCGAGGACCCCGAGGCGATGAAGCGACTGGGTGAGGTCCTGGACGAGGCCGACCGCGTCCACGGGTGCGACGGGTGCCGGCTGTTCTACATGGCGGTGCCTCCCACCCTGTTCCCGGTGATCGCGCGATCGCTGGACGCCGCCGGGCTCAACAGCGAGCTCGGTCGCCTGGTGGTCGAGAAGCCGTACGGCGACTCGCTCGAGTCGGCGAAAGCACTCACGAACGCCCTCTACGAGGGCTTCACCGAGGAGCAGATCTTCCGGATCGACCACTACCTGGGCAAGGAGACCGTCCAGAACCTGGTGGTGTTCCGGTTCGCGAACTCGATCTGGGAACGCGTCTGGAACCGCGACGCGGTGGACTCGGTGCAGCTCACGGTGGCCGAATCGATCGGCGTCGAGGGTCGCGCCGGCTACTACGAGCACGCGGGCGCCACCCGCGACCTGCTGCAGAACCACATGCTGCAGGTGATCGCGTTCCTGGCCATGGAGCCGCCGCGATCCCTGGATGCCGAAGCCTTCCGCGACGAGAAGGTGAAGCTGCTGCGCGCGATCCGACCGATCGATCCCGCCGACGTCGTGCGCGGCCAGTACGACGGCTACCGGCAGGAGGAAGGGGTCGATCCGAAGAGCCAGGTCGAGACGTTCATCGCCGCCCGGATGTGGATCGACAACTGGCGGTGGGACGGCGTGCCGTTCTACCTCCGGCACGGCAAGAAGCTGCCGATCCGCAACACGGAGATCACCGTGGTGTTCCGCCAGGCGCCCGACTACCTGTTCCGCGACCTGGAACTGGAGCACATCCCGTCGAACCATCTGACGATCCGCGTGCAGCCCGACGAGGGGATCTCGCTCGCGTTCCAGGCCAAGACGCCCGGCCCGGGCTACCACCTGCAGACGGTGCGCATGGACTTCGACTACGACGAGTCGTTCGCGGACGCGTCGGCCGAGGCCTACGAACGCCTGTTGCACGATGCGATGGACGGCGACCACACCCTGTTCAACCGGGCCGACTCGGTCGACCGAGCGTGGGAGATCGTCACGCCGATGCTGGAGGAGCCACCGCCGCTGTTCCACTACGCACAGGGCTCGTGGGGTCCCTCGCGCGCCGACCGGCTGATCGAACCGCACGAATGGCATCTGCGCACGCGCGCCGACGGCACGATGGGTCACCACTGATGACGTTCATCGACATCTCGCTCCCGATCGGACCCGACCTGCTCACGTGGCCGGGCAACCCCGAGGTCACCGTCACGCCGTTCCAACGGATCGCCGACGGTGACGCCTCGAACGTGAGCGAACTGCGGATCGGCACGCACTCCGGCACCCATGTGGACCCGCCGGTGCACTTCGTCGAGGGCGGCGCCGGGATCGACCGCGTGGCGCTCGACGTGCTCGTGGGCGAGTGCGTCGTGGTGGACGCGCGAGGTCGCCAGGGGGAACTGACCGCCGAGGACATGGAAGCGCTCGCGATCCCGGCCGGCGCCGAGCGCGTGCTGCTCCGCACCGACAACTCCGACCTGTGGCGCCGGCTGCCGGTCGAGTTCCCGAAGGAGTACGTCTGCGTGGGTCCGGACGCGGCGCGATGGGTGGTGGCTCACGGGATCCGGCTGATCGGCATCGACTTCCTCGGCATCGAACGGCAGGGCTCGCCCGGGCATCCCACGCATCACGAACTGCTGTCCCATGGCGTCGTGATCGTCGAAGGGCTCGACCTCGGCATGGCCGAGCCCGGTCCCTACCGCCTGACCGTCTTGCCGCTGCGGATCGTGGACGGCGACGGCGGCCCGGCGCGTGCCGTGCTGGAGACCCGCTGACGTGACCGCTCCCGCCGTCGTGTTGTTCGACATCGACGGCACGTTGATCAGCACCGGAGGCGCCGGCGCTCGGAGCTGGGGCCGCGCGTTCCGCAAGCTCCACGACCGCGAGGCCGACATCACCGCGTTCTCCGAGAGCGGCATGACCGACCCGGTCGTGGGACGCGCGGTGTTCGAAGGGGTGCTCGGCCGGCAACCGAACCAGCAGGAACTCTCACGCCTGATCATGGCCTACCTGATGGAACTGCCGATCGAGGTGGCCAACTCGCCCACCTATCACCGGTTCGACGGCGTGATCCGAACGCTCGAGCGGCTCTCCGAAGCCGGCACGCTGCTGGGCCTGGTGACCGGCAACATCGAAGGAGCCGCTCGGATCAAGATCGACCGGGCCAACCTCAATCCCTACTTCGCGTTCGGGGGATACGGCACCGACTCCGCCGATCGCGCCGAACTGACCCTCGCGGCGATCGCGCGCGCCGAGACGATGCAGGGAACAGCGATCGAACGGTCGACGATCGTCGTGGTCGGTGACACGCCGCGTGACGTCGCGGCCGCGAAGGCGGTGGGGGCGGTCAGCGTGGCGGTGGCCACCGGCGACTACTCCGTCGACCAACTGCGCGAGACCGGCGCCGATCACGTCCTGCGGAACTTCGCCGAGGACGAGTTCCCCGGGCTGTAGCGCCCAAGGTCAGGGGTAGATCAGGGTAGCTCAGGGGTCGAGCAGGAGGTCGGCGAAGTTGGCCGATGACTTCCCGAACTCCCACCAGCCGTGCACGCGCGGCTTCACCTGCGACATGCTGCGTCCGTAGACGACGGGGATGACCGCCACGCGCTCCACCACCGCCATCCGGTCGGCCTGGTGGAAGAGTTCCAACCGGCTGCGGTCGCTCCGCTCCTGGCGGGCTCGTTCGATCAGCTGGTCGAACGCCTCCGAGGCGAACCCACCCTCGTTGGTGCGGCTGTCGGACTGGAACAGCAGCCGCAGGAAGTACTCGGGATCGGCATAGCCCGGCAGCCACCCGGTGAGGTAGATCGGCGCCAGCTGTCGGGGCGGCGGCATCGTGGCGATGTCGCTGCGCCGCCAGGGTCGCACCTGGACGTCCAGCCCCAGGATCGTTCGCCACGACCCGAGGACGGGCGCCACCAGCATCTCGTCCTCGTCCAGGCAGGCGACCGTCAGCGCCCCGGCGAACCCCGAACGCTCGAGGGCCTCCCGAGCCAGATCGGGATCGAACCGCAGCGAGATGTCGGGCGTGTGGCCCTGCAGCGCGGGGGGCACGATGCCGCCGGTGGCCACCACCATGTTGATCGGCAGGATCGCCGAGATCGCGTCGCGATCCACCGCGTGGGCCAGGGCCAGACGCAGGTCCACGCCGGAGGTCGGGCCTTCCTGGTGATCGAACGCGAGGTAGCCCGACCACGCCGCCGGTCCGAGCCGGGCGTCGGGCACATCGGCTGGGGCGACATCGGCGAGTCGCGGCGTGTACCGCACCGACACCAGGTCCACCTCGTCGCGGGCGAACGCCTCGACGGACGTGGCGATGGGTGCGGCGACGATCTCCACGCGCTCGACGTTGCCGCCTCGCGGACCGGTGTAGTCGTCACGTCGCCGCAGCACGAGGCGGTCGGATCCGCGTTCGTCCACGCGGAACGCCCCCGACACCACCTGCGATCCGGGCTGGGTCCAGTCCCCTTCGTTGACCAACGATCGCATGGCGGGGTTGCGGGCCCCCGTCCGGACGGTTCATCACGCTCAGGAAGTACGGTGCGGGCGCCACCAGCCGGAACTCCACGGTGCGGTCGTCCAACGCGCGCACACCGATGCGGTCCTCCTCCGGGGAGCCGAGGTACCGCTCCTGCCCGTGTTCCAACACGAAGTACACGGCGACCGACGATCCCGGGGCGTCCGGATCGAGCACCCGCTTGATGCCGAACTCGACGTCACCCGCCGTGAGCGGCGTGCCGTCGGACCAGCGCAGGCCTTCCCGAAGATGGAAGACGTAGCGCAGGCCGTCGGGGGAGATGTCCCAGCGTTCCGCGAGCGACGGCACGATCGTGCGCTCCGGCCACTGCTCGACGAGCCGGTCGAACAGCTGCATGCACAGTTGGATGTTCGGCCAGGCGATCGCCGAACGCGGATCCGGGTCGTTGGGCAGGAAGCTGCTGGCGATGCGCAGGGTGGCGTTCGCCTCGACCGGCGCCGGCGGGGTCCAATGCTCGAAGGCCCGCTGGTAGGTCGCGTCGGCCTCCGAGAACCGCAGCGCCATGTGCAAGGCGAGCGCCAGCTTGAACAGCCCGAGCGCGATCTCCTGCCCCTCACCGCGGCGCTCCAGCAGCGGCAGCAGCTCCCGGTAGTAGGCGACCGCCTCGTCGAGCGCGTACTCCTGACGGGCACGGTCGCCCGCCAAGGTGAGGTAGCGGACGGCCTTGTCCTCGTCGGCGGCGCCGAGCCAGTGGTGGGCCAGCAACCCCGCGATCTCTCGCGAACCCTCGCCTCGCTGGGCCTCCAGGGTCTCGGCCGCCTTGCGGTGCAACCGGGTTCGATCCTCGGTCACGAGCGTGCGATAGGCGGCCTCCTGGATCAACGCGTGCTTGAAGCGGAACTCGGGTTCGGGCCATCGGCGGCCCTCGCGCACGAAGTCCAGCCGCTGCAGCTCCGACAGCGCCGAGCGGATCCCCGAGTCGTCCGCGACCGCTTCCAGCAGCGAGAGGCTGAACCGACGGCCGAGGACCGAGGCGGCCAGCAACGCCTGGCGTGGCGACGGTTCGAGCCGGTCGATCCGGGCCAGGATCACCTTCTCCACGGTGGGTGGGATCTCCACATCGACCTCGTGATCGAAGCGCAGCCCCTCCTCGGTGGGCACGAGGGCCCCGGCGTCCTGCAACGAGCGCACGATCTCTTCCAGGAAGAAGGGGTTGCCGTCGGCGGACGCGAGCACGCGTTCGGCCGTCGCCGCCGGCAGCGTGTCGTGGCCGACCAGCGCCGTCAGGAGTTCGGAGCCCGAGTCGCCGGACAGGGACTCCAGGGCGATCTCCCGGAACCGGTGGGGCATCGTCCGCGCCGTCTCGTCCTTCAATCGCCACGAGGGGTGGTCTCGCTCAGGACGTCCGGTGCAGACGATCAACAGCGGCGACGCCTCGGTGTCGGCGAACAGTTGCTCCAGCAACAGCAGCGAGGTGGCGTCGGCCCAATGCAGATCCTCGAACGCCATCACCACCGGCCCGTCCTCGGCGAGGCGCTCGATCAGGTGGCGCACGACCTCGAACGTCCGGAACTGTGCGGCCTCGGGCGAGAGCTCGGCGAGCTTGGCATCGGCGTCCGGACCGAACGACAGCTCCAGGAGCGCGCCGAGGTACGGGGTGAGTTCGCCGGCGCGCGCGCCGAACAGCCGGTCGACCGCGCGGCGCAACGCGATCGTGACGCGAAGGTCGGGATCGTCGGGCGCCACGCCCAGCCAGGACCGGAGGAGGTCGCGGAACGGCCAGTAGGACATCGACTCGCCGTAGCTGACGCACCGGCCTTCGAGCCAGAGCGAACGGCCGTGCGCGGGCTGCGCCCCTCGGACCAGCTCACGGAGCTCCTGCATCATCCGGGTCTTGCCGATCCCGGGCTCCCCCGACAGGTAGAGGATGGCGCCGGAGCCGCCGAGCACGGCCCCTTCCACCAGGGAGTCGGCCAGCGCCAGCTCGGCTTCCCGGCCGATCATCGGCACCCGGCGCCCGCGGGACGGTCCCGGCGAGGCGCCGGCGACACCTGCCACGGGATAGGCCTCGACGGGTGATCCTTTGCCCTTCAAGGTGAGCTCCCGCACCGGTCCCCACGCGAACGAATCCGCCACCGACCGATGGGTCTCCGCGCCCACCAGCACGGTGCCGGGCACCGCCTGGCCCTGCAGCCGGGATGCGGTGTTGACCGCGTCCCCGAGCGCCGAGTACTCCACGCGGCTCCCGCCGCCGATCGCGCCGGTCACGACCGGGCCGGTCTCGATCCCCACGCGGACATCCACCTCGGCGACACCCCAGGACCGCTCGATCTCCTGCCCGAACGCCGCGATCTCTTCGACGATCCGCAGACCCGCACGAACGGCTCGTTCCGCATCGTCCTCGTGCGAGGTCGGAGCCCCGAAGATCGCCAGCACGCCGTCGCCCGCGAGGTCCTTCACGTGGCCGTCGAACGCCTCGACCGCGACCACCATGCGGGAGACCGCCTCGCCCACCACGAGCTTCAGTTCCTCGGGGTCCAGCCGTTCACCGAGCGCCGTCGAGCCGACCAGGTCGGCGAAGACCGCGGTCACGACCCGCCGTTCCTCGCGCATGCTCACCGCTGCATCCTCCGACAGGGACCGGCGAGCGACAATCCCCGGCCGACGGCGTGCCTCAGTCCACCGGTCGCAACGCGGCGCGCACGAACAGCACCACCTCGCGCTCTCGCTTGCGCAACGACGCGCGACTCGAGTCGGCGCCCACCACCGCGTTCAGGACGCTCGCCTCGGTGAGCGACCCCACCACGGCCGTGTACAGCGTGAACAGCAGCAGCGCCGGATCCTGTTTGCGGATCTCGCCGTTGTCCATGCCGGCCTGCAGGAAGTCGATCGCGCGTTGGCGCATGGGATCGAGCACCCCGGCGAATCGGTCGAACGCATCGGGCCCGAGCCGGCCGGCCTCGCGGATGAACATCGGGAACTCCGGCCAGTCGCTCGCGAGCCGGAAGACGGCGTGGATCACCGCCTCGGCGCGGTCCCAGTAGCTCTCCTTGCCGGCCAACGCCCCGGCGATCTCGCGAGCGAGGCGTTCCCCGGCCGCGGACAGGCACGCCTCGAGCAACGCGTCCTTCGTGGGGAAGTAGTAGAGGAGCGTCTGCTTGCGCACCCCCACCGCCGTCGCGATGTTGTCGAGGCTGGCGCCACGGTAGCCGTCGCGTCCGATCTGCCGGATCGCCTCTTCGACGATCGTGACGCGACGTTCCTCACCGCCGGTGCGTGGCACCGCTCACTTCCAGGTCTTGTCGGGGCCGCGCCGCTCGAGCGGACGCGAGCCCTCCCACTTGCGACGCCACTCGGGGCCGGAGGGACCCAGCAGCGTGGGGGTCTCGCCGCGCTGAGCGCGGTGCAGCGACTCCCACCACGTGGAACGGTCCTCGTCGTGGAGCTCGGCCACCGCCTGCGTCATCCGCAGCGAGAACGCCTGGTGCGTCTCGCCCTCCGCGGGGAACAACGGCGGGCCGTAGCGAACCCGCACCGGTGGCTTGCCCTTCCGCGGCCAGTTCTTGCCCTTCGGCATGGCCTGGTAGGCACCACGGATCCCGATCGGCACCGCGCCGATGCCGGCTTCGATGCACAGGCGGGCGGTGCCGTGCCGGAACCGCTGCATGTGGCCGTCGGGCGACCGCGCGCCCTCGGGGAACACCACGAGCGACCATCCGTCGTCGATCAGCTCGCGCGCCTGGCTCACCGCCTTGCGCCCGCCGCCCGCGCGGTCGATCGCGAACGCGCCGTACACCAACGCGGTGAACGCCTGCCGCCACCACACGTCGAAGAAGTAGTCGCGCGCCGCGCCGACCGCGGTCTTGGCCTGCCAGCGGTTCGGGCAGCGAGGTCATGATCACCGTCGCATCCAGATGACTCGTGTGGTTGGAGAAGAAGATCACCGGGCCCGCCACGCCCTCGAGGTGTTCGAGGCCGTAGACCCGCAGGCCCACCTGGCTCCGCAGCAGGGGCCCCATCGCGCTCTGCAGGATCAGCTGTCGCGCCGCCGTGCCGGCCTCGGTCCGTGCCCACGCGGTCGGGAAGGTCGAGTCTTCCTTCTCGGGTGCGAACGGTTCGGCCGATCGCGGCACCAGCGGACGACGGCCCCAGCGGAAGCCTTCCGCCATGGTCTTGAGCTCTTCGCGCATGCCTGCCATCGCCGTCTCCTACCGCACGTCCGCGATCATCACGGGCGGCGCATGGAAGTAGGTCATCGTCGGCGACGAGCCCACGGTGTCCTTCGCCATCTCGATCGCATCGCGCATCGAGTCCGCGCGCCGGTAGCCCAGCCGCGCCACGCTCGAGGGGTTCCCGCCGACGAAGATCACGTCGCCGGCGTGGTCGCGACCGTGCGCGCCCCAGTACCACATGTAGAACGGGTGCACGCCGTGGTAGGCGTGACTGGTCCGGTACAGGTGGCGGTACCAGGGATCGGTGGCGTACCGCTCCTCGAAGGTCGCCTCGATCTCCTTCGGGTCGGTGGTCTCGCGCAGCACCTCTTCGAAGAAGTCGATGTAGCTGGGGTGGTGGATCTGGTTGAACTCCCACGGCACCGGGTGGTGCAGGATCACCACGCCGCCCTCGCGCACCAGCGGCTTGTTCCGGTACATGTTGAACAGGTATCCCAGCCCCAGGCAGTGCACGAGGATCGGGTTGAGGATCGAGTTCACGTTGTAGGGGCCGAGGTAGGGCAGACCCAGGATCAGGACATCGGCCTGGCCGTTCACCTCGACCAGCTGCTGGCGATGCAGGTTCGTCATCGTGCGCTCGTGGACGGCCTCGACCTCGCCGGCGTTGACGCCGGTCAGCTTGTAGGGCGCCTCGATCCGCTGGAAGAACTCCCGGCGGATGCGCGGTGGCGCGAGGTCGTTCGCCTTCTTGGCCGCCATCATCAGGCCCTGGTCGGACGCGCTCCACTCCCACTCGCGCTTGTTCAGGAAGCCCAGGTTCGACGGGAACGTCTCGGAGTTCAGGGTGGTCTCGATCTGGAAGATCTTGACCCCGCTGTCGGCCAGCACGCGGCCCATCCGGTTCACCGAGTCGTTGATCGCGCTGTGGCCCTCACGCGGATCCATGTACGACTTGGAATGCAGCATCGTGTTCACGTTGTGGTGGTGCTTCAGGCTGCGGTAGCCGGCCAGACCCACCGCCACGGACTTGTGCCCGCCGTCCATGGCGACCAGGTTGATGTTGACGTAGACGATCAGGTCGGACTCGGCGGCCCGCTTGGAGATCTCGACCAGTTCCCCTTGGTCGGTGGTGCCGATCTCGAGCAGCGCCTGCGGGTCCTCGGCGTCGAAGTTGTACAGCTGGTCGGGCCAGAACGAGCGGAACACGCGCTCGCCCACCGCGCGGCGGATCTCCGCGCTGGTCATCCGGCGGTGCAGCGCCGTGGCGATGATCAGCTCGAGGTCCTCCACGCCCTTGCGCGCCGCGAGTTCGATCACCGGCTCCAGGATCCGCTGCCGCACGTCGGGCGTGCGCATCGGCGGCAGCGGGATCGAGATGTCGTCGATCGCGATCGTGAGCTTCATGCCCGGGAACAGCAGCTCGGTGAGCGGCTTCGAATCGCCCAGCGGATGCATCAGCGCGTGCTGCACCGCGGCGCCCACGTCGCGGATCCCCGGCAGCGCGTCCGGCGGGTACACCACGCGCGTCCCCAGCGGGAACTTCTGCATGCGGAAGCCCTCGCCCTGGTGCACCAACAGCGGGGGCGTCCGCTCGTCCACCTCCAACACGAATCCTGGTCGTGGCATCGTCTGTCGTCTCGCTCTCTCTTGTGTCTAGTCCTGCGGCGCGAACGCCACTTTGAACGTCCCCAGCCGGCCGGCCGACATCGCGTGGTCGATCGCCTCGCGCCATCGGTCGAGCGGGTACGTCGCGCCCACCAACTGGTCCAGCACCGGCCCCAGCTGCGACGCGATCTCCAACGCGAGCGCGAACGAATGCCGCCGCCCGTCGCCCACGGTCTCCATGCCGCTCGTGTACGCGCCCACCAGCTCCAGCTCGCGGAACCACAGCGGCGTCAGATCGGCGCCCGGCCCCGGGATGCCGCTCACCACCACGCGCCCGCCCGCCTTGGTCGTGCGCAAGGCCATGTCGAGCGCGCTCTTGGACCCCGTGCACTCGAACACGACGTCGGCCCCACCCAGCAGGAAGTCCTGTCCCCGCTCGGGCGTGAGCTTCACCGCCGATTCCGTGCGGCGCACCGCCTTCAGGGCGTGCTCGGGGCGAACCACCTCGTCGGCACCGGCCATCTGCGCGGCCCCCCGTTGGCGCGTGTGCTTGGCCGCCGAGATCACCCGGCCCGGGTTGGCGAACCGCCGAAGCGCGATCAACGTCAGGATGCCCACCGTGCCCGCTCCGATCACCATCACGTCGGCCCCGTCGGGGACGTTCGCGCGGAACACCGAATGGATCGCGCACGCCAGTGGCTCCACCAGCACCGCGGCCCGGTCGTCCATCTCCGAGGGCACCGCCCAGATCTGCGAACGATGCACCAGCATCATCCGGCTCCAGCCACCGCCGGTGTCGGCGCAGTACCCGGTCTGCAGACCCGGCTTCAGATCGCCCACCGTGACCCGGTCGCACCGGCCGTAGTCGCCGGCCTCGCAGTTCGGACACAGGTCCGGGAGCCCTCGCGCCGCGCACCCCAGCACGCTCGAGATCACGACGCGCTGCCCGGCCTTGTGCTCACCGCAATCATCGAGCAGTTCGCCCACGACCTCGTGGCCCGGCACGAAGGGCAGCGACACCAGCGGCGAGAAGTAGAACGACGAATGCCCCGCGATCGTGGACAGGTCGCTGCCGCAGATGCCCGACAGGATCGGTTTCATGCGGGCCCATCCGTCGCGGGACGCCTCGGGGTCGGAGCGGTTCACCAGGCGCAGCGGCGCGAGCGGACCGGCGATCAGGCCGGGCGCGCGGGAACCCACCGCGCGCGCGGTCAACACGCGCGAGACGGACCGGAAGTACTCGAGCGACTGCGCCATCTACGCGCTCACCCCCGCACCGCCGGCTTCGGGAACCGCACCCGCGGCATCCCCTTGGTCATGCCCCACTCCTCGATCGGCCAGCGCCGACGTCGCGCGTGTCGGTACAGCGCCGCATCGGGCGCCACCGCGACCGGGTTGCCCACGGCACGCAGCAACGGCAGGTCCGAATAGGAATCCGCATAGGCGTACGAGTACTTCAGGTCGATCCCCTCGAGCAGGGCGTACCGCTTGAGCCAGGCGCTGCGTGCCTCACCCACCAGCGGTGGCTGCGACATGAACCCGGTGTAGCGCCCGTCGCGCACCTCCAGCTCCGCCCCGATCAGCACGTCGAACAACGGCGCCAGCGGGCGGATGAACGGCTCCGCTGCCGCGGTGATCAAGACCGTGCGATGCCCGGCGGCGCGGTGGTCGCGGATGCGCCGGATCGCCGCGGAGCTGGCCTTCTGCAGCATGAACTCGCCGACGTGGTTCGCCACCAGGCGGTCGATCCCCTCGACGCTGGCGCCCTCGTACCGCCGGAAGAACGTGCGCAGGAAGTCCCCGCGGTCGCGCCGGTCGATCTGCAGGTACCGCGGCACCTTGCCGAACACGCTCGCGAGCTCCGCGGGCCATTCCTCCGACGGAAGGTCGGCCATCCGCGTCCACACGTAGGACTCCACCACGTTCGACGTGATGATCGTGCCCTCCATGTCGAACACGGCGAGCACCGGTTCCTCGCGCTCTCGCAGCTTCACGGTGGGCCGTTCGCGGTCGCGCTTGCTCAGCTCGCGCAGGCTCTGCGTCACCGCCGGGGAGTGCACGTCCTTCAGGTAGTACTTCCAATCGACCATGGCGGCATCGAACGGGAACATCGCCTTGTCCTCATCGCTCATGGACTCGAACAACGCGAACGTGCGGTCGTCGGTGTAGACCACCTCGGTCTCGGTGTACATGCCGTACAGGTCGCTGTAGCGCTTCACGAAGTCGACGCGGGCCTTGTCGCGGTCGACGCGGCGCACCGAGTTCCGCATCGCCTTGGACTTGGGCATGTGGGTGACCACCTGCTCGGCGATATCGGTGAACCGCTCCGCACGCCGCAGCATCCGCTCGACCGTGAGGTTGCCCGGGAAGTCCCAGTCGGGAACCTTGTGCTCGCCTCGGCCGCGTTCGGGCAGCGGGTGCTCTTCGAAGTAGCCCTCGACCCATTCGTACAGCTCGAAGAACCGCAACGGGTTCCGCGAGCCCGAGCTCACGTTGTAATGCGCGGCCTCGCCGGCGGCGGGTGGGTTGGCGGCGACCGCCAGGATCGCGTTCACCACGAAGTCGACCGGGATGATGTCGATGATGCCTTCGGGGATCCCAGGGAACTCCGGGATCTGGCCCAGCCCGTACGCGCGGATGATCGGGTCGGCCATCTTGAACCCGTCGATCCACCCGGGGAACGGATGGGTGTAGGCCGACTCGATGATCGAGGGCCGCACGATGCTGAGCGGCAGGTTCGCCTCGGCGGCGAGCTCCTCGACCGCGCGCTCGCCCATCGCCTTGGTGAACGTGTAGACGTCGGGCCAGCCCAGCGAACGGGCGCGCGCACGTCCGTACTCCACCAGCCGCTTCGTGACCCACTTCTGCCGGCGCTCCTCGGCGTCGGTCGCCACGGTCGAGGGACCGGCGCGCTCGTGCTCCTTCCGCGCGGCGGCGAGGAACGCGTTCAGCATCTCGGGCTTGCGGGACTGCGCCTCCACGTCGTGGCGGGCTTCCATCGCGAGCTCCAGCTCCAAGCGGTAGTCCACCCGGTGATCGAGCGGACCTTCCGGGATCACGCCCTTCTGCACCCCGGCGACGTAGGCCGTGGACACATGGACGAGCGCCGGGGTGGAACCGCCGGCGATCACCCCGCCGTAGAGGTTCATCGCACCCTGCAGGTTGGTGGTGAAGCCCTCGTCGATCGGCGGGTCGAACGCGACCGTGGCCGCGGAGTGGCAGGCGATGTCGATGCCTCCGGGGATCTCCGGCACGCCACGTCCGAAGTCCGCGTCGATCACGTCCACACGTTCGTCAAGTACCTTGACCAACTGCTCCTGGCCCACACGTTCGCGCAGCGTGTCGAACGCCGGCTTGCGCAGCAGGTACTCGACCCGCTCTCGGCTGGTGGCGCCGGTCTGCGAGCGCACCAACAGGATGACGCGGGTCTCGTGGAAGTCGGCCATGAGCCGTTCGAACACGACCTGGGCCAGGAATCCGGTGACGCCGGTCAGCAGGATCGTCTTGCCGGACAGCGCCTCCACGATCGAGGAGTCGCTCCCTCGGGCCTCCGCCCCGTTCTCTACCATGCGGCAGATTATGCCCTCTCTACCACTTGGTAGACAAGTCGAGAGGCCATGCCCACTCTGGCCCGACGCCCCAGCGTCCTACGGCGGCCTGAAGGGAACGTGGTTGGCGAGGGCGAGGGGAAGTTCCACGCCGGCACGCTTGGCGAGCGCCTGAGCGTCGACCACCGTGACGCGCCCTCGAGACAGCACCAGCGTCCCCCGCGCCGCCTCTTCTCGAAGAACACGATTCGCCGTGGGACGTGTCGTCGCGGCCAGGCTCGACAGATCCTGTTGTGTCAGCGGTACGGGTGCGTCGTCGTGGCTGAGTGTGTCGACGAACAGCAGCGCGCGGAGGACACGGAGGTCCGCCGAGATCGAGAGCAACTCGACGAGCCGGCGCCGAGTGCTCTCCGCCTTGACGACGACCGAGGACATCAGACCTTCGACCAGTTCCGGCCTGGCGATGAGCGCTGCTCGGAGCGCGTCGCGTTCGACCGCGACGGTCTCGCCCTCGATGAGCGCAGTGACGTCGCTGGTCCTTCTGCCGCCCGGTGAGAAGAGCGCGAACTCTCCGAAGATGTCGCCCGGCGCGAGGACGTTGATGATGAGGCTCCGCCCCGCTGGTGGACGTCCGCACGGCGAACAGCCCCTTCTTGATCAGGTGGATCGTGTCGCCCGGATCGTCCTCGTGGAAGACGACCTCCCCCTTGGCGAACGGACGGATGCGGGCCTTGACCGTTCCGGCTCGTACTTCACCCACCAGCTGATCGAACAGCCACCGACCGTTGGCAGGTCTCCGCTGCGACATCGGGCACAGTGTGACGGTCAGTGAACATCGGCGCAACGGCGACGCGCCTAGACTCTCCCGATGGACCTGTCCGAACTGCAACACACGATGCGTACCACCTACCTCGAGCGGGACACTGCCCGCGGCCGCGACGCCACGTTCCGCTGGCTCACCGAGGAGGTGGGCGAACTCGCGAAAGCGATGCGCACCGGCGACCGGGAGAACCTCCAGCACGAGTTCGGTGACGTGCTCGCCTGGCTGCTGTCGCTCGCCAACGTCGAGGGTGTCGAACTCGAGGACGCGATCGCCCGCTACGCCGCCGGCTGCCCGCGATGCGGCACGTCCCCGTGCGGGTGCCCAGCCGCATGAACGCACAGATCGTCGAGCCCGGCGAAGCCCACCGCGAACAGATCGCGGGTGTGCTGTCGACGTCCATCAACTTCCCGCTCGAACGCGCCCTGCTCAATGCGCCGCTCCTCAAGCTCGACGACATCCGCGTCGCCCTCGAAGACGATCGCGTGGTCGCCACCGCCGGAGAGTTCCGGTTCGATCAGTGGTTCGGCGGACGCGGCATCGACTGCTGCGGGATCACCCGCGTGGGCACGTTGCCTGAGCGTCGAGCGGACGGCCTCGCCACCGCGTGCACCGATGCGCTGCTCCAACGGGCGCATGAACGAGGGGCGCCGCTCGCGGCGCTCTTCCCCGCGGTGCTGCGCCCGTACCGACGGATGGGGTTCGAGATCGCGGGGTCGTACACCACGCACCGACTGCCCCTCGACGCGATCGCCCCGGACCGCGACACGCTGAGCGTCGAGCTGGTCGACGTCGATCGTGACCTCGCCGCGATCCGCGAGGCCTACCGCGGGTGGGTGCGGAATCAGAACGGTCCGGTGGAACCGGTCGAGGACGAACACTGGCGCGTTCGCATCCTGACCAAGCCCGACGACTCGGCCTACCGCGCCGTCGTGGTGCGCGAAGCGGATCGCGTGACCGGCTTCGCCGCGTTCTCCCGTGACGCCGATCCCGGTCCGCTCGACGTCGCGTTCGGGTTGTCCTGCAACGCGTTCTTCACGACGACACCGGCAGCGCAACGCGCGTTGCTCCAGTATTTCCGGGGGTTCCGCGGGCTGGGCAAATGGGTGGAATGGTCCGGACCCCCGTCGGACCCGCTGGCGCTCGCCACCCCCGAGGCGTTCCTCGCCACGCCCTTCCGCTACGACTGGATGCTGCGCCTCTTGAACGTGCCGGCAGCGCTCGAGGCGCGCGGCTACCCGCCGATCGACGTCGATGCGGTGATCGCCGTCGACGACGAACGCTGGCCCGAGAACGCGGGACCGTGGAGGATCGAGGTCCGGGGCGGCTCGGCGAGCGTGAGCCCGGCGGGCGGGAGCGACCACCCAGCACCGATCGGCATCGGCACGCTCTCGTCGTTGTTCAGCGGGTTCCTCCGTGTGCACGATGCGGTTCGGCTCGGGCTGCTCGATGCCGACGATCCCTCGCTCGAAGCGCTCGGCGCGATGTTCGCCGGCCCCGACCCCTGGTGCCCGTTCTTCTTCTGATGGGCGCGGTCGTGGTTCGTCTCGCGTCCCCCGAGGACTGGCCCGCCGTGGCGGCCTGCTCGTCGAACTCGGCCGCGGCGTCGCGGCCGGCACCGCCGAGGACCCCACGCATCAACAGGCGTTCTCCGGTCACATCCGGCAGATCGGCAACGTGACGCTGGTGGCGGAGCTCGACGGCGAGATCGCCGGGGTCATCGACATGGAGTACCACCAGCGCCTCGGCGATCACCGGCCGCAGGCCCGCGTGAACGATGTCGTCGTCACCGAACAGGCTCGAGGATCCGGCGTCGGAACCACGTTGCTCCGCCGGGCCGAGGAACTCGCCCGCAAGCGTGGCTGCTTCCGCATGGCGCTGGTGACCGCCTCGTGGCGCGACGCCACGATGGACTTCTACCGGCGGGAGGGCTGGAGCGACTACGGCGCGTGGTTCGTGAAGCAGCTGGCCGACGACGTCACGCCGGGCGGCCAGCCCGTCGACGACAACTAGGTGGGCGGATCTTCCCCGCGCGGTGCGCCGCGTCGCCACGGCAGCATGCCCTCGACCTCGACGTCGATCGAGAAGCTCAGCAGGATCCGCACCAGCACGATCACGCCCAAGGTGGCGGCGCTCGACAGCGTCGGCGTCACCACGATCGTGCGGATGATGTCGGCCACCACCAGCACCTCGAGGCCCAGCAGGATCGCGCGGCCGAGCGAGGACCGAACCTCGTTGAACGCCTGCCGCCGCGGCGCCCCGCTGACCAGCCGCAGGAAATAGATCCCGAAGGCCAGCAGCCCGCCGACCAACAGCACGGTGACGCCCACGAGTTCGAAGACCTTGACCGTGCCTTCCATGAAGTCCTGGTAGCTCACGGGCCGACCCTACCCCCGCCGATGCCCCGACCCAACGACCCCTCAGATCAACGACGGGAACAGGTGCTCGGCGATCTGGACGGCGTTGAGGGCCGCGCCCTTGCGCAGGTTGTCGGCGCAGCTGAACAGCGCGAGCGCGTCGGGGCGCCCGGGCACCTGACGGATGCGCCCCACCAACGCCACATCGAGACCGGCCGAATCCAAGGGCGAGGGGTAGACGTCCTTCTTCGGGTCGTCCCAGAGCTCGACGCCGGGCGCGGCTTCGAGCAGCTCTCGCGCATCGCGCACGGAGATCGACCGCTCGAACTCCGCCAGGATGGACGCGCCGTGACCGGCCAGCACCGGCACCCGAACACTGGTGGCGACCACGGGCAGGTCGGGCATCCCCAGGATCTTGCGGGGCTCAGCCATCATCTTCGACTCCTCGCCCGTGAAGCCGTCGGCCTCGAAGTCACCGATCTTGGCGACCACGTTGTAGGCGATCGTCTTGCCGAAGACCGGGCCGGTCGGCAGCGCCCCGTGGACGGGATGGGCGAGCGAGGCCTCGTCGCCGCGGAGCTTCTCCACCTGGTCGAGCAGTTCGCTGACACCCGTGTGACCGGCGCCGCTCACCGATTGGTAGGACGAGAGCACCAATGACCTGAGACCGGCGGCGCGGTGCAGCGGCGCCACCGCGAGCAGCGCCGTGATCGTGGTGCAGTTCGGCACCGCGATGATGCGCGGCGATCCCTCGAGCGACTCGGGATTGACCTCCGGGATCGTCAACGGCACGTCGGGATCCATGCGGAAGGCGCTGGAGTTGTCGATGCACACCGTGCCGTTCGCAGCCGCCTCGGGGATGAACGATCTCGACACGGAAGCCCCGGCGCTGACGAGCGCCACATCGACCCCGCGCAGGAGGTCCAGAGACAGCTCGCGCACCTCGTACGACTCGCCTCGGAAGGGCACGGTGGTGCCCGCGGACCGCGAGGACGCGAGCGGCAACAGCTCGTCGACGGGGAAGCGGCGCTCCTCGAGGGTGCGCATCATCTCCCGGCCGACGGCCCCGGTGGCACCGACGACAGCGATCTTCATGATGCGTTCCAGCCTAACAGCGGCCCTCGCGCCGATCGGTCAACCGGTGGCGATGTCGGGCGAGGATCCGGTGGCATCGAGGTCGAACCGTTCGTGGATCAAGCGAACCGCCCGCTCGCCGTCGCCCTTGCGGATCACGCACGAGATGCGGATCGGCGAGGTCGAGATCATCTCGATGTTGACGCCACCGGTGGCGAGGCAGTCGAACATGTCCGCGGCCACACCGGGATGGGTCTTCATCCCGGCACCGATCAACGAGATCTTCGCGATGTCCTGGTCCATCGTGAATCGTTCGGCGCCGATCTCCTTGACGATGCGCTCCATCACGCTCTGCAGACGGGCGATGTCGGTGAGCGGGGCCGTGAACGACAGGTCCGTCGCGCCGGCGTGCGAGATGTTCTGCACGATCATGTCGATGCTGATCGCGTCCTCCGCGATCGCCTTGAACACGAGCGCCGCCACCCCGGGGCGGTCGGGCACCCGTTCGAGCGTCACCTTCGCCTCGCCGGTGTCCAGCGCCACACCCGAGATCAGCACGCCTTCCATGTCTGCAACCTCCTGCACCCAGGTGCCGGGTGCGTCGTCGAACGCCGAGCGGACGTGCAGCTTCACGCCGTGGCGACGCGCGTACTCCACCGAGCGCGACTGCAGCACGTTCGCGCCCGCCGCGGCCATCTCGAGCATCTCGTCGTAGGAGACCACCTCGAGCTTGCGGGCGTTCGGCACCCGCCGCGGATCGGTCGTGAAGACGCCCTGCACGTCCGTGTAGATCTCGCACACGTCGGCGCCCACCGCCGCGGCCATCGCGACCGCCGTCAGGTCCGAACCACCGCGACCCAGCGTCGTGATCTCGAACTGGGTCACCGACAATCCCTGGAACCCGGCGAGCACCACGACGTTGCCGGCCTCGAGCGCTTCGAGGATCCGCTTGGGCCGGATCTCGACGATCCTGGCCTTCCCGTGCTCGTGATCGGTCATGATCCCGGCCTGCGAACCCGTGTAGCTGGCGGCGCGGCACCCTCGTGCGTTGATCGCGATCCCCAGCAGGGACATGGCGATCCGCTCCCCCGCGGTGAGCAGCATGTCGAGTTCCCGCGGGTCGGGGATCGGGGCGATCTCGGACGCCATCGCCAGCAGCTCGTCGGTCGTGTGCCCCATGGCCGAGACCACGACGACCACGTCGTTGCCGGCTTCGCGTGCAGCCACGACGCGATCGGCCACGGCCTGGATCCGCTCCACGGATCCGACCGAGGTACCGCCGTACTTCTGCACGATGATGGGCACGGACGCTCCAGGCGAAGGTCGGGACGTGGTCGAGTCTAGCGGCGGCACCCTCGCCACCTCGTCAGGCGGTCCTCTCCGTCGGACGCCCTACGCGATTTGCCCTATCCCACGGGCGGGAGCATCATCCAGCTACGCACGGGAGGGGGAAACGTATGAGGGGTTCCAGGAACAGGATCGTGGCCTTCGCCGCCACCATGGCGTTGGTCTTGCCGTTGTGGGTGGGCGGTGGCACGGCGCAGGGCGGCGTGCCGTCGCATCCGACCCGAGTGTTGATCGTGCTGTTCGACCAGATGATCCCGCAGTACGCGAACCAGTTCGACATGCCGAACTTCCGCGAGCTCAGGAACGAGGGCACCAACTTCCGGAACGCCTACCTGGGCTACATGGCGTCGGAGACGGTGATCGCCCACAACGTGATCACCTCCGGTCAGCTCCCGAAGCACATGGGCTGGACCGATGAGGCCTACCGCGACGCCGACAACCTGCTGGGCAAGGGCGCCGGCGCCATGCACATCACCGGCGACCTGAGCGGTGCCGAGTTCGGCACGCTGATCAACGCCTCCTACAACGGTGCGGGCTACCCGAAGCTCGCCGACTACCTGCAGACGGCCGATCCCGGCTCGAAGTTCATCGTCGTGGGCGAGAAGTCCTACGCGGTGGACTCGGCGACCGCCCCGAACGGCGCGATCGGCGTGCGGCTGTCGAGCCGTTCATCGAGCTCGCTGTTCGACTCGTGCCGCGCCACGCTGGGCGGCCGGTACCGGTTCCCGTTCGGCACGAACGTGCCGAGCTACCTCAGCGACTACTGCGGACGCTGGTACATCAACTCCGACGCCGGCAACAGCTACGGCACCACGACCGCGTTCCCGTCCTGGATGTATCCCGAAGACGGCAACCGGTTCTTCCCCGGCACCGACGCCTCGGCGATGGCCGGGCACACCGGTGGCGACACCTGGGTGGCCGACGCCGCGATCGAGATGATGACCCGCGAGCCCTGGTCGGGGATGTTCGTCACGATGGGTGCGATCGACAAGGCCGCGCACATGTGGGGAGCGCAGAAGGACGCCGCGACCTTCATGGGGGCGTGCCACACCGGCGATCCCGTGGCCGACGGTGCGGCCCAGACGCACGTTCGATGCGCCGCCGAGAACGCCGACATCCAGCTCGGCAAGATGCTGGACACCGTGGAGGCGCTCGACGCGCGCGACGGCGGCGAGACCATGGTCGTGCTGACGGCCGACCACGGCGCCACCTACGGCGAGCACTTCTACGGCAAGGACACCGCCGGCGCCGGCGACAGCAACTGGTACTACGCACCGACAGGGGTCTGGGACGCGGGATCGTTCATCCCCGCGACCGACCCGCTCTACAACCAGCCGTCGCCGAACCTGCAGCCGTTGATCGACACGGGGAACATCCAGTTCTCCTATCAGTCGACCGCGATCGAGGCATGGCTGATCAACCACTCCACCTACAAGAAGAAGCTGGGCGCTTCGGCGATGCTGAAGACCCCCGGGGTGATCGCGAGCTACTGGCGTGACGGCGGACGATTCCGTCTGCGCGGCAAGAACGCGATGACCGTGGCCGAGGCCGGTGGTGGAAGCGAGCACGGCCAGGAGCTCGTGAACACGATGGCCGCCTCCAACGGCCCGGATGTCATCGGGCTGCTGCACGACAAGACCAGCTACGGCGTGTTCGGCGACCACGGCGGCGCGCAGGAGAGCGTGCAGCGCGTGCCGATGGTGTTCTGGTCACCCAGCCTGGCGTACGGCAACAACACCTACGCCAGGTTCACGACGCCGGACGTCATGCCGACGATCCTGCAGCTGATGGGGATCCCGGTCACCGAGCCGGTGGACGGGGTGGCGCGCAGGCTCGACGCGTAGCCGCACCTGATCCTCGCCGTCACGGTCCGGGGGCTTCGGCCTCCGGACCGCTCGGCGCCGTCAAGCGGGGTCGGCGATGCCGAGCGATCGCCGCAGGAAGTCGACCTCGATCTTCATCATGTTCTCGGCGGCCGCGGGTCGATCGGCCGGTGCGTGATGCCGCTCAGCGGGATCATCGCGTGACGCCGGCCCGCTTCCATCAGCGCCTTCGACATCTGCAGCGCATGCGTGACGTACACGTTGTCGTCGACCACCCCGTGGATGATCATCAGCTCACCGCCGAGCCCCGCCGCATCCTTCACGACGTTCGTGCGGCGGTAGGCCTCCGGTTGCTCCTCCGGCATCCCGAGGTAGCGCTCGGTGTAGTGCGTGTCGTAGTACGAGGGATCCGACACCGGCGCGCCCGAGATCCCCGCGTGGAACACATCGCCGCGGCGCAACATCGCCCCGAGCACCAGGTATCCGCCGAAGGACCATCCGCGCATCGCGACCCGGCTGAGATCCAGGAACGGGAACCGCTCGGCGGCGGCGTGCAACGCCTCCACCTGGTCCTCGAGCGCCGCGTCCAGGTAGTTCAGGTGCACCGCCTGATCCCAGGCCACCCCGCGATACGGGGTGCCGCGACCGTCGGCCACCAGCACGGCGAACCCCTGGTCGGCGAACCATTGGGACTCCAGGTGCATCCGCTGCATCCGCACGACCCTGCCGAAATGCGGACCCCCGTATGGATCGAGCAGCACCGGGAGTTGCTCCCCCGGCTCGTGGCCGCCCGGCGTGAACAGCGCGATGCGCAGGTCCTTCGGGCCCACGGACGCATACGTGGGCCGGGCCTCGATCAGCGGCAGCTCAGCGAACCGACTCGAAGGTGTGGACGACTTCGCCGTCGCGTGACGCGGTCACCACCGGGAACGGCTCACGATCGGTCTCGGACACCAGGACGGTGAGATCGCCGCCCACCGCCGCGCCGTGGACCCCGGCGCCATCCGAGAGCTGCGCGAGGGAACCATCCGCCGACAGGCGCCACACATGCATCTCGGTGGGCTCCTCGGTGGCGCGGAACACCACGTCGTCGCTCACGTCGATCACCGAATCGACCTGCAGCCCCACGGGCGTGGCGGGTTCGCCGTCGATCAGCAACCGGCGCGTATCGTCGCGATGGCCCGCCGTGAGCAGCCGTCCTCCGGGGAGCCACGCCGGGACCCCGGGGGTGATGTGGGTCCAGGTCTCGTCGCCGTCCTTCCAGACCAGTTCCGTCTCGCCCGAGTCCGGATCGATCGCCAGCACGTGCACGGTGCGCTGGTCGCGCGATTGCACCAAGGCCAGCGGCGGGCCTTCCGGCGTCCACGACACGGCGGCCAGGTACTCGAACGCCTCGCGATCCCAGACCACCTCGACGCGAGCGCCGTCCACCCCCACGACGTGCAGCGTGACGATCGCGTTGTCGGTCCCCGCTCGCGGATAGCGAACCGCCCGTGGCGCGGCGGCCGGATCGATCAGGTTGGCGATGTGCCAGGTCTGCACGGGCCGCTCGTCCACGCGGCACACCAACATCCGCCGTCCGTCCGGCGACCACCAGTAGCCACGCCGTCGTTCCATCTCCTCCGCGGCGATGAACTCGGCGAGCCCCCAGTGCACGTCGGGGTGTTCGTCGTGGACCAGCCGGCGATCGATCCCGGCGTCGAGGTCGATCGACGTGCAGGGCTCCGTCGGTGACGTAGGCCACCCGCGAGCCCGTGGGATCGGGTCGCGGGTCGAACGCCGGACCCGCCGGCGACACGGTCCGCGATGTCCCGGTCGTCAGGTCGGCCACCAACAGCTGCTGACCCACGACGTACGCGGCGACCGTCAGCGCGGGGTCGGCCGCGTAGGTGACCACCCCGGTCTGGGCCTCACGCATCCGCTCACGACGATCGCGTTCGGCGTCGGTGATGTGACCTTCCTCGGTGGGGCCCTCGACCTGCCGTTCCGCGTCCTCGGCGACGTCGTAGACCCACAGCGCGGCGTTCGTGTCGTCGCCGGCCGGCGTGCGGAGGAACGCCACCCGGGCGCCGTCGGACCCGACCTCGATCGATCGCGGGTTCCCCAGGTTGAACCCGTGGGTGCGGGCGTACTGACGAGGGAACGAATCGCTCATGCGTGCCGTCACTCCTTGATGACCGGGTCGCCCGTTCGGAGGGTGCCGCCCTCGATCACCCGGACGTTCATGCCTCGAAGGCGCATCGCCTTGCCCTGGTCGGAGTTCACGAACGCCAGGGCTTCCGGACCGAACCGTGCAGAGAACTTCGAACAGCCGGTGTGCGGCTTCGCGCTCACTTCCACCACCACCGTTCCCACCCGCAGGCGGGTACCGGGCGGGAGGTTCTCGACCCCGAGGTCGAGATCGACGTACACCTGATCGCCCGCGAGGGGCCAACGGTCGACGTCACCGGCGAGCAGCGCGACGCATCGGGCGTTCATCAACGTGAGTTCGGCCTCGGGCGATGGGTGTGGCCGCCCGGCCCAGGAGTCGCCGATCAATCCGGCGCCGGGTTCGACCTCGGCCAGAGCGACCACCTCGCGCTCATCGACAGCCGGGCGACGCACGAGCATCTCCACGGTGCCGTGATCGCGTGGCGAGTCCGCGATGTGTGCCAGCCCTCGTTCGAGATCGGCGGTTCCGAGTTCGGTCATCGAGACGCTCCTTCCCGGGATGACGCGGGCGTTCCGGGCGGCGGAACGCGCCGCGTGGTCGCCATCGAACGTACCACCCGATACCGTGGCGCCTCGATGCGAGCCTGGTTGCTGCGCGACACGTCGGGACCCGGCGCCTACGAGCTGGGCGAGGTGCCCACGCCGGAGCCCCGGGAAGGTGAGGTGCGCGTCTCGCTGCGCGCATCCGCGCTCAACCATCTCGACCTGTGGGTCGCGCGCGGCATGCCGGCTCCTCCCTCGTTCCCGCACGTCGGTGGCGCCGACGGTGCCGGGGTGATCGATGCGACCGGCCCGGGTGTCACGGACGCCGAGGTGGGCGACGAGGTGGTGATCGACCCGTCCATCTCGTGCGGGCGATGCCCGGCGTGCGCCCGGGGCGAGGTGCCGTTCTGTCCGGACTTCGCGATCGTGGGCGAGCATCGCTGGGGCACCCACGCGGACGCGATCGTGCTCCCCGAGGTCAACGTCGCCCGGAAGCCTCCAGCGCTGTCCTGGTCCGAAGCGGCCGCCGTCGGCCTGGTCACCTCCTCAGCGCTCCGCATGCTCCGACGCGGACGGGTCGACGAGCACACCTCAGTCCTCGTCACCGGGATCGGCGGCGGCACGTCGACCGCGGCGTTCCTCCTGGCCCGGGCGATGGGCGCCACGGTGTTCGCCACATCGCGCGACGCGTCCAAACGGGCGTGGGCCACCGACCACGGTGCTCGCGCGGTGTTCGATTCGGATGCGGCCTTCGACGAACAGGTGCGAGCGGCAACCGATGGACGTGGCGTCGACGTGGTGCTCGACAACGTGGGCTCGGCGGTCTTCGAGCGGGCCGTGCGGGCGCTCGCCCGAGGCGGGCGCTACGTGACGAACGGATCCACGACCGGGCGCACGGCCGAACTCCACCTGCCCACGCTGTTCTGGCGCCAGCTGGAGGTGATCGGCTCCACGATGAACGACCATCGCGAGTTCGCCGACGCGATGGCCTTCGTTGGCGGGCGGCGTGCCCCACGTCCCGGTCGATCGCGAGTTCGCGTTCGAGGAGTTCCCGCAGGCGCTGGCGCGCCTGGACGCCGGCGAACAACTCGGCAAGATCGTGCTCGCGCGCTAGGGTCCGGGAACCTCGGGGACGTCACGGTGCGTCCGAGCGCTGTCACATCCCCACCGCCTCGCGGCATGGTCCCTACGACACGGACCGATCGTCGCGAGGACGGTCGATCAGGGAGGCCCCGTGCCGGACGAGCGAACCGACAGCGAACTCCTGCTCGCGTCGAGGGACAACCCCGATGCGTTCACGGAGTTGTACCGACGCCATGCAGAGGATCTGCTGCGCTACTTCGCCCGCCGCACGCTCGACCCGGAAACGGCGGCCGAGCTGACCGCGGAGACCTTCGCCGAGGCGTTCGCGTCGCGGCAGCGCTACACGGATCAAGGGGTGAACGGGGTGGCATGGGTATACGGGATCGCGCGGCACCGCCTCGGGCGGTTCTTCCGCACCGGGCGCGTCGATGCGGCGGCCCGCCAGCGGCTCGGGATGCCCGAACGGGACCTGCCGCCCGAGGACTACGAACGCATCGAGGACCTCATCGACTTCGCGCCGATCCGAGAGGCGCTGCTCGAAGCGCTGGAGACGCTGAGCGAGGACCAGCGTGAGGCGATGCGACTGCACGTGATCGATGGACTCGGCTACCGCGAGGTCGCCGAGCGACTCCGGTGCTCCGAGGCGAACGCGCGACAACGCGTGAGCCGGGGACTGCGCCGCGTCGCACTGGTGCTGCAAGAGCGGGGGCTGCAGCTGAGCTCGGAGGTCGAATCGTGAACACGGACATCCGCTACCTGCAGCAGTTGGAAACCGACTTCGAGCACGTCGCCGCACAGGAACGCCGGCGTACTGCCGCCGCAAGCCCTCCGGTCGCGGAGGACGAGGGTCACGGCCGCCGCGCCGCCCCACCCATCGCGATCGTCGCTGGCCCTCGATCGCGGCGGCCGTGGTGACGCTGTTGATCGTGGCGGGCAGCATCGGCTTCCTCAGCCAGCAGGCCGACATGAGTTCCGACGACAGCGGGGGCGCTGATGCTTTGGCGCCGGCCGAAGCCCCGGTGGACGGTCCCGCGACATGGCAGGCGAGAAACCCCAACGCATCGGCCGCGCCTGCACCCGGCCAAGCGCTGACCGACGGTGACACAAGCGTGCCGCGGACGAGCAGGGCGGCCGTTCGCTTGACTATTCGGTCGGTGACACGAAGACGCCGGCCGGGATCGGGACGACCCCACAGACCCAGGGCGACCTGTCGAAGATCATCCGCGACGGTCGCATCGAGGTCGTCGTTCCGACGGGCGACTTCGCCAAGAATGCCACCGCCGTCACCCGCATCGCGGGAACCAACGGCGGGTTC
>CAWCPZ010000005.1:0-38591 GCA_963797635.1 uncultured Actinomycetes bacterium
GGACCCAAGGGGAGTCGAACCCCTGACCTCTTGGCTGCCAGCCAAGCGCTCTACCAGCTGAGCTATGGGCCCTGCGCGACGATTCTACCCAGCCGAGGAGGCTGCGTCCGTCTGCTCCCACTCGACCCGGGGGGCATCGCTCCAGAGCCGTTCCAGGTCGTAGTAGGCGCGCTCTTCGTCGCCGAACACGTGCACGACGACGTCGACGTAGTCCAGCAGCCACCAGCCCGCTTCGGGCTCGCCCTCGCGCCGGACGGGCTTGACGCCCAAGCCTCGCAGCGCCGCCTCGACGGCGTCGATCACCGTGCGGATCTGCCGCTGGGTGCCGCGGTGCAGATCACGAAGTGGTCGGTGATCACGATGATGTCGTGGACGTCGAGCACGACGATGTCGCCCGCCTGCTTGTCCGAGGCGGCGCGGGCCGCCGCGATCGCGACGTCGCGGCTGGGGGGCAGCGAAGGGCTGTCGCCTTCCCGCGTTTCCCGCTCAGTCTCCGTCAACCGTGAAGTCCTTCCCGACGACGATCGTGACGTCGCCGATACCCGATGGTACCTGGGAGACCCGGACTCGGCCGACCCCCAGGGCCTCCCGGGCGCGTTTGGCGGCCTCCTCGAACTCCACGCCGTTGGCGAACACGTCCGTCGTCTCCACGTCGAAGGTCTGCGCGTTCTGCGACAGCGTGATCCGGAACCCCGCCGGGATGAGCTGGGCGCCACCCCCTCCCCCACGCCGGGCGCGCCGTTGCCGTTCTGCACGATGGCGGGCGTCGGCGTGGGGTGTCGAAGAACCCGGCCATCATGGCGTCCAACTCGTGGTAGGCGGGCACCTCGATCGTTCCGGCCACCAGGTCGGTCGGGACCTCGGTCATCTCGGCGCCCTTCGCGGCGCGAACACCTCCGCGGCCGCGGCCGCGTCGTCGGTCTCGGCGAAGTCCGCCGGCTCCAACGCGGGCGGGTCGGCGAGCAGCGCCTTCAGCACGATCTCCCACCGGGTGCCGGCGTCGTCGGTGGTGCCCGCGAGGAACGCCTTGGTCTGGGCGCCGGTCAGCGTGACCGCGCCCGGGCCCGAGCGGCCCGGCCTTCGTGGGATAGGCCGCCGTGAGCGTCACGGGCAGGCCGCCCTCGCGATCGATCGCGTCCGCGAGACCGTTCAGGGTGACCACGGCGTAGTGCGCGAGCCACATGCCCGACATGTTCGACAGCGCGATGTGCATCGAGGTCGCGGGCAGCCCGGCGACGTCGGCGGTGGTGGTCTCGCCCTGGCCCGGCACGACCACCGTGAGCTCCTGCGGATACGGCATGGCGACCGGTTCGCTGCCCTTGCCGATCACCGCCAGCATCGGCGCCGTCGTCCCCGCGACCTGGAAGGCCATCGTCTCCTCCGCCCCGGGGCGGTGGACGCGCCGTCGTTCGAACCCGCCGCCGGCGCGTCGTCTCCCCCGCTGCGGACCACGATGAACGCGACGAGCGCCAGGACGACGACGATCGCGAGCCGGCCAGGACGTTGCGGCGGCGGCGCTCGGCCTGTCGGTCCGCACGCGACGGCCGAACGGGAGCACCCTCGGGACGTTGGCGCTCACCGGTAGAGCCCCGCCTTCTCGATGTAGCTCTTGACGCCTTCGGGCACCAGGTAGCGGATCGGGCTCCCCGCGTGCACGCGCGTGCGCACGTCCGTCGAGGAGATCGCCAGCGCGGGGATGTTCATCACCGTGATGTCCGGGATGCTGGAGGGCGGGTGCGCCTCGAACGCCGCGATGTCGTAGCCGGGGCGCGTCGCGGCGATGAAGTGCGCCAGATCGAACAGCTCCTCGCGGTGCTTCCACTGGAAGATCTCCAGGACCGCGTCGGCGCCGGTCACGAAGAACAGGTCGGTGTCGTCCCCCAGCTCGGCCTTCATGCCGCGCAGCGTATCGACCGTGTAGGTGGGACCGTCGCGGTCGACCTCCATCCGCGAGACGCGGAACAAGCGGGTTGGAGGCCGTGGCGATCACGGTCATCAGGTAGCGGTCCTCGGGACCCGAGACGACCTCGTGCTCCTTCATCCACGGCCGGCCGGTCGGCACGAAGACGACCCCGTCCAACCCGAACTGGTGCAGCGCCTCCTCGGCGGTGACGAGGTGTCCGTAGTGGATGGGGTCGAACGTGCCACCCATGATCCCCAGGCGCGTCCCCACGGCGCCCATCCTACGAGGCAGCGTCACCCAGCCACCCGCGGAGATCCTTGATGTGCTTCGCGTAGTGCAGCGGCCCGGATTCTTCGAACCACTCACCGCGTCCGGCGTCAGTTCGGGCATCGCGCCCAACTCCTCGCACATCCGTTGATGCGCCGAGAAGAACTCGATCCGCACGTCGCTCGGTTCCATCGCCCTGGAAACTTCGAACCACTCGCCGTTGCGCTCCTGGATGGTGGCGGGGGTCTCCTCGGCGGGGTCGAACGTGCCGGCCCGCATGCGCTCGAGCTGCAGGCCCGCGTCGGCCATCCACGCCCCCACGTGGAACATCACGTCCTTGGGCGACCAGCCCTCGGGCGTCACCGTGGGCTCCTCGAACCGGTCGGCGGGGATCTGCGCGAACAGCTCGACCAGTCCTGCCACCCCGACTCGTCGGCCGCCAACAGGCCTTCCAGATCCATCTACGCGTCCTCCTCCTCGACCGCCTCCGGGTCGACGTCGGGCAGGAACTCGAACACCCGGTCCAGGATGGCGACCTCGTCGCCGTGCCGCGCGCCCAACGAGACGAGCTTGCGTTCGACGCCTTCCTTGGCCATGCGCTGCTGCAGCCGCTCGACATCCTGGTCATCGTCGAGGTCGGTCTCCAAGACCCAGCGTTCGACGCTGCGGCCCTGCACGCGCCACCGGCCGCTGTCCTCTCGGCTCACGGTGAACCGGGGCCTGCCGGGGCGCAGCACGACGTAGGGCGAGCGTTCGGGCTCGGCGGCCTCGCCCTCCTCGGCCAGCAGGCCGAGGCGGTCGAGCAGGTCGTCGATCCCGTCGCCGGTCATCGCCGAGACCGGGAGGGCCTCCGGACCCAGCGCCGCGATCGCCGAGGCGGCGTCATCGACCAGGTCGGTCTTCGTGCCCACCACGATCGACGGGCGCCGGCCAGCTCGGGGTCGTAGGCGGCGAGCTCGGCACGAGGGTCGCCAGGTCGGCGGCGGGGTCCTCCGCCGCCAGGTCGACCACCAGGACGAGCGCCCGGCATCGCACGATGTGCCGCAGGAACCGGTGCCCCAGCCCCTTGCCCTCGCTGGCGCCCTCCACCAGGCCGGGGATGTCGGCCACCACGAACCGGTCCGTGTCCTCGCCCGCCACGCCGAGGTTCGGCGTCAGCGTGGTGAAGGGATAGTTGGCGATCTTGGGTTTGGCGGCGGTGAGGCGAGCCAGCAACGTGGACTTGCCCGCGTTCGGCAGCCCCACCAGGCCGACGTCGGCCACCGTGCGGAGCTCCACCGTGACCGTGCGGTCCTCCCCGTCCTCGCCGAGCTCGGCGGTGCGGGGCACGCGGTTCCGAGGTCCCGCGAAGGCCGTGTTGCCCCGGCCCCCGCGGCCGCCGGCCGCCACCACGGCGCGCGTGCCCTCGCCCACCAGGTCGGCGATCAGGCCGCGCTCGTCCATCACGACGGTGCCCTCGGGAACCGGGATCACGAGGTCCTTGCCGGAGGCGCCCTCGCGCCTGGCGCTTCGCCCGGGCTGGCCGCCCGGCGCCTTCTGGTGGGGATGGTCGGCGAGCCAGGACAGGTCGTGCACGCCGCGGGAGACCTCGAACACGATCGAGCCACCGTCGCCCCCGTTGCCCCCGTCGGGGCCGCCGCGGGGCTTGTAGGGCTCGGAGTGCAGCGACGCCGAACCGTTCCCGCCGCGCCCGGCGGTCAGGAACACGGTGCACTCATCGACGAAGGCCATGCCCACAGCCTAGGTGGTCGAGGCGGCCCCAGGACGCGATGATGGCTCCATGCCGGAACCGACCACCGTCTGGATGGTGCTGCTGCGACGCGGCGACCTCGGCGAGCGCAAGGGCACGCTCCGCCTGGAGGCCGATGCCATGGTCTTCGAAGACGCCACGGTCCAGCACGAACGGCGGATCCACTACCCGATGGTCCGGCGCGCCCGGCGCGTTCGAGGCTCGCCGATCCTGATCGTGACCCACGAGGACGACGGGGGCACGGTCGAGACGGCCTTCTACTTCACCCAGCCGCCCCCGCTGCGGCCCCCCGAGCCGGGCGATGAGCCCTCGCCCGCCAGCATGCCGGGACGCAAACCCCTGGGGCCGTTCAGCGCGATACGCCGCACGTCGAGGCGGCGGCACATGCGCGAGAACGTGCGCTACCTCACCGTGCAATCGGGCAGCAAGAAGCCCGAGATCGAAGCCTGGGTGAGCGAGATCGCCGAACGGACCCGCGGCTGAGCCGCTTACTCGGCGGGAACGATCGAGGCGAACTTGCGTCCGCGTGAATCGCTGAACGTGACCGTGCCCTCGCGGAGGGCGAACAGCGTGTCGTCGCCGCCCTTGCCCACGCCGTCACCGGGGTGGATGCGGGTGCCGCGCTGGCGCACGATGACGGAGCCCGCGGTGACGGTTTCGCCGCCGTAGGCCTTCACGCCGAGTCGTTTGGCGTTGGAATCGCGGCCGTTCCGGGACGAGCCGCCGCCCTTCTTGTGTGCCATAAGACCTCCAGGGTAGCAGCCGGACTCAGCCGGCGGCCTCGTCGCCCGCGGCCTCGGCCTTGGGCTCTTCAGCCGCAGGTTCGTCGGCCTTGGGCTCGGCCTTCTCGGCCTTGGGCGCCGACTTCTTCTCGGCCTTCGGCTCGGCCTTCGGCTCCGGCTTCTTCTCGGTCTTCTTGTCGGTCTTCTGGGCGCCGCCGAGCTTGACGTCTTCGATCTCCAGCAGCGTGATCAGCTGACGATGGCCGCCGCGCTGGGCGTACCCGCTCTTGGGCCGGTACTTGAAGATCTTGACCTTCTCGCCCTTCTTCTCGCCCAGGGGCTTGGCGGTGACCGTGGCCTTGGCGGCCTCGGCCCCCACGTGGGTCTTGCCGTCGTCGTCCACGACCAGCAAGGGCTGGAACGTCATGGTCTCGCCCTCGTGGACGATCTTCTCGACCTCGATCACGTCGCCGGTCTGCACCTTGTGCTGCTTGCCGCCGGTCTTGATCACCGCATACATGGTGGGTCCTTTCGCGAGCTTCAGATCTCGTAGTTGACCAGGATGCCCCGGCCCTCACAGGTGGGGCAGGTCTCGGAGAAGGATTCAACCAGACCGCCGGAGACCCGCTTGCGGGTGACCTGCATCAGGCCGAGCGGGCCGATCTCGAACACCTGGGACCTGGTCTTGTCGATGGCCAGGGCCTCCTTCATCGTGTCCTCGACCTGCTTCTTGTTCTTCTCCAGCAGCATGTCGATGAAGTCGATCACGATGATGCCGCCGATGTCGCGCAGACGGAGCTGGCGCGCAACCTCTTTCGCCGCTTCCAGGTTCGTGTTGGCGACCGTGGCCTCCAGGTTCGTCTTGCCCACCGACTTGCCGGTGTTGACGTCGACGATCGTCATGGCCTCGGTGCGCTCGATGATGAGGTAGCCGCCGCTGGGCAGCCACACCTTGCGGTCGAGCGCCTTGTGGATCTGCTCTTCGATCCGGTGCTCCTCGAACGCCGGGAGCTTGCCCTCGTGGAGCGAGACCTTGGGCGCCAGGTCGGGCGCGACGTCGCGGACGTAGTCCATGACCTTGTCGTAGACCCGGGGCGAATCGGTGACGAGCGCCTTGTACTCCTCGTCGGTGAACAGGTCGCGGACCACCCGCACCGTGAGCTCGGGCTCCTCGGACAGGACGTCGGGCGCTTTGACCTTCTTCGCCTGCTTCTGGATCGTGTCCCATGGCGCGATCAGGCGCTGCAGGTCGTGGGTGATGGCCTCTTCGGAGGCGCCTTCGGCCGCGGTGCGCACGATCACGCCGTGCTCGGCCGGCTTCACCTTCTTCAGGATCGTCTTGAGCTTCTTCCGCTCCTCGTCGGGGAGCCGGCGGCTGATGCCCGACAGGTTCTGGTTGGGCGCGAACACGAGGAACCGGCCCGGCAGGGAGATCTGGGCCGTGAGGCGCGCGCCCTTGCCACCCATCGGGTCCTTCGTGACCTGCACCATGACGGCCTGGCCCGACTTCAGCACCTGCTCGATGCGGGGCGCGTTGCCTTCCAGGTCCTCGGGGGAATAGTTGACCTCGCCGGCGTACAGCACGCCGTTGCGACCGCGGCCGATGTCGACGAAGGCCGCCTCCATGCCCGGCAGCACGTTCTGCACGCGGCCCAGGTAGACGTTGCCCACCATGGAACGGGCGCCGGTGCGGGTGACGTAGTGCTGGACCAGCACGTCTTCTTCGAGCACGGCGATCTGGTCACGCTCGCCTCGCTCGGTGATGACCATGACCTTGTCGGTGATGCGCGGCGGCACGATCAACGGCTCGCGGCGGCGGCGGCCGTCTCCCCGGCCGGTGCGTGAGCGGCTGGAACGCACGCCTCGGGTCGGGCCACCTGCGGCGACACGCTCCTCGGCGGTCATCGTCTTCGGCTTGGCCTTCTGCTCGTGCGGCCTTCGGCCTTGCCTCCGTCATCCTTGGCCCGGCTGTCGGCCTTGTCGTCCTTGGAGGTCTGCTCGCCCTCGCCGGTCTTCGACGCGCCGCTGCCGCGTGATCCGCGACGGCGTCGCCGGGATGCGGAGGAGGTCGAGGAGGCACCGGGCTGGTCGCCCACGTCGGGCAGGGCGTCGTCACGCTGGGTGTCGGGGGTCTCCTTGAGGGGCGCCTCGTCGTCGGCGCCGACGTCCTGGGCGTCGGTCGAGGTCGCCGAGCCGGTCGATGCGCTGCCGGAGCGTCCGCGGCCGCGACCGCCGCGACGGCGGCGCTTCCTGGGCGCGCCGGTGCCATCGGGTCGATCCTGCGAAGCGCCCCTGCGCGTCCGCCGTCTCCGACGTCGAGGCGCGCGAGGTCTCCGCGTCGCTGCTGGCCTTCGTCGGCTCGGAACTCGCCGCCGGCTTGGACTGCCTGGGCTCACGCGGGGGTCGAGGAGCCCTGGGCTCCCGGGGCGCCTGCGGTTCCTTGGGCTCGCGCGTCTCGCGCGGCTCCTGGTCGGTGGTTCGCGAACCGCCGCCGGAGCCTCGGCCTCCACGGTTGCGCGACCTGGGGGTCGCCGATCCGTTCTCGTCCGCGGGCGTACCGGCGTCCGGTTCGCGCGTGGCGGTGCGGACCGATCCTTCGGATCGCCTCGGCCTCGGTCGAACCCTGACGGGCTCGATGCGCTCGGGCCGGCTTCGGCTCGACCTGGGTCTTGGGCTCAGGCTTGGCCTTGGGGGTGCGGTCGGTGCTGGTGGTGCTGGTGTCCGCCGGTGACTTCACCGTCGGAGCGCCGCGCTTGAAGGCGGCAAGTCGTTCGTCCTCGTTCACGAGGTGTTACTCCCTTCGCTGTGCGCGAGAGGGCCGGCCGGAGCTCAAGGAAGAACGCTGAAGCGGGGTGGAGCTCACCCCGGTGTCGGAACCATCCGGTTCGGTCAGCGGGCCTGCGAGCCGGCAGCATGGGCTGCCGTGCAGGCCGCGCGCGGTATCGCGCACCCGATCTGTCCTTGTCCGGCGCTCGCGTCCCGCGCTCGCGGCGTTCCCGTGGTGGGGGTCCGCGGCGGCGGTCGCGCGCCATCTCGACGTCAAGTCGGATCCACGTGGGCCGCGGGCCTGAAGGCCTGCACCCCACGGGCACATCTGGAACGAGCATAGCAGTGGTGGGACCCGCCGGAGCCGGTTCCCCTCGCGATATCGCCAACCGGACTAGGCCGAAGGGACCATATGGCGGGTCCGGTGTCCCCCGAGCGAACCCGTTGTCCGCCTGATACCCCCGTCGGCCGGATGTGCCGATGCTTCCTGCATGAGCGACGTGGTAGCCACCGCCCACCTGACGAGCCTGCCGTCGAACCTCCCGCTGGTCAGGGTGCTGCTGGTGGACGACAACGCCGGGTTCCGCGATTCCCTGATCTCGCTCCTGGACACCGAGGAGATGACCGTGGTGGGCCAGGCCGGCAGCGGCGACCAGGCCCTGGAACTGGTGGACATCACGGCACCCGACGTGATCCTGATGGACGTCCGGATGCCCACGATGGACGGGATCGAGACGACTCGCCGACTGAAGGCCACCCATCCCACGATCGGGATCGTGGCGCTCACCGGCTCGGAGGACCAGCGCGCGGTGCGGGACATGCTCGTGGCGGGTGCCTCGGGCTACGTCCTCAAGGATTCCGACGGCGACGAGATCATCCACGCGATCCGCCAGGCCGCGGTCGGTGGCGGCGTCATCTCTCCCGAGGTCACGCCCACGGTGATCGAGAGCCTCACCGAAGCCCTCGAGCGCGAACGACGCCGGACCCGCCAGTTGGAGATCGCGCAGCAGGCGCTGCTGGAGCGGAGCGCCCGGCGCCACGAGCTGATCTCGCGGCTCGGTCACGAGCTCCGCACCCCGGTCACCGTGATCCTGGGCATGGCCCAGACCCTGTCGAAGGGCACCGCCCCGGTGGAGGAACGCGGACAGATCCTGGACAGCCTGGTCGACCGGGCGCACAGCCTGGCCCGGCTGGTGCAGCGGTTCGAGGCCGCCGTGGAAGCCGGGCTCACCGAGTGGGCCGACGTCACCCAGGTGGCGCGCGAGGTGGCCGCGATGCACGACCGCGTCATCGTCGACGCCGCGCCGGGACCGGCGATGGCCAGCCTCAACCGGATCGCGGCGCGTCGCATCATCGAAGAGCTCGTCGAGAACGGCCTCGCGTTCTCGGCTCCCAGCACGACGGTCACGATCCGCGTCTCGGCCGAAGGCGGGATCCCCCACGTGCGCGTGATCGACCGTGGCCGAGGCATCGAGACGGCGGCGCTCGACCGCATCTTCGACCCGTTGGAACAGGGCGAGGACCTCAACACCCGCACCCACCAGGGCGTGGGGCTCGGCCTCACGCTGGCGCGCATGTCCGCCCGCGCGATGGACGGCGACGTCGTCCTGGAGTCGACCAGCACCGAGGGTTCGACCTTCGTGTGGATCGTCTCCGGCAACGCGCCGTCGCGCTGAGCGCGCGCCTACTTGAAGCGCCGCATGTGCACGTTGAGCAGGATCCCCACCGCGACGAAGTTCACCAGCATCGCCGTGCCGCCGTAGCTGAGGAACGGCAACGGGATGCCGGTGATCGGCATGATCCCGATCACCATCCCGACGTTGACGAACATCTGGATCGCGAACATCGACGCCACGCCCGTGGCTAAGTAGGTGCCGAACGAGTCCTTCGACAGGTACGCGATGCGGATCGCTCGCCACAGCAGCGCCGCGAACAGCCCCAGCACGAACACCGAGCCGAAGAACCCGAACTCCTCACCGATCACGGTGAAGATGAAGTCGGTGTGCTGCTCGGGCACGTAGTCCAGGTTCGTCTGCGTGCCGTGCAGGTAGCCGCGGCCGAACATGCCGCCCGATCCCACCGCGATCTCGGACTGCTCCAGGTTGTAGCGCGCGTCCTCGGCGGCGTTGCCGGAGTCGAAGAACGCCGTGAGCCGGGCCACCTGGTAGTCCTTGATCGCGCCGAGCTGGAACGCCAGGACGATCAGGATGATGGCGCCCGCTGCCAGCGCGATCAGATGCTTCGCCCGCGTGCCGGCCACCACGAGGATGCCCACCGTGATCGCCATGAGCACGATCGTGGTGCCGATCTCGACGTTGATGAACACCAGGCCCATCGTGAGGCCCGCCACCATCAGCACCCGCACGACGTCGGAGAGCATCGGGACCGGCGTGCGCAGCTCCGACAGCATCGCCGACAGGATCACGATCAACCCGACCTTCGCGAACTCCGACGGGCTGATCTGCAACAGGCTCACGCCGGGGATGTCGATGTAGTTGCTGGTGGCGCCCTCGCCGCCCGCCACGCCCGGGATCTGCAGCACCAGCAGCAGGAACAGCGTGATCCCGTAGATGAACCCGGCGTAGACCTTCAGGAACCGGTAGTCGAAGGTCATCATCACCAGCAGCACGATGAACCCGAGCACCGCGGTGGCCACCTGCTTGTTGACGCGGGACAACGGATCGAGCCCGTCCTGGCGCAGCGTCTGGCTGGTGGCCGAATAGATCGCGAACAACCCGATCACCACCAGCGCCGCGGTGACGACGAGCAGCGTGAGGTCGACGTGACGGATCGGCCGGCGTTCCTGCGCGAAGACCCGACCGGCGACGAGGTCGGCCATCAGTCCTGCCCCGCCGTCGACCACGGCCGGCGCTCCCGACTCGATGCCGTAGATGCCTTCGATCACCTTGCGCACGATGGGCGCGGCCACATCCGAGCCGAATCCTGCCTGCTCCACCATGGCCACCACGACGTACTGCGGGTCGTTGGCCGGGACCACGCCCGCGAACCACGAGGTGTCCTGGAACGGGTAGCCGCGGAACGCCGTCCCGGTCTTGCCCGCGATCGGGTACTCGCTCAAGCGGGAACCCGGAGAACGCCGACTGCGCGGTGCCGCTGCTCGGGCACCTGGGTCAGCGCAGTCCATGATGTAGTCGAGCTGTTCCTGGGTGTACGGCACGGTCTGCTCACCGCAGTGCCCGCTGACCTTCTTCACCGTCTCGCCGGCGTCGTCCACGATCTGATCGACGACGTGGGGCTGACAGATCTTGCCGTCGTTCGCGAGCGTGGCGTAGGCCTGCGCGAGCTGCAGCGGCGTCACCGTCGACATAGCCCGAGCCGATCATCAGCAGGATGTCGCCGCCGGGCACCCAGCCGTCCGGCAGGATCCGTCCTTCTGCTCGGTGCTCTGTCGCATTGCCCCAGGCGGCGTCGGGGATGAGGCCCTCGGCCTCGCCCGGCAGGTCGAGCCCCGTCGGACGCTGGAATCCCCACTGCCGGAGATCACGCTGGAGCGGCTCGTTGTTCGCACCGAACTGGTTGTTCAGGTACTTGAAGTAGAAGTCCGACCCCCAGGCGTAGAACGACGTGTCGCACGAGATCCGCAGGAGCTCGGGGATCGACATGTACCCGAGGTCGACGGACGACCAGTTGCTGAACGTCGTGCCCGATGTGTCTCCGGGGTGGACGTACTCGGCAGGACACGTCGTAGGACCCATCGAGCGAGGCCACACCTTCCTTCACGGCCGCGAGCGCGGTGAAGGGCTTGAAGGTCGAACCAGGGATGTAGACCTGCTGGAAGGCTCGGTCGAGCGAAGGCGCCCGAGGGCTCTTGAACATGTAGTTCTGTTCCTGCGGCTTCAACCCTCGGACGAACCACCGGGGGTCGTAGCTGGGGTTGGAGGCCATGGCCACGACGCCGCCCGTCTTCGCATCGAGCACGACCACCGCGCCGGCGGGCGCTTCGAAGTACTTGTTGAAGTCGGGATCATCATCGAAGATCGTGCGGGCGCGCTCCATGCCCTCCTGCAGGGCGGCCTCGGCCGACTTCTGCACGTCGGAGTCGAGCGTGAGGACCAGGTTGTCGCCGGGCGTGGGGTCGACCTCGCCCAGGTTGCGGATCGTCTCGCCGTCGGAGTTCACGACGTAGCGCTGCACGCCCTTGCGACCCCGAAGCCACTTCTCGTAGGTGAGCTCAACGCCGGTCTTGCCCACCAGGTCGCTGTTGCCGTAGTTGCGGTAGGCGTCTTCCTTCACCTGGTCGGCATCGATCTGGCCCGACCCACCCGAGCATGTGGGCCGCGGTGGTGCCCATCGGGTAGGCGCGGACACTCGCGTCGACGACCTCGACGCCGGGGAACTGGTCGGCGTGCTCCTCGATGTAGAAGCGCACCTCTTCGTCCACGAACTCGGCGATCGGCTTGGGCTGGTAGTCGAAGTACTGCTTGTCGGCCAGCTTGTCGTTGATCTCCTCGACCGGGATATCGAGCATCTCCGACAGGCGCAGCAGCACCCGCTCGGCTCGGCCGCTCTCGATCAACTCCTGCTTGTTGACGCGCACCTCGAGGCTCTTGCGGTTCGTGACCAGCGGCGTGGCCTTCGGCGACCCTGCCTGCTCCTTCGCGAACTGGTCCGAGGTCCAGATCTCGCCGCGCAGCGCGTCGGTCTTGGCGGTGCGCACGCTGTTGTTCTGGGCTTCCTGGGCGTAGACCTCGGTGGCCAGCACCTGCAGGAACCACAGGCGCGTGGACAGCGCGGCGAACATGATCGCCACCAAGATCGCGAACACCTTCAGCCGGGAGGAGGACCGCTCCATCTAGAACCGCACCACCCTCGTCGGTCTCGAGCCTTCGATGATCCGGCGCAGCAGCGGGTACAGGATCGGGGTGAGGATCGCGCCGTAGAGCGAGGTGAGCAGCGTGACGCGCACGGCGTAGGAGAACGGTTCATCGAGCTGCCCCAGGAGGAAGGCCACCACCTGATAGAAGATCAGGCCCGCCGCGGTGCCGGCCGCCACCAGGATCGTGGGCAGCAGCGGCGACGGCGACACGATGTACTGGCGCGCCAGCCCGACGGCGTAGCCCACCAGCGTCAAGGTCAACGCGGTGATCCCCTTCGGCTGGTTCAGCATGAAGTCCTGCGCCATGCCGCCGGCGAACCCGACGACCGCACCTTCCTGCGGGCCCTCGAGGATCGCGATGATGATCGTCACCAGGTACATCAGTTCCGGCCGCACCCCCAGGAACTTGAGCTCGGCGAACACCGTCGACTGCAGCAGCAGCGCGGTGACGACGATGGCGATGATGGACAGGACACGGCGCGTCACTCCCTCATGCCTCCGTCCTGGCCTTGAGCACCAGCACGAACTGCAGCGTGGCGAAATCGACCGCGGGACGGACCTCGATGAATTCTTCGGTGGCGTTGTCGGCGGGCACCGTGCGCGACACCTGCCCGATCAACAGGTCGGGCGGATACAACCCCGGCTGATCCGTGACCTCGTAGCCCAGCGTGAAGACCTGCTCGACGTCGCCCTCGGTGACCGTGCCGGGTTCGACGTCGGTCATGCGCAGATCGGCGTCGCCCTGCCCGTGGATCAGGCCGGCTTCGCCGGAGTCCTTGAGCACGGCGGCCACGGCCGACTCGCGGTCGATGATGAGCCGGACGTCGGCCGAGTCCGGGCTCACCTGGACGACGCGGCCCACGAGCATCGGCGCCTCCGCCGATCCCGTCACCACGGGCTGGTCCTTGGCGATCCCGTCGTTCGATCCCTTGTCGATCGTGATCGTCCACTCGAAGTTGGACAGACCGTTGGCGATCACGACGGCGGCGATCGGCTCGGGATCGAGGGTGGCCCGCAGGTCGAGCAGCCCCTGGAGTTCCTCGTTCTGGACCTGGATCAGGTCGTTCACCGCATCCTCGGCGTGCGCGGCCGCCAGTTCGTCCTTCAGCTCCTGGTTCTCCTTGGAGAGCGAGGGCAGGTGGGCCAACCCGGAGAAGAAGTCCCCCACCGGCCGGGTGACGTTGGTGACCGCGCGCTGCATCGGGGCCATGGCGGCCTTCGTGGAGGTGCCCAGCGCCGAGAGCGGGCCGTCCTGCTGACGGTAGTCCAGCGTGATGACCGCGAGCGAGATCGAGACGAGCACGACCACCAGCAGGCGCGTGGCGCGGGGGCGTTGCCGGGTGACCACCGGGGATTACCGCCGCGACGGTGACACCAGGACCCGTTGCAGGACTTCGAACTCCTCCAGGCACTTGCCGGAGCCGAGCACGACCGCTTGCAGCGGGGTGTCCGCGATCCGGACCGGCATGCCGGTCTCGTGTCGCAGGCGCTTGTCCAGGCCGCGCAGGAGCGCGCCACCGCCCGTGAGGACGATGCCGCGGTCCATGATGTCGGCGGACAGCTCGGGGGGCGTTCGGTCGAGCGTGGTCTTGATGGCGTCGATGATGGCGTTGACCGGTTCCTCGATCGCGCGGCGGATCTCCTCCGCGGTGATCGTGATGGTCTTGGGCAGACCGCTCACGAGGTCCCGGCCCTTGATCTCGGCCACGAGCTCCTCGGGCATGGGGAACACGCTCGCGATCGCGAGCTTGATGGCCTCGGACGTGCGCTCACCCAGGAGCAGCGAGTACTCCTTCTTGACGTGCTGGATGATCGCCTCGTCGAGTTCGTCGCCACCGATGCGGATCGAGGTGCTCGTGACGATCCCGCCGAGCGAGATCACCGCGACCTCCGTCGTGCCGCCGCCGATGTCGACCACCATGTTCCCGGTGGGCTCGTGGATCGGGAGCCCGGCGCCGATCGCCGCCGCCATGGGCTCCTCGATGATGTACGCGCGACGGGAACCCGCCGCGATCGTCGCTTCCTCGACCGCGCGCTGCTCCACCCCGGTGATACCGGACGGGACGCAGACGACCACACGCGGCTTGGCCAGCAGGCGACGCTTGTGCACACGTTGGATGAAGTACCGGAGCATCTTCTCGGTGACGTCGAAGTCGGCGATCACGCCGTCCTTCAGGGGCCTCACGGCCTGGATGTGCGACGGGGTGCGGCCGATCATGCGCTTGGCCTCGGCACCCACGGCAAGGATTGCTCCAGTGAGGGTGTTGATCGCGACAACGCTTGGCTCGTTGAGCACGACACCGCGTCCACGCACGTACACCAGCGTGTTCGCGGTACCGAGGTCGACGGCCATATCGCGACCAAGGAACCCGAGTACACCCTCCGTCCCCTGGTTCTTGGACGTGGGAGAAGAAGATCGTTGAATCCTCTCGGCCATGATGGGACTCGCAGGTCATTCAACAGGAGGGGCACCCCCCTGGCAACTTCGCGAGGGCGAAACCACGGCACCGACACACCTCGCGTGACCTGCCCCGGTAGGCTTCCACGGTTCGGTCAGGCGGGTATCCGAGGAGGGTTCGTGACGTTCGCGGTGGTGTTCCCGGGGCAGGGGTCCCAGTTCGAGGCCATGGCCGATCCGTGGACCACCCACCCCGCCGGCCAGGCGGTCATGGAAGAGGCATCCGAGGCGATGGAACGCGACATCGTCGCCGGCTGTCATGACCCAGATGCCTTGGCTACCACCGAGTTCGCGCAGCCGGCCCTGCTGGCGTGCGGGGTGGCCGCGTTCCGGGTGTTGGAGGCCGAGGGCCTGCGCTCGGAGCGCCTCGCGGGGGCGGCCGGCCACTCCCTGGGCGAGTTCGCGGCGCTGGTGGCGGCCGGAACGATGCTGCTGCCCGAAGCGCTCGCCCTCGTCGTGGTGCGGGGCGAGGCGATGCAACGGGCCGGCGAAGCACGACCCGGAACGATGAGTGCGCTGATCGGCGCCGACACCGAGACCGCGGAGGCCCTCTGCGACGAAGCGCGCGAGGACGGCGTCCTGCTGGTCGCCAACCAGAACTCCCCCGCGCAGGTCGTGATCAGCGGCAGCGTCGAGGCGATCGAACGCGCCGAGGCGCTCGCGAAGGAACGGAAGATCCGGGCGATCCGGCTCAACGTGGCCGGTGCGTTCCACTCGCCGCTGATGGAACCGGCGGTGGCGCCGATCCTGCGCATGCTCGACGACATCGAGCTCCGCACGCCCGCCTTCCCGATCGCCGAGAACGTGAGCGGCACGCTGGTGGACGACCCGGCCGAGCTGAAGGACCTCCTGGGGCGCCACGTCGTCTCGCCGGTGCTGTGGGAACGCGACGCGCAGGCGCTCGCCGCGGCCGGCGCCACCACCTTCCTGGAGGCTGGCCCCGGCGACGTGCTCACGAAGATGGCGAAACGGGTGGTCCCGGGGGCGACGGCGCTGGCCGTGGGCACTCCCGAGGCGGCCGCCGCCGCGGTATCCTCGGCGCCGTGACCCGCTACGCCACCATCGCCGGCGTGGGCTCCTCGCTCCCGCCCCGCCTCGTGCCCAATACGTGGTTCGAGACGATCGTCGAGACCAACGACGAATGGATCCGCGATCGCACCGGGATCGAGGCTCGGCACTTCGCCGACGAAGGCACGGACACCTCGGACCTCGCGGTGGAAGCGGCCCGCCGCGCGATGGAGTCCGCGGGCGTCACGCCCGAGCAACTCGACATGATCATCGTCGCCACGATCACCGGCGACACGATCTTCCCCGCCACCGCGGTGTGGGTGCAGCAGAAGCTGGGGGTGCGCTGCCCGTCGTTCGATGTGAACGCGGCGTGCGCCGGCTTCTCCTACGGCCTGTCGTCGGCCAACGCCTTCATCACCAGCGGCATGGCCGACACGATCCTGCTGATCGGCGCCGAGGTCTTCAGCCGCATCCTCGACTACACCGACCGCGGCACCTGCATCCTGTTCGGCGACGGCGCCGGCGCCGCGGTGGTGCGCGCCTCCGAGACCCCCGGGTTCGAAGGCGCGGTCCTGGGCGCCGACGGGAGCGCGGCCGAGATCCTGTGGATGCCCGCGGGCGGCACCCGCACCCCGGCCTCCGAGGCCACGGTCGCCGCGAACGATCACACGGTGCGCATGCCCAACGGCCGGGAGGTCTTCAAGCGCGCGGTGACCGAGATGGGGGCCGCCACCCGCGAACTGCTGGAGAAATCGGGGCTCTCGATCGACGACATCGACGTCCTCATCCCCCACCAGGCGAACGCCCGCATCATGGGTGCGGTCGTCGAACGCCTGGGCATCGATCCCGCGAAGGCCATCTCCGACGTCGCCGAGGTCGGCAACACCAGCGCCGCCTCGATCCCGGTGGCGCTCGACCACGCCTGGCGCGAGGGACGGATCACGCCGGGCGATCTGGTCCTGTTCACCTCGTTCGGCGCCGGGCTCACGTGGGGCGCCACGCTGGTGCGGTGGACCGCAGAGAGCCCCGCATGACCACCTCGAAGGTGGCCGTCGTCACCGGCGCAACCAGGGGGATCGGTCGCGCGTGCGCCGTCGCACTCGCCGAAGCCGGGTGGACCGTGGCGATCGGCTACCGGAGCGACGAGGCCGCCGCCAAGGAAGCCCTCGCCGCCCTCGAGAGCGCCGGTACCCCCGGACTCACGGTCTTCCTCGACACCACCGATCAGGCCTCGGTCCAGGAGGCGTTCCGCCGCGTGGGCGACGAGGTCGGCAACGTCACGGGCCTCGTGAACAACGCGGGGTTCAGCCAGGACGGTCTGCTGCTGAAGTACTCGATGGACAACTACGACAAGGTGATGAACACCAACGTGAAGGGCGCGTTCCTCTGCTCGCAGGCGGCGATGCGCGGCATGCTCCGGGAGAAGTGGGGCCGCATCGTGAACCTCTCGAGCGCCGTCGCGCTGCGCGGCAACGCGGGACAGACCGTCTACGCCGCGTCGAAGACCGCGCTGCTGGGGCTGACGAAGTCGCTGGCGCGCGAGATCGGGGGCAAGGGCATCACGGTGAACGCGATCTGCCCGGGGTTGGTCGACACCGAGATGACCTCGCATCTGGACGAACGTGCGCGCGACTACTACCTCGATCAAACCCCGATCGCGCGGACCGCCACCTTGGACGAGGTGTCGTCCGTCGTGCGGTTCGTGATGTCGGAAGAAGCGTCGTACGTGAACGGCGCGGTGATCCCCGTCGATGGTGGCCTCACCGCGTGAATCGTGTCGGATGGCGTTCCGCCCTTTAGCCTGGGCGGAACCGGAGGGGAACACAGGAGGAAACGCGCATGACCGATCGAGCTGAGATCGAAACCAGGGTGAAGAAGGTGCTGGCCGAGCAACTGGCCGTGGACGAGGCGCAGGTCGTGCCCGACGCGCGGTTCGCCGAGGACCTCAACGCCGACTCCCTCGACCTCGTGGAGGCCGTGCTGGCCCTCGAGGAGGAGTGGAGCATCGAGATCCCGGAAGAAGAGATGGAGTCGGTCAAGACCGTCGGCCAGGCCGTCGACCTGGTCGCCGGCAAGCTGGGCAGCTGAGCGCCGTCGCCATCACCGGGCGTCGCTGAACAGGGGAACCCGTGAGCCAACGCCGCAAGGTCGTCATCACCGGGATCGGACCGGTCACGCCGGTCGGCACCGGCGTGGACGAGTTCTGGCAGGGATTGTCCACGGGCCGCAACGGCGTGAGGACGATCAACGCCTTCGACACGTCCGACCTGCCGGTCTCGGTGGCCGGCTACCCCGCCGACTTCGTGGCGACCGATCACCTGGACGCCAAGGAGGCTCGGCGCACCGACCCGTTCGCCCAGTACGCCATCGCCTCGGCGAAGCTGGCGTGGGCCGACGCCGGCGAGCCCGACGTCCGCTCCGATCGCGGCGCCGTGATCTACGCCACCGGCATCGGCGGCGTCCAGACGCTCCTCAACCAGCACGACGTGCTGCGCGAGAAGGGCGCGGGACGCGTGTCGCCGTTCATGGTGCCCATGCTCATGGCCAACGCCGCCGGCGGCCACATCGCGATGCATTTCGGGCTCACCGGTCCCAACTACTGCACGGTCTCGGCGTGCAGCTCGTCCAACCACGCGATCGGCGAGTCCATGCGGCTGATCCGCGACGGGTACAGCGACCTCGTGATCGCCGGCGGCTCCGAAGCCGCCACGATCCCGCTCACGGTCGCGGCCTTCGCGCAGATGACCGCGCTCACGAAGAACCCCGATCCCGAGACGGCGTCGCGCCCGTTCGATGCCGAGCGCAACGGCTTCGTGCTGAGCGAAGGCGGGTGCGCGCTCATCATGGAGAGCGAGGAGCACGCCACGGCGCGAGGGGCCCGGATCTATTGCGAGGTCGCCGGCTACGGCGCCTCCGACGACGCCTACCACATCACCGCTCCCGACCCGAAGGGCTCCGGCGCGGCGCTGGCCATGACCTGGGCGCTCGCCGACGCCGGCGAGGAACCGGGCGCGGTCACCTACGTCAACGCCCACGGCACGTCGACCCCCCTCAACGACGCCGCCGAAACGGCGGCCATCAAGTCCGTGCTGGGCGACCACGCGCACACGATCGCCGTGTCGTCCACCAAGTCGATGACCGGCCACATGCTCGGCGCCGCAGGAGCGGTCGAGGGCGCGGCCTGCGCGTTGGCGATCGCCAACGGGCTGATCCCGCCCACGATCCACTACACCACCCCCGACCCCGATTGCGATCTCGACATCACGCCGAACCAGGCGCGGGAGCTGGATGTCACGCTGGCCCTGTCGAACTCCTTCGGGTTCGGCGGCGCCAACGCCACGGTCGCGTTCCGCGCGTTGGCGTGAGCGGGTACCCCCCGCGTCCCGACGGACCCTCGCCGGACACCGGGTCCTCCGTTCGTCCGCGCTGGCGGAGCACGTCCTTCGGATGGTTGCTGCTCCATCTCGCGATCGGTGTCGCGCTGGCCGTCGGCCTGGTCCTGCTGGAGCTGGGCACGATCGCGTCGGCGGGACGCGACCTGCTGCGTCTGCAGAACGTTCCCCGGACCGACACGGCGATGTTCCGTGCATCGGCCGTGGTGGTGATCACCGCGGCGATCGGTGGGTTCGGCGGCTGGCTGCTCTTCGTGTACCTGCCGGCGGCGGGGCGGGTGCGCGGGCTGACCTTGGCGGGGTGCCTGGGCGGCGCGTTCGCGATCGCGCTGGCCGTCCTGGTGCCGTTGCTTCCCGCGGTGCCGTAGCCGCTACCGCCGTGTGACGTTCCTGTCGCAGGGGTTCTCCCGGACACGATCGCGTGGGTATCGTCCGCGGATGCGCCGCGCCGTGCTTCCCCCGCTCGTCCTGCTGCTCGTGGCCACGATGGCCCTGTCCGCCTGCGGACGCGCGCTCGCCGAACCGCCCGAAGGATCGACGTCCGTCACGATCGACACGCCCGACGGCGAACAGCTCGACGCGATCGAGATGGGCAGCGGGCCGGACGTCGCGATCATGTCGCACGGCGCCACGGGGACCAAGGAGGGGTTCTACCGGCTGGTCGAACCGTTGGCCGCCGACGGATGGCGCGTGATCGACTACGACGCTCGGGGCGTCGGGAACTCGACCGGCGGTCCCGAAGACGATCGGGCCACCGACCTGCGCGCGGTCGTGGACTACGCCCGTGACACCGGCGCCGAGTCGATCGTCCTGGTGGGCGCCTCGCTCGGGGCGTCGCTGTCGATCGCCATGGCCGGCGAGCTGGACGCCACGGCGCTGGTGAGCCTGTCGGCCCCGGCGCTCGTCTTCAACGCCAACGACGCCGCCGCCGATCTGCGGGACACGATCCCGGTGATGATCGCGGCGGCCGAGGGCAACGAGCCGTACGTCTCCGACGCGAGGTCGCTCGCCGCGACGCTCGGCATCGACCCGGTGATCGCGAGCGGCGACGGGCACGGCACCGGCATGTTCGGCGACAACCCCGAGCTGATCACGCAGATCGTGACGTTCCTCGATCAGGCGCGCGACGCCGCCTGAATCGCCTCAGCGCTCGAACGAGCGGTACCACCGGCCGTTGTTGAGGACGATGGCGGGCGCCTTCCCGTCCTCGGTCACGCCCTCGAACCGCACGCGGCGAGGGTCGCGCTCGGCACCCACCGCGAACGAACCGTCGGCCAGTGGGACCAGCCTGGTGTCGGACCCCTGTTCCGGGCTCTCGAAGGGCCACTGCAGCACCAACGTTCCCTTCCGGGCCAGCACGCGGATCACCGGACCCCAGGGAGAGTCGTTGCGGTAGAAGCCGGGATACGCGGCGTAGGCCTCGGGAAGCGGCTCGGGCTCCGGCCCCGCGTAGGCCGTGCCGCGGAACCACGTGTCACCGTGGAACGCTTCCACCACCGTGCCGTCGGCGTCTCGCGTGAACTCCAACGGGAACCGATCGAGCGCCTCGTGCACCACGAGGAACGCGTCGCCCACCTCGGCGGCCAGCGGGTCTCGCTCGAGCCGGACGTCGATGGGCCCGATCGTGACGGCGAGCCCGTCCTCGACGGCCCGGACGTCGAGGGTCCGGCCGTCGTCGCCGTCGTAGTGCCCCACGTAGTCCTGCGCCTTCGGGATGTCGGTCGCCGCCGGCGGCCCCCATGTGTCGGGCAGTTCGGCGCCGGCGAGGCTGGCCCGCACGGCGGAGAACGCGTACGAGGTCACGCCGTGCTTGTCCCCGTCCCCGTTCTGCAGCATCACCACACCGAGTCCGTCGTCGGGTGCGACCGCGAGGAACGCGGTGTAGCCCACCATGCCGCCGCTGTGGGCGATCCACCGGTGACCGTCCACCTCCTCCTGCCACAGGCCGTAGGCGTAGCGCCCTCCCTGCCCGTCGTCGACGCCGTCCTCGGTCAGCAACGAGAACCCGGCGTCGCTGAGGATGCGGCCGCCTGATCCATCGGGGACATCGCCACGCGCCAGCAGCAGCCTGGCGTAGGCGGCCATGTCGATCGCCGTGGAGACGATCGAGCCGTCGGCGGTGTTGGAGACGATCCGGCCGGCGGGCGACAGCGGGTGTCGCAGCTGCGGCGGACGGTCCCATCGGGTGGGCACGTACCCCACGGCCGTGCGCAGGTATTCGGCGTCATCGATCAGCGCCACCGAGTCACGCATCCCGAGCGGTCCCAGCACGCGTTCGGCGAGCAGGTCGTGGATCGGCATGCCGGTCACGTGCTCGAGGCAGGCGCCGACGATCTTCCACCCGTCGTTCGAATACCAGAACCGCTCCCCCGGCGCGGTGGTGGGCGGCACACCACGCAGGAGCCAGAGCGCGCCGGCGAGCGTGGGCGCGTCCTCCTCGCCGATCGCCAGGCCGGCGGTGTGCTGCATCAGGTGGTGCAGCGTGATGGGGCCGAACGGCTCGGGGAGCTCGAGCCACGGGAGGATCTCGTTCACGCTCACGTGCAGGTCGAGGCGGCCCGCTTCGACCTCCTGCATCACGACGATGCCGGAGAAGGACTTCGAGATCGAGCCGATCTGGAACCGGGTTTCGGGCCGGACCGCGGTGCCGGCCGCGACGTCGGCCATGCCCCGGACGGCGACCCCGAGCACCTCTTCGCGATCGGTGACGGCCAGGACGGCGCCGGCGGCGTGCGAGGACTCGAGGTGATGCTCGAGCGCGGCGCCGATGCGGTCGAAGGCGTCCTGCATCCCGGGCATGATGGCCGGCTCCTCGGTGCTAGGCCCCGAAGAAGAGCTTCAACTCGCGGGCGGCCGATTCCGGAGAATCGCTGCCGTGCACGATGTTCTCGCCGATCAACGTGGCGAAGTCACCGCGGATCGAACCGGGCGGCGCATCGACCGGGTTCGTGGGGCCCATCAGGGTTCGCCAGCAGGTGATCGCGTCGTCGCCGGTGATCTTCGCGATCACGACGGGCCCGCCGGTGATGAAGTCCACGAGTTCGCCGAAGAACGGCTTCTCGCGATGCTCGCCGTAGTGCTCCTCGGCGACCTCGCGCGGGATCGTGAACAACTTCATGTCCTCGATCGTGAGGCCCTTGGCCTCGACGCGCCGCAGCACTTCGCCGACCAGGCCGCGTGCCACGCCGTCGGGCTTGACGATGAGCAAGGTGGATTCGGTCGCCATGGTGTCGTGCGTCTCCTACGAAGCGGGCTCCTACGAAGGTGTTCCGAGCGCCCGGCGGGCGTCGGCGACAGTGTACAGAGAGCCCGTCACCACGATGAGGTCGCCGGGCAGGGCATCGGCCTGCGCGGCCTCGATCGCCTCGGCCACCGACGCATGGATCACGACCTCCTTGCCCTCGGCGCCGAACGCCTCGGCGATCGGGAACCACATCACCCGCGCGTTCGCTCTCGTTGCGCGCCACGTGCGCCACATCGGCGAGCGCGGCCAGCGGCCGGACCATGCCCGCCACGTCCTTGTCGGCGCTGATCGAGACCACGAGGTGGAGACGATCCCAGCTGAAGAACTCCCGCAGCGCGACGGCCAGTGCCTCGGCCCCCGCAGGGTTGTGCGCGCCGTCCAACAGGATCGTGGGCTTGCGCGAGACGATCTCCAGGCGGCCGGGCCAGCGCACGCCGTCCAGCGCCGCGCGCATCGAGGTGTCGTCGAGGGGGCCGTCCACGAAGGCTTCGAGCGCGACGATCGCCGCGGCCGCGTTCCGGACCGCGTACTCCCCGAACATCGGCAGGTACACGTCCTCGTAGGTGCCGTGCACCCCCCGCAGCAGGAACGACTGCCCGCCCACCGCCAGGAGACGATCCTCGACCTCCCAGTCGCGGAACTCCCGGAGCATCGCGGCACCGACGTCGTCGCACCGGGCCTGGAGCACGTCGAGCGCCTCGGTCTCCTGTTCCCGCACGACCGCGATCTTGCCGTCCTTGATGATCCCGGCCTTCTCACGCGCCACCTCGGTGATCGTCGAGCCGAGTTCGCGGTGGTCGAGTCCGATGGGGGTGATGATGGCGACGTCGCTCGCGACGAGGTTCGTGGCATCCCACAGGCCGCCCATCCCCACCTCGTACACCCCGAGGCCCACCGGCTTGTCGGCGAACCACAGGTACGCCAGCGCGGTCAGCGCCTCGAAGTAGGTGACGCGTTCCTCACCCTGCTCGTCCACCAGCTGCAGGTAGGGCAGCAGGTAGGTGTAGGCATCCGCGAACTCGTCCTGGGTCATGTCCACGCCGCACACCGAGAACCGTTCGGTCACCGACGACAGATGCGGCGAGGTGTAGAGCCCCGTGGTGATGCCGTGCGCGCACGCGAGCTCGGTGACGACCTTGGCGGCGGTCCCTTTGCCGTTCGTGCCGGTCACGTGGATCGTGGGATAGGTGAGCTGCGGGTCGGACAGGTAGGTCGCCAGCGCCAGGATGCGCGAGAGGTCGGGCACCATGCGCCCTTCCTTGCGCGAGTCGAGTTCGGCGAGCGCTTCGGCGAAGTCCACGTGGGTGCTCAGGCGTCCGCGACCGGCGCCAGTTCCGTCTGGACCGAGAACTCGGACGCCTCTTCCTGGTCGAGCGCCTGGATCGTGCCGGCCTCACGGATGTCGAGGGAGGCCTGGGTGAGCAGGCGCAGCCGGTCCTGCGTGTCGTGGACCGTGACGCGGCTCGCCGGCGCGCGCAGCGACACCTTCTGCATCGCCTTCTCCTTGCGCACCGCGGTGAGCACGTCGGCGGCCACCGCGTAGACGCCGGGATCACCGTCGTCGGGCAACTCCTCGGCGGTGGGCCAGGCTTCGCGGTGCACGCTGCCGGTCTGCCACCACGACCAGACCTCCTCGGTGACGTAGGACAGGAACGGCGCGAACAGGCGCAGGAACGTCTGCAGCGCTGTGCGGAGCGCGCCGAGGGCCGACGCGGCGCCCTCGGGGCCGTGACCGCCGTAGGCGCGCTGCTTCACCAGCTCGAGGTAGTCGTCGGTGAAGCCCCAGAAGAAGCGTTCGATCACGTCGAGGGCCTTGGCGTGTTCGTAGGCCTCGAACGCCTCGGTGGCCTCCACGACGACGGCCCGCAGCGCGGTGAGCATCGAGCGGTCGAGCGGCTCGGTGATCGCACCGGGCTCGCCCTCCATCGACAACGCGAACCGCGACGCGTTCAGGATCTTGATCGCCAGCCGGCGGCCCACCTTCATCTGTTGCTCGTCGAACGCGGTGTCCACGCCCAGCCGCGCGCTGCCCGCCCAGTAGCGGACGGCGTCGGCGCTGTGCTGTTCGAACACCTCGGTGGGCACCACGGCGTTGCCCTTGGACTTCGACATCTTCTTGCGGTCGGGGTCCAGCACCCAGCCGCTGATCGCGGCGTTCGTCCAGGGCAGCGAGTCGTGCTGCAGCTCGGCGCGCAGCACCGTGTAGAAGAGCCAGGTTCGGATGATGTCGTGCGCCTGGGGGCGAAGATCCATCGGGAACAGCCGGGCGAACAGGTCGGGATCGTCCTCCCAGTGCGCCGCGATCTGCGGCGAGAGCGACGAGGTCGCCCACGTGTCCATGATGTCGGGGTCGCCCACGAACCCGCCGGGCTCCCCGCGCTGGGACGCCTCGTAGCCGGGCGGCACCGCATCCTGCGGATCGATCGGCAGGGTGGACTCATCGGCCAGGATCGGGTCGTCGTAGCGGGCGTTGCCGTGCTCGTCGAGCGGGTACCAGACGGGGAACGGCACGCCGAAGAACCGCTGGCGGCTCATCGCCCAGTCCGAGTTCAGGCCCTCGACCCACGAGGCGTAGCGCCCGCCCATGAACGCCGGATGCCAGGCGATCTGTTCGCCGCGGGCCAGCAGCCGGTCCTTGAGCGCCAGGGTGTGCACGAACCACTGCCGGCTCGTGATGACCTCGAGCGGTCGGTCGCCCTTCTCGTAGAACTTCACGACGTGCTTCACCGGTTGCGGTTCGCCCACCAGGTGACCGGCATCGCGCAGCAGATCGGCGATCCGGGCGCGCGCCTTCTTCGCGTGCAGGCCCGCGAGCTCGCCCATGGCGGCGTTGGCGGCTTCCGGGTCGCGGGACTCCCAGCCGGGCTCGCCGAACGTGCGGCCGCCGATCGTGCCGTCCTTCTGCATCACGACGCGAGCCGGCAGGCCGAGCTCCTTCCACCACGTGACGTCGGTGACGTCGCCGAAGGTGCAGATCATGGCGACGCCGGTCCCCTTCTCCGGGTCGGCGAGCTCGTGCGCCACGACCGGCACCGGCACCCGGAACAGCGGGGTCAACGCGGTGGTGCCGACGAGCGAGGCGAACCGATCGTCCGACGGGTTCACCACGAGCGCGACGCACGCGGGGATCAGCTCCGGACGGCTGGTCTCGATCTCGACCGTCCCGCCGTCCTCGCGGTCGAACGTGATGCGGTGGTAGACGCCGTCGCGTTCGCGATCCTCGATCTCGGCCTGCGCCACCGCCGTCTGGAAGTCGATGTCCCACAACGTGGGCGCCTCGGCCGTGTAGGCGTGCCCATCGCGCAGCAACCGGAGGAACGAACGCTGCGAGATCCGCCGCGAGCGTTCGCCGATCGTGGTGTAGGTGCGCGTCCAGTCCACCGACAGCCCCAGCCGCCGGAAGAGCGCCTCGAAGGCCTTCTCGTCCTCGACGGTGAGCCTGCCGCAGAGCTCGATGAAGTTGCTGCGGCTCACCGCGACGGGCGCCTCGCCGTCGGGTCGCTCCAACGTCGACGGATCGAACGACGGGTCGTAGGGCAGGCCGGGGTCGCAGCGCACCCCGAAGTAGTTCTGGACGCGGCGCTCGGTGGGCAGGCCGTTGTCGTCCCAGCCCATCGGGTAGAAGACCTCGAACCCGCGCATGCGCTTGAACCGCGCCATGAGGTCGGTGTGCGTGTAGCTCATCACGTGGCCCACGTGCAGCGAGCCGCTCACCGTGGGCGGCGGCGTGTCGATCGCGTAGATCTGCTCGCGGGACTTCGTCGGGTCGAACCGGTAGGTGCCGGAGGCCTCCCACCATTCGTCCCACTTGGCTTCCAGTCCGTCGAGCGACGGCTTGTCGGGCACGTTCATGGCGGCAGTCTACGGAACGGCCCTAGACTCGGCCGATGGTTCGCTGCGCCACATGTGGTTCCGAGAACGACGCCGAGGCACGGTTCTGCTCGACGTGCGGGACGGGCCTGCGTCCGGTGTGCGCCTCCTGCGGGGTGGAGCTGCCGCCCGCCGCTCGCTTCTGCCCCGCCTGTGGGACCCCGGTCGAGGAAACGGTCCAGGTCCCGGTCGAGGAACGACGGGTCGTGAGCGTGTTGTTCGCCGACGTCACCGGGTCGACCACGCTGGGCGAACGCATGGACCCCGAGCAGCTGCGCGACGTCATGGCCACCTTCTTCGGGGGCATGCGCGAGGAGATCGAGGCCGAAGGCGGCACGGTGGAGAAGTTCATCGGCGACGCCGTGATGGCCGCGTTCGGCGTGCCGTCGGCCCACGAGGACGATCCGGCGAGGGCGCTCCGAGCCGCGATCCGCATGCGGCGACGGCTCGAGGAGGTCAACACCGAACTCGACGCCACCCATGGGCTCACGCTGCAGATGCGGATCGGGGTCAACACCGGCGAGGTGCTCGCGGCCGGGGACGCGCCCTCGGGCGAGCCCATGGTGACCGGTGACGTCGTCAACACCGCGGCCCGCCTGCAGACCATCGCCGGACCCGGCGAGATCCTGGCCGCGGACCGAACCCGCCGCGCGGTTCGCGGATTCCGGTTCGGCGAGCGCCGGGACCTCGCGCTCAAGGGCAGGTCCGAGTCGGTCGTGGCCTCGGCCGTGCTCGGCGGATCCGGTGAGGCCGCCGACGTGGGGCTCAGCGGCCCGATGGTGGGCCGCGACGCCGAGCTCGGACTGCTCCGGTCCATGTACGAGCGCTCGGCCGCCGAGCGCCGGCCGCACGTCGTCACGATCTACGGCGACCCGGGGGTCGGCAAGAGCCGGCTGACCCACGAGTTCATCCGGTGGGCCGCCTCGCAGGAACGAGCTCCGTTGGTCGTGCGGGGGCGATGTCTCCCGTACGGCGACGGCATCACGTACTGGCCCCTGTCCGAGATCCTGCGGAGCATCGCGGACGTCTCGGACACCGACACCCCCTCCGTCGCACTCGACAAGATCCGCTCCGTCGGGATGACGCTGCTGAAGTCCGCTCCCGACCCCGAACGCGCCACCGCCGCCATCGCCTTCACGACGGGCCTCGAGGACCCCGACACGCCGCTGTCCGAGGAGGAACCGAAGCGGGTTCGCGACGAGATGCACGCGGCATGGCGCACCTTCTTCTCGGCGCTGGCGGCGGACCGGCCCGTCGTCGTGGTGGTGGAGGACATCCACTGGGCGGACCCCGCCATGCTGGACCTGCTCGAAGAGCTCGCCGACCGGGTGGAGGGCGGCGTGTCCTTCGTGTGCCCCTCGCGCCCGGACCTCACCAGCACCCGTCCAGGGTGGGGAGGTGGCAAGCGCAACTATTCCGCCATCGCCCTCGATCCCCTGGGCACGCGAGATGCCGACACGTTGGTCCGCTCGTTGCTCGACGTCGACGGGCTCCCCGACTCGATGTTCCGCCAGATCCTCGACCGTGCGGAGGGCAACCCGTTCTTCCTGGAAGAGATCGTGCGGCAACTGGTGGACAACCGTTCGGTCTGGCTCGAGGGCGGGCGATGGCGCGCCGCCGGAGACATCACGCAGGTGGAGATCCCCGACACGGTGCAGGGGGTCCTGGCCGCTCGCATCGACCTGCTCGACCCGCCGGACCGTCGGGTGCTGCAGGCCGCGGCCGTCGTCGGACGCATCTTCTGGCCGGGCGCGGTCCGGCAGCTGCTGAACGGCGGAGGCGATCGCATGCCCGAGGCGCTCATCACCCTCGAGGAGCGCGACCTCGTCCGGTCCCGGCTCTCCTCGGCCCTGGGTGATGAGCCCGAGTACATCTTCAAACACGTGCTCACGCGTGACGTCGCGTACGACACCCTTCCCCGGCGGGATCGGTCGGCGGCGCACGCCTCGATCGCCCGGTGGCTCGAGGACACCCTGGGTGAGCGCGCCCGCGAGTTCCTCGAGCTGCTCTCCTATCACTGGTTCGAGGCCTACCGCGCATGCAGCTCGACCGATCCCCAGGAGATCGAGGCCCTCCGGCTGCAGCGCGTTCGACCGCACGCTGCGGGCGGCGCAGGAGACCGGACGACGCTATGCCTTGAAGAAGTCCGAACGCCTCGCGGGCCAGGCGATCGACCTCGCGGCGACGCCGACAGGAACGATCGCTCGCGTACGAAGCCAGCGCCGAAGCGTTCTTCAACGACTACGACGGCGACGAGGCGTGGCGCGGATTCACCGCTGCGGCCGAGGCGGAACTCGAGGCCGAGCCGCGCGATGCCGTCCGCGTGTCCCGGCTGTCGGCCCGCGCCGTGGAGATCGCGACCCGATGGCCCGGATCGATGCGCGATCGCGCCGCCGGAACCGGAGGTGCGGCGGTTCCTCGAGCTCGGGATCGACCACCTCCCGCCGGGCGACTCCCGCGAACGCGTGCAGCTCCTGGGGACCAAGGCGTCGTGGCCGTTCGCGTTCCCGACGTTGGACTTCTCCGATGAGGAACTGGACCGCATCGAACTCGACGGCTTGGAGGCGGCGGACATGGCGATCCGACTGGGCGATGCCGACCTCGCCTCGGCCGCGCTGGATCAGGCGACGTCACCCGTCCCTGCGCCGGGGCCGCTACGGCCGTGCGCTCGAGATCGAGGGTCGCCGGCTCGAGCTGGTTCCCCGGCTCCGCGACCAGGTCGAGATCGGGGACGTGTTCGCGATGATGGCGTGGTGCTCGGGCGAGGCGGGACGCTGGTCCGACGTGGTCCGCTACGCATCCGAAGGCGAGCGGACCGTCGAGGTCGCCATCAACTCCCGCGTTGCACATCCTGGCATGGCTCACCGAAGGGCGGTATCGCACCGGCGAGTGGGACGCGGCGGTCGACACGTTCGCCACGGTCACTCGGACAGCTGGGAGAACGGCGCGACGATCCGCCGTACTTCGTCTTCAGCGCCTTCGGATCGACGGCCCTGATCCACACGTTCCGCGGTGAACGGGCCGAAGCCGACCGGCTGATGGACCTCCTCCGTGCGCGCCGAGGATGCCGCCGGCGACACCTCTCGCCGCATCTGGCCGTACGTGAACCGGCTCCTGGTGGCCCGAGGGGCCGTCGACGAGGCGTGGGAGCGCTTCCAGCAGCCCGCCCACCGGCTGGAGGCTCGCGGGAGCGAGTCACTTCGAGGCGATGTGCGAATGGGTGCCGATCGCCGACCGATGGGATCGAGCGGACGACATCGTCGCCGAGGTCGTGAGCGCGGCCGACGACGGTGACCTCGTGGGGGTTCGTCTGTTCGCCGACCGGCTCGCGGGGCTCGCGCGCTGCCACGCCGGCGACATCGACGCAGGGGTCGAGATCCTGGCGCGCGCTCGCGACGGGTTCCTCGAACACGGCGCGACGTGGGAGGCGGCGCGAACCGACGTCGCCATCGCCGAGGCGCTCAGCGACACGGGGCTCGACGACGGGCAGCGGGACCGGCTGGCGAACGCCGTGGACCTGTTCGAGCGCCTGGGGTCGGTCGCCGAGCTCCGCCGGGCGCGAGCGGTGATCCCGGCCTAGACGGGGAACGGAACGGACCGGCCCGATGGGCCGGTCCGTGCCACCGTCGTTCGCGGGTCGATCAGGCCGCTGGAGCGGTGTCGAGCTGCTTCTTGGCGTGATGGAGTTCGAACGCCATCACGACCTCGCTGATGCCGCGGAAGATCGCCATGAAGCCGACCCACAGCAGGATCAGCGCGCCGCGCACGTCATAGAACTGCTGGGAGACCCACATCGCCAGCAGGATCTCCAGGATGCCCACGGACAGGCCCAGCCACCACAGCGGGTTGGCCTCTCGTGACAGGACCGCCCCGATCACGTGCATCGAACCCACCAGCACCAGCAGGAAGCCCAGCACCGACGCCAACGCGAAGAACGTGTCGACCGGCTCGAAGAATCCCCACAGCGATCCCAGGATGAACAGTGCCCCCAGGGCGATGTGCACGAACTTCCACCCGCCCGAGACCGTGGTCGAGGCCAGGAACTCGTTGATGGCCGCCCCCAGGAACATGAAGCCCAAGAGGATGCCCACCGTCTTGACCGAGGTGATGTTGAAGCGCAGCACCAGCACGCCGATCAACAGCCATGCGATGCCGGTGATCAGGAACAGCCACCAGTTCTTCGCGAACCCGGTGGCCTCCCTCCGGATCTCCGTATCCATCCGTACCCCTCCCTAGAAGTCTGCCGGGGGAATCTTCCGTCGCCGCGGCGCCGGTTTCCACTACCGCGGAAGACTCCTGCGAGGCGCGGGGAGCGGGCTAGGCCGTGCGTTCCTGGCGGTCGTTCCGCTTCTTCGAGGGCTTCTCGTGGGGCACGAGGGTGGGATTCACGCCGGTGAGGACGACGTCCTTGTCCACCAGGCATTTCGTGACGTCCTCGCGGGAGGGCAGCTCGTACATCACGTTGAGCAGCACCTCTTCCATGATGGCGCGCAGGCCGCGGGCGCCGGTGCCGCGCAGGATCGCTTGTTCGCTGATCGCGCGGAGGGCGTCGTCCTTGAACTCGAGCTCGACCCCGTCGAACTCGAAGAACCGCTGGTACTGACGCACCAGGGCGTTCTTCGGCTTCGTGAGGATGTCCACCAGCGCGTCCTCGTCGAGGTTGTCGACGCTGGTGATGACCGGCAGTCGGCCGACGAACTCGGGGATCAGGCCGTACTTCAGCAGGTCCTCCGGCAACACCTTGCCGAGCACCTCGCCGATGTCCTTCTCGTCGCTGCGGCGGATGTCGGCGCCGAACCCGACGCCCTTCTTGCCGATCCGCGACTCGATGATCTTGTCCAGGCCCGCGAACGCTCCACCGCAGATGAACAGGATGTTCGTGGTGTCGATCTGGATGAACTCCTGGTGCGGGTGCTTGCGGCCGCCCTGCGGCGGCACGGAGGCCTGGGTGCCCTCCAGGATCTTCAGCAGCGCCTGCTGCACGCCCTCGCCGGAGACATCGCGGGTGATCGAGGGGTTCTCGGACTTGCGCGCGATCTTGTCGATCTCGTCGATGTAGATGATGCCGGTCTCGGCCTTCTTGACGTCGTAGTCGGCGTTCTGGATCAGCTTCAGCAGGATGTTCTCGACGTCCTCACCGACGTAGCCGGCTTCGGTGAGCGCGGTGGCGTCGGCGATGGCGAACGGGACGTTGAGCATGCGGGCCAGCGTCTGCGCCAGGTAGGTCTTGCCGCACCCGGTGGGGCCCAGGATCATGATGTTGGACTTCTGGAGCTCGACCTCGTCGTCCTTGGTGCCGACCTGGATGCGCTTGTAGTGGTTGTAGACCGCGACCGACAGCACCTTCTTGGCCCGGTCCTGATCGACCACGTACTCGTCGAGGAAGGTGTAGATCTCCTGCGGCTTCGGCAGCTCGTCGAGCTTGAGCTCCGTGGTCTCGGAGAGCTCTTCTTCGATGATCTCGTTGCACAGGTCGATGCACTCGTCGCAGATGTAGACGCCCGGACCGGCGATGAGCTTCTTGACCTGCTTCTGGCTCTTCCCGCAGAAGGAGCACTTCAGCAGGTCCGAATCTCCGAACTTCGCCATCTGCCTCTCTCTTCTCTTTGACGGTTCCTTGGCCGACGGGTGCTTGGTCCGGTGCGAACGACCGGGCACGAGGCCCGGTCGTCGTTGCTCAGGGCATTATCACGCGGTTGAGACGCCAGCGGAAGCAAGTTCGGCCTGGATCCCCCGGGTGGTGATGATCTCGTCGATCACGCCGTACTCCTTGGCCTCCTCGGCCGTGAGGATGAAGTCGCGGTCGGTGTCCTTGGCGACCTTGTCGATGGACTGACCGGTGTGCTGGGAGATCAGGCGCTCCAGGAGCTGGCGCGACCGGGTGATCTCCTTGGCCTGGATCTCGATGTCGACCGCCTGTCCCTCGGCGCCACCGTGGGGCTGGTGGAGCAGCACGCGCGAGTGCGGCAGCGCGAACCGCTTGCCGGGGGCACCGGCCAGCAGGAGCACGGCGGCGGCGCTGGCGGCCTGGCCCATGACGATCGTGGAGACCGGCGGCTTGATGTACTGCATCGTGTCGTAGATCGCGAACAGCGACGTGATCACGCCACCGGGCGAGTTGATGTACAGGCTGATGTCCTTGTCGGGGTCCTCGGACTCCAGGTGCAGCAGCTGGGCCATGATCACGTTGCCGACGTTGTCGTCGATCGGCGTGCCCAGGAACACGATGCGCTCCTTGAGCAAGCGGGAGTAGATGTCGGAGACGCGCTCGCCCCGGCTGGTCTGCTCGATCACGTACGGCACGTAGCCGGCGGAGATCGGGTGGTCGCTTCGCAGGTCACTCATCGTCGTCTCCTGTTTCATCTTCCTCGTTGGCGGCCGCAGCATCGGCGGCCTCGTCGGTGATGTCGGCACGTTCGACCAGCAGGTCGAGGGCCTTGCCTCTGATGATATCCCCGGCCAGCGTCACGATCTGTCCGCTTCGGTCGAGTTGGGTGGCCAATTCCTTGGGATCGCGGTTGTAGGCCTGGGCCAGCACGCCGATCTCCTTGCCCAGTTCATCGGCGTCGACCTGGATGTCGGCATCGCGGGCGATGCTCTCCAGGATCAGGTCGGACGTGATGGCGCGCACCGCGTGGTCGCGCGAGTCCTGCCGGAGGCGCTCCTCGTCCCATCCCTGGGCCTCCAGGAGCTGCTCGATCGTGACGCCCGAACGCTCGGCCTGCTGCTTCGCGTGCTCCACCCGGTGCTCGGTCTCGTCGTCCACCAGCGTGTCGGGCAGTTCGACCTCGACCTTGTCGAGCATCGACCTGCAGCGCCCGGTCGCGCAGCTCCCCCTTGACGTCGCGCTCCTTCAGCTCGCCGAGCCGCTCGCGCAGGTCTTCGCGCAACTCCGCCATCGTGTCGAACTCGCTGGCGGTCTTGGCGAAGTCGTCGTCGGCCTCGGGCAGCTTGCGGGCCTTCACGTCCTTGATCAGGACGGTCATGTCGGCGGCCTGCCCGGAGAGGCCCTCGCCGGCGCCCTCGCCCAACTCCTCGGTCACCTTCAGGATCTCCCCCGCCTTCGCGCCGGGCAGGTCGGTGTCGAGCTGGGGTCCGAACTCTCCGGAGCCCACGAAGTAGAGGTAGTCGGTGCGGGAGAGGCCTTCGATCTCCTGACCCAGCGGGCCGGTGGCCTTCAGGTCGATCGTGACGAAGTCGCCGTCGATGATCGGGCGCTCCGCGGGTTCCAGCTCGGCGAACCGCTCCTGGAGCCGGGTCACCCAGTCGTCGATCTCGGACTCGGCGACCTCGGTGGAGGGCTTCTCGATCTTCAGCCCGGAGTAGTCGGCCTCGGTGAGCTCGAGCCGGGGGCGGACCTCGACCACCGCGGTGAACTTCAGCGGCGAATCGTCGGCGAACTCGTCCAGGTCGATGTCGGGGTCGGTGATGGGCGCCAGGTCGTGCTCGGTGATCGCCTGCCGGTAGTAGTCGGGCACCGCGGCCTGCAGGAACTCGTCGCGAACGACCTCGCGGCCGATCTGGGCGTCGATGATCTGCTTGGGCACTTTGCCCTTGCGGAACCCGGGGATCTTGACCTGGTTGGCGATCGAGCGATACGCCTGGTCCATGTCCTTGGAGTACTCGTCGGCGGGGACCTCGACGGTGAGCTTCACGGTGTGTTTGTCGGTGTTCTCGATGGTGGTCTGCATAGGTCCGTCAAGGCTACTCGATGTTCTGGCCGAGCCAGGGCCGAGACCGGCCGGGGGCCGGGCCGGCCGGTAGGCTGCGGGCCATGTACGAGCACGAACGTTCGTTCGCCGGTGGGCTCGCCGACCGCGCCGCGGACATCGGCATGGGGCTGTTCCTGGGCGATTCGTTGGAGATCCGCCGCAAGGCCGACGCCAGCGTGGTCACCCAGGCCGACACCTCGATCGAGTCGATGGTTCGCGAGCAGGTGGCGGCCGCCTTCCCCGACGACCACGTGCTGGGCGAGGAGGAGGGCGGGAGCGCCGATGCCGCCGAACGTGTCTGGATCGTCGATCCCATCGACGCCACCGCGAACTACGCCCGAGGCATCCCGATCTGGGCCACGCTGATCGCGCTGCAGGTGCGGGGCGAGCTGGTGCTGGGGCTGGTGAACGCCCCGGCGCTGAACGAGCGCTACGTGGCTGCTCGCGGTGAGGGCGCCTTGATGAACGACCGGCCGATCCACGTGAGCGGGATCGACACGATCGCGGATTCCCAGCTCTTCTACGCCGGGATGAAGACCTGGCTGCGCGACCCCGAGGGCGAGGGCGCCGCGCCGCTGGGTCTGCTGGCCGAAGCGACGCGCACCCGCGGCCTGGGCGACTTCTGGGGTCACACGCTGGTGGCGCGCGGCGCCGGCGAAGCGATGATCGAGCCGGAGCTCAACATCTGGGACTACGCCGCGTTCCAGGTCGTGGTGGAGGAAGCGGGCGGCCGGGTCACCCAGTTCGACGGTTCGCCCACCCGCGACGGCGGCAGCGTGGTCTCGTCCAACGGCATCCTGCACGACGAGCTCCTCACGCGCCTGTCCGGCACCTCGCCGAACGGATGACGTCCGCTCCGGGGCAGCCCGCATCGCGCTTTGCCCGCTTCCTCGCGCACGGGTAGCATCCGCGAGGCTTCCATTCAGGCGGGCAACAGCCGCTCGATCGTCTCCGCGTCCTCACGGATCATCGCGGGAGCCTTGGCCCGGTAGGTGGGATCGTGATCCTGCAGCACGTAGTTCGCCATGTTCAGGCTGCGCGCCGCCGCGAACACCCGGACCTCGCCGGGAACACGTTCGGGCCACGGCGCCACGCGCTCATACCCCTCGCGCAACGCGCGTTCGAGCTCGAGGAAGGCATCGTGGGCCGCGAGGGCCCACACCGTGACCCCCAGGTCCTGCACCGGCCACCCCAGCATGCAGTCGTCGAAGTCGAGGATCGCGATGCTGCCGTCCGGCTGGATGAACGCGTTGTCCTCGTGCAGGTCGGCATGGACCAAGCGAGGGCCTTCGGCGACCCGCAAGCGTGCGATCGCGCCGACGGCCTCGGAACGCGCTCGTGCGAATGCGTCGCGACCAGCGGCGTCCACGACGGACGCGTGCTCGTCGTCGAAGAGCACTTCGGGCTCGAGGAACGGATACGCCGAGTCCCACGTCTTCATCCCTGTGGGCGCGAGGAACGCCGCCGCCTGCTGATGCAATCGCGCGGTCGCCTCACCGAGCGCGGCGAGGTTCGCCGTGGTCATCGCTCCCGCGAGGCGAACGCCCTCGAGCCATCCGAACACCGCGCACGTCCTCGCCTCCGGAACGCCGGGGCGGATGCATCGACCGTGAGACGGCCATCCCGGGTGCGCACCGGCGCGGGCACCCGCACCGGCCCGTCGGCGAGGGCTGCGAGCCAGGCCATCTCACCCTCGATCTCTGCGTGCGTGCGCCGATCCGGGAGACTGACCCGGAGCACGCGCGATGATCCGTCGGTCAGGTCCACACGGAACACGCCGTTCCAGTCGTTGGTGATGAGCGAGACGCCCGCCACGTCGAGGTCGTAGGACGCCAGCGCACGACGGGCGAGCGGCTCGAGCAGCACGGCCCACTCGTCGGTGGTGCGGTCCTGTCGCGTTCGCGTCACAGCTCGAGCGTGTCGCCGCGATCGCCGGCACGCGCCATCACGACGTTGGCGGCCGCGACGTCCTGCACGCCCAGGCCGGTGAGGTCGCACACCGTGAGCTGGCCTTCGCCCGTGCGGCCCGGGTGCTCGCCGGCACAGATCCTGCCGAGCTCGACCGCGCGTTCGGCTTGCTCGGGGGCGTGTTGCAGCTCACCGAGCGCCAGGCACTGGTCGACGGAGTCGACCACCAGGACGTCGGCGCGTCGAAGGATCTCCGGGTCCAGTTCCTGTTTGCCGGCACCGTCGGAGCCGAGCGCGGTGACGTGCGCGCCCGGAGCGAGCAGGTCCGCTCGGACCAACGGCTCGCGTGCGGCGGTGCAGGTGATGACGACGTCGGCGCCCTCGACGGCTTCCTCGACGCTCGCGGCGGCGTTGACCGCGCACGATTCGACGACGTGCGAACGCAGGTCGTCCGCACAGGCGGCGGCGCGATCGGGGTCGCGGCCCCACACGCGGACCTGTGCGAGCCCTTGGCGAACGTGCCCGAGCGCCTCGACCTGGTGCCTCGCCTGCGCGCCGGTCCCGATCACCGCCACCACCTCGACGCGTTCGGGCGCCAGGTGGCGGGCCGCGACCCCGCCCGCCGCGCCGGTCCGCAGGTCGGTGATGAACCCCCCGTCCAACAGGAACGCCGCCGGCGCACCGTTCGAGGCGTCGAACACCATCACGAGGCCGTCGATCGCGGCGGGGTCGACGTCGTAGAAGCCGCTCGCCACCTTCACCGCGTAGTACGGCTGGCCGTGCAGGTGTCCGGCCTTCACGTGGATCTCGCCCTTGGACTCCGGGACATCGAGGTGGATCACCGACGGCAGCTCCGCGCCACCGCCGGAGTAGGCCTCGAACGCGCGCTCGCACGCGTCGATGCACGAGGCCATGTCGAGCGCCTCGCGGACGTCGGCTTCGCGCAGGATCCGGACGGTTCGACCCATGGTGATCGAAGCCTATCGGCACGGGCCGGAGCAGTCCCGCTCGGGCGGTGCTAGGTTCGCGGGACCCCGTCCCCCAGGAGGTCCCGTGAAGATCGCGCCGTTCGAGATGGAGCGCTACCAGTCCCGCTACTGGCACCAGGTCGATCACGACCTCTCGGAGTCGGGCGTGCTCCCGATGACGATCCGCGAGCTCCTCGGACCGACGGCCGACGCCGAGGGCTTCCTGCACACCGCGCTCGGATATCCCCTGTCGGAAGGCTCGCTCGAGACGCGCGCCAGCATCGCGGCCTGGTACCCCGGCGCCTCGCCCGAAGAGGTGTCGATCACCAACGGCGGCTCCGAAGCCAACTTCCTGACGCTGTTCTCGCTGCTCGGCTCCGGCGACCGTCTCGCCTTCATGCTGCCGAACTATCTCCAGGGTCGCGGGCTCGGCAAGGCGTTCGGCAAGGCGACGGACACGTTCCGGCTCAAGCCCCAAGACGGCCGGTGGGCGCTGGACCTGGAGGGGCTCGACGACGCCGTGGGCAAGAAGACCAAGGTGGTCATGGTCTGCAACCCGAACAACCCGACCGGTTCGGTGCTGACCGAGGACGAGATGGATGCGATCGTGCGCGTGGCCGAACGCCGCGGCGCCTGGATCGTGGCCGACGAGATCTACCGGGGCGCCGAGCTCGACACCGATGTCACCACGCCGACGTTCTGGGGTCGCTACGACAAGGTGATCATCACGAGCGGCCTGTCGAAGGCGTTCGCCCTTCCCGGGCTCCGCGTGGGATGGGTCGTGGGACCCACCGAGGTGATCGACCAGGTGCAGGCCCATCACGACTACACGACGCTCTCACCCGGGATGGTCTCGGACCGCCTCGCGGCCCTCGCGATGTTGCCGGCGGTGCGCGAGTCGATCTTCGCCCGCACCCGGACGATCATCCGCACGAACTACCCGTACATGGAGACCTGGCTCTCGAGCCATGCCGACGTGATGACCTGGACGCGGCCTGAGGCCGGCGCGATCGTGTACGCGCACGTCGACCTGCCGGTCAAGAGCCGCGACCTGGTCGAGCGGTTCCGCACGGAGCAGAGCGTGCTCCTGGTGCCCGGCGAGATGTTCGGTCTGAAGAAGGGGATCCGGTTCGGGTTCGGCTTCGACATCGACGCCACGATGAAAGGGCTGGGACGCGTCGACGAGACGCTGGCGCAGATGGCCGCCGGCGCGTGACCACACGCTGCGCGTGGGCTCCGCTGGACGATCCCGCGTACCTCCGCTACCACGACGAGGAATGGGGCGTGCCCGTCCACGACGACGTGCGCCTGTTCGAGATGCTCGTGCTGGAAGGTGCGCAGGCCGGCCTGAGCTGGTCCACGATCCTGCACAAGCGCGATGGCTACCGGCGGGCGTTCGCCGGGTTCGATCCGGCGAAGGTGGCGCGGTTCTCACCCGCGAAGGTGGAGCGACTGCTGCAGGACCCGTCGATCGTCCGCAACCGCTTGAAGGTGGCGTCCGCGGTGCAGAACGCGAAGGCGGTGCTGGACGTGCAGCGCGACGATGGCTCGCTCGACGCCTACCTCTGGTCGTTCGTCGGCGGCACGCCGAAACGGAACCGGTGGCGTGGGACCGGCGACATCCCCGCCGAGACCGAGGAGTCCCGATCGATGTCGAAGGACCTGAAGCGCCGAGGGTTCCGGTTCGTGGGGCCGACGGTCTGCTACGCGTTCATGCAAGCGACGGGCATGGTCAACGACCACGTAGCGAACTGCTTCCGCTATGAGGAGCTGACGCGACGCGACC
>CAWCPZ010000006.1:0-91736 GCA_963797635.1 uncultured Actinomycetes bacterium
GACGACCGCCCGCAGGTTGTCGGCCGTTGGGAACGTGTCGGGCTTGAGCGCGGCGCCGACGACGACGAGCACGAGGATACCCCGGCGAGGGTGTACTCCTGCAGCTGGACGCCCGAAGGGATCGCCAACGGGCCCAGGTGCCGGGCATGGCTCGGTGGGGCTGACGTCGACATCAGGTCTCCTCTCCATCGGTCGGTCCGCGACCACCGGTTGGTGGTGTCGACGTCGCGACCATCTCCTGCGTGCTGGGCATCGCGTGACGCAAGACGTCGAGTTCCGTGGCCTGGGAGCCCTCGAGGTCGGCCACCAGTTCCCCTTCGCGCATCACGAGGATCCGTGTGCACAGCCCGCACAGCTCCTCGATCTCCGACGACACGACCACGACACCGAACCCTTGAGCAGCCAGCTCCGTGATGATCCGGTAGAGCTCGGCCTTGGCCGAAACGTCGACGCCACGCGTCGGTTCATCCAGCAGGAGGATCGGCTTCGACGCAGCAGCCATCGGGCGAGCACCACCTTCTGCTGGTTGCCGCCGGAGAGTTCCTGCGCCGGTCGCTCGCTGTCATCTGGTTTCGTCTGCAGGGCTCGGAGCTGTTCTTCAGCAGCGGCGCGCTCGGCCCGCACGCGCAATACGATCCGCTGGAAGCGCCCGATGTCAGCCAGCGTGACGTTCTTGGTCAGGCTCCACCCGAGCAGGAGCGCCTGGGACTTCCGGTCCTCGGGTGCAAGTCCAAGCCCGGCGGCGATGGCGCGGTCCGGTCGGTTCGGTGGGAGACGGTTGCCGTCGACGAGTACTTCGCCGGCGTCGCGGTCGTCCACCCCGTAGACGGCGCGCAGCAGCTCACTCCGCCCCGCGCCGACCAGCCCTGCGATGCCGAGCACCTCACCGGCGCGGAGCTCGAACGACACGTTCTTCACATCAGGGAGGCGGGTCGATCCCTTTCACTTCCAGCAACAGCTCGCCGCCGCCTACAGCTCGGTCGGGAACGAGATCCGAGAGCTCCTGGCCCACCATGAGCCGCACCAGTTCATCGGCAGGCGTGCTGGCCGGGAGCCCGGACGCGACGGTCGCTCCTTCGGTCAGCACGGTTACCCGGTCGCCGATGCGGCGGATCTCATCGAGGCGATGCGAGATGTACACGACACCGACGCCATCGGCGGCGAGCCGACGCATGACGTCGAACATCGTCTCGATCTCGGTGTCGTCGAGGATCGCCGACGGCTCGTCCATGATCAGGAGACGAACGTGTTGTGACAGCGCTCGTGCGATCGACACGATCTGCTGGCCGGCAGGTCGCAGGTCCCGGACCAGGATGTCCGGCGAGATGCCCTCGTGGTTCACCCGGCGGAGTAGCTCCGTGGTAGCCCGGCGCATCCGGGCTCGGTCGAGCAGGCCCCACCGGCGAAGCTCGTGGCCGAGGAAGATGTTCTGGGAGACGGAGAGATCCTCGACGAGATCTCGCTCCTGGTAGATCGTCGCGACACCCTGCGCCAGAGCAGCCGACGGATCACCCGACGCCAACTCGCCATCGATGCGGATCTCCCCCGAGGTGGGCTGGATGACACCGGCGATGCATTTGATCAAGGTCGACTTGCCGGCACCGTTCGGCCCGACGATGCAGTGCACCTCGCCGGGCAGCACGTCGAAGTCGACCCCACCCAGCGCGCGGACGCCGGGATAGTCCTTCACCAACCCGCTGACCTGGAGGATCGGGGTGTCGTCCATCAGGCCACGATCAGTGGACGCAACGTTTGATGAGCGATCTTCAACCCGAGCTCGACCTTCTCTTCCGAGCCGCCCCAGACGGGATCCTCGTGCTCCACCGACAGGACGCCTTCGAAGCCACCCTCGTACAAGGCGTCGATCAGCCGGGGCCAGTCAACCTGGCCGCGTCCGGGCACCCGGTAGCGCCACCAACCCACGTCCCAAGGGTTGTCTCGGTCGACCGCCTTGCCCGGCCAGCCGAAGCGATCGCGGGCCCGCAGATCGAGCTCGATGTCCTTCGCCTGCGCGTGCGGGATCCGATCGATGTAGGGCTTCACGGCTTCCACGGGATCGATCCCCATCCACATCAGGTGTGACGGGTCGTAGTTGAGATACAGACCGATGGAGAACATCCATTCCCAGAGTTCAGGCGAATAGGCGAGGTTCCCCGGATACCCGTCGGGATGCCAGCCCTCCATCACGCAATTCTCGATGATGATCTTCACACCCACGTCGCCCGCGTGGTCGACCAGCGGCGCGAAGACCTTCTCGGCTTCGCGCAGGTTCTCGGCCACCGAACGGCCCGGGTCACGCCCGACGAACGTCCCAACCGACGGACAACCGACCGCAGCGGCCGCGTCGATGCACCGGTGCACGTGTTCGTTGACCGCACGCCGCTCGGTCGGATCGGGATGCAGGTTGTTGTCGTAGTACGCCAGCGAGGACAGGAGCAGGCCATGATCGTCGAAGAGTTGGCGCGCCTCGGCTGCCTCCCGGTCGCCGAAGTCGACGACGTTCAGATGGGTGGCGGTGAAGGGCCGATCGCCCAGGTCCGGCCACGCCGCCACTTCGAGCGCCTCGAACCCTTCGCTGGCTGCCCATCGGCAGATGTCGGCGAGGCTGCGGTCCGGTAGGCATGCGGTGAGGAACCCGAGGTTCACGGTCTGACCTCCTTCGATTCCGGTGCTGACGGCGGCTCGACGTCCTCCCAATGGTGGGAGGAGGCCGAGCGCAGTACGGCCTCGGTGATGAGCGCCGCCCTCACGCCGTCTGCGAAGGTCGGGAGTCCGTCGATCTTGTCGACGGAGCCGGCTTCGATGGCGCGATAGCTGTCGGCCACGAATGCGTCGAAGCAGTCCTGGTAGCCCTGCGGGTGACCGGGTGGAACCTTCGCATAGGGAGCGGCCGCCGGATCCAGATAGGCCGGATCCCGTGGCACGAGCTCCGAGGCCCGTCGTCGCCCCACCCAGAGGGTCTCTGGCTGCTCTTGGTCGAAGGCCATGGTCGCCTCGGCGCCGGTGACCTCGAGGAACAGCCGGTTCTTGCGCCCAGAGGAGATCTGGCTGATGACGACGGATCCCGTCACTCCGGCGACCGTTCGGAACATGACGATGGCGACGTCCTCCGTCGTGACCGAGCGGAGCGTTCCGCTGCTCCCGACGCCGGAGCTGAAGGCGTGGACGTGGCCACCGCCGGCGCGGCGTTCCGGGAGAGCCGTCACGAGCTCCGCGCACACGGCGGCGAGCCGGTCGCCGGTCACGAACTCGACCAGGTCGCACCAATGCGAGCCGATGTCGGCGAAGGCGCGAGAGGGTCCAGCGAAGGCCGGGTCGACACGCCAATTGTCGTCCTCCTCCGTCGACAACCAGTCCTGCAGATAGGTGCCGTGGATGAGCCGGAGCGGGCCGAACCCTGCTGCGAGCCGCGCGCGGATCTCGCGAACCAGCGGGTAGAAGCGGTACACGAAGGGCACCGTGGCGACGATGCCCGCGCGTTCGGCCGCGGACTGCAGGTGTGTTGCTGAAGCAAGGTCGAGGGCGAGCGGCTTTTCGCAGATCACATGCTTGCCCGCACCCAGGGCTAGCTCGGCCAGTGGGGCATGGAGTTGGTTCGGCGTGCAGATGTGCACCACGTCGATGTCGGACGAGGTCACCAACGACTCCCCGTCGGCGAAGGCTCGTTCGGCACCGAGAACCGCGACCGCTTCCTTCGTGCTGCTCGGCGTCGAGGCGGCGACGCCGACGATGCTCGCACCCGCTCGCCTGGCCGCCTGCGCGTGGACGGCACCGATGAAGCCGGCGCCAACAACGCCGATCCTGAGCGGCGACCGGCCGTTCAGGCCGGGAAGCCATCCTCCCACGAGCCGATACTCACCCCGACTTATGTCGGCTGTCAAGCAGAACTTGCGTGGGTGTCATGCGCAACTCATCCGCTTCGACACCTTTGACAGACGAAAGTTGCCGCGGTTTCATGTCGAAGTGACGATGAGATCCGCGCCCGAGTCCGTGTCGCCCAGGGCGGCCCCTGACGCGTCCGGCCTCGAGCGGTTCGGCGGGCGCCATCCTGGATCTGGTCCGGACGGGTCGGGCCAGCACGCGGGGTGAGCTCGCAGCGATGACCGGGCTGGCCCGCTCCACCATCGCGCAGCGAGTGGATGCCCTGATCTCGCACCGCCTCCTGGTTCCCGGTGGCGACAGCGCCTCAACCGGTGGACGGCGCCCGACAAGGCTCGCGTTCAACGGCGATGCGGGTGTCGTGCTCGCTGGCGATCTCGGAGCGACACATTCTCGGGTCGCGGTCGCTGATCTCGCCGGCCAAGTGCTGGTCCAGGACGTCCATGACATCGCCGTGGCGGAAGGACCCGAACGCGTCCTGTCTTGGCTCGAGGAGACGTTCGAACGCCTCCTCCTCGAGATCGGAAGCACGGGTGATGACGTACGTGGCATCGGGGTCGGTCTGCCCGGCCCTGTCGAATTCGCCACCGGCAGACCTGTGAGCCCTCCGATCATGCCGGGCTGGAACCTCTATCCGGTCGGGCAACGGCTCGGTGAACGATTCTCCGCGCCGGCTCTGGTCGACAACGACGTGAACATCATGAGCCTCGGCGAGTACTGGTCGAACTGGCGGGCGGAGGAATTCCTGCTGTTCGTGAAGGTCGGGACCGGGATCGGCTCAGGCATCGTCACCCACGGGCACGTGCACCGGGGGGCGGACGGCGCGGCAGGCGACATCGGCCACATCCACGTGCCCGACCACGACGACGTCGTCTGTCGTTGCGGGAACCTCGGGTGCCTCGAAGCGATCGCCGGTGGTGCCGCACTGGCCACCGGCCTCCGCGAACTAGGGCTGGATACCCCGACCGGACGAGACGTCGTCGCGCAGGTGTTGCATGGCCAACACGATGCCGTTCGACTGATCCGACAGGCGGGGCACGCCATCGGTGGAGTGCTGGCGACCTGTGTCAACATGCTCAACCCCGCCGTCGTCGTCATCGGTGGCGACATGGCCGCAGCAGGCGAGCCCCTGCTAGCCGGGATCCGGGAGGCCGTCTACCGACGTTCGTTGCCGCTGGCGACCGGCAGCCTTCGCATCGTGCCGAGCGAACTCGGCGACGAAGCGGGGATCACCGGGGCGGCGGTCATGGTGATCGAGACGATCCTCGCCCCCGCCGCCGTGGACGCTTTGGTGAGCGCCATCTGAGAGCTTCGTTCGAACTCGCCGAGGGAAATTGACTAGGCTTCCATGAGTCGATCAGGAGGTGCCGATGACCACGTACCTGATGCGGTTCACCTACACGCCCGAAACGTGGACGAAGTTGGTCCAGAACCCTGAGGATCGCAGAGATGCAGCGCGCGCGTACGCCGAACAGGTGGGCGGCTCCCTTGTCGGGTTTTGGTATGGCTTCGGGAAGTACGACGGGTACGCGATCTTCGAGGTGCCCGACAACGCGTCCATGGCAGGACTCGCGGTTGCCATCGCGGCGGGCGGCGCTCTCGCCGCGGTTGAGACCACGGTGCTGCTCAGTGTGGAAGAGACCCTTGAGGGGCTCGCCAAAGGGAAGGGCATCGGCTACCGAAAGCCGGGAGAATAGACGCCTCGATAGGTCTCTGTTTCGACGCGACCCGGGGAGTACGCTACGCACGTGATCGAACGCGAGACCTCCCCGAACACACGGGGGGCACAGACTCGTCAACGGGTGCTCGAGGCCGCCTTCGAAGTCGTGAGCGAACGGCCCCTCGCTGATGTGCAGCTGCAGCACATCGCCGACCGGGCTGGTCTCAGCTCTGGGCACGTCCTCTACCACTTCGGCTCGAAGGACGGGATCCTGATCGAGACCCTGGCGTGGAGCGAGTCGATGATCGCCGAGGACCGAGCCCGCGAACTCGCCGACCTGCACGAGCCGGCTGCACGCCTTGCCCGGTGGATCGTTCTCTTCCTCCCAAGGAGCGCTGACGACCCGACGTGGAAGCTCTGGCTGGAGCTTTGGCTGCGCTCAGGGAGCGAGGAGCTGCCACGGCGCCAAAGGCCGTTGCCGAGTCATGGGTTGCCGACGTGCGCGAGATCCTTGAGGACGGACTCGATCGCCAGGTGTTTCGGCTGGACGACGACTTCGACCACTTCTGGACATGGGCGCACGCGCTCTTGGTTGGCTTGTCGATCGGGGTCTTGATCCGCATCCAGACGTTGGAGGAAGCAACCGCCACCGCGCTGGAGATCATCGGCAGGGAACTGCACATCACCCTGTCGTGAGTGGACCTGACACCGGACCGGACCCCCCGATCCGGAGGGCCGGTCTCGATGCAGGAGGTGGAAGAGATCCCCTAGAAGGAGGGATCCTTCCAGACGGTCTCTCCGCCCACCAACGTCAGGAGCACGTCGGTGTTGGAGATGTCGTCAAGCGGGATCTTCGTGATGTTCTGGTTGAGCACCACGAGGTCCGCGAGCTTCCCGACCTCGAGCGAACCGGTCACCTTTTCCTGGTGCATCTGGTATGCGCCGTTGATGGTGACCGCTCGGATGCCTTGCCTCAGCGACAAGCCTGGGAGCGCGTTCAGCTTCCCGTCGAACTGCGGGAAATCCGGTCCCCAGTCTGCCTCGCGGAGGATCGCCACCTCGAGGTCGAACCACTCGTCGAACGGATCGAGGCAGCAGTCCGAGCCCAACGAGACTCGGCCGCCGCCACGGGTGATCGGGACCGTGGGTTCGTACCAGTCCCACCGGTCGCCCAGGTAGGGCTTGACGGCCTCAGTGGAGTCCGGCGCCGGCTTCGCCCACTGGAGTCCCATCGATGCGGTCACATCGAGCCGACCGAAACGCCGGTAGTCCGTGGGATTGACGACCTCGGCGTGCGCGATCGTCGGATGCGAATGGATCCCGGGATTCCTCGCATGGGCGTACTGGAAGGCATCGAGGGCGACCGTGACCGCGGCATCGCCGATCGCGTGGATGTGCGATTGGAATCCACGGCGCTCCAAACCGGCGACGGAGCGGTTCAGGACACCGGGGTCAACGTAGAGTTCGCCGTAGGCGTTCGGATCGGTGCGCGGATCGCCGTTCTCGTCCAGATACGGCGATGACATGTACGCCGTCTGCGCCGGGAACTGCACGATGCCGTCATTGAGGATCTTGACGCCTGGGATCGCCACCGCCGGTTCTGGCGCGTACTTCGGCCCTGAGGGTGTCCCCGGCCGCCATGCCACGACCGACCGAGACAGCTCCTCCGTGTGCTCGAACTCCTGACGGAAGGCCTTGGCCCTTGCGAAGATCTCCTTCGGCGTCTCGGTGAGCGGGTCGACGAAGAGCGTGAAGTTGGCTCGGGCGGTAAGCCCACCCTCGTCCTGGAGCGCATTGAACACGTTCAGTGTTCCGGGGTCACCCGGGAATCCGGGCACGAAGAAGCTCGTGATGCCTTCGTGGCTGAATTCCTGCATCCGTTCACCGGCAAGCTCCACTTCTCGCTCGAACGAGACGGGTGGGGGCTCAGGGACATGCGCGTACACGAGGTCGCCAGCGTTGTCCTGAAGGATGCCGTTGGGCTCGCCATCCGGGTCGTGGTCGATCCGTCCACCGATCGGGTCCGGCGTGTCGGCCGTGATCCCCGCCAGATCAAGCGCCGCTTGGTTCACGAGGATGTTGTGACCAGTGACGGCGGCAGTCACGATGATCGGCCGGCCGTCAGGGTTGTCCAATGCGTCCAGCATGCTCTTGTGAGGCGTCGTGCCCGCCGGCCGCAGGAACTGGAAGTACAGGTCTGAGACCAACAGGAAGTTGTCCGGCGCTCCGGGCGTGGACGTGTCGAACTGAGGATCGTCGAGGCACGCTTGAACCTTGGCCTGGAATTCCGGCACGGTCAGGGGGCCGGCGCCCATGTTGCAGTCGGGTCGGTCGCTCTTCGTGACGCCGTGGATGTGTCCCTCGTGGAGGCCCGGCATGACCATGCGGCCGTCCAGGTCGATGACCTCGGTGTCGTAGCCGATGAACCGCTGCACTCCCTGATTGCTGCCGACGAACTTGATCACGCCGTTGTCGATCGCGATCGCTTGAGCGACGCTGTTGTACGCGTCGACGGTGTAGATGAATCCATTGCGCAACACGGTGTCGACGCCGCGGCGAGTGGTCCGCCCCTCCGCGGGCGTGAAGAACATCCCGAGTGCGACGGTCGCCACGATCGCCAATGCGATCGCGGCCCTTCCCCGTCGCACCAGGGGGTGCCGATCTCGTGACATGGAGCCCTCCTCAGTCATCCGTCAACAAGGCTGCTGTGACTCGGACGCTCTCGGTGAACGGCCCACCTCCTCGCGATAGATACTGGTCTAGAACTCGATTCTAGAATCCAGTTCATATCCCGAGAGAGAGGCCGGCGTCAAGAGGGGACGGTTTCCCGAGGGCGGCGTGATTCACCGAGCGATCCGTGAGTTGAGAACGGAGCGGGTGGCCGCTGAGGTCTCGAACCTCGGCCTTTGCCTTGTAAGGGCGAGGACCAGTCAGAGTTCCTACAGGTAGACGGCGCTAACGTTGAGGGTGGCCCTCGCCCTCCCCGTAACGCTCGCGGAGGAACAGCAGCCGCTCACGACCGATCGCAGTGAGTCGCGTCTTATAGCCGGGTGTCGCTTCCACAAGCTGCTGGTAGTACCCGGCCATACCCCGGTGGCTGTATCCGTGCCTCTCGCCGATCTCCAGGAACCGTCGTCGCGATACTTCACCGCCGAGGCCATCGACCTCGTCCAGCACGGCAAACATCATCCTCGCCCAGCGTTCACCCGGCGCATGCGGATGCCCGAATCGGTGCGCGCACTTCTAGCCTCGTCGGCCGCAGCGCGAAGAAGTCGCTCAATCCGCTCGAGCCTCCGTTCGACGTCGAGTAGCTGTATCCCTTGCATATCGTCGCTTCTGGGCATCGGATCGCGGGCGTCGGTCAATCTTGGCCGTTGGTCGATTCGAAGGTAGTTGGCGGTGCTGAGCTCGTCAACGCGAGCGCGTGAAGGTGTCGCTGAGCGCGTCGGCTCGCGCTGGGTCCTTTGGGAGGTTCGTTGAGATGGACAAGACGCTTCATCCATCGCATGGCAAACGTCTCCCCAGGGCGGAGGCAGGTAGAAGGTCACGAGACGGTACGCGATCGCGGCTCGAGGCGGCCGGCCCGTCGGAAATGCCGATCGCGATCAGCTTCGCCGTCAAGGCAAAGGGCTCTATATCCCCTGTTGACCGCATCGCGGATACGAGATTCTTACTCAGGCTTGTCCGAGGTTCACCTGCCCCGAAGATCCACTAGACAGGGCGCGCGAGGACGCGCAAGCATGGCTGCGTGAACGGTCACGGAGGGCTCAAGACGAAACGCATACTCGGCCGCCCCGCGCTGCTCTACGTCTGCGCGGCGCTTACGATCTTCGGAGTTGCCCCAGTCGCGCAAGCGGCCTTCCCCGGACTGAATGGAAAGATCGTCTTCGAACGGGCTTCCCGGATCTGGGTCATGAATCCAGATGGTTCGAACCAGGTTCCCCTCACCGCAGGGCCGGCAGCGGACCAGGACCCAGCGTGGTCAGCGGATGGCACCAAGATCGTGTTCTCCAGGAGTGACGGGGACTTCGAGATCTGGGTCATGGATGCCGACGGAACCGATCAGAGGAAGACCACGAGCAACGGTACGAACGATACCGACCCGGCCTGGTCTCCGGACGGCACGAAGATCGCCTTCACCCGGCGTTCCGACGTCTGGGTCATGGACGCAGACGGGACCGATCAGCGCAATCTCACCGAACCGCTGGGCGTGGGCAACGACGCCGCCTGGTCTCCGGACGGCACGAAGATCGCTTTCGATACCCAGGGCTGGATCTATGTGATGAACGCCGACGGTACCAACCCAACGGGTCTCGTCGTGGACGACGCGACCAACCAGCTACCCACCTGGTCTCCGGACGGCTCGATGATCGCGTTCACGAGGGATGAGATCGGCAGGCACGACGATGTGGCGGCGGTCAACGCCGACGGCAGCGGCCTGCATCACATCAGTGGATTGATGGACGGGGATTTCGTCGACGACCCTCGATGGTCTCCCGACGGCAGCGCGTTCGTGCTGGACTTGAACGGCCAGCTCCAGCGCATGGATGCTGACGGCACCGACATGACGTCCTTGAACGCCGCAGGGACCCACCCCGACTGGCAGCCGCTGGCCAGCCCTTCCCCGTGTGCACGATCACCGGTACGGCCGGCGATGACGTCCTGGTGGGAACTCCGGGGGACGATGTGATGTGCGGCAGGCGGGGCCACGACGTCGTCAGAGGCGGCGGGGGCAACGACACGATCATCGGTGGTGAAGGGGACGACGTGGCGGTCGGAGGCCCGGGTCGAGACATAGTCTCCGGCGGACCTGGCAGCGACGCGCTCTGGGGAGGCCACGGCCGTGACCATCTTTCCTCCCGCGACGGTGAGTCCGGAAACGACACGGTCCATGGGGGCGGTGGCGTCGACCTCTGTTTGAGCGACCCGGGCGATGCCGTCGAGGGTTGCTAGGATTCGCGCAAGCCGGCCGCGTTCGCTCGCCTTTTTCGATCCTCAGTTCAGATATCCAGCCTCAAGGACAGGCATTGCACGTGAGAACCTTCACGGAGAGGCATGCGATCGCCTGTCGGTTTGAAGCCGAAGCGAAGATAGAAACTCAAAGCCGCATCGTTGTTCTCGGTGACCGTGAGGTGCAATCGATGAGCGCCTCGCTCTCTCGCCCGATCGACGACCCCGCGCAAGAGCCCTTCCCCGATTCCATCGCCGCGTTGGGTGGGTTCCACCCACATGGCGAAGAGCCAAGCCTCGGCTGCCTCGTCTTCGGCGAGCCGCCCCGCCGCCATGCCGATCAAGGTCGAATCATCCTGCGCGACGATCACAACCTCGTCCATGCCCTCGGCCCCCCGACGAGCTCGCTCTCGCCAAGAGTCGTCCAGCTCTGCCGCAGCCTCCGCAAGTTGAATACTGAACGCGTCTGGCGCATCCTCCAACGCCTTCAATCGGAGTTCGCGGAGGGCAGACCATTCCGTCGCTCGCAATCGGCGAACCTGCATGGCATCAATCCTAGATTGGGCGTGATTCCCGATGCCGCCGCCGTTGCCCAGGACCACATCTGGACCGTAGAGTCACGCCGTGGACGTTCAAGCAGACGTCGTCGTGGACGAGCAGAGCCGATCTGCCCGTTTTTCGGGAGAGATCGACCTAGCGGCCTACGACAGGCTCACCGCGGCGATGGCACTTCTCACTGGGTCGACCGGGGACATCGTCTGCGACCTCACGAACGTCACGTTCATGGACAGCAGCGGGATACGGCTATTCGTCCAGATGCAGCGGTCCCGAGACGTTGGGTCAGCTGTGGTCATGCGGAACCCAGCGCCGAACGTCGAGCGTGTTTTCGCACTGACAGGTCTGTCTGACCTGGGTATCCGGGTGGAACACCTGTAGGAGGTCACTGCACGCGGAGGATCAACACGGCGATGTCATCGTGCCGCTCGCCGGCATCCGATCTCACGAACTCTTCGATCCGACCGCGGAGCTCGAGAGCAGACGACCACGGCGTTCCGCGCAGCGAGGTGATCAGGGCGACCGGTTCATCGGCTGCAGCCTCGTGCTTCTCCATGATGCCGTCCGTGTAGAGGAGCAGCGAGTCCCCCTCTTCTAGCTCGATCGATACATCGTGCACGATGAGGTCTTCCAAGATGCCGAGCAGGGTCCCAGGCTGGCCGACGCGATAGATCTCGCCGGTCGCCGTGACGATCTGTGGCGGAGGATGGCCGGCCAACGCGATCGTGGCTCGTGCTCCCCGGCGGTCGGTCGCGTCCACGATCGCCAAGGCTGCAGTGCAGAACCTGTCCTCAAGATCCTCCTGCAGCAACGTTCGGTTCAGATGCTGCAGTAGCTCGCTCGGATGGCGCAGATGCGTGAGGGCCCTGAGCGTTCGGCGTGCGATTCCGGTTACCGTCGCCGCCTCAACACCCTTGCCACAGACGTCACCGACAAGGACAGCGGTGCGCCCGTCCGCCATCTCGAATACATCATAGAAATCTCCGCCGATGCCATGCTCGGCCTCAGCGGGCAAGAACAGTGCAGCTACCTCGAGGCTGTCCATCTCCGGGAGGACGGGGGGATGCAGACTTCGTTGGAGGGTCTTGGCCACGAAGTCTCGATCCGTGTACAGCCGTGCATTCTCCAGCGCGCGTGCGATCCGGCGAGCCACTTCCTCGATGAAGCGCAGGTCGTCCGGGTCTTCCACGTCGACGAGCGGCCCCCATCCAACAAGGATCCCTGACTCAGCGCCCGCGATCGTCAAGCGAAGGACCAGGACTGTCCCTTCTACCGTGTCCACCGTGAACGGGTGGTTGTCCGCAGGCGTATCGGCGGCCGCGCGAACGGCTTCCCGGACCCATCGTGGTTCATCGTCATCAACAGGCGGATGGACGAACACCCTTGGATGACCCCGTAGCACTAAGCCGACGGAGGAAGCGAGGTACTCGGTGCCCAGACGCAGGGCCGTGTCAACCGTGGGCTCCAACTCGAGGCTCTGAGCAAGGGCTTGTGAGGCTGCGGAGACGGCGTCGAGTCTGCTGATCGCTCGTTCGGCGCGTGCCCCCGCACGAGCACGCTCGAGAGCTTGGGCACATTGCTCGCCGATCGAGCTGAGCAATGACAGGTCCTTCTCACTGAACGTGGCCCCTGGCGGATACGAGGCCGAAAATGCTCCGACCACGCGTGAGCCCAAGAGCATGGGCACACACGCGAGCGTGTGATCAGCCTGTTCGCCGCGGCCGGCGAGCGCCGGGTAACGAGCGTTCCGCTCTGCCGTCGTCGACATCACGATCGGTGTGCCCTGGCGGATCGCATCCGCCATCGGCAGCGGTTCCTGAAGGCCGAACCGCTGCCAGTATTGGTCATCGTCCTGCTGGTACCCGTCCACGCCCACCAATGCAACGTCGTCGCCCTCAGTGATCCCCACGGTCCCCGCGCGAGCGCCGGCGGCACGGATGCCGTCGAGGAGCATCGCTTGCACCACGTCGTCCACGGACGAGGAACGACCGAACGCGGCCGTCGCCTCCTTCAGGATCTCGGTTCGCCGCGCTTCCTCCACCGCATCCGCGCGCGCTTGCTGCTCTTGAGCGAACAGCTGGGCGGTATCGATCGCCAACGCCGCACGAGCAGCGATCTGTTCAGCGAGCTCCAAGTCTTCGCGGCCGTATCGTTCGTGGCTCTCGGAGCCGATCATCGTGATCGCGCCGATCGTTCTCCCTCGAGCCTGCAGCGGAACGACCATCGCGCATCGCAGGGCAAGGTTCCGCATCGTCTCGAGCAGATCGGGATCGTCGATCAACGCTTCGAGCATGTCGTCGGTGATCGTCTCCGTCAGTTCCGCCACGCCCGACCTGATCACGTTGGGCGCTCCGGATGGCGCGTCCAGATCCGAAGGGAAACGACGCTGCAACTCGCGTGCCAGCTCGACCTTCCGAGGATCCGGATGCATCACGATCGCGTTCCGGATCTCATCCCCCTCCAGCAGGTCGACCGCGAACCAGTCGGCCAGTGCCGGAACGAGCACTTCACCGAGTCGTTGAAGCGCCGACGTGACGTCGAGCGCCTCGGCGAGCGCTGATCCCGCTCGTTCGGCGAGACGGACGCGCTCACGGTGCAGTTGGTCGGCCTGCATGGGCTCACACTAGGTCATCCGAACCAGCGCGGCGGCTGTCGGTTGATGGCACCAGGTCGCGGGCTCAGCCGACTAGGCCCACCCGCTCCGGATACAGGCAGGGTCATGGATGCGACCCACCCGTGGTTTTCTCCGGAGGTTAGGTGACGCGTCTTGACCCCGCGAACTTCACGTACAGCACCACCAGCACCACAGCGACGATGATGGAGCCGATCCAGGCGATGCCGTCGTTATCCGGGAACACCGCCTCCCAGAGCAAACCCCCAACGACCGCCGCGACGATCCCCAGGAGGATGGTGACCACGATGCTCATCTCCTGTCGACCTGGAACGAGCAGACGCGCCAGAGCGCCGATGATGGCTCCCGCGATGACGTACACGATGACGTCCACGACCGTGATGTCGATGGCTACCATTGCTCCTCCTTCGATCAGCGACGCGCGGTGGATCCGGTCAGGCCACGTCTCAGATGTCCCTCGATGGTTCTGCGGGCGCGTCCTCGGGCGAGATGTCTTCTTCCGTCGGAGCCTCTCGCTGATTGGGCGTTTGGGCCCCGCCACTGCTCTGGCCTTCGGTCCCGAGCCCCGCGTCCAGCATCCTGGCCGTCTGCCTCGCCAATTGAGACACAAGGCCAGCCAACACCCTGAAGCCGTCAGAACCTGGCTGTAGACCATCATGGGCGATCAGATCAGCCGTCTCGATGATCGAGTCCAGCTCCGCCCCCACCCTGTCGAACTGCGCCACGCTTTCCTCCTCGCCTGAAGCGTGCCGCCGCGACCTTAGATCCGCGTCGATCGCGCTTCGTGTCTGTTACCGACCAGGACGTCTCGGGCAAAGGACTACCCGGGTCCCCGTCGACCAAACACCCAACCCGGGGTGGGTCTCGTCCCGAGTATGAGAGTGGTCTTGTCCCGAAGAAGAGCGCAAGTCAGCCCGAACGGCGCAAGCTAGGGCCGAGCGAACAAACGATGCACAACACTACGCAGCCATCCAACTCGGCCCACGGTTTGCTCGGCGGCGATCGAGGCTTCGTCGAGGACCTCTGCCACCTCAGGATCGTCGTTCTTCTCGGCGGCTCGATCGATCGCCGCTGCCGTCTCGACCGATGAAGCCTCAGCTGCGCCAGCGACCAGGGGCAGCCCTTCGGTCTCGTCAGACACACCCATGACGTGATGCTAGGCGAAACTGTCAGGCGTCGCTAGGCCCGGAACTCGAACCACACTTGCCCTGGAGGACCCGGCTCGAAGCCCCACGAATCCGCGAGCGCCTCAGCGATGCCCAAGCCCCACCCGCCGATGCGTTCGCCGACGGGGTCTGCCTTGACGGCCTGCAGCCCTACCGCAGCCAGCGTCTGGTCGACTTGGACCCGGACCTTGATTTCGTCCGCCTCGATCACCATCTTGATCGGGCTTCGAGCCTTGCCCTCTCCATACTTCACAGCGTTGGTCACGAGTTCACTGATCACCAGCCTGGCGTCCTCGTTCCTGATCGTCAGCTCGGGCGGCGGGATGACATCATCAAGCGCCGCTCTGGCGAGACCCGGGGCCGCGGAGGTTGCGGGGAGCAACACTTCGCGACGCATGACGCTCCCCTCTCTCTTCGCACCTTCGACCGGCCAAGAACCATCATGATACCCACGGCAGCGCAATGGGAAACAAGGGCGTAGGTTCAAGGTTGCAGGGTGCAGCGACCGACGCTATCTTGTCGCCGCTGACAGGCTGGAAAGGAGGCTCCCGCCATGTTCGAAGCTGTTGTCTCCCAAGAAGGCACCGTCCGCCAAATCAGGTTGAACGGCGAGTTCGACCTGGAAGGGTTTCCCAAGGTCGCGGAACTCTTCAGGGAAGCGTTCAGCAACGGATCCTCCGCGGTCGAGGTCGATCTGCGAGACCTGACATTCATAGATTCGTCCGGGATCCGCTCCCTCCTCATGGCCGTCCGGGACGGCCGGGCCGCGGGCGTCACGCTGACCATCATCCCTGGGCCACCACAAGTGCAACGAGTGTTCGAGACCGCGGGGCTCCTCGACAAGCTCCCATTCGCTGAGAACTGACCCTGTCTCGACAGCCGAGAGGCCACCCGGTGCGAGGTACCTCTCTGTGTTCCCATAAGCGGTGCAGCTGCTTACTCTTCCAACATGGAACCGACCTCTGGATCGTCGTTCTGCTCGGCTGCGCGGTCGATCGCTGCGGCCGTCTCGACCGACGAGGCGGCTACTTCGGCTACGAGCGGCGCGGGCTTACATCTAGCTGCATCTGCTCTTGTGACAATGGCGGCCCAAGGGTCGAAACGCCCGAGGAATGCTCTCGTTTCGGTTTCCTCGAAGGAGGGCATGACTCGCTTACCGCATATGGAAGGAGTCCCCTCGTGGCGAAGCGAAAGGTCTACTCGGTGGAGAAGCGATCCTCCAAGCCCGGCTGGAAGGTGAAGCAGCAGGGTGGCAAGACGGTCGCCAAGAGCAAGACGAAGGCGGCAGCCGTCAAGGACGCGACGCGTGTCGCTCGCAAGGACAAGCGAGCGTCGGTCGTGATCCGCAAGACGAATGGCCGCATCCAGGAAGAGCGCACCTACCCCCGAGGCTCCGATCCACGCAAGCCGAAGGGGTGAGCGACGTGCCTAACGAGCGCGACCATCGATCCTCTGACGAGACGGAGGAGAAAGCTCCGGGAGTCGAACCCTTCGAAGGTGAAGGGGGCACGGACACCGGACCTCCTCATGAGACGACGCCCGAGCAGGACGAAGACGGCTCAGGCACAGGCGCGAACAACCAAGGGGCCGTGCAACGGCCGGATCAGCACTAACCGGACGCTGGTTCGACGAGCCCTGTGTTGATGGGCGGTGGGCTGTTGCGCTCTTCGCCTTCGAGGTGCGAGCTGATCCTGGCTCGGCTGTACGACCTTAGCGGCCTTGGTCGCTGGTCCGCCTACCCTGCCTAGTGGCCGAACTCCTTGAGGTCTTCGCCACGACGTAAGCGGTCATATGAAACCGGGGGTTTGCGAAGTCTGCTCGGCCTCCCACCTGGAGCGAGCGTCGATCAGGTCCGGCAGCACGAACGACGTGAAGTCGAAGATCTCCTGAGATTCCTCCGAGTCCCCAACCGCTTCACCGATCCACAGGCGCAGTTCGCCCTGGGCTGCTTGGCCTGGGGCATACCCGGGACAGAGCTCGATCGCGATGTCTTCGCCCACGACCGGCCGCAAGAGTAGGGTTCCGATGACCGGATCCGCGACTTCGCGCCGGAACGCGCTGGGCGCTTCGATCCAGTACTGCCACCCGGAACTCGTGAACCCCATCGTCGGCATGGGCGCTTCCTACCGAACGAGCGGTGCCCTCAAACGCGGCCGCGTTCATGAAGGCACAACGCGCGAAGCACGAGGTGCCTGGCGATGAGGATTGAGCCAGCGGCTAGGCGGCGGTGTGTGAAGCGACGGTCGGCCAAGTCGGCTTGCTGTCCAAGCCCGCCTCCACGTCGCGGACGTCATCAACGGAGATGCGGGCCAGCTCATCATCGCCCACAACGAAGACATAGTCGGTACCGTCGATCACCATGGCTGCAAAATCTGGAAAGTCCGCCGGGGGGCCTTCACTCACGAATACGCGGTAGCTCATGGGTCACACCTAGAGAGAGCCCATGGACGCTCGCTGGAACTCGATGAGATCCGCCATGGCGGATTGGACCCCATGGTCGTCCGGATGCTCCGCCAGCCATTCACGAGCGTCGGAGATGGCGGTGGAAGTCTCGTGCGGGCTCGAAGCCTCGCGGATCTCGCCAAGAAGCTGTTCTCGTTCCATCGTTCGCTTCCTTACTGGGACTGGTCCGATTCACGTGACCGGTCAGATTCGCGTGCCCTACGAAGGGCCTTCTAGTCAACTCGATCTAGACGCGGACTTGGGAGCCGCTGTTCCTTTCGGGCCAGAACCGGGCGGCGATCAGCGCGATCAGGCCAAGCGCCGCCAGCACGGCAAGGGCGACACCGATCGCAGACACGTCGCCGCCTGTGAAGGCTGTGGAGCCCGCCCCGGAACCCTTCACCACGGTCGTGGAGCTTGGGCTCGGTGGATAGCTCGAGCCGGCCAAGGCTGTTCCCGTCATGCACGTCGCAGCGGTGACTACGGCTGTCGTGGCAACTCTCAGGGATCTCATGGATTCCTCCTTGCGCTCAGTCGGGCGGGGATCAGGGGGCCGAATCAGACGGCTGCTCCGGTCAGACCCTCCGTTTCGGCGGGTCGCCCCGGGAGCGGCCGCCAGGTTGACGGGACCTCTTTGGGGGAGAGGCTTTCGAATCGGTCGGTCGCGTCCCGCAACCATCGCTTCGCACGCCGCTTCCACACCGGTGTGGCGCTTGCCCCTTCGTGTGCGGAGATATGCAGATGGCGGGCGAGATCCTCACCCTCCTCACACAGGTGGGAGAGTTCCTCGTGCGCCGGCGCGTACTGGGCGAGCTCGTCTCGCGCGCACAGAACCTGGAAGGCTAGATGGGCGGCTCTACGGCCCCGCCGGGGCAGAGCCTGACCACATTCAGGACATGGATGCATCGATCTCATCCTTCCGGGAAGCTTCGTTTCGATTCTCCGTTGCCCCGGCCGGCGGACTCTCAGCCTTGGCTGACTAGTCAGTTTCCCTATCTCCGGGCGGCCCAAACCCCCGGAACTCTAGAGATGGCGGCGGATCCTAGTCCCGCGACCATTGGTCCCGGTGAGGCAGACCGCGGGCTCGAGACGACACGAACACACGCCGGAAGGAGGTTCGAATGCGGAATCGAAAGGGAGCGCGTTGGATCCTGCTGGTCGGTTCGTTCGCCTTGATGACCCTGGGAACGCGCGCGGTCAGCAGCGGAACCGCTTCACCGCCTGGCTGCGCAAGAAGTTCGTGTCCCCGGGGTACGTGGCGACGATCCGGCACCGTCCGCGCTTGGCCCGATCGAGGGTCGACCTGAATCGGCTGTCGGTGAAGCCGTCGCCGTTCGTGTCCGTCTTGCCCCGCAGCAGCGGCCGTCGGGTGGCGACGCGGACCCATCCTCCACTGCCCTTGCGGTAGAGCCGGACTACCGTGTGCTTGCCCGGTCGTGAGGGCGTGACCAGTCCGCGAACGGCAACCGCGTGCTTCGCCGCCCGCACCTTCACGACCACGGTCGTCTTCGTGTCGTCGTTGGTGATCGTGCCGCTGCCCTGGCCGTCGTCGATCGCACCGCTCGACGGGTTGGTCAAGGTGAGATACAGCGTCTCGTCATGCTCGAGCAGTCGATCGCCGAGCACGGCGACGTCCACCGTCATGTTGGTCTGGCTCGCCGCGAACGACAGTGTGCCCGTCGCGGGAACCACCGCATAGTCCGAGGGCGTGATCGCGGTCCCGTTGGAAACGGCATAGTGCACCGTCACAGCGCTCGCCGTGTCGTCGCTGCGGGTCACGGCGAACGACAGGTTGCTCGTCCCGGATGCGCCTTCCCGCATCTGCACATCGGCAACATCGAAGATGGGAACGCCCGTGGGGAATGGGTCGTTGTCGACGATCGTGACGGTCTCCGTCGCGTTGCCCAGGTTCGCGTTCTGGGGCGACGAGATCGTCGTGGTGAACGTCTCGTCCACTTCGTCCGCCAGGTCTCCGATCACGTCGATCAAGATGGCCTTGTCGGTCTCACCAGGCGCAAACTCCAGGGTTCCCGATCCGCTCTCGTAGTCGCTCCCCGCCACGGCTCCCGTGCCGTTCGCGGTCGCCCAGTCGACCAGGACCGGCTGCCCGCTCGGTGCCGACAGGGTCACGTCGATCGTGGCGACGGTGGTGTCCCCGCTCTGACCCTCGGGGACAGAGAGCGTCGGTGGCACCTGCACGACGGGAGGCAGATCGTCGTCCTGGATCGTTCCGAGCCCTTCGCCGTCCTCGATGGTCGCGCCGGTGGCGCCGGTCAGCTCAAGGAAGAAGGTCTCATCCGGCTCGTCGAACGCGTCACCCACGATGGTGACGGACACGGTCTTGGTGAGCTTGTTGCCCGCGAACCGGACGGAGCCCGTCTTCATCAGGAAGTCCGCGGGAGCCTTGGCGGTGTCGCGGACCGTCGTGAACGAGACCCTCGACTTGGCTCGGGCGCTCTGGGTGACCGTGAACGTCAGTGTCTTGGTCGAACCCGTCCCTTCCGTGATCGAGACGTCGTTCACGGAGATGGTCGGCAGCGTCGCCGCACCAACCGGAGCGTGCGTGACCATCGTCGGTAGGGGGAACAGCAGCATCGCCGCAAGGATGCCGGCGGTACGCGCCACGACAGATCGCGGTGCTCGGAACAACATATGCCTCTCCTCATTGCGCTCCAGGACTACATCGGAACATCGGGCCCGTGCCCATCACCCTTTAGCGCCACGACGGGAGGTGGGCCGATCGGCGGGAGGGGCCGCCTACAGCCGTAGGCCATGCGTGAGGAAACGCCCCACCTCTGGGTGCCTCCGGCTTGTTATGCAGGAGTTATGCAGCGAGGCTGATGAAGACGGTGGTGATCGTCAAGGCGGCCGCCGGCCGGCGGGAATCGCGGTACCGCCATCGGGCCTGGGTGTCCTCAAGGTTCCATGAGTTCGACCGACCTCTGCCGGTTGTCCTGCTGCGCGAAGTCGAACCCGTTGGATATGACCGCATCCCACTGCACCCGAGCGGAGCCGTCGCCGAACACCACGCTCGTCTCCGTGTCTGCGTCCGCGTGCCAGGGCGCCAAGGCTGCCGGATCACACGCCACCCGGGTGAAGAACGGACCACGCGAAGCCGGATCCGAAACCAGTCAAGGAGGTGGAAAGGCCGCAGCCTTCCGTTTTTCGCACGAGCTAAGGCGCGGCAGCTCCCAGTCCTTCGCGGTCCGGATCGAGCGCGAAGCGGATGTCTCTTTCATCGTCCATCGCTTCAACCGTCGCAGCACGGAGGAGGGCAGCTTGCTCGTCGAGCGCCGGGATCCGCTCCGGAAGGACGACGCGACGGAGATCCACCAAGGCGGAGACGAGGCGTCGCGACACCTGCGGCGAACCCGCGCCAGCCATCCGGATCTCGTCGAAGGCGAGATGAACGTAGTTCTCCCAGGTCATCGTCTTCACGAGCAGTCGGATGTCGCCGTCGTCATCAGGAACGCGACCATCGGAGAACGGCCGGCGCGCAAGCTGCCTGAGGATGTCGTGCAAGCGATCGATCGCCTGCACGGCCGTCGTGGGATCCTGAAATGGCGACTCGGACAATGAGCGTTCCGCGATGTCGACCAGGAGCCGCATCCCGTAGGCGACGTCCTCGTCGAGGGTGGGCTCGAGCTTCAGGTTCAACGCCGCGAACAGCCGGTCCTCGTCGAGGTCGTCGGGGCTGCCGTGAACGATGAACAAGGGTCCGCTCGCCGGAACGAACGCGCCAAGAGCGGGGACGAGCTCGAGCACGCAGTCGGCCCGTCTGGCCTCGGCGACGAGTGCCTGCGTCCCGATCATCGTGATGACGCCGGACTGTCGCGCAGCGACGACGCGCGGATCCTGTGGATCGACCGGGGGCGGTGGGCCGGTGTCGGGATAACGGCGGTCGACGAGCTTCCGCGTGTCCTGACCTACGAGTTCGATCATCGCTGACACGCGCAGCGCCTGGCCGAGGTGGTGCACGTAGATCACCAAGACGGCGATACATGCCAGAACGAGGAGGTATGACGTCGCTAAAGCGATGCCCGGAACCCGCCCAGTGCCGTCTCCGCGGTCAAGGACCTCACGGATCGTCAGCATGGCATGCACGAAGGTTGCGACGAAGAGTCCGATCGCCAGCTGGCTGGGCTTGTCGCGAAGGATCCGCTGCACGATCCGAGGTGAGAACTGCCCCATCGCCAATTGGACGACGACCATCGTGATGGTCAGCACGAGCGTCGCCAGGCTCACCATGGAGACCGCGATCGTGGTCAAGATCGCTGTGGCTGAGGTCGGCCGACCGACGATGGCCTGCGGGATCGCCTCATAGTCGAAGGCTCGGTCGAGGGAGATCGTGCCGAAGGAGATAGCCACCCCGGCGAGGACACACAAGACAGGGACGAACCAAAGGCTCGACCCCACGCTGACCGAGAGCTTTCGTAACCACATGACCGTGCCCTACCCAACGAGGGTGGTTTGAACCGAGCGACCGCCGGGGGAGGTCGACAGCCTCCGCGTTTGCTTCAGGCCAAGCGGTGGGCGCTGAGGGTCTCGAACCCCCGACCTTCGCCTTGTAAGGGCGAGAAGGATGCCCAGGTCAGGGCGTTGACCTGCGGAAACGGAGTTGACTGGAGTACCCCTGAGTACCTTGGAGTGCCTTCGGCTTGTTATGCAGATGTTATGCGCGGGTAGCACGCGACCGAGAAATCTCGACCCCACCCGCACCTGGGGGGACGCGAGAAAGCTCTGACCACGAGATCGTCCTCCGCGAGGGATTGCCGCATATCGCGATGAGCGGGTCGGACGCGACCTAATCCAGGTCCGGGCGCTCCGGGACGGAGGTCCTGCCGAGGAGCGACATGACGCGCTCCCACCGTTCGAGGTCGCGCGCTCTGCTTTGCTCCGCGAGGCGCTTGCCGTGTGCCGCCCACGCCGCGCGGTTCGATTGTGCCTCGGGAGAGTTCTCATATTGAGCGCGCGCGAGCTTGTAAGACGCCTTCGCATACTTCCCGGCTTGACGTTGTCTATGAGCCTGCCACGGTCCCATTGCGACTCCTCCCCGTACGAGACGATCGATCGAGGGTTTTGACTGTCAGATCCGGACCGTCTTCGAGGCCGTGATCAGGATCCCGTCGAGGTCGCATTGAGAAAGCGACCATTGGCCCGGCGACTGCGTCCACGTCGCGACGACGTTCCGTCCGGAGATCGACTTCAAAGCGGTCGGCCTTGCATCCATGATCCCGCCATGGACGTACGTCCGGACCGCGGCGATCTCGAAGCCGCGAGGCGCGGACGCTCGGTAGACGACGCGAGCCGTTCCGCCCGCGCATGTCGAAAGGATCCCGCGTCCCGGCTGCGTCCCCCAATTGCAGTTCCCGACCTTCGTCCGCGAGGCGAAGTCCATCCCGTCGCGGTTGATCCATTTCCGGAATGGTCTTCTTCCCTGAGGCGGTCGTCACGGTCGTCGAGCCAGACGCGACGGTCTGGCCGCCAGTCGTTCCGGAAGTCGGCCTCGACCCGGTAGCGTCCGAGCGGAACGTCACGACCGTTCCACCGAATCGCTTCGGAGAAGCTCCCGCGGCACGTTTGTTCATACGTGCGGGAGGCGACGACTCCGCCGGTCTCAACTCGGACAAAGTCGACCTCGGCCTCGGCGATGCAATCGTCGGACCCCCAGTCAGGCTCGGCGTAGAGGTGGTTCTTCGCGACATCAAGGTATCCGTCGGGGCGCGGGTAGATCTTCGACGGGCGAACCCAGACGTCCGCGTATCCGGTCGAGGCGGACGCGGTCGGCGCGAGGCCGACGAGGGTTGCGATCGCGAGACTGATCGAGATGGCGAGCTTCTTCAACGTTCCTCCGACAGACCGCGGCCGACGGCTCGCGGTGGATGGTCGGGCTGCTCCACATGCTGGGTGTGGGTCAGCCTGTGGCTTCCACACCCCGTGCCTCTAGGGTGCGACCGGCGCCCACCGACCGTCAGTGACTTCAGTAGTGACGTCGTGGAACCGGAGTCACGGACCTGCGAACCCGACGACTCGTCCAAGAGCCGACCGGCGTCGAGGATCACGACCTCGTCCGTCGAAGCTCGTGAGCGTGATCCCTCGGGCCCTCGACAATGGCGCGACGCGCCCGGCGGTGCGACGAGAGCCGAGGCCGAACACGCGCTCGACCTCGCGATCAAGGGCCCCTGCGGTGCGCCGACCCACGGCGCCGAGGTCTCTGCGATGCCACACGAAGGTCGCCGAGCAACAGGCCGTGGCGTTCGGTCCGCCACCATCCCTCGAACGTCCTACGGTGCGACCAGCCTATCGGCCATCACCCGCAGGCCCGATACCCCCCGCAACGAACGAGCATTACGGTCTCTGCAGTACCCCTGTCCCCCGACCGATATGGAATCCATGCGGACCCCCGGACCTCCCGCATCGTGGATCGCGACGACTCTCGCTCTCGCCATCACGGTCGGTACCCCCCTCGTGAGCGGTGCCAGGGACGGGCCCGCCGACGCCTCGCCCGGTCGCTCGACCGGGCTGCTGTTAGCGGGGGTCCGAGCGAGCCTCGAGACCGATCAACGGGCCGCGCCGCCACCGGACCAACGCCGTCACGAGCGCGCAACGACGGCCGACCTGCTGGTCCGCGTTCCACGCTCGATGAGCGTGAGGGCACGACCGGACTCGGACGCCGCCGTCGTTGGCACGATGCCATCAGTCTCGAAGTACACGGGGTCCCGATCACGGCCTGGGTCGAAGAGACGGCGAACCACGGCCGCTGGGGTCGCGTGGAGATCCCGTATCTCTGGCCCCGTCGAGAGGGGTGGATACCGCTTCGCGACCTCGCGCGCACGACGACCCATGTGCAGGTCCACGTCGATCTGTCCGATCACCGGGTCACCGTGACGAAGTTCGGTCACCGATTGTTCGGGTTGCCCGCCGCAACGGGTGCGCCTATCTCCTCCACGCCGCCTGGCGAGTACTTCGTGACCGACCGCATCCCCTTCCCTTCCGGCGGATCGCTGGGAACCTTCGCATTCGGCATCTCCGGGATCCAGCCGAACCTCCCACCAGGGTGGAGCGGCGGGAACCAGCTCGCGATCCAGGTACGAGCGATCCCGCGTCGATCGGCACATCGACGAGCGCGGGGTGCATGCGGGTGAGCGAACAGGGGCTCGATCGTCTGCTCGCCTTGCTGAAGCTGGGGACCCCCGTCATCGTCGAACCTTAGGATTCACCCCGAACTGTTCAACACGAGCTTACGGTGGGCGCTGAGGGTCTCGAACCCCCGACCTTCGCCTTGTAAGGGCGAGAAGGATGCCCAGGTCAGGGCGTTGACCTGCGGAAACCGAGTTGACCGGAGTACCTCTGAGTACCTTGGACTACCTCCGGCTTGTTATGCAGGAAGTTATGCGGTGACGACTCGACCGACTGACTATCGTGTGCACGACATGACCGTGCAGGACACGAAAGGGATGGTTCAGATCCCCGGGGGCGTCGTCACCATGGGGTCGGATGAGTTCTACCCCGAGGAGCGACCCACCCACGATGCCGAGGTCGACGGGTTCTGGATGGACGAGTATCCGGTCACCGTGGCGGCGTTCCGTCGTTTCGTGAAGGCGACCGGGTACAAGACCTTGGCGGAACGAACACCGGATGCCTCGAACTATCCCGACGCCGATCCCGACCTCCTCGTTCCGGGATCGCTCGTGTTCGATCCACCCGATCATGCCGTCGATCTCGGCGACTCATCGAACTGGTGGGCGTATCGACCAGGAGCGCAGTGGCGTCATCCGTAAGGACCTGGGAGCACGCTCAATGGTCGTGAACGTCACCCCCGTGACCCACGTAGCTCCCGAGGACGCCGAGGCGTACGCCTCGTGGATCGGGAAGGCGCTCCCAACCGAGGCGGAATGGGAGTTCGCGGCGCGTGGTGGGCTTAAGGGGCGACATTCGTCTGGGGGGACGAGTTCGCACCAAGGGGGAAATTGATGGCCAACACGTGGCAGGGCGAGTTCCCGTGGCAGAACCTCGCCCTCGACGGTTTCGAACGCACATCGCCGGTGAAGAGCTTCCCCCGAACGGCTACGGCCTCGACGACATGGCCGGCAACGTCTGGGAGTGGACGAGCGACTTCTTCAGCGCCTTCCAGCGAGTCGGAACATTCGTGCTGCACCCCGAGGAACCCCCGCGTGACCTCTCCGGAAGCAAGTCTGGCGGCGGACGGTCCGGGTGCGCACATCCCGAGAAGGGTCACGAAGGGCGGCTCCCACTTGTGTGCACCGAACTATTGCCTGCGATATCGACCCGCCGCCCGTCAGGGAGAGGCCGTCGACACGAGCACGAGCCACATCGGGTTCCGAACGGTCATCCGCTGACCGCTACTGCCCCGTGCCGCCCGGATCGCTATCGACACTAGCCCCAAGTCATGCATCTCTCGAACCGACTTGCCCTTGAGCTTCCTCCCCAGGAGCGGTCGACCGTCCGAATGTTCATAGACACCTTTTGGGCTCCTTGGCGAGCGGCTCCTCCCAACCGCGATACAGGGCGAGAACCCTGACGGTGAAGCCGATCGCGAACGAGATGCCCGCGGACGGCCAAGGTCCAAGACCAGCCCAGTCACAGATGACCCAGACGATCCCCGTCAGGAGTGCGATGCCGACGAACCACTCGCCGCGGATGAACTGCTTCGGCGGGACCCCGCTGGTGACATCGATGTAGTAGCGACCGGCGGTCGGTCCCACTACGGCGAGCAGGAGAACACCGAGGACCGGCAGCCGACATGGATCACCCTTCATCGCTCCGGCGATCGCGTACCAGGGAAGCGAGAACGACGTCATGAACTGGAAGAGCCCCTCGCGGAAGAGCTGCCCACCCTTGAACGCGATGAGGTACCCAACGATCCCCGCGGCGAGGCACAGCGAGATGTACGCCGGATTCGTGAGTGTGCTCGGCACTTGGTTCACCAAGACGTCGCGCGTGATGCCGCCACCGAGGCCTCCGAGCAGCGCCATCAAGATCACTCCGACGACCGTAAAGTTGCGATAGTGGTCCGGCCGACGAGCGAGCAACGCGCCGTTCAGTGCGTTCGTGCTCGCGGCGATCAGATCGATCGTCGTGAAGTCACCCGTCAACGTCCAAGTGCCGATGTGAACGCCCGCCACAATCATCGCGTCTTCCTCCTCACTTCCGAATTGGCGTCGTGAACACCGGATGGCGATGACGCCTTAGCTGACTGCATCTAGGAGCTCAGACAGGAGCTACCCGTGTCCCACGGCGTTGAATCGCAGGATCAACCGCTCCGATCCAGCGGCCGCTGCCCACCGCTCGATCGCATCCCTCGTAACGGCTCCCCCGCCCAAGCGACGACGACCGAGGTATCAGGCGCCATGAAGGAACCGATCCGCTTGAGTCTCCTGGCCGAGATACCCTCGTCCTGCCCACAGCCCGTAGAGGGCTCCGGCGACCAACCCGAAGATCGCCCACGAGATCCCGACGACCAGCCCGCTATCGACCGCTCCGAGTGCCCCGCCACCGCCGACGAAGCCGACGATCGCACCGTAGACGAGACCGAAACCGCCCAGCTGACGATGTCGCTCTTCGACATGGCAGCCGTGCCGGTGGTGGGATCGATGACCCGGCGCCTGCCTTCCTCGTTCGCCTGGATCACGATTTCCACCTGGGGTTCGCGGGGATCGGCGCGCTTGGCGGTGCCCGAATCTCCCAGCGCTTCCCGAGCACCATGCTCTCCCTTTGAAACGCAGGAGCACCATGCTCAGCACGGCGGCTTGGTCGGGTGAGGGCGCGCCGCCGGACGCTCCGGAGGTTTCGACCGAATGAGACGATCCGCGAAGACCTCGGCGGAGAGATCCGGCGATCGCCGCGATGCTCGCCGTCGTCGCCTGCAGCGACGACACCGAGGAGAGCATGCGTTCGGGGTCGGACCCCTGGATGAACGCCGCGATCGTGGAGGAATCGGCCGGCAGCTGGTGACCGATCCGCTTCAACTCGTCCTTCGTGAGGAGGTGTTCGGTGAAGTAGGCATAGAGCGCCTCCGCAGATGGCTCCGAGGACCCCCAGATCCCGAAGCGACCGCTCCAGCCGCTCCGACGAGCAGTCCGAACAGACCCCACGTCAGCGCGGGGGTCAACACACCGGCGACGGTCCGCCGAGGGTCATACACGCGAGCCGTTCGCTTAGCTCCGACCACAAGGACGACCTCGTCGAGAATCGTTCCCCCGTCGGCCCTGAATCGCCTTCCCCATGTGGCCGTGCACCTTCGAGGCGCGCTTAGCGCCGGTGAAGCACGCCACCAGCACGCAGAACCTCCCGTCTCGCCCCTCTCGCGATCTCACGCTCATCCGGCTTGGTGCTCGATCCCGTGGCTGGGATCCGGTAGCTCGTCGTGCTCCTGGACGAGCGTGGTGACGAACTGGATGATCGGTCCGATCTGGAGATGCGTCTCGGGCGAGAAGTCGCCCGGTTCGGCGGCGTGTATGGGTCGGGTGTCCCCGTCTTGATCGGAGGCTCGACCACCAGCGACTTCAGGAATGCGCCGGCCGCCGCCGCGATCGGGTGCAGCACCCAGGCGTGCGGGAAGTCGACCTGGTGCTCCTCGCGGGGGTCCCATTCGAGGTTGTAGATCAGCGGCATGTTCAGCGGCGACCAGGTCGAGTAGAAGTCGTCCTGCTTGAACAGATGGACCTTCCATTGGTGCCACTTGGCCGCCTGGAGCCGGTTCCCCTGGAGGTGCAGGATGATGTCGCGACCCGACTCCTCGGCGTCGCCGAGCAGGAAGTCGCGCATGTCCATGCCGTCGATCATCCGGTCGCGGGGACCTTCGCGCCGGCGACGTTCAGCAGCGTCGTGTACCAGTCGACCGCGTGCACGAGTTCGTTGCTGACCTTCCCGGCGGGCACCTTCCCCGGCCACCGAACGATGCAGGACGTCCGGTTCGACCCCTCCAGTGCGGTGAACAAGCCGCCGCGCCACGGCCCCGAGAACCGTGCCACTGACCTCCGACCGGGTCCGGATCGATCGCCGGGAAGTGGTAGGTGGTGTCGGCGCCGTTGTCGGAGGCCCAGACGACGATCGTGTCGTCCGCGATCCCGAGCTCGTCGAGCTTGTCGAGGACCACCCGGTGAAGTCGTCCATCTGGGTGAGGATGTCGCCCCAGTTCCCGCGCTTGGTCTTGCCCGCGTACTCCGGGTCGGGGATCGGCGGGATATGCACCTGCGTGTAGGGCAGGTAGACGTAGAACGGCTTGCCCGCCTCCTTCGACCGCGCATGAAGTCGGTCGCCCACTCGGTGATCTTGCGATCGAACCCGGCGCGGAACTCCGCGTCGTAGGTGGCGACCACCTCGTGCTTCTCGCCCTTCTTCCGCGAGAAGATCGGCTCCGGCTCGAGCGGGATCTTCGCGGGGCCGGCATACGGCTCGGCGGTCACGTCTCCGTTCGGGAAGTACGACTGCATCGTCCACAAGACCTCGTCGGCGGTGCGCGGGCTCCACACGGCCTCGTCGAAGCCGAAATCGACCGGGCTTCGGCTCTCGGGGTCGCTGCCCAGGTGCCACTTGCCCCACATCCCCGTCGCGTACCCGGCATCGGACAGCGCCTGGGCGGTCGTCACCTCCCAGCGCGTCAGCCCGTCCGGGCCGCCCGCGATCGGCACCGCTTGTGTGCCCGAGCGGATCGCGTGGCGACCGGTCAACAGCGCCGACGGCTCGGCGTGCACTGCGCCTCGACGTTGAAGTTCAGAAGCTTCAGGCCCTCGGCGGCGAGGGCGTCGATCCGTGGGTGGGCGCGCCGCGGAGGACGCCGCCGCCGTAGCAGCCGAGCTCACCCCACCCGAAGTTGTCCCAGAAGAAGAACACGATGTTCGGCTGCTTGTCGCTCATCGACTGGTGCCTCTGCTTGGGCCACGTTAGAGCCGTGGCAGCCCTCACTCGATAGTCGTCTGGCCTTCGCAAGGCCACGCTCGCTTGCCACTGGTGATTCTCCCCACTGGGATTCAGGAAGTCGAATCGCCCAAGGAGTGCTTGAGCGCAGAGAGCCCCCAGTGCTCATGCGAATCCGACGGACCTCCTGATGTGCATGGCGACTGCGGTGGGGCTCAAGCTGGGCACGTGATCTGAGACCAGTGCCCTGATTCGGCAGTCGAATCGATATGCCCTTTGAACAGGACGTTCTCTCGGTGGGCGCTGAGGGTCTCGAACCCCCGACCTTCGCCTTGTAAGGGCGACGCTCTGCCAGCTGAGCTAAGCGCCCGAGCGTTCCGTGTGACCGCATGCCCGGCACACCACCTCGCCCAGGGTCACCGACAGGCGTGTTCCTCCGCATGCGGAGCAGCGATCGAGCCCTTCGGCCCAGTCCTGGCGCTCCTGCACGCACGTCGGGCAGATCAGCACCTGCCGCCCGCCCGCGACCGCCCGCACCCATGGAGCATCCCGCTTGCCGGGATCGTAGGTTGGGCGACCGCAGAGGGAACATCCCGGTCGGTCACCCCTCGAGGGCGCACCGTCCAACGGCCTCACGACCAGGAAGGATACCCCCGTCGGGGACCTCGTTCAGGACCCGTCGCGACGACGACGCATCCTGGGCGGATACCCCGTTCGCGCCGCGTCGAAGATCGGGAGCGAGCGTTCTCGCGCCAACTCGCGCAGGAACCGATCCTCGCTCAGCTCGAACCGGCGCCACTCCCCGTCGGCGTCGACCAGCACGACCGACTTCGGGCTCATGACCGTCTTGGGCTCCACGTAGGCCTCCACGCCCGAGTGGGCATCCAGCCACGTGACCAGTTCGTCGCGTCGCTCGGGCGCACGCGGCACCTTCTTGATGTCCCGGTAGACCTGCTCCCGGCGCTTGTCGAACTCGTACCGGCCGGGCCGGCCTCCTTCGACGCGCGGTTGGGGCGTGAATCGGTCCGCCACCGCTCCGGCACGGGCCGTGAGCCACTTGAACGCCGCGATCAGCAGCAGCAGGCCGATCAGCACGGGGATGAGGCGGATCATGGCTGAACGATAGGTCAGATGCCCCCTGGCGGTGGATAGGTCGAAGGTCCTGGGTTGCGTTCGAGCGCCGCTTGCGGCATGTTCCGTGGTCTGGAACACTCCGCCCGCCAGGCGTGACGCGTCAGCATCGCGCTGGGCGATCGGGGAGAGAGGGGACTCCACGACGTGAGTGGCGAACAAGGCTCCGTGCAACTGCGCCAATTGGTGAAGCGTTTCGGCAGCGTCGCCGCGGTCGACGGCATCGACATCGAGGTCGAGCCCGGGGAGTTCCTGTCGCTGCTGGGACCCTCCGGCTGCGGCAAGACCACCACCCTGCGCATGCTCGCCGGCTTCGAGGAACCCACCGAGGGCGACATCATCATCTCGGGCGAGCCGGTCCAGGGGATCCCGCCCCACAAGCGCGACGTCAACACGGTGTTCCAGCACTACGCGCTCTTCCCGCACATGACCGTGGCCGAGAACGTCGCCTACGGCCTCCGCCAGAAGAAGACGCCCAAGGAAGACATCAACCGCAAGGTGGGCGAGGCGCTCGAGATGGTGAAGATGTCGCCGCTCGCCAACCGCAAGCCGCGCCAGATGTCCGGTGGCCAGCAGCAGCGCGTCGCGCTGGCCCGCGCCCTGGTGAACCGCCCCAGCCTGCTCCTGTTGGACGAACCGCTCGGCGCCCTCGACCGCAAGCTCCGCGAGGAGATGCAGATCGAGCTGAAGCTGATCCAGTCCCAGGTGGGCACCACGTTCATCTTCGTGACCCACGACCAGCAGGAAGCGCTCTCCATGAGCGACCGCATCGCGGTCATGCTCGACGGGCACGTGGAGCAGCTCGCCGACCCCGACACGATCTACGACTCCCCCGCCACCGCGTTCGTCGCCGGGTTCATCGGCCAGCAGAACTTCTTCGACGGCACCGCCCGCGAGACCGGTCGCGTGGTCCAGGGCGACGGCTGGACGATCCGCGCGGCCGCCGAGGCGCCCGACGTCGTCGAGGGCGGCGACGCCCTGGCCGCCGTCCGACCCGAAGCCATCGTGCTCAGCGAGACCCAGCCCGCGAACGGCGAGAACGCGGTCTCGGGCACGCTCGCCAGCGTCTCGCACCTGGGCGACGTGATCCAGTTCGTGATCATGACGCCCGGGCGCAAGGAGATCCTCGCCCGCTTGCCCCGGCCCCGCGCTCCGCGGCTCGACGTGGGTTCCGAGGTGTGGTGCGCCTGGGCCGCCGAGCACACGCACGTCTTCTCCGCAGACCAAGCCGACATCGTTCTAGCCGATCCCGCCGAAGAAACGGCGCCGGCTTCCGCCTGACCTAGGAAGGGGAACCACGCATGACCGATCGAGACGACGAGAAGGTCACCAGGATCCTGGCGCCGCGCGATACGGCGCAGCGGGTGTCCAGGCGACTCTTCATCCAGGGCGGCGCCGTGGCCCTGTTCTCCGGGAGCGTGCTGCTCGCCGCCTGTAGCAGCGACAGCGACGCGAACCCGTCGGCCGGAGGCGCGCCCACCGGGAGCACCGGCACCGGTGAGGTCGAGGACCAGCTGAACTTCTACCACTGGGCCGAGTACGACGACCCCAAGCTGTTCAAGCAGTTCACCGACGAGTTCGGCGCCACCACGAAGATCGACATCTACGCCTCGAACGAGGAGATGATCGCCAAGCTCAACGCGGCGCAGGGCACCGCGGGCTACGACATCGTGGTGCCGACCGGCGTCTACATCCCGCAGATGGTGCAGCTCGGCCTGCTCGCCGAGCTCGACCTGGCGAACATCCCCAACTTCAAGAACATCGAGACCCAGTACACGAACCAGCCCTGGGACCCCGACAACCTGCACTCGGTGTGCAAGGACTGGGGTTCGACCGGCTGGATCTACGACACCGAGGCGATCGACGGCGAGATCAACACCTGGAACGACTTCATCGAGGCCGCGCAAGGTCCCGCCAGCGGAAGACTGTCCGTGCTGGACGCTCCGGCCGACCTGTGCGGCATCTACTTCTGGGCCAACGGGATCGACTGGACCACCGAGGACCAGGCCGACCTGGACGCGTGCCAGGAGTTCATCGTCAACGAGCTGGCGCCGCACATCAAGGCGTTCGACTCCTACCCGGGCATCGCGCTGACGCAAGGCAACTACGCGCTCAGCCAGGCGTGGAACGGTGACGCCCGCCAGGGTCTGATCGCCGTCCAGGACAAGGACCCCGAGCGGTACAAGTGGGGCCTGGGCGCACCCAAGACCGAGCTGTGGATGGACAACTGGTGCATCCTCGCCGAGGCCGAGAACGTCAACGCCGCCTACGCGTGGATCAACTTCATCCTGCAGCCCGAGATCTCCCTGAAGGACCTCGAGTTCCACGGCTACAACACCGGCATCAAGGGCGTGCAGGAGCAGGCGGAAGCGGCCGACCTCCCCTACCTCGACCTGGTGTTCTTCGACGAGGCGCAGGTGGCCACGTTCGAGGCCGGCGCCGTGAACTCCGCGACGGAGACCTTGGTGAAGATCTGGGACGAGGCAGGCGAAGGCGACGAGGCAGGGCACGCGAAGGGGATCGGGCGAGTCGAAGAGCTGTCGCCACGCTTCGCGCTCGCGATCCCGGCTGCGATCCTGTTCATCCTGTTCTTCCTGGTCCCGGTCGCGTTCATCGCCTACTACTCGTTCGGGTACAAGCCGTTCTTCCTGACGGGCTTGACGATCGCCACGGACAAGCTGTCGTTCTCGAACTACGGCGATGCGCTGTCGGGGACGTTCCTCGAGACCTTCAAGGGCACGCTGCAGATCTCGATCCTGGGGACCTTCATCTGCCTGGTGATCGGGTTCCCGTTCGCGTACTGGCTCGCGGTGCGCGTGAGCCCGAAGTGGCGAGGGCTGCTGCTGGGCCTGGTGATCGTGCCGTTCTGGACCAACTTCCTGGTCCGCACGATCGGCTGGCGCATCCTGCTCGCCCCTGAAGGGCCGGTGTCCGGGATCCTCAAGGCCATCGGCATACGCGACGCTCCCCTCGCCGTGCTCGACACGCGGTTCGCCGTGCAGCTCGGCGTCGTCTACAACTACCTGCCGCTGATGATCCTGCCGTTGTTCGTGGCGCTCGACCGACTGGAACCGGCCTTGCGTGAAGCGTCCAAGGACCTGGGTGCCAGCCGCTGGAAGACGATGCGTCAGGTGACGATCCCGCTGGCGATGCCGGGCATCGTCGCCGGCACGCTGCTGGTGTTCATCCCGCTGACGGGCGACTACATCACCGCAGCCGTCCTGGGTGGCGCGAAGGGCAACATGGTGGGTCGCATGGTGGCCGACCAGTTCCTGGTGGCGCAGAACTGGGCGTTGGGCTCGGCGATGGCCATGGTCCTGATCGCCATGATCCTGCTCACCGTCGGCCTGTTCGCCCTGATCGGGCTGGCGGCGCGTGCCCTGATCCAGCGGAACCGTCGCGTCACGCTTGCAGGAGGTGCCGGCGTGAGCACCGAGGTCACGACCGCCGAGCAGCCCGTCACCCGCGCCGAACCCGTGCGGCGCGAAGCCGCGGCCGCGACTGGACGAGCGTCCTGCTCCGGATCTGGGGCATCCTCGTCTACGGCTTCTTGTTCCTGCCGATCTTCATCATCATGGCCTACTCGTTCAACAAGGGCCGAGCGTTGCTGGCCTGGGACGGGTTCGGGTTCGATTGGTACAAGACCCTGCCCGACAACCCGGTGATCCGAGGCGCGATCACCACCTCGTTGAAGGCGGCGGTGGGCTCGGCCATCATCGCGACCATCCTCGGGTCGCTCGCCGGCATCGCGCTCGCGAGGCGACCGGGCAAGTGGGTCATCGTCTTCATGGCGCTCGTCTTCCTGGTGCTTGGTCACGCCCGAGATCGTCGACGCGATCGCGCTGCTGATCTGGTACGTGCGCATCAAGGGACCCTTCGGACCGGACTTCGCCGGCGTGGGTGACAACTACGGACTGCTCCGATTGTGGATCGGCCATGCCCTCTTCTCGACGGCCGTGGTCACCTTGATCGTGCGCGCACGATTGGCGGGACTCGACGAGTCGCTCGAGGAGGCGGGAGCCGACCTCTACGCCGCGCCGTTCACGCGGTTCCGCCAGATCACGCTGCCGCTCATGATGCCGGCCGTGCTGGCCGGTGCGCTGCTGGCGTTCAGCCTGTCGCTGGACAACACGATCATCTCGACGTTCGTCAGCGTCGCCGGCGCCTCGCCGTGGCCGGTGTACGTGTTCAGCGCCCTGCGCAGCATCCTGCGGCCGGAGATCGCCGCGGTCTCGACGCTGATGCTCCTGCTCACGCTCATCGCGCTCAGCCTGGTCGCGCTGGTGCTCCGGCGGAGCGGTGATTCGGCCGAAGAGGTCGCCAAGACGATCACCGGCGCCGGGTAGTGCACCTCACCCCCACCGAAGAGGACCGCCTCCGTGTCTTCACCGCCGCGCAGTTGGCGCGCGCGACGCTCGCCCGCGGGCTGGCGCTGAACGCCCCCGAGGCGATCGCGCTGGTCTGCGACGAACTCCACCTGGCGGCGCGCGCCGGCGGGACCTACGAGGAGGTCGTGGAGGCGGGCCGCAGCGCCGCCGACGTGGACGTGATCTTCGGGGTCGCGGACGTGGTGCCCGAGATCCGCGTCGAGGTGCTGCTCGACGAAGGCACCCGGTTGATCGTGCTGACCGAACCGTTCGGTCCCGCGTCGGTCGACGGCCCGGGCGCCGTGCGGTTCGGCGAGGGTGACGTGGCGCTCGTGCCCGACCGGGAGCGCCGGCGGATCACGGTCACGAACACCGGCCGTCGCCCGGTGCGCGTGTCGTCCCACTACCCGTTCTGGCAGGTGAACCCGTCGTTGTCGTTCGATCGCGAGGCCGCGCGCGGGTTCCGCCTGGACCTGCCGGCGGGCGATTCGCTGCGGTGGGCTCCGGACGAGACCCACGAGGTCGACCTGGTGGCCTACGGCGGCGGCGGCGATCCCACCGGGGAGGCCTGAGGTGCCGCGGTCGATCTCCCGGTGACGAGCACGCCCGACGCCACGGCCCCACCGCCGGCGACCAGATCCGCCTGGGCGACACCGACCTGTGGATCCGCGTCGAGCGCGACCTCACCGAACCCGCCGACCAGGCGCTGTGGGGCTACGCCAAGAACCTGCGCTCGCGCATGACCCAGCAGGACCGCGCCACCGGCGAGAGCGAGCTCGACGCGGTGATCGCGAGCGCGGTGATCGTGGATCCGCGTCTCGGCGTGCTGAAGGCCGACCTGGGGATCAAGGACGGCCGCATCGCCGGCATCGGCCGCGCCGGCAACCCCGACATCACCGACGGCGTCGACCTCACGATCGGACCCGGCACGTGGCCGATCCCCTGCCACGGGCTGATCGCGACGCCCGGCGGCATCGACACCCACGTCCATCTGCTGTCGCCTCGGCTGGTGCCGGTGGCGCTGAGCGCCGGCATCACCACGCTGATCACCGCCGGGCTTCGAAGAGCCGGTGTGGCGGATGCACCGCACGCTGGAAGCGTTCGAACGGCTGCCGGTCAACGTCGGGTTGCAGGCCAGCGCGCGCGCCGACCGCCGCGATCCGCTGGACCGGCTGATCGCCGGAGGCTCGGTGGGGCTGAAGATCCACGAGGACTGGGGCGCCTACCCCGAGATCGTCGATGCCACGCTGGCCGCCGCCGAGGCGCACGACATCGCGGTCTGCCTGCACACCGACGGGCTCAACGAATCCACCGAGCTGGAGGGGACGGTCGCCGCGATCGGCGGCCGCACGATCCACGCCTACCACGTGGAGGGCGCGGGCGGCGGCCACATCCCCGACCTGCTCGGCCTGGTGCGCGAGGCGAACATCCTGTGTTCCTCCACCACCCCGGGACTCCCGTGGGGGCCGGGCGCCGCCGCCGAGCACGTCGACATGATCCTCATCGTGCACGAGGGCAACCCGCTGATCCCCGAGGACGTCGCCGGCGCGCGGGAGCGGATCCGCGACACCACGCTCGCGGCCGAGGGGCCGCTGCACGACCTCGGCGCCATCTCGATCATCAACTCCGACTCCCAGGGCATGGGTCGCATCGGCGAGACGATCCGGCGCACGTGGCAGCTCGCCGACGCGATGAAGCGCTGGCGCGCGAGCGACCTCGGCGGCGGATGGCCCGGTGAACCCGCGGACGACAACGAACGGGTGCTCCGCTACCTCGCCAAGCACACCGCCGAGCCCGCGATCGCGCACGGCATCGCCGACGAGGTCGGATCGCTCGAACCCGGCCACCTCGCCGACCTGGTCCTGTGGGAACCGGCGTCGTTCGGCGTGCGGCCGTTCATGGTGATCAAAGGTGGCGCCGTGGCCTGGAGCGCGATGGGCGAGGGCAACGCCAGCGTCCACGGCGCCCAGCCCACGCGCTACGGACCGGACTGGGGCGCCACGGGCGACGCGGCGGCGTCGCTGTCGACGACGTTCGTGTCCGCGGCGGCGCTCGACGACGGGATCGCCGGAACCCTCGGGACGAAGCGGCGCGTCACGGCCGTCCACGGAACGCGAGGGCTGACGCGCGGCGACCTGGTGGCCAACACCGCGGTCCCTCCGATCGAGGTCTCCCCCGACGACGGCACCGTGACGCTGGACGGACGCGTGCTGGCGTGCGAACCCGTCGCCGAGGTCCCGCTCTCGCGGCGCTACCTACTGAGCTGAAGGCTCTGGCTCAGCTGACGGTGCCGCGGTCGAACACGACGCGCCCCGCGGCCAGCGTCATCTCCACCTGGGTCTCGCCGATCGCGCCGCGCTGCCGGTCGAACGGGTTCCGGTCGAGCACCGCGAGGTCGGCGCGCAGCCCGGGCGCGATCACGCCCGCGTCGTCGTCGTGGTTCACGTAGGCGGAACCGCGCGCGAACGCGCTCATCGCGGTCGCGAGGTCGATGCGCTGGGACGCGTCGAGCGGCTCGGAATCGGGTTCGCCGGGCACCTGCCGGGTGACCGCCACCTCCAGCTCGAGCCACGGGTTCGGCGTGGACACCGGCCAGTCGCTGCCGAAGCACGTCACGGCGCCGCTGCGCACGAGGTCGCCGATCGGGTACAGCCGCGCGGCGCGCTCCCCCACGCGCGGGATCGCGAGCTGCTCGATCGCGGGGTCGGGCTGGCTCCAGTACGGCTGGAGGTTCGCCACCACGCCGAGACGCCGCAGCCGGGGCACGTCGTCGGGGTGCGGGAGCTGGATGTGCGCGAGGTGGTGTCGCGCGTCGTTCGGGCCGTTGGCGGTGCGGGCGGCTTCGACGGCATCGAGGCCGCTGCGGATCGCGCGGTCGCCCAGCGCATGTTGATGGACCTGGAACCCGCGCGCGTCCAACGCCACGAGCGCTTGGTGCAGCGTCTCGTCGTCGACGAACTGGATCCCCGTGCCGTGCCGTTCGCCGAACGCGCCCTCGAAGGGCTCCAGCATCGAGGCCGTGCAGCTCTCGGGGCACCCGTCGAGCATGATCTTGATCGTGTTGGCGTCGAGGGTGCCGCCGGTGGCCCACTCGCGCCGCTCGACGAACCCGTCCACCTGCTCCATGCCCAGGTGGCGATCCCACCACTGGGACGCCACGACGCGCATCGTGAGCGACCCCTCGTCGGCCAGGTCGCGGTACGCGCGGAGCAGCGCGGGTTCGACCCACGCGTCCTGCCAACCGGTGACGCCCAGCGCGTGCAACTCCTGCTGCGCCCGCAGCACGTAGGCCTTCCACTGGTCCCCGCTCGGCTGGGCGATCACCTCGCGGAGCACGGTGTAGGCGGCGCCTTCCTGCAGGCAGCCGGTGAGCGAACCGTCGGGGTCGCGCACCAGGTAGCCGTCCCACGGGTCGGGCGAATCGGCGCTGAGCCCCGCGGCCTCCAGCGCCCGGGAGTTCACCCAGGCGGCGTGCACGTCGGAGTTCATCAGGAACACCGGACGATCGGGCACGATCGCGTCCAGGTCCTCCTTGCGGGGACCACCGGTCGCGGCGAGGACCGGGCTGTACCACCCGCCGCCCACGATCCAGTCGAGCCCGGGGTTCGCATCGGCGACGGCCTTGATGCGTCCCAGGTAGTCCTCGCGGGCGTGCAGGTCGTCGAGGTTCACGTTCAGCAGGTTGCGGGCGCCGTAGGCGGGATGGATGTGGGAATCCTGGAACCCGGGGACGACGGCCTTGCCCGCGAGCGAGAGCACCTGCGTACCCGGGCCCTTGAGATCGCGCACGTCGTCGTCGGTGCCCACCGCCACGATCCGGTCGCCGCGGATCGCGACCGCCTTCGCCCAGCGGCGTGCCGCGTCGCCGCACCAGACGTCGGTGTCGACCAGGATCAGATCGGCGGGCTCGGGCATCTCGGGCGGGACGCTACCCGCCCGGCGGACCGAGGGTCAACGACGTGCTGCGGTTTCCGCCAGGATGGATGTTCCGAACCTCAGGAGGAACCGATCATGGACGAGCAGATCGCGGTGGAACGAAGCCTGGTGGGAGCCGTGGCCGGCGAGCAGGTCCTGGTGCGCCAAGCCCTGGTCGGGGCGATCGCTGCCAAGCAGGACGTCTCGATCATGAACGGCGGGGCCGGCGCGATCGCCGCCAGACAGGACGTCTCGATCATGAACGGAGGCTCGGGACCGATCGCGGCCGCCGGCAGCGTCAGCATCGTGAACGGCGGCGCCAAGACGATCGCGACGCTGGGCGGCGCCACCCTCGGTGAACGGAGCTTCGTCGCGTTCGTGCTGGCGCCCAAGGTCACGATCGAACGGGGCGCCACGGTGCTGATGAGCACCCCGCAGGCGCTGGCCGCGGGTGCGGCGGTCGGCGTGGCGATCGCGCTCCTGCGCAGGCGGCGCGGCTAGTCCGTCGTGGACTCGGCGGGTTCGCTCTCGGGCGGCGGTGCCGGTGGCGGCGGCGCGGGTTCGGTCTCGGGGATCTCGACGTAGCCGGAGCGGTGGCGTCCGCCCGTGCCCCGGGCCCGCCACACCGCCACCGTCATGGCGCCGAGCCCGTAGATCGACGCGACGGTCCACGCGGCCGCGTTGAGGTAGGGCACCAGGCTCACCGCGAGCGCGATCCCCCACCCGGCCAGGAAGGCGAGCCACCGCGATCGCGGTTCGCGGACCAGCGCGCGGCCCACCGACCAGATGGACCACGTCGCCCCCACCAGGAACACGAACGCCAAGGCGAGCAGCAGCGACAGCCCGAGCGGCAGCCCCAGGATCGTGGCCGCCGCGAGCACGGCCAGGAGCGGCAGGCCGATCGCCAGCACGATCCCCCACCCGACGGAGGCCAACGGCGCCGAACGCGCGGCGCTCGCCACCCGGTCGGCCCCACGCGGCGCCAGCAGCAACAACAGGAGGCCGACCAGCAGCGTGGAGAAGGCGATCGCGGCGCCGCCGAGCAAGGCGCCCAGCACCGACAGGGACCCGCGGGGCGTGAACGCGACGTCCTGACGCACGTCCCCGCCGATCGTCGCGCCCTGTTCGACCTTCACGGTCTCCGCACCCAGGACGTCGCCCCGCACCGACGCCGTGGCCGCCAGCCGGATCGGGCCGTTCAACGCGATCACCGAGCCGCTCACCTGCCCGGCGATCGTGACCGGGCCGTCCAGCACCACGACGTCACCGAGCGAGACCCCCAGCACCACCGCCCGTCCATGGAAGACCACGACCTCGCCGACGGTCAGTCCACGCGGCACCAGCACCGAGCCCGACAGCATCACCTGGTCCTGGGCTCCCGTCACCGTCGGCCCCGGCGCGGTCGTGGGCGACGGCGTGGCGGTCTGCGCGCGAGCAGCGCCCGGAGCGGCGAGCGCCACCATCACGACCACACCCAAGAACACGGCTCGACGAACGGGGTTCGACATCGGATGCATCCTACCGGGGGCCCGAACCCGGCCGGGAGCCCCGCGAGTCGGTGGTTGCCGGTACGGTGTGCGGGTGAGCCTCCCCCGGTTCTCCGCCAGCGTTCGCGACTGGTTCGCGGCCTCGTTCGACGAGCCCACGCCTGCCCAATCGCGGGGCTGGGAGGCCATCGCCGACGGCGACCACACCCTGATCCTGGCCCCCACCGGTTCGGGCAAGACCCTGGCCGCGTTCCTCTGGGCGATCGACCGTCTGGCGAGCGAGCCGCCGCCCGACCCCAAGGAGCGCACCCGCGTCCTCTACGTCTCACCGCTGCGGGCGCTCGCGGTCGACGTGGAGAAGAACCTCCGAGCCCCGCTGGCCGGCATCCAGCACGCCGCCGAGCGGACGGGCGAGCCCCTCGCCCACGTGCCGCAGGTGGGCGTCCGGACCGGCGACACCCCGGCCCGCGACCGGCGGCGCCTGGTGACCCATCCGCCCGACATCCTGATCACCACGCCGGAGTCGCTCTACCTGATGCTCACGTCACAGGCTCGCGAGACCCTGCGCAACGTCCGGTGGGTGATCATCGACGAGATCCACGCCCTGGCGGCCACCAAGCGCGGCGCGCACCTCGCGCTGTCGCTCGAACGGTTGGACGAGCTCACCGAGCAGCCGGCCCAACGCATCGGCCTGTCCGCCACGCAGCGTCCGCTCGATGAGATCGCGCGGTTCCTGGGCGGGTTCGGGTCCGAGGGGCGGCCCAGGCCCGTCACGATCGTCGACGCGGGTCATCGCAAGCCCATGGAGCTCGAGGTCGTCGTCCCGATCGAGGACATGGGCCAGATCGGCCAGCCCTCGGACGTGCCGGCGAGCGGTCCGGCCGCCGGCGCGGGCCCAACCCGGACCTCGATCTGGCCATCGATCCACCCGCGCCTGCTGGAGCTGATCCGCGCGCATCGTTCGACGATCGTGTTCGTGAACGGGCGCCGCTTGGCCGAGCGCCTCGCGGCCCAGCTCAACGAGCTCGCCGACGAAGACCTGGTGCGCACGCACCACGGGTCGATCGCGCGCGAGCAGCGGCTCGAGGTCGAGGACGCGCTGAAGTCCGGGCGCCTGCGGGCGATCGTGGCCACCAGCAGCCTGGAGCTCGGCATCGACATGGGCGCGGTCGACCTCGTCGTGCAGGTCGAATCGCCGGGTTCGGTGGCGAGCGGGCTGCAGCGCATCGGCCGCGCGGGCCATCAGGTGGGCGAACCCAGCCGCGGCAAGATCTTCCCGAAGTTCCGCGGCGACCTGCTCGAGGCGAGCGTGGTGGCCGAGCGCATGCTGGCCGGCGCGATCGAGGAGACGCGCTACCCGCGGAACCCGCTCGACGTGCTGGCGCAGCAGCTGGTCGCCATGTGCGCGGTCGACGAGTGGCGCGTGGACGAGCTGTACGCGGCCGTGCGGCGTGCCGCCAACTTCACCGACCTGTCGAAGGACGTGTTCATCGCCGTGCTGGACCTGCTCGCGGGGCGCTACCCCAGCGACGGGTTCGCCGAACTCCGGCCACGCCTGGTGTGGGACCGCACCGCCGACGTCGTGCGCGCCCGCGAGGGCGCGGGACGCCTCGCGATCACCAGCGGCGGCACGATCCCCGACCGCGGGTTGTTCGGGGTGTTCCTGCCCGACGGCACGCGCGTGGGCGAGCTCGACGAGGAGATGGTGTTCGAATCTCGCGCGGGCGAGGTCTTCCTCCTGGGAGCCTCGAGCTGGCGGATCGAGGACATCACCCGCGACCGCGTGGTGGTCTCCCCCGCCCCCGGCGAACCCGGCAAGATGCCGTTCTGGCACGGCGACAAGCCCGGACGCCCCATCGAGCTGGGCCGCGCGATCGGCGCCTTCACCCGGGAGCTGCGCGGCGCGAAGCGGGCCAGCGCGATCGCCCGGCTGCGCGAAGACGTGGGCCTCGACGCCTGGGCCGCCGACAACTTGGTCAACTACCTTGACGAACAGCAGGAGCTGACCGGCGCCGTCCCCGACGACCGCACCGTCGTGGTGGAGCGGTTCCGCGATGAGATCGGCGACTGGCGGGTGTGCATCCTCTCGCCGTTCGGCTCGCGCGTGCACGCGCCGTGGGGCATGGCGATCGAGACCCGCATGGCCGAACGGTTCGGCCCCGGCGCGCAGGTGCTGTGGGGCGACGACGGCATCGTGATGCGCCTGCCCGAAGCCGTGGACCGCATCCCGATGGACGACCTGGTGTTCGACCCCGACGAGATCGAAGCGGCCGTGGTGGAGGCGCTGCCCGGCACCGCGATGTTCGCCAGCATCTTCCGCGAGGCCAGCGCACGCGCCCTGTTGCTGCCGCGCCAGCGACCGGGCAAGCGCACGCCCCTGTGGCAGCAGCGCCAGCGCGGCGCCGACCTGCTGGCCGAAGCCGCGAAGCACCCCACGTTCCCGATGCTGCTGGAGACCACCCGGGAATGCCTGCGCGACATCTTCGACGTGCCGGCGCTGCGGGAGGTGATGGCCGACCTGCGCTCACGGAAGACGCGCATGATCGCGGTCGACACCGAAGGCGCCTCGCCGTTCGCGCAGTCGCTGCTGTTCCGGTGGATCGCGGCCTCGATGTACGAAGGCGACGCGCCGCTCGCGGAACGCCGGGCCGCCGCGCTCGCCCTGGACCGGGATCTGCTGCGTGAGCTCCTGGGCACCGAGGAACTGCGCGACCTGTTGGACCCTCGTCGCCCTCGACGACACCGAGCTCGAACTGCAGTGGCTCGCCGACGGACGGCGGGCCCGTGGAGCGGACGGCGTGCACGACCTGCTGCGGACCCTCGGTGACCTCACCGACGTCGAGGTCGCGGTCAGGACCGACGGCGATGCGGACGCCTGGCTCGAGTCGTTGGTGACCGATGGCCGCCTGATCCGGGTGAAGGTTGCCGGCGAGGACCGGTTCGCCGCGGTGGAGGATGCCGCTCGCCTTCGCGACGCGCTCGGCGTCTCACTCCCCCGCGGCCTGCCGGGCGTGTTCACCGAAGCCACGGATCGCCCGCTCGAGACGTTGGTGGCTCGCTTCGCCCGCACCCATGGACCGTTCACGGCGGTCGACGTCGGCGCGCGCCTGGGCGCATCGGCCGAGCGGATCCGCAGCGCCCTGGAAACCCTCGAGGCCGAGGGTCGCGTCCTGGAGGGCGAGTTCCGCCCGGCGGGGTCGGGCCGCGAGTGGGTGGACACGGACGTGCTGCGCCGGCTGCGTCAGCGTTCCCTCGCGGCCCTGCGCAAGGAGGTCGAACCGGTCGAGGCCGCCACGCTGGGGCGGTTCCTCCCGGCATGGCAGGGCGCCGACCGGCCCAGCGGTGCGAGCGACGCGCTGGTGGAGACGATCGCGCGGCTGCAGGGCACCGCGATCCCCGCCTCGATCCTGGAGACCGACGTCCTGCCCGCGCGCGTCCGCGGCTACCGCCCCGCCGACCTCGACGCCCTGTGCGCCAGCGGCGACCTGGTGTGGCTCGGCGCCGAACCCCTGGGGGCCGACGACGGCCGCCTCGTGCTGTGCTTCCGCGAACAGGTCCGGGCGCTGGCGACCGGCGTGAGCCCCGTGGACCCACCCGAGGGCGAACTGCACGACGCCATCCGCACCCATCTCGCGGCACGAGGAGCCTCGTTCTGGCCGGATCTCGTCGTGGCGTCCGGCACCGCCGATGAACGCACCCTCCTGCGCGCGCTCTGGGACCTGGTGTGGGCGGGCGAGGTGACGAACGACACCCTGGCGCCGGTGCGGGCGTTCGTCCGCGGCGCCTCGGCGAAGGTGCGCGCGGTCCGGCCGGGTTCGCGCCCACGGCCCGGAGCGCTCCGGCGACAGGGCCCGCCCGCCGGCGCCGGACGATGGTCGCTGGTCGCCGGTCTGATCGAACCCGCACCCACGCCCACCGAAGCCGCGCACGCCCGCGCGCTCCAGCTGCTCGATCGCCACGGCGTGCTCACGCGGGAGTCGGTCCTGGCGGAGAACACCCCGGGCGGGTTCGCGGGGGTCTATCCCGTCCTCAAGGCGATGGAGGAAGCCGGCAAGGTCCGGCGTGGCTACTTCGTGGCCGGACTCGGCGCGGCGCAGTTCGCGCTCCCCGGTGCGGTGGATCGGCTCCGCTCGATGCGCGAGGCGGAGCCGAACGTCACGGTCCTGGCGGCCGCCGATCCGGCGCAGCCCTACGGCGCGTCGCTCGACTGGCCCGACAGCGCGGGCCGGCCCTCGCGGGCCGCCGGCGCCTACCTGGTGCTCGTCGACGGCGCCCCCGCCGCCTACCTGGAGCGCGGCGCCCGGTCGCTGGCGACCTTCGGGGTGGACCCCTCGCGGTGGGCCGACGCGCTGGCCTCCCTGGTGAAGGACGGGCGCCTGCGCAAGATCGAGCTCCGGCGCATCGACGGCGAACCGGGCGCGGACTCGGCCCACGCCGAGGCCCTGCGCGAGGTCGGGTTCCTCGACGGGTACCGCGGGCTCCTGCTGCGAGGCTGAGGACGCGATGCCCGAGGGCGACACGATCCATCGCACCGCGGTCACCCTGCGTCGCGTGCTGGCGGGACGAACCGTCACCGCGTTCGAGACCCCACGGCTGCAGACCGCGGCGCCGGAACCCGGCGAGCGGATCGAGAGCGTCGAGGCCCGTGGCAAGCACCTGCTGATCGCCTTCTCGGGCGGGCGCACGCTCCATACGCACATGCGGATGACGGGTTCCTGGCACACGTACCGGGCCGGCGAGCGCTGGCGCAAGCCTCGCGGTTCGATGGTGGTCCGCATCGCGACGGACGAAGGGGAGGCCGTGTGCTTCTCGGCGCCCGTCGTGCAGGTGCTCGATGCCGCCGGGCTCGCTCGCCAACCGCAGCTGCGTGCGCTCGGTCCCGACCTGTGCTCGGCCGAGGTCGATCTCGAGGAGATCCTCACGCGTCTGTCGACGCTCGACCCCGCCACGCCGATCGGCGTCGCCCTGCTCGACCAGCGGGTCGCGGCCGGCATCGGCAACGTCTACAAGAGCGAGACCCTGTGGGCCTGCGGGTCGATCCCTTCATGCCGCTCGATGCGATCGCACCGGACATCCGCCGCGAGCTCTACGCCACCGCGAGCCGCCAGCTCCGGGCCAACCTCGACACGCCGTTCGAACGCCGCACCGTCGCCGGGGGCCTCGCCGTCTACGACCGGGCCGGACGTCCCTGCCGGCGCTGCGGCACCGCGATCGAGTGCCGCCGTCAGGGCGACCAGGGACGCAACACCTGGTGGTGCCCCGCCTGCCAGACTTGACCCCCATGGAACCCGCAGCCACCGGTCGGACGTGGGCCGCCGCCACCCCGCACCGGCTGGCGACCGACGCGGCCGCCATCGCCTTCGAACGGGGCGGCAACGCGATCGACGCGGCGCTGGCCGCCGCCACCACCCTCGCCGTCGTCTATCCGCACATGTGCGGCGTGGGCGGCGACCTGTTCGCCTTGGTGCAGCACCGGGCGGGCGACGTCGTGGCGGTCAACGCGAGCGGTCGGGCACCGGCAGGCGCCGACCCCGCAGCGGCCACCCTTGCGGGTGGCGGCGTCATGCCGGAGCACGGACCCCACACCGTGACCGTCCCGGGCGCCGTGAGCGGCTGGAAGGCGTTGCACGACCAGGGCGCGAACCTGCAAGTGGAGCGACGCCTTCACCCACGCGGTGGCCTACGCCCACGGCGGGGTGAGCGTGGCGTCGTCGCTGGCGGAAGAGCTCGCCGAGGAGCAGGAGCATCTCGCGGCCGACCCCGGCCTGTCGTCGATCTTCTTCGTCGACGGAGCACCGATGCGCGAGTTCGACCTGGTGCGGCAACCGGCGCTGGGCGCCACGCTGCAGATGATCGCCGACGACGGGCCGGCCGCGCTCTACGGCGGCGACGTGGGACGCCGGTACGCGGCGGGACTCGCTGAGCTCGGCGTGCCGATCGATGTCGCCGACCTCGCCGGGCACACCGCCGAGCTCGGTTCGCCCCTGCGGGCGCGCTACCGCGACATCGACGTGCTGGTGCATCCGCCGAACTCCCAGGGGTTCGTGCTGCTCGAGGCGTTGCTGGCGACCGAACGACTGGGCATCGACCCCGATCCGTCCGGCGCCGACGCCGGTGTCCTGGCCGACGTGCTGCGCGCCGCGGCGCGGGACCGCGACCACCACCTCGCCGACCCCGACCGGATGCGCGTCCACGCGTCGACCTTGTTGGACGAGGGTCACATCGCCGGATTGTGCGACGAGGTCCGGGACGGGCTCCCACCGGTACCCGCCGCGCTCAAGCGCTCGGGCGACACGATCGCGCTCGTGACCGCCGACATCGAGGGCCGCGCCGTGTCACTGATCCAGAGCTTGTACGACGGGTTCGGCGCCGGGCTGCTGGAGCCCGCCACCGGCATCGTCGCGCAGAACCGTGGCGCCTGCTTCACCCTCGACCCGGCGAGCCCCAACCTGCTCACCGCCGGGGCGCGGCCGGCCCACACCCTGATGCCCGTGATCATCCAGCGCGGCGGCCGGTTCGAGGCGGTGGCCGGCACGATGGGTGGATCCGCCCAGCCCCAGATCAACGCGATGACCCTGATCCGCGCCTTCGACCTGGGACGGTCGCCGGCCGAGGCGGTCGCCGAGCCGCGCTGGCTGGTGGGCGGTATGTCGCCCGAGGGCGAGGTCCCCACGGCGATCGCGGAAGCCGACGTTCCCAGCGAAGCGGTGGCCGGCACTCCAGGGACGCGGATATCAGGTCGATACCGTGAGCGAACGGAGCGGATCCGTGGGCCACGCCCACCTGATCAGACGGGTGAGCGACGGGTTCGAAGCCGGAAGCGACCCCCGTGCCGACGGCGGTGCACGGGCCTCGTGACCGCCTGATTCGGGAGGGACGAAGCGGACATGGATCACCCAGGTGGGCCCCGGCCGATCGATCCGTCCGCCATCCTGCATGACCTGGATGTGGTGGTGTGGCAGGCCGACGCGCGCACCACCGAGTTCACGTTCGTGAGCGACGGCGCCGCCCGCCTGCTCGGCTGGACCCCTGAGGAGGAGCACGCCGGCGCCTTCTCCTCCTGGCTCCACCCGGACGACCGCGAAACGGTGCTCGCGGCGCTCCTGGCCGCGACCGCAGGCGCCACGCTCGACCTCACGCACCGTCTCGTCGCCCGGGACGGGAGCGTTCGCTGGGTGCACACCACCGGCCGGCTCCTGCACGACCCCGAGCCCCGGCTCGCCGGGGTGATGGTGGACGTCACCGCCGGACACGAGGGAGGTCCCGACCAGCTCGAGGCCGAGTTGCGGTTCCGCCGGGTGGTCGAGCGTCTGCCCGCCATCGTCTACCTGGAGACCGCCGACCCCAACGGCGACCTGCCGGGCTCGATGCTCTACGTCAGCCCGCAGGTCCGCGAGATCTTGGGCTTCGCCCCCGAGGAATGGGTCAACGACCCCACGGCATGGGTCCAGCATTTCCATCCGGACGACCGTGCGCGGGTCCGCCAGATCTACGACGCCGTGTCCGACGGCCAGGGCACGTTCACGGCGCAGTACCGGATGTTCACGAAGGAGGGCGCGATCCGCTGGTTCCACGACGACGCGCTGCTGATCCGCGACGAGCAGGGCAACCCGATGTTCTGGCAAGGGATCATGTACGACATCACCGACCAACGGGCCGGCGATGCGCTCGTCCGCGAGACCGAAGACCGCTACCGCACGTTGGTGGAGCAACTCCCCGCGATCGTCTACTCCGAGGACGTCACCGGGGACGGCCTGCAGGTGGTGTACATCAACTCCCGCGTCAAGGAGCTCCTGGGCATCGAGCCCGAGGAGTGGGTCGCCGACCCCTCGGTGTGGGCTGCCTCGATCCACCCGGACGACGCGCAGATGGTGGACGACGTGAACCGCGAGTCCGAACGCCTGAGCGAACCGTTCTCCGTGGAGTACCGCATGATCGCCCGCGACGGCCGCATCGTCTGGTTCAAGGATGAGGCCCGGCTGGTGCACCACGCCGACGGCACGCCCGCGTATTGGCAAGGGGTGATGATCGACATCACCGACCGGCGCGAAGCCGAGGCACAGGTCGCCGAGGCCGAGGCCCGGTATCGCGCGCTGGTCGAGCAGATGCCCAGCGTCACCTACGTGGCCGCGCTCGGCCGGGGCGGCGGGGTGCTCTACATCAGCCCGCAGATCGGATCGATGCTGGGGTACCCACCGCAGGCCTGGTACACCGACCCGGGGCTGTGGAGCCAGTTGGTGCATCCCGACGACGCCGACCGTGGCCATCCGGAGCCCTCGGTGGGTGAACACAACGTGCGCTACCGCATGATCGCGCGCGACGGCCGCACGGTCTGGGTCCATGACCAGGCGCGGGTGATCGTGGACGAGGACGGCGAGCCCAAGTACTGGCAGGGCGTGCTCCTGGATGTCACCCAGCAGCACCGGGCCCAGGACCTCGAACGCGACCTCGCCACCGAGCGCATGGTGAGCGAACGCCTGCGGGAAGCCGACGCCGTGAAGAACACGTTCCTGCAGGCGGTGTCCCACGACCTGCGGTCGCCCTTGGCGGCGATCCTCGGCCTGGCCCGGACCCTGGAACGAGACGACCTGGACCTGCCGCCCGCCGAAGCGCAGGACCTGGCCGGCCGCATCGCGGCCAACGCCCGGCGCCTCGATCGCATCGTCACCGACCTGTTGGACCTGGACCGTCTCAGCGCCGGGGTGGTCGAGCCGATGTTCGCGCCGCTCGACATCGGGGCGCTCGTGCGCGAACTCGTCGCCGGCGCCGATCCGGTCGCGGGCCGCCGCCTCCACGTGGACACCGCCCCGCTCGAGATCTGGGCCGACGCCGCCATGGTCGAACGCATCGTCGAGAACCTGCTCCGCAACGCGGTCAAGCACACGCCGGGCGACGCGCGCATCTGGGTGCGCGTCGAACGCGCCGACGACGCGGCGCTCCTGATCGTCGAGGACGACGGGCCGGGCGTGCCCGCCGACACCCGGGAAGCGATCTTCGAGCCCTTCTCGCAAGGCGCGTCACCGGCCCGGTCGGCGGGCCTGGGGGTGGGCCTGGCCGTCGTGGCCCGGTTCGCCGCGCTCCACGACGGACGAGCGTGGGTGGCCGAACGTGAGGGCGGCGGGGCCTCGTTCCGCGTGTCGTTGGCGATCCGGCCGAGCGGCCCGGCGCCGGCGGGCGGGGATCAGGACACCGGCGCCGGCTCGGCCTCCGAGGCGAGCCAGGCGTAGGCCTCCTCCTCCTGCGCGAAGTGCAGGCGCAGGACGGCGTACAGCCCGTAGAGCACCCGGCGCAGATCCATCAGGTCCTCCGGCGTGGGCCCTTCGGCGGGCAGATCGTCGAGCAGTTGCTGGTACACGCGGGCGAGGTGGTCGATCTCGATGTGGGCGCGCGCCATCGTGCTCATCGGGTCCTCGCCACCCATGAGCTTGGCCACCACGGGGTAGACGGCGGCCTCCTCCTCCTCCTCGTGCTTCGGGAGGCGCTCGACGATGAACCAGCGCACGGCCTCGAGCTCCTGCCTGGTCTCGTCCGGACCCATCGTGCCCAGCTTGTCGGCCGCCGAACGGATCCGCGCCATCTCCGGCGCGAACTCGCGGTGCTCGGCGCGGAAGCGCTCGGCGACGTCGCTGTGGCCGACCGGCGGCTTCGACCCGCGCCCGCCGGACAGGGCGCGAAGGGCGTTGAGGATCGAGGCGACGTCGATCGCCTCCTGGATCAGCGCGCCCACCACCGGCACGAACAATCCGAACGCGCCGAGGAACATGAACCCGAGGGCCACCCCCATCCCGCCGATCACCGATTGCACGGCGATCCTGCGCGAGCGCTGCGCGATCGTGATCGCATCGACGAGCCGGTCGAGACGATCGACCACCAGCACCATGTCGGCGGCCTCCGACGATGCGGTCGCCCCCCTGGCGCCCATGGCCACGCCGATGTCGGCGGCCGCCAGCGCCGGCGCGTCGTTGAGCCCGTCGCCCACCATGATCGTGACGCCGTGTTCCCGCTCGGCGCCGACCGCCTCCACCTTCTCGGCGGGCGTGCGCTCGGACAGGATCCGGTCGACGCCGAGCGCGGCGCCCACCGACTCGGCGACGTCGGGATGATCGCCCGTGACCATGATCACGCGGTCGATGCCGGTTCGGCGCAGCGACCGGATCACCCGCGGCGAGTCGGGGCGGATCGGGTCATCGATCACGAGGGCTCCCACGACCGCGCCGTCCACCGCCACGAACACGCACGAGGAGCCGTCCAGGCTGGTGCGGCGGCGGATGTCCTTGGCGCGCTGTGGCAGGGGCGCGCCCTCGGCCACGAAGCTTCCCTTGCCCAACGCCACGTGATGCGCGCCCACGCGTCCCTCGATCCCCGCCCCGTGCTGCTCCTTCGGATCGTCGGGGAACTCCAGCGTGAGGTGGCGCTCCCGCGCGGCGCGAACGATCGCGGTGGCCAGCACGTGCGGCGACACCTGGTCGATCGAGGCCGCGAGCCGCAACACCTCGTTGCCGTCGAGCGTCCCGAACACCTCGATGTCGGCGATCTCCGGGACGCCCGAGGTCAGCGTGCCGGTCTTGTCGAACAGCAGCACCTTGCCGCGTGCGATCGTCTCCAGCGCGCCGCCACCCTTGACGATGATCCCGCGGCGCGCCGCGCGGGAGATGCCGGCCACCACCGCGATCGGCACCGCCAGGATCAACGGACACGGCGTCGCCACCATGAGCACCGTGAGGGCACGGGTGGAATCCCCGCTGAACAGCCAGGCCGCGCCCGCGATCACCAGCGTGACCGGGATGAAGATCGTGGCGTAGCGGTCGGCCAGTCGGACGAACGGCGCCTTGTCCTGTTCGGCTTCCTTCACCAGGCGCACGATCCCGGCGTAGGTGCTCTCCTCGGCCGTCGTCGATGCCCGCAGGTCGTAGGCGGGACCGGCGTTCACGGCGCCCGACCGCACGAGGTCGCCCATCGGGCGTTCGACCGGTCGCGATTCGCCGGTGAGCGCCGACTCGTCGAGGACGCCGTCGCCCAGCATCACGCCGTCGACGGGCACGACCTCGCCGGTCTTGACCATGAGCCGGTCCCCCACCGCCACCTCTTCGATCGGCCTGGTGACGAGATCGTCGCCCTCGTACCGATTGACGGTTCGCGGCGCCCGTTCCAGCAGGGCCGACAGCTCGCGGTGCGCGCGCCGGTCCGCGTAGGCCTCCAGGGCCTCGCCGGTGGACAGCATCAGGGCGATGACGGCGCCCGCCAGGTACTCCTGCAGCGCCAAGGCCCCCAGCATGGCCAGCAACGCGATCACGTCGACGCCGGGTTGACGGCGGAGCAGGCCGGTGACGACTTCTCGCAACATCGGGATGATGCCGACCACGGTGGTGATGGCCCACGCGATGTCGGCGGCATCCTCTTGGCCGGCCAGCTGCAGGACGCCGCCCGCCACGATCCCGACGATCGCCGCGGCGAGCCAGATCCGACTCGTGTTGAACCCGCTCGCGGCGGCCGCGGATCCCCGCTCGGCCATCATCCGCTCGCCCGTCGGACGCGACCGGTGAGGTGACGGACCATCGGGGTGGTCTCGGTGGCCATGTCGAGTTCGTAGGCGATCTCGTCCCCGTCGATCCGGTACCGGCGCTCGACCCCCACCACGGCCATCCCGGTGGCGGTCCTGCCCATCGAGGTGGCTGACCAGATCCATCCGTCCGTCGATCAGGGTGCCGTGGCTCACCTCGGTGAGTCCGAGCGGATGGGCCAGCGTCAGTTCCACCGCCCCGGCCTCAGCCCCCGGCCGCAGGAACCCGCGCTCGAAGTGCAGCGGTGTTCCGTCCTCGAGGAGCCAGCTGCGGTGCACGTACTGCAGGAAGGCGTCGCCGACGTGGTCGAACGTCAGGCGCTCGCCGTAGTCGAACGGCTCCATCGTGGGGTACTCGCCCCGACCCTCACCCACCCACGTGCCCAGCAAGGGCGCGAGGAACCCGACCTCGTCGGGGAGGGCACCGATGACGACATCCTCGACGCTCATGTGATGCCTCGAGGATGTGCAGGAGCCATGCAGCCGAACGTACCACGGTGCCCCGCGGCCGCCCTCAGCGCGGAGCGTCCGGCGGATCGGTGCGGCCCTGCACGATGCGCTGCAACGCCGATCCGGGGTCGGGACCCACGGGAGGGCGGATGGATCCGGCGCTCGGCAGGAGCGTCACCGAAGCACCGTCCAGGTGGGCGGAGACCCTCGCCACCTCGCGCTCGAGGCGATCGACGCGTTCGGTGAGGACCCGGTCGCGCGCCGCCTGCTGCAGCGCTCGCTGGGCCTCACTCGCATCGCGATCACCGTGCATGCTTCGCCCTCCCGGCGTGTTCGCTCCGTCGATCGTACGCCCCCGAAGGACCTGGGCTCAAGCCTGGCACAGGTATCGTGGGGCCCATGCGAACCCTCGCCCGGCTCAACGTGACACCCGTCAAGGGCCTCGCGCTGCACCATCCCGCACAAGCGCGGATCACCGAGGCCGGCCTGCCCGAGAACCGCCGCTTCTACCTGGTGGACGAGGCGGGGACGCTGTTCAGCGGCAGCGACTTCGGTCCGCTGGTCCGGATCGTGCCGGAGTACGACCCGGCACGAGAGCACCTGCGGCTCACCTTCCCCGACGGCACGATCGTGGACGGTGACGTGAGCGAGCTCGGCGCCGCCGAGGCCTCCAACTTCTACGGCCGCACCGTCCGGAGCCATCGGGTCGAAGGGCCGTGGACGGAGGCGTTCTCCTCCTACATCGGCAAGCCGGTCCGGATGCTGCGGTGTGACGCCGACGGCGACGGCGTCGACGTGTTGCCGCTGACGGTGGTCTCCACCGCCTCGGTGCGCGACCTCGCCTCCAAGGGCGGCTACGACGGGGACCTCGACAGCCGGCGGTTCCGCATCAACCTGGAGCTCGACGGCTGCGACCCGTACGACGAGGACTCCTGGGACGGCGGCACGATCACGATCGGTGAGGTCGCGCTCACCCTGCAGGGCGCCATCCCCCGATGCGTGGTCACCACCCAGGACCCCGAGACGGGCGTGAAGGACTGGGACACCCTGACCCAGATCGCGAGGCTCCGCCCCCGCATCCCCGACGGTCTGCCGTTCGGGATGTACGCCGTGGTCGCCCGTCCGGGCGAGGTCCGTGTGGGCGACCCCGTCCAGGCTCCCTGACACACCAACGCAACGGCTCTCGGCCTCATCCACCTCGTTCCGGGTATCAACCGGCATCTGAGCGACACCGATGACCCCTGAAGTGTTTCGCTCCGTTTCGTTGCCCGCCCGCGCCCTCCGCAAGAGGCGCCAGGAACAGAGGAGAACGACCAGCATGAAGCGATCGAACAAGGTTACCGCCGGCGTGGTGCTCGCCGGCGCGATGCTCGCCTCGAGCATCGCCTACGCCGCGTGGACCGCAACCGGAAGCGGTTCGGGCTACGCCAAGGCCACCAGCGCCCAGGCGCTGACCACGGTCGACGTGTCGGCCACCACCACCGCCACGCTGTACCCGGGTGCCACCGGCAACGTGTCGCTGCGCATCACCAACCCGAACCCGTACCCGGTTCGCGTCACCTCGGTGGCCGGCTCGGGCACGATCGACTCCAACGCCACGGCGGCGTGTGACGCCTCGACCGGCGTGACCTTCACGGACCAGACGGGCCTGACCCTGGACGTGCCGGCCTCGGCCTCGACGACGTTCACCCTGACGGGCTCGGTGGCCATGAGCAACAGCTCGCACACCGACTGCCAGGGCGCGGTCTTCACGATCCCGGTGACCCTGACCGGCGCCAGCAACGCCTGATCGATCCTGCCAACGGTTCGTTCGAGAGGGCGGAGGCCGACTCCGCCCTCTCGACGTCTCCTGAGACCACCCGCGTGAGGCGGTGTCCACGATGCGTGTCCCCCGACGGATCGCCGTCGCGACCAAACTGACCCTGGTCTGCGTGCTGCTCGCGGCTGCCCTCGCCCAGGCGTCGGAGTTCCGCCGGACACCCGCCGGGGACGGTCTCGCAACGACGGCACGCGACGCCGCACTTCACCGTCAAAGGGAAGGTCAAGGGGCTCTACCCCGGCAGCTCGAAGCCGCTGAAGCTCCGCCTCACGAACCCGAACGACGCCCCGATCTCCGTGAAGCTCGTCACCGTCAAGGCCCGGAGCACCACCGTCTCGTGTCCGTCGTCGGCCGTGAAGGCGACGAAGTTCAAGGGGAACAAGCGCATCGGCGCCCACCGCACCGCGAAGATCAAGGTGAAGATCCGCATGAAGGCCACGACGCCGGATGCCTGCCAGGGCGCCAAGTTCCGCCTGATCTACGGCGGGAAGGCGGTCGGCAGGTGAAGCGGTTCGCGACGGTCCTGGGCCTGGCGGTGTGCATGTCCCTGGTGGCGGGCGCCGGCACGGCATGGGCGTCCTGGACCACCTCAGGCACCGGCTCGGGCACGTCGAAGGCCATCGCGTTGCCCACGGGACCCACGCCCACGGTGAGCGTGACCGGTCGCAACGTCGTCGTGAGTTGGTCGCAGGTGAGCCTGCCCAACGCCACGCCCGTGACCGCCTATCAGGTCGGCCGGTTCAGCACCGCCAACGTCGCGCAGACGATCGGGTCCGCCTGCAGCGGCACGGTGAACGCGCTCACCTGCACCGAGGCCGCGGTGCCGGCCGGCACCTGGAAGTACACGGCCTCGGCCAAGCGCTCGCAGTGGGTCGGCACCCAGAGCAGCTACAGCAGCAACGTGATCGTGGCCGCACCCTCCCTGAGCTTCTCCTCGTCGACGACGATCAACACGCTCGCCGCGACCCTCAACGGGACGATCGCCAGCTACGTCACCGGCGAGACGATCACCTTCCGGCTGGACAACGCCACGAGCGGCACCGTGCTCAGCAGCACCGTCACCACCTCGCCGATCCCGTTCAGCGGCACCTCGACGTTCTCGGTCACGATCCCCACGGGGATCACGGCGGGCGCGCACACCGTGTACGCCGTGGGATCGGCCGGCTCCCAGTCCAGCGCCGGGATCACCGTGAACCCCAACGACACCGTGGCTCCCGACGGTGAGCGCCGCCACGATCGCGAAGACCGCCGGCGGGGTCGACGGCTTCGTGAAGCAGGGCGGGACCTATTACGCCTACGCACAGGTCACCGACATCGGTAGCCCGGCGACGGGGATCTCGACCGTGCGCGCCAACCTGAGCGCCATCACCACCGGCGCGACCAACGTGACGCTCACCGCGGGCAGCTACACCGTGGACGGCGTCAGCTACAACTACCGCACCGCGTCGCAGACCGCGTCCAACCCCCTGAGCGCCACCTCGAAGGCGTTCACGATCACCGCCACCGACGTCGGCGGCAACAGCGGGACGACGAGCGGGTTCTCCGTCACGGTCGACAACACCGTGCCGACCGGGACGAACATCCAGACGACCAACGTGTCGGGCGGCACCACCGGCCGCGCCGAGACCGGCGACACGATCACCTTCACCTTCAGCGAGGCGATGGAGCCGAACAGCATCCTCGCCGGGTGGACGGGCGCCGCGACGCCGGTCACCCTGCGACTGGTCCAGAACGGCGGTGGCGACCGGGTGCAGATCCGCAACGCCGCCGACTCGGCCGCCCTGCCGTTCGGCACGGCGTTCCTGAACCAGACCGGCTACACCACGGCCAACCGCAGCTTCGACAACTCCACGATGGTGATGAGCGGGTCGTCGATCACGATCACCCTGGGCACGCCCGACGGCGTCGTGACCACCGCGGCCGGGACGGCCGCCACCACCTGGACGCCGGCGGCCGGCGCCACCGACTGGGCCGCGAACGCCTGCTCGACCGCCACCGTCACCGAGAGCGGGGCTGCAGACAAGGAGTTCTAGGCCTCGGTGTCCCCCAGCATGGAACGAGACCGCCTTGCGGCGGTCTCGTTCTCGCAGAGAGCAGTTGGCCAGAACGGGTGCGGGCTAACGAACCTTCCTCAAGCTGGCGGATTGTAGGGGTTGCTCCCGCCTCGGCAGGCGTCGCCAGGGTTGAACGCAGTGGGGTCGGCCCCATGCAGGCGAACGTCCTGCCCGTAGGACTGGACGTGGAAGTCGGTCGGACCGTTGACGAAGTCGTTCAGCCCCGAGAACGCGCAGATCGAGTTGGCATGCGACATGTCCTTCTTCGCGCCGGGATTGCCAACGCTGCCCGGAGGGCCGGTCACTTCGCCAGCGAACGCAGCGCCGGCCACGCTCACCGTGGCGGCCACAGAGATCGCGACCACACACAATGCCTTCTTGGTTCTCCGCATGGTTCCTCCCTTTTGTCGGTTACTCCCTACAGCAACCAACGTATTCCCGGGGCAGTCTGCTGGTCAAGGGGATCGCACCCGGTCATGTCAGATCGGGACCCGGTCGAGGAAGGAACGGACCTCCTCGTTGACTCGCTCCGGAGCTTCCAGCGTGCTGACATGCCCGACACCGTCCAGCATGACCAGCTGCGAACCAGGGATACCGTTGTGCAACGCCTCGCGTACCGCCTTGGGAGCTCGCACGTCCTCGTCCCCGTAGATCAGCAGCGTCGGGACCACGATGCTCGAGAGGCTGTCCGTCAGGTCGGCTTCAGCGAACGCCTCGGCCATCGAACGCAACCCGACCGGGTGGAAGGCTGCGATCGTGGCGGCGAACTCGTCTGCGACGCCTTGCGGCACCGTCCCGGAGAACATCGACGGGAGCACCACCTCGACGAAACGGGGAGGCGTCTCGTCGGCCAACCGGCGGACCTGCTCGAGCCGTCGCTCGACCTCATCAGGCGGCAACGATCCGGCCCAACCGGCGTATCCACTCAAGAGGATGAGCGATGACGACATCGACGGGAACCGGCGGTAGAACTCGAGGGCGAGCCCCGCGCCGAAGGAGAGCCCCAGCGTGTGGACCTTCGAGTACCCGAGCGCCTGGATGAATCCGGCCAGCACATCCGCGTAGTCCGCCAGGTGGAAGTCCTGTGGCGGGTCGGATGACAGGCCGGAGCCGGGGGGGTCCCAAGCCACCACGGTGAACGCGTCCGACAGGCCCTCGAGCTGGAACCGGAACGTGCCGGGGCCGTCGCCGACGTAGCCAGGGAGCATGATGAGCGGCGGACCATCGCCCCGGCGCTCGTACGCGATCCGGAGTTCACCGACCCGTGCGACGCTCGCGCTCACCGGACTCACCACCTCCCCGACGTTCCCGATGGCCCGCTTCGACCTACGGCTCACGCAACTTCCAGAAGCTGTCTTTCTTGACGATGAGACCGTCATCTCCGATCGTCCAGAGATCGCACCCTCGAACCTCGATCCGATCCCCTCCAACCTCGTTCCCGGTGAGCGTCCACTCGGAGGCGCCGCGCGATCCTGTGGCGAAATGGGTGCCATCGCCGTAGTGGACGTCGGGGATCCCTTCGAAGCGGGCTGACAGCCCACGACGAACGTCTGCCTTACCTTCAAATCTGCGGCCCCACGGGTCCGGGCCTCGAGGAGCCTCGAAGACGCAGCCCTGGGCGAAGTTCGCCATGATCGCATCGATGTCGTGGCTGTTGAATCCGTCCAAGACTCGCTGAAGGACGTCGATGGTTCGCTCCTGAGACATCGCCCAACCCCTTTCTGAGGTGACTGACTGAGCGTTGTAGCAGGTTCACGAGCAAGAGCCCGAAGAGGAATCCTTCACCTCGCCGAGGGCCGTGACCAGTTGCATCGACCAGCCACCGGTGTTGAGCGTGAACTTCCCGACCGCCTTGATGCCCCTGATGCGCTTGACGCTGTTCGGCTCGGGCGATCCGAACGGATAGCCCGGTTCGGCCACCCCACCGGTTCCGATGACGAACTCGGTGATGCCGTTCTGCTTGGAAAAGCGCTCGTAGTTGTGCTCGTGGCCGGTCAGCACGAGTTCGGCATGGTCAGCGGCGAGGAGACTCCAGAACGGTTGGACGGCGGTCGTCCCACCGTGGTCGGTGCCTGACGAGAAGCGAGGGTGGTGCCAGTACGCCAGCGTGCACTGGTGCGTGTCGGAAGCCAGGTCTGAGGCCAGCCATCGGTACTGGTTCGAACCTGGTCCACACCCACCGATGCGGCTGCAGTTCGAATCGAGACTCACGAGGTGCCAGTCTCCGACGTTGAACGAGTACCACGTCCTTCCCGAGATGCCGAAGTAGCTCCTGTACCCCTGGGCTCCCGCGGTCAGGTACTCGTGGTTGCCGGGACTCGGACGTGTGCGGGCCTTGAACTTGCCCCACGTCTTGTCGTAGGCGTTCTGGTACTGGGACAAGGAGCCCTCGTAATACTGGTTGTCGCCTAGCGTGAGGGCCACGACGGGGTCGATGGCGAGGACCCGGTTGGCAGTCCCAGCGCAGGATGTCGGATCGTTCTTGCCACAGATATCTCCGGCTGCCGTGATGACAACGGACGTCGCCCTCGGCATATCGGCCGCCGGCAACACGAGCGACCCGACCAAGGCCACGAACGCGACGAAGCCCTTCGCCATAGAAATCATGAAGCCCCCTTCCTGCCTCGTCCCTCCACTGTCTTCGCCATACCCCATCCTCGACCACATCGCACCCGGCGATGCTCGTGCGGACTCTTCCGCCGGCGCCGAAGTCCTGCCGGTCGCAAAGGGACTCTGACCTGCGGCTCCTGGGTGGGGCGGGCAGGGCTCGAACCTGCGACCGGAGGATTATGAGTCCCCTGCTCTAACCGACTGAGCTACCGCCCCGATGGCCAGAGGATAGGCCACCCAAGGCCCAGAGCGATCAGGACAGCCGCGGCAACGTCGCCGTCGAGCCGACCACGTACACCAGCATCACGAAGGCGCCGGCGTTCACCCCGAAGCGGAGCCCTCGCTTGTCGAAGCGCTGCGCGAGCGCCACCAGGAACAGCACCGTGGCCAGCAGCACCGTGTTCCGCACGTACTTGTCCGCCACCACGTCGGCCTCTTTGCCCTCGGCGAACGCGCCGCCGATCGCGCGTTCAACCTCGCGGCTTCCTCGACGTGCGGGTTGCGGTCGTAGCCCGGCATGAAGTCGACATCCTGTCCGTCCGAGCCGTCGGCCCAGGCATCGAAGTCCTCGCGGAAGTCCGAGGTGAACCGGCTCTCGAACTCGTGCTGCAGGGCGACGTCGTGATCGGCTCGCGCCTGCAGCCACGCCGTGAACAACGCGGAGTCCGACACCAGTTCCAACCCGCCCACGGTCGATGCCGCTTCGGCGAGGAATCGGTCGCGCGTGGCGTCCTGGTACAGCGCGGACTCGCGCCCGTCCCATTTCGCCGCCTGGTAGCCGCTCCAGGCCGTGGCCGTGGCGACGATCGCCAGGAACAGCACCTCGACGATCTCGGCGACCCGCTCCCAGCGTTCCTTGTGCCGAGCTTCGTTCCGATCGCTCAACTCCTGGGCGACGTCGGTGTTCACGGTCTCGGTCATGAGGTCGCCACCCTACCGGTCGCTCGCCGAGCGAGGGACGGCCCCCGAACGGAGGGCGGCGCCGGCCGCTCGTTTGGGAGGATGGAGGCATCAGCCACCCGGAGGTTCTCCCGAGATGACCGAGCACCGCACCGAATCCGACTCGATCGGCCAGATCGACGTCGACGCCAGCCGCTACTGGGGCGCTCAGACCGAGCGCTCCCTGCACCACTTCGCGATCGGCGATGCCGACGCCGACCGGATGCCGCGCGAGGTGATCCGCGCCCAGGCCATCCTCAAGAAGGCGGCCGCCCTGGTGAACCGGGAGGCGGGCTCACTCGACCCGGCCATCGCCGACCTGATCGTCGCGGCCGCCGACGAGGTGATCGACGGTTCGCTCGACGACCACTTCCCCTTGTACGTGTGGCAGACCGGCTCGGGTACCCAGACCAACATGAACGTCAACGAGGTCATCGCCAACCGCGCGATCGAGATGGCGGGCGGCGAACTCGGGTCGAAGTCACCGGTCCACCCCAACGACCACGTCAACATGTCGCAGTCCTCCAACGACTCGTTCCCCACCGCGATGCACATCGCCGCGGCCACCGCGATCGTGCGCGACCTGCTGCCGTCGGTCCGGGCGCTGCGCGACGAGCTGGACCTTCGTGCTCGCGAGTTCGCCGACATCGTCAAGATCGGCCGAACCCACCTGCAGGACGCCGTCCCTCTGACGCTGGGCCAGGAGTTCGGCGGCTACGCGGCACAACTCGACGCCGACCTCGAGCGCATCGAAGCCACGCTGCCGGGCCTGTACGAACTCGCGGCCGGAGGCACGGCGGTGGGCACCGGGCTCAACGCGCCCGACGGGTTCGGCGAGGCCGTCGCGGCGAAGATCGCCGAGATCACCGAGCTGCCGTTCGTCACGGCACCGAACAAGTTCGCCGCCCTGGCCGCCCACGATGCCGTGGTGTTCGCCAGCGGGGCGCTCGCCACGCTCGCGGCGAGCCTCAACAAGATCGCGAACGACATCCGCTGGCTGGGCTCGGGTCCACGCAGCGGCCTCGGCGAGTTGATCCTGCCCGAGAACGAACCGGGCAGCTCGATCATGCCGGGCAAGGTGAACCCCACGCAATCCGAAGCCGTGACCATGGTGGTGTGTCAGGTGATGGGCAACGACATCGCGGTGAAGATGGCGGGCTCGCTCGGCAACTTCGAGCTCAACGTGTTCAAGCCGGTGATGATCCGCAACCTGCTCCATTCGGTCGCGCTGCTCGCCGACGTCAGCAGCACGTTCCGCGAGTTCTGCATCGAAGGGCTCCAGCCCGATCGCGAGCGCATCCAGGAGCTCGTCGATCGCTCGCTGATGCTGGTCACCGCGCTCGCGCCATCGATCGGCTACGACAACGCGGCGGCGATCGCGAAGACCGCCCACCACGAGGGCATCACGCTGAAAGAAGCCGCCGTGGCGTCCGGGTTGCTCACCGCCGAGGAGTACGACGAACGGGTTCGGCCCCAGGACATGGTCTAGTCCATCCGGACCGGTCCTGACCAGCAGGTTTGCGCAGGATTCCTGAAACCCCTCCCTGGGTAAGGAGCGTAATCTAGGGTAGGAGCAAAGGGGGTCCGGGTTGACGCTGTCTGAACGCGATCTTCCCAGTCCGCATCTGCAGAGAAGGATCCGCGAGGTTCAGGTCTTCCTGGCGGACAACCTCGACAGGGACGTCGACCTACGTGCCATCGCGCACGAGGCGTCGCTGTCCCCGTACTACTTCACCCGCCAGTTCACGGCGTACGTGGGGGTTCCGCCGTACCGCTACCTGATCGGACTGCGGATCGACCGGGCGATGCAGCTGCTGCGCGAGACCGAGCTGTCGGTCACCCAGATCTGTCACCGCGTCGGCTTCAACAGCCTGTCGCACTTCACGACCACGTTCCGCCAACACACGGGCGTGAGTCCGTCGGCCTATCGCCGGCGCCAGGACTGGGAACGCGATGCGAACCGGTTCACGCCGATCACGCAGTCGCTCGTCGAGCAGCCGAACAAGCGCTTCACCGTCTGAGGTCACCGCAGGGGCGGCATCGTTCCGGGTTCGGCGCCGGTCGCGATCGGTCTCGATGGATCGTGGGTCCAATCCGACCAGGACCCCTCGTACAACCGGGCGCCGGGGAGGCCGGCTCGCTCCAACACCAGCACGGCCAGACACGCCGTGACGCCCGACCCGCACGAGGCGATCGTGCTCACACCGTCGCGCACCCCGAGTTCGGCGTACCGCGACCGGAGCGCCTCGGGCGCCAGGAGCCGTTCGGTCCGTGGATCGCGGTTACCGACCCACGCTGCGCTGACCGCCCCGGGGATGTGGCCGGCCACCGGGTCGATCGGTTCGACCTCGCCCCGGTAGCGCTCCCCCGCCCTGGCGTCCACCACGACGCCGTCGCCGCGGATCAGCGACGCCCGGACATCGTCGGCGTCGGCGATCCGTTCCCGTGGCCAGGGTCGCGCAGTGAACGTGGCGGGCTCCGGCGAAGGCGAGCCCGCGCCGGTTGCCAACGCCCCGCCGATCGCCGTCCACGTCTCGAGCGACGGCAGGTCGAGCAACGCAGCGCGATGGCCGGTGACGTGCAACATCCACCACAACCTGGCCGCGACGGATCCACCGGCGTCGTCGTAGGAGACCACGAGGTCGTCGTCGCCGATGCCCGCTGCGCCCATCGCGTGCGCGAACGCTTCGGGCGAGGGCAAGCGGATGGCGGCCGGGACCGTCGAACGCCGGCCGGGCGAGGTCGACGTCGACATCGAACGACACCGCTCCCGGCAGGTGTCCCTGAACGAACGCCTCGCGGACCGAGGCCCCCGGCTTCCATCGCACGTCGGCGATCACGAGGCCGTCGGGCGGCCGGGGCTCCGATCCGAGCTGGCCCAGGAGCCACTCGGGCGTCACGACGATGTCGGGGAGCTCCACGGACGAGAAGGGTACCCGGACCGCTCCTGCAGGGGGTCCATCACGCAGGAGCGGTCCGGGCCTCGCGGCGGGGGTCTCCCGGAACCCGGCCCTCGTCGCCGGGTTCCGGAACGTCACGTCATCGGGTTCGCACGTTGACTACGACGATGAGACCGCGAGGTGATCGAGTGCCGGGAGCCCGGCGAACTGATCGAACGACCAGTTCGTGACGTTCTCCGACAGCACGACCACGTTGTTGTCGAACAGGAAGGGCACCCAGGGCACCACGTCCTCCATCAGGTAGGTGTCCAGGTCGGCCCAGCACTGGAAGCGCTCGTCGCCGGTGAGCGGTTTGCACTGGTCGATCTGGTCCTCGGCGCTCGGCACCGCGACCGGGTCGTAGTCCCGCTCCTGGAGCATCTCGTCGGTCACGCCGACCATCGGGTCGTTGCAGCATGACTGCGGCCCGATCGCTGCCTGGGAGAACAGCGGCGAGGCGAACGTGTCGCCGTCGGCGTAGTCCTTGCCCCACGACGTCCCCGTGCAGAGTTGCCAATGGGTGTTGGGGTCCTCGCACTTGGAGTACATCGTGGTGCGCTCGAGCGCCTTGAGGTCCATCGACATCCCGATGGCCTCCAGGTTCTGCTCGATCAACGCCGACTGCTTCGGATACGGCGCGGCAGCGTCCGTGAAGGTCAACATGTCCTCGCACACGCTGGCGTCGCACACACCGTCCTGGTCACTGTCGTACTTCGACTGCGCCATCTCCTCCTTCGCTTTCGTGAGGTCGCCGGCACCGTTCGGTGACGGGTAGGGGTCGTAGTCCTTCAGCAGGTCGTTCTGGAGGCTGTTGACCATGATGTGACCGGCCACCTCGCCGAACACCGGGCCTCCACGGAGCTGCAGGAGTCCCTGCTTGTCGATCACGTAGTTGAGCGCCTTGCGCACGTGGATGTCGTCGAACGGCGGGTTGGCCAGGTTCATCTCCACGTAGCGGACGGCGTCGGACGGGTTCGAGTGCAGTCGGTCCTTCAACGCGGGGTCCGTCGTGTACCGCTGCACCTGGTCCGACGGCGGAACCCCGTCGAGCATCAGGTCGATGTCGCCGGCGTCCACCTTCAGCGCGAGGTCCTCCGACACGCCGCCGATCGAGGATTCGATCGAATCGGGATAGGCGGGACGGAGCGGGTCGGTGTCCCCGGACCAGGAGGGGTTGCGGACCAGCACGATGGAACGCCCGGGCTGGTAGCCCTCGACCGGGTTCTGCTTCGACACCGGCTGGGAGAAGTCCATGTCCTCCGAGCCCTGGAACATGTACGGACCCGAGGCCACCAGGTAGCGGCCGTAGTCCGCGTCGTGTCCCTCGGCGACGCCGAAGCGCGCCTTGGGGTCGTCGGGGTTCGGCGGGATCGGCGCCGCGGCCGGCATCGCCAGCCGGTACCCGAGGTCGCCGGTCGGACGCGTCACCGTGATCTCCAAGGTGTGATCGTCCACGGCCTTCATGCCGCTGATCTCGTCGGCCTCACCGGATGCGAACTCGTCGAATCCGTCGATCACCGAGTAGTAGAAGGGGTACCCACCGACGTTGGCCGACGGGGTGGCCTCGCGTTCCATCGCGCGCACGAAGTCCTGCGCCGTGATCTCGACCTCCTCGACCGGCGGGGCGTAGTGCAGACCCGGCTGGATCGAGAACGTCCACGTGAGCCCGTCGGCCGAGACCTCCGGGTCGGCGGACGCGAGGTCGGGTTCCACGACGCCGCCGCCCTCGGCGGTCGTCTTGCCGTTGTAGCTCATCAGCGTCCGCAACAGGCAACAGCGGTAGTACTCCCACGCGACGCCGTAGTACTCCTTCTGCGGATCGAACGCGCTCGACATGTCCGAGACGAGCGCGATCCTCAACGTCCCACCGGGCGCGGGTTCGCCATTCGCGCCCGCCGTGCTCTCGGTCGTGGGCGAGCCCGAATCGCCGCCGCACGCTGCCGCCACGAGCGCGAACGCGAGCAACGCGGCGGTCACCCCCAAGGTTCTGCTGCGCATGGCACTCCCCTCTCGCCGGCCACGGTCGTGGCCCTTTCCCGGTGCTACGGGTGATGATGGAGGGGCCGGGTTCCGGAAGGTTGCCTTTGGGTTGTGCCTTCCTGCCCAAGGGTTCCGACATCGTGCCTTGGCTTGCGGGGTCTTGCTGTTCGCAAGGTTTCGCAGCGTCAATCCGAGGTCGTGAGGATCACCGGCGCGTGGTCGCTGGGCTTGCCTTCGCCCGTGCTCGGCTTGCGCTCCTCACGGTCCACCTCGACCGTGCCGAGGCGGTCGGCGAGCGGGCCCGATCCCAGCATCAGGTCGATCCGCAGTCCCCATCCACGATGGAACGCCCCCATGCGGTAGTCCCACCACGTGAACGGTCCGGTGACGTCGCCGGCTGCCGCGCGACCGAGATCGGTGAGCCCGGCTCCCTCGAGCGCTCGGATCCGCTCACGCTCCGGTTCGCTCGCCAGGTTCTTGCCCCGCCAGGCCTCCGGATCGTGGACGTCGCGGTCGTCGGGCGCGACGTTGAAGTCGCCTGCCAGCAGGACGGGCGTCGACAGATCGAACGTCTCCGTCGTCCATGCACGGAGCGCGTCGAGCCACGACAACTTGATCTCGTACGCGGGGTCGCCGACCGCCTTGCCGTTCACCACGTACACGCTGGCGACGCTGAGGTCCCCGATCCGGACGGCCACGACCCGCGCTCCGTCCGGCGTCGGGTCGCCCGCGAAGCCGCGGCTCACGAGCTCCTGCGGTTCCTTGGACACGATCGCGACGCCGTTGTAGGCGCGCTGGCCGTAGCTGGTGGCCCGGTAGCCCGCGGCCGAGAGCTCGTCGAAGGGGAAGTCCTCGTCGGTCACCTTCGTCTCCTGCAGGCACACGACATCGGGGTCATATCGCGTGAGCAGCGCGAGCAGCCTGGGCATCCGCTGGCGGATCGAATTCACGTTCCAGGTGACGACCTTCACGCCGCGGAGCATAGCGGCGGTACGCTCATCGGCGATGGATCAACCGGGCCCGTCGGCGCGTGACCCTTCCTTCAACGAGACGAATCCGCGCCGCGACGAGATGCGGTCCCTGGGCTTGCGCAACCGCCCATGGATCTACGCGCTCACGGCCGTCGCGATCATCGGCGTCGTCATCGCGCTCTTCTGGATCGCCAGGCCGACATCCGAATCCGTTCCGAGCGTCACCGGTCGTCCGCTCAGCGAAGCCTTCGCCGTGCTGGAGGACCAAGATGTCTGCGTGGAGTGGATCGCCGTCGACCGCGATGCGCGACCGGGACAGGTGAGCGGGCAGAACCCCCAGGGCGGATCCGAGTGGACGAGCGACACCCACCATGTTCGCTTGATCGTGGGTCCGCGCACGGACATCCCCGCCGCGATCGCCGAGGTGCCCGACATCGCCTGCGAGAACGCCCACGACGACCTGCGGCGGCACCCCTGATCGCCCATGGCGCATACTGTCGCGGTGACCGGGAGCCATGACCGATGACGATCGACGCGGAACGACTTCGCCAGCTGGATCTGTTCGTCGACCTGGATTCCTACGACCTGTCGCAGGTGTGCCGCTGGGTGCACGAGGTCCGCGCCGAAGCGGGCGACGCGTTGTTCGAGCAGGGCGCGATCCCCTACGAGATGTTCGTGATCGAGCAGGGCGAGGTCGAGGTGGTCCGCGACGGGGAGGTCCTGGCCAAGCTCGGACCCGGCGAGACCGTCGGGGAGATGGGCCTGATGATGCAGGAACGGCGCATGGCCTCGGTCCGCGCCGCCACGCCGCTGGTCGCGCTCGCGATCCCGGCCGACGATCTCGCCGAGTTGCAGGCCGAGATGCCCGAGGTGTGGGCCTCGATCCGCGCCACGATGGAAGAGCGTCGCCGGCGCAACGTCCTCGACGAGGACTGACCTCGGTCAGCGCTTTCGGCGCGTAGCAACGTCCAGAGCGTGGGTCGCCGCCGTGGCATCGAACCCGAGCTGCTTCGCGCGAACCAGGTAGCGGTCGGCGGCATCGGCGAGCGCCGCCTCCGCGTCCCCGGTGACCGGCGGCGGCTCGTCCACCACGAACGTTCCGGCACGCCCCCGGCCCTCGAGGTAGCCCGCCTCCTCGAGTTCGCGGTAGGCCCGGGCGACGGTGTTGGGCGCCAGCGCCGCGTCCGCGGCCAGCGCCCGGACCGTGGGGAGCCGCTCACCCGGCAGGAGCTCCCCACGGTCGATCAGGTCACGCAACGCCTCGCGCGCCTGCGCCGACGCAGGCGGGCCACCGGGCACGATCTCGATCCTGAACGCCATGCGCTCGGTGATACCACAGCCGAAGCGGCGTTCCCGGCTCGTTCATTAGAGTCGTGGGGCACGGCGAGGCCCGCGACCCGGCCAAGAAGCGAGCGGAGGACCATCCATGGAAGGCCACGGCCCCGACCTGATCGCCACGATCGCGATCGGACTGGGCGCGGCCTTCGTCGGTGGGTTCCTCGCACGCCTCGTGAAGCTCCCGTCGATCGTGGGCTACCTCCTGGCGGGGGTCGCGGTGGGCCCGTTCACCCCCGGCTTCGTCGCCGACCAGGGGATCGCGCTCGAACTCGCGGAGATCGGCGTCGCGCTGCTGATGTTCGGCGTGGGTCTGCATTTCAGCGTCCGCGACCTGCTGCGGGTTCGGCAGGTGGCGGTGCCCGGTGCGCTGGGACAGATCGCGATCTCCGCCGCGCTCGGCGTGGGATTGGGCGTGGCGTTCGGCTGGGACCTGGTGTCGGGCCTGGTCCTGGGCCTCGCCGTGTCGGTGGCGAGCACCGTGGTCCTGCTGCGCGCGTTGCGGCAGCGGGACGAACTCGACACCGACGCCGGGCGCATCGCCACCGGGTGGTTGATCGTCGAGGACCTGTTCACGGTGATCGCCCTCGTCCTCCTGCCCATCCTCGCCGTGGCGGCCGGCACCGTGGAAGGCGCCGAACCACTGTCGGCGGGCGGGATCATGCTGGAGATCGGCTCCGCGCTCGGCAAGGCCGCGATCCTCACCGCGATCATGCTCATCGTCGGCGCGCGAGCCCTGCCGTGGCTGCTCACCCACGTCCAGGGGCAGGGGTCCAGGGAACTGTTCACGCTGGCCGTGGTCGCCGTCGCGCTGGGGGTGGCCTACGCGGCCGCCGAGATCTTCGACGTCTCGCTGGCCCTCGGCGCCTTCCTCGCAGGGGCGGTGCTCAGCGAGTCACGGGTGAGCGAACGGGCCGCCCACGACGTGTTGCCGCTCACCGACGTGTTCAGCGTGCTCTTCTTCGTGTCGGTGGGGATGCTGCTCGACCCCGGGATCCTGCGCGACGAACCGTTGGCGATCGCCGCCGTGGTAGGCGTGGTGATCGTCGGCAAAGGGCTGGCGGCGCTCCTGCTGGTGGCCGCCCTCAAGCGTCCGCTGTCGACGGGCTTGGTCGTGGCGGCCGGGTTGGCGCAGATCGGCGAGTTCTCGTTCATCGTGGCGACGACGTCGCTGACCCTCGACCTCATGCCCGCGAAGGGCTTCCAGCTGGTGGTGGCGGCCTCGATCATCTCGATCACGCTGAACCCGGCGCTGTTCGCCATGATCCGGCCCGTCGAGGGCTGGGCCGCACGGAAGCGTGAGGCGGCAGGCGTTCAGTAGTCCGCCGACACGATGGCGATGATGATGAAGGCCATCAAGGCCAAGCCGATCCACCCGAGGACGATCCCGGCGATCGCCATCCCGCGCCCCGACTCACGCCCGCCGGATCGTTCGATCTGGCCCTTCGCCTGGTAGCCGAACACCAGGGCCAGGACCGAACCGATCCCATACAGGCACAGGATGCCGAGCACCATGGATGCCACCGCCAGGCCGTTGGTCCTGGGGGGCATGGGCGCGACCTGGGGATAGGGCATCGCCGACGGCGGGGCGGGCAGACCGTTCAGGTCCCGGCCGCAGAACCGACAGACCCGCGCCTCGTCCTGGATCTCTTCCGCGCAGTACGGGCACTTCTTCATGGGCGGCATCGTCCTTCGGCGCCACCGCGATGTCCAGCGCCGGCCCGGGACCGAGGCTCCGGGACGCGTCGGATACAGTGACCGGATGCGCGTCGCCTTCGTGTCCACCTATCCACCCCGGCGTTGCGGCGTGGCCACCTTCACCGCCGACCTCATGCACGCCGTCCACGACGCCGATCGGTCCGTGCGTTCGAACGTCGCCGCGATCGACGAACGGCACGTGGTTCGGGCCTACGGCCGCGAGGTTCGCTGGCGCATCTCCCAGGGCACCCCCGAGGGCTACGCGGGCGCCGCTCGGGCGATCGCGGCCTCCAACGTCGATGTCGTCTGCGTCCAGCACGAGTTCGGGCTCTACGGGCTCTGGCACGACGAAGGCTGGGAGGGCGAGCGCTGGCTCGAAGGGACCTACGAGGATCACCTCACCGCGTTCCTCGAGGAGGTCGCCAAGCCCACGCTCGTCACGATGCACACCGTGCTCCCGGAGCCCACGCCCGCCGTCCGCGAAGCGGTGCGGAAGATCGCCGAGGCCGCCGACGGTCTGGTGGTCATGGCCGAATCGGCCGTCGGCATCCTGGACGAGGTCTACGGCGTGCGCGCCCCCGTGTCGGTCATCCAGCACGGCATGCCGCACATCGAACCCAAGGGCCGGCGCCGCCTGAAGGACAAGCTGGGCCTGGACGGGCGCCATATCGTGTCCACGTTCGGCCTGGTGGGGCCGGGCAAGGGGTTGGAGTACGTCCTGGAGGCGATGCCCGCCGTCGCGGCGAAGCATCCCGACGCCCTCTACCTGATCGCGGGCCAGACGCATCCGGAACTGCTGCGGCGTCACGGCGAGGAGTACCGCAACAAGCTGATCGAGATCGTCGAGGACCTGGGCGTCAGCGACAACGTCGCCTTCGTGAACCAGTACCTGGGGCAGGACGACGTGATCGAGTTCCTGCTGGCGAGCGACATCTACGTCACGCCCTACCTCGACCCGAACCAGATCACCAGCGGCACGTTGAGCTACGCCCTCGGCGCCGGCAAGGCGGTCGTCTCCACCCCCTACCTGCACGCCAAGGAAGCGCTCGCCGATGACCGGGGCATCCTGGTCGACTTCCGCTCGCCGGAGCAGATCGCCGAGGCCCTCAACGCCCTGATGGACGATCCGGAGCTCAAGGCACGGCTGGAGACGAACGCCTACGCCTACGCGCACGAGTTCGCCTGGCCGAAGACGGGCCAGCGCTTCGTGAAGGAGCTCGAGGACCTGGTGGCATCCGTGCCGGCACTCCCGCGGGCGGCGCCGCTCCCCGGCGGTGCGATGAGCGTGCCGATCGCGGCCCGATTGGCCGAGAACCCCCTGATCACCCCCGCCGATGTGGCGCCGTCCCAGCCCGGCATGGAGGTCATCTCCACGATCAACGCGGGCATGGCCCGCGTCGGCGACGAGGTGGTGGCGCTGTTGCGCGTCGCCGAACGGCCACGCCTGTCCGGCGATCTCCCGGACGGCGCGATGCTGCTGCGGTTGGGCGTGCCGGGCCAACCTCGGCTCGCGCCGTTGCCGGCGGACGCCGATCTGGCGGACATGGTCGGGGTGCCGTTCTTCAGCATCACGGAGGGTGAGCCGCAGGTGGTGCTCGGCTACGTCCCCCGCGACCTGCCGGGGATCGACCTGCAGGACCCGCGGTCGATCCGCTACCGCGACCCCGCCGACGGCCATCTCGGCCCCGACGTCGGGTTCGTCGACTACCTGACGCACGTGTCACACCTGCGGGTCGCTCGCAGCCCCGACGGCGTGGCGTTCACGGTGGACCCGGCTCCGGCGGTGCAGGCCGCCACGCCCATGGAGGAGTACGGCGTCGAGGACCCGCGGGTCACCCAGATCGGCGACGAGTACCACATCACCTACGTCTCGGTGAGCCGCATGGGCATCACCACGAGCCTGCTCCGCACCCGGGACTTCCGAACCTTCGAGCGTCGCGGCCCCATCCTGTTGCCCGACCAGAAGGACGTCGTGCTGTTCCCGGAGCAGGTGGGTGACCGCTACCTGGCGTTCACCCGTCCCATGCCGGCGTCGTTCAGTCACATCCTGGGGATCTGGCTCGCCGAATCCCCAGACCTGCTCCACTGGGGCAAGCACCGTCCCGTGGCGCTGCCTCGACCCGGTCGCTGGGACGAAACACGGATCGGCGCCAGCCTCGTGCCGATCCGGGTCGAACAGGGCTGGCTCGAGCTCTACCACGGCGCCGACCGGACGAACCGCTACGGCATGGGCGCCCTGCTGCTGGACGCCGACGATCCCTCCACGGTGCTCGCCCGCACGCCGGAGCCCCTCCTGGTGCCCGAGGTCGACTACGAGCGGGACGGGTTCCTGCACAACGTGGTCTTCCCCAGCGGGCACGTGATGCTCGATGCAGGTCGCATCCGCGTGTACTACGGCGCATCGGACGAATCCCTGGCTGCCGCCGACTTCGTGATCGACGACATCCTGGCCCAGCTCGAACCGTGCTGAGACAGCTCGCACGCCTCACACGGCCCATCCCATCCGCAGGCCCAGGTGCGCTCGCGGTGGCGGTCTACGCCGATGGCAGCGACGAAACCGTCGCCGCGCGGGAATCCGGGTTCGAAGGCGTGGCGTGCGTGGACGACGCGGCGCGTCTGCTGGGGCTGCTGTGCCGGGTGTGGGATCGCGAACCGTCGCCGCAGGTCGAAGCCTGGGCGCGCGGCGTGCTCGAGTTCGTGTTGTGGATGCAGGAGCCCGACGGGCGGTGGGTGAACTTCGTCTACGACTGGGACGGCCAGCGGAACCATCGAGGACTGACCTCATCCGTGGGGCAGAACTTCTGGCACGCGCGGGCGCTGTGTGCCCTCGCGCGAGCGAGGTTCACGTTGGGCGACGAACGAGCCGAACTCGCGCTGCAGCGCGGGCTCGAGCATCTCGTGACGGCCGAGGCCCCGTCGGACGTTCGCGCGCTGCATCTCGAGGTGTGTCTGCTGCTGATCGACCGCGCGGGCCGCAGCGACCTGGAACCCGTCGTGCGCCGGTGGGCCCATGAGATCGCGGCCTGTGAGCGCGACGGGATCCTGATGAACAATCCCGACGAGCGCGACGCCCCGCACCTGTGGGCGCACGTGCAGGAAGGCGTGCTCGCGGACGCCGGCACCCGGCTCGGTGAACCGTCGCTGGTCGATGCGGCCCGGCGGAGCGCCGAGTCGCTCATCGAGCCCATCGTCGAGGGCGGCTTCGACCGGATCAGCGTCACGCCCTACGACGTGACGAGCACGGTGTTCAGCCTCGATCGCCTCGCGGCCGCCACGGGCGAGGAACGATGGACCGTGCTCGCGCAGGACGCCAGGGCGTGGTTCGACGGCCGCAACACGGCGGGGGCGCCCGTCTACGACCGTGCTCGTGGGCGCGTCGCCGACGGCATCGACGAAGGCCGGATCAGCGAGAACTCCGGTGCCGAAGCCAACATCGAGGCAGGCGGCGCGCTGCTGGATGCGGCGGGTGAGAGTGCATCGCTCCTCGCAGGCCTGCTCCCGCCTACCTGAGCCGATCGGTCCGGCTAAGCTCCGAAGACGGGAGGACGCATGCTGAAGATCCGCAGGGACGCCGACATCTCGGATGTCGACGGCGACTGGTTCCGGGCACGCTGGCACTACTCGTTCGACAGCTACCGGGACCCTGAGTACACCCAGTTCGGCTCGATGCGCGTGTTCAACGACGACCGGCTGGTGCCCGGCGCCATCTGGCCGATGCATCCGCACCGGGACGTCGAGGGGCTCACCTACGTGGTGGAGGGCTCGTTCCGCCATCAGGACGACGTGGGTGGCGCGCCGGGACCGTTGCCCGCCGGCTCGGTGCAGCGGATGACCCTAGGTTCAGGCGCACTGCATTCGGAGCAGAACGCGAGCGAGACCGAGCCGATGCGGTTCATCCAGATCTGGATCCTGCCCTCCGAACGCGGCCTGCGACCCGAGGTCGAGCAGCGGGTGTTCACGACCTCGGACCGCACCGATCAGGTTGCTCAAGGCGATCAGCGGCGACGGCGGTGACGCGGTGCTCGTGCATCAGGATGCCGACGTGTTCGTATCGCACCTCACGCCGGGGGCCACGGTGGCACACGATCTGCGGACCGGTCGCGGGGTCTACCTCTACGTGATCGACGGCGACGTCACGGTCAACGGCGAGCGCATGACCACCGGCGACGCCGCGCAGATCACCGACGAAGCCATCATCACGATCGATGCCGCGGCGACGAGCGAACTGATCCTGGTCGACGTCGTGCTGTCCTGAGAGACACCCGCCTCGAGGCCGTCAGCGCGAGATCGGCGTCGACGCCGTCGCCTGACCCGTCCGCATCGCGGGACGGTCGAGCGAGAAGAGCGCCAGGTCGTCACGGTCGACCTCGTCCACGACGTCGGCGACGAGGGATCCGAGCGCGGGCCCGAACTTGAACGCGTGACCCGAGCACCCGGCCGCCACGACGATCGGACCGCGACGATCGATCGCGAAGTCGCCATCGGGCGTCATCGTCCACGGATGCCGCTGCGTGAGCGCGATCCGAGGCTCGACCCCCGGGAGGCGCTCCCCGAGCCACGTGATGAGCCGATCCTGCTCGGCCAGGTCGGGGGTCCATGCCTCGACATCCGGGAGCCACGGTTCGGTCGAGCCCGCGTCGAAGGCCACCTTGTACCCGATGCCCGGCACCGGATGCCCGTACACGCCGACGCCGCCGTCCATCAGCCAGTCGGCGATCCCGGGGCGACCGACGAGCGCTGGCGCCTCGAGGAACGTCACCTGGGCGATCGCCGGCGCCAGCGGCAGCTCGATGCCCACCGATCGCAGCAGCTCGCCCGACCACGGACCCGCGGCGACCACGACCCGGTCGGCCCGCACCGTCCGCCGGTCGGTCACCACCGTTGCTCCATCGTCGCCGACCTCGATCGCGATGCATCGTTCCGGCATCGAGACCTCCACGCCGGCCTCGACGGCATCGGTCATCAGGGCACGCATCGCCGCATCCGCCAGCACCGTGCCCGCTTCGGCATGGAACAGCGCTCGCTCACCGGAGCGCATCGCGATCTCGGGGAATCGACCCCGAACACCCGTCGCATCGAGCTCGTCGAACGGCACCTCGGTCGCCCGCATCGCGGCGGCCAAGGCGTCGAGCTTCACGTCGGGTCCGAGATCGACCTGGCCGGTCTCGACCAGCAGCGTGACGCCCTGCGTCGTCTCGAGACGGCGCCACCCCACGAACGCCTCCCGGGCGAGCCGGACGTAGCGCGCATCGTCGTAGGCGACCCGGATGGAACGTGATGCACCGGTGGACGATGTGACGGGATGACCGCTTCCCCACCGGTCGATGCCCACCACGGCATGACCACGGCGAGCGAGCGCTCCGGCCGTCGAAAGCCCCGTGACCCCGAGGCCGATGACGGCGACGTCCCATCGTTCCTTGGTTCCCATCGGGCGAGAATCCCACGGGGAGCACCGTGTCGGCACCTGGGGTCGTCGGCGCTCGCCGGCTCAGCTCCTCCGCTCGACCGCGTGGAGGTTGACCGGATCGGCTACGCCTTTCAGCGGGACCGCGCCGACGTCGGTGATGGAGAAACGTTCCCGGTCGATCGTCCCGACGACGTCGTCGCTCACGAGGACCTGCCCGGCGAGCGCATGTTCCGCGATCCTGGCGGCGAGGTTGACCGTGCGACCGAAGTAGTCACCTCCCTCGAAGACCACCGGTCCGGTCTGGATCCCGACGTGCGCGGGCGGCAGGCCCTGCGTCGGCGACCGCCTCCAGGAGATCGAGGGCCGCCGGCACCGCGTCCTCGGCTCGACGGAAGTGGAGCATCACGCCGTCGCCGAGCCACTTCACCACCTTGCCGCCGTGGCGGTCGGCTTGCCGCTGGACGAGCGGCGTCAGCCGGGTCGCCAGCTCCGCCGCCGCCTCGTCACCCCGCTCCTCGGTCAACCGCGTGTAGCCGCTGATGTCGAGGAAGCAGATCGCTGGGGTCCTGATCAGCCGCTTGCGAAGCCCCGTGCGATCGAGCGCGACCTCGACCTCCTCGATGAGGTCCTCCGACCAGGTGTGTTCCTGGTGCGCGTGGTAGATCGCGAGCAACGCCTCCTGGATGAGGGGCGCGAGCTCCTCGCCGAACCCGATCGTCGCATCGTGCATCTCCGCTTGGCTCAACCCCGAGGCCATGCTCGGCAGCGCGACGTACCTGCGCCACCATTCCGCCTCGGTTTCGGCGATCCGGCGGAACGAGTCGCCGTAGACGCGAAGACACTGCTCCACGACGGCCGTGGGGAATCCCCTCGAGACCAGGACCCGGATCAACGGAACGACGCGGAGCTCGTCCTCGCGCATCGGATCGTCCGGGTCGGGCAGGGCGAAGCCGATCGCCTCGCGGACCACCATGAGCAGGTCCGGCGGGATCCCGGTCTCGCTGGCGACGTCGCGGAACGACCGTGGGCTGACAGGAGCCATCAGCGCGTAGAGCGGGTGGTCGAGCCATCCGAACGAGAGCTCCCCCGCGTCGAGCGCCTCGCGGATCGCCTCGAGCGGCAGTCCCGTGCGTTCGAGACCCTGATACAACCGAACACGCCTGACGTCGCCCTCCGTGAAGTCGCCGCCCGAGGCGGGGGCGAGGACCCCTGCGTCGATGAGGCGCTGCACGAATCCGGGGTCGACTCCGGCGCGATCCGCCACGTCCGTCTGCGAGATCCCCACGGCAAGTTCATTTGAGCACGCAGCAATGGCGAATGCCCACCGTAGATCGCGTGTCACACACAGCGCTGTCCGGGCATGAGCCTCATGTCACTCCGAGGAGGTAGGCATGAGCAAGCGCACGTGGACCGGTGTCATCATCATCGCGGCTTCCGTGGTCACGCTCGTTGCGGTGATCACGTCATCGGCGTTCGGCCAGGCAGCGTCTCCGGCGGACGGGCGGCCCCACACGATCACCGTCTCTGCATTCGCCACGATCAGCACGACGCCCGACGAGGCGGTGATCACGTTCGGCATCCACACCGAGCACGCCGACAGCGTCGCGGCCTTGAACGAGAACGCGCGGATCGTCAACGATGTCCTGGCGGCCATGAAGGCCCTCGGGATCACCGAGCGAGACATGGAAACCACGAACGTGAACATCTCCCCGCAGACGATCAACCGGGGGACGGCGAGCGAGGCCACGGTCTACAACGCCTCAACCACGCTCTCGGTGACGATCGCGGACTTCGATTCGATCGGCGCCGCGATCCGCGACGGGGTCGAGGCGGGCGCAACTCGAGTGAGCGGCGTTCGCTTCGGCGTCGCCGATCCGACCGGAGCCAAGAAGCGAGCGCTGGAATCAGCGGTCGAGAGCGCGCGCGCCAAGGCCGATGCGCTGGCAGGTGCTGCCGGCTCCAGCGTGACCGGTGTCATTCAGATCCGGGAGACCAGCTCGACCGGGGAGCCTCGCCCGTACTTCTCCGACGCGAGGGCGCTTGCCTACGACGAAGCCGCGGCGTTCTCCGTCGTGCCGCCCCGCGACATCGAAACGAAGGTGACCATCCAGGTCGTCTGGAGCATCAGCTAAGACCGAACGGACCCGCTTCTACGTCGTAGATGATCGCGAAGCTGTCGCCATTCCTGACATCCGGAACGCACCGGTCCGGGATGGATCCTCCCGAGAGCTCCTCGATGTGACCCCGCTCGCCGAAGTACCCGCCGCCGCCATGGATCGTCTCCCCGACGCGCGAGATCGGGGAGCCGGACGTGTCGAGCAGCGTCGCATCCTCGAAGCCCATCCCGTCCTCCCAGATGACGAGCGTTCGCTGACCGCCGGCCTCGACGAAGAGGCAATGGTTGTCCTCGACGAGTGTGCCTTGGACGATCGCTGTCGGAGCCGCGCCTCCCGCCCCCCAGGTGGGAAAGAACAGACCCTCCTCGACGGGTGACCCTGCGCAGGCAGGGAGGAGAAGGGCGGCGACGAACGCGGCGATGAACGGCTTCACCCTGGTGCGCATCGAGGTCAGCGGATCGAGGGAGCGATGCCACCGGTTTCATCCGGGCGCCGCGCTCGCCGCCACGTCAGCACGAGGACGCCGATCACGGTGACGAACCCTGCGATGGACGAGAGGAAGAACACCGACCAGAACTCGGCGTCGGTTCCCTCCGAGAGCGACGGCACCCCCAGGCCGAGTCCGGCGATCCCCACGCCGGCTCCGGCGGCGATGGCGAGCAGGGCTCCTCCTCGGTGACCGGGCGGCTGCAGGACGCCGATCACCGCGGCGATCGCGAGGGCAGCGCCGACGAGCACGATCGATGCACTCATCTGGGTTTCCATGTCCGAAGCATCGAACTCTTCGACGGCCATGGGAAGGCTTGCCACAGAACCGTGACGACATCGGCATGACTCTTCGCACCGTGCCAGACTGCCACCACATGGATGAACACGAAGCCACCGTGCTGCGGGCAAGTCTGCGGACACCGCGGGCGGCGGGCATCGCCGGGATCGTCTTCTCGCTCCTGCTCGCAACCGTGCTCCTCCTGATCCGGTTCGCGGTGCCATCAGGAGGTTCGAACGGTGAGGGGTGGCTCATCGCTCGCGACAGACAGCCGTCAGTCGTCGTCGCGCTGAACCTCGTGCCCTTCGCAGGGATCGCGTTCCTCTGGTTCATCGGGGTCATCAGAGACAATGTCGGTGACCGGGAGGATCGCTTCTTCGCGACGGTGTTCCTGGGCAGCGGTCTGTTGTTCGTCGCGATGCTGTTCGTCGGCGCCGCCATCGCCGGTGGTCTGCTCGCAGATACGTCCATCCCGGCTGGACAGGCTGCCTCTTCCGAACTGTGGGCTCTTCAGCGACGGATCACGTTCACGATCATCAACGTCTACGCGATCCGGATGGGCGCTGTCTTCATCCTGTCAACGACGATGATCGGCGTACGGACCCGCACCATCCCGAGATGGCTCGCCGTTGTCGGGTTCGTCGCTGTCGGCGATCCTCCTGTTCGGCGTCACCATCTCGCCGCTGCTGAATCTCGTCATGCCCGTGTGGGCGTTCGTCCTCAGCGCGGACATCCTCGTCAAGAGCCGCAGGGTCGCTGTAGCCGACCGTCTCGACATCTACGCTGCCGAACGACGGCTAGCTACATCGCGTCGCGCTCCGAGCGAGCCCCTCAGCTCATGCGAGCGGCCCCTTCAGATAGATCCGCCCGACGGTCGGTCGGTAGCCGAACTCCTCGTTGAGATGGCGGATCGGCGCGTTCCGCTCTTCGTTGCGCGTGCGCAGCTCTTCATAACCGTTCGCCTTCGCCCACGCGATCTGCGTCGCTTTCAGCGCACGAGCGACGCCCTGGCCGCGCCATGCACGCTTGACGCCGGTGAGGTCGTGGTGCGCCGTCTTGGGCTGGGCCGAGGTGAGCGAGAACTTCGCGTACCCGATCACCTCCGCACCGGCCATGGCCACGAAGGTTGCCTCCGGCCGGTCGCCCGGGCCGGCAAGCATGTCGTGCGCGAGCCAGTCCTCGAAGGGTTCGATCTGCTCGTCCTCGCCGCCGGGGATGTCGGGCGCCGCCTCCAGCACGACCTCATACATCCCGCGCGCAAGCTCGGGTTGTTCGGCCCACTGAACGATCTCGACGCCCTGCCGCGGCTTCACGTCTGGCGGTTCGATCCTCGTCAGGTCCAGCGAGACCCCCTTCTCGCGGCGGTCCACGGCGAAGCCGCGTCGCTCAGCGAAGGCGAGGCTCTCCGGGTCGTTGTCGGCCACCAAGGCCTCGATCGTGTCGAGGTCCCTCGCGCGTGCCCAGGTCGAGATGACCTCGTAGAAGCCGGTCCCGGCACCCCGATGCCGCTGCTCGGGCAGCACGGTCACGAGCGCGCTGACGACCTCGGGCCATGAGGGTTCGATCGCCCCGATCGCGGAACCACAGGCGTCACCATCGATCCGTGCCAGAAGATCGACATGGTCGAGCAGGCTCGCCCTGAAGGATCGCGCGTCGTCGATGCCGATCCTGTCGTGCGGCCAGACTGCATTGGAGATGTCGAGTCCGCTCTGCTCGTCCGCCTCGTCCGCATAGGGGGTGATCTCGGTCATGCAGACAAGGCTACCCAGGTCGTCCGATGCGGGGGAGCTCCTTTATTCGCCTGAGCACGGCGCAGGGTGCGAAGGCGAACCCGTGGAACCTGGGTGGATGCTAAGCCCTGTCGCGCCTCCAGTGCGCCAGCTCAATAGGGCTTCGGGTTGGGCTCAATCCGCTTGATGACTCGCCGTCAGGGTCCAGGTGGCGACGGGACGCCACACACATTGGCGTTGCTCAATCGTCCGTGGAGATCGAGCCGCCGACATATGTGCCGCCTGACTCACCAGGCCCGCTCTCGACGCCCACCCAGAACCTGATCGAACCTCGCTGCGCGGTCAGTTCGCCCGATTCCGCCGAGCCGCCGCCCTCGGCGAAGCCGGCCTGTGTGCTCTGATCCAGGAACGTCCATCCGTCTGACTCCAGGCTTGTGCGATAGCCGCTCACGACATCTTCGAGCGGGACGGAAGCAACGAACGCCTGCGCGCAGATGCCCTCGCTGTCCCTCGGCTCGCCCTGCAGCTCGACGCCCGGCGGCGAGGAGACGGACGTCAACGCCGCTTCCTCGCCTTCGTCACACGCACCGGGACCTCCGACCACACCGAGCACGATCGCGTAGGCGACGACGTCGAGGAGCGGAGCCGCGAGTGCCCAGACCGTCGTCACCGGCTTCGATGTGCCGCGGATCGTTCCCGCGAGGAGTACCAGGAGCAGCGCGGAGGCCGCTCCGACGCCGCCGAACAGGATCGCAGCTTGACCGGCGGAGGCGCCGCCCAGGCCTGCGACCACGATCGTTGCGAGAACAACCAACGCCTGCCCGAGCAGCAGGACAATGAGCAACGCCAGGGACACCTTCCGAGCCGTGCTCCGGGGTGCCTTCTCCTGCTGCATCGCCGTCAATGATGGACCTGATCATGCCGGGGACGTGCGCCATTCGATAAGCACATCGAGATGGGGTACAGGCGACCTAGATGGCGAACGTGTCGGACTCCGAGAATTCGACCAAGCAATCGTGCCCGAGGGAGCTCGATCGCCTCGATCGCACTCCGCATCCGCTTGGTGTCGAGCCAGGAGGAAAAGGCCGGTCTTGGAACCTGCGTTTCAGGTAGCGGATCGACCAGTGCACGTCGCTCTCCCCGAGCTCATCGAGGTCGTCGACGATGAGCAGATATCGGAGCAAGTCATCTCGGCGTCAGGGCCATGCTCGGATGCTAGTTGAGACCTGGCCTGCCCCAACGAGACATGTCCGATTGACGCGTGCTTTGGGAAGTGCAACGGTCGTCCGATGGAGGGCTGGGCGCGGCTGACGAGGGTCGCGGTCTCGCTGCTGCTCGTCGGCGTGATCGTTTCCGTGAGCTCGCCGAGCGCTGCGGTCACGCGCTGGGACCCCCGGCGGGACGCGTACGTGGACGTCCGCAAGACCAGCAAGAACAAGGTGCTGATCGACGGAGCTCCTGTCCGCTTGCGGTTCAAGGTCATCGCAACGCTGTCCAACGACTGGTCGGTATTCGTGTACCTCGATACGCGCGGAGACCCGGGACCCGACTATCGACTGGGGAACTTCGAGACCTTCGGGATGAGCCGATGCAGGATTCGGCGAGTCCCGAACGGTGATCCCCACCCTATCCGGTGCGGTCTCAAGTTCATCGACGACGTCCTCCTCGCGAGGCTCTGGTGGAGCGTCCCGAGACATCGGCTCTCGCCCGACAAGGTCATCCGATGGCACGTCCACACTCATGACGTCGGGTTCGACCCGCATGGCAGGCACGACGATCGGGCACCAGATATGGGCTGGTATCCATAACTGTGGCAATGCGGTGCCCGGCCCGTTGAATGCGGTCGTTACCGGTCCCGTCTCGGCGGCAGAGGGTATCCGCTAATTTGGGGGCATCCCAAGGCAGAGGAGCGCCCCATGGGCAAGGTGGTCATGTACAGCTCGGTGTCGGTGGACGGCTTCATCGCGGACGAGAACGACCAGCCCGGACCCCTGTTCGACTGGTTGTCCAGCGGTGACGTGCCGTTGGACGAGAGCGGCTACCTGAAGGTGTCGCAGACCTCCTACGATTACACCCGGGCGTACTGGGACCAGATCGGGGTGACGATCGCCGGCCGCCACGTCTTCGACATGACGGACGGCTGGGACGGGAAGCCTCCGAGCGGGATCGACCACGTGGTCGTCGTGACGCACCGGCCGGAGCCCGAGGGCTGGGACCCCGAGGCGCCGTTTCACTTCGTCGACGGCGTCGAGGCAGCCGTGGCCAAGGCGCAGGAGCTTGCGGGTGACCGCTTGGTCGAGGTCGCCGCTGGCGACGTCGGTGGCCAGGTGCTTGCCGCGGGCCTGATCGACGAGGTGCGCATGGACGTCGTACCCGTCGTGTTCGGGTCCGGCAAGCGCTACTTCGGGTCGGTCCACGCGCAGCACCTGTTGGAGGATCCTGACGTGGTGATTCAGGGCAACCGGGTGCTTCACCTGCGCTATCGGGTGCGCCGTTGACCGATCTGAGCGGGTACGCGACATCCCCTCTCCCCGCTCGGTCTGGCTCAGGTCCTCGCGGCGACGTGCTCGGCGAGCGTCGGCAGGACCTTCTCCCCGTACGCCTGGAGCGTCGCGTCCTTGGCGTCGTGCTGTAGGTACACCGCGAACTGGTCCACACCCAGCGCGTGCAGCTCCTGGAGGCGCCGCACGTGCTCGGTCACAGGTCCCAGGATGCAGAAGCGGTCCACGATCTCGTCGGGCACGAACGCGGTGTGGACGTTGCCGACCTGTCCGTGCTCGTTGTAGTCGTACCCCTCGCGTCCCTTGATGTAGTCGGTCAGGGCCGCGGGAACGTCCGAGGTCTCGCCGTAGCGCGCCACGATGTCGGCGACGTGGTTGCCCACCATGCCGCCGAACCATCGGCACTGGTCGCGCGCGTACGCGAGGTCGTCCCCCACGAAGGCCGGCGCCGCGACGCAGATCGTGAGTTCGGCTGGATCGCGGCCCGCCTCCTTCGCGGCCCGCCGAACGGCGCCGATCGTCCACGCCGCGATGTCGGGGTCGGCGAGCTGGAGGATGAACCCGTCGCCCACCTCGCCGATCAGCCGCAGGGCCTTGGGTCCGTACCCGGCCATCCACACTTGCGCTCTGCTCTTTGACGCCCACGGCAGCCGCAGCGTCGAGCCCCGATACTCGACCTCACGTCCGTTCACTAGCTCGCGGATCACATGGACGGACTCGCCCAGCGCCCGCAATGTCGACGGCTTCCCGTTGATCACGCGCACCGCCGAGTCGCCCCGGCCGATGCCGATCACCGTTCGGTTGCCGAACATCTCGTTCAGCGTGGCGAAGAGACTGGCCGTGACCGTCCAGTCGCGCGTGAGAGGGTTCGTGACCATCGGGCCGACGGTGACGGTGCGCGTCTCAGCCAGGATCTGCGTGAAGATAGGGAACGGCTCCTCCCACAACAGGTGACTGTCGAACGTCCACACGTGACTGAACCCGTAGGTCTCGGCCCGCTTCGCGAGGTCCACGACCCGTGCGCTCGGCGGCGTCGTCTGTAGCACCACGCCGATGTCCATGGCCCTCCTCCTACACGAGGTACTGCGACAGCTCGCGAGCGATGAATCGGCCGTGACCCTTGCGGCCAACGTAGGCATCGTCCTCGATCACCACGGTGCCGCGCGAGAGCACGGTGTCGACCTTGCCGTCGACCACGAAGCCCTCGTAGGCCGAGTAGTCCATGTTCATGTGGTGCTTGTCGTCGATGCCGATCGTGGTCTGCCGATTCGGGTCCCACACGAGCACGTCCGCGTCGGCGCCCGGCGCGATGATCCCCTTGCGCGGGTACATGCCGAACATCCGCGCCGGCGTCGTGCAGCACGTCTCGACCCACCGTTCCAGCGAGAGCTGGCCCGTCACGACGCCCTGGTACATCAGCTCCATGCGGTGCTCGACCCCGCCGATGCCGTTCGGGATCTTGGAGAAGTCGCCCAGGCCCAGCTCCTTCTGGTCCTTGAAGCAGAACGGGCAGTGGTCGGTGGAGACGATCGCCAGGTCGTTCGTGCGCAGCCCCTGCCACAGGTTCTCCTGATGGTGGCGTCCATCGGTCGAGGAGCGCAGCGGCGTCGAGCACACCCACTTCGCGCCCTCGAACCCAGGCCTGGCGAGCGTCTCCTCCAGCGTCAGCCACAGGTACTGCGGGCAGGTCTCGGCGAAGACGTTGCGACCGTCCCGCCGCGCGACGGCGATCTCCTCGAGCGCGTCGGCCGCGGACATGTGCACCACGTAGAGGGGCACGTTGCCCGCGACGTCCGCCAGCACGATCGCGCGATGCGTGGCCTCGGCCTCCAACGCGGACGGCCGGGTGTAGCCGTGGTGCACGGGGTCGGTGTCGCCCCGAGCCAGCGCCTGGGCCACGAGCACGTCGATCGCGATGCCGTTCTCGGCGTGCATCATGATCATGGCGCCGCACTCCGCCGCGGTCTGCATCGCGCGCAGGATCTGTCCGTCGTCGCTGTAGAGCACGCCGGGATACGCCATGAACAGCTTGAAGCTCGTGACACCCTCGTGCTCGGTGAGGTACTTCATGGACTTCAGCGCCGCGTCGTCGACCCCGCCGATGATCTGGTGGAAGCCGTAGTCGATCGCGCACTCTCCCTCGGCCTTGCGGTGCCACTCGGCGAGGCCGGCCTGCACGTCCTCGCCGGTCCGCTGCACCGCGAAGTCGATGATCGTCGTGACGCCGCCCCACGCGGCGGCGCGGGTGCCCGTCTCGAACGTATCGGAGGCGAACGTCCCGCCGAACGGCAGCTCCATGTGGGTGTGGACGTCGATCCCGCCGGGAACCACGTGCTTCCCGGTCGCGTCGATGACCTTCTCGCACCCCGGCTCGGCGTCGGCGAAGAAGCCGGGAGCGCCGACCGAGGCGATCGTCTCGCCGTCGATCAGGACGTCGGCGGGCTCGACCCCGGCGGGCGAGATGACCGTCCCGTTCTTGATCAGCGTTCGTGCCATGTGTCGGACCTCCTCGCGCGTCCGGTGCTCAGCGCGCGACGATCGCGTCGTAGGCGTCGGGGCGGCGATCGCGATAGAACGCCCACCGGTCGCGGACCTCGCGGATCTTCCCGAGGTCGAGGTCCCGCACGATCAGCTCCGGCTTGAACGCGTCGCCGACCTCACCCACGAACTGTCCCTCCGGATCGACGAAGTAGCTCTGCCCGTAGAAGTCGTTCTCGCCGAGCGGCTCGATGCCCACGCGGTTGATCGCACCCACGTAGTACATGTTCGCGACGGCCGCGGCCGGTTGCTCGAGTCGCCACAGGTACTCGCTGAGCCCACGGTGCGTGGCGCTGGGGTTGAAGACGATCTCGGCGCCTCCGAGGCCGAGGATGCGCCAGCCCTCGGGGAAGTGGCGGTCGTAGCAGATGTAGACGCCGACCTTACCGACCGCGGTCTCGAAGATCGGATACCCACCGGTGCCCGGCGCGAAGTAGAACTTCTCCCAGAAGCCCTGGACCTGCGGGATGTGCTGCTTGCGGTACTTGCCGAGATAGGTGCCGTCGGCGTCGATGACCGCGGCGGTGTTGTGGTACAGGCCCGGCTGCACGATCTCGTACATGGGCAGGACCATCACCATCCCAAGTTCCTTCGCGATGCTCTGGAACCGCTTCGTGGTCGGCCCGTCCGGGATCGGCTCGGTGTAGTCGTAGTACTGAGCGTCCTGCACCTGGCAGAAGTACGGCCCGTAGAAGAGCTCCTGGAAGCAGATGACCTGCGCGCCCTGAGCGGCGGCACCGCGGGCCGCCTCCTCGTGCTTGTCGATCATCGCCTCTTGGGTTCCAGCCCAGTCGGTCTGCAGCAGGGCCGCCTTCACGGTGGTGGACATGGCATCGCTCCCTCAGTCCTCGGTTCAGCCCTCGTGCAGGTATGTCAGCACGGCAGGGGCGTGTCTTTTCGGCATCGTAGCCCGCCGCGGCGCGGTGCGGTTCAACTGACGACGCCGACGGAGACCCCTGAGCCTGGACAGCAAGCGGCCCGGCGTCCGTGGTGGCACGCCGGGCCGTCTGCCTCAACCGACTCGTTTCTTAGGCGGCGTGCACCACCAGGTTGCCGGTCTGGATCGGGAAGTCCACGTACGCACCGGCCGGCTGGCTACAGCCGGACCCGGCCGCGTAGTTGTGCCCGTACGTGTCAGCGCCAGACGCACCACCGTCGGTCACGCGGACGGCCACGGGCGCGAGCGGCGCGAGCGACGCACTCGCCGGGATCGTGTAGTCGAAGGTCGCCGTGTGGGCGGCCGGGTCGACGTTGGCGCACGTCACCGGGGTCGTGAACGAGAACACCTCGGACACGGCACCGGCTGCGATCTCGAACGAGCCATCACGAGCGATGTCGTCGTTCCACGTACCGCTGATCGAGCCTTGCGGCGTGATCGTCCCACTGAGCGTCGTCGTGTTCCACTGGTACAGCGCCCCATCGTCGTCGGCGTCGAGCGTCAGCGTGATCTTGTTGCCGACGATCGTGCCGGTGAACGTCTCCGTCCACGTCGGGTTCGAGGCGTAGAAGCCGGTCCCCTCGAACGACAGGGAGGTCGGCGAGAGCGGCTGGAAGTCGGTCACCTGCAGCGTGTGCACGCACGCGCCTTGGCAGAGACCCGCGTACTCGAACGAGACGTCGAACGCGGCGTCACCGAATGCCCACACGCCCGAACCTTCGTCGGCGTACTGGAAGTTCGTGTACGTCACGTTGCCCTTGTTGGTGGCCCTCTCGAACGCGTTGAAGTTGATCGCCTGCTTCTCGTTGTGGTCCTGGCCAACGGCGCCCATGACGATCGAACCCGTCGCCTTCTCCACAGCCGGCGCCGCAAGCGCTGCCTGTGGCATCGCAGTGAGCGCGATGCTGGCCATCGCGACGGCCACGATCGTGCTCCCAGCGAGCTTGATCAGCTTGTTCCTCATCGTTCCCTAACCCTTCTGGTTGTGCGCCGCTACGTTCTGTAGCGCTTCGCAACGTGAAAACTGCTCTGTATCTAGGGTGCGAGCAGCGTCCACCGAACGTCAGTGACTTTGGTAGGGACCTCCCGCGATCGAGGTCACACGCGGCCGCGAACCCACGACGTGAGCGATGTGCCCGGTGCGACTGCCTCGTCTCCTGGACGCCACGACCGAGGAAAACGTTCACCGTCACCGGAGTGATCGGTGGCACCGTCACAATCGAGCGCACGCAGGCCGTGGCGACGGCGCGGCGGCAGACCCCGACGCCACCGAGGCCAAGATCCGCGAACGTGCCGCCCTCGAGTTGGAGGCGACCTTCGAGAGCAGGCTGGCGATCTGGGAGCACATGGCTCGCCATGGTGTCGCCCGCCGTCCGGCGTCCAGGCGGACCGTTGCGGTGAGCGCGGCCTGGACGTGAGCAGGCGCCGCACACGGTCGAACCGGGCCCGAAGTTGCGCCCAGAGAGAACCGGGCGGGGAGTCAGATCGCTGGGTAGACGACTTCGGGCCTTGCGCCCAACAGCAACGCGGGGCTAAGGTACGCAGCGTTTAGTTCGAATTCCGTGCCCGCGGGACCGAAAGGGGACGCGAGTGCGACGAATCGTTATTGCGGTCACGACGGCGGCTGCGATCCTGCTGGTGCCAGCCTCCGCGCAGGCAACGCCGCCGACGCGGGAACCAGTGCTGATCGAGGACTTTGTCCTCACGGATCACTGCGGGTTCGACATCGACGTGGAGGTCGTGAAGAACAACGAGATCCAGACCACCTACTACGACGCCGATGGCAACGTCGTGCGACAGCGGGTCACGGGATCGCTCAAGGTCCGACTCACCAACCTGGAGGATCCCGAGCACTCCGTGCTCTTCAACATCTCCGGACCGGGTGAAACCCGGGAACTCCCCGACGGCTCGACGGAGCAGACCGGCTCAGGCACCTGGATACATTTCGGCATCACCGATCAACCTGGGGCGCTCCTGCTCATGCACGGGCGGTTCACGGCCAACATCTCCGACGAGGGCTTCTTCCTCACCGAGACGCCCAACAACACGCAGGACGTGTGTGCCCTGTTGAGTTAGCCCACGACGCTAGCTCTACGTCGGGACGATCGTAAGCAGCCCGCCTGGCGATCTGAAAACACCTCGCGGGCCTGCCGCAGATCGAACCGTTGCGGTGGGCGCGGCGTGGACGTGAAGTGGTCGCGGCACGGCCATGCCTCAGGGATGCGAAAGGGCGGCGGCCGAAGCCGCCGCCCTAGTTCCGCCGAGCCGAGGTGCTTACAAAATCGTCACCGTCGTGTCGCGCTCGACGCACGGTCGGGGCTCGGCCCGGATGGACCTGAGTATGGCCCGATCTCGGCCAAGGTCTGAGGGGCGAGTCTGGCGACCAGTTCGCCTCGACCACCAGGCGGGTGCCGTCGACGTCGAAGATCCAGAATTCCTCGATGGGCTCAGCGTTGTACGCGTAAGAACGCCCCTTCCCCTTCAGCGACGTCGCCATCGACACCGAGGGCGACATCGCCCACGAATGTGGACACTAGACCTCGCGGCGGGCGTGTCGGGCTACGCCGACCGAGTACACCGTTGCGGTCGGCGTGGCTTGGACGTAAGCCGATGCGACGCGCCTGCATCGGGCAAGGCTTGGGTTGAGCGCGGAGCGCCGCCGGCATCTAGAGAGCAACTTGGTGGGAACAAGGACGGAGGGGTTGGCACGCCAACCCTTCTTGGTGGCCCACGTGGTGGGCATCGCTTGCAGCCGGTGGCGTTGGCCGATGCGTGTTTGAGGACGGCGGCTAGAGGCCAAGGTATCGGCCCTGGTTGGGGGCTCGGTCAGGATGCGGAGAGCCAGCCGTTCCAGTCAACACCGCGAAACCGACTGTCTTGCGGATATGGAACCAGCCCGTTGGCAGATGGCATGTAACCGTCCGAAGACCTCTCGACCCGGGGCGTTGGCCGATGAAGTCTCCAAGGAATCCATCGTCCAACTCCTCGACGACGCAACTGGGATGCCGCCCTGAAATCTCCACGACCCGGTCGAAATCCGGGGTTCCGGTCGTGTCGAGGATGACGCTCGAACCGTTATACCCCGAAGTCGCTCCCAGGGCAGACTGCCAAGACCCCGAACAGACAAGGCTGAACTCGGGCCGTGACGTCACGCCATGTCGCTGACCGCTGCTAAGGAAGGGCGAACCGGACCCACCGACGACAAGGGATGACAGGCAATAACGGCGTGACGTCAGATGCTGTCGAGGGACAACAGTCCAAAGAGGCAGGAACCGTAGATCACCGGACCGGAAGGAGGTGAAACACGATGACCGACGCGATGCGGTCCGGTCTCGACCGTCTGGACCGAGGACCCGAGCTTCCGTGAGGGGATGCGGACCGACGTGGACGGCACCTTGAAGGAGCTGGGATCGACCTGGACGACGATACGGTCGGCCAACTTCGAACCATCGACTGGAAACCGTCCGACGTCGAGCTCGAGCCGCTCCTCGACAAGCTCGTTACGTGCTCAGCCATTGGACCGAAGACCCCGAGCTTCCGTGAAAATGGGTTCCCTCTGGTGACGGCACAGCGCGACGCTAAAAAGGCTACTGCTGAGGGCGGATAGGGATTGAACGAGAGGAGGTGAAGAGACATGACCGACGCCATGCGATAACCCCTCATCCTCGGGGAGCGGTAGGGCAAAGGTTGTCAGGCAGCTGACACTGCGCTGTCAACTTGGAGACAGGAATTGGACGAGGTTCAGATCCGCGCCATCGTCGAGACTTCAGGTGGTCTGAGTCGAGCCGCGCCATGTGCCGCGCCTCGTTCACGCAAGCCCGCCCGTTGAACCGTGGGATGCGCCAGCGGTTGTCCGCCGTCCCGATAGCAGCTCGCTCCAGGTCCTCCAGCGAAGCCGCGCCCTCGATCATCTCCTCCGCCCATCGCCTGTCCACGGCGTTGGAGCGGATCGAGCTCGTCGAGCATCCGGCGGTGCGTTCCTTCGGGTGACGGCATGGCCGCGGCGTTAGCCGCTGGTGGTGACAGGGGGTTGCTCGGGGTCCACGTCAAGCGACACCTGCCCCTCATTGAGGCGGAGGGCCTCCTCGACATCGAGCGAGGAGGTGGGAAGGGCAAGACGAACCCTTCGCCGGGGTGATACCGGCGCATGTGCCGCGCCCTTATGGAGGAGGCCCCGATGGCGAACTTCGAGCTTCGCTTCTCTCGGATGATCGATACCGGCGCAGAGGACAGCCTCACCGGCGCACTGAGGGCTCCATACGGGCGCATGTATGGCTCCCAAAGTAGAAGAACTGAAGTACAGGAAGCAGGAACAACATGAAGTCCGCGACGAAGCGTCGCGGACTTGGCTTGTCCGATTATCGTCACCCCCGAGGACCGAAGACCCCGTCCCCGTCTCATGGCGTCTCCCAAGTTTCGTCCCCTGAGAGCACGTGAGACAGATGCGCAGGTCGGAGCCGCCTTCAGAGCTCCTGCAGGACCCCTGGTGGGCGGCTACGACTCGCTTGACCGAGCTCGCACCCGAGCTCGACGCCATGCGCGAGTTCCTCCGGCCTTTAGGCGAACGGCTCACGTGGGCCGGGTGCGCGGGGACAGAGCGCATCGCGCCTGCGTCGGCGCTGCTCAAGGACGAGGCTGCCAATCCTCCGCCCTGATTCGACCAAGCTCGCCACGCGAGCGATTCCCCGACTTCCCTCGGCGAGCTAGACTCCGCGCCACCTTCCGACCAGACTTGCGAAGTGACCCGCAGTCGCCATCGGCTCAATCCGATCCAGTGCTCAGCCCAAGTCGAGACAACTCGTCGGTACCGAGCTGACGCGTGACACGCTGAGAGGCAAGTGAGAGGAGCTCTGGTGCTGACCCACAGACCTCACAGTCGAAGTTCGTGCAATCCCTCGGCGAACTTCGCTGTAGTCGACGGCTTGTGGAGCCGACTCCCCTTCGTTCCCCGTGACGAGGATTCGATGCCCATCTGGGGAGAACACAGCCGAACTGACGAACTGCTGCGTCGCTCGGTAGTTCTGGAGTTCGACGCCGTCGGAGGCCCAGGCGACGACGGTCCCGTCGTTGGCCGCCGTTACGATGTAGTTGCCATCGGTGGAAAATGCCACGCTCGTCACCGAGCTCTGGTGACCACGCAGAGTCTCCACAACGTCATGTTCCCAGTACTCCACACTCGAGCCGTTCCGTCGAACGAGGCCGAGGCGAGCCTGGAGCCGTCGGGGGAGAAAGCCAAGCCCGCAACGACGTCATCGTGCCCTTTCAGAACCTGAACGATCCGACCCGTGGCGGATCGATGAGCTCACCGCCCGACCAGCGGCGTATGCAACGAGCGTCCCATCTTCGGAGAAGGCAACCGATGCGAAACCCGACTTCCCTCGCCCATCGACGGATACGGACTCGGAGCCATCATCCTCGGTGATGATCAATGCTCCATCGGTCCAGACGCTCGCCGCTTGCGGTCCGCCCGCATCCAGGTCGATCGCGATGGGGTAAGCGTCCCCTTCTCGCCGAAACGTCGAAAGCCTCTCCCAGTACACGCATCTTCGAGGATGACCTCGCCGAAGGTCGTCCGTTCGCCCTCGAGGGCTCGAGCCGAGACTGCGATCGTTCCTCCCGCGACGGCAGCGTCCGAGACCCGATATTCGTGGGGTCCCGAAAGGTGGATATCGTTGCCGATCGGCGCACCGGTCCGAGCGTCCCACTGCTCGATCACCGCGGTGCCTCCCGCCGTCAGGAATCGATCCGAACCGACGAACTCCCCGCTCCCGATGAATCCCTCACGATGCACATTGACGGCGCTTGCGCCGCTTCCCGCTCGCCAGATCCGTACCGTGGTGTCGTCGCTTGCGGTCGCGATCGTCGAGTTGGCCTGGTCTACGACGAGGAACGAGAGGTGACCGCTATGACCAACGAGGCTACTCACGATGTCGCCTGAGCCGACGTCCCAGATCGTGGCTTGACCGTCGCTTTCCGCTGTGACCACGTAGTCGTCACCGAGGAAATCGGCATCCTCAACTGAACTCGAGTGGGGCATGGCGACGACCTGCTCGCCCGTGTGGACATCCCACACGCGGGCGGTTCTGTCGAATCCGACGCTGACCAGCCGTTCCCCACTCGGGCTGAATCTCACGAAGAACCCGAATCCTGATGCCCACTCATGGCGTGGATCAGGCGGCCGGTTTCAGCGTCCCAGTAGGTCGACGCTGCCGTCTCCGTTGCCCGTCGCGACGAGCTCCCCATCGGGGGAGATGTCGGCCCCATAGGTACCGCTCGGGCCAGGCGGTATCGTGGTGACGACGTGGCCAGTGTCCGGATTCCAAACACGAGTTCCCTCGTCACCGCCGCCCACGAAACCTCGTCCCCCACTCGTCGAACTCCACTTGGAAGATCGTTCCGGTGGTTCGAAGGGTGCGCTCGACCGTTCCGGTTTCCACGTCCCAGAGGAAGACGCCAAGGAACGGCCGCGCTCAACCCACCGACCTCGCGGATGAGGCCACACCCCATACGGTCCCCGGCGAGCTGAACGTCTGCTCGGTCTGGCCATTGGATGCTTTCCAGATCCGGACCGTGTTGTCGTATCCAACGTAGCGATCGGCTCTCCCATCCGGGTCCGAAGTCGGAGGTCAGCCACCTTCCCAGCGTGTTCTCGGTACACCAACACGATGTTGGAGGCCTTCAAGGACTCTCTCAATGCATCAGTCACGAGATCCGTGTCCTTGATTCCAGGACACCTTCGAGGGCGAGCAAGAGGCTTGTCTCAGGTCGTGTTCCAGTTGGGCCAATGCTGTGGACGCGGAGGCTCCAGACCCGGGCGAGGTCGCGTTGGTTCAAGGCCTCGCTCCGCTACGCTCTGCCTCCCGGCTCTTAATCACGGCTACTGCGCTCAGGGTGAGGGAAACGTCAGGGCAGCGGCCACCGCACCGATAGCCCGCGCCTGGCGTCGGGTGGCTCCGGCCCGGGAGGCCTGCACGAACCGGGTCTGGACGGCACTGTCGGCCGGGGCTCGGCCTCCGATGCGAGCGTCCGCTCGGCCTGGGCGATCTCGGGCCCCGCGAAGCAGCAAGGCCTTGGGCTCACCCTTACGCACCCACTCGCCGGGGCGAACACCCCGAGGCGGGTGTGGGCCTTGAGGTCGTACTGATCGGTCCGAAGAGAACGATCACCTGGTCCACAGCCTCGGGGGACCCCAGTGGTTGCATCGATCCAGTTGCGGGCCGCCAAGGAAGGGGGGACCGACTCCGGATCGGTCGTGCGCGACCAGCACCGGGACAACACCGCTTGCCCGAAGCCACAGCGTGGTCAGGATTCCTGGGCACAG
>CAWCPZ010000007.1:0-352625 GCA_963797635.1 uncultured Actinomycetes bacterium
TGAAGTCTCTGCTGTAGGCCGGCTGGGCCGAGGGGTCATGAGCGTGGGGGATTCCATCAGCCTTACACGCTCAGATCCTCCATAAGTCCCTCGGCCCGGCCGAAGCCTTCTGGGTGAAGCATCCGACCATCCTTCATGTGATCGGCAGCCTGGCTCGAGGCGGCACCGAGCACCAACTGGTGGAGTCCATCCTTCGAAGTGCTCAGCCCGAGCACCATCTTGTGGCGGTGTTTTCCGAGGAGGGCGAGCTCGCCGGGCGGCTCCCCGTTCCGCCGACACTGGTAGGACCCTTGGGCCGCGGGTTCCGTGACCTCCACGACGATCTGCGGGCACGCAGTCAGATCCGTCAGCTCGTTCGCGCCCATGAGGTCGACATCGTCCATGCCCACCTCACGATGTCCGAGCTGCTCGTCGCCGCGTCCGTTCCTAGGAACGTCCCGATCGTCGCTTCACGTCGCGGCAGGGATCTGGCTACGAAGACGTCCGCTGGTTCCGGATCGGTCAAGGGTTGGCACATCGGCGCGTTCGCCTGATGATCTGCAATTCGACTGACCTTGCGACCGGGACGCTTGAGCGCGACATCGATCCACCCCCGATCGTGGTGATCCCCAACGGCGTGGATCTCGACCGTTTCGCGCCGGTCCCCTTGCCGAGCGAGCCGGTGATCGTGGTCGTGGCGAACCTGATCGGATACAAGCGCCACGACCTGTTCCTCAGGGCGCTAGAGGTCGTGGCCCGCAGGGTGGGTGCTGTGCGGGCGGTGCTCGTGGGCGACGGACCCGAGCGCGGCCGGCTCGAGGCCCTTGCGCTCCAGCTGGGGATCAGCGATCGCGTCGATTTCCTGGGCAGGTTGCCGACCCTCGCGACGCGGTCGGCAGCGCTCGAGTCGCGGCCTTGACGTCGGTACACGAAGGGCTGCCGAACGCGCTCTTGGAGACGATGGCGATGGGACGTCCCTGCGTCGCCACGGCGGTCGGCGGTGTTCCGGAGTTGATCACCGATGGCGTCGAAGGCTTCCTGGTTGGTGACCACCCGGACGCGATCGCAGATCGCTTGATCCACGTGCTCACGGTCGACGACGAGGCGGAGCGGATGGGTCGGGCCGCCCGAGAGCGGGCGGCTGACTTCGATTGGAAGAAGGTCATCGAGCGAACCCAGGACGTGTATCGGGTCGCGCTGTCCGGGGAGCGCCTCCCGCGCGGAAGGATCATCTGATGTGCGGGATCGCGGGTGTCCTCGGTCAAGGAGCGGGTCGGCACCTGAGGACGCGATCGAACGAGCCTTGGAGCAGATGCGGCACCGGGGCCCGGACGGACGACGGTCTGGTCGCGGCCGGACGTGAGGCTCGCACACGCGCGACTGGCGATCATCGATCGTCACACGGGAAGCAGCCGATGGTCACCGCCGATGGACGGTTCGTCGTGGTGTTCAACGGCGAGATCTACAACCATCGTGATCTTCGACGAGGAACTCCTGAACCCGGGTGGCCGCTCTCGACGGACTGTGACACGGAGGTCCTGCCCTACCTCTACGCCCAGCACGGCCCGGAGATGGTCGAACGTCTGCGGGGGATGTTCGCGTTCGTCGATCGTCGACCTCGAACGGCGCGAAGCCTTCATGGCACGCGATCCGGTTCGGCAAGAAGCCCCTGTACTTCCGGGCCGGAGCGGCGGAGACCTCGCGTTCGCGTCGACACTCGATGCGCTCGCCCCGTTGGTCGAAGGCCCCATGCACATCGACCCCCAGTCCATCGCCGAGTACCTCGTGCTCCAGTACGTCCCGGCGGATCGGTCGCCGTTGCTCGGCGTCCGCAAGCTCTCCCCGGCACATCGATGCTGTTGGCGAGGCGGTGAGCCACACTTCAGTCGGTACTGGTCGCCACCCGTCGGAGACCCTGCTGCAGCGTTCGATCTCGAACGCGCGAAGGAGGACCTCCGTGGCCAGATCCGCTGCGCTGTGGCGGCCCGACTGGAGAGCGAGGTGCCGATGGGCGTGTTCCTGAGTGGGGGTCTCGACTCCTCGGTCGTCGTCGCCGAGATGGCCGAGTTGGGCGTCCCCGTGGAGACGTACTCGATCGGGTTCGAGCAGCCCGACCTTGACGAATCGAGCGCATGCAGCGACCGTGGCTCGACCATTTCGGCACCGACCACACGATGCTCAGGCTGGAGGCCGAAGCGTCGACCCTCCTCGAGGACTTCGCCGGCGCCTACGACGAGCCGTTCGCCGACTCATCGGCGCTCGCGACGCTCGCGGTCGCCAGGGCCGCGAAGGATCACGTGACGGTGGTGCTGACCGGTGACGGCGGAGACGAACTCTTCGGTGGCTACGAGCGATATCGGGCTCATGCCGTCGGACAGCGTTTGCACGATCGCCTCGGTCCGGCCGCGACGCCTGCGGCCGCCGTGTTGCAGGTGGCGGGAGGGCTGACGGACAACCACCGGCTGCGGGCGGGGGCGGGCTTCGTCGCCCACCCGTGGAGCTCGTACCGCGATCGCATGTTCCACTTCTCCCCCGACGAGGTGTCGCGCCTGCTGAGGCGGGATCTCCTGGCGGACGTCGACGTTGCGCAGGCTTCCGACAGGCTGAACGGCCTGTGGTCCGAGGCGACCGATGGATGGGTTCCGTGGGTGGATGCACAGACCTACCTCCCGGACGATCTCTTGACGAAGATGGATCGGGCGACGATGGCCTCGAGCGTCGAGGCTCGGGCGCCGCTGTTGGACCAGGATCTCTGGTCGTGGGTCGCGAACGTCCCCCGGGATCAACTGGTCGACCGGCGAAGTGGAAGAACCTCCTTCGCGAGGCCTACCGAGGGGTCTTGCCCGATGCGATCCTTGACAGGCCGAAGAAGGGATTCGGCGTCCCGCTCGCCGGTTGGCTGAGGACCCACCTCCGGCCGATGCTCAACGAGCGGGTTGCCCAACCAGGAGCGGCGCTCAGCTGCCTCATCGAACCGGCCGCCGCGGCGAAGGTAGTCGAGCGATTCCTCGCAGGCGACGATCGGTGGACCTACCGGGCATGGAACCTCTTGGCGCTCGCGACATGGCTGGAGCGCCGCCGGAGTCTGTTGTGAAAGACGATCTGGCCCTCTTCCCCGAGCTCGAGGACTCGGCGCGGATCGGGCGTCCATCTCCTCGGCCTGCGGGTCGTGACCTATTGCGCCGGTTTCGGCGCGAGCGTCGTGATCGGTCGCGCCGTCGGGCCCGAAGGGCGAGGGATGTACGCGCTCCCGATGGTCGTCCTGGCCATCGTGATTTCGCTCGGCAATCTAGGGCTGGAGCATGCCCAGATCTTCCTGGCCGGCCGGAAGTTCCAGCTGAACTGCGCTGTGGGCGAATGCCGGGCTGGTCGGTTGCGCCGTGGCGGTCGGCGTGTGGATCCTGGGTGTCGTGCGTCGTCCCCGCGTTCGGAGAGCGACCGGGCGGCGTCCCCGCGGCCTGGCTATGGATCGCCCTCATCCAGGTGCCGTTGCTGCTCCAGATCCTCTACTGGACCAACCTGCTGCAGCTGGCTGGGCACGCGCGCGCGAGCGGTCGGGAGTCACGCTGCTGGGCACCGTGGCGCAGACCGGGGTGGTGCTGCTGCTGTTCGCGCTGGGGGAGCTGACACCGTTTTCCGTGCTCCTCCTGACGGGCATGACCACACTCATCACGTGGGGCGGGACTGTGATGATCGGCGCCCGGGCCGGATTGGTCTCCTGGCGGATCGACCCATCGGCGCTTCGGATGGGCATCTCATTCGGCCTGCGTGCCCAATTGGGCATCGTCTTCGTGTTCCTCCTCCTTCGTGTCGACCAACTCATGGTGCAGCGGGTCCTGGGCTTCGAAGCCCTCGGTCTCTACTCCTTGGCCGCCACGCTCGCCGAACTCCTCTGGCTCCTGAGCGATCCCTTCGCGACGGCGCTCCTGCGCCATCAGGTCGAAGCCGACGGCGACGACGACGTCACCCTCGGGTACGCGACGGCTCGGCTCGGCTTGCTCCTGACGGGCTCGGCGGCCGTCGTGGCGTGGGTCGTGATCCCGTGGGCGATCCGGGTTACCTATGGTGAGGCCTTCATGGGGGCGGTCTGGCCGTTCCGGTTGCTCCTCCCGGGGATCGTTGCTCTCGCGGTCCAGCGGCCCCTCGCGGCGATCCTGCTCAAGCGAGGACGTCCGGGTCTGGTCAGCGCGTTCGGGGCGATCGCCCTCGCCCTCAATGTCGGGCTGAACCTCTGGCTCCTCGAACGGATCGGTCCATCCGCGGCGTCCCTGAGTTCGAGCTGCCGCCTACATCATCCTGGCCGCCGCCTACGTCATCGCAACGGGCGGAAGCGTCCGCGCGCTGCTCCCGACCGCTCATGAGGTCGGGCGTCTCGGTCGGGCGTTCCGGCAGTCGGTGAGAAGGAGTGCCGCCTGATGGCCCCTCGGTGTCCGCTCTGTGGGGCGTGCGAACACGACATCGTCTTCACCATCGGATACCGGGCGATCTGGGATGCCCTCGAGGCGGAATGGGGTGCGCCGATCAGTCGATCGACCCGCGAGGCCAGTGCCACCGACGAGCGCACCCACCTTCTCCGATGTGGTTCCTGCGGTCTCGAATGGTTCGACCCCGCGTCGCCGGGGGGTTCGGCGTTCTATGCGGAGCTGATGGGGGCGATGCCCTACAACGCCGACCGTTGGGAGTTCGGCGTGGCCCGGGCGGAGATCCGCCCTGATGACGATGTTCTCGACCTCGGCTGCGGAGAGGGTGCATTTCTCCGATCGCTCGGATACCGATCTCGGTCGCACCGTCGGTGTCGATCTCAACGTTCCCGCCGTCGATGCGCTTCGCGCGATCGGGATCGAGGCGCATGTCGGCGACTTCGGGGACCTCAGCGCTCGCGCGGTGGGTTTGTTCGATGTCGTCTCTGCGTTTCACCTGCTTGAGCATGTAGCGGATCCGGTCGCCGTCGTCCGGGCAGCCGGGCACTGCCTCAAGCCGGAAGGGCGGATGATCGTCTCCGTTCCCAATCGGGAGCGATCGTTGAAGAACGAGCGTGAGCCGCTTGATTGCCCTCCGCACCATGTGACGAGATGGTCGGCCGATCAATTGAACGTGTTGGCTCGTCAGTCCGGTCTGTCTGTTCGCCGGATCGCCTTCGAGCCTCCTGATCTCTCTCCGTCGCGCGGGAGCTCGTGCGAGGGTCGGCGTACGAACGCGTGCGATGGCTGCCGGAACGAACCCGAGGAAGCACCATCCGTGTGTGGGGTCGGTTGGCGATGAGCTCTCGCCGGCATCGACGCCTGTCGCGTCGCACTCGCTTCGCGTCAAAGGGGATGTTCGGTCACGCGGTACTCGTCGAGATGACAAGGACGAGCCGCCCCGCGGGGACGAGGGCGGCGTTACGTCATCAAGGGTCGACGACCCCCTGATGTCGCATGGATAGATCTTTCATCGCTCCGCAGAGCACGTCTCCGAGGGACTCAGGGGTTCCAGGCTCGCCGTAGCGGCGGGGCGTACACTCCCCCGCGTGACCGAGCCGGACCCGCCGCACAGCCATTCGAAGGGCTCGAGCCGGCGGCGACTCACCGCTCCGTGGTCTCGGTTTCGCGCCAGGTCTTGGGCAGAACGTGGCCCACTCCTGGTGGTCGCAAGCGCCGTGCTCTTCGGGCTCATCGTGTTGTGGCCCGAGCGCGCCGACGTCTGGTACCTCAACGATGCGTCGGTCCACCGCTCGATGGTGGGGTGGGCGGCGGATCGGATCCGCGACGGGCACATGCCGTTCGACGGGTGGTATCCCTATCTGTCCCTGGGGGCCAGCCGGTTCCATCACTACCAGTCGTTGCCGCACATCCTCACCGGGACGGTCTCTCTGGTCGGCGGCGACGCCACCTTCCGCTGGTCGCTCTACCTCTTGTTGGCGTTCTGGCCGGTGTCGGTCTACGCGGGCGGTCGACTGCTGGGCCTCGGTCGCTGGCCGGCCGCCGCCGCCGCGTTGATCTCACCGCTGCTGTCGAGCGTCCCGGGGCTCGGCTACGAGTGGGGAAGCTACGTCTGGAGGGGCTCGGGCACGTGGGCCCAGCTCTGGGGGATGTGGGCGCTTCCGTTCGCATGGGGTCTGTGCTGGCAGGCGGTCGCCAAGGGAAAACGACTGTGGCTGGCTGCCCTGGTGCTCGGGCTCACGATCTGCCTGCACCTGCTGACGGGTTACCTCGCGTTGTGTTGCGTCGGCGTGTTCGTCGTCGTGGCGCCCCGGGAGATCCTGCGACGGCTCGGACGAGCCGCCATCGTGGTGGGCGGCGCGTTGCTCGCGTCAGCGTGGATGCTCGTGCCGCTGCTCACCGACGCCGGCTGGACGGTCAACGACGAATTCAGTCGCGGGACGATCTACTACGACTCGTTCGGGGCCAGGAAGATCCTGGTGTGGCTCGGCACGGGTGATCTGCTCGACCGGGGGAGGCTGCCGCTCATCACGATCCTGGCCGGCGTCGGGCTGGTGTTCGCCATCGTGCAGGCACGCCGTCGCGAACCTCCACGGGTCGTGATCGGGCTAGGACTCGTCTCGATGGTGTTGTTCTTCGGCCGCCCCACGCTGGGGTTCGTGATCGACCTGCTACCCGGCGGCGGAGACCTGTTCCTCCGACGGTTCATCAACGGGGTGCATCTGGCCGCCTTGTATCTGGCGGGGCTGGGTCTGATGTTCCTGGTCAACCTGCTGATGGGGCTGCTCCGGCGATGGAAGGTCCCGTCGAAGGCGGTGATCGCCATCGCCGTGGTGGTGGCGGCCCTGCTCGTGACCCCCGCCGTGATCGAGCGGGTGAGCTACGAACGCCAGGGCGGTCGGTGGATCGACGAGCAGGGCCGGTTCGAGGCAACCGATGGGGTCGGGTACGAGGCGCTGGTGGAACGGACCCGCGACCTGGGTCCGGGCAGGATCTTCTCCGAACAGCGCGGACCCAGCGTGTCGCGATACCGGATCGGGCAGGTGCCGACGTTCGCGGCGCTGCTCAACCTCCAGGCCGACGCGATCGGCTTCACCAGACCCACATGGTCCCTCGCGTCGCCTGCGGAGTACCGGTTCGACATCGGCGATCCCGACATGCGCGAACTCTTCGGGGTTCGGTACGTGATCTGGCCCGAGGACCGGCAGCTTCCCGCTGGCCAACGGGTGGCCCAGGTGGGACGACATGTCCTGTGGGAGTTCCCCGACACCGGCTATCTCGACGTGGTCGACACGATCGCGCCGGTCTCCGCGGACCGGGAGAACATCGGCCAGCAGACTTCCTCGATCCTGCGGTCGGGGTTGTTCGAACATCGCTTCGTGCCCACCGTCGCCTTCGGGGGACGCGAGGCGCCGCCGCCGACGCTTGGTCCCGACGAGCAGCCACGGAAGCCTCCGGGCACGGTCGTGAACGAGACGGCCGACCCCCAAGACGGCACGTTCGGCGGCACGGTCGAGATGGCTCGGCCTGGGGTCGCGCTCTTCAAGGTGTCCTACGACCCGCGATGGGGGGCCACGGTCGACGGCGAACCCATCGAGCCGCAGATGCTGTCGCCGGCATTGGTGGGCGTGCCCGTGCCGGAGGGCGAGCACGAGGTCGCCCTCACCTATCAGGCGTTTCCATGGACGGGGCCGCTCTTCCTGCTCGGCGCGCTCACGATCCTCGGCATGTGGTTCGGTCGAGCGACGCCGTCGAAACGGCCGACGGCCGGACGACCTACCCCACTCCGAGTAGGGCAGACCCCCTCCTTCCGAGGAATCGCAAATTTCCGGCAAGATGTGCTTTGCCTTGGAAGGTTCACTGCCGATACTGCCACCTAAGTGTGAGCCATGGAGTCCATGGCTCTAATCAGGTCAGGCAACGGAAGGAGCGCACGTGCACAAGAAATCTCGGAGGTGGGCGACCCCCATCGCGGTCATCGCGATCTTGGGGCTGATCGCCGGCGCCACGTTCGCTTCCGCCTCGGTGATGCGACGGAACACCCGCGAAGCCGCCATGGCGAAGTCCAACAAGATCAAGGGCTGCGTCGACAAGCAGACCCGTGCCGTGCGGATCATCCCCATGAGCAAGAACTGCAAGAAGGGTGAGGTCACGTACGTCTGGAACAAGAAGGGCAAGAAGGGTGATCCTGGTGCCACCGGCTCCACCGGCGCGCAGGGCGTGACCGGCGCAACCGGTGCTGCGGGCGGCGCCACGGGCGCTACCGGGCGCGACCGGCCTGACCGGCGCTGATGGTGCCACCGGCGCCACGGGCGCTACCGGCACGACCGGAGCTGACGGCCTGACCGGCGCCACTGGCGCGGTCGGTGCCACTGGAGCAACCGGCCCGACCGGCGGCGACGGTGTTACCGGCGCTACTGGCGCGACCGGAGCCACCGGCGGAACCGGATCCGACGGCAACGACGGTGCCACGGGCGCCACAGGTGCCACCGGCACCACGGGAGCGACCGGCCTGACCGGCGCGGTCGGCCCGACGGGTCCGACTGGTCCTACGGGAGCCGATGGAGCGACAGGCACGACGGGTTCCATGGGTGACACAGGAGCACTCGGCGGAACCGGCTCGGACGGCACTGACGGTGCCACGGGCGCCACCGGTGCGGTTGGTCCGACCGGTGCGGTTGGTCCCACGGGTGCGACCGGCTCAACGGGTGCAGACGGCGGAACCGGTCCGGACGGTGGTACCGGTCCGGACGGTGGCACAGGCGCGGTTGGTCCAACCGGTCCGAACGGTGCGGCGGCCGTCGACGTGACGATCGTCAGCAACACGTCCGCGCCCTCCTCGAACAACAAGTCGATCACTGCCACCTGCACGGGTGGTCGGAAAGTCGTTGGCGGCGGTTTCTCGGCCAACAACAGCAACGTTGGCGCGCAGGCCAGCTACGCCTCGTCTGCCACGGTGTGGACGGTCGACGCAGTCGAGTTCAGCAACGTCGTTTCCACATGGACGATCACCGCGTACGCGCTCTGCGCGCTCTGATCGGATCCGATGGCGAAAGAATGGGCGGCCCTTCGGGGCCGCCTTTTTCGTTCCCTTGGTCGTCGGGCTCCGGTTCGCCCGGTAGCATCCGGTCGATGAAGCGGATGCGAGTCGCGGTTGGCCTCCTCCTGCTGCTATCGATGATCGGGGCGGCGGCCTGCAGCGACGACGTGGATCCGGACCAGGCGCTCAAGGAGGGCCTCGCCCAGCAACAGGCCGGCGATCTCGAGGCCGCCGCCGAGCAGTACCAGATGGTCCTCGACGTCCGTCCCGAGGACCAGTACGCCAACTACAACATGGGTGTCATCGAGCAGTCGGACGGTCGCACCGCCCTCGCCGAGGGCTACTACCGGGCGGCGCTCGACACCGCTCCCGACTTCGTTCCCGCCCTGTTCAACCTGGCGATCTTGCGGACGAAGGCGGGCGCCACCCAGGAGGCCATCGACCTCTACGAACGGGTGATCGTGATCCAGCCCGAGTACGCGGCTGCACACCTCAACCTGGGGTTGCTCTACCGCGATTCCAACGAGCCCAAGCTCGCCCAGCAGCACCTCAACACGGCGATCGAGCTCGATCCGAGCCTCGCCGACCGGATCACGCTCGACGAGAACCCGACGCCCGGCGCCGCCCGCGTCCTCGAGCCCGAAGCCCAGCGAGTCGGCGTCCCCGTAGTCCCTGCTATCCTTCCCGGGCCGCAGACAGCAGGGGCACTTCGCATAATCCCTTCGGGGTACCTGCCGAGGCTGAGAAACGAAGACGCTTCGCGCTCCATGGGACGCGTCTCCGCTGTCTGCGGGGACGCGTTGTTTCATGTCAGGAGGCGCGATGCCCACCACAGAACCGAATACCCGAAAGGTCGAACGGGTCGCTGAGCTGAAGGAGCGGATCGACCGATCCGATGCCCTGCTGCTCACCGAGTACCGAGGCCTGACGGTTTCCGAGATCACCGAGCTCCGTCGTTCCCTCGCCGAGGGCGGGACGAAGTTCGCCGTGGTCAAGAACACCCTGATGCGACGGGCCGTCAACGACGCCGGCGTCGCGGAGCTGGAGCCCATGTTGGAGGGCCCGTCCGCGGTGGCGTTCGTCGAGGGCGACCCGGTGGCGGCGGCCAAGTCGGTCGTCGATGCCGCGAAGAAGTTCCCCACGCTGGTCCTCAAGGGCGGGTTCATGGACGGCAAGCTGCTGTCCGCCGCCGACGCGAAGGCGCTGGCCTCACTCGAATCCCGCGAGGTGATGCTGTCGAAGATCGCCGGCTTGATGAAGTCGGAGATGTCGAAGGCGGCCGCCATGTTCGTCGGCGCACAGTCCAAGTTCCTGGGCGTGTTGGAGGCCTACAAGGACAAGCTCCCCGCCGAGGACGTGGTTGAGGCAGCCGCCCCGGCCACGGAGGAGGCACCGGCCGCCGAGGTGTCCACCGAGGATGCCCCAGCGGCTGAGGAAGCTCCCGCCGAGGATGCCGAGGCGCCCGCCGCCGAAGCAGGGGACGAGCCCGATCAAGCGAACGACGACACGACCGAAGCCGAGGCTTCGGGCAGCGAAGAGGAGGAGTAAGTCATGGCCAAGTTGAGCACGGACGACCTGCTCGATCAGTTCAAGGAGATGACCCTCCTGGAGCTGAGCGAGTTCATCAAGCAGTTCGAAGAGACCTTCGACGTGACCGCGGCCGCGGCCGCCCCCGTCATGATGGCCGCCGGCCCCGGCGGCGGCGGTGGCGGCGAGGCCGCCGAGGAGCAGGACGAGTTCGACGTCGTCCTCACCGGCGCCGGCGACAAGAAGATCCAGGTCATCAAGGAGGTGCGCGCGCTCACCAGCCTGGGCCTGAAGGAGGCCAAGGACCTCGTGGACGGCGCCCCCCAGGCCGTCCTGGAGAAGGTCACGAAGGAAGCGGCGGACAAGGCCAAGGAGCAGCTGGAAGGCGCCGGCGCCACCGTCGAGGTGAAGTAACGCTTCTGCAGCAACGCGGATCGTCTCCATCGGAGGCGATGAAGGGCGGGACCCGATCGGGTTCCGCCCTTCGCGTTGTGGAGCCCGAACCTCTGCATCAGGGGGGTGCGCTGAGAGCAACAGGGTGTTCCCTCAAGACGGGCCTATGCTAGGGTCAGCGGCTCGGGAGGCTGCTTCGGTAGCGAACGACAGCGAGCAAGGGGGGGTTGGACCGTTATGCATTACCAGGATGACGGTAAGCACTTCGGAAACCGTTTGCGTGAAGCGCGCCTAGGCGCAGGATTGAGTCAGTCCGAGTTGGAGGAACTCTCCGGGATCCCGAAAGCCAGGCTCTCGCGCTACGAGAACGGACATGTCGAGCCTTCGATCCAGACCCTCGCCCGGTTGGCGCGAGCGTTGAACGTGTCGGAGGCCTCCCTGTTGGGCGATCAGCGGGCCATCCTGGAGGACTTCTTCGAAGTGCTCCATGAGCGCGGCGTGCAGATCAGCTCGAAGGAGCAGGGACATCGCCTGGCGGTGGCCGTGGCCGACATGGTGCAGGCCCTGGGTGGCATCGAGTCCGTGGCGGGCCCATCGGCGCCCGGCGAAGCCGACGCTACCTCCGTCGCTGCCTCGTGGGGAGCTTCGACGCCCGCACCCAGCCTCAGCTGAGTTCAGGACCGGCCTGAGCGCCGTTCCGGTCAGCTGGCCGAGGTCCGCTCCCGCTCGAAGGCGATGACATCGGGCCTCGGCAGGGGGAGATACCCGATTTCGGGCATCGGCATCTGAGGTCGAACGTGTCGATGCCTGAACCATGGAGGCGATCCGCGTCCCGACCCCGGGTGCTCCGGCCGCACCGGCCGTGCGAGCGCCCGCACCCGTCCCCGACGCGATCTCCGCACCCCAGCGCCCGCGGCATCCTGCCCTCGAGCGGCCTCGCGTGCTGCGGGTCATGACCCGGTTGAACGTGGGGGGACCTGCGCGCCAGGCGCTCTTCCTCACCCGTGAATTGCAGGAGCGAGGGTTCGACACCCGTCTGGTGTGGGGCGCTTCCGGCCCTCGCGAAGGAACCGTGGAGCCCGGACCGGGCCTCCCCACGACGTCGATGCCGTGGCTCACCCGCGAGCTCCGCCCCGCCCAGGACCTGCATGCGCTTCGCGACCTCTACTCCCTGATGCGACGTTGGCGTCCGCAGGTGGTGCACACCCACCTCGCCAAGGCCGGCGCCCTCGGGCGACTGGCGGCCCAGCGCGCAGGCGTCCCCGCGATCGTCCACACGTTCCACGGCCACGTCCTGCAGGAGTACTTCTCGGCGCTGAAGAGCCGGGCCTTCGTCCAGGCGGAACGCGCGCTAGCGGCTCGGACCGACGCGCTGGTGGCCGTGGCGCCCTGGGTGCGCGACGAACTGCTCGCGATGGGCATCGGTTCCGAACGGAACTGGCATGTCGTGCCGGTCGGCGTCGACCTGGACCCGCTGCTGACCTCCCGCCCGGACCAGCGTGAGGCTCGCGCCCGCCTGGGCCTCCCGCTCGACGGCCCGATCGTCGGCTGCGTGGGCCGGCTGGTGGCGATCAAGGACCACGACACCTTCTTCCGGGCGGCGGCTCGCGTGGCGACCGCCGTCCCGGACGCGACGTTCGTGCTGGCCGGCGACGGAGAGCTGCGCGAGCGTCTGCAAGCCGAGGCCACCGCCCTCCTGGGTGACCGGGTCCGGTTCCTGGGGTGGGTCGACGACCTGCCCTCGCTCTACAGCGCCTTCGACGTGGTGGCGCTCACGTCGAGGCTGGAAGGCACGCCGGTCTCGCTGATCGAGGCGTCGGCGGCGGGCAAGCCTGTCGTGGCGACCAACGTGGGCGGGGTGGGCGATGTGGTCCGCGACGGCAACACCGGACTGCTCGTGCCGCCCCGCGACCCGATCGCCGTGGCCGCGAACGTGCTGACCCTGCTGCAGGACCCCGAGGGCGCACGGCGCATGGGGGAGGAAGGCGCTCGCTGGGTGGAGGGTCGGTTCTCCGATCGCCGGCTCGCCGACGACCTCACGGGCCTCTACGGCGAGCTGCTGGCCCGCGCCGACATGCGCGGCCGCTAGCCCGAAGTCACCGCTTCCATGTCCGCGAGTGAGGGATCGACCGCCACCGTGAGCCCGGGCATCCGAAGGAAGATCCCCAGCAACACCAACCACGCGACGCCGACCGCCACACCCACGCCGATCACGACGGCCTGCGACTGTCGGTACATCGCGTAGGCGAGGACAGAGCACACGAGCTGCGCCGTGATCGAGTACGCGAGTACCCGGCGGCGCGAACGACCGGCGGCGGCCATCCGGTGCGATGTGTGGTCCGTGCTGCCGCGCCAGATCGGTCGTCGATCTCGGAGCCGGGCGATCACGACGACGGACAGATCGAACAGCGGCACGCCGGCGAGCAGCACCGTCGACAACACACGAGGTGCCGATGGTCCCACCGGAAGGTCCAGCTTCAGGATCAGCGCAGCGACCATGAAGCCCAGGAGCATCGACCCTGCATCGCCGAGGAAGATCTTCGCGGGTGGGATGTTGTAGCGCAGGAAGCCGAGCGCGGCGCCGGCGGTGGCGAGCGCCAGCGACGTGACCAGGTAGTCGCCGTTGTACCCGGCGATCGCCGCGATCCCCAGCGCCGAGCGATGGCCACCCCGGCCGCGATCCCATCCATGTTGTCGATGAAGTTGAACGCATTGGTGACCGCAACCACCCAGAGGACCGTGATGGGCAGATCGATCCACGTGGCATCGAAGACCCCTGCTCGAACCCCGACGAGCCACAACGAGATCGCCGCCACCACCTGATAGGCGAGACGGATCCACGGAGACACCGGTTGGACGTCGTCGAGCAACCCAACGAATCCGAGCACGAGGGCGCCGCCGACGACGACGAGCAATTGACCGTTCGCTCCCGCGGAGAGCCAGGCCGATGACAAGGAGCCCGGCGGCCACCGCCACGCCACCGAGATACGGCGTAGGGCCTATATGGGTCTTGTGGGCGCCCGGGTGATCCATGACATCGAAGCGTCCGGCGAGCCGGCTGGCGACCGGCGTCAGTGCAAGGGTTGCGAGCAGGGGGATCACGAACGCCATGGTGTAGCGGATCCATCCAGGGATGCCCTCCCACGAGAGCGCGTCGCTCGCGACGAAGACGGAGGTCCAGGGACGCATGGCTTGCGGCATCGTACCCCCGTCCTTCACCGCGACCGGACAGCCATGATGCCTGCGCTTCCGTGGTTCCCCGCCCCTCGGCGGGTAGCCTGCCGCCATGAGTGATGACCGCGTTCTCGTCACCGGCGCCGCTGGCTTCATCGGCTCGCACCTGTGTCGTCGGCTCGTGGCCGACGGCCTCACGGTGGTCGGTCTCGACGATCTCTCCGAGAACACCGCCGATGCCCTTGCCGCGACACCCGAAGTCGAGTTCGTGCAAGCGGACCTCCGCGATCAGGCCGCCGTGATCGCGGCTGCTCGAGGTTGCTCGACGATCTACCACCAGGGCGCGAAACGGTCCGTGCCCCGTTCGATGGACGAACCGGCCCTGTTCACAGAGGTCAACGTGGGGGGCACGCTGAACGTGCTGCTGGCGGCTCGCGAGGCGGGCGCGGTCGTGGTGAGCGCCTCCAGCAGCAGCGTCTACGGCGACCAGAGCGAGTTCCCGCTGCGTGAGTCCATGACGCCGCGACCGCGTAGCCCGTACGCGGCGAGCAAGCTCGCCACCGAGATCTATTGCGCCGGCCTGTGGAGGAGCTTCGGTGTGCCGGCCGTCTCGCTCCGGTACTTCAACGTCTACGGTCCCGGCCAGTCGCCGGAGAGCGAATATGCCGCGGTGGTGCCTCGGTTCGCGGTCGCGTGCATGCGGGGAGAGCCACCGGTCATCCATGGCGATGGCGAGCAGACACGCGACTTCACCTACATCGACGATGTCGTCGACGCGAACATCCGCGCCTCGCGGTCGCCTGAACACTCCTACGGGCTTGCCTTCAACATCGGCGGTGGAGCCGAGCCCACGAGCGTGAATCGCCTGCTCCAGCTGATCGCGGCCGACCTCGGCGTGGACCCGGATCCCGTGTTCGAGCCCAGCCGGGCCGGCGACGTTCGCGTCACCGACTCCGACACCACCCTCGCACGTGACACCTTCGGCTACGAGCCAGCGATCGGCATCGAGGAGGGCCTGCGTCGCACGGTGCAGGCCTTCCGCGACGAAGCTGGAACGGGATAGCCATGGTCACGCTGCTCCACGGCGTCCACCTCGTCGACCTGACGACGCGCGGCGACGAGCGCGGCAGCTTCACCGAGACGTTCCGCCAGGAGTGGTTCCCCGGCGCGCCGCCCATCGTGCAGTCGAACCTGTCGATCAGCCGCGCCGGTGTCCTGCGTGGCCTGCACGTCCATCGCCGCCAGGCCGACTACTGGTGCTGGCTCGACGGAACCGCCTTCGTGGCGCTCTACGACCTGCGCGAGGGTTCACCCACGCATCGGCAGGCCTGGACGCGGGTGTTCGACGCGAACGAGTCGCTCGTCGGGCTCTACATCCCGAACGGTGTCGCGCACGGCTTCACCGCGCTGACGGACGCCCGGCTGCAGTACATGGTCGACGGCTACTTCACCGGCGAGGACGAGCAGGGGTTCGCTTGGAACGACCCCGATGCGGCGATCACCTGGCCGGTCACCGACCCCGTGCTGTCCGACCGTGACCGCGAAGCCGGTTCGCTGGCCGAGATGCTGGCTGCCGGTGGGTTCACGCTCGAGGACTGACCCCGGCTACCAGCGGATCCACAGCACGATCGGCGCCGATGGTTCCCCCACGTAGGAGGCGGTGGTGCCCGCGCGGGTCATGTCGGCCTGCGCCTCCGAGACCGTGGCCCCGCCCGGCGCGTCCAGGCGCACCTTCACCACCCCGGGGTCCAGCGTCGGCTGCGGGAACACCACCGTGCGGAACTGGCGGGCATCGTCCGGCACCGCCCGGTCGATCGAGTAGTTGAGGATCAGCGAGATCGAATCGCCCGGGTCGGTGGCCAGCGTCGCCACCGCGAACTGTTCGTTCCCCTCGCGAACCACCTCGGTCTCGCTGGGCACGCTGGTCTCCACGGTGATCTTGTCGGCCGAGGACGGCAGCGCCACCCGCACCTCGGCGGCGAACCCGCCCACGGGGGCGACCCCGCCGGGTTCTTCCACGGTGGCGGGGATCGGCAGCCCCAACACCACCGAGGGCGGAGTGTCGGCCGCCGCGTTCACCAGGTCGACCACGGTGCGGACCCGGGCCGACCCGTCCGGTTCCACGATCACCGAATGGGTCGTCGTCCGGCGCGTGAACACGGCCGCATGGTTCTCCACCAGGGAGTTCCACGTGACCGACACCGGGTTCAGCCCCACGTCGTAGGTGCCCGTCGCGCCCAGCCGCGTCAACAGCGCCTGCTCCCGCTCGTCGGTGGAGTACAGGATCAGGTGCCGTTCCGCCGTGACCTTCGCCGAGCCGATCGCGAACGCTTCGGTGGACGGGCGCTTCGTGAGGTAGGACTCCATGATCGAGTTCGCCCAGGAAGCGCGGGTGGCGGCCGCGTCGGTCTCGCTGGTGGTCTCCAGCGCCTGGATCTCCAGGGCGTCGGCGGCATCGTCCATCGTGAGGGGCAGGGTGCGATCCTCCACCTCCACCGCGCCGGTCACCCAGCACGCGTCCTGCAGCCACACGGAATCGATCAGGATCACCCCGTCGAACTCGCCGAGGCCGCTGTCGCCGGCGGCCAGCAACAAGGCTTGCGCCGCGGTCGGTCCGTCGGGGGAGAGGGTGGCGTCGTCGAACGCGGGGCCGGCGGGCGCCAGCGGGCTCGCGAGCGCGAGTTCGCCGCCGCGGGCTTCCAGGGTGCCCACCAGGTCGACCATGCCGCCCGTCCCCTGCGGCCGTCCCAGCGTCTGCACCGCCACGAGGTAGCGGCGTTCCTCTCCGGCCCCCAGGAACCTGGGCAGGAACAGCGCGAGATCGCGAGCGTTCAACGCGACCCTGGCGCGCCGATCCAACGTCTCCAGGGCATCGTCGAAGCCGGTGGCCACCGGCCCCAGCAACCGGCCGGTATCGGCGGCCTGCAGCTGGGCGGCGGCGATCCCCAGGTGCTTGGCCACCTCGTTGAGCTTGGGGGTGGCGGCCCGCAAGGTCGGGATGTCGACCGATCCGATCGCCTCGGTGGCGGGCAGACGCAGGTCGTGCCAGCCCAGCGTGTTCGCCGCCTCGACCATGGCCAGGCCCGCCTCGGCGGTCTCCTCTGAAGCCACCGCCACCGCCTGCACCGCGGCGATGTTGTCCCCGACGATCGGCAGGCGGCTGAGGAGTTGGATGGACGGGTGCCCGGCGGCGTCCACCGCCGAGGCCGCGTCCTCGCCGGCGTCTTCGAAGAAGGGCTGGGCCGCCTCGGGGTCGCCGGTCACCACCGCGACCGCTCCCTCGCCCAGGGCGCTGCGGGCCGACGCCACGCCCCGGAACATCTGCCGGCCCGCCCAGATGCCGTCCAGCATGAGGATCACGGCGGCGGTTGCCAGGCCGGCCATGATGGCCAGGAACAGCCGGTTCCCGCGGGTTCTCGGACCCCGCCGGCGCCGCCCGGGAGCCGGCTGTTGGTCCGAAGGGAGGGGGTCGCTCACCGGCGCACCCTAGCGCAGATGGGTCCGCCAGATAATGCGAAAGTCGGGTTGACCCTGTCAGACCAGGGGCGTACCGTACCCGCGTCCTGTCAGGGATTCTGCTCCCCACTGGCGGGCACCGTTGACGGTGCCTGCCTTCGTGCGTACACTACTCGTTTGCCGTGCCGTCCACGCGCTTCGCTGTGCGCCGATCTAGTTTCCCTGGGAGGGGTCCTTCTTGCCTGACCAGCTCGTCCCTGTTCGTGATCGTGTCAGTTTCTCCAAGCTCGACGAGGTCCTACCGCTTCCCGACCTCGTGGGCATCCAGCGGGAGTCGTTCGATTGGCTCCTGAACGAAGGTCTCAAGGAGGTCCTCGAAGAGGTCTCTCCGATCGAAGACTTCACCGAGCAGTTCCAGCTGTACTTCGGTAAGCACGACTTCAAGGACGTCAAGTTCTCTGAAGAAGAGTGCCGTGACAAGGACATCACCTACAGCCAGCCGCTGTTCGTCGAGGCAACCTTCGTCAACAAGGTGACCGGCGAGATCAAGGAACAGGAAGTCTTCATGGGGGACTTCCCGATCATGACCGGGCGGGGCACCTTCATCATCAACGGCACCGAGCGTGTCGTGGTGTCCCAGCTGGTGCGTTCCCCCGGCGTCTACTTCTCCAAGGATCTCGACAAGACCTCCGACAAGGACGTCTTCATCGCCAAGATCATCCCCAGCCGCGGTGCGTGGCTCGAGTTCGACGTGGACAAGAAGGACACCGTCGGCGTCCGCATCGACCGCAAGCGCCGCCAGAGCATCACCGTGCTCATGAAGGCGCTCGGCTGGAGCAGCGACGAGATCCTGGCGCTGTTCGACAACGCGCCGTCCATCCAGAACACCCTGGAGAAGGACCACGTCGAGACCCAGGAAGAGGCCCTCGAGGACATCTACCGCAAGCTGCGTCCGGGCGAGCCGCCCACGGCGGAGAGCGCCAAGACGCTGCTCGAGAACCTGTTCTTCAACCCCAAGCGCTACGACGTCGCCAAGGTCGGGCGCCACAAGGTCGACAAGAAGCTCGGCAAGGCCGAAGGCCTGCTGGCCAAGCAGCTGCGCGCCCACCACAAGGCGCTCGGCGAGCTCGACAACCCCGACAAGAAGGCCTGGGAGCAGTTCAAGTACCGGGTGTTCAGCGAGCAGCTGAAGGACGAGCAGGGCGCGGGTGCGCCCAAGTACAAGGCCATCCTCACCTACGAGGACATGCTCAAGACGGTGGCCTACCTCGTGAAGCTGCACGCCGGCGAAGAGGGCTACGACCCCGACGACATCGACCACTTCGGCAACCGCCGTCTGCGCAGCGTGGGCGAGCTGATCCAGAACCAGATCCGGATCGGATTGAGCCGGATGGAACGAGTGGTCAAGGAGCGCATGACCACCCAGGACGTCGAGGCGATCACGCCGCAGACCCTGATCAACATCCGCCCCGTCGTGGCCTCCATCAAGGAGTTCTTCGGCACCTCGCAGCTCTCGCAGTTCATGGACCAGACCAACACGCTGTCGGGGCTCACCCACAAGCGTCGTCTGAGCGCGCTCGGACCCGGTGGCCTCTCGCGCGAGCGGGCGGGCTTCGAGGTCCGCGACGTCCACCCGTCCCACTACGGCCGCATGTGCCCGATCGAGACCCCGGAAGGCCCGAACATCGGCCTGATCGGATCGCTGTCCAGCTTCGCGCGGATCAACCCGTTCGGGTTCATCGAGACCCCGTACCGGCGCGTCGAGGGCGGCAAGGTCACCTCGAAGATCGACTACCTGTCGGCCGACGAAGAGGACCGGCACGTCATCGCGCAGGCCAACACCCCGTACGAGGCCAAGACCGGCAAGCTGGCCGACTCGGTGCTGGTCCGCCGCAAGGGCGGCGAGGTCGACTCCGTGCCGCCCACCGAGGTGGACTACATGGACGTGTCGCCGAAGCAGCTCGTGTCGGTGGCCGCCGCGCTCATCCCGTTCCTCGAGCACGACGACGCCAACCGGGCGCTCATGGGCGCCAACATGCAGAAGCAGGCGGTTCCGCTCCTGCGTTCGGAGGCCCCGCTCGTGGGCACCGGCGTGGAGTTCCGTGCCGCGGTCGACGCCGGCGACGTCGTCGTCGCGCTGGAATCCGGCGCGGTCGAGGACGTCTCCGCCGAGGAGATCGTGGTCAAGGAGCGCGGGGGCAGCCTGCGCACCTACGACCTGCAGAAGTTCCGCCGGTCCAACCAGGGCACCTGCCAGAACCAGAAGCCGCTGGTCGGCGCCGGCGACAAGGTGCAGAAGGGCCAGGTCATCGCCGACGGCCCGTCCACCGAGGCCGGCGAGATCGCCCTGGGCAAGAACCTGATCGTGGCCTACATGCCCTGGGAGGGTCACAACTACGAAGACGCGATCATCCTCAGCGAGCGGCTGGTCAAGGACGACGTCCTCACCTCGATCCACATCGAGGAGCACGAGGTCGACGCCCGTGACACCAAGCTGGGCGCCGAGGAGATCACCCGCGACATCCCGAACGTGTCCGAGGAGATCCTCAAGGACCTCGATGAGCGCGGCATCGTGCGCATCGGGGCCGAGGTCAACCCCGGCGACTACCTGGTCGGCAAGGTCACGCCCAAGGGCGAGACCGAGCTCACGCCGGAAGAGCGCCTGCTGCGCGCGATCTTCGGTGAGAAGGCGCGCGAGGTGCGCGACACCTCGCTGAAGGTGCCGCACGGCGAGACCGGCAAGGTGATCGGGGTCCGCGTGTTCAGCCGCGAGGACGGCGACGAGCTGCCCCCGGGCGTGAACCAGCTGGTCCGCGTCCACGTGGCCCAGAAGCGGAAGATCTCCGACGGGGACAAGTTGGCCGGTCGTCACGGGAACAAGGGCGTCATCTCGACGATCCTTCCCGAAGAGGACATGCCGTTCCTGTCGGACGGCACGCCGGTCGACATCATCCTGAACCCGCTGGGTGTCCCGTCCCGGATGAACCTGGGACAGGTCCTCGAGGCGCACCTGGGCCTCGCCGCCCTGTGGGGGTTCAAGAAGGACGGGATCGACCACCAGGGTCCGGCGCACGTGGCCACCCCGGTGTTCGACGGCGCGCGCGAGACCGAGATCCTCGAAGCCATCCGGTCGGTCCATCCCAACCGGGACGGCGACAAGATGGTCAACGAGGTGGGCAAGTCCCAGCTGTTCGACGGCCGCTCCGGCGAGCCGTTCGAGGAGCAGATCACGGTCGGCGTGGCCTACATCCTGAAGCTGCTCCACCTGGTGGACGACAAGATCCACGCTCGTTCCACCGGCCCCTACTCGATGATCACGCAGCAGCCCCTGGGCGGGAAGGCCCAGTTCGGCGGCCAGCGGTTCGGCGAGATGGAGGTCTGGGCGCTGGAGGCCTACGGTGCCGCCTACGCCCTGCAGGAGCTGCTGACGATCAAGTCCGACGACGTCCTCGGACGCGTCAAGGTCTACGAGGCCATCGTGAAGGGCGAGAACATCCCCGAACCGGGGATCCCCGAGTCCTTCAAGGTCCTCATCAAGGAGATGCAGTCCCTGTGCCTGAACGTCGAGGTCCGCTCGAGTTCGGGTGAGGAGATCGAGCTCCGCGAGACCGACGAAGACGTGTTCCGCGCAGCCGAGGAACTCGGCATCGACCTGAGCCGCCGCGAGCCGGCGGGTGCGGACTTCGATTGACGGCCACCAGGAATACGAACGCGTTGACCCAAGTAAGCGGGAACGACCGGGCGACGACTGCTGAGGAGGCGACAGCCCAGTGCTGGACGTGAACTACTTCGATGAACTCCGGATCGCGTTGGCGACGGCGGATCAGATCCGCGCGTGGTCCAACGGCGAGGTCAAGAAGCCGGAGACCATCAACTACCGAACCCTGAAGCCCGAAAAGGACGGCCTGTTCTGCGAGCGCATCTTCGGTCCCACCCGGGACTGGGAGTGCCACTGCGGCAAGTACAAGCGTGTCCGGTTCAAGGGCATCATCTGCGAGCGCTGCGGTGTGGAGATCACCCGCAGCAAGGTTCGCCGTGACCGCATGGGCCACATCGAGCTGGCCGCGCCGGTCACCCACATCTGGTACTTCAAGGGCGTGCCCAGCCGCCTGGGCTACCTGCTCGACCTGGCGCCCAAGGACCTCGAGCGCATCATCTACTTCGCCGCCTATGTCGTGACGCGCATCGACGATGAGCGCCGCCACAAGGACCTGCCCGAGATCGAGACCGAGTTCGAGCAGGAGAAGAAGGAGATCGACGCCGACCGCGACGATCAGATCAAGAAGCGTCTCAACGAGCTGGAAGACCGCCTCAAGGAGCTGGAGGGCGAGGGTGCCAAGGGCGCCCAGCTGTCGGCCGCCAAGCGTGAGGCCCAGCGCGACGTCGAGCGCATCACCGAGGCCAGCGCCCGCGAGGCCCAGCACCTGGACGACGTCCTCAGCTCGTTCAAGTCGCTGTCGGTCAAGCAGCTGGTGGCCGACGACTCGGTCTACCGCTCGCTGCGTGAGCGCTTCGGCGACTACTTCGACGGCGGCATGGGTGCCGAGGCGATCAAGCGCCTCCTGCAGGACTACGACACCGAGGCCGAGGCCGAGTTCCTGCGCGACATCATCGAGAACGGCAAGGGCACGAAGCGCCTGAAGGCCATCAAGCGCCTGAAGGTCGTGTCCAACTTCGTCGACGGCAAGTCCAACCCCGTCGGCATGGTGCTCGACGCCGTCCCGGTGATCCCGCCGGACCTGCGTCCCATGGTCCAGCTCGACGGTGGCCGGTTCGCCACCTCCGACCTCAACGACCTGTACCGCCGCGTGATCAACCGGAACAACCGGCTGAAGCGGCTGCTCGACCTGCAGGCCCCCGAGATCATCGTCAACAACGAGAAGCGCATGTTGCAGGAGGCCGTCGACGCGTTGTTCGACAACGGCCGCCGCGGTCGCCCGGTCACCGGGCCCGGCAACCGTCCGCTGAAGTCGCTGTCCGACATGCTCAAGGGCAAGCAGGGACGGTTCCGCCAGAACCTGCTCGGCAAGCGCGTCGACTACTCGGGCCGTTCGGTCATCGTGGTCGGGCCGGAGCTCCGCCTGCACCAGTGCGGCCTGCCCAAGCAGATGGCGCTCGAGCTGTTCAAGCCGTTCGTCATGAAGCGGCTGGTCGACCAGAACCTGGCGCAGAACATCAAGAGCGCCAAGCGCATGGTCGAGCGTGCGCGTCCGCAGGTCTGGGACGTGCTCGAGGAGGTCATCCGCGAGCACCCCGTCATGCTGAACCGCGCGCCCACCCTGCACCGTCTGGGCATCCAGGCCTTCGAGCCGGTGCTGGTCGAGGGCAAGGCCATCAAGATCCACCCGCTCGTGTGCGCGGCGTTCAACGCCGACTTCGACGGGGACCAGATGGCGGTCCACGTGCCGCTGTCGGCCGAGGCGCAGGCCGAGGCACGGATCCTGATGCTGTCGGCCAACAACATCCTGTCGCCGGCGCACGGCCGTCCCATCGCCACGCCGTCCCAGGACATGGTGCTGGGTCTCTACTACCTCTCCCTGGAGAAGGGCGAGAAGGCCAAGGACGAGACCATCCCGACGTTCGGCACGGTGGCCGAGGCCATGCTGGCGCTGGACCGCGGGTACTCGTTGCACACCCCGGTGCGCATCCGCCTGCAGGACAAGGCCCTGCCCGAGGACCTGCGTCCCGAGGGCTGGGACCCCGACTCCGGCCGCGCGCCGGTGATCCGCACCACGATCGGCCGCATCATCTTCAACGAGGTGTTCCCGTCCGACTTCGAGTACCGCAACCAGCCGGTGCTGAAGTCCGACATCGCACGCCTGGTCGATGAGGCGGTGCACCGCTACGACCGCGCCACGGTCGAGTCCATCCTGGACGGACTGAAGGACCTCGGGTTCCACTACGCCACCCGCGCCGGCGTCACGATCGGTGTCGAGGACGTGCTCGTGCCCGAGTCCAAGCAGAAGATCCTGGACGAGCACGAGAAGAAGGCCCAGAAGGTCGAAGGTCAGTACCGCAAGGGCATCATCACCGACGACGAGCGTCGTCAGGAGCTGATCGAGATCTGGACGCAGGCCACCGAGGAAGTGAAGGTGGCGATGGAGGAAGGGTTCACCCCCACGAACCCGATCTTCATGATGGCCAACTCGGGTGCCCGAGGCAACATCATGCAGATCCGCCAGCTGGCGGGCATGCGTGGCCTGGTGGCCAACCCGAAGGGCGAGATCATCCCGCGGCCGATCAAGTCGAACTTCCGCGAGGGCCTGTCGGTGCTGGAGTACTTCATCTCCACGCACGGTGCCCGCAAGGGACTGGCCGACACCGCGCTGCGGACCGCCGACTCGGGGTACCTGACGCGTCGTCTGGTCGACGTCGCCCAGGAGCTCATCGTCCGCGAGGAGGACTGCGGCACCGACCGCTCGATCCCGATCGTGGTCAACGTCACCAAGCCCGACGGCTCCGTGGTCAAGAGCGCCCACGTCGACACCTCGCTGTTCGGCCGCGTGTTGGCCGAGGACGTGAAGGTCGGCAGCAAGAAGGTGGCGCTCACGGGCCAGGAGCTCGACGACGAGCTCTCAGCGGTCGTCGTCGAGTCCGGCGTCGAGACGGTGCAGGTGCGTTCGGTCACGGCCTGTGAGGCCGAGGTCGGCGTGTGCGCCATGTGCTACGGCCGTTCGCTGGCCTCCGGTCGCATGGTCGACATCGGCGAGGCCGTGGGCATCATCGCGGCCCAGTCGATCGGTGAGCCCGGTACGCAGCTCACGATGCGGACGTTCCACACCGGCGGGGTCGCCGGCGAGGACATCACGCACGGTCTGCCGCGTGTGGTCGAGCTGTTCGAGGCGCGCAAGCCCAAGGGCGAGGCGCAGATCACCGAGCTGTCCGGCACCGTCGCGATCGAAGATGACGACGAGAAGCACGTGCGTCGCATCACGGTCACCGACGACACCGGCGACATGGTGGAGTACCCGGTCTCGTTCCGGGCACGCCTCACCGTGTCGGCAACGGCGACGTGGTCGAGGTGGGCCAGCAGCTCACCGAGGGTTCGGTGAACCCGCACGAGAAGCTGCGGGTCGAAGGTGTCCTGGCGCTGCAGCAGCACCTGGTGGACGAGGTCCAGCAGGTGTACCGCAGCCAGGGCGTCACGATCCACGACAAGCACATCGAGCTGATCGCGCGCCAGATGCTCCGCAAGGTGCACATCATCGATCCGGGCGAGACCGAGTACCTGCCCGGCGACATGGTGGCCCGGCGCAAGTTCGAGGAGCAGAACGCCGAGGTCGTCGAGAACGGCGGGGTCCCTGCCAGCGCCCGACCGGTGCTGCTGGGCATCACCAAGGCCTCGCTCGCGACCGACTCGTGGCTGTCCGCGGCCTCCTTCCAGGAGACCACGCGGGTGCTCACCGACGCGGCCATCAGCGCCAAGTCGGACCCGCTGCTCGGCCTCAAGGAGAACGTCATCATCGGCAAGCTGATCCCGGCCGGTTCGGGCCTGTCCCGCTACCGCAACGTCGGGGTCAAGATCAAGCCGGACGCCATCCCCGAGTACTGGCTGGCGCGTCAGCGCGAGCTGGCCGACGCGGCCGCCATGGACTCCGGCGAGCCCGCGCTCGTGGGGCTCACCCGGGAGCAGGCCGAGCAGATGCTCGGCGGGTCGCTGTCGGCGGTCTCCACCGACTCGGAGAAGTAAGAGGCACTAGGGAACGCACAGGGCCCCGGGCCCATCGCGCAGGGAAAGAAACGCCCTTCGCGATGACCCGGGGCCCGTTCCATTCCTCCGGCGACCTCGCTCGGCGTTGAGCGGCGGGTCTAGCGGATGGCGAGACTCAGGAGTTCGGCGTGGATGGCTACGGGGCCGGCCATGATGTCGCCTTCCATCCAGGCGGGGCCGCCGTCCCAGTCGGTGACGACGCCGCCGGCTTCTTGGATGAGGAGGCCGCCGGCTGCGACGTCCCAGGGGCCGAGCGCGAGTTCGAAGAAGCCGTCGAAGACGCCTTCGGCGACCCAGGCGAGGTCCAGGCTGGCTGCGCCGGGGCGGCGGAGGTCTTCGAAGCGGGCCAGGGCGGCGGTCATGGTGATGAGGTAGCCCTGCAGCAGGCGGGCCTTGCGGCGGAAGGGGAACCCGGTGGCCACCACCGCTCGTGAGGCGGGGCGGTCGGACACCTTGAGCCGCACGGGTTCTGCGTCACCTCGATGGGCCCAGCACCCTTCTCCGCGTCCGGCGACGTAGGTGGTGCCCAGGAACGGCGCGCACACGCTGCCCGCGATCGGCAGCCCCCGTTCCACGAGCGCCACCGACACCCCCACCGCGGGGAACCCGTGGGCGAAGTTGGTGGTGCCGTCGAGCGGGTCCACGACCCAGTACCGATCGCCGGTCTCGCCGCCGCCTTCCTCGCCGTGGACCGGGATGTCGGGGGTCGCCTCGCGCAGGTAGGCGCTGATGGCGGCCTCCGAGGCGAGATCGACGTCCGTGACGTAGTCGCCGGGAAGCCCTTTCGCAGCCAGGGACGTGCCGCTGTGGAGCCCCGCGTCCCGGACGATCGTGGCCCCGGTTTCGGCGGCTTGGGCTGCCACCTGGGTCCATCGATCGATCGTCGCGGTCACGCGCGGCACGCTACCAGGTGCGGTTTGCTAGGCTGGGTGCGTCGCACGATGTGTGATGCGCGGTGGGCCCGGTTCCTCACGGTCCGGGAGGCACCTCTCGCGTTGACGCTCGTGTGTGTGACCTGTAGGTTTACGGGTCGCGTCCCGGCTCGGCGGGCCACCGGACGCGATCACTCCGGTTCCGGAGTGGGTTCCGAGAAGAGCGGTCGGCGTTTTCGCTGCGCTCCAACGGATGTGGAACGGCCCGCGGACACGGTTCACGCCGCGTCCTGGTGTTTGACAACGGAAGAGTGCAGACGAGAGATCTATGCCTACGATCCAACAGCTCGTACGTTCGGGCCGAGAGGCCCGCAAAGAGAAGACGAAGGCTCCCGCGCTGAAGGGTTCCCCCCAGCGGCGTGGCGTCTGCACGCGTGTCTACACCATGACCCCCAAGAAGCCGAACTCCGCGCTTCGCAAGGTCGCTCGCGTCCGCCTGACCTCCCAGATCGAGGTCACCTGCTACATCCCGGGCGAGGGTCACAACCTGCAGGAGCACTCGATCGTCCTCGTGCGAGGCGGCCGGGTGAAGGACCTGCCGGGTGTCCGCTACAAGATCGTGCGCGGCACGCTCGACACCGCCGGCGTGAAGGACCGCAAGCAGGCCCGTTCCCGCTACGGCGCCAAGAAGGGTGGGAACTAAGCATGCCGCGCAAGGGCCCAGCCGCACGTCGCGAGGTTGCCCCCGACCCCGTCTACCAGAACCCGCTGGTCACCCAGCTCATCAACAAGGTCCTGCTGGACGGCAAGAAGACCGTGGCCGAGCGCGCCGTCTACGAAGCGCTCGAGCAGATCAGCCAGAAGACCGCCAACGACCCGGTGATCACCCTCAAGAAGGCCGTCGAGAACGTGCGGCCCATGCTCGAGGTCAAGTCCCGTCGCGTCGGCGGTGCCAGCTACCAGGTACCGATCGAGGTCAAGCCGTCGCGCGGCACCACGCTCGCGCTTCGGTGGCTGGTGACCTACAGCCGCGCCCGCCGGGAGAACTCCATGGCCGAGCGCCTGACCTCGGAGATCATGGACGCCGCCAACGGCACGGGCACCTCGGTCAAGCGACGCGAGGACATGCACAAGATGGCCGAGGCGAACAAGGCGTTCGCGCATTACCGGTGGTGACCGACGAACGTTCACAGAACCGGCCTTCCGGGGCCGGTTCTCGGATGAAGGGGGTCCGTTGATGGCGGTCCCCGCGGAGACGATGCAGGTGGCAACGACCGAACAAGACGTCAAGACGAAGGGCGCGAAGGGACTCGAGATCCGCGAGTACCCGCTCGCTCGCACGCGCAACATCGGCATCATGGCCCACATCGACGCGGGCAAGACCACCACGACCGAGCGCATCCTGTACTACACCGGCAAGGCCTACAAGATCGGTGAGGTCCACGAGGGCACGGCCCAGATGGACTGGATGGCGCAGGAGCGCGAGCGCGGCATCACGATCACGTCGGCGGCCACCACCTGTCAGTGGAAGGGCCACTGGATCAACATCATCGACACGCCCGGCCACGTCGACTTCACCGTCGAGGTCGAGCGGTCGCTGCGGGTGCTCGACGGTGCCGTCGCGGTCTTCGACGCCGTGGCGGGGGTCGAGCCGCAGTCCGAGACCGTGTGGCGCCAGGCCGACCGCTACGCCGTCCCGCGCATCTGCTTCGTCAACAAGATGGACCGCACGGGCGCCGATTTCGAGCGCACGGTGGGCATGATCGTCGACCGTCTGGGCGCCAACCCGCTCGTCCTGCAGCTTCCCTGGGGCACCGAGGCCGATCTGCACGGGGTCATCGACCTCGTGGAGATGAAGGGCCACTACTGGGAAGGCGAGATGGGCGAGGACTGGAAGGACACCGAGATCCCCGAGGAGTACATGGAAGCGGCCAAGGCCGGTCGCCATGAGCTCTTCGAGAAGCTCGCCGACCACGACGAAGCCCTGATGGAGAAGTTCATCGCCGAGGAGGAGCCCACCCTCGAGGAACTCCGCCGCGCGATCCGCCGCGCCACCCTGGCGAACGAGGGTGTCCCGGTGCTGTGCGGTTCGGCGTTCAAGAACAAGGGCGTGCAGCTCGTGCTCGACGCCGTCGTGCACTACCTGCCCAGCCCGCTCGACGTGCCGCCGGTCGAGGGCCACAAGCCCTTCAAGGAGGACGAGCACGTCACCCGCGAGGCCGACGACTCCGAGCCGTTCTCGGCGCTGGCGTTCAAGATCATGAGCGACGCCTACGTCGGGCGGCTCACCTACCTGCGCGTCTACTCCGGCGTGCTCCACAGCGGCACCCACGTGCTGAACAGCACGAAGGACCGCAAGGAGCGCATCGGGCGGGTCCTGCAGATGCACGCCAACCACCGTGAGGACCTGGAAGCGGCGTACACGGGCGACATCGTGGCCGTGGTGGGCCTGAAGCACTCCACCACCGGCGACACGATCTGCGACCCCGACAAGCCCGTGGTGCTCGAGTCGATCACGTTCCCCATCCCGGTCATCTCGGTCGCGGTGGAGCCCAAGACCAAGGCCGACCAGGACAAGCTGGGCGCCGGGCTCGCCAAGCTCTCGGACGAGGACCCCACCTTCGTCGTGAAGTTCGACGACGAGACCGGCCAGACCGTGATCTCCGGCATGGGCGAGCTGCACCTCGACATCATCGTGGACCGCCTCAAGCGCGAGTTCTCGGTCGATGCCAACGTGGGTCGTCCGCAGGTCGCCTACCGCGAGACCGTGCGCCGCGAGGTGCACAAGGTCGAGGCGCGGTTCGTGCGCCAGACCGGCGGCAAGGGCCAGTTCGCGCACGTCTACATCGACCTGGAGCCCACGGGCCCCGGCGGAGGGTATGAGTTCATCAACAAGATCGTGGGCGGCAAGATCCCGCGGGAGTACATCCCGGCCGTGGACCAGGGCATCCAGGAAGCCTTGGACAACGGCATCCTGGCCGGCTACCCCATGGTCGACGTCCGCGCCACGCTCATCGACGGTTCCTTCCACGAGGTGGACTCGTCGGAGATGGCGTTCAAGATCGCGGGCTCCATGGCCGTGAAGGACGCCGCCCGCAAGGCCGACCCGGTGATCCTGGAGCCCGTCATGGAGTTCGAGGTCACCACGCCCGAGGAGTTCCTGGGCGACGTGATGGGCGACGTCACCGCCCGCCGTGGGCGCATCGAGAACATCGATGAGCGCAGCGGTCAGAAGCTCGTCCGTGTGCTGGTGCCGCTCGCCGAGCTCTTCGGCTACGCCACCGAGCTGCGGTCGCGCACCCAGGGACGAGCAGCACACAGCCCCATGCAACTCCACGCCTACAACGAAGTGCCGACGCAGATCGGCAAGGAGATCGTCGCCCGCGTCATGGGCGAGTAGCCCGCGTCAGCGAGAACCGAGAAGGGAACGGAAGATGGGCAAGCAGAAGTTCGAGCGCACCAAGCCACACGTCAACATCGGCACCATGGGCCACATCGACCACGGCAAGACCACGCTGACGGCTGCCATCACCAAGCGTCAGGCGGACAAGGGCCTCGCCGACTACACCCCGTTCGACCAGATCGACAAGGCTCCGGAAGAGCGCGAGCGCGGCATCACGATCGCGATCGCGCACGTGGAGTACCAGACGGACAACCGTCACTACGCCCACGTGGACATGCCGGGCCACGCCGACTACGTCAAGAACATGATCACGGGCGCCGCCCAGATCGACGGCGCGATCCTGGTGGTCTCGGCCGCCGACGGTCCCATGCCGCAGACCCGCGAGCACGTGCTGCTCGCCCGTCAGGTCGGCGTGCCCTACATCGTCGTGGCGCTGAACAAGTGCGACATGGTCGACGACCCCGAGCTCCTCGAGCTGGTGGAGCTCGAGGTCCGTGAGCTGCTCACCTCCTACGAGTTCCCCGGTGACGACACCCCCGTGATCCAGGTGTCGGCCCTGAAGGCGCTCGAGGGCGACGAGGAGTGGAACGTCAAGATCGACGAGCTCATGGAGGCGTGTGACACCTACATCGCCGAGCCCGTGCGCGACACCGACAAGCCCTTCCTCATGCCCATCGAGGACGTCTTCTCGATCACCGGCCGCGGCACCGTGGTGACCGGTCGCGTCGAGCAGGGCGTGCTGAAGAAGATGGAAGAGGTCGAGATCGTCGGCATCAAGGACACGACGAAGACCACCGCCACCGACCTCGAGATGTTCCGCAAGCTGCTCGACGAGGTGCAGGCGGGCGACAACGTCGGCATCCTGCTGCGCGGCATCGACAAGGAAGACGTCGAGCGCGGTCAGGTGCTGGCCAAGCCCGGCAGCATCACGCCCCACACCAACTTCAAGGCGCAGGTCTACATCCTGGGCAAGGAAGAGGGCGGACGGCACACCCCGTTCTTCAACGGCTACCGTCCGCAGTTCTACTTCCGCACCACGGACGTCACCGGTGCCGCGGCGCTGCCCGAGGGTGTCGAGATGGTGATGCCCGGTGACAACGTCGAGATGGTCGTCGAGCTCATCGCTCCCATCGCCATGGAGGACGGCCTCCGCTTCGCGATCCGCGAGGGCGGCCGCACCGTGGGTGCCGGGCGCGTCACCGAGATCATCAAGTAGCTCGTCCCAAAGACCAGTCCCAGATCCAGTCAGTAGGAAGAGGCGCAACGTGGCAGGACCGAAGATCAGGATCAAGCTCCGGGCCTACGATCACCGGATGCTCGACGTCGCCGCGCGCGACATCGTCGAGCACGTCACCCGCACGGGGGCGAAGGTGGTCGGGCCGGTGCCGCTGCCGACCGAGCGCAACATCTACACGGTGATCCGGTCGCCGCACAAGTACAAGGACTCGCGCGAGCACTTCCAGATGCTCACGCACAAACGGCTGATCGACATCGTCGACGCCACCTCCAAGACGGTGCAGGAGCTCCAACGCCTGAACCTGTCGGCCGGGGTCGACATCGAGATCAAGCTCTAGAGGACGACATGCCAGGAGACGTGCCAGAACATGAGAGCCATCAAGGGCATCTTGGGGACGAAGCTGGGTATGACCCAGGTCTTCGACGACACGCATGCCATCCCGGTCACGGTGATCAAGGCCGGGCCGTGCGTCGTGGCGCAGGTCAAGTCCGAGGAGGGCGACGGCTACCGGGCCGTGCAGCTCGCGTTCGGTGACGTGCGCGAGTCCAAGGTGACCAAGCCCATGAAGGGCCACTACGACAAGTACGACGTCGAGGAGCCGCGGCGCCACCTGGTGGAGCTGCGCACCGACGACGCCGCCTCGTACACCGCCGGCCAGGAGCTGCGGGCCGACGTGTTCGCGGTGGGCGACAAGGTCGACGTCGTGGGCGTCTCGAAAGGCAAGGGGTTCAGCGGGGTCATGCGCCGGCACGGGTTCCACGGCTTGCGCGCGAGCCACGGTGTGCAGAAGAAGCACCGCTCGCCGGGTTCGATCGGCGCCTGTGCCACGCCCAGCCGCGTCTTCAAGGGGATGCGCATGGCGGGCCAGCACGGCAGCAGTCGCGTGACGGTGCTGAACCTCGAGATCGTCCAGGCCGACCCCGAGCGCAACCTGCTCCTGGTCAAGGGCGCGGTGCCCGGCCCCAACGGCGGGCTGGTCATGGTGCGCTCGGCCGTGAAGGCGCCCGTGGGGAGTGGAGCCTGATGGCGAAGATCGACGTCTTCGACGCCGCCGGCAAGAAGTCCGGCAGCCGCGAGCTCTCGTCCGACCTGTTCGAGGCGCCCGTGAGCGTGCCGCTGATGCACCAGGTCGTCGTGGCCGGCCTGGCCGGACTGCGCGCCGGCACGCACTCCACGAAGACCCGTGGCGAGGTCTCCGGCGGCGGCAAGAAGCCGTGGCGCCAGAAGGGCACCGGCCGCGCCCGCCAGGGATCGATCCGTTCGCCCCAGTGGGTCGGCGGCGGCGTCTCGCACGGCCCGCAGCCGCACGATCACGCGATGCGCGTCAACAAGAAGATGAAGCGCGGCGCGCTGCGCTCGGCGCTCACCGACACCGTGCAGAGCGGCAAGATCGCGGTGATCTCCGAGCTGTCGTTCGACGAGCCGAAGACCAAGCGGGCCACCGAGCTGCTGTCCTCGCTGGAGCTCAACGGCAAGGTCGTGGTCGTGCTGGCCCAGCCCACCGAGGACGGCGCCGTGGAGAAGTCCTTCCGCAACCTGCGCGGCGTGAAGGTCGCCTACGCCGGCGGCCTCGGCACCTACGACCTGCTCTGGGCCGACCGGGTGCTGTTCACGGCCGACGCCTTGGACGCGATCGAGGCCCGAGGCACGAAGCGCGACGCCGCGCCGAAGCGCCAGTCCAAGGACGAGACGAACGAGGAGGTGACGTCGTGACCCTGAAGTCCCCGCGTGACGTCATCGTTCGCCCCGTCGTGTCGGAGAAGTCCTACGCCGGCCTCGAGCAGAACACCTACACGTTCCTGGTCGACAAGCGCGCGAACAAGACCGAGATCAAGGAAGCCGTCCAGGCCATCTGGGAGGTCCGCGTCATCTCGGTGAACACCATGAACCGCCGCGGCAAGGTGAAGCGGCGCGGCTACACGAAGGGCAAGCGGCCCGACGAGAAGCGCGCGATCGTGACCCTGGCCGAGGGCGACGCCATCGAGATCTTCGAGAGTGGGAAGTAGTCATGGCCGTCCGGAAATACAAGCCGACGACCCCGGGACGCCGTGGCGCCAGCGTGTCCACGTTCGACGAGGTCACGCGCGCCACGCCCGAGAAGTCGCTGCTGCAGAAGCAGCACCGCAAGGCGGGTCGCAACGTGCACGGTCGCATCACCACCCGGCACCAGGGCGGCGGCACCAAGCAGCGGTACCGCGTGATCGACTTCAAGCGGAACAAGGACGGCGTGCCGGCCAAGGTCGCGCACATCGAGTACGACCCCAACCGCAGCGCGCGCATCGCGCTCCTGCACTACGCCGACGGCGAGAAGCGCTACATCCTGGCGCCGCAGGGCGTGAAGCAGGGAGACACGATCATGAGCGGGCCCGATGCCGAGATCCGTCCCGGCAACGCCCTGCCCCTGCGCAACATCCCGGTCGGCACCGTGATCCACGCGATCGAGATGAAGCCGGGCGCGGGCGCCAAGATGGCGCGTTCGGCCGGCACCAGCGTCCAGCTGATGGCCAAGGAGGGCGCCATGGCGACCCTGCGCCTGCCCAGCGGCGAGATGCGACTGATCCCGGCCTCCTGCAAGGGCACGGTCGGCGTGGTGGGCAACCCCGAGCACGAGCTGATCTCGCTCGGCAAGGCCGGTCGCGCCCGCTGGAAGAACAAGCGTCCCACCGTCCGAGGCGTGGCGATGAACCCCGTCGACCACCCCCTGGGCGGCGGAGAGGGCAAGAGCTCGGGTGGACGTCACCCCGCTTCGCCCTGGGGCAAGAAGGAAGGCCGTACACGGAAGAAGAACAAGGCGTCGAGCAAGTACATCGTTCGCCGCCGCGGGAAGGGTCGGGGCTAGTCCATGCCGAGGTCCGTCAAGAAGGGTCCGTTCGTCGACGAGCACCTGCTGGTCAAGATCGACGAGATGAACAAGAACGGCGACAAGCGCGTCGTCAAGACGTGGTCGCGCCGGTCCACGATCATCCCCGAGATGCTCGGGCACACGATCGCGGTGCACGACGGCCGCAAGCACGTGCCGGTGTTCATCTCCGAGGCCATGGTCGGGCACAAGCTCGGCGAGTTCGCGCCCACCCGCACGTTCCGTTCGCACTCGCGTGACGAGCGCAGGACCGGAGTGAGGTAAGCGACGTGGAAGCTCGAGCCAGCATGAAGTACGCGCGCACCACGCCGAGGAAGATGCGGCGGGTGATCGACATGATCCGCGGCCAGCACGTCGTGGAGGCGCGCCGCATCCTGCGGTTCTCGCCGCTTGGGCCCCACGCCCGACGTCGAGAAGCTGCTGAACTCCGCGGTGGCCAACGCCGAGCAGAACCCCGGCGTGATCGCGGACAACCTGGTGGTGGCGCGCGCGTGGGTCGACGAGGGCCCGACGCTGCGGCGCTACCGGCCGCGCGCCTACGGCCGCGCCACGCGCGTGCGCAAGCGCACGTCGCACGTGACGCTCGTGGTGGAGACGATGGGAGACGAGGACTAGTGGGTCACAAGGTCAACCCGTACGGGTTCCGGTTGGGGGTCATCTACCCCTGGAAGTCCAACTGGTACGCCGGTCGCGACTACGCCGACCAGCTGCACGAGGACATCTGGGTGCGCAAGCACATCCGCACCCGGCTCTCGCGCGCCGGCATCAGCTCGATCGACATCGAGCGCAAGGGCGACCAGATCTGGGTGTTCATCCGCACGGCCCGGCCCGGCATCGTGATCGGCCGCAAGGGCGCCGAGGTCGACCGCCTGCGCAAGGACATCGAGCGCTACACGAAGAAGCGCGTCGACGTGAAGGTCGAGGACATGAACCAGGCCGCGAGCGAATCGCGACCGGAGACCGACGCCGCGTTGCTGGCCCAAGGCGTCGCCGAGCAGCTCGCCGGCCGCGTGGCCTTCCGTCGCGCGATGCGCCGCTGCGTGCAGACCGCCATGCGTTCGGGTGCCCTGGGCGTCCGGGTCGCCGTGGCCGGGCGCCTCGGAGGCTCCGAGATGGGCCGCCGTGAGTGGTACCGCGAGGGCCGTGTGCCGCTGCACACCCTGCGCGCCAAGGTCGACTTCGGCACCGCCGAGGCCAAGACCACGTTCGGGGTCTGCGGCGTGAAGGTCTGGGTCTACCACGGGGACGAGGTGCCGCGCCGCGAGCAGGACACCGAGCGTGCCCTCGCTCGCGCGCACGCCAGCGCCCAGCAGGTCGACACCGGCAACCGGGGCGGTGGCGCCCTGGGTGAGGACATCGTGGAGGCCACGGTCACCGCCGACATCGCTGCCGGCGACGAGGTCGCCGCCAAGGTCGAGGCCGCCGTGGTGGAGCCGTCCGTCGAGGCGGCCACCACCGAAGCGCAAGCCGGCGGTACCGAGGAGGAGAAGGCCTGATGTTGGCCCCGAAGAAGGTCAAGCACCGCAAGGTGCACCGTGGTCATCGCCGCGGCATGGCCAAGGGCGGCACCGAGATCCACTTCGGTGACTTCGGCTTGGTCGCCCTGGAGCCGGCGTGGATCACGAACCGCCAGATCGAGTCCGCGCGTGTCGCGATCACGCGACACATCAAGCGTGGCGGCAAGGTGTGGATCAACATCTTCCCGGACAAGTCGGTGACCAAGAAGCCCGCCGAGACCCGCATGGGCTCAGGCAAGGGCAACCCCGAGGGGTGGGTCGCCGTGGTCAAGCCCGGCCGCGTGATGTTCGAGCTGGCGGGTGTGCCGGAGTCCCTGGCCCGCGAGGCCATGAAGCGCGCGCAGCACAAGCTGCCCATCAAGACCAAGTTCATCAGCAGGGTGGGGGAGTAAGCAGATGCCCAGCAAGGCCGCAGAGCTCCGGGAGTTGCCGGACGACGAGCTCGTCGCGAGGATCGAATCCTCGAAGGAAGAGCTGTTCAACCTGCGTTTCCAGCTCGCGACCGGGCAGCTCGACAGCCACACCCGCATCAAGGAGGTGCGCCACGAGGTGGCGCGCATCGCCACGGTGCTCCGCGAGCGTGAGATCGAGCTGGAGCTCGACACGATCGCGGCGGCCCGTGAAGAAGCCCGCGAAGACGCGGACGAAGCGATCGAAGAGGAGTCCGAGCAGTGAGCGACGAACAGACCACCACCGTGGAACGGGGGCACCGCAAGGTGCGCACCGGCGTGGTCGTGTCCGACGGCATGGACAAGACCGTGCTCGTGCGGATCGACCGCCAGGTGGCCCACCCGCTCTACGGCAAGACGGTGCGGCGCTCGTCCAAGCTCGCCGCACACGACGAAGCCAACGACGCGCACGTGGGCGACACGGTCCGCGTCATGGAGACCCGTCCGTTGTCCAAGACGAAGCGCTGGCGCGTCGTCGAGGTCATCGAGCGGGCCAAGTAGCGCCCAACAGGCAGGAGCCGGAAGAGTGATCCAGCAAGAATCGCGCTGCAAGGTCGCGGACAACACGGGGGCCAAAGAGGTCCTGTGCATCCGCGTCCTCGGCGGCTCGGGACGACGCTACGCCGGGGTCGGTGACGTGATCGTCGGCACGGTGAAGGACGCGCTGCCCGGTGGCGGCGTGAAGAAGGGCGAGGTCGTGCGAGCGGTCGTCGTGCGCACCGCCAAGGAGCGCCGCCGTCCCGACGGTTCCTACATCCGGTTCGATGACAACGCCGTCGTGATCATCAACGAACAGAAGAACCCGCGCGGCACCCGCATCTTCGGCCCGGTCGCGCGCGAACTGCGCGAGAAGAAGTTCATGAAGATCATCTCGCTCGCGCCGGAGGTGCTCTAGATGCCTGGGGTCGAGATCAGGAAGGACGACATGGTCCGCGTCATGGCGGGCAAGGACCGCGGCAAGGAAGGCCGCGTGGTCCGCGTGATCCCCACCGAGGGCCGCGTCATGGTCGACGGGGTCGCGCTCGCCAAGAAGCACCAGCGCGCCGGTGGCCAGGTCAAGGGGTCGAACCGCGCCGTGCAGCAGGGCGGCATCATCGACGTCGAGATGTTCGTGGACATCTCCAACGTCCAGCCGGTCTGCAAGAGCTGCGGTCAGCCCACCCGCGTCGGCCACCGCATCGAGGCCGACGGTTCGAAGGTTCGGATCTGCAGGAAGTGCGAGGCGGAACTGTGAGCGACTACACACCGAGGACGAAGCAGCGCTTCAACGAGGAGATCCGTCCTGCGTTGAAGGAGCAGCTCGGCCTGATCAACATCATGCAGGTCCCCACGCTCGACAAGATCGTGATCAACATGGGGATCGGTGACGCCGTCAAGGACGGTCGTATGCTGGAGGCCGCCCTCGAGGACCTCACGATCATCGCGGGCCAGAAGCCGGTGGTCACCAAGGCACGGAAATCGATCGCCGGGTTCAAGCTCCGCGAGGGCGTGGCGATCGGTGCCAAGGTCACCCTTCGGGGCGATCGCAAGTGGGAGTTCTACGATCGCTTGGTCTCGTTGGCGCTCCCCAGGATCCGAGACTTCCGTGGCATGAACCCGGCCTCGTTCGACGGCCACGGCAACTACACCATGGGCGTCACCGAGCAGTTGATCTTCCCGGAGATCGACTACGACAAGGTGTCGAACGTGCGTGGGATGGACATCACGATCGTGACCACGGCCACGACCGACGACGAAGGACGCGCCCTGCTGTCGGCGCTCGGCTTCCCCTTCCAGGGGCAGAACGAGCCGGCGACGCAGGCCAGCTGACCACGAGGAACCTATGGCGAAGAAATCACTGATCAACAAGCAGCAGAAGCAGCCGAAGTTCCGGGTGCAGGCGTACACGCGCTGCCAGAAGTGCGGTCGCGCGCGGTCCGTGTACAAGCGGTTCATGCTGTGCCGCATCTGTTTCCGGCAGCTGGCGCACGCGGGTGAGCTTCCGGGGGTGACGAAGTCCTCATGGTGAGCCAGACGCGAACCTTCTCGAGCAACGTCACCGACCCGGTGGCGGATCTGCTCACACGGGTCCGCAACGCGAACCTGGCGTACAAGGACGACCTCATCGTGCCCGTCTCCAAGCAGAACGAGTCGGTGCTGAAGATCCTGGACGCCGAGGGCTACGTCGACGGCTTCTCGGCCGAGGGCGAGGGTGTGCACCGGGCCTACCGCGTCCGGCTGAAGTACGGCAAGAACCGTCAGCGCACGATCACCGGCATCAAGCGTGTGTCCAAGCCCGGACGCCGCGTGTACGTCGGCCGCGACGAGCTCCCTCGGGTGCTCGGCGGCCTCGGTGTGGCGATCGTGTCGACCTCGCAAGGGGTCATGACCGACAAGGACGCGTCCCGCAAGGGCATCGGCGGCGAAGTCCTGGCCTTCGTGTGGTGAACCCATGAGTCGGATCGGCAAACAACCCATCGAGATCCCGAGTGGCGTCGAGGTCACGGTCGGCGACGGCAACGTCGTGACCGTGAAGGGCCCGCGCGGCACGCTCACCCAGACGATGCACGAGAACATGCGCGTCGTGGTCGAGGACGGCGCCGTGCGGATCGAGCGTCCCGACGACGAGGGGTTCAACCGCAGCCTGCACGGGCTCACCCGCAGCCTCGTGGCCAACATGGTCGAGGGCGTCACCAAGGGGTACGAGAAGAGCCTGCAGATCATCGGCGTCGGCTACCGCGCGGCGATGAAAGGCAAGGACCTGGAGGTCCAGGCCGGCTACTCCCACCCCGTGATGGTGCCGGTGCCCGAGGGGATCGAGTTCGAGACGCCCACGCCCACCCAGATCGTGGTGCGGGGCAACGACAAGCAGGCGGTGGGCGAGATCGCCGCGAAGATCCGGAAGATCCGCAAGCCCGAGCCGTACAAGGGCAAGGGCATCCGGTACGAGGGCGAGTACGTCCGCAAGAAGGCCGGCAAGGCCGCGAAGACAGGTGCTGCGTGATGGATGCGAAGACGAAGCGAGACGCGCGGCTGCGCCGCCACACCCGGGTCCGCAAGAAGGTCTCGGGCAACACGCAGCGTCCGCGGCTGGCCGTGTTCCGGTCGAACCGGCACATCTACGCGCAGCTGATCGACGACGTGAATGCGGTGACGGTGGCCCAAGCCTCCGACACCGAGGTCAAGGGCAAGGGCCCGACCGAACGCGCGAAGGCCGTGGGCGAGCTGATCGCCACCCGGGCGAAGGACGCCGGGATCGACGCGGTCGTGTTCGACCGCGGCGGCCGCTTGTACCACGGCCGTGTGGCCGCGCTCGCCGATGGCGCGCGTGAGGGAGGACTCAAGATCTGATGCGACGCTACGACGCCAGGAACGAAGACAAGAGCCCGTACGAAGAGCGGGTCATCTCGATCAACCGGGTGGCCAAGGTCGTCAAGGGCGGCCGCCGCTTCTCCTTCGCCGCGCTGGTCGTGGTGGGTGACGGTGCGGGGCGCGTCGGCGTCGGCTACGGCAAGGCCAAGGAGGTTCCCTCCGCCATCGCCAAGGGGGTCGAGGAGGCGCGCAAGAAGATGTTCGAGGTGCCGATGATGGGCACCACGATCCCGCACGAGGTGATCGGCGAAGCCGGCGCCGGCGTGGTGCTCCTGAAGCCCGCCGCCCCCGGTACCGGGGTCATCGCCGGCGGTCCCGTTCGCGCGATCGTCGAGTGCGCCGGCATCAAGGACATCCTCAGCAAGTCGATGGGCTCGTCCAACCAGATCAACATCGTGAAGGCGGCCGTGCAGGGTCTGAAGGACCTCCGCAAGCCCGCCCAGGTGGCGCAGCTGCGAGGCCGCGACGTCCACGACATCGCGCCCAAGCCCATGGTCGAGGCCGTCGCCGCGGCCGAGGCGCGCATCCAGGCCACCCGGACCGCGGCGCTCGAAGAGGTCTACAGCGACGCCCCGCCGCCCCGCCAGCAGCAGAACCGCGGAGGCCGGCGATGAGCCAGCTGAAGGTGACGCAGGTCCGCAGCGTGATCGACCGGCCCAAGGACCAGAAGGCCACGGTCCGTCGCCTGGGCCTGCACCGCATCCGCGATTCCGTGATCAAGGAAGACCGTCCCGAGATCCGCGGGATGATCGCCAAGGTCAAGCACCTCGTCGAGGTAGAGGAACTCTCATGAAGCTGCATCACCTGAAGCCCGCCGAGGGCGCCAAGAAGGACAGGAAGCGTGTGGGTCGCGGTCGCGCCGGTGTGCGTGGCAAGACGGCCGGCCGTGGCACCAAGGGCACGGGCGCGCGCAAGAACGTGCCGGCCTGGTTCGAGGGCGGGCAGATGCCGCTGCAGCGGCGCGTGCCCAAGCTGAAGGGCTTCACCAACCCCAACCGGGTCGAGTACTCGGTGGTCAACGTCGAGGTGCTCGGCACCTACTACGCCGACGGCGAGGTCACCCCCGAGGGGCTCTACGCCCACGGGCTGGTGCACAAGGGGCGTCCCGTGAAGATCCTGGCCCGTGGCGAGCTCGACCACGCGCTCACGGTGAAGGCCCACGCCTTCTCCGATGCGGCGAAGGCCAAGATCGAAGCGGCGGGCGGTCGAGCCGAGCTCATCGGCTGACCCGGGGTACCATAAACCACCGTGCTGAAGGCCTTCCTCAACGCGTTCAGGGTTCCGGACCTGCGGAACAAGATCCTGTTCACGCTGCTCGTCGTCGCCATCTACCGGTTCGGTGCCCACGTCCCCGTGCCGGTGGTCGACTTCAGCGTCATCAACGACGCCGTCAACGATCAGGGCGCCGGCGGGTTCATCCAGTTCATCAACATCTTCTCGGGCGGTGCGCTCGGGCGCATGGCCGTGTTCGGGCTGGGCATCATGCCCTACATCACCAGCTCGATCATCATGCAGCTGCTCACCGTCGTGATCCCTCGCCTGCAGGCGCTGCAGGAGCAGGGCGAGGTGGGCGTCAAGAAGATCAACCAGTACACGCGCTACGTCACGGTGGTGCTGGCGCTGCTGCAGTCCACCGGCATCGCCTTCCTGTTCCACTCGGGCCAGCAGAACATCCCCGACATCTTCCCGCCCGAGACCTTCACCGGACCCAACGTGGCGTTGATCGTGCTCACGCTGACCGCGGGTACCGCCATGATCATGTGGCTGGGCGAGCTCATCACCCAGCGAGGGGTGGGCAACGGCATGTCCATCCTGATCTTCGCGTCCGTGATCTCCAGCCTGCCCAGTGAAGGCATCCAGATCTGGGAGACCGGCGGGAACTTCAAGGCGTTCGTGATCGGGCTGCTGGGCATCGCCATCATCGTGTCGGTCGTGTTCATGGACCAGGGGCAGCGCCGCATCCCGGTGCAGTACGCCAAGCGGGTGGTGGGCCGCAAGATGACCGCCGGCGGCAGTACCTACCTGCCGCTGAAGGTGAACCAGGCCGGCGTCATCCCGATCATCTTCGCGACCTCGGTGATGTACTTCCCGACGCTGCTGGCCAGCATCACCGGCTCCACGTCGTGGGTGACCCGGTTCGTCAACGAGAACTTCAACGGCGCCGACCCCAATTGGGTGTACATGGTCAGCCTGGCCACGTTGATCGTGTTCTTCGCGTACTTCTACACGGCGATCCAGTTCGACCCGGTCAAACAGGCGGACAACCTCCGCAAACAGGGGGGGTTCATCCCGGGCATCCGGCCGGGGGCGCCCACCGCGAACTACCTGAACGACATCCTCGTCAGGATCACCTTGCCCGGAGCCCTGTTCCTGGCCGCGATCGCGTTGGTCCCCACGATCGTCCTGGTGACCTGGGGGTTGGCGCAGTTCCCGTTCGGTGGCACCTCGGTCCTGATCGCCGTGGGCGTGGCCCTCGAGACGATGAAACAGATCGAGTCGCAGCTGCTGATGCGGCACTACGAGGGCTTCCTGAAGTAGGGGCCTCCCATGCGGCTCGTGTTGCTCGGGCCCCCGGGGGCGGGGAAGGGGACGCAGGCTCAGCGCCTGGTGGACCGGTTCGGCATCCCGCAGATCTCCACCGGCGACATCCTTCGCGAGCACGTGCAGACGGGGACGGCGTTGGGCATCAAGGCGCGGGCGTTCATGGACCGCGGCGAATACGTCTCCGACCACCTGGTCGTCCAGATGGTGGTGGACCGCCTCGCCGAACCCGACGCGCAGAAGGGGTTCATCCTCGACGGGTTCCCGCGCACGGTGCCGCAGGCCCAGGCGCTCGAGGACGCCTTGGCCGGCGCGGACCAGCCGCTGACCGCCGTGTTGAAGTTCACGATCTCCGACGACATGGCGGTGCTGCGCCTGTCCAAACGGTGGACCTGCCCCACGTGCAAGCGCACCTACAACATGGAGTTCAAGCGCCCGGTCAGTGACACCGTGTGCGACGTCGAAGGCAGCCCGCTGGAACGCCGTGCCGACGACGACGAGCTCACCGTCCGGCGCCGTCTCGCCGTCTACGAGGAACAGACCGAACCCCTGGAGCGGTTCTACGCCGACCGGGGCCTGCTGCTGGTCGTCGACGCGCAGGCCACCGAGGACCTGGTGTCCGACCGTACGATGGAAGCCTTGAAGGACCTCACGTGATCATCCGCAAATCGCCCGAAGAGCTCGAGAAGATGCGCCGTGCCGGCCGCATCGTCGCCGGCACGATCGACGCCGTGCTGGCGGCCGTCGAACCCGGTCGCACCACGCACGATCTCGACGTCGTGGCCGAGCGCTACATCGACGAGCAGGGCGCGCTGTCCTCGTTCAAGGGATACAAGGGCACGTACCCGGCCGTGATCTGCGCCTCGATCGATGCCGAGATCGTCCACGGCATCCCTTCGGCCAAACGGAAGCTCGTCGAAGGGCAGGTGTTGTCGCTCGACTTCGGGGCCAGCCTGGGAGGGCTACCACGCCGACTCGGCGGTGACGGTCTTCGTGGGCGGTCGAGTCGCCGTCGGACGAAGCCTCGCGGTTGGTCAAGACCACCGAAGAGGCCCTGTACGCAGGCATCGCCGCGGCCCAGCCCGGCGCCCGGCTCTCCGACATCGGCCATGCCGTGGAGTCGGTGGCCTCGCCCACGGGCCTGGGGATCATCCGCGAGTACGGGGGACACGGCATCGGCAGGGCGATGCACGAGGACCCCTTCATCTCGAACTTCGGCCGTCCCGGACGGGGCCCCGACCTGCGGCCGGGCCTGGTGATCGCGATCGAGCCCATGCTGGTCGTCGGCGGCGAGGACACCCGCGTGCTGGACGACGAGTGGACCGTGGTGACCGCCGATGGGTCGCTCGCGGCCCACTTCGAGCACACGGTGGCCATCACCGAGGACGGCCCCGAGATCTTCACGAAACGCGACTGACCCCGCCGGATGGGGGCTCGGCGTGACGTTCCTGCTGGCGCTGGCCCTATACTGGCCCTTCGCCTCGTCTGCAAGGCTTGCGTCCTGCGCGCCCGGGTCGAGGTGAACCCGTTCGAAAAGGATCTTCTGGAGCGTGCCGAAGAAAGATGCGATCGAGGTCGAGGGGACGGTCATCGAGCCGTTGCCCAACGCCATGTTCCGGGTGGAACTGGAGAACGGTCACAAGGTGTTGGCCCACATCTCGGGCAAGATGCGGATGCACTACATCCGGATCCTGCCGGGAGACCGGGTCCTGGTGGAACTGTCGCCCTACGACCTCACCCGAGGCCGTGTGGTGTATCGATACAAGTAGGAGCGGAACAGCCGATGAAGGTCCGGCCCAGCGTCAAGAGGATCTGCGACAAGTGCCGTGTGATCCGGCGTCGTGGCAAGATCCTGGTCATCTGCTCCAACCCGCGGCACAAGCAGCGGCAGGGCTAGGGAAGCGAAAGAGGGGATCGATCGGTGGCACGGATCGCAGGCGTCGACCTTCCGCGTGACAAGCGGCTCGACATCGCGCTGACCTACATCTACGGCGTCGGCACCACCAGCGCCGGACTGATCGTGCAGGGCTCGGGCGTGGGCGGCGACACCAAGGTGCGCGACCTGTCCGAAGAAGAGGTCGTGCGCATCCGTGCGTTCATCGACCAGAACCTCAAGGTCGAAGGTGACCTCCGGCGCGAGGTCGCCCAGGACATCAAGCGCAAGATCGAGATCGGCTGCTACCAGGGCGTCCGGCACCGTCGCAGCCTCCCGGTCCGCGGGCAGCGCACGCACACGAACGCCCGCACACGCAAGGGCCCGAAGAAGGCCATCGCCGGCAAGAAGAAGGCAACCAAGAAGTAGGGAGCTCTCCACCACATGGCCAAGCCCAAAGCGAAGAAGACGAAGCGTCGCGAGAAGAAGCACGTGGTCCACGGACAGGCCCACATCAAGTCGACCTTCAACAACACGATCGTCACGATCACCGACCTGCAGGGCAACACGCTCAGCTGGGCGAGCGCCGGCAACGTGGGCTTCAAGGGCTCGCGCAAGTCGACGCCGTTCGCCGCGCAGCTCGCCGCCGAGAAGGCCGCGCGCGCCGCGCAGGAGCACGGACTGCAGAAGGTCGATGTGTTCGTGAAAGGCCCGGGTTCCGGTCGCGAGACCGCGATCCGTTCCCTGGCCGCCGCAGGCCTCGAGGTCTCCGGCATCCAGGACATGACGCCGGTGCCGCACAACGGCTGCCGGCCGCGCAAGCGTCGCCGCGTATAGCGCGGCGCGAATGGGCAGAACGCCGCGCCTCGTGCGCGGCGAAGCACCACCCCCGGCGCTGTTTCCGGCGCACGGGACGCCGACAGCGGGGTAGAAGTGGATGATCCCCCGCCGAAGGAGGAAGCACTGTGTTCATCGTTGCGAGGCCTCAGATCGCTGAGGACGTCCTCACGCCGATCCGCTCCAAGTTCACGATCGAACCGTTGGAGCCCGGGTTCGGCTACACCGTCGGGAACTCCCTGCGCCGCACGTTGCTGTCGTCGATCCCCGGCGCGGCGATCTCGTCCGTCCGTATCGACGGCGTGCTGCACGAGTTCTCCATGATCCCCAAGGTCACCGAAGACGTGACCGACGTGATCTTGAACCTGAAGGAGCTCGTGGTCCGCTCCGATCTCGAGGAGCCCACCACGGTCTACCTGAAGGCGAAGGGCCCGGCCGAAGTCACCGCCGGCGACATCGCGCCCCCTGCCGGGGTCGAGATCCTCAACCCCGACCTGCACATCGCCACCCTGGGCAAGGGTGCCTCGGTGGAGATGGAGATGACGGTCGAGCGGGGCGTGGGCTACCGCATGGCCGACAAGAACAAGAAGCCCCGCGATCCGATCGGCGTGATCCCGGTCGACTCGATCTTCTCGCCGGTCCGCAAGGTCAGCTACGCCGTGGAGAACACGCGTGTGGAGCAGATGACCGACCGTGACCGCCTGATCCTCGACGTCGAGACCGACGGTTCGGTGACCCCGCGCGAAGCGGTGGCATCGGCCGGCGGCGCCCTCCTGGAGCTCGTCACGCTGTTCAGCGAGCTCGCCGAGGCCGACAGCGTCACCGTGGGCCCGGCCGAGGACGAAGAGGTCCCGGGCGACTACGCGATCACGATCGAGGAGCTCAACCTGTCGGTTCGCTCCTACAACTGCCTGAAGCGTGAAGGCATCAACACGGTCGGCGACGTCATCCTGAAGAGCGAGTCCGAGCTCATGGACATCCGCAACTTCGGTCAGAAGTCGATCGACGAGGTGAAGGCCAAGCTCGAGGAGCTGGGCCTGGGACTGCGGGAGGAGTAAGCGGTGCCGAAGCCCAAGAAGGGCCCTCGCCTGGGCTCCAACCCGGGGCACCAGAAGCTGTTGCTGTCGACGTTGGCGGCGCAGCTGTTCACGCACGAAGCGATCGACACCACCGAGGCCAAGGCGAAGATGCTGCGGCCCTACGCCGAGAAGCTCATCACGAAGGCGAAGAAGGGCGACCTCGCTTCGCGTCGTGAGGTGCTGAAGGACATCCCGGACCGCGACGTCGTCGCGCACCTGTTCCACGAGATCGGGCCGCGCTTCGAAGATCGCGACGGGGGCTACACGCGGATCCTGAAGCTGGGACCGCGCAAGGGCGACGCGGCGCCGATGGCCCGCATCGAACTGGTGGAACGCGGCTAGTTCGCGGACCACTCGCACCACACGCACCGAGGCCGGAGCTCAGCTCCGGCCTCTCGCGTTGGTGAGATGGACATACTCCTGCCATGACCCAGACGATCCGATCGCTCCTCGCCTACGACGGGACGAACTTCCGCGGGTGGGCGGCGCAGCGTGACCCCGCCATCCGGACCGTGGAAGGGGCGCTGACGACGGTGCTCTCCGATGTCACCGGGGAGCGGGTGAAGCTCGCCGTCGCCGGCCGCACCGACGCCGGGGTGCATGCCCGGGGTCAGGTGGCGTCCTTCGTGACCACATCCGATCGTGAGCCCGGCACGATCGGTGATGCGATCAACGGACGGCTCGGCCCGGAGATCGTGGCCCTCGACGTTCGCCGGGCGCCCGACGACTTCCACGCGCGCTTCTCGGCGAGCGCGCGTGAGTACCGCTATCGCATCAACGTCGGCCCGGTGCCCGATCCGTTCGACGCCGCGTTCGTGTGGCACCACGCATCCGAACCGGATCTCCCGGCGATGCGGGCGGCGGCCCGTCATCTCGTGGGCGAGCACGACTTCACGTCGTTCTGCCGCCACCCCGGTGCCGGCAAGCCCACCGTGCGTCACCTCCAGCGCGTCACGGTGCACCGGCGAGATGACCGGCTCGAGCTCGGTTTCCGAGCCAACGCCTTCCTGCATCAGATGGTCCGGGCGCTCACGGGGACGCTGGTCGCCGTGGGGGAGGGCAAGCTCGATCAGGAGGAGATCCCCGCCATCCTGGCCGCCAGGGACCGGTCGAAGGCACGGCAGATGGCCCCGGCCCACGGCCTCACCCTCGAACGGGTGGTCTACGGCGTGCGGGAACGGCGCTGAGCGGGCAATCTCCTTTGACGGGCTCGCAACGCCGCAGGTAGTCTGATGCGTCGGCCGGGAGCCTTCCTGGCCGATATCCGCATCATCTGGACTCACACCCATGAAGACCTACTCTCCGAAGCCTGAGCACATCGAGCGCCGCTGGTACGTCGTCGACGCCAGCGACCAGGTGTTGGGCCGCATCGCCTCTGAGGTCGCGGCCCTGCTTCGGGGCAAGCACAAGCCGATCTTCGCCCCGCACATGGACACCGGCGACCACGTCATCGTGATCAACGCCGACAAGGTGGTCGTGACCGGCGGCAAGGAGTTCAAGAAGGTCGCTTACCGGCACTCGGGCTACCCCGGTGGCATCACCGGTGTTCGCTACGACAAGCTCCTTGCGGACCGTCCGGTGTTCGCCGTCGAGAAGGCCATCCGGGGCATGCTGCCGAAGAACCGCCTGGGCCGCACCATGATCAACAAGCTCCACGTGGTGGCCGGACCCGAGCACCGGCACGCCGCTCAGAAGCCGGTGCCCTACACGTTCGGTCAGCCGCCCGTCTGGGAGGGCCTGCCCACGCCGGCGCCCCGGCCGCTGAAGACCCGGCACCTGGTCGAGGAGGAAGCCGTCGAGAAGCCGGCGTCCAAGCCCAAGACCACGAAGCCTGAGGCCGCCAAGCCGGCTGCCCAAAAGTCCACGAGCAAGAAGTCCACGGCGAAGAAGTCGACGGCGACGGCGCCCAAGAAGGCCAGCGCCGCGAAGAAGTCGACGGCGAAGAAGAAGACCACCGCCCAGAAGACCAGCACGAAGAAGACGAAGGCGAAGGCCGAACCTGAGGCCAAGGCCGAGACGACCGAGAGCACCGAGGAGTAGCCGACGTGGCCGTGACCGCAGCGAAGATCAACACCGGACGCCGCAAGGAAGCGGTGGCCCGGGTACGCCTGGTCCCCGGCGAGGGCAACTTCTCCGTGAACGGCAGGAGCCTCGACGACTACTTCCCCACGCGGGTGCACCGCATGGTGGCCGTCTCACCGTTGCGATTGGTCGGACGCGAGAAAGACTTCGATGTCATCACCACGATCAGGGGCGGCGGCATCAGCGGCCAAGCCGGCGCGATCCGGCTGGGCATCGCCAGGGCCCTCATCGAGCTCGACCCAGAGCTGCGAGCCCAATTGAAGGAAGAGGGCTATCTCACCCGCGACGCCCGCGAGAAGGAACGTCGCAAGTACGGCCTGAAGAAGGCCCGCAAGGCCCCGCAGTACTCGAAGCGCTGATCTCCTGAGGCGTTCTGCGGGCCTGCGGCCCCGCAGAACGCACACGAAGGAGGTTGGACCCCATGCCCCACGAGATCGCACCCGGTGTTCGGAGCTGGGCGAGCGAACTGGACGAGGCCACCATCGAGCAGGCGGCGCGCACCGCGCGGCTGCCCATCCTGGCCGGACCGATCGCGCTGATGCCCGACGCCCACCTGGGCATGGGCGCCACGATCGGGTCGGTGATCCCCACCGAGACCGCGGTCATCCCGTCGGCGGTGGGCGTCGACATCGGCTGCGGCATGGCTGCGCGCCGGCTCGACGTGCGGCTGGACCAGCTCCCCGACGCGGGGCTGGACGGATGGGTCGACCAGATGCGCCGGGCGGTGCCCGCAGGACTCGGTCGCTGGCACGGCGAGGCCTCGATGGAGGCCCTCGAGTGGCTCGACGATCACCCGATGCCCGACGGGCTCGACCGGGGGCGGGTCGCCTCGCAGCTCGGCACGCTGGGCTCGGGGAACCACTTCGTCGAGCTCGCCGTGGACCAGGAGGGCTGGGTCTGGATCCTGCTGCACTCCGGGTCGCGGGGCGGCGGGAACAAGCTCGCCAGCCTGCACACGAAGGTGGCGCGTCGGTTGCACGAGGGCCTGGGCACCCAGCTCGAGGACCCCGAGCTCGCGTGGCTGCAGCGGGGGACCCCCGAGTTCGACGCCTACATCCGTGACCTGGGATGGTCCCAGGCCTACGCGAGCGAGAACCGGCGTCTCCTGCTGGTGGCCAGCCACCGTCAGCTCGAGCACGAGCTCGGCCGTGAGGTGGCGGCGACCGACGAGGTGAACTGCCACCACAACTACACCGAGCTCGAGGAGTTCGACGGCCGGATGCTGTGGATCACCCGTAAGGGTGCGATCCATGCCGGCGTGGGTTCGCGTGGGCTGATCCCGGGCAGCATGGGCCAGCGTTCGTACGTGGTGCGTGGGCTGGGCAACGACGCGTCGTACCGGTCGAGCTCGCACGGGGCCGGTCGCCGGATGAGCCGCACGAAGGCGCGCAAGACGCTGTCGGTGGAGACGCTGGAGCAGCAGATGGCGGGCCGCTCGTGGCAGGCCTCGGACGCGCTCGCGCTGCTCGATGAGCATCCCGATGCCTACAAGCCGATCGACCAGGTGATGCGCGACCAGGCCGACCTGGTCGAGATCGAGCACGAGCTCGAGGCGCTGGCGAACTACAAGGGCGTCGAGCGCATCCGCGAGCGGAAGCAGAAGCGCGCATCCGCGAGCGGCGAGCAGAAGCCCGAAGCCACGAGCGGCGAGCAGTAGCGCTCGAGGGCGCGGCGGTCCGGGTTACCGGGGCGTCGCGTCCTCGGCGGGCTCGTCTCCGGGAACATCGCCCGAGACATCGGCGTCTTCGGCGAGGGCGTAGGCCCCCGATCGGACGGCCTCGATGATCTCCCGTGCCTTCGCCTCGTGCTCGGCCGGAACCCACAGGTACGTGGGACCCATGCGATAGGGGCCCTCGGATTCGCCCTTGAGCATCACGGGGATGCCCTCGGTCTCCAACCGGCCCTGCATCAGCAGTCCGTCGGTGGTGTCGGCACTCGCGTAGACCTGCACCAATCGTTCCTCATCCATGGTTCCATGGTCCCACGTGAGCGACGTACCCGAGGTCCTGTTCGTCTGCGTGCACAACGCCGGGCGTAGCCAGATGGCGGCAGGGCTGCTCGCGAAACACGCCGACGGACGCGTCAACGTACGGTCGGCGGGGAGTGCGCCCGCCGACGAGATCAACCCGGCGGTCGTGACGGCGATGGCCGAGGTGGACGTCGATCTGTCGGCCGAGCACCCCAAGCCGCTCACCGACGCATCGGTGGAGGCCTGTGACGTCGTGGTCACCATGGGGTGCGGCGACGCCTGCCCGGTGTTCCCCGGCAAGCGCTACCTGGACTGGGAGCTGGACGACCCTTCGGGCAAGTCGGTGGAGGATGTTCGCCCGATCCGGGACGAGATCGACCGGCGGATCCTGGCGCTCCTGGACGACCTGCTCCCCCTGATCGGCCTGGGTGATCCGCCCGATGCGACGTCGCTCGTCCGTGCAGTAGCCTTCTGCTTCCTGATGGCTCGATTGTTCGGCACCGACGGCGTCCGCGGTCTCGCGGGCGAGGAGCTCACCGAGGACCTCGCCTACGGATTGGGCTATGCCGCGGTCGTCGTCCTCGGCCGCCACGGCGAGGGTCATCCGACGTTCGTGGTGGGCCGAGACCCGCGTGCCTCCGGGGAATGGCTCGAGGACGCATTGGTCGAAGGCATCCGGCACGCGGGCGGCGACGCCCTGATCGCCGGCGTCGAACCCACCCCCGCGATCGCGTTCCTCACCACGACGCTGGGCGCTTCGTCGGGGGTGGTGATCTCGGCGTCCCACAACCCGCCCGAATACAACGGCATCAAGTTCTTCGACCGGACCGGGACGAAGCTGGCCGACGCGATCGAGGACGAGATCGAAGCCGTGCTGGCCGGGCCGCACGATGCCGCCGATCGTCCCGGCCAGACGCTGCCGATCGGCGACGGGCGCGAGCGGTACTTCGCCCACCTCGTCGACGCCGCCCAGGCCCCGCTGGAGGGGATGAGCGTCGTGGTGGACTGCGCCAACGGGGCCGCCTCCGAACTCGCTCCCGCGCTGCTCCAGCGGCTCGGCGCCACGGTGCACGCGATCAACGCCGATCCCGACGGCAAGAACATCAACGACGGGTGCGGGGCCCTGTACCCGGAGGTCGTGGCGGCAGAGGTCCTCCGCGTGGGCGCCGACGCCGGGGTGAGCCACGACGGGGATGCCGATCGCGCGCTGTTCGCCGACGCCCAGGGAGCGATCGTCGACGGGGATCAGGTGCTGGCGGCGTGCGCGGTCGACCTGAAGCATCGCGGGGAGCTGCCCGGCAACACGGTCGTCACCACGGTGATGGCCAACCTCGGGTTCCACCACGCGATGCGCGAGGCGGCGATCGACGTGGTGGCGTCCAAGGTGGGCGACCGCTACGTCCTCGAGGACATGATGCGGATCGACGCCCCGCTCGGGGGAGAACAGTCCGGCCACGTGATCTTCCGGGAGCGTTCGACCACCGGGGACGGCCTGCTCACCGCGGTGCGGTTCCTCTCACTGGCGACCCGCACGGGCTCGTCGATCCGCGAGCTCGCATCGGTGATGCACCGGTACCCGCAGCGCATGATCAACGTGGACGTGGTCGATCGCGACGCGCTGGAGGCCGCCGAACCCGTCTGGGCCGCCGTCGCCACGAGCGAGTCGACCCTGGGACAGGACGGTCGCGTGTTGGTTCGCGCATCCGGCACCGAGCCGCTGGTCCGGGTCATGGTGGAGGCGGCCACCGAGGACCTGGCGAGCAGCCACGCCGAGTCGATCGCCGACGCCGTGCGGACCTCCATCGGCGTGGCCTGAGGCTCCGCGAGGCTCCGGGCGTTCACGGACCCCTGCGCTAGGGTTGAGCGGTCATGTGCGGCATCGTGGGCTACGCAGGGCCCGACGAAGCCCTTCCGATCATCATCGAAGGTCTCCGCCGGCTCGAGTATCGCGGGTACGACTCGGCGGGCATCGCCGTGCTCAACGGCGGCCTCGACGTCGTCAAGCGTGCCGGCAAGCTCGCCTCCCTCGAAGCCGCGCTCGCGGACGAGGGGAGCGTCACGGGTTCGATCGGGATGGGTCACACGCGGTGGGCGACCCACGGCGCGCCGACCGACCGCAACGCGCACCCGCATCAGGACTGCAGCGGCAGGGTCGCCGTGATCCACAACGGCATCATCGAGAACTTCCAAGGGCTCCGCGCCCGGTTGGAGAAGGACGGACACACGCTGACGTCCGAAACCGACACCGAGTGCATCGCCCACGTCATCGAAGAGCAACTGGCCGCCGGCGCCACCTCGCTCCCGGACGCGGTGCGGCGAACCGTCCGCGAGCTCGAAGGCGCGTACGCGCTCGTCGTGTGTTCGGTCGATGACCCCGAGGTGCTGGTCGGCGTCCGCGTGTCCTCCCCGTTGGTGGTGGGGATCGGTGACGGGGAGACGCTGCTGGCCTCCGATGCCTCGGCGGTGCTGGACCGCACCACGACCGTGATCCCGGTCGAGGAGGGGCAGGTCGTCGAGGTCCGCCAGGACGGCGCCGTGTTCACCGACTTCGACGGACTGGTGCAGCACCCAGAGCCGATCACGGTGGACTGGGACGTCGCCCAGGCGCAGAAGGGCGGCTACGACTCGTTCATGCGCAAGGAGATCGACGAACAGCCCGCCGCGATCCGCGACACGCTGGTGGGGAGGGTGGTCGGTGGCCGGCTGGTGCTGGACGAGCTCCACATCAGCGACGACGTGCTCCGAGAGGTGAACAAGGTCTTCGTCGTGGCCTGCGGCACGGCGTTCCACTCAGGCATGGTCGCGAAGTACGCGATCGAGCACTGGACCCGTTTGCCCGTCGAGATCGAGATCGCGAGCGAGTTCCGCTACCGCGACCCGGTCCTTGGTCCCGACACGCTGACGCTGGCGGTGTCGCAGAGCGGCGAGACGATCGACACCTTGGAGGCGGCACGGCACGCGCGCCGGCAGGGTTCACAGGTGATCGCGGTGACGAACACCGTGGGGTCGTCGCTGGCGCGCGAGGCCGACGGTGTGCTCTACATGCACGCGGGCACCGAGATCTGCGTCGCCGCCACGAAGACCTTCGCGACGCAGATGGTGTCGCAATACCTGGTTGCCCTCTACCTGGCCCAGGTGCGGGGCTCGATGTTCCCCGAGGAGATCGCCGAGGTCCTCGACCGTCTCGACGAGCTGCCGGACGCGGTGCAGCGCGCGATCGGGCTCGACGACCGATGCCGCGCCCTGGCAGAACGCTACGTCGACGCGCCGACCGTGCTCTTCATCGGGCGACACACCGGCTACCCGGCCGCGCTCGAAGGTGCGCTCAAGCTGAAGGAACTCAGCTACCTCCACGCCGAAGGCTTCCCCGCGGGCGAACTCAAGCACGGACCGATCGCCCTGGTGGAAGCGGGTGTGCCGGTCGTCGCGGTGGCCACGACCTGCCACATCTACCCGAAGATGTTGTCCAACATCCAGGAGGTCCGCGCTCGCGGCGCCGAGGTGATCGCGGTGGCCACCGAAGGCGATACCACCATCGCCGAGCTCGCCGACCACGTGCTCGAGGTGCCGGCCACGCCGGAACTGCTCGCCCCGGTCACGGTCACCGTTCCCTTGCAGCTCTTCGCGTATCACGTGGCGACGCTCCGCGGATGTGACGTGGATCAGCCACGGAACCTCGCAAAGAGCGTCACCGTGGAATAGGGTGCATCCATGCTTGCTGCAGGAGGACTCTTCATCCTGATCGGGATGGGGATCATGGTGGCCATCGCGATCGGAGCCGTGGTCGTGCTGGTCCGCATGAAGTAGCGGCCTCGACCCGCACCAGCGCCAGGACCAGCACCAGCCCGCCACAGCCGCGCTGCGACGTGATGCCTCTAAGCTTGGTGCGTGGAGATCGTCGGGCTCGGCGTCGACATCTGTGAGATCGCCCGCATGGAGCGAGCGCTCGCCCGGCATCCCACCATGCGGCAGCGCGTGTTCACCCCGGAGGAGATCGCCTACTGCGACTCGAAGGCGCGCCCGGCGGAATCCTTCGCGGGACGGTTCGCGGCGCGGGAGGCCACGATCAAGGCGCTCGGTGGCTACCGGGGACGGGGCTGGCAGGACATCAGCGTCACGCGCCATCCCAGCGGGGCGCCCAGCATCGCGCTCACCGGCAACGCGAAGCGACGCGCCGACGCGCAGGGCATCACCCGCGTCATGGTCACGTTCACCCACGAGAAGACGAACGCGGTGGCCTTCGCGATCGCCGTGCACGAGGAGACGTCGTGAAGCCGGTCCTCACCCCGCAGCAAGCGAACGACCTGGACCGGGCGACGCAGGCGGCGGGAACGTCCGCCGACGTCCTGATGGAGCGTGCGGGTGGCGCGGTGGCGCAGGCCGCGATCGATCGGTGCGGCGGGGTGTACGGGCGTCGCGCGGTCGTGGTGTGCGGCAAGGGCAACAACGGTGGCGACGGACTGGTCGCGGCGCGGCACCTGGCACGGCGGGGCATGCGCGTGAGCGTGATCGCGGTGGAGGCCCTCGACGAACTCCGGGAACCGGCCGCCTCCAACGCCGGGCGTCTCGGCGAGCAGGGACTGACCGGACGAGCGTTCAGCCCCGCCGGCCTCGCCGCCGAACTGGCGCGTGCCGACGTCGCGATCGACGCGATCTTCGGCACCGGCTTCCGCGGCGTGCCCGAGGACGAGTGGGCCGCGGCGATCGAAGGACTGAACGCCGGTGCGGCGCCGGTGATCGCCGTCGACATCCCGTCGGGGGTCGACGGGACGACGGGCGCGGTCGAGGGTGACGCCGTGCAGGCCGATCTGACGGTGACCTTCGGGGCCGCCAAAGTGGGCGTCGTGCTCCTGCCCGGCGCCGAGCGGGCGGGCACGGTGCGGGTCGTGGACATCGGCTTCGCCGACGGGGCGGTGGATCCGACGACGTTCCTGGTCGAACCCGACGATGTCGCCGCGTTCCTGCCAACCCGCACAGCCGACACCCACAAGCGAGCCTCGGGCGTGGTGGTGGTGGTCGCGGGTTCGCGTGCGATGACCGGCGCTCCCGCCCTGATCGCCCGCGCCGCCGCCCGGATCGGTGCCGGACTGGTCGTGGTGGCCGTCCCCACGTCGATCCTGCCCGTGGTGCAGGCTTCCAGCGTCGAATCCGTGTTCGCGCCGCTCGCCGAAACGTCCGCCGGGACGGTGGCGGCCGGAGCGCTCTCCACCGTGCTCGAGTCGCTCGAGCGCGCGGACTCGCTCGCGATCGGTCCGGGCCTCACGCGCGACGAGGAGACCGCCGGCTTCGTGCGCGACCTCGTCCGGGCCAGCCCGGTGCCGGTGGCCCTCGATGCGGACGGGCTCAACGCCTTCACGGGCCGGGCCGCCGACGCCGCCGACCGGAAGGCCGACCTCGTGATGACGCCGCATGAGGGAGAGTTCGGGCGGCTGACGGGCGTGGACGCGCGGGCGCTCGGGAACGATCGCCTGGCTGCCGTGCGCGATCTCGCGACCTCCGCCAACGCGGTCGCGCTGTTGAAGGGCACCCGCACCATCGTCGCCGAACCGTCCGGCCGAGCGTCGATCAACCCCACGGGCGGTTCCGTGCTGGCCACCGCCGGTTCCGGCGATGTGCTCACCGGCATGATCGGCGGACTCCTGGCGCGCGGGCTCGAGCCCGCCGAGGCGGCCGCGGCCGGTGCCTATCTCCACGGGGTCGCCGGGATGCTCGCGGGCCAGGACACGGGTGAAGGCACCCTGGCCGGCGACATCGTCGACCGGATCCCCGACGCGGTGCGTCTGGTGCTCGACGCATGAGCGGCGCGCCGGAGCCGGGTCGAGCCACCTGGGTCGAGGTCGATCTCGACGCGATCACGCACAACGTCGGGGCGCTCCGGCCCGATGGGGCCGATCTCATGGCCGTGGTGAAGGCCGACGGCTACGGGCACGGTGCCGTCCAGGTGGCGGGCGCCGCCCTCGAAGGCGGTGCTGCATGGCTCGGCGTCGCGTTGGTCGAGGAGGGCCTCGCCCTGCGGCGGGCCGGCATCGACGCGCCGATCCTGGTGCTCTCGGAGTTCCCGGCGGGCACCGAACGGGCCGCTCTGGACGCGCACCTGACGCCGTCGCTCTACACCCGAGCGGCCCTGCACCGGCTGCATGACGCCGCCGCGGGGGCGCGCGTCGGCGTCCACGTGAAGATCGACACCGGGATGCATCGCGTGGGTGTGTGGCCCCCGGACGAGCTGACCGCCTTCCTCGGCAGCGTGCGCGATCGCGGGTTCGCCCTGGACGCGCTGTGGACCCATCTCGCGAGCTCGGAGGACGACGCCGTCACGACGAAGGATCAGCTCGATCGCTTCCAGGAGGCGGTCATGGCGGCCCGGGCGGCCGGCCACGAACCCGGCATGCTCCACGCCGCGAACACCGCCGGTTCGATCCTGTATCCGGAAGCGCAGCTGGACATGGTGCGCACCGGGATCGGGATCTACGGCGTGGAACCGGCGCCGGGGGTGGGCGCCGAGCTCGAGCTGCGCCCCGCGATGGCCTGGCGTTCCACGGTCACCATGGCGAAGCGGCTCACGGTGGGCGAGCGCGTCAGCTACGGGCATCGCTACGAGCTGGAACGTGACGCGTGGGTCGCCACGGTGCCGGTGGGCTACGCCGACGGCTATCCTCGCGCGCTGTCCTCCCGTGCCGATGTCCTGATCGGAGGACGACGGTGCCGGGTGGCGGGGAACGTGACGATGGATCAACTGATGGCCGATTGCGGTGAACACGCCCCTCAGGCGGGCGACCCCGTCGTGCTGCTCGGCGCCCAGGGCGATGAGGTCGTCACCGCGAACGAGCTCGGGCCGCTCGCGGGGTCGATCGGCTACGAGATCGTCACGCGTGTCGGGGCCAGGGTGCCGCGACGCTACCTGGGGGCACGACCGTGACGCGCAAGCGAGCCGCGGTGATCGGCGCCGGGATCGCCGCCGGCGCGGTCGCGGCGGGCGCCGTGGGACGCACGATCGTCCGACGCAGGAACGAGCACGACCTCGAAGCCCATCTGTGGGACCTGCCGCCCGACGACCTGGGCATGATCGAGTCCTTCGACGGGTCGAAGATCGCGGCGCGTGCATCGGGCGATCCGGAGGCGCCGGTGCTGCTGTTCGTCCACGGGTTCAGCCTGGACATGACCACCTGGCACGAGCAATGGATCGATCTGTCGGCGGACTTCCGATGCGTGGTGATGGATCAGCGGGGACACGGCCGGAGCGGTCCGCCTGCGCACGGGAACCTGTCCCTGCGAGCCCTGGGCCGCGACATCGCCGCGGTGCTGGACGTGGTCGCCCCCGACCGGCCCGCGGTCGTCGTGGGCCATAGCATGGGCGGCATGGCCGCGATCGCGCTCGCCGAGCAACGACCCGAGCTGTTCGGTCCGCGGATCGCCGGACTGATCCTGGTGGGCTGCTCATCGACCGACCTGGTTCGCGCGGCCCTGGGGTCGGTCTCGAGCCTGCTCCGTCCGCGGCTGGGCCTCAGCGTGACCGCCGAGCGCGTCGACCGTCTCCGCAAGGCCGTGTTCGCGAGCCCCGGCGACCTTCGGGGAACCGCGGTCAGGCTCACGCAGTTCGGCCCCGACGCTCCGGCTCATCTCGTGGAACACGTCGGGAACCTCTCGGAGCGCGCGTCCTCGCAGGTGTGGACCGATGGGCTGTCGGGACTGATGGAGATGGATCTGCGGTATGCCCTTCCTCGCGTCACGGTCCCCACACTCGTCGTGGTCGGTCAGCACGATCGCATCACGCCGCCGGCGGCCTCGGTGGCGCTGGCGGGCGAGCTCCCCGATGCCACGCTCGTGGTCCTGGAGGGCGCCGGACACGTCGCCATGATGGAGCGTCCGGTGGAGCTGGATCGCGAGATCCGTGCCTTCAGCCGCAAGCTCCTGATGCCGGCGAGCACGAAACGACGGCCCAAGGACCGATCCAAGGAGCAGCGCGCATGACCCGGACCCTGGAACAGGCCGCCGCCGAGGCGTCGTCGTGCACGAAGTGCCGTCTGGCCGAGGGCCGGACGCAGGTGGTCTACGGCGTCGGCGCTCCCGACGCCGACCTGCTGTTCATCGGGGAGGGGCCGGGCTTCCACGAGGACAAGCAAGGGGAGCCCTTCGTGGGCGCCGCCGGGCAGTTGCTCACGAAGATGCTCCAGGGCATCGGGCTGGAGCGTTCCGAGGTCTACATCGCGAACATCGTGAAGTGCCGGCCGCCCGGCAACCGCGATCCGCAGCCCGACGAGATCGAGGCCTGCACGCCGTGGCTCGTCGAGCAGATCTCGTTGATCCAACCGCGCGTGGTCGTGACCCTGGGCAACTTCGCCACCAAGTTCGTGCTCAACACCTCGACCGGGATCACGAGGCTGCGGGGTCAGGTGCACGACTGGCACGGCCGCACGGTGATCCCCACGTTCCATCCGGCGGCGATCCTGCACGGCGGCGGTGAGAAGTCGCGCCAGTTCCAGCTGCTGAAGGACGACTTCGCCCTGGTCCGATCGACGCTCGACGACCCGGGCACGCGCGAGGCGCCTGAGACCCCCGAGCCCGCGATCGCCGCCAGCGAACCCGCGAGCCCTGAACCCGCTACTGCTGCTGCCCTCGAGGCGACGGCGTCGGCGCCCGGGCTCACCGACCGCATCGTGGTGCCCGAGACCGATCCGGCCGACGAGCAGTTGGAGCTGTTCTGAGTGCTGTTGGAGCTTCGGGCCCCGACGGCCGAGGACACCCGCGAGGTGGGGGAGGCGTTGTCGGCGTCCTTGCGCGCCCGCGACGCCGTCGTGCTGACGGGTGAGCTGGGGGCCGGCAAGACCACCTTCGTGCAAGGCGTGGCGCGCGGACTCGGCATCGAGGACCAGGTGTCGTCGCCCACGTTCACGCTGGTGAAGGAGTACCGGGGCATCCTCGACATCGCGCACGTCGACGTCTACCGGTTGGAACGGGTGCAGGACGTGGTCGACCTCGGGCTGGATGAGCTGGGCGACGGTGAAGGGGTGCTCCTCGTGGAATGGGGCGACGCCGTCGAGGACCTGCTGCCCGACGAGCGGCTCCGCGTCGAGCTCACCACCGAAGACCTGGTATCGGATGTGCGGCGGCTCCGCGTCTCGGCGCTCGGCGCCTCGTGGCAGGAGCGGTGGGGTGCGCTCGAGGTGGCCGTGGCCCCCTGGAGCGTGGCGTCGTGATCGTCCTGGGGATCGAGACCTCCACCCCGCAGACGAGCATCGCGATCGGCACCGAGACCGAGATCCTCGCGAAGGTCTCGATCGCCGGCCGGGCCCGGCAGGAGGTGGTGGCTCCGGCGCTGGACCAGCTCCTGCGTTGGACCGATCTCGACCTGTCGAGGGTGGGCGGGATCGCCGTGGGGATCGGTCCGGGCCTGTTCACCGGCCTGCGGGTCGGGGTCGAAACCGCCAAGACCCTGGCACAGGTGCTGCACGTGCCGATCGTGGGGATCACCAGCCTCGACGCGCTCGCCTACGCGGTCCGCACCTCGCACAAACGGATCGCGGCGGTGATCGACGGTCGGCGCGGCGAGGTCTTCTTCGCGGTGTACCGATCGGTACCGGGCGGGGTCGTCCGCGAGACCGAGCAGGTCGTCATCACCCCGGACCGGCTCGTCGCCGAACTCGAAGCGCTCGGTGGAGAGGTGTTGGCGGTGGGCAACGGTGCGATGCTGTATCGACATGGACTGGAAGAGCTCGGAAGCCAGATCGAGATCGCCTCGGCGGTCGTCGCCCATCCCGAGGCGGCGTCCTTGGTCGAACTCGCCGTTCCCCGGTTCCTCCGGGAGGAGCACGATCGTCTCTACGACGTGGTCCCGGTCTACCTGAGGAAGTCCGATGCTGAGATCGCGTGGGATCAGCGAGCCAGGGGCGCCACGGGTTGAGGTCAGCCGCATGCGCCGGCGCCACCTGCGTGGCGTCATGGCGATCGAGCGGCAGGTCTACGCCCGTCCCTGGAGCCCCAACCTCTTCGTCGCCGAGATGACCGAGCCCAACAACCGGTGCTACCTCGTGGCGCGGATCGACAAGACCGTGGTCGGCTACGGCGGTCTGATCTGCTACGGCGACGAGGCCCACGTCACGAACATCGCCGTCGACCCGCAGATGCACCGGCACAAGATCGGGACGCGGGTGCTCCACGAGCTGATGGTCCAGTCGATCGAACTCGGGGCTCGCGCCGTGAGCCTGGAGGTCCGTGTCACCAACTGGGGCGCCCAACGGCTCTACGGGCGCTACGGCTTCCATCCGGTGGGGATCCGGCGCAACTACTACCAGGAGCTCAACGAGGACGCCTTGATCATGTGGACCGACGACGTCCGGACGCCCGACTACGGTCGGCGGCTGGCCTCGATCGTGGCCGAGTTGCCGGAGACGGTGCGCCCCTCGTGATCACCCTGGGTATCGAGACCTCCTGCGACGAAACCGCCGTCGCCGTGGTGGAGGACGGTTTCACGCTGCGCGCCAACCTGATCGCCTCCCAGGTCCACCTGCACGAACGCTTCGGTGGGGTGGTGCCGGAGGTGGCGGCGCGCGCCCATGTCGAGGCCTTGAACCCGCTGATGGAAGAGGCGCTTGGCGAGGCCGAGATCGGGTTCGGAGACATCGACGCGGTCGCCGTCACCGTGGGTCCCGGCCTGGTGGGAGCCCTGCTGGTGGGCATGGCAGCGGCCAAGGGCGTGGCCCTCGCCACCGGCGCCGACCTGGTGGGGGTGAACCACCTCGAGGCGCACTACTGGGCGAACTTCCTGGAGCACGGAACCCCCGAGCCGCCGTACGTGGCGCTGATCGTCTCCGGCGGACACACGATGTTGGTGCACGTGCCGACGATGCTGCATCACGAGGTCCTGGGCCAGACGCTCGACGATGCCGCGGGCGAGGCCTTCGACAAGGTGGCGCGACTGCTGGGACTCGGGTTCCCCGGAGGACCGGCGCTCGATGCGATGGCGACCGACGGTGATCCGAACGCGATCCACTTCCCGCGCGCGATGGAGGATTCCGGCGACTACGACTTCTCGATGAGCGGACTCAAGACCGCCGTGCTCCGATTCGTGCAACGGGAACGGGCGGCCGGCCACGACCTGGACCTGCCCGATCTCGCCGCGAGCTTCCAGGAAGCGATCGTCGACGTGCAGGTGTCGAAGGCCATGGCCGCCGCCAAGGACGTGGGCGCGCCGACCGTGTTGATGGGTGGTGGCGTGGTCGCCAACTCGCGTCTGCGCACGCGGTTGGCCGAGGCGGGCGAACGCGAAGGCATCCGTGTGCTCAGCCCGTCGTTGCCCCTGTGCACGGACAACGCGGCGATGGTGGCGTGCGTGGGGACGGCACGATGGAAGGCCGGGGAGCGCACGGTGCTCGACATCGGCGCCGACCCGCAGCTAAGGTTGGCGCCGTGAGCACGGTCCTGGTGACCGGGGGCGCCGGGTTCATCGGATCGCACCTCGCCGACAGACTCCTCGCAGAGGGACACCGCGTCATCAGCGTGGACGACCTCACCACCGGTCGCATCGCGAACCTGGTGGACGCGCGAGGCTACGGCAAGGAATTCACGTTCTTCAACATGGACGTGCGCGCCGATGGTCTGTCGTCCCTGTTCGAGCGGCATCGGCCGGAGGTGGTCTTCCACCTCGCGGCCCAGTCCGGCGTGCGCCCATCGCTCGCCGATCCCGTGCTCGATGCGTCGATCAACGTGATGGGCACGATGAACGTGCTGGAGTGCGCCGCCAAGGTCGAGGTGCGCAAGGTGATCTACGCCGCGAGCGGCGGAACGATCTACGGCGAACCCAAGCGCATCCCCGCCAAGGAGACCGCCGCCCAGGCCTCGCATCCACTCAGCCCGTACGGCATCTCGAAGAAGGTGGTCATGGACTACCTGGGGTTCTTCCAGCGCTATCGCGGCCTCGACTACACGGCGTTGGCGCTGGGCAACGTGTACGGCCCCCGGCAGGACCCCCACGGGGAAGCGGGGGTGATCGCGATCTTCGCTCAGAAGATGCTGGCCGGCGAACAGGTCACGATCTTCGGCGACGGGAACCAGACGCGCGACTACGTGTTCATCGACGACGTGGCGCACGCCTTCGTCCAGGCGATGGATCGAGGCTCGGGCAAGCTCGTGAACATCGGCACCGGCCTGGAGGCGAGCGTCAACCACCTGTACCGGCTGCTCGCCGACATCATCGGCTACGACAAGGATCCCGAGTTCGGCACGCTGCCGCCGGGGGAGCTGCGCCGGATCGCGCTCGACATCGGGAAGGCCCCCAGCGCCATCGCGTGGAAGCCGTGGACCCATCTCGAGGACGGGCTCGCCGAGACCGTCGCGTTCCTCAAGGGCGTGTGAGCGCGGTAGCCTCTCCCGCGATGGACGAGGTGCCCGTGTCCGATCCGACGTTCTCCCTGCACGTCGTCGACGTTCCCCTCGAACCGGGGGAGCTCGATCCGGCGTCGATCCTGGCGGGTTCGCCCGAGGTCACCGAGACCGTGCTGTGGGAGTCGCCCGACGGCCGCATCGTCCGCGGCATCTGGCGCATCACGCAGGGCACGGTCACCGACACCGAGCAGGACGAGCTCTTCGTGGTGATCGAGGGACGAGCCACGATCGAGGTCGCCGACGGTCCCACGATCGAGGTGGGTCCGGGCGACGTCTGCATCCTCGAACGCGGCGCGCGCACCACGTGGACGGTCCACGAACCGCTCCGCAAGGTGTTCCAGATCACCCTGGACGCGCCGGAACGAGCCTGAGCCACGTGGCGATCAGCACCGAGCGAGCCCGCGCGAGCTACGCCGACGCCGAGCCGACCCCGTTCTGGCTGGATCGGCCGGATGCACCGTCTCCCTGCTCCCCGCTCGACGGCCCCGCGACGGCCGACCTCGCGATCGTGGGCGGCGGTTACACCGGCCTGTGGACGGCGATCCAGGCCAAGGAAGAGGATCCCGGGCGCGACGTCGTGCTGGTCGAACGCGACACGATCGCGTTCGGCGCCAGCGGGCGAAACGGCGGGTTCTGCGATGCCACGCTGACCCACGGACTCGAGAACGGCCTGTCCCGGTTCCCCGACGAGATCGACCGGATCGAAGCGGTGGGCCGCGAGAGCTTCCGTGGCCTCGACCGAGACGATCGCGCGCCACGGCATCGAGTGCGACTGGGTGACCAGCGGGGAGGTCGGCGTGGCCACCGAACCGCATCAGGTCGACTGGCTCCGCGAGGCCGCCCGACCACGGGCGGGCCCGCGGTCTCGACAGCGTCTTCCTGGATCGGGACGAGGTCCGGGCCAAGCTGAACTCCCCGTCGATCCTGGCCGGTGTCTGGAAGCGTGACCATTGCGCCATGGTCGACCCCGCACGCCTGGCATGGGGGTTGAAGCGCGTGGCGCTGGAGCTCGGTGTCCGCATCCACGAAGCCACGCCCGTCACCGATCTCGCGTCGACCGGTTCAGGCGTGCGGTTGGGCACGCCGGCGGGCCACATCGACGCGCGACGGGTCGTGCTGGGCACGAACGGGTTCACGCCGCTGGTGCGCTCGATCCGCCGGTACGTGGTGCCCGTCTACGACTACGTGCTCGTCACCGAGCCGCTCTCCGAGGCCCAGCGGGACGCGATCGGCTGGGCCGAGCGGCAGGGGTTCGCCGATTCCACGAACCATTTCCACTACTTCCGCACCACCGAGGACGGACGGATCCTGTGGGGCGGCTACGACGCGATCTACCACTTCGCGAACGGCGTGCGGCCCGAGTTCGAACAGCGCGACGCCACGTTCTCGTTGCTGGCCCGGCAGTTCTTCGACATGTTCCCGCAACTCGAAGGGCTGCGGTTCTCGCATCGATGGGGTGGCGTGATCGACACCTGCAGCCGGTTCTCGGTGATGTTCGGCACGGCGCTGGACGGGAAGGTCGCCTACGCGGTCGGATACACGGGCATGGGCGTGGCGGCCACGCGGTTCGGTGCCCGCACGGCGCTGGACCTCGTGGACGGCCGTGACACCGAACGCACCCGTTTGCGGCTCGTGCGGTCCAAGCCGATCCCGTTCCCTCCCGAACCGCTGCGCTGGGCCGGCATCCATCTCACGACCAGGGCGCTCACCCGGGCGGATGAGCGCGAAGGCCGTCGCGGTCCCTGGCTCCGGCTGCTCGACTCGGTGGGCCTGGGCTTCGACAGCTGAACCGATCGCTCCGGCTCGCCCTCGCTCGGTCGCGTTGACCCTCTGGCACTCGCCTGGGTATGCTGTTAGCACTCGTGACCATCGAGTGCTAATCCACATCTCGGTCAACCAGACCGATCAGCACAAGGAGGAAGGCACAGATGGCGGATTTCAACCTCAAGCCTCTCGAGGACCGCATCGTCGTTCAGGCCAGCGAGGGTGACCAGACCACCGCGTCCGGCCTGGTGATCCCCGACACCGCGAAGGAGAAGCCCCAGGAGGGCTCCGTCGTGGCGGTGGGCCCCGGTCGCTTCGAGGACGGCGCTCGTGTGCCGCTCGACGTCGCGGTGGGCGACAAGGTGATCTACTCGAAGTACGGCGGCACCGAGGTCAAGGTCGAGGGCCAGGAGTACCTGATCCTGAGCGCCCGCGACGTGCTGGCCGTGCTCTCCAAGTAACCAACCTGCTCTGCGGTACCGGGGTTCGCACGCGCTGCGCACGCAGGCGGCGGACCCCGTTCCCGTCTCTACGACCTGAAGGAGGTACCAGTGGCTTCGAAGCTGCTGAAGTTCGGCGAGGAAGCGCGCCGTGGCCTGGAGGCAGGCGTCGACAAGCTCGCCGACGCCGTCGCCATCACGCTCGGCCCCAAGGGCCAGAACGTGGTGCTCGACAAGAAGTGGGGAGCCCCCACGATCACGAACGACGGCGTCACGATCGCCAAGGAGATCGAGCTCGACGACCCGTGGGAGAACATGGGCGCCCAGCTCACCAAGGAGGTCGCCACCAAGACGAACGACGTCGCCGGTGACGGCACCACCACGGCCACCGTGCTCGCCCGCGCCATGGTCAAGGGCGGCATGAAGAACGTGGCCGCCGGCGCCAACCCGATGGCGCTGAAGCGCGGCATCGAGAAGGCGGTCGAGCTGGCCGTCGAGGCCATCAAGAACCAGGCCAAGGAAGTGGAGTCCAAGGAAGAGATCGCCCAGGTGGCGTCCATCTCCGCCGCCGACCCCGCGATCGGCGAGACCATCGCCGAGGCCCTGGACAAGGTGGGCAAGGACGGCGTCATCACGGTCGAGGAGTCGAACACCTTCGGCATCGAGCTCGAGTTCACCGAGGGCATGCAGTTCGACAAGGGCTACATCTCGCCCTACTTCATCTCCGACGCCGAAGCGCAGGAAGCGGTCATGGACGACCCGGCCATCCTGGTCGTCAACAAGAAGATCTCGAGCGTGCAGGAGTTGCTGCCGGTGCTCGAGAAGGTGATGCAGGGCGGCAAGCCGCTCGTGATCATCGCCGAGGACGTCGAGGGTGAAGCCCTGGCAACGCTGGTGGTCAACAAGATCCGTGGCACGTTCAACGCCGCCGCGGTGAAGGCTCCAGGGTTCGGTGACCGTCGCAAGGCCATGCTGCAGGACATCGCGATCCTGACCGGTGCCGAGGTCATCTCCGAGGAGGTCGGTCTCAAGCTCGAGAACGCCGACCTCAACCTGCTGGGTTCGGCTCGCCGGGTCATCATCACGAAGGACACCACGACGATCGTCGAGGGTCAGGGTGACGCCGAGGCCGTGAGCGGCCGCATCGCCCAGATCAAGGCCGAGGTCGAGAACACCGACTCCGACTGGGACCGCGAGAAGCTCCAGGAGCGCCTCGCCAAGCTGTCCGGTGGCGTCGCGGTGATCAAGGTCGGCGCGGCCACCGAGGTCGAGCTCAAGGAGAAGAAGCACCGCATCGAGGACGCCGTCTCCGCGACCCGCGCGGCCGTGGAGGAAGGCATCGTCCCCGGCGGCGGTGTGACCCTGGTCCGTGCCGAGTCGGCGCTGGACAAGGTCGACCTCACCGACGACGAGGCCACGGGCGCGAACATCGTCCGGGGCGCGCTCGCCGAGCCCGCGCGTCGCATCGCGCAGAACGCCGGCTACGAGGGTTCGGTCATCGTCGCGCAGCTCCGCAGCGAGGGTGAGGGCCGAGGCTTCAACGCCGCGACCGGCGAGTGGGTCGACATGGTCAAGACCGGCATCATCGACCCGGCCAAGGTGACGCGTTCGGCGCTGCAGAACGCAGCCTCGATCGCCGCCATCGTGCTGACGGTCGAGAGCGCCGTGGTCGAGAAGCCCGAGGAAGAGGAAGCTGCGGCCGGCGACGGCCACATGCACTAAGGCTCGCTCGCTCGAGTCCGCTCCACGTTGAGAGGGGCCGAGGCCCACCGCGCAGGGGAAATTGAACGCCCCTTCGCGGTGACCTCGGCCCCTTTCGCGTTCCCGGACCCGTCCTCGTTCGGTGTGGTTCAGGACTTAGACTGCGGCGCGATGTTCGAGGGACCGCTGCGGGATTGGGATGGGGAAGAGGTCGTCGTTCGGTTCGATGCCTCGACCGGCGCGTGGATGTTCGTCGGCGTGCATTCGACGGTGCTCGGGCCGGCGATGGGTGGAACGCGGCTGAAGGCCTATGCGTCGCCGGACGATGCGCTGGTGGACGTGCTCAGGCTCTCGGCGGCGATGACCTTCAAGCAGGCGGCGGCCGATCTGCCCTACGGCGGGGGCAAGGCGGTGATCGCCGTTCCGGCGGTGCCGGCGCCGCAGGAGCGAGGGGACCTGCTGCGGCGGTACGGGCGGCTGGTGGACTCGCTCCATGGGACCTACGTCACGGCCGCCGACATGAACACGAACCAGACCGACATGGACGTGATCGGCGAGGTCACGTCCCACGTGCTGGGACGTTCGCGTGAGGCGGGGGGCTCGGGCGATCCCGCGCCCGGCACCGCGGTGGGGGTCTTCCACGGGATCGTGGCGAGCGCGCGGCATGCCTTCGGCTCGGGCGACCTGGCGGACGTGCGGGTGTTGGTGCAAGGGGTCGGATCGGTGGGGGGGCGGCTGATCGGCCTGCTCCGCGATGCGGGGGCCCGGGTGCTGGTGTCGGACGTCGACGAGGTCCGCGCCGGCGAGGCCGCGGCCTCCGTCGAGGGATCGGTGGTGGCGCCGGGCGACGTGATCGGCACCGAGTGTGACGTCTACGCGCCGTGCGCGACCGGCGCCGTGCTGGACGCCGAGTCGATCCCGGCGCTGCGGTGCCCGGTGGTGGCGGGGGCGGCCAACAACCAATTGGCCACGGCCGAGGACGCGGGCCGGTTGCGAGCGGCGGGCGTCCTGTACGCGCCCGACTACGTCATCAACGCGGGTGGGGTGATCCACCTGGCTGGATACGAGCGGTTCGGTTGGGACGAGGCCGCGGTGGCGGCGCGGCTGGCGGGGATCGGACAGACGCTGACCGACGTGTTCGAGAGCGCCGATCGCGAGGGGATCACGACCGCCGAGGCGGCCGACCGACTGGCGCAGGAGCGGTTGGCGGCCGGACCCCGGGACTGACCGGGGGACCTGGGACCCGCTAGATCACGGTCACCGACACGGCGGACCCCTCGGTGCCGCCCACCAGCAACCCTTGGTCGCTCGGTGTGCCCTCGACCGCCCGCATCGGGTCTTCGCTGGTGCCGGGATGGACCGCGAATCGCGGGAAGCAGCTCGTCGCCACCTCGAGCCGGAGCCGGTGCCCCTCGCGCACCCGGTACCCCGTCGAGCCGAGGTCCACCACCGCGTCCCTGAGCTTCGTCGCGCGAACCCGTCCGCGGCACCGCCACGATCCCCTCGACGATCCGCTGCGCGAACCCGTCGGGCGCGACATCGACGAGCTTGGCCACGACGTGGGTCGAGGGCGCCGTCGACGACACCCGCAGCGACGCGATCACCGGCCCCGCGAGATCGAGGTCGGCATCCACCGGATCGCCGGTGAACGTCAGGACATCGGGACGGGCCTCCACGTCGCGCTCGTCGGGCAGCGACACCAACGACCGCCAGGCATCCTCGATGCCGTCGGGCACCGGGTTCGCCGGATCGTGGGTCCAGCGCGACCACGAGGCATCACGGTCACCCCGCGGAGCGAGCCCGCCTCCGTCACCGGCGGCCGACGCCGCCCCCGTCAACGACAAGCGCATGACCCGCGCCTCGGGCGGCGGCCATGTCGCCGCCTCACGCCAGCCGTCGTGCGCACAGAACCACCGGACCTCCGGGATCGGGCCATCGCCGTCCTTCCCGCGCAGGTACCGATCGAAGAACGCCGTCGCCGGCTCGGCGTAGGCCGGCAGCCACCGTTCCATCTCGGCGGCATCGTCGATGAAGTCCACGAACGGCGGCGCATCGCGATCGCGGAGCCAGTCATCGAAGTGATCGGTGGCCTCCATGACGAGGTGCTGGTCCGGCACGCGGCCGTGCACGGCATGGAAATCACGGATCTGCCCCCGCCGGAACACGTCCCACCAGCCGCCGGTGTGGAGCGCCGGCACGCGCAACCGTGCTCGCGGATCGCCTCGGCCGGCGTACAGCGCCTCCCACCACCACGGATCGTCGCCGGCCACCGAGATCCAGTGATCGAGCGACCGCGACCGACGCCCACCATGCGCATCGGCCTGCACGTCGGCGAGCGGCCGCACGGTCCAGTCGAGGTCACACTCGAAGTTCTCCGTCCCCGACCAGGTTCCCGCGGCCCATTCGATCATCTGATAGGCGTTGAACACCCCGCCGGTCTCGCGCCAGTCCGTGCCGACCTCCACCGACGTCACCCGGGGGACGATCGCCCTGAGCGCGTCGTGGCCGCTCGCCACCGCCGCCCACTGCGTCCACCCGTAGTAGGAGTCCCCGAACATCCCCACCACGCCGTTCGACCACGGCTGGTCCACGATCCAGTCCAGGGTCGCGGAACCGTCGCTCACCTCGTGCACGAACGCGAACGTCTCGCCCTCGCTGCGAGCCCGCCCACGGACGTCCTGGGCGACGAAGGCGTAGCCACGCTCCGTGAACCACGCGGCGAGCCGCGGCATGAACGCGAAGGGTGCGCTCTTGTCGTAGGGGAGCCGCACCAGGATGCAGGGCAGCCGATCCGCGCCACGTCCGCCGCGCGGAAGGTAGACGTCGGTGGCGAGCCGGATGCCGTCGGCCATCGGCACCATGACCTGCTCGGCGAACTCGTCGATGGGCCCGAGGGGGTCCGCGACGGCGCCGCTCATACGAACGGCTTCTCCTGGCCCGCCAGGCCCATGCCCGCCAGGAGCAACGCGCCGAACGCGGCGTTGATCGCCGCCAGCCCCCACCATGGCCAGGCCGCCGCCCCTTCGGGCACCCCGAACAGCGCGTTGATCGCGAACACGGTCGCCGTGCCCACCTCGAGCACCGCGAACGCCCACGACCACCACCAGAGCTCCTCGATCCGCTGGGCGACCAGGACCATCAGCAGCGCCAGCACGGCGCCCATGACGGCCGAGGCCCGCACCCAGGCGTATTCGGCCAGGATCGGTTGGGAGAACAGGTCTTCCAGCACCAGACGAGGCGCCAGACCGAGCGCGAGGCTCCACAGGAGCCACAGCGCCGCTTGCACCTTCAAGGTTCGCCGGAGCAGGGTCATGGCCGCCTATCTTCGCAGGTTGGAGGCCCTGCGAAGGGTTGGGAGCCCTCCGGGCGGTTGGTAGGATACGCGGACCGCGGAAGCTCCCCCTGGCGCCCCAGCGCGCCCTTCGTTTCCGCATCTTGAGGGTTCCCGACTCCGGAAGGATCGACGCATGCAACAAGGACCCAGGGTGGCCGTGATCGGGCTCGACTGCGGTACGCCGCAGCTCCTGTTCCACGACCTCCAGGCCGAGGTGCCGAACATCGCCAAGCTCATGGGCGAAGGCGCCTACGGCAACCTCGCTTCGATCACGCCGCCCATCACGGTGCCTGCGTGGGCGTGCGCGATGACCGGCAAGGTCCCCGGACAGCTCGGGATCTACGGGTTCCGCAACCGCAAGGACACCACCTACGACGGGCTCGCGATCGCCCACTCGGGTTCGATCAAGGAGCCCGCGGTGTGGGACAAGCTCGGTGAGCAGGGCATGCGGTCGGTCCTGATCGGCGTGCCGCCGTCGTTCCCACCGCCCAAGGAGTTCCCCGGCTGGCGCGTCGGCTGCTTCCTGACGCCGCCGTCGGCCGAGCGCTGGGCCTACCCGCAGCCGCTCGAAGCCGAGATCGAAGAGGAACTCGAGGGCAAGACCTACATCTTCGACATCCCGAACTTCCGCCAGGCGGGCATGGACGTCACGCTCGACCAGGTGTTCAAGATGACCGAGCGCCGGTTCCAGGTGGGACGTCGCCTCATCCAGAACAAGCCGTGGGACTTCTTCATGTTGTGCGACATCGCGCTCGACCGTCTGCACCACGTGTTCTGGCAGTACTTCGACCCGCGGCACCCGCTCTATCAGCCCGGGAACCCGTACGAGGCCACCTTCCGCGACTACTACCGCTTCCTGGACCAGCAGGTGGGCACGCTGCTCGAGCTGATCCCCGACGACGCGATCACGATGGTGATGAGCGACCACGGCGCTCGTCCGATGATGGGCGGCCTGTGCTTCAACGACTGGCTGATCCAGGAGCAGTACCTGACGCTCGCTGAGCCCGTGTCCCAGCCCACGCCGATCAAGGAGGCCTCGATCGACTGGGGCCGCACGATCGCGTGGGGTGACGGCGGCTACTACGGTCGGCTGTTCCTCAACGTGAAGGGCCGCGAGCCCCAGGGGATCGTCGAGCCGGCGAACTACGAGGCCACGCGCGACGAGCTGATCGCGAAGCTCGAATCGGCACCGGGTCCCGACGGCCAGCCGCTCGGCACGAAGGTGCTGAAGCCGCAGGACGTCTACCCCGAGGTTCGCGGCATCGCGCCCGACCTGATCGTCTACTTCGGCGACCTGGAATGGCGCTCGGTGGGCGCCGTCGGCAACCCCAGCATCTACACGTACGAGAACGACACCGGCCCCGACGGGGCCAACCACGACCGGGACGGCATCTTCATCGTGAAGAACGCGCCCGGCCAGCCGATGGGCGAGGTCTCCGGTTGGAACCTCGTCGACGTCGGTCCCACGATCCTGTCCCTCTACGGCATCGACGCGACCCTCGAAGGCGCGGTCGGAAGGAGCTTCCTCTAGATGAGCAACGAGCAAACAGGTTTCACCGTGTGGTTCACCGGCTTGTCCGGTTCGGGCAAGTCGACGATCGCCGAGATGCTGTTCCACGAGTTCAAGGCGCGTGATCTGAAGACCGAGATCCTGGACGGCGACGAGGTGCGCAAGAACCTGTCGAAGGGCCTCGGGTTCTCCAAGGAGGACCGCGACACCAACATCATGCGGATCGGCTACGTCGCCCACCTGCTCACCCGCAACGGCGTCGCGGCGATCTGCTGCCCGATCAGCCCCTACAAGGCGACCAGGGATGCGGTGCGCGAACTGACCGGCGAGTTCGTCGAGGTCTACGTGCACGCCACCGTCGATGAGATCGCCGCGCATCGGGACCCGAAGGGTCTCTACAAGAAGGCGCTCGCCGGTGAACTCGCCGGCTTCACCGGCGTGGACCCGGGCGCACCGTACGAGGCGCCCGAGCACCCCGAGATCTACGTGGACACCGAGACCCAGACCCCTGAGGAGTCGCTGCAGTTCGTCCTGACGCGCCTGAAGGAGCTCGGTCGGATCGCCGACGACACCGTGCTGGTGACCGGCGACCGTGCCCACTCGGGCATGACCGACCTCCGGGTCGACGCGGCGGGGACGGTCGTCAAGGAGCACTGACCGGCTGAGCCTGTCGCACCACCGTACGGAAGGGGCGCCTCAGGCGCCCCTTCTGCATGTCCGTTCATCGGGCGTTCATCTGCTCCGCAAGATGTCGGCTGGGCACGAAGCGCCAAGATTGTGGATGATAGGTGTCCAGCCGGGAGGCGAGGATGCCTCGCGGTCCAGACACGAAGGGGGAGTTGCATGGCCGATCTGATCGCGATCGCGTACGACGACACCACCACCGCCGAACAGGCGATGGCCGAGGTGGCGAACCTGCAAGAGGATCTGATCATCCAGGCCGACGCCGTGGCGGCGATCGTGCGTGACGCCGACGGCACGTTCCACACCCACACGAACCAGCACGCCGTGGGCGCCGGTGCCACGTGGGGGATGTTCTGGGGATTCCTGTTCGGCATCCTGTTCTTCGTGCCGTTCTTCGGGATGGCCTTCGGTGCGGCCTTCGGTGCGCTGATGGGCAAGCTCGAGAAGGGCGGCATCGACAAGCAGTTCCAGCAGCAGGTGCGAGACAAGCTGCAGCCCGGCACGTCGGCGCTGTTCATCGTGTTCGAGAAGGTCACGGCCGACAAGGCGATCGCCGCGCTGTCGAAGTTCGGCGGCGAAGTCGTGAAGACCTCGCTGTCCGACGAGACCACCGCCGAGATCCAGAAGGAACTGCACGGCACGTCCTAAGCGGATCGTTCACAGGCTGCACGACGAAGGAGGGTGATCGGTGATGAGGCGCAGGAGACGCCCGCTGCTTCGAGGAGCAGCGATGGCCGCCGGCGGTGCCGCGGTGTACCACGCAGGCAAGAACAAGGGGGCGAGTCAGGATCAGGAGGCTCAGCAGGCCGCCGCAACACAAGACCCTTACCAGCAGCCGGCGGCTCCGCCGCCCCCGCCCGCCCCGGCGGGTGGCATGGCTCAGTCCTCGATCGATGAGCTGAAGCAACTGGGCCAGCTGCACGACCAGGGCGTGCTCACGGACGAGGAGTTCGCGGCGCAGAAGGCCAAGATCCTCAACGCCTGAGCACCCGGAACGAGGAGAGAGGCAACCGATGGATGAGTTCGGACCGGTACAGGTCCTGGTGGTCGGGTTCGACGGCACCACGTTCAAGGGCGAGATCATGCCCGAGTTCCAGCGTCTCAAGGAGCTCGACATCATCCGCCTGGTCGACATGGTCGTCGTCTCGAAGGACACGGATGGCGAGATCTTCGGCGTCGAGCTGAGCGATCTGTCCGACGAGCAGCGCGCCGAATTCGGTGCCATCGCCGGGGCGTTGATCGGCCTCGGCGCCGAAGGCGACGAAGAAGGCATGGAGGCCGGTGCGCTCCTCGGAGCGGAAGCCGCCGAGGACGGCGTGCTCGGCGACGAGACCATGTGGTCGATCGCCGACACGATCCCGATGGGGACCACCGCCGCGGTCGCGTTGATCGAGCACCGCTGGGCGATCCCGCTGCGCGACGCGATCAGGCGGGCCGGCGGCGTGCCGCTCGCCGACAGCTGGATCCACCCGGAGGACCTGATCGCCATCGGCGCGGCCACCGCGGACGCCGGCTGAGGCACGCTGCATCGAACCGAAAGCCGGTCGCCTCTCTGGCGGCCGGCTTTCGTCGCGTCAGCGGTCGGAGAGCTCGGGGATCAGCAGCAACGCCGCCGAAGAAGAAGCACACCGCTCCCACGAAGGTGCCGAGGTTCGCGATGGGCACGTTCACGAGCTCGCCGGTCGCCGGCCGGATGAACGCCGCGATCGCCGAGATCTGGAAGGCGATCGAGCCCAGCGAGGTTGAGCGCCACGATCCGCCACGACGTGTCGCGAGGGTCCCAGTGCCACCAGCCGTGACACACCTCGAGCCAGGCGAGCGTGCTCGCGATCATGAAGGCGATCGACCCGAACATGTCCGGCGCCCACACCAGGCGCTCTTGCTGGGAGGTGGACAGGGCGGCATCCATCGCGTTGAACGTGGTGCGGTTGAACAGCAGCGTCCCGATCGACTGCACCGACGCCGACCACCAATCGATGCGATGGGGCTGCCAGGCGAACAGCCGCGTCCGGTGGCGACCCTCGCCGGCTTCCTCCGGCGTGTTGATCGTCTGCACGAACTGCAGGTAGCCCGCGGACGTGAAGAAGATCGAGCCCACGAAGTAGGTGATCCCCACGACCGTGGGGTTCGTCCCGTTCGCGTAGGGCGGGAACGACCCCAGGGCGAAGAGCGAGGACCCGACCATGAACAGGGCGGCGATCCACCACCCCAGGGCTTTCGGGCGCCACCAGGGGTGGGGAGGACGGCTGCGTCGTTCCTCCGTCCGGCCCGTCTTGCGGCGGCGGCGCGAGCTCCACGTCCGATGCGAGCCATCCGGCAGCCGATAGCGCTCGCGGGTGACGAACGGCCCGATCGTCCGCTGTTCCTCCAGGACCCACGAGTCCGGCACCCGGACGAGCGAGCGAGGGTGCACGTCTAGGTGTGGCTGAAGCCCGGCTTCGCGGCCTGCCGCGGGGGGTTCTGGGTCAGGAACTCGGTGGCGGCCTTGAGCGCCTCGATCAGGTCGTCGGCGAGGTCGTAGCTGAACCCCTCCCGAACCACCACGCGCATGACCGCCACGTTCGTCGCGTCGTCGGGCATCGTGTAGGCGGGCACCTGCCAGCCGCCGATCCGCAGCCGCTCGGAGACGTCGAACACGGTGTAGGGCGCGCCCTCCTTCAAGCGCGAAGGCGAACACCGGGATCGCCGTCCCGTCGCTCACGAGCTCGAACGGTCCCATCTCGGCGATGCGACCGGACGTGTGCACGGCGAGGTCGCGCAGCGTTTCCATGATCCGCCGGTAGCCGGCCATCCCCAGGCGCAGGAAGTTGTAGTACTGGCCCACGATCTGGTTGCCCGGCCGTGAGAAGTTCAGCGTGAACGTGGGCATGTCGCCGCCCAGGTAGTTCACGTGGAAGACGAGGTCCTCGGGCAGGTCGTCGCTCGAGCGCCACACCACGAAGCCGACGCCTGGATAGGTGAGGCCGTACTTGTGGCCGGAGACGTTGATCGACTTCACCATGGGCAGGCGGAAGTCCCACTTGACCTTCGGGATGCAGGAACGGGGCCACGAACCCGCCGCTGGCGGCATCGATGTGGACCGGGACGTCGAAGCCGGTCTCGGCGTTGCTGGCCACCACGGCGTCGTGGATCGCCTCGATCGGCTCGAACTCGCCGGTGTAGGTGGTGCCCAGGATGGCGACGACCCCGATCGTGTTCTCGTCGATGCGCTCGACGGCTTCCTCGGGGGAGATGACGTATCGCCCTTCGTGCAGCGGGATGTACCGCGCCTCGACGTCCCAGTAGCGGCAGAACTTCTCCCACACGACCTGGACGTTGGATCCGAGGATGAGGTTGGGCTTGTCGGTGGACTTGCCGGCGGCCTCGCGACGGGTCCGCCAGTTCCACTTCATCGCGAGCCCGCCGAGCATGACGGCTTCGCTGGAGCCGATCGTGGAGGCGCCGACGGCGTCGCCGTCCTCGGGCGCGTTGAACAGGTGGGCCACCATGTTCACGCAGCGACGCTCGATCTCGGCGGTCTGCGGGTACTCGTCCTTGTCGATCATGTTCTTGTCGAACGCCTCGGCCATGAGCTTGTCGGCCTCGGGCTCCATCCACGTGGTGACGAACGTGGCGAGGTTCAGCCGGGAGCTGCCGTCCAGCAGGAGCTCGTCGTGGATCAACCGATAGACGGTTTCCGGGCGCGAATCGTGTTCGGGCATGACGAACTTCGGGATCGGCTCCAGGTCGAGCCGATGGGTGTAGGCGGGCGCGATGGCGCCTCCTGCTTCAGGATCGTCCTTGGAAACCTGCTTGTGCACCATGTCTCGCAGCTCCTCTGCCGTTGCCGATCTCAGGCGCGACCGTATCACCGGCCCTCGCGGGTCGAATCATCCCTTCGGGTCGCTGCCGGGAACGGACCTCGTAGGATTGATGGGTCAACCGCGGTTGGGTGGATCGTTGGCGCCGCCCCGCGGGGTGAACATCTGGAGGAGGGTTCGGCATGGCTGCACCAGACCGCACGCATCTTCCGATCCGACGGCCGTCGTTCGCGGGGACGGCGAACCGGACGCTCGAGGGTTCGCAACCCGATTGGGACTTGATCGGCCACCCCACCCCGCCGGCGGGCGCGCCCAACGTCCTGCTGGTCTTGATCGACGACGCCGGCTTCGGCAACCCGAGCACGTTCGGGGGGCCGATCCAGACGCCGAACTACACGCGCATCGCCGAGGAAGGGCATCAAGTACAACCGGTTCCACGTGACGGCCCTGTGCTCCCCGACCCGTGCCGCGTTGCTGACCGGGTCGCAACAACCACGCCGTTGGGTTCGGCTCCGTCGGTGAGTTCGCCGGCGGGTTCCCCGGATATTCGGCGAGCCTGCCCAGGGATTGCGCGCCGCTGCCTCGCATCCTTCGCGACAACGGCTACAGCACCTCCGCCTTCGGCAAGTGGCACCTGACGCCCGACGGACAGCAAGGAGCGGCCGGCCCATTCGACCGCTGGCCCAATGGCTGGGGATTCGACTACTTCTACGGATTCCTGGCCGGCGACTCGGGACAGTGGGATCCGTGCCTGATCGAGAACCAGAAGGTGATCGGAACGCCGGAAGGCTTCTACGACGACGAGGACCCCTACTACTTCCCGGATGCCATGGGAGATCGGGCCATCGAATGGCTCCACGGCGTCCGCGCCCAGGACGCCGAGAAGCCGTTCTTCCTCTACTTCTCCACCGGTTGCAGCCATGCGCCCCACCACGTGTCGCAGGGCTGGGCCGAGAAGTACAAGGGGAAGTTCGACCAGGGGTGGGACAAGCTCCGAGAGGAGACGTTCGCGCGCCAGAAGGAGCTCGGTGTCGTCCCCGCGGACGCGGAGCTGACACCGCGCGACGACGCCTTCCCGGCATGGGACAGCGTGCCCGACCGATTGAAGGCCTTCTACGCCCGCCAGATGGAGGTGTACGCGGGGTTCTCGGAGAACGCCGACCACAACGTGGGCCGCGTGATCGACGCGATCGAGGAGCTCGGCGAACTCGACGACACCGTCATCATCTGGATCTGGGGCGACAACGGCGCCAGCATGGAGGGCACCGTGACGGGGTCGTTCAACGAGATGACGATGCAGAACGGGATCCCGCTGACCGACGAGATGCAGTTGCAGCTCGCTGAGCGCTTCGGCGGCATGGACGAGTGGGGCGCCCAGATCATGGACCCGCACTACGGCGCCGCATGGGCGTGGGCCGGGCAACACGCCGTTCCAAGTGGGGCAAGCAGGTCGGTTCGCACCTGGGCGGTACCCGCAACCCGATGGTCGATCCGCTGGCCCTCGCGCATCACGGATGCGGGGGGCTTGCGCTCCCAATTCAGCCACGTGATCGACGTCGCGCCGACGATCTTGGAGCTCGCGGGCATCCCGCAGCCGCAGACGGTCGACGGGATCGATCAGGAGCCGATGCATGGCATCGTCCATCGCCGGAACGTTCGCCGATGCCGGCGCGCCGGAGTTCCGGACCCAGCAGTACTTCGAGACGATCGGCAACCGCGGGCATGTACAAGGATGGCTGGTGGCTCGCGATGAAGACCGACCGCATCCCGTGGGTCGTGACGCCCGAGGCACTCAAGCCGTACGCGCCGGGCGTCTGGGATCCGGACGCCGGTCCCGGCCGAGCTCTACTACCTGCCGGACGACTTCACCCAGGCCCACGACCTCGCGGCGGAGCATCCCGACAAGGTGCAGGAGCTCAAGGATCTGTTCTGGCAGGAGGCTGAGAAGTACAAGGTGCTTCCGTTGCTCGCAACCCTGTCGACGTTCTTCGGCATCCTGCCGCCGATCACCGGAGAAGACCACGTTCGAGTTCCGAGGCGACGTCCAGAACGTGCTGTCGGGCATGATCCCGCGCATCTACAACCACTCGTATTCGATCAGCGCCGATCTCGCCGTCCCCGAAGGCGGTGCGGAGGGCGTGATCGTCGCGGAATCGGATCACCTCGGCGGGTTCACGCTCTACGTGGATGACGGCAAGCTCACCCACACGTATTCGATGATGGGCGTCTTCGTCTTCAAGCAGGTCGCCGAGGAAGACCTGCCGACCGGTGAGGTCACCGTGCGGATGGAGTTCGCGGCCGACGAAGCGAAGCCGGCGACCGGTGGAGAGGTGACGCTCTTCATCGATGACCGACCGGTCGGGAAGGGCAGGATGGATCACACCGTGCCGATCCGGTTCTCGGCATACGCGGGGATGGATATCGGTCGGGACAACGGCGGCGTCGTGGACCTGGCCTACGAGGACCGGAAACCGTTCGCCTTCACCGGCACGGTGAAGAAGGTCGTGTTCGACATCAAGCCGCATCTGTCGGACCAGGACACGATCGATCTGCACGCCGAGGCACATCGGGGCGAGGCGGCTCACGGTCTGTCTGGCTAGCGCGAAGGAGGAGTCCCGATGGGACTGGGGAACGAGCACACCGACGTCCTGATCGGGGGGTACCTCTCGCGTGACGCGGCGCTCGAGGACTATGGGTCGGTCCTGTCGTGCGGTGCCGCGACCTATGGGGCGCCGTCGTGGTGAGCCAAGGGTCTCGATGGTGAGGTGTCGATCGAGCAGAAGGACCACATGGTCGAGGAGGCAGCGGGCGGGCTCGCGGGCGTCGGTTTCGTCGGTCGGTCTCTTCGCGCCGCCGCTGCTCGCGGCCACGGCGATCGGCGCCGCGATCGGCGCCGTCGGCGGCGAGGCGCTCCACAGGAAGTCGGGCAGCAAGATCGAAGAAGCGGCGGGGGAGACGATCCCGCTGGGCGGTGCCGGGTTGATCGTGGCGTACAAGCGCGACGACGCCGGCGTCGTCGAACCAGCCGTCACTCGCGCTCTTCAGAAGGTCGTCGGCGAAGCGGACGGACGGCACGTGGCGGCATTGAAGGCCGCCCTCGCTGATGCGCAAGCAGAAGATGGCCGCCGAGGGCGGATGAAACGGCCCAGAAACGCGGTCGTGCGAGTGAGGAGGAGATGCTGTTCTTCCCGGCGACGCTGATCGTGGCCTACGGCGTGGACGATGACGCGTCGCTGGCTAACGTCGGACGGCACCGGGCGTCAGCGGATCACGCACCGGAACCCGATGTGGGCCGTCGAAGTGTCGATCGCCTCGCTCTGCCGCGCGGACGGCCGATAGCGGAGGCAGTAGTTGGGGGCGCAGAGGTGCGAACCTCCCTTGATGACCTTCCTCGGGATGTGCGCGCCGGGCTGATCGGCGACGAGGCTGTCTTCCGGTGAGGTCGCTCGCGGGTTCCGAGGCACGCAGCAGGCGTGGTGAGCGTCGCCTGTCGAAGTCCGTGAAGTAGTCGCTGGTCCACTCCCAGACGTTGCCGGCCACGTCGTACAGGCCGTAGCCGTTCGGCGGGAAGCTGCGCACGGGTGACGTCCCTTCGAACCCGTCGACCGTGAGGTTCTGCCAGGGGAATTCTCCCTGCCACGTGTTCGCCATCATCTTGCCCTTGGGAGCGAACTCATCCCCCCACACGAACGTGGCACCCTCCAGGCCTCCGCGCGCCGCGAACTCCCATTCGGCTTCCGTCGGCAGCTCCTTGCCCGTCCACGCGGCGAATGCCTCGGCGTCCTCGGGGGCGACATGGGTGACGGGATGCCGTTCCCGCCCGTGGAGCGTGCTGGTCGGCCCTTCAGGATGCCGCCATTGCGCACCCGGGCGGTACGACCACCAGTTCGATGGCACGCGCAGATCGACGGGATGATCCGGGGGGTCGAACACCAACGAGCCCGGCACCAGGAGGTCGGGGTCGGCTCCCGGGTAGGCGGTGGGATCGAGGGGACGCTCGGCGACGGTGACGTACCTGGTGGCCTTCACGAAGCGGCGGAACTCGGCCACGGTGACGGGGTGCTCATCCATCATGAACCCGTCGACCTCCACTTGATGGACTGGTTGCTCCTCCGGGTAGAAGTCATCCGAGCCCATGGCGAAGACCCCGCCGGGCACGTGCACCATGTCCTTCACCGAAGGGACCCAGATCGCCGAAGACCGTCCATAGGGCGCATGGTACCGGTGGGCGATCGCGACGGAACTGGATCAGACGTATTCGCGGCCGCGGAGCCACTTCATCGCGACGCCGCCCCAGATCGGCGGCAGGTAGTACGTCACCAAGCCGGAACGCCATGGCGGTGGACAGCGCCGCCGTGTGGGGGACGCCGAACGCGACCAGGGCCGCGGTGTAGCCGGCCTCGGCCACGCCCATCCCGCCCGGCACCGGCATGAAGCCCGCGAACAGGCTCACCAGGTTGTAGGTCAGGAGCAGTTCGGCGAAGGTGAGATGGTGGCCGAACGCCTCGAGGCAGACACCCAGGATGATCGCGAACAGCACCTGCGAGACGAAGTTCCCCCCCAGGATCATCAGCACCTTGGTCGGGGAGTGCAGGACGCGCAGCCCGTCGCGGATGTCGGCCGTCTTGTCCTTCGCCTGGTCCCGCAGGTAGGTGCGGAATCGAGGGATGGCGAGCACCACGACGGCCAGCAGCACCACCACGACCACCGCCACGAGCAGCCACTTCCCCGTGAAATCGGGTAGTGAGCTCGAACTCGTCGGCAGATCGAGGGTCGCCATGCCCGAGAGCAGGATCACGAGGATCACCAGCATCTGGACGATGAATCCGCAGACGCTGTCGATCACCCCGACCGCGATCGCGCCGGCCGACGACATCCCCACCTTGCCGAAGAAGCGGATCTCCAGCGCGATCCTGGCGGCCGAGCTGGGCACCGCCAGCGCGACGAACTGGATCGAGTACTGCAGCATCACGACCGGCCCGAACCGGACGGGCTTGATGCAGGCGCCGATCGTTGCGAACGCCTGCGCCACGCCCACCGTCGGCGAGAGCGCCAGCGCGAGCGCCAGCCAGGTCAGGTCCGCGTCCTGGAACTACTCGATCAGGCTCTCGAGCCCGACGTTGGCGACCGCCGAGATCACCGCATAGGCGACGAGGCCGATCACCGCGAGCATGGCGATCGAGGCCCACGTCACCCGGCGGATCTGTTCGAGCTTGGGCAGCTCGACGCCCGCGGCGTCCGAGGCGAGTTTCCGCAGGTCGTCCAGGTCCCAATCCTGGGCCCGGACGGCGTGCCGCGTGGGCCGGTCGAGCGCCGCCGGTTGCAGGTAGGGCAGCATCTCGGCGATCGCATCGGCACCGAGCACGTCGTGGGCGATGGCCACCGCCCGCGCGTGGTCGACGAGGAGCGCGGTCGAGACCAGGAGCTGCGCTCGGTCGGCTCGCAGGGCGGCGTCGGCGGCGGAGACCGTCGCTTGGGAGAAGTCGCCGACGGCGGGGGTGCCGTCGGCGTAGACCGCGACCCGGAAGCCGTCCAGGGCCCCGTGCGCGATCCGGAGGTCGAACAGGCGGGCATCCAGTTCCCAGATCCGGGTGAGCACGGCGTCGTCGATCCGGGCGGGGTCGAGCCGGGCCAGCGGTTGCGCATCGCCGCGTGGCGACCACGAGCACCGCGTCCCGGCCTGCCGCCATGCCCGCCGCGACCACCGGCATCGCCGGCACGCCCTGGCGTTCGGCGAACAGCGTCACGAATGCCTCGTGCTCCACCTGGTGCAGGCGTCCGCCGAACTCGGGGGTCGACCCTCGATTCCACAGCGAGGACCAGATCGAGGTCAGCAGTTGTCCGTCCCACGCATCGCGGCCGTAGATCTTCACCAGTAGCGATCCGCCGTCGGGCGCGTTGGCGAGCACGAGGGATACCCCGCTCGGCTCGAGCGGCGCGTACCGCAGGTCGGTGGCGTCGACGCCGAGATCTCCGAGGGCCTGCGCGACCTGGTCGAGGGAGAGCCGGCCGCCCGGTGAACCCAGGAGCAGATGCACGATGGCGGCTCCCGCGAACCCCACGGCGAGGCCGGCGACCACCCCGATGGGTTCGGCGACCCCCAGGGTGATGCTGGCGAGGGCTCCGAGCGTCACCACCAGCCGTCCGAGCGTCCGCAGCGGCCGGGACAGATGTGGCGAGGCGGCCACGATGATCGCCGCCGCGATGGCCAGACGCATCGCCGGGTAGACGGCGGGCGGGTCGGAGGACGTGAGGCTGCGAGACCCGTCGGACCAGGCCGAGCCCGCCGCCCCGCCGGCCGCCATCGCGATCAGGAAGGTGAGGCCGCCGGCCAGGAGTTCCCCGAACAGCAGCCGCTTGCGGGCGTGGGCGAACAGCGACACCCCCAGCACGAACAGCGCCCAGACGAACAGCAGGTCGTAGGAGATCTCCCAGAGCCACCCCACCAGTCCGGGCAGGGACTTGACCAGGCTGACGACCGCTTGATCCAGGCGTCCGGGTCCGGGTGCGGCGAAGGAGAGCGCGGCGATGACGACGATCGCCAGGACCAGCAGCACCACGTCGGTGGGCCGCCGGGCGCGAGGCGCGTCGCTGGCCGAAGAGAACACCCGGACATCGGCCGCGCGAAGGTTCCCGGGCTTCAGCCGAGCGAGGTGCCCCGGCGGTCGTGAAGCAGGCGAAGCTTCCGGCTGTGCCGTGGTCATCTCAGGCGCCACCTGCGCTCTCGGGCTCGGTGGCCGGAGGCTAGACCGTGCCCGGCGCTGCGTCCAGCAGGCCAAGGCATCCGGGGATCGGGAGCGACCGCGAGGTGCGGGCGCATGGGATGATGCCCGCTGCACACATCGAGATCGACCGTGAACGCGCGAGCGGCCGAAGAGGGGAGAGGCGATGGCATCCGAGGATGGGCCCACAAGGTTCTCGGATCCGACACCTGAGCCGGCGACGCCTCCCATGGCCCCGTTGGATCTCGTTCGGGACCGGCGCTACGTAGTGGTGCTCGTCATGGGCGCCCTCGTCGGGGTGCCCGTCGCACTGGTCGCGTACTTCTTCCTCAAGTGGGTGGCCGATGTCCAGCAGTACGTCTTCACGACCTTGCCCGCCGACCTCGGGTTCAACGGAGAGCCGGCCTGGTGGCCGATCCCGCCGCTGGTCGTCAGCGGCGTGCTCGTTGGGCTCACGATCAAGCACCTGCCGGGGACCGCGGGCCACGAACCCGCGGAAGGGTTCAAGACCACAGGACCGGTGCGGCCCATCGATCTGCCGGGCATCATCATCGCGTCGTTCGCCACCTTGAGCCTCGGGGTGGTCCTGGGGCCCGAGGCCCCGCTGATCGCGATCGGCAGCGGGATGGGTGCCCTCGCCATACGGCTCCTGAAGAAGGATGCCCCCGCCCAGGCGGTGATGGTGATCTCGGCCGCGGCGAGCTTCGCCGCGATCAGCACCCTCCTCGGTTCGCCGTTGGCCGGTGCCTTCTTGCTCATGGAAGCGGCCGGACTGGGTGGGCCGATGTTGGGGGTCGTGCTGGTCCCAGGTCTGCTCGCGGCGGGAGTGGGTTCCCTCATCTTCATCGGCCTCGATCAACTGACGGGGTTCGGGACGTTCTCGCTGTCGGTCCCCGACATCCCCCCGTTCACGACCCCGACCGTCGGTGAGTTCGCCTGGGCGATCGGGATCGGTCTCGCCGCCGCGATCCTGGGCACTGCGATCAAACGGTTGGCGCTCTGGCTGCAGCCGATCGTCGCGAAGCGACGCACGATGGTCACGCCGCGCGATGGGGCTGGTGATCGGCATCTGCGCCCTCGTCTTCGCCGAGGCCACGGGACGGAGTCCGAACGAGGTCCTCTTCTCCGGTCAGTCCGCCCTCCCGGCTCTCATCGAGAACGCCGCCGGGTGGACGGTCGGTGCGCTCGTCGTGCTGATCATCTGCAAGGGTCTGGCGTACGGAGCGGCGCTGAGCGCATTCCGGGGAGGCCCCACGTTCCCCGGCATGTTCATCGGTGCGGCGGGAGGGATCGCGCTTTCACACCTGCCAGGCTTGCCCATGATCGCCGGCGTCGCCATCGGCATCGGTGCCATGACGACCGTCATGTTGGGACTCCCGCTCACGTCGGTCCTGCTGACGGCACTGTTCCTTTCCGCCGACGCCGTCCCGCTGATGCCGTTGATCATCGTTGGTGTGGTGGTGGCCTACGTCGCCGAGCGCCCGACTCGCGCCCGTTCCGGCCGCAACAGATGGGCAGTTGCCAGCCCGCGACGCTGAGCGGCGACGATGAACGAGGACGAGCCGAGGGATCCGATGGCTGAACCCGGCGAGCCCGCATCACGGGCGACCGCACCCGGTTCGGCACTTGCTGCGCTCGCTGCTCTCGCCGCACAGCTACGGGTCGGTGCTGATCCTCATCGCGATCACCTACGGCCTGTCGACGGTTTCCACCGAGCGGTGGCAGCGTTCGGTGGTCCTGTTGATCCAGGTGGTCACGGTGTGGATCGCGCTCCGCGTGTCGCACGCTCGACGGCCCGTCCTCCGGTTCTCCGAATGGCGTCCTGGCGATCGCGGTTCTCGTCGCCATCACCACCCTGTTCGGCGATGACGGGAGGGCGATAATCGGCGGCGGTCTTCCTCGTCGCTGCGCTGCTGTACTTCATCGCTCCGATGTCGATCCTGCGCTCACATCGTCAGCAACACGATGTCGATCAGGAGACGGTGCTCGGGGCGATCGATGCCTACCTGTTGGTCGGCATGTTCTTCGCTTTCGCCTACCAGGCGATGGGGGCGATCCAGGCCGGGCCGTTCTTCGAGAGCGGGATCGAGGGCTCGGTGGCGCAGTCGTTGTTCTTCAGCTTCACGACGCTCACGACCACGGGCTACGGCAACCTGGTCCCTGCCGGGAACCCGGGCCAGTCGTTCGCGGTCATGGAGATGCTGATCGGGCAGCTGTTCCTGGTGACCGCCGTGGCCAAGGTCATCAACCTGTGGCGTCCCGCCCGCTGGCGGGCGGGACAGGCCGACGGCGAGGCCGGCGAGCCGCCGGCTACAGGTGGGGGAAGGTGAGGATCAACGTCAGGGCGAATCCGGTGAACACGACGGCGAGACCGATCAGTCCGAGCCGCACGTTCCGGATCTTGAACCGCTGCGACATCGCGATCAGGAACAGCACCATCGCGAGGAACACCGTGACGCGAACGTACTCCTCGCCGGTGTCCCTCGAGGACCCGCCCTGCTCCAACGCGTGCGTCGCCTGCTCGTCCAGGTCTGCGGCCTTGTCATCGAGCGGGCTGTGGTACTCCGGCATGAAGATCGGCCCCGCCGGAGCGTCGGGGTCATTGAGCGGATCGGTCTCGAGCCAGGCATCGAACGCGACGAGGTAGTTCGGGGTGAACCGCTTCGCGAACACGGCGGCGGCCTGATCGTCACCGGTGGTGGTGGCGGTCACCCACGCGTTGAGGGCGTTCGTATTGAACAGCAGTTGCTGGCCCGCCTGCGTGGCGGCGAGGTCCTGCTCCACCCGCAATTTGGAGGCCTCAGCGTATTGTTCGGCGGATCGGCCGTCCCATTTCGCCGACTGGTAGCCGCTCCAGGCGGTCGCGATCGCGACGCACGCCAGCAGGATGGCCTCGAAGATCTCCAGGATGCGGCCGAACCGGTCGCTGCGGCCACCCTCGCTGTGACTGCCATGTTCGTTGAGATGCTTGGCGATCTCGACGTTTGCACCTTCAGGCACGTTCGTTCCTCCCGCGCGATGGTGCCTGGATGCTACGTCGTCGCGGCGCCCCTAGACTCCACCGCCATGGTGGAGGGCTACGACGTGATCGTGGTGGGCGGCGGCACCGCCGGCTCGGTCGTCGCGGGCCGCCTGGTGGAGGCGGGCCGGCACGTGCTGGTGCTCGAAGCCGGTCCCGACTACGGCTCGTTCGGCACGCTGGGGTGGCCCAGCGACCTGCTCGACGCCGCCACGATCCCCACGAGCCACGACTGGGGGTACCGCTCGGGCGACGAACTCCCCGGCCGCGCCCTGCCGTACGAACGCGCCCGGGTGATCGGGGGCTGTTCCACCCACAACGGCTGCACCGTCTCCTGGGGGCACCGCCTCGACTACGACGGCTGGGCCGCGCGAGGCCTCGATGGCTGGAGCGCCGACGACCTCCTGCCGCTGTTCGGCGAGGCGTCCCTGCGGATGCGGGTTCGACGGTTCCGCGACGACGAGGTCGCCCCGTTCCATCGCGCGTTCATCGATGCCGGTCTCGACATGGGGATGCCCGAACTCGACGACCTCGAATCGCTCGACGGCGTGCCGTCGGTGTGCGCCGAGCCCTCCAACAGCCCGGAAGGCGTGCGCTGGAACGCCGCGTTCGCCTACCTCGATCCGGTGCGAGGGCGGCCCGAACTCGAGGTGCGCGGCGGGGTGACGGTGACCCATGTCGTGGTGGAGGGCGGTCGCGCGATCGGCGTCGACCTGGTGGAGGGCGGCGTCGCCGACACCGTGTGGGCCGACCTGGTGGTGGTGGCCGGCGGCACGTACGGCTCGCCGGAGCTGCTGCTCCGCAGCGGCATCGGTCCCGCCGAGGAGCTGTGGAACCTGGGCCTGGACATCGTCGCCGACGTGCCCGGGGTGGGTCGCAACCTCCACGACCACCCCGGCTTCGAGCTGTACTTCGAGCCGTCGGCCGAGCTGGAACGGCGGACGACGGCGTTCCGGGCCACCGGGAAGCCGGTGCCCGACGAGCAGGCGTTCGCGAAGGTGGCGACCTCGCGAGCGGTGGACGGCGTGTTCGACACGCACCTGTTCCCCGAGGTGGCGATGGATGGCCGGCTCGCGATCTTCACGGCGTTGCTCACCCCGCGCTCGCGCGGAGCGTTGACCCTGCGCAGCGACGATCCCTCCGTGGCACCGCTGATCGACCACGCGTACCTGCAGGATCCCGACGGCCACGACCTGGCGGCGCTGACCGAAGGGGTGGAGCTGGCTCGCGGCGTTCGCGGCGAACCCGGCGATGAAGGCCCTGCTCCGCCGCGAGGTGGAGCCGGGTCTCGACATCAAGGGCGCCGAGCTGGCCGACGCGGTGCGGGCGGGGGTGATCCACTACTGGCATCCGGTGGGGACGTGCGCGATGGGTGGGCCCGACGATCCGGCGGCGGTCACCGACGCCGACGGCCGGGTCCGTGGGGTGGAAGGGCTGGTCGTGGCCGACGCGTCCCTGATGCCCACGACGGTCCGTGCCACCACGAACCTGCCCACCGTGGTGATCGGCGAGCGCATCGCCGCCTCCCTGATCTGACGGCGCGGAGCGATCGCCCGGAAGCCGTCTGTTACCCTTGCCGTATGTAGGGATTCGCGCCCATCCGGGAACGGGTGGGCGTTCTGCGTTTCCGCGGGACGAGCAGCGTGGGGGGATGGATGGAATTCGAGATCGGGATCGGCAAGACGGCCCGCCGGGCCTACGGATTCGACGAGGTGGCCATCGTCCCGTCGAGGCGGACGCGTGACCCCCAGGACGTCGACATCCGCTGGGAGATCGACGCCTACACCTTCGAGCTGCCGATGATGGCCAGCGCCATGGACGCCGCCGTCTCGCCGGCCACCGCCATCGAGATCGGCCGCGTGGGCGGGCTCGCCTGCCTCAACCTCGAGGGACTGTGGACCCGCTACGAGGACCCGGAGCCGATCTACCAGGAGATCGCCGAACTCAGCGACGAGAAGGCCACGCGCCGCATGCAGGAGCTCTACGCCGAGCCGCTGAAGGAGGAGCTGATCGGGCAGCGGATCGAGGAGATCAAGGCCGGCGGCGTCGTCAGCTGCGCCTCCCTCACCCCCCAGAAGGTCGAGCAGTACTCGAAGCTCGTGCTGGACGCCGGTCTCGACATCCTGGTGATCCAGGGCACGGTGGTCTCGGGCGAGCACGTCTCGTCCAACCACGAGCCGCTCAACCTGAAGGAGTTCATCCCGTCCTACGACATCCCGGTGATCGTGGGCGGGTGCGCGTCCTACTCGACCGCGCTGCACCTGATGCGCACCGGCGCGGTGGGCGTGCTCGTGGGCGTCGGGCCCGGCAACGCCTGCACCACCCGCGGCGTGCTCGGGGTCGGTGTGCCGCAGGCCACCGCGATCGCCGACGCGGCCGCCGCGCGCCGTGAGCACCTGCACGAGACCGGCCGCTACTGCCACGTCATCGCCGACGGCGGCATGCGAACCGGCGGCGACATCGCCAAGGCGATCGCGTGCGGCGCCGACGCCGTGATGATCGGCTCGCCCATGACCCGGGCGCAGGAAGCGCCGGGCGGCGGCTACCACTGGGGCATGGCCACCTTCCACCCGACCCTGCCTCGGGGAGCCAGGGTGAAGACCCAGCAGGTCGCCTCGATCGAGGAGATCCTGCGCGGGCCGGCCCACGAGAACGACGGCACGTTCAACCTGTTCGGGGCGCTCGCGACGTCGATGGCCACCTGTGGCTACGAGACGATCAAGGAGTTCCAGAAGGCCGAACTGGTGATCGCGCCGTCGATCAAGACCGAGGGCAAGACCTACCAGACCCAGCAGCGCGTGGGGATGGGCCACTGACCTCGCGTCCCGACAGCCCGCGCCCGGTCCTCGTCGTCGATCTGGGCGCGCAGTACGCGCAGCTGATCGCGCGGCGTGTGCGGGAAGCGCACGTCTACTCCGAGATCGTTCCGCACGACCTGAGCGCGGACGAGCTCCGGACTCGGCGTCCGGCCGGGATCATCCTCAGCGGTGGTCCGTCGTCGGTGTACGAGGCGGGCGCGCCGCAGGTCGATCCCGGGCTGTTCTCGCTGGGGGTGCCGGTGCTGGGCATCTGCTACGGCCATCAGCTGATGGCGCGGGCGCTCGGCGGCGAGGTCGCCGCCACGGGACAGCGTGAGTACGGCGGCACCACGTTGACGGTCGACGGCGGTTCGAAGCTGCTGCAGGACTTCCCGGCGAGCGACACCGTGTGGATGAGCCACGGGGACGCCGTCACGCGTGAGCCCGAAGGGTTCCGGGTGATGGCACGCACCGATCAGATCCCGATCGCCGCGATGGAGGACCCGGCCCGAGGGATGTACGCCGTGCAGTTCCACCCCGAGGTCTCCCACACCTCGCACGGCCAGGACGTGATGAAGCGGTTCCTGTACGAGGGCTGCGACCTGCTGCCCGACTGGACGCCGACGAACATCATCGACGACCAGGTGGCGCGGATCCGGTCGCAGGTGGGTCAGCGAGCAGGTGCTGTGCGCGTTGAGCGGCGGCGTCGATTCCGCGGTGGCGGCGCTGCTGGTGCACCGCGCGGTGGGCGACCAGCTGACGTGCGTGTTCGTCGACCACGGGTTGAACCGCGAAGGGCGAGCCCGATCAGGTGGAGGAGACGTTCGCGCGGCACTTCCGGATCCCGTTGGTGCACGTGAAGGCCGCCGACCGGTTCCTCGGGCGCCTGGCGGGCGTCACCGACCCCGAGGTGAAGCGCAAGACGATCGGTGAGGAGTTCATCCGGGTGTTCGAGGAGGTCGCGCGCGAGCAGGTGTCGAGCGCGACCTTCCTGGTGCAGGGCACGCTGTATCCCGACGTGATCGAGAGCGGGTCGAAGACCGCCGCCAACATCAAGAGCCACCACAACGTGGGCGGGTTGCCGGAGGACATGGACTTCTCGCTCGTCGAACCGCTGCGCGACCTGTTCAAGGACGAGGTGCGGCAGGTGGGCAGCGAGCTGGGGCTGCCCGAGGAGATCGTGCAGCGTCAGCCGTTCCCCGGACCGGGGTTGGCGGTGCGCATCGTGGGCGAGGTCACCGCCGAGAACCTGGCGAAGGTGCGCGGCGCCGATCTCGTGGTGCGCGAGGAGATCCGGCGCGCCGGGCTGGAACGCGACACCTGGCAGGCGTTCTGCGTGCTGCTCGCCGACGTGCAGAGCGTGGGCGTGATGGGCGACGGCCGCACCTACGAGAACCCGGTGATCGTGCGGGCGGTGACCAGCGAGGACGCGATGACGGCCGATTGGGCGCGACTGCCCGCCGAGGTGCTGGACACGATCGCCTCGCGCATCGTCCGGGAGGTGCCGGGCGTGAACCGGGTGGCCTACGACATCACGTCGAAGCCTCCGGGCACGATCGAGTGGGAGTAGCACGCTCAGCGGCCCGATCGGTCTCGACGACGTTGCAGCGATCCGCGCGGGCTGGCTCGCCGACCTGCCTGGCTCCCGGTCGCCGGTAGCGCCGGTGCCAGCGCCAGTACGCCAGCCCGCCGGCCGGGAGCGCCAGCCAGAACGACACCAGCCGGTAGGCCAGCGTCGCCAGGGCCGCCGAACCTCGCGGCACGCCCGCCAGCACCAGCGTCGCCGCCAGCCCGGCCTCGACGAAGCCCACGCCTCCGGGCGTGATCGAGATCGTCGACAGCACCTGGCCCGTGACGTAGGCGAGCAGGATCAGCGCCGGGTTCGGGAATCCGGGATCGAACGCCGCCACCGCCGTCACCAGCGCCAGGTAGTCGAACCCCCAGTTCCCCGCCGCGAACAGGATCGCCTGCCACCACCGCGCGGACAGCACCTCCAGGATCTGGTCGCGCTGGGCGATCAGCCGTTCCGGGAGGTCGCTCCCCGTCGAGGGCCGCACCCTCGCGATCGTCCGGCCCACCCACCGCAGGGGCCGGTCGTAGGCCACCAGCGGGACCATCACCGCGGTCACCAGCAGCAGGATCCCCACGCCGACGACGGCCGCTCCTCCCCAAGCCCGGGTCCACGCCGCTCCCCAGCAGGATGAACGGCAGGCTCAAGCACCGGCAGCGCCAGCACCGTCGCGATGTCGACCACCTCGGACGCAGCGAGCGCGACGCCCACCTTCTCCGGGCGCTCCCCGGCGGTGGTCAGCATCCGGTACTGGAGCGCCTCGCCGGCGGCGGTGCCGCCCGGCAGCAGTTTCGCCACGGCGTTCTCGCTCAGCTGAGCCGTGGCGATCGCGTACCACCGCGTGCTCCGCAGCATCAGCCGCTGCAGCATCCACAGGCACGTGAAGCTCGCCGCCTCGCACGCGATCATCACCACGAACCAGATCGGGTTGAGCCTGTCCAGCTCGGGCAGGCGATCGAACTCAGCGAGGAGCGAGGGCCACACCACGTACAGGCCGACCAACGCTACCAGCAACACCACGATCCGAAGGATCACGCTGCGTCGCGACGCCGACCTCGTGCTCACACGCGGTCGGCGTACACGATCAATCGCTGGGAGCTGAAGTACTTCGGGTGACAGGTGGTGAGGACCAGCGTGGGTTCGTCCGTCTGTTCCAGGACCCTGCCCGACCCGTACTCGTTGACCGCGAACACCCGGTTCACCACGTAGTCGTAGGTGCCGAACTCGGTGCGCAGCGTGATGCGGTCACCGGCCACGACCTTGTCCAGGTTGTAGAACGGGTGCAGGTAGGTGGTGCGGTGGCCGGCGATGCCCACGCGGCCCGTGTCGTCCCACGGGTTCGCCGTGTCGACGTAGTGGCCCGGTCCCAGTTTCAGGTCCTCGTACTCGGTGCCCTGCACCACCATGAAGTTCACGCCGATCGAGGGGATCAGCAACTGCGCGTAGGCGTCGCCGATCGGGATCCGGTCAGGAGCCTGCGACGGGTCCTTGGTGTCGATCACCTGCTCGAACCCGGACCGCAGGCCGTCCTGCGCCCGCTGCGTCGAGAGTCCCGTGCCCCACAGGAGCCACACCACGTAGCCGCCGAACCCGGCCGCCACCATGAGGCAGACCACGCCGAACCAGTGGAGGCCCAGCCGCCACCCGCTCCGGCGGGTGTTCCACCGAGCGGGGGGTGCGGGGGTCGGGGTGCGGGTCGCCACCTGCGTCATCAGGCTTCCACGGTACCGCCCGTTCCTCGTTGGCGCACCCACCGGACGGCCCGTTCGGCGAGGCGAACGGCTGGGGTCGCCGGGGGCTCCTACACTGGGGTCGTGAACGCCGTCTCGCCCTTGATCGAGGGGCTCAACGACATCCAGACCGAGGCCGTCCTGCACACGGAGGGGCCGGTCCTCATCGTGGCCGGGGCCGGCAGCGGCAAGACCCGGGCCCTCACCCACCGCATCGCCTACCTGATCCGCGAAGAGGGGGTCTCGCCCGGGCAGATCCTGGCGATCACCTTCACGAACAAGGCCGCTCGCGAGATGGTCGCGCGTGTCGAAGAGCTGCTGGGCGAACGCGTCGCCAAGGGCATGTGGATCCTCACGTTCCACTCCACGTGCGCCCGGCTCCTGCGTCGTGAGCACGCGTTCCTGGGGGTGCCGAGCGGGTTCACGATCTACGACGACGGCGACACCGAGCGGTTGATCAACGGCATCCTGAAGGACCTCGACCTCGACCCGAAACGGTTCGCGCCCCGGGCCATGGCCTCGGGCATCTCGCGCGCGAAGGACCAGGTGCTGGGGCCCGACGAGTTCGCGCAGATGGCCTCGAACTACTACGAGGAGACCGTCGCGAAGGTGTTCGCCGCCTACGAAGCGCGCAAGAAGGCGGCGGGGGCGCTCGACTTCGACGACCTGATCAGCGAGACCGTTCGGCTGTTCCGCGACCACCCCGAGGTGCTGGCCCACTACCAGGAGCGGTTCCGCTACCTGATGGTCGACGAGTACCAGGACACGAACCGCGCGCAGTACGAGCTGGTCAACATGCTCAGCGCGAAGTACCGCAACGTGTGCGTCGTGGGCGACGCCGACCAGGGCGTGTACAGCTGGCGCGGCGCCACGATCCAGAACATCCTGGACTTCGAGCGCGACTACCCCGATGCGCAGGTGTTCCTGATGGAGCAGAACTACCGCTCCACGCAGAACATCCTGGAGATCGCCAACGCGCTGATCGAGCACAACCAGCAGCGCAAGCCCAAGGCCCTGTGGACCGAAGCCGGCAACGGCGACCTCACCGTGCGCTTCCGCGCCGAGGACGAACACGACGAGGCGTTCTTCGTGGCCGACGAGATCGAACGACTGCGGGAGTCCGAGGGCTACCGCTACGCCGACTTCACGATCTTCTACCGGACGAACGCGCAGTCCCGCGTGCTGGAGGACGTGCTGATGCGCATCGGCACGCCCTACCGCGTGTTCGGCGGCGTGCGGTTCTACCAGCGCAAGGAGATCAAGGACGTCCTGGCCTACCTGCGGCTGATGATCAACCCCGCCGACGTGATCTCGTTCCGCCGCGTGGTGAACACGCCCAAGCGCGGCATCGGCGACGCCACCGTGGCGGCGATCGAGTCGTTCGCGCGCGACGAGAACATCCCGATCATGCAGGCGGCCCTGCGCGTGGACGAGATCCCCGTGCTCGCCAACCGGGCGAAGGGCGCCGTGGCCGGGTTCAACCAGATCATGGCGGCGCTGTATCACCACCAGGACGACGGCGCCGGCCCTGCGCGCATGGTGGAGTTCGCCGCGCGTCGAGTCCACCTACATGATGGAACTCGAAGAGGAGCGCACGGTCGATGCGCAGGGTCGCATCGAGAACCTGCAGGAGCTCTCGGGCGTGGCCGCCGAGCTGATCGCGCGCGAACCCGAGGCCGACCTCGAGCAGTTCCTCGAGCAGGTCTCGCTGGTGGGGGAGCAGGACGAGTACGACGAGGACGCGTCCAACGTCACGCTGATGACCCTGCACATCGCCAAGGGCCTGGAGTTCCCCGTGGTGTTCATGGTGGGGATGGAGGACGGCATCTTCCCGCACTACCGCTCGATGACCGACACCGCCGCCCTCGAGGAGGAACGCCGGCTCGCGTACGTGGGCATCACCCGCGCGCAGAAGCGGCTGTACCTCACGAACGCGTGGAGCCGCACGCTGTTCGGCCAGACGCAGTACAACCCGCCCAGCCGGTTCCTGCAGGAGATGCCGGAGCATCTGTTCGAGATCCGCGAAGGGGAACGGTCGGGTCGTGCGTCCGCCGGTCGCGGAGCCTACCCGGGCGCGAACCGTGGCGGTGGCCGGGTGATCGGGGGCCGGAGCGCCGATGACGCCGTGCCCGATCGGGACTGGACGCCCCCCAGCCCCGGCGGGGTCCCCAAGCGCGACGCCCCGGTGATCGGCCCCGGCGACACCGTGATCCACGAGAAGTGGGGCGAAGGCGTGGTGCTCACCGTCAGCGGCGCGGGCGACGGCACCGAGGCCACGATCACCTTCAGCGACGTGGGGGAGAAGCGGGTGTTACTCGCCTACGCCCCGCTGCGCAAAGCCGGCTGAGGCTCAGCGGGTCAGGCGTTCGATCACGTTGCGGGTGATCGCGCGACACGTCGGGATCGCCCGACTCCAGCGCGTAAGCCCAATCGGTGACGCCGGCGTTGAAGACGGTGCCGCCGCCGGGCTTGGAGAAGACCGCCATGCACGCATGGTTGTTCGTGACGCGATGCACCTGGTCGCGCCAGCCGGGACCGAACACGGCCATCGCGGTGTTCTCCAGCTCGCCGGGTTCGTGGGCGTAGCGGCTGGGTTGTTCGTCCTGCTTCCACAGCCGCGCGGGGGCGGTCGCCAGGATCTCCAGGTTCTCGGGCGCGCCGTCGGCGTGGGTGGGAACCGGCAGTCCGTCGGGGCCGGTCGTGAGTTCGCACCCGTCCACCTCGTAGGCCACGATCGTGTCGTCGCGGCCGAGTTCGTCGCCGTAGCGCAGGTCCGTGCCCTCGAACGCCCAGTGCTCGGGGCGCCACACCGTGTACGCGCCCGATCCCCGCGGAACGCCGAGCCCGTAGCGCGAGTAGCCGCCGCGCGTGAACGTGAGCCCGATCGTCGAGGTCTCGGGGTTCGCGATGCGCCGATCCGACCACGGCCCGGTGAGGAACCGCTCGTCCGGCGTGCCCACGACCGGATCCTGGTCCGCCAGGTATTTGAAGCAGGTCATCGTGCGATGGTCCTCGTCGAACCGGACCTGCCAGAAGCACGTGTTCCCGGACAGGATCATCGCGTTGCCGCCGCCGTCGGTGAACCCGTCGAGGGCCTCGCGCATGCCCCACGACCAGTACTCGTCGTGCCCCACGCTGGCGTACAACCGGTGGCCCTCGAGCACGTCGGGGTGTTCCTCGAGATCCTGACTGATCGCGACGTCGACGCCGAACCCCTGCCGCTCGGCCCACCGGACGAACGGTCGCTCCCAGTTCCACCAGCCGGCGCCGCCGCTCCAGACCGACAGCCCGAGCGGTTCGGCCCATTCGAAGAACCAACGGCCCTCGCGATCGGTCTCCGGCTGCATCTTGCGCCGCGCCGGCTCGGGCTTGACGCAGAACCCGGGCGCCAACGGGCGTTCGAACGACACACGGTTGCCGCCGGTGTAGAGCGACGGGCCGCCCCAGTCGTTGTACGCGTTCCAGGTGGAGGTGGAGAGCACGAGCAGGATCGGCTCGCGCGCCGCACCGGGCGCCGGCCGAACCACCAGGAAGGCGTCGGCGCGCTCGTTGCCCGCCGTGAGGGTCACGGAGTAGTAGCCGGATCGCCAGGGTCCAACCGGGATCTCGATCGCCGCGGGCCAGTCGCAGCCATCGGATGCCGCGTCGGCAGGGGTCGCGTGATCGGCGGTCGCCACCAGTTGCGAGCGCCACACGACCTCGCGTTCGGCCCCCTCGCGCGCGACCTCGACGTCGAACGCTCCGGTGTCGCTGGAGACGTGGAGCCCGGCGGGTTCCCCCGGGGCGACGCTCTGCGGCCAGCAGTAGGCCTGCAGCATCAGCGGAAGAGCGCGAAGTAGCCGGCGACGATGATGAAGACCCCGGCGATGAGCGGCGCGATGACCCACGCGAGGCCGAGCCGTCCGCGGTAGGGTCCCAGGGTGCCGACCTTGGTCGTCGGCTTCAGCCCGGGCGGACGGATCTGGATCTTCTTCGGCATCGCCCCCGAGTATAGGAAGGCCGTCGCGGTGACGAGGAGACGCGGCGACGGTGGTCGAGCCCTCGCTGGACTACACCGCGATGAGCTTCTACGCGTTCGTGATGCTCGCCGACGCCTGATCGACCACGCGGTAGAGCCGCCAGCGATCGGGCACGCCCTTCAGCTCGTGCTCGCCGGCGTCCTCGAACGCGAGCCCCGAGCCCGCGACCAGGTCCTTCACCGTCTGGGAGACCAGGACCTCGGAGGGGCCGGCCTGCGCGCTCACACGGGCGCCGATGTTCACGGCGATCCCGCCGATGTCTCCGTCGATCTGCTCGACCTCCCCGGTGTGGAGGCCCGCCCGGATCTCGAGTCCGAGCTCGCGGACCGCCTCCGTCATGGCGCAGGCGCACCGGATCGCCCGCGCGGGTCCGTCGAACGTGGCGAAGAACCCGTCTCCCGCGGTGTCCACCTCGCGACCTCGGTAGCGTTCGAGCTCGGAGCGCATGACGGCGTGATGCCGTTCCGCGAGGTCGCCCCATGCTCGGTCGCCGAGCGCCGCGGCTCGCTCCGTCGAGCCCACGATGTCGGTGAACAGCACCGTCGCGAGCACGCGGTCGGGCTCGACATGGCCTCGTACGCCGGTGAGGAATTCCTGGATCTCCTCCAGCAGCGGTTCGGTGTCGCCGACCCACATGACGTGCTCGGCCCCGGGCAGCTCGACAGCTTGGCACCCGGGATCCGCGCTGCGAGGTACCGCGCCTCCTCGATCTTCACGTCGAGATCGCCGACCCGGTTCATCACGAGCGCCGGCACGCGCACCGCAGGCAGGACCTCGCGGATGTCGGCTTGGGTGTTCATCTTCAGGAGGGCCAGCGCCGCCTGCGGGCTGGCACTGCGACGGAGGTATCCCACGAACCACGACGCGAACGCGCGGTCGTTCGCCATCGACGGCGCGTAGACCTCCAGATCCAGCGACCGACCCCAGTCCTGCTCGATGGCGGCGTACTCCTCGTCGCGACGGTCATCGGTGGGAGCCCACGGGTAGTCCTCCGACCAGCGGCGCTTCGCGAACGTGCCCAGCGTGATGAGGGCCGTCGTGCGTTCCGGGTAGGTGGCGGCGAACAGCACGCTCATCACCCCACCCTCAGAGTGGCCGAAGATCGCCGCTCGCTCGGAGCCGGCCGCATCCATCACCGCACGGAGGTCGTCCATCCGTTCCTCGAGGGTGGGCAGGTCGGCGATCGGCACGGGGTCGGAGAGTCCCGTGCCGCGCTTGTCGAACATGATCAATCGCGAGAAGGACGCCAGCCGCTCGAAGAACCGGCGCGGGTGGGGTTCCTCCCAGATCTCCTCGACGTTCGACACCCATCCGGGGACGAAGACGAGATCGAGCGGGCCATCGCCCACCACCTGATAGGCGATGTGGACCTCACCGCTCTTCGCGTATCGCGTATCCGGCAGGCCCACCTCAGGTCACCACCACACGGTAGAGCCGCCAGCGGTCGGGCACACCCTTCAGTTCATGCTCGCCGGCGTCCTCGAACAGCAGACCTGACCCCACGACGAGGTCCTTCACCGTCGAAGAGACCAGGACCTCGGACGCGCCGGCCAGGGCTCCGACCCTGGCGCCGATCGCGACCCCGATCCCCGCGACGTCTCCGGCGTCGATCGCCACCTCGCCCGTGTGGAGGCCGGCGCGGATCTCCAGGCCCAGCGGTTCCAGGTCGCCGACGATGCCGCGGGCGCACCGGACCCCCCGAGCGGGGCCGTCGAAGGTGGCGAGGAACCCGTCGCCCATCGTCTTGATCTCCTTGCCGCGGAATCGGTTGAGGTTCGCGCGCACGATGTGGTCGTGCTGTTCGCGGAGGCCGTGCCAGGCACGGTCGCCGAGTGCGGCGCTCTGCGCGGTGGAGTCGACGATGTCGGTGAACAGCACGGTGGCCAGTACGCGGTCGAACTCGACCTCGTCGGACCGCAGCCCCGCAGACGAACCGTCGCACCGAGGCCAGGACCGCGGCCGTGTCACCCACATACGGTGGGTAGTCAGGGGAGTCATGGAACTCCTCGAGGGACGCGCCCGGGATCTGTCCGGTGACCCAGCGCGCCTCCTCGGGGTTGTTCCGACTCTGGATGAGCGTCGGGACGCGGATCGCCGGCAGGATGGAACGGAAGTCGAGGTCGTCCCACATGCTGTTGAACGAGATCGCGTCGCCCGGGCTCGCGGCATATCGGAAGATCTTGGCCCATCGATGCACCGCCACGTCGTCGCCGAGGATGCTCGTGAGCCCCAGGTCGCTGAGCAGCAGCCTCGTCCCGTCCTCGTCGCCCCAGCCCGAGGCGATATGGAGCTCCGTCTCGCGCAGGGCATGGTCGGTTTCCGCCCACGGGTAGTCCGGCGCCCGGCGACCGCTCGCGCTGCCGGGCCACAGGATCAGTCCTCGTACCCGTTCGGGGTACGTGGCGGCGAACATCGCGCACAAGGCGCCTCCGTCGACGCCCAATCCCCACAGGGTGGGGAGCCGTGAGCCCGCCGCTTCGATCACGGCTCGCACGTCATCCATCCGGGTCTCGAGGTCCGGATCTCCTTGCAACCGGTCGGACAGACCCATCCCGCGCTGATCCATGGCGATCACGCGGGCGGACTCCGCGAGCCCTCGCAGCATGCCGCCGACGTCGGGGTCTTCCCAGAACAACTCGAGGTGCGAGATGAACGGCATGATCACGAGGACGTCCTCGCCGCTCCCGAAGGTCTGGTAGGCGACGAAGGTCCCGTCGGCACTGCGTGCATAGCGGGTGATCGGGGTTTCCACGTTCCCGATACTGTGCCAGTTCGTGCCGTGCCCGCAACGGCGGGCCCCGTGCCGACACGTGGTTCCGGTGCAGGCTCCTGGGCCGCAGCGCCATCGGGTTCGTTCGTTACACTTCGCCCACATGGCCGGCACCTACCGCGTGATCGTGGCGAAGCCGGGCCTCGACGGACATGACCGCGGGGCCAAAGTGGTGGCACGCGCCCTGCGCGACGCCGGGTTCGAGGTGATCTACACGGGCCTGCACCAGACCCCCGAGCAGATCGCCGAGACCGCGATCCAGGAGGACGCGGACGCCGTCGGGCTCTCGTGCCATTCCGGCGCCCACATGACGTTGTTCCCCAAGGTGGTGCAGCAGCTCCGCGAGCGCGGGGCCGGGGACATCGTGGTCTTCGGCGGCGGCATCATCCCGGCCGACGACATCCCCACGCTGCAGGCCGAGGGCATCGAGAAGGTGTTCACGCCGGGGGCCAACACCGGCGACATCGCCACCTGGCTCCGCGAGCGGTTCGCCGAGTCGGCGTCCAGCTAGTCCAGGGCAGACTACTCACAGGGAGCTCCATGGATCTGTACGAGCATCAAGGCAAGGAGTTGTTCCGCGCCCAGGGCATCGCCACGCCGCGCGGGATCGTCGCCACCACGGGGGAGCAGGCGGCCGAGGCCACCCGCGAACTGGGCGGCAAGAGCGTCGTGAAGATCCAGGTGCAGGTCGGTGGCCGCGGCAAGGGCGGCGGCGTGGTGCTGGTCGACTCGCCCGAGCGCGCCGCCGAGGAAGCCAGCCGCATGCTCGGCACCGACTTCCAAGGCCATGAGGTGACGCAGGTGCTGGTGGAGGAACTGCTGCCGATCGCTCAGGAGTTCTACACCTCGATCCTGCTGGACCGTTCCACCGGCGACTACCTGGCGATGATGACCGCCGAGGGCGGCATGGACATCGAGGAACTCGCTCGCACGCGGCCCGAGGCGCTTCGCCGGGTCCACATCGACGCGATGCTGGGGCTCCGCGCCTTCCACGTTCGCGAACTCACCGGCACATTGCCGCAGGAGGCGCGCGAAGGCGCGTCCGACGTGCTGCGCCGTCTCTACACGCTGCTCCAGGAAGCCGACGCCACCCTCGTCGAGGTCAACCCGCTCGTGCTGCTCGAGGACGGTCGCGTGGTCGCGCTCGACGCGAAGGTCACCGTGGACGACAACGCGTTGTTCCGCCACGAGGACATCGAGGCGATGAAGGCGGCGTTCCCGATCGACCCGGTGCAGGCGCGCGCCAACGAGAAGGATCTGCAGTACGTGAAGCTCGACGGCAACGTCGGGATCATCGGCAACGGGGCCGGCCTGGTGATGTCCACGCTCGACGTCGTGGCCCAGGCCGGTGCCAAGGCCGCGAACTTCCTCGATGTGGGCGGTGGTGCCAGCGCCGACCAGATGGCGACCTCGCTCGAGGTGGTGCTGAGCGATCCGGCGGTCAAGGCCGTGTTCATCAACATCTTCGGCGGGATCACCCGGTGCGACCTGGTGGCCCAGGGCGTGCTGGGCGCGCTCGATCGCATCGAGGCCACCGTGCCCATCGTGGTCCGCCTCGACGGCACCAACGCCGAGGAGGGCCGCGCGATCCTCGCCGATGCCGCGCATCCGCGCATCGTGGCCGCCGCCACCATGCTGGAGGCCGCCGAACGAGCCGCCGGCTTCGCGAACGGGGAGGCGGCATGAGCGTCCTGGTCGGGGCCGACACGCGCTTGGTGGTGCAGGGCATCACCGGCCACGAGGGAACCTTCCACACGCTGCGTGACCGCGCGTACGGCACGAACGTGGTGGCCGGTGTCACGCCCGGGAAGGCGGGCCAGGACGTCGAAGGGATCCCGGTCTACGACACCGTGGCCGACGCCGTGCGCGAACAGGGCGCCGACACCGCGATGATCTTCGTGCCGCCCCGGTTCGCCGCCGAAGCCATCCTGGAGGCCGCCGACGCCGGTGTGCCGCTCGCGGTGTGCATCACCGAGGGCATCCCGGCCAAGGACATGGCGCACGTGCACAGCTACCTGCAGGGACGGTCCACGACGTTGGTCGGGCCCAACTGCCCCGGGGTCATCACGCCGGGCGTCGCGAACGTCGGCATCATCCCCGGCGAGATCTGCATGCCGGGGCGCGTGGGATTGGTGTCGCGGTCCGGCACGCTCGTCTATCAGATCGTGCATGAACTCACGCAGCGGGGGCTGGGTCAGTCGACCTGCATCGGCATGGGTGGCGACCCGGTCCACGGCATCGGGTTCATCGAGTCGCTCGAGCTGTTCCAGCAGGACCCGGACACCGACCTGGTCGTGATGACCGGCGAGATCGGTGGCGACGACGAGGAACGTGCCGCCGCCTACATCGCCGAACACGTCACGAAGCCCGTGGTGGGCTACATCGCGGGGTTCGAGGCGCCGCCGGGCAAGCGCATGGGCCACGCCGGCGCGATCGTCACCGGGTCGAAGGGGACGGCGGCCGCCAAGGCCGAAGCGCTCGAGGCGGTGGGTGTCCGCGTCGCGCGCACCCCCACGCAGGTGGCCGAACTGGTGGTCGAGGCGCTGGGATGAGCGATCCGGCGCCTGCCTCCGGCGACCCCGAGGCAGCCGCCGACCGGCCGCTCTCCGCCGACCTCTGGCGCGCCGCGCCCGTCGCGGCGCGCGGCGGCCTGCTGGTGGCCGTGGCCGCCATCGTGCTCGGACAGCTCCCGCCCCTGTTGGTGAACCTGCTCGGGGGCGGACTCGCGGTCTCGACCCAGGTGCGGATGGGCTGGCTCTACACGGCGGCATCCAACGCCGTCTCGATCAGGATCGAAGGGCTCAGTGCAACGGCGGGTGAGCTCGAACCGCTGGGCACGGCGACGTTCCGGCTGGCGTTGTTGACGGTGACGTTCGTGCTGGGCTGGCTGCTGCTGCGCGCCGGTGCCGCCGCCGCACGCAGGGTCAGCGACTCGCCCGTTCGTCGCGCGCTCGCCGGCGCGTTGGTGGCGCCGAGCTACGCCGTGGCCCTGGGGATCCTCGCGCTGGTCGTGGAGCTCCGGCTCAGCACCGGCGGTGGTTTCCTGCCCGATGTCACGACCTTGAGTGCCGTGCCGTGGGAGGCGTTCGTCCTGCCGTTCGTGCTCGCCGCCGGGACGGGGACGGTGGGCGGACTCCTGGCCGGCGGCGGGATCCGAGCCCGCGCCTGGGAGGCGTTCGCCGGTGGATGGCGGGCGTTCGTCTGGGCACTGGGCCTGGCGCTCGTGGGGCTCCTCGCGTTCGCGGCGATCCGACCCTCGGGGCTCGAGGGCTACGTCGATGAGCTCCGATCCCTCGGCCCGCGGGGTGCGGCCGTCGTGGTGGGCCATCAGATCCTGCTGGCACCGAACCAGGCGGTCCTCACCTTGGTGCCGGCCATGGGCGCCTGCGACGTGCTGACCGGCCCGGTTCGCACCACGGACATCCTGTGTCTGGACCGCCAGCCCACGGGGGAGAACCCGTTGGACACGATCTCGGACGGCTTGGGCGATCGGGCCGTTCCGACACAGCCCCTGCCCGCGGCGGCGAAGCTGTTCGTCCTGGTGCCGTTCGTCGCCGTGGCCCTGGGAGCCAGGCGCGGCGCGGCGCGGGCGAGTTCCAACGCCGACGCTGCGCTTCGCGGGGTATGCGCCGGGGTGGTGTTCGCCGGTCTCGTCGTGATCGGCGTCTGGGCCAGCACGCTGACGATCACCACCACCGCGTCGGGGGATGCGGCCACGCTGGCGCTCGGCGCGCAACCGTTCGTTGCAGGGGCTTACGCCGCCGCGTGGGGGATCGTCGTGGGTGGGATCGCCGGCTGGATCTGGTTCGCCGCGAAGGGCTCGCGCCCTAGCCCAGCTTGACCTCGCTGAAGTTCGTCTCCATCCGGGTGTAGCTGCTCCAGGCGGCGGCCCAGCCGGCGTCGTCGCGGGAGTACCGCTGCACCGGCTGATCGGGCGCCTCGCGGTCCCAGATGCCGAAGAACGTGCGCCCGTACCCCAGGAGATATCGCGTCCCCGAGTGCGTGTACTGGACGGCCGCGTGGTCGTTGGGGTCGATCGGCGCGGCGGTCACACCCGGCTGCGGAGTGGTGGTCGTCGGCGACGGCGAGACGGCAACGCCCGAGGTGGGGGCTCCACCGTCGGCAGGCACGGTGGTGTGGTTCGGTTCCAGCGACGAGAAGCGGAGCCACGCCTGCCGCCATCCGTCGTCGGTGCGGGGGAAGCGTTCGGCGGCGACGCTGGGGGACTGCCGGTCCCAGATCCCGAAGAAGTCGGCCCCATAGCCCAGCACGTAGCGGTACCCGGAATGCGTGTAGCGAACGCTCGAGGTCTGCACCGGTTGGGCATCGGCGGCGGGGGCTGCCGCCGGTGCGCTGGTTGCGGCGTCGGACTGGGTCGTCGCCGAGGCCTGATCCGCAAGGGTGGGCGATGCACTCGACTGGTCGGTGGGTGTGGGCGAGGTCGCCGGTTCGTCGGGCGTGGGCGAGGAGGGTGCGGCGGCGGCGGCGAAGGGCGTGGCGGCAGCCGCCGCGCTCGAGGACGGGGACGGCGCAGGGCTCGTCGTATCCGACGTGGAAGACGACTGCGGCGCCACGGTGAGATCGCTGTGGCAGTACCGGCACTTGATGGCTTCGTCCTGGATCATCTCTGCGCAGTAGGGGCATTTCTTCACGATGGTGACCTCCGGCTGATCCGCGAGGATGCAAGGCTACCGGAACCGACGTGGGCGCGGGGATGGGCCGTCCGGGGGTTTGGTAGCGTGGCCGCTTCCATGGGTGGACGGGTCGCGGTGCTGGTGTCCGGCGGAGGCACGAACCTGCAGGCGCTGCTCGACGACCCCCAGGTGGCTCCGCACATCGCCCTGGTCCTGTCCGACCGCCCGCACGTGCGTGCGCTCGAACGGGCCACGGCGCGGGACGTGGCCGTCGAGGTGGTCGAGGTCGATGCCCATCCCGATCGCGACACGTACACCGAGGCCGTGCGCGACCTCCTGCTCACCCACGGGATCGACACGGTCGTGCTGGCCGGGTTCATGCGGGTGCTGAGCGCCGGCTTCTTCGACGCCTTCCCCGGACGGGTCCTGAACGTGCATCCGGCGCTGCTGCCCGCGTTCCCGGGAGCGCACGCCGTCCGCGACGCCCTGGCCTGGGGCGTGAAGGTCACCGGGGTCACCGTGCACCTGGTCGATGAACAGGTCGACCATGGTCCGATCGTGCTGCAGGAGGCGATCGAGATCCGCGACGACGACGACTGGGATTCGCTCGAGCTTCGTGTCCACGCCCTCGAACACCGGCTCCTGCCCGCCGCCGTTCGGGCGTTGTTGCAGGGTCGCCTGGTCGTGGAGGGTCGAGCGGTCCGCATCACAGGGGAGGAACCATGAGCGACGTGCAGCCCATCCGACGCGCGATCCTGGCGCCGTACGACAAGACCGGCCTGGTGGCGTTCGCCACGGCGTTGGCCCAGCGCGACGTGGAACTGGTCGCCTCGGGCGGTACCGCTCGGGTGCTGGCCGAGGCCGGGCTCGCCGTCACCAAGGTCGAAGACGTCACCGGTTCGCCCGAGATGCTGGGCGGCAGGGTCAAGACGCTGCATCCCTCGATCCACGCGGGGTTGCTCGCCGATCGCCGCAACCCCGACCACGTCCGTCAGATCGAGGCGTTCGGCATCGAGCCCTTCGACCTGCTGGTCGGCGGGCTCTATCCGTTCCGCGAGACCGTGGCGAGTGGAGCCGACGCCGACGCGGTGATCGAGAACATCGACATCGGCGGCCCGGCCATGATGCGTGCGGCCGCGAAGAACTTCGAGTCCGTGACGGTCGTGGTGGACCCGGCCCGATACGAGGGCATCCTCGCCGAGATCGATGCGGCAGGGTGGCGTGACGCGGGCCACCAGACGGACGTTGGCGGCTGCGGCCTTCGCGCATACCGCCGCCTACGACGCGGCCGTCGCGAGCTGGTTCGCCGAGCACGGGGACGGAGGCGACGACGAGGCGCTGCCGGGGTTCGTCGGGTTGGCCTACGAGAAGGTCGGGGACCTCCGGTACGGCGAGAACCCGCACCAACGCGGTGGCCTCTACCGCGAGGCCGCCACCGCGGGGCTGCTGGGCGGCGCCAGCGTGCTGCAGGGCAAGGACATGTCGTTCAACAACTGGCTCGACGCCTACGCCGCCTACGAACTCGTCGCGGCCATGCCCGAGGGCTCGGCCGTGATCGTCAAGCACAACAATCCCTGCGGGGCTGCGGCGAGGGGATCGCTCGCTGAGTCGTATCGGGCGGCGTTCGCCTGCGACATGGTGAGTGCGTTCGGGGGGATCGTCGCCTTCCATGGAGATGTGGACGCCGATGCCGCCGAGGCCATGGCCGAGGTGTTCACCGAGGTGGTGATCGCGCCGTCGTACACCGCGGCGGCGAGCGAGGCGTTCGCGCAGCGGCCCAACCTGCGACTGGTGGCGGCACCGATGCTCGCGTCCGGCGGGCTCGACGTGCGTCCGCTGCCCGGCGGCGCCCTGATCCAGGACCGCGACACCGTGTCCGAGACCCGCGCCGACTGGAAGGTCGTGTCGAGTCGTGAGCCGACCGCGCAGGAGTGGGCCGACCTCGAACTCGCGTGGACGATCGCCTGGCGCGTGAAGTCGAACACCATCGTGCTGGTCAAGGACGGCGCCACCGTGGGCGTGGGCGCGGGGCAGATGTCCCGGGTGGATTCGTCCTGGATCGCGACGCGGAAGGCCGGCGACCGAGCGCAGGGAGCGGTGCTGGCCTCCGACGCGTTCTTCCCGTTCCCCGACGCGCTCGAGGTGGCCGCCGACGCCGGCTGCGGTGCCGTGATCCACCCCGGCGGTTCGAAGGGCGACGAGGACGTGCTGGCGGCCGCCGAGGCCCGTGGCATGGCCGTCGTGCTCACCGGTACCCGGCACTTCCGACACTGACCCACGAGTTTCGTCGCAGGGCCGCGCGGCGGGTAGGATGCGCCTCGTGACCGCCCGGGTCTTGGACGGCAGAGCCGTTTCCGCAGACATCCGCTCGGAAGTATCCGAGCGGGTACGAGCGCTCTCCGAGAAGGGCGTGATCCCGGGCCTGGCCGCCGTCCTCGTGGGCGACGACCAGGCCTCTCGCATCTACGTCGGCGCCAAGCACAAGGCGTGTGCCGACGTCGGGATCCGCAGCGAACAGGTCGACCTGCCCGCCTACGTCACCGAGGGCGAGCTGCTCGCCACCCTGCGCCGGCTCAACCGCGACCCGGAGATCCACGGCATCATCGTCCAGCTGCCCATGCCGGCGGGCCTTCGAGAACTGGAGGTCCAACGCACGGTCTCGCCGGAGAAGGACGTCGACGGCCTGCACCCCTGGAACGTCGGCATGATGCTGCGGGGCGAGCCGACGTTCCAGCCGGCCACCCCCTACGGCATCGTGGAACTGTTGCTGCGCAGTGACGTCGAGCTCGAAGGGGCGGAGGTCGTGGTGGTGGGCTACGGCGACCTCGTCGGTGCGCCGCTGTCGATCATGCTGGCGCAGGATTCGATCCGCGGGAACGCCACGGTGACGATCACCCACGTGAAGACCCGCGATCTGAAGGCCCACACGCTGAAGGCCGACATCTTGGTGGCGGCCGCGGGGGTGCCTCAGTTGATCACCGGCGACATGGTGAAGCCGGGCGCCACCGTGATCGACGTCGGCGTGCACCGCACCGCCGACGGGCTGGTGGGTGATGTCGTGTACGCCGAAGCCGCCGAGGTGGCGGGAGCCATCACGCCGGTCCCCGGCGGCGTGGGGCCGATGACCGTGGCGATGCTCCTGGTGAACACGGTGGCCGCCGCGGAGCAGCAGGCGTTCGCGCGGTGAGCGCGGCCCGGTGAAGGTCGGCGGACGGCTCGCGGCGCTGCTGCGATCGGGCGAGTTCGCCGTCACCGGTGAGATCGTTCCGCCGCGCTCGGCCAACGGAGACGAGGTCACGCGGCACGCCCGCGCCCAGGTGGGCTACGTGGATGCGGCCAACATCACGGACAACCCCACCGCCAGCGCGCACATGTCGCCGGTCGCCGGCGCCTCGTTCGTCGCGCGGGCCGGGATCGAACCCACGCTGCAGCTCACGGTCCGCGACCGGAACCGGCTGGCCGTCACCGCGGACCTGCTGGGTGCGTGGGCCGTGGGTGCCCGGAACGTGCTGTGCCTGTCGGGTGATCCGATCCACCTGGGCGATCATCCCGACGCCACGGTCGTGCGGGACATCGACGTGCTGCAGGTGGTGCAGCTCGCCAAGGGACTCCGCGAGCACGGGACCACGATGGGCGGATCCGAGATCGCCGATCCTCCACGGTTCCTGATCGGCGTGGCCGACATGCCGCTCGCCGATCCCTACGACCCGGCCCGGCTGGAGCAGAAGCTCGATGCCGGCGCCGACGTGATCTGGACCCAGATCGCCTACGACGTCGAAGCGCTCGCGGCGTGGGCCGACATCCTTCGCCCTCGGGGCGTGTTCGAGCGGGCGAAGGTCCTGATCGGGATCGTGCCGCTGCGGACGGGCAACGGCGCGCGGTTCATGGACGAGAAGCTCCCCGGGGTCCGGGTGCCCACGCAGATGATCGAGGCGTTGGATGCCGCCGGCGACGACAGCGCCGCGGTGGGGGTGGATCTCACCGTCGACGTGATCGCCGGCATCCGCTCGATCGCCGGCGTCAGCGGGATCCATCTGATGGGCATGGGTCACGACGAGGCCGTCCGCGCCGTCGTGGAGCGGGCGGGCTTGTTCCCGCGGCCCACCGGGGCGCTGTGACCGACGCTCCGCCCGACCTCCTGATCCGCAACGCCCGGGCGTTCACGGTCGATGCCGCGCGCCCGTGGGCGGAGGCGATCGCGGTGCGCGAGGGGCGGATCGTGTGGGTGGGCGAAGACGCCGACGCATCCGAGGGCCCCGACACCGAGGTGATCGATGCCGCGGGCGCCACGGTCCTGCCCGGGTTCATCGACACGCACAACCACGCGCGGCTCGGCTCGAATCCGCTCGAGGTGGATCTGGCGGGCGCCGACTCCCTCGACGAGGTCAAGGCACGCGTGCGAGCGCACGCCGACGCGCATCCCGAGCACACCTGGATCGAGGGCGTGGGGTTCAACTACTCGGCGATGCCGGGGGGACGGATGCCCACCGCCCAGGATCTGGACGGGCTCACGGGCGGCCGGCCGGCGTTCCTCCTGACCTACGACGCCCACAACGCCTGGCTCAACCGTGAGGCCATGGACGTGTTCGCCATCACGCGCGACACGGACACGCTGCCGTGGGGACATGTGCGCAAGGATCCGGCTACCGGCGAGCCCACCGGCATCGTGGGGGATTTCGCCGTGATGGGGATCAGCCGAGCGGGCCAGGCGGCGCTCGAACCCGTGCTCCCCGGCTACGAACGAGGGCTGCAGTACGAACGCACGCTGGAGAGCCTCGACATGGCGACGAGGTTCGGCATCACCACGATCCTGGAGCCGCAGAACTCGCCCGACGACCTGTGGATCTTCGAGCGTGCCCGCGACGAAGGACGGCTCCGATCGCGGTTGATCGCCGCGATGTTCCACCCGGTGGGGACCACCGAGGCCGAGCTCCAGGGGTTCGATGCGGCGCGCCGGCGCCTGGGCGAGGACGATCGGCTCCGCGTCGGCCCGATCAAGCTCTACATCGACGACGTCATCGAACCGTGGACCGCCGCGATGCTCGAGCCGTACGCGAACCGCCCGGGAGAGCGCGGCGACACGTTCTGGACCCCGCGCGAGTTCGCCGAACTCGTCACCGACCTGGAACGTCGCGGGTGGTCGTGTCATGTGCACGGCACGGGCGATCGCGGCCTGCGCGTGGCCCTCGACGGCTTCGAAGCGGCCCGCCTGGCGAACGGCGACGTCGGTGCGCGGCACGGCATGGTCCACACCGAGTGCCTGCACGCCGACGACGTGCCTCGCTTCGGCGCGCTCGGCGTCGCCCCGATCATGCAGCCGCGCCACTGCGCGCCCTCGATCATCGCCGACTGGCGGGCGAACGTCGGTCCCGACCGCTGGCGTCATGCCTGGGCGTTCCGTTCCCTGTACGAGACGGGCGCGAGGTTGTCGTTCTCCAGCGACTGGAACGTCGCCGAGATGGACCCCCTCGTGGGGATCTACAGCGCGATCACGCGTGCGGACCTGGACGGGACCGGCGCGTGGATCCCCGAGGAGACCCTCGACCTGGAGACCACGCTCGCGGCCTACACGATCGGCGGCGCCCATGTGGCGTTCGCCGAGGACCGACGCGGATCGATCACCCCGGGCAAACAGGCCGATCTCGCGGTGCTGAGCGGCGATCTGTTCCAGGCCGCCGATGCCGACCCCCGCCGGATCCTGGATCTGCAGGTCACCCACACCGTGGTGGACGGCGAGGTCGTCCATCGCGCCTGATCGTCCCGGCGGCCTCGCGAAAGGTTCTGCAGGCGTGGCGCTCGGGTAGGCCGAAAGGCGGTTCTCAGCCGCTGAACGGCGGACTAGCGTTCCCTCCATATGCAGGGGGCGCATGAGGAAACCCGGAGCTACGGGCCGTTGATCGTGCTGGCCGGAGCGTTGGTCATGGCGATCGCGCCGTTCACGGCGATCGCGTTCGGCGATTCGCTGTTCGTCCAGACGCACCGTGACCTGATGTGGTCCCTCGACGCGCCGATCTACGCCATCGCGATGGTGCCACCGATCCTGCTCGTCGTGGTTGCGGTGCTCGCGCTCGCGTTCCCTCGCTCGGCGGTGTTCCGAGGACTTCTCGGCATGGCGGCGGTCATGGCCGTCGCGGTGGCGGCCGGCACCTGGGTGTTCGTGCTCGGCGTGGACGGACCGCAGACGCGGGCGGCGTTCGTCAACGCCGCGATCACGCTGACGGTGGCCGCGATCGCGATCACGGTGGGCGGCCTCCGGTCACTCCAGCCGCGGCTGTCGCTGGCGGAACCGGATCGGCCGATCACCACGGTCGGCCCGCTGCTGATCGTCGCCGGTGCGGTGTGCCTGGCGGCGGCCCCGTTCGTGTTCCTGGCGTTCGGCGACGACACGAACCGCTACGTGATCGAACAGCGGCATCGGCTCTGGATCGACCTCCCGCAGTACGTGGCCGGCGTCCTGCCCGCCGTCGCGGCGTTCGTGTTCGCGGTGGCGGCGTTGATCCGCCGGCGATCGGCCGTCGTGGCGACGGCGCTCCTGGGCGTCGGCCTTTCGACGATCCTGCTGGCGGTGCTCTCGTTCTGGTGGCTCCAAGGGGTGATCGCTCGCCCGGCCAAGGTCGCTGCGCTGCGGCCCAGCATCGTCGTCCTGGTCGTCGGCGCTGCGGTCGTCTTGACCGGGACCGTGGTGCACTTCTCCGTCAGCCGGCGTCTGCGCAGCGGCGCGACCGTGAGCCAGCCGGTGACGCTTCGGGCCGTCCAGGGCTCCTCCGGGTGAGCCCAACGAGGTCGGACCACCTCAAGCCGTTTCGACCGCCGCGACGGTAACGTCGTCGCATGATGCGTTCTCGTTGGGTGCGGGATTCTTGGTGGTCGTGAGCGGGCGCGGCATCATCGCTTGCTCTCTCCGCGGTGGCCTCACTGGCGATGGTTGTTCGGCCTGACTGCCGCGCTCGGGACGATGGGTTCGCTCGTTGCCTTGGACTAGCGCAGGGCTACCGAAGCCGACCGGACATGTACACGGCCGTCATGGAAGCCATCGCCACGTTCGCCGTCGGGGCCATCGTGATCGGGATCGGCGCGCTGCTGATGCCGCGCGTAGAAGAGGGGATGCGCTCGTTCGATCCGGCGCTACCGCTTGCGACGACCTAGCGGTCGTCGATCGGGACCCACACCTGATCGCGCGGCCCCACGTAGGTGGACCCCGGGCGGATCACCTTGTTGTCGGCGTACTGCTCGCGCACGTGCGCGGTCCAACCCGCCATGCGCGCCAGCGCGAAGATCGGCGTCATCAGGTCGGTGGGGATGCCCAGCACGTGGTAGACGCCGGCGGCGTAGAGGTCGACGTTGGGCCACAGCTGCTTCTGCTCGTACACGGTGTCCTGCATCGCCTCGAAGATCTCCGACCAGACCACGTCCTCGTGACGCTCGCCCGACTCGCGCGCGAGACGCTTCAGCACGGTGGCCCGCGGGTCCATCGTCCGGTACACGGCGTGGCCGAACCCCATGATCTTCTCGTGCCGCTCCAGCCGGCCGGCGACGTAGGCCGCCGCGTTCTCCGGCGAGCCGACCTCCTCGGCCGCCTTCATGGCTTCCTCGTTGGCGCCGCCGTGCAGCGGGCCCTTGAGCGCGCCGATCGCGCCGGTGATGGCGCTGAACATGTCGGACAGCGTGGAGGCGATGATGCGTGCGGTGAACGTCGAGGCGTTCATCGTGTGGTCGGCGTACAGGGTGAACGTGGTGTCCAGCGCTTCGGCGTCTTCCTGCGAGGGCTCGTCGCCGAGCAGCATCCACAGGAAGTTCGCGGCGTGGGGGAGCTTCGGGTTGGGCGGGATCAGGTCCTGCCCGGTGCGGAGGCGGTGGTAGTACGCGATCAACGCAGGGGTCTTGGCGATCAGGCGCATCGCCTTGCGGTACTCGGCCTCGGGGGAGTCATCCCACCCGTCGGGGTCGTAGGCCGAGGCCGCCGAGATCGACGTGCGCAGCATGGACATGGGCGAGGCCTGCTGGGCCAGCGTCGACAGCAGCTCGGTGAGGAACGGACTGAGTTCGCGGTTGTCCACCAGGAACTCGTTCAGCTCGTCCAGTTCGTCCTGGTTCGGCAACTTGCGGTTGTGCAGCAGGTAGACGACCTCTTCGAACGTGCAGTGCTCTGCGAGGTCGGCGATGTCGTAGCCGACGTACCAGAGGCGTCCCTGCTCGCCGTCGATGTCGGAGATCACCGTCTCAGCGGCGATGACCTCTCGAAGCCCCTTTTCGGTCACTTGGCCACATCCTTCGCGCGTTGGAACGCCCCGGGCACCCGGGAACGTATCTGCCAGGATAGTCCGCGACCGGTCTACGGACCAAAGATCGCTGGCTGACCCGCAGGAAGGTACTGGCGTTGACCCATCGCATCACGCTGATCCCCGGAGACGGCATCGGACCCGAGGTCGTCGAAGCGGCGCGGCGCGTGATCGAGGCGACCGGGACCTCGGTGGACTGGGAACGTCAGCCGATGGGCGCCGGGGCGTTCTCGCGAACGGGTCGGACGCTGCCGGCGCAGACCGTCGAGTCGATCCGGGCCACCCGCGTGGCGTTGAAGGGTCCCGTCGAGACGCCGGTGACCAGCGGCTTGCGGAGCACGAACCTGGAGCTCCGCAAGACGCTCGATCTGTACGCGAACGTCCGCCCGTGCCGGCTCTATCCGGGCGTGCCCAGCGTGTACGACCAGGTCGACCTGATCGTGGTCCGCGAGAACACCGAGGGCATGTATACCGGCCTCGAGTTCGAGATGGGAACCGTGGCGGTGAAGGAACTCATGCGGTTCGTGGAGGACACGACGGGCCGGCGCATCCGCGAGGACAGCGGCGTCTCGATCAAGACGATCAGCCGGTTCGGCAGCGAGCGCATCGTCCGGTTCGCCTTCGAGGAAGCCCGGCGGCGGGGGCGCACGAAGGTCACGGCGAGCCACAAGGCCAACATCATGAAGTTCACCGACGGGCTCTTCCTGGAGGTCGCTCGGAGCGTGGCCCAGGACTACCCGGACATCGCGTTCGATGACCGCATCATCGATGCGCTGTGCATGCAGCTGATCCAGGCGCCCGAGCGCTTCGACGTCCTCGTGATGCCCAACCTGTACGGGGACGTGGCCGCCGAACTGGGCGCCGGTCTGATCGGCGGCGTCGGCGTGGCGCCGGGCGCACACTTCGGCGGTGACGATGGCGTCGAGCTCGCGCTGTTCGAAGCCACGCACGGCACCGCGCCCGACCTCGCGGGCACCAACCAGGCCAACCCGCTGGGCGTGATGCTGAGCGGCGCCATGCTGCTGCGCCACGTGGGGGAGCTCGACGCGGGCGACCGGTTGGAGGCGGCCATCGCGGCCGTGCTCGCCGACGGCACGCATCTGCCGGGGGACCTGCGCGCGCCCGATGACGATCGGGCGCCGGCAGGCACGTTCCAGATGGCCGACGCCGTGATCGCCCAGCTCTGAGCGGTCGAGTCGTGGCGTCAAGGGCAACGTCGTGAAGGTCGACCATCTGTCTGATGGAGACGACGAAATGCCGGGCTTGCCGCTCGATCGATCGCGCGAGCTCGATCCGCTGCCTGAACTGTGGCGCCCCGCTCGACCCTGAGGTGGTCGACGGGCAGCCGCGCCCGAGGGTTCGCCGGACTTCCAGCTCCCCCAGGAGGCATCGGCCTGGGTCGATCGGTCAGGTCGGCGGAGGTGCGCCGAAGCAGACATGCCGACGGCCATCCTCTTCGTGACCGGGGGGATCATCCTCGGGATCATCGCGGTCACGACGGCACTGGTGATGTCGGGACGGCGGTGGGTTCGCCGTGAGCCGACTGCCGACGGGGTTCGCCGTCGATCGCGATCGTCATTGGCGGCGTTCTGGCTCTGGATGCTGATCGATGCGGTCGCCAGCCGATGGACTCGGACCAAGGTGATGTGGGTGTTGTTGATCGTGCTCCTCGGGTTCGCTCGGAGCGCTCGACCTACGCCGTGATGGGTCGCGGATCACGCCGCTGACGCCGAGGCGTGCTGCGCTCACTCGGCGGGCTCGCCATTCGCGGTCCAGGATCGCGTAGACGAGTTCGCTCTGCCATTCGCCCCTGACCCATTCGTTCTCGACCAGGTGCGCTTCCTGCCGCATCCCCAGCTTCTCCAGCACGCGGGCCGAACCCCCGTTGCGCGCCTCGGTCCGGCCGATCACGCGGTGCAGTCCGAGTTCGTCGAAGGCCAGGCGCAGCAACACCTCGCCCGCCTCCGTCGCGTAGCCGTGGCCCTGATGGTCCGGATGCACGATGAACCCGATCTCACCCGTACCGTGTTGCTCACTGGCCCACCCCAGCACGAAGTCGCCGACGAGGGCGCCGGTGTCCTTGCGAACCGCGGCCAGGGACAGTGGGTCATCCTCGGCGACGATGGCGGTTGCCGCGATCTTCAGGTCGAGCGATGCCCGGACCTCCTCTTCGTTCCGCGGGCCCCAGTACAGCCACCGCGTCACGTCGGGGTCCGACTGCATCGCGAACACCGCGTCGAAGTCCCCCGGGACGAACGGTCGCAAGAGCAGGCGTTCGGTGCTCAGCGGGGCGCGCACCTCGAGCTTCGGCTGATCCACGCCGTTGATGGTACGTGCGAGACCGTCGGTCCCGTCACGCGTTCGATAGCCTGAGGGCGTTCGAGTCGATCAACGGTGCCGACTGTGCCGATCAACCGTGAAGGAGTTCACCGTCATGAAGATCACCGTCGTGGGGTGCGGGTTCGTCGGGCAGACGACCGCCATGCGCATCCTGGAGAAGGGCCTCGGGGACGTCGTCCTGATCGACATCGTCGAAGACAAGCCGCAAGGGCTCGCGCTCGACCTCAAGGAAGCCGCTCCGGTCGAGGGCTACGAGCCCTCGATCGTCGGCACGAACGACTACGCCGACACCGCCGGGAGCGACCTCGTCGTGATCACCGCCGGGTTCCCGCGCCAGCCCGGCATGAGCCGCATGGATCTGCTCGGCAAGAACGCCGCCATCATGAACTCGGTGATCTCCCAGGTCGTGCCCGGCTCGCCCGACGCGATCATCATCGTGGTGTCGAACCCGCTCGATGAGATGACCTTCCTGGCCGCCGAGGCCTCCGGCTTCCCGAAGGAGCGGGTCATGGGGATGGCCGGCGTGCTCGACTCGGCACGCCTGCGGTTCTTCATCGCCGAGCTCACGGGGGTGTCCCCGACGAAGGTCGAGGCGATGACGCTGGGCTCGCACGGCGACGCGATGATCGCCCTGCCGCGCCAGGCCACCGTCGACGGCAAACCTCTGCCCGACCTCGTCGACGAGGCGACCCTGCAGCAACTCTTCCAGCGAACCCGGGACGGGGGCGCCGAGATCGTGGGGCTGCTCAAGACCGGATCCGCCTACTACGCACCCAGCGCTTCGGTCGTGGCCATGGTCGAGGCCATCGTTCGGGATGCGCACACCACGCTCCCTGTCTGCGCATGGGCGACCGGTCAGTACGGGATCGAGGACGTCTACGTCGGCGTGCCCGCCACCCTGGGGCGCTCGGGCGTGGAAGCGATCGTGGAGCTGGATCTCAACGAGGACGAGCTGACGCAGCTCCGCGGAGCGGCCGAGGGCATCCGCGCCAAGTGCGCGGACCTCGCGAAGCTGTAGCGATCAGTCCGTCGAACCGTCGGGCTCCAGCTCCGGATCCGAAGCCGGACTGGCGGCGCTCGCCCAGGCGAGCGTCATGATGCCGCCCGCCAGCGCCAGGACCCCGCCCGCCAGCGCCAACCAGGGTCCGGCGCCCACCTGCACCTCGACCAGCGCCTCGACGTCGGCGCGTTGCTGGGGCGTGGCGCCATCGGGAGCCAGGATGGCCAGAGCGTCATCGACCACGGTGGGTTCGAACCGACTCGCCGCGGTCACGACCGCGGCACCCGACACGCCGATCACGATGAAGGAGGCGACGATCACCACGACCGCAGGGCCTCGGCGGCCGCGCGCCGTGCTGCCGGCCCGCGACACGAGCACCGCGATCACGATCACGACGGCCAAGCCCAGCACGACGAGGCCGTCGGGCAGATCGACCCCTAGGTAGGTGGGGGTGAGTTCGGGCGGCAGATCCTTGATGGACGGCTGGATCCACGTGAGCATCGTGGCGCCGCCGGCGAGCAGCGCGCCGAGCGCCGCACACAGGAACCCTGCCGCGCGGAGACGTGGAGAGGGGGCCGAGGAGGCATCGAGGTCGGGCTCGGACATGTCGGCGAGTGTGGCACCCCTCGAACCCGGTTCCAAGCAGCCGTACCGTCAGCTGGGGCCGTGCTCCCAATGGCTCGTGGCGGACGCGATCGCCTCGCCGACCTCCATCGTGCTCGACGAGCCCCCGAGGTCGGGGGTGCGGACGAGTCCTTGGCGGAGCACCTCGTCGACCGCCCACTCCACGTTCTCGGCGGCGGCCTGCTCGCCGATGTGGCGGAGCAGCATCGCCCCTGACAGGATCATGGCGATGGGGTTCGCGAGGCCCTGACCGGCGATGTCGGGCGCGCTGCCGTGCACGGCCTCGAACACGGCGTACTCCCACCCGATGTTGGCGCCGGGGATCAAGCCGAGCCCACCGACCAGCCCTGCGCACAGGTCGGACACGATGTCGCCGTAGAGGTTGGGCAGGAGCAGCACGTCGAAGGCGCTGGGATCACGCGCCAGCCGGCTGGTGAGGTGGTCGATCTGGATCTCCTCCCACTCGATGTCGCTGAAGTTGCCCGCTTCGATCTGGGCGGTCTGCAGGAACAACCCGTCGGAGAAGCGCATCACGTTGGCCTTGTGTCCCACCGTGACCTTCTTGCGACCGTGCGCGCGCGCGTACTCGAACGCGAACCGCACGATGCGCTGCGTCCCGCTGACGCTGATGGGCTTGACCGTGATGCCCGCGTCGTCGCGCACGTGGGTGCCGCTGAGCGCCTGCAACTCCTGGATCAGGGCGAGGGCTTCCGGCGTGCCCTCCTCGTACTCGATCCCGGCGTAGAGGTCCTCGGTGTTCTCGCGCACGACGACGAGGTCGACGCTGGGGTGGCGGATCGGCACCCCGGGGAGTGCTCGGGCGGGTCGCACGGCGCTGAACAGATCGAGCCCCTGCCGCAGGGCGACGTTCACGCTGCGGAAGCCGCTCCCCACCGGCGTGGTGATCGGACCCTTGATCGCGACGCGGCTGGACCGGATCGCATCGAGCGTCTCTGCGGGCATGAGGTCGCCGTACTCGGCGAGGGCCGCGGTGCCGGCCTGGCGTTCGATCCACGTGATGCCGACGTCGGCGGCGTCCAGGACGAGCCTGGCGGCCGCCGAGACCTCGGGGCCGATGCCGTCGCCGGGGATGATCGTCACTCGGTGTGCCATCGAGTCGGCACTGTACCGAACGCCGGCTGGCCCCCTCGCGGGTTGGGCGTCGTTGGGGTACGGTGCCGTTCCGGTTCTCGTGCTTGGGGAGGAACGATGCGACGACGCTTGGTGATGTTGATGGTCGCGGGGCTCCTGGCGACCGCGTTGCCGGCGCACGCCTCCGTGAGCGTGCAGATGGAGGACTTCCGCTTCAACCCGAGGAACGAGCTGCTGACGCAAGGGGCACAGCTCACCTGGTTCAACGCCGGCACGGTCAACCACACGTCCACGCAGGACGGACCCTTGAAGTTCTGGAACACGGGCCAGGTGGCGTCGTCGACGTTCAGCAACGCCGTCACGCTGTGGGCTGCGGGAAGGTTCACCTACCACTGCAACAACCACCCGATCATGACGGGGATCGTCCGCATCCCGGTCACGGCCTCCTCGGCCACGCTCACCCTGGGAGAGCCGGTGACGATCACGATGTCGTCCTCCTCCACGTTCAAGGGCTACACGTTCGACGTGCAGCGCCGCCGCGACGACAAGGCCTGGGTCACGTTCAAGACCGGCGTGGGCACGGCGAGCGTCGAGAGCACACCGAAGCGCGTCGGCGAGTTCCGGTATCGGGCACGCATCGTGAACCTGGGTGGAGCCACGGGTGGATGGTCCCCCGCGACGACGGTGTCGGTGACGGTCTGAGGCGGTTCCGCTAGAACCGATCGAACAGGATCGAGCGCTTCACTTCCTGGATCGCCTTCGTCACCTGGATGCCTCGCGGGCAGGCATCGGTGCAGTTGAACGTGGTCCGGCACCGGAACACGCCGGTCTTCTCGCTCAGGATCTTCAGCCGCTCGCGGCCGGCCTCGTCACGCGAGTCGAAGATGAACCGGTGCGCGTTCACGATGGCAGCGGGCCCGATGTAGCCCTCGTCGCCCCAGAAGATCGGACACGACGTGGTGCACGCCGCGCACAGGATGCACTTGGTGGTGTCGTCGAACCGTTCGCGCTCCTCGGCCGATTGCAGGCGTTCCTTCTCGGGCTCACCGGAGTCGTTGATCAGGAACGGCAGCACCGTCTTGTAGCCGTCGAAGAACGGCTCCATGTCGACGATGAGGTCCTTGAGGACCGGGAGCCCGCGGATCGGTTCGATCGTGACCTTGGCGCCGACGTCGGCCACCAGCACCTTGCACGCGAGGGCGTTGCGACCGTTGATCAGCATGGCGTCCGATCCGCAGATCCCGTGCGCGCACGACCGGCGGAACGTCAGGGTGCCGTCGTGGTGCCACTTGATGGTGTGCAGCACCTCCACCAGCCGCTCCAGCGGGTCGGCCTGCAGCTCGAACTCGTCCCACCACGAATCCTGCGAGATCTCCGGGTTGAACCGGCGGATCTTCACGGTGATGGCCACCTTCGCGTGGTCATCGTTCCGAGCGCGGACCTCGCGGGCGTCCGATCCTTGCAGCACTTCGGCCGAGCTGGCCATCAGTACTTCCTCTCCATGGGGACGTAGGGACCCATCTTCACCGGCTTGAAGTCCAGACGGATCGAACCGTCGTCGTTGCGGTAGGCCAGCGTGTGCTTGAGCCAGTTGGCGTCGTCGCGCAGAGGGTGGTCCTCCCGGTAGTGGGCGCCGCGGCTCTCCGTCCGAGCGCGGGCGCTGACCACCAAGGCTTCGGCGCAGTCGAGCAGGTAGCCGAGTTCCACCGTCTCCATCAGCTCCGTGTTGTACACGCTGCCTTTGTCCGTGATCGCGACATGGCCGTAGCGTTCGCGCAGCCCAGCCAGGATCTCCTGCATCTTCGCCAGGCCCTCCTCGCTGCGGACCACGAAGGCCAGGTCGAACATGTTGTCCTGGAGCTCCTTGCGGATGTCGGCGGCGTTGTCGCCGGTCTCGCGCTCCAGGAAGCCGTTCAGCACGGTGAGCGTGTCGGCGACCGGACGCTCGGGCACGTCGACCAGCTCGGCCTCCTTGGCGTAGCGCGCGGCGTCGACGCCGGCGCGGCGACCGAACACCACGAGGTCGAGCAGCGAGTTGGTGCCCAGCCGGTTCGCGCCGTGCACGCTGACACAGGCGCATTCGCCGGCGGCGTACAGGCCGGGGATCGGCACCTCGTCGGGGCCGACCACGACGCGGCCGTCGAGGTCGGTCGGGATGCCGCCCATCGCGTAGTGCGCGGTGGGCTGGATCGGCACCGGTTCCTTCGTGGGCTCCACCTTCAGGTAGATGCGCGCGAACTCGGTGATGTCGGGCAGCTTCTCCTCGATCACCTTGGGATCGAGGTGCGTGATGTCGAGGTAGGCCCAGTCGTTGTTGGGGCCGGCGCCGCGACCTTCCTTGATCTCCTGGTAGATCGCGCGGCTCACCATGTCGCGAGGAGCGAGGTCCTTGATCGTGGGGGCGTAGCGCTCCATGAACCGCTCGCCGTCCTTGTTGAGCACGATGCCGCCTTCGCCGCGCGCCGCCTCGGACAAGAGCACCCCGAGCTTGGCGAGACCGGTCGGATGGAACTGGAACATCTCCATGTCCTCGAGCGGCACGCCGCGCCGCCACGCCACCGCGGGACCGTCGCCGGTCAGGGCATGGGCGTTCGAGGTGACGCGGAACATGCGCCCGTAGCCGCCGGTGGCCATCACGACGCTCTTGGCCCGGAACACGTGGAGCTCGCCCGTGGCGAGCTCGTACGCCACGATCCCGGCGGTGGCGCCGTCGGCGTCCCGCAGCAGGTCGAGGCAGTAGAACTCGTTGAAGAAGCGAACGTCGCGTTTCACGCACTGCTGATAGAGCGTCTGCAGGATCATGTGGCCGGTGCGGTCGGCGGCATAGCATGCGCGCTTCACGGGCCGCTCACCGTGGTTCGCGGTGTGCCCGCCGAACCGCCGCTGGTCGATCCTGCCTTCCGGTGTGCGGTTGAACGGCAGTCCCCAGCGTTCGAGTTGGTAGATCGCCTCGACGGCCTCTTCGGTCATCAGTTGCGCGGCGGGCTGATCGGTGAGGTAGTCGCCGCCCTTGACGGTGTCGAACGCGTGCCACTCGGGGCTGTCCTCCTCGACGTTGCCCAGGGCGGCGCACACCCCGCCCTGCGCGGCACCGGTGTGCGAGCGGGTGGGGTAGAGCTTGGAGACGACGGCGGTGCGGACCTTGTCGCTGAGTTCGATCGCGGCGCGCATCCCGGCGCCGCCGGCGCCCACGACCAGCGCGTCGTAGGTGTGCGTGGTGACCATCAGGCGACCGGTCCCCACTTCGTGGGGTCGAACGTCACGACGATGACCGTGCCCAGGATCAACAGCGTGAATCCCAGCACGTAGTAGGCCATGTTGAGCGCGAACCGCATGCCGGGCTTGCGCACGTAGTCCAACGTGATGTTGCGCAGGCCGTTGATGCCGTGGATCAGGGCCAGCGTGAGCATCATCCAGTCCCAGGTGCGCCAGAACGGGCTGTTCCCATCGGGCCGCGACGAACCCGAAGTCCACCCGGTCCACCCCGCCGCTGGGCAGGTGCATGATCAGCGTGTGGCCCACGGCCAGGACCAGCAGCACCAGGCCGCTGATCCGCATGAAGAGCCAGGCCCAGAGCTCGAACCCGCCGATCGGACGTTCGCGCCCACCACGCATGTCGCGCTGGGGCTCGGGGGCTCCGGCGGACGGCTGCGAACGATCGATCGTGGTGGCCATCGGGCTCCTACAACAGGTCCAGGGTCTGCTTGCCCATGATCGCGACCACCGGGATCATGCAGAGCACGAACAGCAGCACGGTGGTGCGACCGAGCGCCTTGATGTGGCCGGCCAGGGACGGGAAGAAGTCGATCAGCGTGATCTTCAGGCCGTTGAGCGAGTGGTAGATCACCGCGGTCACCAGCCCGAGTTCCAGCAGGTGCACCAGCGGGTTCTTGTAGGCGGCGGTGACCTTGTTGTAGGCCTCGGGCCCCCAGCCGATCACGGCGGTGTCGACGATGTGGGCGAACAGGAACAGGATGATCGCGACGCCCGTGACCCGGTGGAAGAGCCAGGACCACTGGCCCTCGTGGCCGCGGTACACGGTGCCGAAGTCGTCGTTCTTCTTCTTGTCGGTTCGGGTCGCCACGGTTATCGCCTTCAGCGTAGCTCGCGGTCCGGCGAAGCCGTCAACCGAACCGTCCATCGGACGGCGCGGAGTGTAACCGTTCCGGCATCCGCAGGCCCGAAGGTCACGTGACCCTGGTGGCCACCAGCACGCCGTCGCGGATCGGCAGGATCGTCGTGACGTAGCGCTCGTCGGCCGCGACCATCGCGTTGTGCTCGCGGATCGCCTCGGTGACGCCGTCGGGCGGCTCACCGTCGGGAGGCACCCGGCCGTACCAGAGCGTGTTGTCGCAGATGTAGAGCCCGCCGATACGGACACGGTCGCGGGCGGCTCGCCAGGCATCGGGATAGCCGTCCTTGTCGATGTCGTCGTACACGATGTCGAACTCGCCCTCGACCTGCGCGAACGACGTCAGCGCGTCGCCCACGTGGTAGTGCATGACGTCCCACACCCCGGCGCGTTGCAGGGAGTCCGAGGCCTTGCGCTCGTTCTCCGGGTCGCCGTCGGTGAGATGGATCTCCCCGGCCGGACCGGTCGCCTTCGCGAACCACAAGGCCGAATAGCCGAACCCCGACCCCAGCTCGAACACACGGCGGGCGCCGATCGCGGCGGCGAGCGTCCACAGCGTGACGCCGACGTTGCGCCCGACGATCGGGAACCCCGAGGCGCGGGCTTCCGCCTCCATCTCCAGCACGACCGGTTCGTCGTAGCGGGCGTGGAGCGACGCGGTGTAGGCCTCGATGCGTGGGTCGACGATGTCCATCGTTCCACCGTAACGGGTCGCGCGTGTGTGCGCGTTCGGGGCTCCTTCGTACACTTGGTCCGTGGTGGCCCAGACCCCTTCGGAGCAACGCCGCTCGAGCCTCGTCGCGATCCTGCGCGACGCGGACGCGCCCGTGACGGGCACGGACCTGTCCGGAGCGCTCGGGGTGAGCCGGCAGGCCGTGGTCAACGACGTCGCCATCCTGCGGGCCATGGGCGAACCCATCCTCGGCAGCCCTCGTGGGTACGTGTTCGGCGACCACGCGGACGGGCGCCCGCTGTCCACGATCGCGTGCAAGCACGACCGCGCAACCTCGCGCCGCGAGACCGAGATCCTGGTCGACCGCGGGATCGCCATCTTGGACGTCGTGGTGGAGCACCCGCTCTACGGCGAGGTGCAGGCGAACCTGTTCATCGAGTCACGGTCCGACATCGACCGGTACATGGAGATCCTCGAGAGCGAAGGGTCCCAACCGCTGTCGGCGCTCACCGCTGGGGTGCACATCCACCACGTGCGCGCGCCCAATCCCGATGCGCTCGAAGCCGCCAAGCGCGAGCTCGCCGAGGCCGGCATCCTGCTCGAAGGGGACTGAGGGCTCTTCGACGGGCACGCGGCCGGTACGCTGGGGCCGATGAGCGAACCCGACCGCCCCGACGAGCGCCGCACCGACTCCGGCATCGAGGTGCGCCCGCTGTACGAGGCCTCCGATCTGGAGGCGGACGGATTCGATCCCGAACGCGACCTGGGGAGCCCCGGCTCCTACCCCTTCACTCGAGGGCCGTATCCGTCCATGTACCGGGGTCGGCTGTGGACGATGCGCCAGTACGCCGGCATGGCCACGGCCGACGAGACGAACACGCGCTTCCGGTTCCTGCTCGATCAGGGCCAGACCGGGCTCAGCGTGGCGTTCGACCTGCCGACGCAGATGGGGTTGGACTCCGACCATCCGCGCGCCGAGGGCGAGGTGGGCAAGACCGGGGTGGCGATCGACTCGGTGGAGGACATGCGCCGGCTGCTCCACGGCATCCCGCTCGATCGGGTCTCGACGTCGATGACGATCAACGCCACCGCCCCGATCCTGCTGCTGCTCTACGAATTGGTGGCCGAGGAACAGGGCGTGGCGTCCTCGGCGATCAGCGGCACCGTGCAGAACGACATCCTCAAGGAGTACGCCGCGCGGGGGACCTACATCTACCCGCCCGAACCGTCGATGCGCCTGATCACCGACCTGTTCGCCTACTGCGGCGAGCGCGTGCCGAAGTGGAACACGATCTCGATCAGCGGCTATCACATGCGGGAGGCCGGCTCGACCGCGGCCCAGGAGATCGCCTTCACCCTGGCCGACGGCATCGCCTACGTGCAGGCGGCGCTCGACGCCGGGCTCGCCGTGGACGATTTCGCGCCGCGGCTCTCGTTCTTCTTCGCCTGCCACATGAACTTCTTCGAGGAGGTGGCGAAGTTCCGTGCGGCTCGGCGCCTGTGGGCCAAGATCATGCGTGAGCGGTTCGGGGCGCGAGACCCGAAGAGCTGGGCCTTGCGGTTCCACACGCAGACGGGTGGAGCGACCCTGACGGCGCAGCAGCCGCAGAACAACATCGTGCGGACGGCGCTGGAGGCGTTGGCCGCGGTGCTGGGCGGCACGCAGTCGCTCCACACGAACGCCTTCGACGAAGCGCTGGCGCTGCCCACCGAGCACAGCGCCAGGATCGCGCTGCGCACCCAGCAGGTGATCGGCTACGAGACCGGCGTGACGGAGACGGTGGATCCGCTCGCCGGCTCCTACTTCGTGGAATCGCTCACCGATGAACTCGAGCGGCTCGCCACCGCGATGATCGAGAAGGTCGACGGCATGGGAGGCGCCGTGCGTGCGATCGAGGCGGGCTACTACCAGGACGAGATCCACGACGCCGCGTTCCGGATCCAGCAGGGGATCGAATCGGGCCGCCGCGTGGTGGTGGGCGTGAATCGGTTCGTCGATGCCGGTGAACGGCCGCTCGAGCTGCAGCGGATCGCCGAAGAGGAGACCGCGCGGCAGATCGCCCGGGTGGGGGAGCTGCGAGCCTCGCGGGACCAGGCGGCGGTGGATGCGGCGCTTGCCTCGGTCGTGGAGACGGCCGACGGCACCGGCAACCTGCTGCCGGCGATGAAGGAGGCGCTGCGGGTCCGGGCCACGCTGGGCGAGGTCTCGGACGCGCTCCGCGGCGTGTTCGGCGAGTACCGCCCCTCCTACTAGTCTGGCGCGGACTACTGCCGCCCGAACCGGCTCACCCGATCGCGAGCGCCCAGATCGCGTGGACGACCGCGACCGCTCCTGCCGCGGCCAGCACCACCGCCACGATCGCGTACGAACGTCCCCGGCCCCGCATCGTCCAGGCGATCGCGAGGCAGCCGAGGCCCACGCCCAGCTCGATCAGGCTCGTGACGGCATCCATCTGGCGGAGGCTACCGGCGGCCGCCCTCCTTCGGACGGGAACCTATGCAGGAACCCGGCGCCGTGATCCGACCGGTTCCAGCCCTCGAACCGCGCCCGACAGCCGGGGACGGTCCGCGGCTGGTTCGAAAGGGAGGGTGATATCGATGAGGAAACTCCTCACCGCGTTCCTGACCGGGGCGCTCATGCTGGGGGCAACCTCCGGCATCGCGACGGCGGGCGCTGGTCCGGCCGGCGGCACGATCTGGGTGGCCCACGGCATCCCGGGGGTCAAGGTCGACGTCTGCGTCGACGGCGCCGAAGCGCGCTCGAACTTCAAGTACGGCAACGCGTTCGCGCTCGAAGGGGTAGCGGCAGGCACGTACACCGTGAAGGTTCGCCTCGCAGCCCCGGGCACGTGCACGGGAGCCGTGGCGATCTCGCAGAAGGTCGACGTGGTCAACGGGCTGAACGCGACGGCGGTGGCCCGGCTGATCGGCGGCGCCCCCGGCCTGAGCATCTTCGTGAACGACACCGGCCTCAGCACCCTGAACAAGGCGTCGGTGACCGTTCGCCACACGGCGAAGGCGCCCACCGTGGACGTCTGGGTCAACGGCGGCGCCGGCCCGCTCGTGGCCGGTCTCGTCGAAGGGCGAGGAAGCTGGTCCCGTCGAGGTGAACGACGCCGTGTACTCGTACTGGGTGTCGGCCGAGGGCAGCTACGCCCCGGTGATCGGTCCCGACGTCGCCATGCTCGAGTCCGGCGTCGCCTACCAGATCCTGGCGGTGGGCACGAACGCCTCGAACTGGCGCTTCATCGTGATCGGGCAGGACGGTCAGCTCGCGTCGTAACTGATCGAGCTCGGTTGCGGCCACGGGGCCGGCGGCTTCGCCGCCGGCCCCGCTCCACGCCTGGGGTAGGCTTCGCCCTCATGGACGTCGCGGTCATCGGAGGCACGGGAGCCGAAGGGTTCGGCCTGTCGCTCCGCTTGGCGAGCGCCGGTCACCGCGTCACGATCGGCTCGCGGGACGCCCAGCGAGGCGCCGACGCCGCCCGGCGAGCGGTCGAGACGCTGGCCGACACCGCCCAGGTCACCGGCACCACGAACGAGGACGCCGCCGCCTCCGTCGACGTGCTGATGGTCACCGTCCCGTTCGCCGGGCAGGCAGACATCTACCGATCGATCGCCGGGAGCGTTCGGCCGGGCGCGATCGTGATGGACGCGACCAGCCCGCTCGCCACCGCGGTGGGTGGCCGCGCCTGGCAGGTCGTGCGCCCGTGGCACGGATCGGCGGCCGAGCAGGCCTCCGCGCTGCTGGGCGAGGGTCCGCGCGTGGTCGCGGCGTTCCACACGATCGCCGCGCACGCGCTCGCCGACCTCGAACATCCCCTGGATTCCGACGTGCTGGTGTGCGGCGACGACGACGACGCCAAGACGGTGATCGGTGGTCTGATCGACGACATCCCCGACCTCCGGTGGATCGACTGCGGCGCGCTGTCGATGGCCCGCATCACCGAGACGCTCACACCGCTGCTGATCAACGTGAACCGGCGGTACAAGATCAAGGACTCCGGGTTCCGCATCGTGGGCCGTGAGGGGTGGGGCTCGCCTCCGTGACCGATGAGGGCGGTCTGGTCCGCATCGACGACACCGCGTTGTGGGTGGTCGACCGCGGCGAGGGCTACCCGGTGATCGTGCTGCACGGCGGACCCGGCCTCGACCATCACGAGTTCGCCGACTACCTCGATCCGCTGACCGAGCGTGGCTACCGGCTGCTGCTCGTCGACCTCCGCGCCTGCGGCCGCTCGGAGGTGCCTCCCGTGCGTTCCTGGACCTTGGAACGGCACGCCCAGGACGTGATCATGCTCGCTCGCGCGCTCCGGCTGGACCGCTACGCCGTCCTCGGCCATTCCTTCGGCGCCTTCGTCGCGTTGCAGAACGCGGTGGACTACCAGGGGATGGCGGCGCAGACCATCGTCTCGTCCGGCGTGGCTTCCATGCGATGGCTCGAAGCGGTGGAGCCCAACCTGCTGTCGTTCGAACCGGTGTCGCTCCGGCGACAGGTGGCCGACTCCTGGGCGAGGGAACCCGAGGTCCACACACCGGAGGAGTTCGCCTCGCTGATGGTGGATCAGTTCCCCTTCCATTTCGCCGACCCGGTGGACCCGCGCATCGACGACTACCTGAGCGCGCACGTCGGGCACCGTCTACGCCCCCGACGTGCTCCGCCACTTCGCCACCACCGACGCCGGCGACATCGAACTGGAGGATCGCCTGGACGAGGTGGCCTCCCCGATGCTCGTGCTCGCCGGACGGCATGACCGGACGTGCGTGCCCGAGGCGGCCGAGGCGATCGCCGCCTCGGTGCCGCGGTCCGAACTCGTCGTCTTCGAGCGCAGCGGTCACATGGCGTTCGTGGAGGAGCAGGACGCGTACCTGGCCGCGGTGTCCGGGTTCCTCGATCGTCATCGCGACCCCTCCTGACCTGAGGAACGCGTTCCCCCGCAGGGAAGCTGCGCCAGCCCTTCGGTCAGGCCCGGGACGGGCCGAAGACAGAACGGAACCTAGATGACCGTTCGAGGCCGTTCATTCGACACGTACGTTGCGCTCGTCACCGTCGCGGGCTGTTCGCTGCTGGTCTGGTTCGCCGCGCAGCCGTCGCTCGAAGCCGCGGCGAGCGAGCGCGCATTCGGGCTCCTGGCGCTCCTGCTGTTGGTGGGCGAGGTCTTCCCGATCTCGGTCCCACGCGGGGACGAGGTGGACGAGCTCACCGCATCCACGACGTTCGCGTTCGCATTGATGATCGGCTTCGGGACACCCGCGGCCGTCGTCGCCCAGGTGGTCGCCTCGATGATCGCCGACATCCTCCTGCACAAGAGCCTGTGGAAGGTGGCGTTCAACGCGGGACAGTTCGCGCTGTCGCTCGGGGCCGCGGGGGCCGTCTACCACGGACTCGGCGGCGGGATGACGCTGAACTCGGGCAGCATCCTGCCGTTCCTCGCCTCCGCGATCACGTTCTTCCTGCTGAACACGATCATCACCGATGTCGCCGTGGCGATGTCGAGCGGCGTGGTCATGGGTCCCTACATCGCGAAGGACCTCGTCTTCCAGGCGCAGGCGACCCTGCCACTGCTCGCGCTGGCGCCCGTCGTGGTCGCCGCCGTGGACGAGAGCCTGTGGTTGATCCCGCTGGCGGCGGCGCCGGCGGTGGCGTTGTGGTGGGGCACGCGTCTCGCCTTGGAGAACGCGCGACTCGCCCAGGAACTCCAGCGCTCGCTGGAGCAGGAGCAGGAGCTCAACCGCATGAAGGACGATTTCGTGGCCATGGTCTCCCACGAGCTGCGCACGCCCCTCACGTCGATCCAGGGCTACATCAAGACGTTGCGGCAGCTGTCCTCGGACCTGCCCCCCGATCAGCGGGAAGCGTTCCTGGAAGCGGCCGACCGGCAGGGCGACCGGCTTCGCCGCCTGATCGAACAACTCCTCGTCGTGGGTCGTCTCGAGACCCACGTGGAACCGCTCGCCGTCACGCCGATCTCGATCGATCGCCTCACCACCAACGTCGTGGACGAACTGCGGATGGGAGCCGGGGGCCATGTGTTCGACGTCCGGATCGATCCGAACCTGCCCCGGATCCGATCCGATGAGGGCAAGGTGCACCAGATCCTGTCGAACCTCGTCGAGAACGCCTTGAAGTACACGCCGCCCGACACGCACGTGGCGATCGCCGCCGACCCCGCCGTCGGAGGGATCATCGTGTCCGTCACCGACCAGGGCCAGGGGATCCCGGAGGAGCATCGTGAACGGATCTTCGAGCGCTTCTACCAGGTCGACGGATCGGCCACGCGCAGGGTGGGTGGCACGGGGTTGGGTCTGTACATCTGCGTGAAGATGGCCGAGACCCTGGGCGGCCGGCTCTGGCTCGCTCGTTCCGACGACCACGGGTCGGTGTTCTCGCTCTTCCTGCCGGAGGAGCCGCCGGGGTTCGAGAACGAGGGGGAACCGAACCCCGGACCCGATCAGTCGATGACCGCGAGGGTCTGACCGGTCTGCACCACCTGACCCGCCCGGATCGGCAGGTCGCTCACCTCGCCGTCGCGCATCGACGGGATGTGGTTCTCCATCTTCATGGCCTCGAGGATGCAGACGACCTCGCCCGCGCGGATCTCCTGGCCCTTCTCGACGAGGACCTTCACGATCGTGCCCTGCATCGGCGCGCGGATCTCGCCGTGGATGTGACCCCCTTCGTGAGCCTCATGGGCTTCCGGCGCTTTGGGAGCGACATCGCGTCGTTCGTCGAAGATGCGTACCGGCACGCGGCGACCGTCGACCTCGACCAGGATGTCGGCGGGCCGGCCCTCGTGCGGCGCCGGCGCAGCGGGTTGGAGTTCGACCTGGGCGGGCAGATCGGCGTCGGCCAACGCGCGCTCGAGCCACGTGGTGGTGTGGGTGGCCGACCGGAACTCCTTGGAATCCAGGATCCAACGCTGCACCGGGATCGTGGTGGGCACCCCTTCGACGACGAACTCGTCGAGGGCCCGCAGCATCCGGCGCCTCGCCGACTCGCGATCGGGGGCGGACACGATCAGCTTGGCGAACATGGAATCGTAGTCACCGGGGACCTCGCGGCCTTCACCCACGCCCGAGTCCACCCGAACGAACGGCCCTGCGGGCTCCCGGTAGCGGGTGATCCGGCCGGGGCCCGGCAGGAAGTTGCGGCCGGGATCCTCGGCGTTGATCCGACACTGGATCGCGTGGCCCTGGGCGTGGGGCTCGATGTCGAGCGTGCCGCCCATCGCGACCTCGAGCTGGAGCGCGACGATGTCGAGGCCGGTCACCATCTCGGTCACCGTGTGCTCCACCTGCAGACGGGTGTTCATCTCCAGGAAGTAGAAGTCGCCGTCTTCGTCGACGATGCACTCGACCGTGCCGGCGTTGACGTAGCCGGCCTCGCGCGCCAAGGCGATCGACGCTTCGGCCAGCCGGGTGCGGGTGGCCTCGTCGATGACGGAGGACGGGGTCTCTTCGATCAGCTTCTGGTGTCGCCGCTGGACCGAGCAGTCGCGCTCGCCCAGGAACACCAGGTTGCCGTGGGTGTCCCCGATGATCTGCGCTTCGACATGGTGAGCGCGGTCGACGTAGCGCTCCAGGAACACCTCGGGGCGCCCGAAGTAGCTCTGCGCCTCGCGGGCGGCGCGCTTCAACGCTTCCTCGAGATGCGCGGCGTCCCGGACGACGTGCATCCCCTTCCCGCCGCCGCCGAAGGCCGCCTTCACCAGGAGCGGGAACCCGATGCGTTCGGCCTGCCGCTTGGCGCTCCGCAGGTCGACCGGTTCGGGGGTGCCGGGGACGATCGGCATCCCTGCCGCGTCGGCGGCGCGGCGTGCGGCCGCCTTGTCGCCCATCGTCTCGATCGCGCCCGCCGATGGCCCGACGAACGTGAGGCCGGCATCGGTGACGTCCTGGGCGAACCGTGCGCGCTCGGACAGGAAGCCGTACCCGGGGTGGACCATCGTGGCCTTCGCCTGCCGGGCGGCGTCCAGGATGGCCTCGATCGACAGGTAGGACTGCGAGGCCTGCGCGGGACCGATCCGGAACGCCTGGTCGGCCATCTCCACGTGCAGGGCGTCGCGGTCCACGTCGGAGTAGACGGCGACGCTCGGGATGCCCAGCTCACGGCAGGTGCGGATGATCCGCACGGCGATCTCGCCACGGTTGGCGATCAGGACCTTCGGTTTCCCCGTTGTCATTGGCCCGTTGTCATCGTCCTGCTGTCATCGGATGCCTGCGCTTCCGCCGCCCCTCACTGGCCCGCGATACTCTCCGGACTCCGGGAGGGAGTCAAACGCTCATGGGTTCGGTCGATCTCGAACGGGCGGCGCGAACGGCAGGACTGGCCGCCCCCGTGCGTTGGGATGAGGTTACCGGCTCCACCAACGCGACGGCGGCGATCATGGCCCGCGAGGGTGCCCCGGAATGGACCCTGGTGGGAGCCGGTCACCAGACGGCGGGGCGTGGCCGTCGCGATCGCACCTGGACGGATCGGCCCGGGGGCGCCCTCATGGTCTCGGTGGTGCTGCGTCCCGCGCTCGAGCCCGTCGACGCCGGACTGCTGTCCCTGCTCGCCGGCGCCGCGTGGGCCGAAGCGATCGAGGGCGTCGGAGCTCTCACGGTGCGGTGCAAGTGGCCCAACGACCTCATGGCCGGCGACGACAAGGTGGGTGGGATCCTCGCCGAGAGCCTGGTCGAAGGCGACCGACTCGCCTCGGTGGTGATCGGCTCGGGGATCAACCTCCTGGCGCCCGAGGGGCTCGACGGCGCTGCCGGGGTCGGCGCCGACGTGGACGCGACGGATCTGCTGGGCGCCTTCCTCGCGGCGTTCGCCGACGGCTACCGGCCGGAAGCGGCCGGGTTCGCCGACGACGTGATCGCGCGATGGACGCGACGGTCGGCGACGCTGGGACGGCGGGTGGCGGCGGTCGACGCTGCCGGCGCTCGCATCGAGGGCACCGCGATGGGGCTCGATGCCCACGGAGGCCTGATCCTGGAACACCGCGGACGGATCGCGCCGGACCGTGACGTCGGACGACCTCGTGCATCTTCGCTGATCGAGTTGCCCCGCCCACTGGGCGACGGTAGCGTCCGCCCATGGCATTCCCACGCAAACTCCTGATCCCCGGTGAACAGCTCGTGTTGGAGCTCCGCCCGCATCCGGTCGCGCTCGGCCTGGCGGCGCTCGTCACCGTCGGCGCGCTTGATCCTGGCGGGATGGCTCAGCACCAAGATCGATGACGGGACCCTGCAGGGCATCGTCTGGATCGCCCTGATCGTGTTCCTCGTCCTGTATCCGGTGCGCAAGCTCGTGTGGTGGCTCACGTCGGATTTCGTCGTGACCAGCAGCCGGGTGATCCACCGCGAGGGCTTCATCGCGAAGCGCTCGATGGAGATCCCCTTGGACAAGATCAACGACGTGCGGTTCGAGCAGGGGATCTTCGAGCGGATGGTCGGCGCGGGCACCCTGGTGATCCAGTCCGCCAGCGAATCGGGGCGCAACGAATTCAAGTTCATCCGTCATCCCGAAGAGGTGCAGCGGACGATCTATCACGAGAGCGAGGCCGATCAGACGCGCACCGTCCAGCGGGCCACGCCGCCGCCGTCCGCCGCCTCGGGTGCCCCCTCGACCACCACCGAGCTCGAGCGCCTCGCCGACCTCCGGGCTCGTGGTGTGCTCACCGAAGAGGAGTTCCAGGCACAGAAGGCCAGGATCCTGGGTCAGGGGTGAGCGCCGGGTGACGGGCGGCCGAACGCCTGCGACCATCGGGGCATGATCGGCCCCGTCGACCACGTCTACTACTGGACCCGCGACATGGACGCCGCCGTGGCCTTCTACCGCGACGTCCTGGGGCTCACGCTCGTCCGTCGTGACGGCAACGAGTGGGCGGAGTTCGAAGCGGGACCGATCCGCCTTGCGTTGCACGGGGCCGACGAACGCGCAGGCGGCGGCGCCACCGTGGTCTTCCGGGTGGACGACCTCGACGGCACCCGCTGGCTCCTCGAGCAACGGGGCGCCTCGTTCGACGAGTTCGTCGGCGAGGTCGAGGGGTTCGCGCGGTTCGCGACGTTCCGTGATCCCGACGGCAACCCCGTGCAGATCATCGAGTACCACGGGTGAGTACCGAGCCCTGTCCGCGTTGCGGCGCGCCGCTGCCGCCCGGAGCCAACTTCTGCCCGAACTGCGGCGCGCCCGTGGGCGTGGCGCCGGCATCCGAGCGCCGGGTGGTCACGGTGGTCTTCGTCGACCTCGCGGGGTCCACCGAGCTCGCCGCGCGGCTCGATCCCGAGCGCTTCCGTGAGGTGCTGGCGGCCTTCCACGGGATGGTGACCGACGAGATCACCGCGCTGGGGGGCCGAGCCGAGGGCTTCATCGGCGACGCGGTGCTGGGCGTGTTCGGCGTCCCGCTGCTCCATGACGACGACGCGCTGCGCGGCGTTCGTGCGGGCCTGGAGATCGTGGACCGGGCCGAGCGGCTCGGCCCGCGCCTGGGGCTGTCGATGCCGGTCAAGGTGCGCGTGGGGGTCAACACCGGACAGGTCGCGGTGGGCACGGCGATGGACCGCAACATCGTGATCGGGGCCGAGGTCAACATCGGCGCCCGCATCCAGCAGGCCGCCGAGCCCGGCGAGGTCCTCGTCGGCGCGTCCACGAAACAACTGGTGGGCAACGGCGTGGTCTTCGGTCAGGTGCGGTCGGTGCAGGCCAAGGGGATCGACGGCGCGATGGCCACCTGGCCGGCCCTGTCGTTGGCCGGCGCTCCCACCCGGCGGTCCCTGCACCTGGTGAACCGCCGCCGCGAGCTGGCGCTCCTCAGCGACACCTTCGAGCGGGCGAAGGTGCGTGAACGCGCCCACCTGGTGACCCTCCTCGGGGAGCCAGGGATCGGCAAGACCCGCGTGGTGGAGGCGTTCCTCGGCTCGCTCGAGGACGACGTGAAGGTGCTCGCCGGCCGCTCCACCCCGTTCGAGGAAGAGGTGACGTTCTGGCCGTTGGCCCAGATGGTCTACCGCGAGATCGACCGCGACCGCGGAGCGCCCGAGGACGAGGTCGCCGACCTGCTGCGGGCATTCGTCGCGGAATGGGTGGACGACGACGACGTGGACGAAGCCGCCCGGCGCCTGGCGCTGGCGCTGGGCGTCAACGACGGCGACGGGGAAGAGGGCCGATACCACGCCGCCGAGGTCCGGCGTGGGCTGCTGTCGCTGCTGTCGGGCGTCGCCTCCCGAGGGCCGGTGGTGCTGGTGTTCGAGGACCTGCACGAAGCCGATCCGTTGTTGCTGGACCTGATCGAACAGCTCGTGAAGGAGGCACGCCGCGTCCCGCTCATGGTGCTGTGCGTGGCGCGCTGGGAGTTCCTGGAGGACCGGCCCAACTGGGCGGGCGGGATCGCCGACGCGGTGACCCTGTGGGTGGAGCCGCTCACGATGGGACACGCCACGGAACTCGCGATGGAGGCGGGTGACCTCGCCAACGACGATGCCGAACGGGTGGCCCGCCACGCGGGCGGCAACCCCTACTTCGTCGTGGAGATCGCGGGCATGCTGCGGCGTGAGGAACGAGATCTGCCGCCGAGCGGTCCGGCCGCCACCCAGCGCCTGCTGCCGTCCACCGTCCAGGCCGTGATCGCCGCCCGGATCGACCAGCTCAGTCCCGGCGCCCGCGAACTCGTGCGCCGGGCATCGGTCTTCCCGCGGGGGCGGTTCGACCTGGACGAGCTGTCGCTGATCGTGGAACCCCGCAAGGAGCTGCTGGCGGAGGCCGAAGACGAGGAGCTGCTGGTGCCCGACGAGGACCGGCCCGGGGTGTGGCGGTTCGGCTCGGACATCCTTCGCGACGTCGCGTACGACTCACTCGCCAAGCGCGAGCGGCAGCGGCTGCACCTGCGCGTCGCGAACAAGCTGGCGGCCGACGAGCAGCTGGAGCGCTTCCCGCGCACGATCGCGTTCCATCTGGAGCAGGCGGCCAGGGCGTCGCTGGACCTGAACCCGCGCGACCGGGCGATCGCCGAACGGGCCGTGGACGCGCTGGCCCACGCCGGGGACATCGCCCGGCGCCGGATCGAGTCCCGCTCGGCCGCCGACCTGTACGAACGCGCGCTGTCGCTGGCCGGACCCGACGAGGACTGGGGCGATCGCGAAGCCCGGATCCTGGGCGTGCTGGGTGAGGCCCGGTACTGGCTCGGAGAGTTCGATCAGGCCGAGGCGGCGCTGCACCGGGCGCTCGCGGTGGGGGGCGAGACCGAGCGACCGGGTGTGCGCCCACGCCTCCCGGTTCCTCGCCGACATCACGATGACGCTGCACGGCGACGTGGATCGGGCCTCGGCGTTGTTCGACCGGTCACTCGAGGCGGCCCGCAGGCTGGGCGACCAGTTCGTGCTGGCGCGCACCCTGCTGATGGCTGCCTGGGTGCCGTTCCGCCACAACGAGCTCGACCGTGCCGAGGTGATGTTCCGGGAGGCGCTCGAGGTGGCGCGCTCGGGCGAGCGCCGTGACGCCTGGGCCGAATCGCGCTCGCTCGTGGGGATCGCGAACGTGCTGGCGACCGTGGGCGACGAGGAAGAGGTGCTGGCGATCGCGCTGGAGGCCCTCGCGGTGGGGGAGGAAGCCAACCAGCCGTTCACGTCGGCGGTCGCCCACGAGACGGTGGCGGCGTCGCTGCGGCGCCTGCTCCGGCTGGACGAAGCGTTGGAGCATGCCGAGCTCGCGATCCGCACCTTCCGCGAGCTGGGGGCCCGATGGGAGCTCGCGAGCGCGCTGGGAGACCGTGGGGCGGTCCATCGGGTGGCCGGCCGCCTGGACGACGCCGAGGTCGATGCCCGCGAGGCGTTCATCTTGTGCCGAGACCTCCAGGAGCGCGCGTTGGTCACGTGGACGGCCGCCGAACTCGCCCGCGTCCTGTCCATGCAGGGCGACACGGCGAGCGCGCGGGAGATCCTCGCCGACCCCGTGGCGCGCCTCGCCGAGGGCGAACCCGGTTCGGTGACGGCGTTGCTGGCGGCGGAGTCGGTGCTGGCGTTGGCCGAAGGCGATCGCGAGACCGCGCGCAGCAAGGCCGAAGCCGCGATCGAGGCCGAATCCGGTCCCCGCGGGGTGCCGAACGGGCTGGCGGGGCAGCGGTGGTGGGCAGGAAGTCTCTTCGGCCCGGATGCGGCCGGGGGCCAGCCGGTCCTGGATGGGGCCCGCCGCACGCTGGAGGATCACCACTGCCTCCAGGCCCTTCGAGAACCAGAACTCGCCGCTGACCTGGGCAGATAGCCACCTCGCCCTGGGGCCCTGCAGGTGGCCGGTGGGCTCAAGCACCGGGCGACAGCGTCCGAGGATGGTTGCAACAACCGGAGACGTGGGGGAGCCTTGCGGGCGTCGGCCGGGTTGCCAACCTTCCCCCGGTTCGATATGGGTAGAGCTTCCCGGATGACCAGAACGCACCCTTCCTTCCCCATCGCGTTCCGAGTCGTGGCGATCTTCTTCGCGCTCGCGGCTGTGCTCGGCGTGGCTGCGATCCCCGGCGCCGCAACCCCCAAGGACGACCTGGAAGCCGCGAAGAAGGAACGCCAGGAGATCCAGGACCGCGTGGAAGCGGCGCGCGCCGAATACGACGTGATCAGCGCCGACCTGGCGGTCAAGTCCGCCGAGGTCGAAGAGGCGGAGGCGCGCCTCGAGGACATCACGGCCAACCTCCTCACCACGAAGGCACAGCTCGACGACGCCACCGAGAAGCTCGAGCACGTGCAGTCCCGCCTCGACGATCGCGCCGCTGAGGCGTTCATGGCGGGTCCGGGCACCAGCGTCGAGTTCCTCCTGGGCTCCACCACGCTGTCCGATCTGTCCGACCGCATCGAGTTCGTGGGCGCGCTCGCCCAGAGCGACGAAGAGCTCGCCCAGAGCGTGCGCAACACCCAGAACGAACTCGAGGCGGCACAGGCCACCCTGGAGGTCCTCCAGTCGAAGGCTCGCCGCGAGGAGGCCGCCGCGTCCGAGGCGCGTGACGAGGTCCTCGCGCAGTTCCAACGAGCAGCAGGACCTGCTCGCGCAGATCGAGGCCGACCTCAACCGGGCCGAGCAGCTCGTCAGCAAGAAGCAGAAGTCCTTCAAGGCCTGGCTGAAGGCCCAGCAGGCGACCGGCTACGGCGGCGGCCACAGCTCCGTGCCGATGCCTGCGGGCTGGGAGGACGTCCTGGAGCGGTGCCCGGTCGACGGGCCGCGGACGTTCGGTGACGGGTTCGGGGCGCCGCGCTACGCCGGTGGCTACCACCTGCACAAGGGCGTGGACATGCTGTCGCCGAGCGGCACGCCGATCGTGGCGCCGTTCGACGGCTACGCGCGGTCGGACTACAACTCGCTGGGCGGCAACGTGGTGTTCGTCGAAGGGCGGTACGGCACGGTCTACAACGCGCACCTGTCGGCGTTCTCGTCGAACTCCAACGGCCCGGTGCAGGCCGGCGACGTGATCGGCTACGTGGGCGACACCGGCGATGCCACCGGCATCCCGCACGACCATTTCGAGTTCCACCCGAACGTGATGCCGCCCAGCTGGCCCTCGAGCTACTACGGCTACTCGATCATCGAGGACGCGATCAACCCGTATCCGTTGCTCGTGGCCGCCTGCGGCTGACCCCGACGCCCCTGGCTCAGGCTCGTCGGCTCCGGAGCAACAGACCGATGCCGATGAGCATCGCGCACCCCGCCAGGACCAGCAGCACGATCGCGAGGGTGGTCCGTCCCGACTCCGATCGTAGCCGACGGCGAGGCGCCGAGCACCCCGGCCACCGTCACGGTGCCGAACCCGGGAACGTTGGCTTCGGACTGCTGCTGAGCGGTCGAATCCGAGCTGTCGAGCGTCTGCCACGTCTGTCCGTCGGGGCTGAAGAGCATCTCGTGGCTGTTCGAGTGCAGCGTGGCGGTCGCGGGATAGACCAGGATCACGTCGAGCGGTTCCTCCACCTCGGTGATCTCCTTGCCCGACGGTTGGTAGGTGGCGGTGATCGCGTAGGCGTTGCCGAACACCGTGAGGTCGTTGCCCGGCGGCGGCAGGGTGGCCGGATCCAGCGGCACGACGCTCAGGTCGACCGAGCGTTGCCCCGGTGCGGCGGCGATCGATCCCTCGGCCACGATCACCGTGACCTGGTTGTCGGACGTGAACACCACCTTGCTCTTGACCCCGTCCTTGCCGAGCTGGAGCGGGAAGGTGCCCGACGTGGGCTGTTGGTTCGTCGACTCGAGTTCCGGGGGCGGTGCGACCCATCGGTAGTTCACCGGCGCGAGGCCGTCCAGGAGTGGGCCGCGCGCCAGCGGGGAGATCGACCCCGACAGCGCCGCGAGTGCCGCGTACAGGCCCGCGATCACCAGGCCGGCCCCCAGCGCGCGGACGTGCCGGCGGGTCACCAGGCGCCCACGGTGGTGGGGTCCATGGCGTCGGTCGCGAACGCCTTCGGCCAGATCACCGCGGCCTCGCCGGGTCGCACCCACTCCCAGATCACGCTCGCCGCCGCCAGGTTGTCCCCGGCTTGGGCGGTGCCCCGGGCGCCGAACCGCAAGGCCGCTCCCGTTCGGCAGCGAGCCCGCTGGGATGTCCGAGGTGCGCGCCGCCTCAGCGACATCGGCAGCCGACATCGAGGTCGCCCGCGGCAACACGTCGGTGAACAACGCCCACGCCGCCGAGAACCCCGCGAGCGCCGCGGGGCTCATGTCCTCGTCCCAGCGTTCGCGGTAGGCGTCGTTGGCCCGCTCGCAGGAGGGCCGCGCCGTCGGGCAGGAGACCCGATGGATCGATCGAGGTGGCGGACGGCTTGTCGGAGGCGTAGACGCCGACCGCGTCCTTGCCCAGGGTCGCCCCGAACGCCGGCATGCAATAGCTGGAGGACGTTCCGATGTTCGCCACCAGGGGCACGTGCTGGCGCACGAGCTGGCGTCGCAGCGCGATCGCATCGTCGAGGTAGGCCGAGACGAACAAGACGTCGGGCTTGGCGGCCGCCACCTTCCGCACGAGCGCTCGCATGTCCACCGTTCGGAAGTCGTACGCGAAGTGCCCGACATCGGTGAGGCCGCGGCGCTCGATCGCGGCGAAGGCGCCCTCGGCGACGCTGCGACCGTAGACGTCGTCGACGTAGGTCACGGCGTAGCGCAGGTTCTCGCCGTGCGGGACCCCGGGCGCGATCTGGTCGGCGACGTAGTCGATCGCGGCGCTGCCCAGCACCCCGCCGGTGGGCGGCACCCGGAAGGTGAGGCCGCCCTGATCGGACTCGGGGCCGAGCATCCCCACCGCGCCGGTCTCCCAGAAGAACATCCCGCGGTCGGCCGCCGTCGCCGAGGCGGGCGCCGAGATCGTGCTGCCGTAGCTCCCCAACACCAGGTCGATGCCTTCGGTATCGAGTTCGGCGACGGCGCCCGGGCGCCGCGTCGGCGGTACCGACATCCAGGGAGCGGACCTCGATCGCGCGACCGTCCACCCCACCGTCGTCGTCGGCGAGGTCGGCGGCCAGCATCACGCCACGATGCTCATCGATGCCTCCCGGGCCCTGGGTTCCCGACAGGGGATAGATCGCGCCGATCACGATCGGATCGTCGTCGGCCGTGCCCGACCCGGTGGTGCACGCGGCGGCCAGGAGCGCGAACCCGAGCACGGCGGCCAGCCGTTTCATCGCATCACCGTGGCCAGGACATTGGCCGCCGCGTGCGTGACGGCGGGCACGGTCCAGGTCCCCGTGGCCCAGCGCTGCCAGCCCAGCAGCAGGCCGGCGCCCAGGTCGACCGGCAGCACCGCCGTGCCGTACAGCGGCACGTGCACCACGGCGAACAGGACCGCCGAGCCGATGATCGCCACGGGCACGCCCCAGCGCGCGAGCCACCCGTAGGCCACCCTCCGGAACAGCGCCTCCTCGGCCACCGCGGCCAGCACCGACAGGGGCAGGGCCCATGCCGCGAACGGCATCCTGACCACCGGGCCGGACACGAGCGCTGCAAGCCCGACCGCGCCCAGGCCGATCAGCGTGCCGGCCCACGGCGACAGTCCGGGCCGGTCGCGGTCGGGTGCGATCGGCACCAGGAGGCATCCAGCCAGCAACGCCGTGTACACCGCACCCAGCGCGAGCACCCGGCTCGACCCGGTCAACGCGACGAGCTGCGGACGAACGAGCATCGCGGCGAGGCCGGCCACCACCAGGATCCATGCGGCGGGCGCGGTCCGATCCACCGCGCGCGTCGGTGCGCGGCTCATGCCTTCACCTCGAACGAGGTCTTCGCGAGCACCCGCGGATCGAACGGCGCGTGATCGTTGGCGACGAATTCCACTTGCAGGATGTGCGTCCCGGGGGTGAGGTCGGTGAGCGTGGTGTCGGTCGAGGCCGTCATCGTCACCAGATGGTCGTCGACGATCACGTGCAGGTGGCCCTGATCGGGCTGCAGATCGGTGCTGGTCTGCTGCACGATCTCGCCGCCGGTGAGCTTGACCTTCAGCTCGGTGGTCGAGCCGCGAACCACCTCGTCCTGCTTCGGGCTCACGATCGCGATGGTGGCGGTGCTCGAGGGTCGGTCCGCGGCGGGAGAGACGGCAGGTGGCGCCGGAGCCATCCGGGGGAGCGGGGTCGGAGGTGCAGGCCGCCAACAGCGCGGCGGCCATCACCAGGCCCACGATCGCCGTGCGTCCTCGCATGGCCGACACCCTACGCATCGGCGATGTCCTGCGTGAACCAGCCCTGCAGGACCGACCCGTCCTTGGCCGACGCGATGACGTCGATCCGGTAGGACCCGGCGTCGAGATCGGCGGGCGCCGAGAAGTGTCCTTTCGAGAGTCGGTCGACGGGGAGCGCCCGTGGGTCCCCGCCGTCGGGCGTGAGCACGACGACCAGATCGGACAACGGGAGTTCATCGCCTTGGGCGTCGAAGGCCGTGACATGGACGTCGTTGGCTCCAGCCGTTCCTGGATCGAGGTAGCACTGGAACTGCAGCCCTCCGGCCAAGGTCAGGGTCACGATGTCGGGCAGGCCTTCCTGCGACACCACGCTGACCTGTTGACCGCCCGGGGGTCGGGTGGTGAGCACCAACGGGACCTCGGTGGTGCTGGAGCCGGACTGCACCTGCGCGGTGACGTTCCAGACGCCGGCGAGCGAGAGCTGCGCGCCACTGCCGGTCCACGCCCCCGAACCCGTCTGCACGAGGTCCAGCTCGCTCGTGGCGACCTGCGCCCGTCCCACGGGCTCGAAGCGGAGCCGAACACCGGTGGCGACGACCGGCTCGCCGGTGTCGTAGTCGGTCACGTCGGCGCTGAAGTCGTTCGGCCCGGCCAGCCCCGGCGTGGCGGTGAGCGCGACCCGCGTGGTGGTGGCGAAGTCGCTCCCGGACGCCGAGATCGACGCGGGAGCGGAGGGTGTCTGCGGTCCTGCGGGCTCGGGGTTCAGTCCGGTCAACAGGCCGGTGGTGACGACGATCACGAGGGCGCCCGCCGCCTCGGCGGTCATCACGCGAGAGAGCAGCCGGTCGCCGTCGGCGAGGCGCGGGATCGAGCGCAGTCGGTTCCAGGTGCCGAGGGCGATGACGACCACGACCACCGACACCTTCACGATCAGCGTGGTGCCGTAGGAGCTGTCGGTGAGCCTCGACCAGACCGAGCCCAGTCCTCCCTCTTCGTTCACGGCGCGGAAGAGCCCGGTGGCCACCACGACGAGGACCGCCCAGCCGGCCGCGGAGGAGAACCGCCGGACCTCGTCGATCGGCGCGGGTGCCTCGGTCCGGCGGCGGGCCCGCAGGAGCACCAGGATGGGCACGAAGCCGCCGATCCACACGCCCGCCGCGACCATGTGCAGGGTCTGGATGGCCTCCTGGATCCAGGCCGGCGAGGCCGCCGCTGCGTGCCCACCGGCGGCTCGGGCCGCCGCCGTGACGATGCCGGCCAGCGCCCAGCAGGACGAACCCCCAACGGGCCGGCGAGCTCGCGACCGTGATCGCCCCGACGAAGACCACCAGCGCGGCGCCCAGGAGCCACACGTACGCTCGTCCGGTGTCGGACGACAGGAGATCGCCCAGCGAGACGCCGAGCGAAGACCGTTCGGCGAACAGCATCACGATCGCTCCGGCCGCGGCGAAGCAACCGGCGATCAGCGCGATCGAGCGTCGGCCCGGCATGCCCGGGACCGATCGTCCACAGGCCGGCGAGCGCGAGGCCGATCGAGAGCAGGATGCCGACGTACAGCATCGCCTTGCCGATCACCGAGGCCGCCGAGGGCGTCGGGGTCGAGGACTGCTGGGTCTGCGCCGGGCCCACCGAAGCGGGGTCCACGCCGACCCCGAACGCGAAGGAGCCGGCCGACGCATGGCCGTCGGCGGAAGAGACCACCGTCCACGACACCGTGTAGACGCCGTCGGGCAGGTCGGCCGGGAGCGGCACCGCGAGCGACCGAGGGGCGCCGCCCTCGACGGCCGGTCCGGACTGCATCTCCTGACCGCCGGCGTTGAGCACCGTGATCGCCGAGAACGCCAGGTCCGGCGGTTCGGTGAAGGAGATGGTCACCTGGGCGGGGGCCTGGTCGAGCACGGCGCCGGCCGCCGGGTCGGAGGTCTCGAGTTCGGCGTGGGCGGCCGCCGGGCCGGCCAGCAGGGCGACCGGCAGGACGCCGAGGACCAGCAGCACGATCGAACGCCGGATCCACGCGCGGTTCATGGCCCCTCCGTCGTGAAGTGCACCGTGGTGGTGACCCGGGGCGAGAACGGGCCGTGGTCTGCCGCGACGAACTCGGCTTCCAGCGCGTGGTCGCCCGCCGCCAGCGTCGTCAGGTCCACCTCCTGCACCAGACCGTAGGTCATCGAGATCAGCTTGCCGTCGAGCCTGAGATGCACATGACCGGTGTCGGGGGTGAGGTCGGTGCTGGCCGCCTCGACGATGCGTCCACCCTCGAGCGTGAGCACCACCTCCAGGCGGTCGCCGTCCTCGACCGCACCGTTCTCCGGCTCGTCGAACGACAACGTCGCCGTGGACGCGGGCCGGGGTCCGCTGGGCGAGGACGGCAGCGCGACCGGGCTGTTGGCTGGGAACAGCATGCGAGGCACGATCGCCGCACTGATCGCCAGCGCGATCCCCACGCCGAGCAACGCCACCGCGCCGCCGGTGGGCAGGCGTGGGAAGCCCCGGCCCTTCAGCCGGGACCACCCGATCCACCCCACCCACAGGCCGGCGAACAGCAGGACGACGGACAGCGATTCGTCGGCCGCGCCTGCGTGAGCGAGCATCGTGGTGGCTACCCGTGCTTCCGAGCGACCGCCAGGGCAGCGATCGCGGCGATGATGCCGAGCGCGCCCAGGACCACGCCGATCAACCCCACCGTCTTGGCGCTGGAGGCGGCATCTTCGGCGCTGGCCGCCGCAGCCGTCGCCGCATCGATCGCGTCGGCCGACCTGGTCGATTCCTGGTCGATCCGGGAGGCGAGCTCCTCGTTCGTGGGCGCGTCGACCGGCGGGAAGGCCGCGTTGTTCAGCGACTCCACCGACGAGAACGTCTTCGGGCTCGAGGTCATCTCCTCGTCGACCTTCTCGCCGTCGACCGTGCCGGTGAAGTGGAACGTGTAGTCGCCGGCCTGGGACGGCACGAAGTTGGCCCGGTACTCGCCGGGTTCACCGAACTCCAACTGGCCGTCCTCGTAGAAGAACCACGGTTCCATGTCCATGGGCTCGGAGGTCTGGTCGCCGAACGTCACCTCCACGGTGACGTCGCCGGTCTTGAGGTCGGTGACGGGATGGCCGTCGTGCACCAGCAGGAGCTGCACGGCGTTGGGCTGGCCGGTGTACGCGGGTTCGGTCGCGAACCCGATCTCCATCTCCAGATCGCCTTGGGACGCGTGGCCGTGCGCGAGCGCGGCGCCGGCCGGGATGAGGACGAGCATCGCGACGGCGGCGCAGAGCGCCGCCAGCCGGAACGTGGAACGTCGCATGAAGGATCTCCCTTCGTCGTGATGGAGCCCTCCCCGATCCGATGGACCGGCGAGGACGGCTTCAGCTCACGACGGCAGGGGCGGAGCCCGGGAGGAGCGGCGCTGGAGCCACAACCCTGGGGGCGGGGCGAACACGGCGGGCGCGAGGATCCGCTCGGCACGAGGAAGGATGGCGGGCAGCGACCTCGCGAGCGAACCGGCGACGTCGGCCGCGCGCAACACCAGGCGCAGCAGCCATGCTCCGGCGAGGGCCACGACGGCCTGAGCCGCCACACCGACGGGCAGGATCGTGGTGAGATCGTGCATCGGGGCCCCGGCGCCCAGGCGTTCGAGGACCTCCATGGCCACGAAGGCCGAGATCTGGACGGCGGCGAGCCGGCCCGCGACGGCGATGAACGGCGCCCCGGGTTCCCTCCGGGTGAGGCGTCCGAGGAAGACGATCGCCAGCGACACCGCGGCGGTGACGGCGGCCAGGCGCCCCGCGGTGGTGAGGTACCCGTGGCCGGTGGCCTGCAGCACCTGGTCCCGGGCGTGCGACGGGACGTCGAGCAGGTAGGTGAGCCAGTGACCCAGCAGCAGCCCGGCAGCGGCCACGCCGAGGATCACCCCGGTGCGCCGCGCGTTCCCGTCGTGCATGGCCACGATTGTAGGCTGGGCGCTGACATCACCGGCAAGTCATCGGAGACAGGGAAGAGGACCGTGGAACCGGGGGACGTTCGGACCATAGGGGTCGTGGGCTGCGGGCTGATGGGCTCGGGCATCGTGGAGATCGCCGCGCGTGTGGGCATCGACGTCATCTTCGTCGAACCGACCGAGGACCTGGTCGCGGCCGGGCGCGCTCGGATCGAGGGATCCACCGCCAAGGCCGTCGAACGCGACAAGCTCACGCCGGACGATCGCGACGCGCTGCTGGCCCGTGTCCGGGGGGTGACCGACCTGGCGGCCTTCGCCGACGTCGACCTCGTGATCGAGGCGGCGACCGAGGACCCCTCGATCAAGCTCGACACGTTCCGAACGCTCGACGGGATCGTCCGACCCGAGGTCGTGCTCGGCTCGAACACGTCGTCGATCCCGATCGCGACGCTGGGCGCGGCGACCGGCCGTCCCGACCGCGTGATCGGCATCCACTTCTTCAATCCTCCGCCGGTGATGAAGCTGGTGGAGCTGACGCCGTCGCTGTCGACCAGCCCGGAGACCGTCACGTTCGCGCGCGGGTTCGGTGAGCGGCTGGGCAAGACCGTGGTGATCGCCAAGGACCACGCCGGCTTCATCGTGAACCGGCTGGTGATCCCGTACGTGTGTGCGGCGATCCGCCTCTACGACGAGGGGTTCGCCACCCGCGAGGACATCGACGTCTCGATGACCCTGGGGATGAACCATCCGATGGGTCCGTTGAAGCTGGCCGATTTCATCGGGCTCGACACCGTGTTGCAGATCGCCGAGGTGCTCCATGCGGAGTTCCGCGACCCGATGTATGCGCCCCCGCCTCGGTTGCAACGGATGGTGGACGCCGGGCACCTCGGCCGCAAGAGCGGTCGCGGCTTCTACGAGTACTGAGCAACCCGGCTGGCACCGGTGTCGGCAAGCTGACACCTCGCGGTGTCCGCTGGCTGACAGCCTCCGGCGGGCCCGGGCACGACGATGCCGCCAGGCACGCGGGATCTGGACCCCCTGAACCCTCGGCCATCGGAGTCCCCGGGGCCCTCGCGGGCGAGGCCCCGGGGTCTTCGTCTCCCCGTCGCGCCGGCCTGGTTCACCCGTTGGTCCGTTCCAGCCGGTTCCCGATGCCCGGGGTCCCGGGCTATGCTGCCGACACGACCGCGACGACCGAGCGATCCACGCAGGGAGGCTCCATGCCGGACGAGGAGAAGATGCAGGCCCTCAAGGCGGTTCCCCTGTTCCAGGGGTTCTCGGACAAGGACCTGGCGCGGGTCGCCGAGATCACCAAAGAGGTTCACCACGAAGACGGTGAGTTCGTCATGGAGGAGGATCGGTCGGCCGTCGGGTTCCACCTGATCCTCAGCGGCGAGGCCGACGCGTCCACCGGTGGTGAGGTGGTCAACACGATGGGCCCGGGGGACTTCTTCGGCGAGATGTCGCTGATCGACGGCCAGCCGCGTTCGGCGACCGTCACGGCCAGCGGGCCGCTGACCACGCTCGCGATCCCGGCCTGGAACTTCAACCGTCTGCTGGACGAGCATCCCGAGATGATGCGGGCGTTGCTGGTCGAGCTCAGCGCGCGGATCCGCAACCTGCGCGACCGCCATCCCAGCCGCGGCTGATGACCACCGAGGACAACGGACGGCTGCTCGCGAGTTCGTCCCTGTTCTCCGGCCTCGACGCCAAGGTCCTGGCCACGCTGGGGGAGCGAGCGGTCCGCCAGCGGTTCGAGAAGGGCCGCACGATCTTCTACCAGGGCGATCCCGGGGACACCCTCTACGTGGTGGCCGAGGGTTTGGTCAAGGTGTGGGTCTCCTCCCATGACGGGAGCGAGATGGTGATGGCGACCTTGCGTCCGCCCGATGCGTTCGGGGAGCTCTCCGCCGTGGACGGCCACGTGCGCTCGGCGTCGGCCACCACCCTGGAGCCGACGGTGCTGCTCTCGCTCGATCGCACCACGTTGCTCGACGCCGTCCACCACAACGCCGCCGTGGCCGACGCGCTCCTGCGCGCCCTGGGCAGCCTCGCGCGCCGGATCACCGAGCAGGCCAGCGACCTGGTGTTCCTCGACCTCGCCGGACGGGTGGCCAAGTGCCTGGTGCACCTGGCCGTTCGGGAAGGGCACGTGGACGGGGAGACCACCGTGCTCGAGCTGCCGCTGTCGCAGACCGAGATCGCCGAGATGGTCGGCGGATCGCGCCAGAGCGTGAACCAGACGATGAAGAACTTCGAGATGCGCGGGTACCTGCAGCTCCGCGGTCGCGAGGTCGTGATCTTGGACCTGGCCTCGCTCCAACATCGCGCCGAGCGATGAGCGGCTGACGCCTCAGGAACGACCCTCGAGCTCGGCCGTCAGCATCTCGGCGGTCCCGGGGTCGAGCTCCAGCGCGCCTTCGGCGATGCACCGCCGAAGCAGTTCCGCCCAGCGATCGCCCACCGGTCGAACCGGCTGCAGGGCGGCGCGCGCTTCCTCGGTGCGTCCGGCATCGGCCAGCGCCACGGCCGCCCAGAAGGCCATCTCCGGATTGTCGGGTTCGATCTCGAGGGCGGTCAGCCGCTGGGTGAGGGCCCGGGCGGCGTCCTGGGCGAGCTCCGCGTCCTCGGCCAGTTCGGCGTGACCGTAGGCGCGCCACCGGCGGATCAGCCGCTCGAGCTCATCCAGCGGAGCGTCGTGGTCTTCGACCCGGAGATCGAGGACGCGATCCACCCATTCCTTGCCGGTGGGCGCCGCCTCCACGATCAGGATCGCGGCGGACTGCATGCCTCGGAGATCGCCGCCCTCGGCCTGCGCGGCCCGGAGGGCGGCGAACAGGCGATCGGCGAGGTCCCCGTCGGCGCCCTCGTACGCCTGCGCCATGGCCGGCCACACGGAGTCACGCTCCATGATGTTGGCCTGCACGCTGTAGCCGTCGCCCGCGCGATGACCGGCGAGGCTGAGGCAGTCCTCGCCCGTGTGGGTGGCCACGTCGCCGGCGGCATCGACGATCGCCACCTGCCGCGCCTCGCGTTCGTCGTCGACCAGCAGCAGGGCGTCCATCGCCTCGCGGGCGGACTTGCCACGGCGCATCAGATCGAGCGCGAGCGGCCCGTACGAGGCCTCGGCGAAGGACTGGGTCGCCACGGCGCCCACGCCGGCCTCGGCCCACGGCACGATCCGGCCCACCGCGAACCAGTGGGATTGCACGGCCACGCCGAACCGGCCGGTCGCCGGGTCGCGGGCCACGATCGAGTACGTCATCGGATGCCGTCTGCCCACCCGTGCATCCATCGGGGCGTTCACGCGTGCACGTTCCTCGCCAGTGCCATCAGCACCGTCTTGGCCTGGAACGGCGTCAGCTCCGGGTGCTTGGCCAGGATCAGCGTGAGGATGCCGCTGATGTGCGGCGCGGCGAAGGAGTTCCCGGTCGCCACGATCGTCTTGCGGTCCAGCCATGGCACCTCGAGGTCGATCCCGGGCGCTCCCCACTCCGCCGGCGGCTTCGGGTTGAAGTCGAAGGCGAACGGATCGCCGACCTCGTCGTGCGAGGCGACCGAGAACACCGACGAATACTGCGCGGGGAAGCTCGGGCCCGGCATGTTGTTGATCGCGCACACCAACATCACGCGCTTGAACACCGCCTCGTCGGCGAGCCGGTGGAACACCGAGTAGTAGTCGCGCTTGCCCGTGGACAACGACAGGTTCACGACGCGCATGCCTTCCCGCAGCGCCCAGTCCAAGCCCGCCGCGAACACGAACCCCTTGCCGGTCAGCTTGCTGCCCAGCACGCGCACGCTGTAGATCTCGCAGTCCGGCGCGAGCCTGCGGATGATCCCGGCACAGGCGGTGCCGTGGCCGTAGAGGTCCTCGTGCGGTCCCTCCTCGAACCGGACGCCGCCCGCGGCGTCCGGGTCGTACTCCAGGGCGACGCCGCCTTCGACGCTGCCGACCCACGGATGCGATGCGTCGATGCCCGAATCGAGCACGGCCACCTTCACGCCGGCGCCGGTGCTGCCGCCCCAGGCCCACTCGGGCGTGATCTCGCTCGGGATGTCGAGGTCGACGTCTCGGAGGGCTCCGGGTTGGAACGCCCAGGACCATGCCGGTCGCATCGCTAGCCTCGGGTTCCCTGCGAGTACCGGAGGAACGTGTCCAGCAGATCGGTCGCGGCGGCGCGCTCCTCGGGCCCGAGGCGGCCGATCTCGTAGAAGATCTCCAGCATGTCGGCCAGCGCCCTCCTCGAACCGCGAGCGCGCTCGGCGATCTGTTCGAGCGCCTGCTTCACGTCGACGGCATCGTCGGCGGCCGCCACGGCCGCCGCGCGGAACAACACGCGACCCAGGTCTCGGAACAGGTTCGTGGTCTCGATCGCGACCGCGGCCTGGTAGGCCAGGGTGGTGACGACGCGGGATTCGTTCTCGGCGTGGTCGCGACCTTCCTCGGCGTCGAGGATCTCCATCACGCCCATCGTGCCGGCATCGGACTCCAGCGGGATCGCGAACACCGAGCGCGGGGTGTATCCGGTCTTGGCGGCGACGTCGGCCGCGAACCGGGGGTCACTGGGCGCGTCCGAGATCGTGATCGATTGGCCCGATGCGAGCGCCCAGCCGGCGATGCCCCTGCCGGCGTCCATCTCGATGCCCACGACCTGGTCGCCCGCCGTACCCGACGCCGCGACGAACCGCAGGGTCTCCTCGCGCTGGTTCAGGACGGCGATCGACGCCGCCTCGGCTCCGGTGACCTCGCGGGCCGTGTTGACGATCCACACCAACAGGTCCTGGTAGCCGGGTGGCTCGATGGCAGGCCCGAGGTCGGCGGCCGCTTGCGCCAGTTCGTCGAAGGGACGGGCATCGTCTGCCATGGGGCGCGATGCTACCCGGCTCGAGGGTAGGAGGGGAACCCTGTCAGGAATCCGACAGCGCCGCTGTCGCCTACCCGACAGTCACGAAGGGTTGCAGGCGGGAGTATCCAGGAGGAAAGTGAGTCCGGAAGAAGGACTCCCACCCAGGAAAGGGGTCGGAAATGTCGGACCAGGAGCTCCAGGCACAGTCGGACGAGGACGTCGAAGGCCAGAAGAAGCACCTGGCCGAGGACGACGCCGAAGGCCAGAAGAAGCACCACCTGGCTGAGGACGACGCCGAAGGCCAGAAGAAGCATCACCTGGCCGAGGACGACACCGAAGGCCAGAAGAAGCATCACCTGGCCGAGGACGACACCGAAGGCCAGAAGAAGCATCACCTGGCTGAGGACGACGTCGAAGGCCAGAAGAAGCACCTGGCCGAGGACGACACCGAAGGTCAGAAGAAGCACCTGGCCGAGGACGACAGCCGAAGGGCACTGCAGCACACGAGGCAGCAGCATCTCGGCTGAGGACGACACCGAAGGCCAGAAGAAGCACCTGGCTGAGGACGACACCGAGGGCATGCGACTCGGCCGCCACCTCGACGAGGACGACGTGGAGGGTCAGAAGAAGCACTGACCCCAGCGTTCGGATCCATCGGGAGGCCGCCCTCGGGCGGCCTTTCCGCATCTTCAGGTCCGCGATCTCTAGGTCCGCATCTCAGGAATGGCCGAGTTCCTCGTAGGGGTTCGAGGCGGCGAGGCGGTTCGCCACGACCGAGACCAGCGTCGGGGAGACGCGAGGGCTCTCGTTGACGATGCGCAGGAAGTCCTCGCCGGGGATGCGATAGAGCGTCGCATCGGTGGCTGCCACCACGGTCGCCGTCCGTGGACGATGCTCCAGCAGGCCGATCTCGCCGAAGTAGTCACCTTCCGCCAGCGTGGCGACGACGTGTGCCTCGACGCCCGCGCCGGTGCGAACCTCCATCGAGCCGGTCACCACCGCGAACAGGTCGTCGGGCTCGTCGTCCTCGCGGATCACGACCGTCCCGGCGGTCACGGACTCCTCGGACAGGGTGGCGGCCAGCGCCTCCAACTGCTGGGGCGACGTGCCTTCGAAGATGCCCAGCTGCTCGAGCAACGCGACGCGCGGCGCCAGCTCCTCCGCCCGCGCCGCCGCCGTGCGATCGATGCCGCGCGCCTTCGGCAGGATCAGCAGCGTGACCACCAGCAGGAGCCCGCCGGCGAACGCCGTCGCGATCGACAGGTTGAAGATCTCGATCATCGCGGGCGCCACCAACGAACCGATCACCATGCCGATCACCGTGGCGGCGCCGAGGATCCCGAACACGCTGCCCACACGATCGTTGGGCACGACGCGCTGCAGCGTGGTGGTGGTGACCACGTCCGCCACGATCACCGCCGCGCCCTCCACCATCAGCAGGCCGAACGCCAGGGCCGGGCTGTGGATGAACGAGAGCAGCGTGAGCGGCACCCCGCCGAGGAACACCGCCGCGGTGAGGATGCCGGCGGTGTGTGAGCGCGCGGCGAGCCTGGCCGCCAGCGCGGTGACCAGGATCCCGCCGATCCCCGGCATCGCGAACAGCAGGCCGGTGGCGTCGATGCCGATCCCCAGCGAGCCCTCCGCGATCGGTCCGTACAGCACCACTTCCTGGCCGAACGTCAGCCCGAACGCGAACCCGAGCCCGATCAACAGCGTGGCCTGGGTCGAACCGTGGATCGCCTTCACGCCCGCGACCATCCGCGACAGCAGGCCCGGTTCGGTGTCGACCTCGCCCACCTTGCCCGACACATGCATCCGCGCGACCAGGAACGCCGAGACCAGGAACGTGATCCCGTTCAACGCGATCGCGATCGGCGCCGGTCCGAGCAGGAGCAGGATCGCCGACAGGCCCGGCCCGAACGCCAGCGCGAAGTTGTCGATCGTGCCGGCCAGCGCGTTGGCGGCCGCGAGGTCGCGTTCGGGCACCACCGACGGGGTCAGCGCGGTGACGGCGGGGTAGTAGGGCGCGGTGAAGGTGTTGTTGACGAACGTCAGGGCGATCACGACGGCGACCGCGGTGTGCGAGGTGGATGTGGCGACGAGCGCCATCACGCACATCACCACGGCGCGAGCGAGGTCGGCCGCGATCATGACCTTCCGCCGGTCGTAGCGGTCCGCGATCGCCCCGCCCAGGGGCTCGAACAAGATGTAGGGACTCAAGCGGACCACGGCCGCGACCCCGACCCAGGCCGCGGAGCCGGTGGCGTCGAGGATGTAGATGATCGTCGCGGCCGCGTAGAGCCAGTTCCCCGTTTCGGACACGGCGAGGCTCGAGAGCAGCAGCCGGTAATCCCGGTGGGACAAGGCAGCGCGGAACCGCCGCTCGCGCTCCTTCCCCGTCATGTCGAGCTTTATCTGCGCTCCGCCGCAGGGTGTCAAGCTCGCGGCGACGGTCCCGCTTCGGTTCGGCGGTCGGAGCCGAGCGCTCTTGCCGTGCGAGGCTCAGCGACGGGCCCGGTCGGCCAGGCCCGCCGCGTAGCCGGCCATCTTCGCGGTGTCGGTGAACGCGATCAGCGCCGGCACCGCGACGGTGGCCATCGCCCGTTCGCGCGTGCCCTCGAACCGACGCCACGCGCGCCGCACGGGCGTCCGCGCGTAGGCCACCCCTCCGGCGGCGGCGAGCAGCTTCGGCCACGTGCGCTTGGAGGCGAGCGCAGCGCACGAGTCCGCCGTAGGTCGCGAACCGCACGGCGTGGCGGTCCGGATGCATCCCGGCCTGCGCGTCGCCGCGCGCGTACCGGAAGTACTGCTGCCACGTCTCGGCGAGCGATGGCCGGGGCCGCCACCGCACCACGGCGTCGGGCGCGAACCGCATGTCGAAGGCCTCGTTCGCGCCATCGCAGGTCGACCCACATGTCCTCGCCGATCGCCAGCCATTCCGGGTAGCCGCCGACCGTCTCGATCGCGTCGCGACGGTAGGCCACCGACCTGCGCCGACGGGTTGAACGTGGCCGGGTCCACCTCGCTCGCATCCAGCGGGAGGTTCACCGAGGCCATGCAGGCCTGGAGGAAGCCGTCGACCTGCGCCTCGTAGAAGCCCATCGAGACGTCGGCGCCCGCCTCGATCGGGGCGACGATCTCGGCGAGCCACGTGGGCTCCAGGATGCAGTCGGCGTCGGTGACGGCGATGACGTCGTGGGTGGCGGCGGCGAGCGCCACGTTGCGACCCCGCGCGATGTTGGCGCCCGGTTCCACGATCAGCGTCACGGTGTCGTCGGCGGCGAACCGTTCGGCGGTGCCGTCGGTGGATCCACCGTCGACGATGACGACCTCGTCGGGCGCGCGCGTCTGCGCGGCGAGCGACGCCAGGAAGGCATCCACGCCGTCGGCGCAGTCCTTCACGGTCGAGATCAGCGTGACCTTCATCGAGCCTCCACGGCCTGTCGGTACGCATCGAGCGTAGCGCGGGCCGTGGCCTCCCAGGTGAAGCGTCCCGCTCGGTCGTAGCCGCGTCGTCGCAGGTCGTCCGCCACCGTCGCATCGGTCAGGACCGTCGTGAGGGCCTTCGCGATCGCGGCGTCGTCGGTGGGATCGACCAGCAAGGCGGCGTCGCCGGCCACCTCGGGGATCGACGTCGTCGAAGACGCCACCACGGGCGTACCGCGGCTCATCGCCTCGAGCACCGGCATGCCGAACCCCTCGCTGAGCGAGACGTAGGCGGCGGCGTCGGCGGCGCGGTACAGCGCATCGATCTCCAGATCCCCCAGACCCTCGAGCCGCACGATCCGGCCAGGGCCGTCCTCGGCGAGCGCAGCGTCGAGCTCATCGGTGCGCCACCCCGGATGCCCCGCCAGCACCAGCGCGTGGGGGAGCGTGGGCATCGGTGACCGCCCGGCGATAGGCACGCACCAACCGCGCCTGGTTCTTGCGCGGCTCGAACGTCCCGACCGACACGAGGTAGGGACCGTCGATGCCCAGCCCGCGCACGACGGCCTCGGGAGGCAGCGTCGGTGCGGGCACGGGCACGGGCATGCCCGCGAGCGGCGTCACCCGCAGCCGGTCGGCGGCGATGCCACGTTCCCGCAAGCGGCCGCCGACGTACTCGCTCGGCACCAGGACGATCGCGGCTTCCTTCCGCGCGATGTCGAGCCCACGCCGGTACAACCGCAGCCAGGTGGCCGGGAACGCGTCGGGTTCGTCCTCGAAGGTCAGATCGTGGATCGTCACCACCAGCGATTGCCCGTCGCGGATCGGCGGGATCGTCGCGGGGTTCGTGGCGTGCACCACCCGGCACCCGTCGAGCGCGTGCGGCAGCTTCGGCCGTCGCGCGACCGACCAGCCGAGGTAGGCCGTCCGGGCCGGCGTGCCGGTGGTCACGATCGGCACGGTGGTCGCGGGGACCCCGGCGGCGTCGTGCTTCCATCTCGAGCGGAACGGCGTGAGCACCACCTGGTCGGATCGTTCGAGCTCGGTCCCGAGCTGCCGGACGTAGGTGCCGATGCCGCCGGGTGCCGAGAACCACAATTGGTCGATGTGGAACGCCACCGAGAGCGGCGCATCATCGGAGCGCCTGCTCATCCGCGGACCTTCACCGATAGGCCTCGATGCAGGAGCAGCCGTCGGGACCCACCGTGGCGGCGTGCGCGGTGAACGCGGGGACGTCGATCCGGTCGCCGGCGGTCAGTTCGAGATCGCCGTCGTCGGTGTGGAAGACGATCGAGCCCACCAGGCAGAACAGCACCTTGTGCTCGCGGTGGTCATGTCTCGCGTAGCGGTCGCCCGGACCGTTGCCCCACGATCGCGGCGCCGAGCACCCGTCGGCTTCGAACGCCGCCACCGCCGCATCGCGGTCGGCCGAGCCCGGCGTCAGGATCGCGCTCACGACTGGGGGCACCCGTTCACTAGCGGACGTCGCTCCGGCCGTTCACGGGCGCGACGCCCTTGCGGGAGAACGGCGCGTGCTGACCGTGCCAGGGCTCTCGGGCGTACCGGCGCGTCTGCAACCCGCCGAGGCCGGTCGCATCGATCCGCCCCTGCAGCACCCATGGCGAGGGTTTCGGGCTCTCGGCCACGAAGTAGCGCTCGAGCGCCATCAGGATCGCGCGTTCCTCCTGGGGCGTGAGGCCCTCGGGGATCTCGATACGGCGTTCGCCTTCGTCGCGGATCGGCATCGCTCGGCTGACCTCCAGGTTCCTTGGCTGGTTACAGCGGGATGTTGCCGTGCTTGCGTGCGGGGACGGCCTCACGCTTCGTGGACAGCATGCGCATCGCCTGGATCAACCGCTTGCGCGTCTCGGCGGGTTCGATCACATCGTCGATGAACCCGCGCTCGGCCGCCGCGTACGGCGTCGAGAACTTGTCGCGGTACTCCTTGATCAGTTCCGCCTTCTTCGCGGCGGGGTCGGCCGCCTTCTCGATCTCCTTGCGGAACACCACGTTGACCGCGCCCTTCGGCGCCCATCACCGCGATCTCGGCGGTGGGCCAGGCGAACGAGACGTCGGCGCGCAGATGCTTGGAGTTCATGACGAGGTACGCGCCGCCGTAGGCCTTCCGCGTGATCACCGTCATGCGCGGCACCGTGGCTTCGGCGTAGGCGTACAGCAGCTTCGCGCCGTGGCGGATGATCCCGTTGAACTCCTGCGTGGTGCCGGGCAGGAACCCGGGGACGTCCACCAGGGTCAGGATCGGCATGTTGAAGGCGTCGCAGAACCGCACGAACCGGCTCGCCTTCTCGCTGGCGTCGATGTCGAGCGTGCCCGAGAGCACCTTCGGCTGGTTGGCGATCACGCCCACGCTGTGACCGTCGAGCCGGGCGAACCCGGTGACCACGTTCATCGCCCACAGCGGGAACACCTCGAGGAACTCGCCGTCGTCCACGACGTAGCGGATCACCTCGTGCATGTCGTAGGGCTCTTTCGCCCGGTCGGGCACGAGGTGGGTGAGTGCGTCGGCGAGCCGGTCGGGGTCGTCGGTGGCGGCGTAGGCGGGCGGGTCCTCCAGGTTGTTGGAGGGCAGGAAGCTCAGCAGGTAGCGAACCCGCTGCAGCACGTCCTCGTCGTCCTCCCCGATGAAGGACGCGACGCCCGACTTCGTGGCGTGCGTCATGGCGCCGCCGAGCTCCTCCATGGAAACGTCCTCACCGGTGACCGACTTGATCACCTCGGGACCGGTGATGAACATGTGCGAGGTCTCCTTCACCATGAAGGTGAAGTCGGTGATCGCGGGGGAGTAGACCGCCCCACCGGCACAGGGCCCCATGATCACGCTGATCTGCGGGATCACGCCCGAGGCGCGCACGTTCCGCTCGAAGATGTAGCCGTAGCCCGCGAGGCTCGCCGAGCCCTCCTGGATCCGCGCGCCGCCCGAGTCGTTGATCGAGATGAACGGCGCGCCGGTGCTGATCGCCAGGTCCATGACCTTGCACACCTTCTGCGCCATGACCTCGCCCATCGAACCGCCGAACACCGTGAAGTCCTGGCTGGCCACGAAGACCTTGCGGCCGTCGACCGTGCCGTAGCCGGTGACCACGCCGTCGCCGGGCGGTCGCTTGCGATCCATCCCGAAGTCGTGCGCCCGGTGGATCGCGAACGGGTCGGTCTCCACGAACGAACCCGTGTCCATCAGGATGTCGAGACGTTCACGGGCGGTGAGCTTGCCGCGATCGTGCTGCTTCTTCGCCGAATCCCGGCCCCCGGGCGTCAGGGCGGCCTTCTTGCGCTTTCGGAGCAGCTCGATCCGGTCCTCGACCGTCTTCTCCGGCTCCTCGGTGCTCGCCCGGCTGGGAACGTTCTTGTCCTTGGTCACCATGTGGGGAGTCTAGCCGCGTGGTCCGGGCTCAGGTTCAGCCGCAGTCGCTGCCGCCCCAGGGACCCCAGCCGCCGGCGTGGGCCATGCGGATCGACACGATCGCGTTCGTGCGGCCGTTCAGGATCCGCTTCTCCAGCGCCCAGGCGGGCCTGGCGTAGGTCTCGTAGTTGTTGGCCCAGTAGTCGACGTGCTGCTGGTAGAGCCCCTTGTTGATGCCGTCGGAGGACTCGGCCCATGGCAGCAGGCCGCTCTCCCGCTTGGCGATGCAGAGCGCGGTTCGGGGTCCTCCGCGCACCGACCAGCGATCGACGGCGCACCGGATCACGTCGCGCATGTACGCCCGAACGCGCCTGATCCTCTCCGCGGCCGAAGTCGCACGGACCGGTGGCCTGGGCCGAAGGAGCGGCGACGAGCAGGAGCGAGCCGGTCAGCGCCACGACCAGCGCCAACGCCGCGACGCGCGACCTGGTGCCGACGGTCCTGCGGTCCTCGGTCTCCATCCAACTCCCTGGTGTTCGTCCTCACGACGAGCGTCACCGATCGATGGGAAGAGGGGGATGCTGCCGGTGACAGCCCCGGCACCCTAGCACCGGGGGCCGCAACCGTCGACCCGCGGTCGAGGGTTGGCGGATCCTCAGGGCATCAGACGTCGACGCGGCCGCCGGCCCGCCAGTAGATCCCGGCGTCTCGGTCGAGGAACCCTTCGTCCACCAGGTAGCGACGGAGCGAGGCGTAGTCGTTGAAGAACGCGCCCGACGGTCGCGTTGACCTCCTTCTCGTCGTAGTGCACGCCGGGTTCGAACTCGGATGCGATCCGCTCCAGCACGATCCGGCGTTTCGCGGCCTTCCCCGGGATCTCGGTGAGCCGGCCGTTCCGGAAGAACGTCCGCAGCACGATCTCCTCGTCCTCGTTGGCGGCGCCCAATGCCAGGCCGGCATCGCGTGGCGGTCCGACCTGCTCCGCGGCCCACCGGAGCGTCTCGGGATCAAGCCGGTAGGTCCGGCGGTCGTCCGCCAGGCGCGCCACGCCCGTCGAGGTGAGGCGGTTGAGATGCTTGCGCACCCGGGTGATCGGCAGGTCGAGCGCATCCGCGAGCTCCCGCGCCGCCAGATCGCGGCGAGCCAGCGCCCCGGCGATCGCGAGGCGTTCCGGATCGGCCAGCGCGCGCAAGATGTCGTCAGGTGTTTCGGCCATGTCGGTCTCTCTGCTTACCATGCGCAGGTGCAACTCACCGACCCGCAGCAGCGCACGCTCGACGGGCTCATCGGCACGGGGGAGCGGCCCACCTTCTCCGCCGACCTCCCACAACGGCTCCGCGACCGCATCGAGGAGGCCGTCCGGGAACTCGAACTCCGCGAGCCGCTGTGGCTGGGCAAGGAGCGCCTCAACCAGCATTCGCGCTGCGAGGGACAGTTCCAGGCCGCCGTCAGCGGTGAGTCCTCACCGTTCGCGCACTCGTCCAAGAGCGCCTACGGCGTGCTCCTGCACAAGGCCATCGAGGTCGAGGTCGGCGCACGCGACGGCATGGATCCCCACGAGGTCGCCCAGGTCGCGGTCGGCCGGGTGCTCGACCGCGAGGATCGCTTCGTCGAGTACTGGAGCGAGCTCTCGGCGTCCGATCAGGACGACGTGCTCATGGAGGTGGTGCGTCGCGTCACGCTGTTCCAGGCCTCGTTCCCCCCGTTGAAGCCTCTGCGGCGCGAGCTCGCGCCGATCAGTGAGCTCCGCGTGCGGTCCGAGCTGCTCGGGGGCGACCTGGTGCTGTCGGGGCAGATCGACCTGGTCATGGGACTGCCCGACAAGCTGGAGCCCATGCGGGCCACCAGGCTGGCGGTCGACCTGAAGACCGGCGGGGCCTACCCCGAGTTCGCCGAGGACATGCGGTTCTACGCGTTGGTCATGACCCTACGGTTCGGGGTTCCGCCCTACCGTGCCGCGTCGCTGTTCCTGGAGAGCGGCACCTGGCAGTCCGAGGACGTCACCGAGGATCTCCTCGTCCACGCCGCCGATCGGGTGATCGGGGCCGCACGTGCTGCGGCCGGCCTGGTCAACGGCCGTGAGGCCCATCTGCGGCCCGGCACCTACTGCACGTGGTGCCCACGCTCGTCGACGTGCCCGGTCGCCGAGCTCCCCACCGCCGTCGGCGCCTGAGAAGCTCCGAACCGCCCTGCAGTTCCCCCCGTTCGCGTGCCGATGCAGGAAGATAGGAACATCGGGCGCCCGCACCTCGAGCCGCCCACGAGCGAAAGGATCGTCGAACGATGGGGTCGATCTCTCGGGGCTTCCGTCTCGCGAAGGCCAGCTGGGGCGTCGTCCGCCAGGACCACCAGCTGTTGGTGCTCCCGGTCGTCTCGTTCTTCTGCTCGTTGGTCGTGATCGCGGTCTTCGCGGCTGGGGCCTTCGGCATCGGGATCCCCGCCGACGGCGAGTCGGTGAGCCCCGCGCTCTACGTCCTCGGGTTCGTGCTGTACGTGGCGCTCGCGTTCGTCACGATCTTCTTCAACGCCGCGATCGTCGGGACCGCGATGAAGCGCCTCAACGGCGAGGACGCGTCGATCAAGGACGGGCTGGCGCTCGCGCGACAGCACCTGGGCAAGATCTTCGTGTGGGCGCTGATCACCGCCACCGTGGGGATGATCCTCCGCACCCTGCAGGACCGCGCCGGCATCGTCGGGCGGATCGTGATCGGCCTGATCGGCGTCGCGTGGAACGTGATCACCTTCTTCGTCGTCCCCGTCCTGCTGTACGAGCCCGTCGGGGTTCCCGAGGCGATCAAGCGCTCGGCGTCGATCTTCCGTCAGCGATGGGGCGAGCAGTTCATCGGCACCGCCACGATCGGGCTCGCGATCTTCCTGGTGGCGATCCCCGTGGTGCTCGTCGGCGGAGCGGTCGCGTACGCCGTGCCGCTGGTGGGTGTGCCCCTCCTGGTGGTCGCGATCGGCGCGCTCATGGCCGTCGGGGCCGCATGCTCCGGCGTGTTCAACGCCGCCCTGTATCGGTTCGCCACGACGGGTGAGGCATCCAGCGTGTTCTCGATCGAGGATCTCAACGGCTCCTTCCGGCCGAAGAAGGGGTTCTTCGGCAAGGACGCGTCCGGTTCGGCGACGGACGGCATGGGTTCGGGACTTCCGCCCGCACCGGCGCAGGACGTTCCGCCCACGCGGCCCGACGCCGGGTAGCGCTCCAGGAACTCGCGCTTCGTTCACGGCTTGCTAGGGTTCGCCCGACCGTGTTCGTCGTCACCACCGGAAAAGGGTGAGAGCCGTGGGCAAGGACCTGTACGACATCGGAGAGCTTCCGCCGCTGGGTGACGTGCCGGCGCAGATGCACGCGCAGTTGGTGCGTCCCGACCGCTACGGCGATCCCGAGAAGGCCATCCAGGACGAGGTCATCGACGTTCCCGAGCTGGGGCCGAACGACGCCCTGGTGCTGGTGATGGCCGCGGGGGTGAACTTCAACAACGTCTGGGCGGCACGCGGGGTCCCGGTCGATGTCACGAAGACGCAGGCGCGGTGGGGCGAGCCCACCGACTTCCACATCGTGGGTTCGGACGCGAGCGGCGTCGTGTGGGCGGTCGGCGATCAGGTCACGAACGTCCAGGTGGGCGACCGCGTCGTGGTGCACGCCGGCCAGTGGGACCTGGACGACCCGCACGTGAAGGCGGGCAAGGACCCGGGCCTGGCGGCCTCGTTCCGTGTCTGGGGCTACGACACCTGCTGGGGCTCGTTCGCCCAGTTCACCAAGGTGCAGGCGCACCAATGTCTGCCCAAGGCCGACTTCCTCACGTGGGAGGAAGCAGCGGCCCCCACCCTCACCGGGTCGACCGCCTACCGCATGCTCTTCGGCTGGCCTCCGCACACCGTGGAACCCGGCGACGTCGTGCTGGTGTGGGGCGCCAGCGGCGGGCTCGGCTCCCTCGCCGTGCAGCTGGTCGCCAACGCCGGCGGACGCGCGGTGGCCGTGGTGGGGAGCGATGAGAAGGGCGAGTACGCGAAGTCGCTCGGCGCGGTCGGTTACGTCAACCGCAAGGACGTTCTCGCACTGGGGCGTGCCCCCGGCGTGGGATTCGGCCGAGTGGAAGGACTGGTTCGGCGGCGCGAAGGACTTCGGCAAGGCGATCTGGGAGGCGCTGGGGGAGAAGGTCAGCCCGCGCATCGTCTTCGAGCACCCGGGCCAGGACACGATCCCGACATCGATCTTCGTCGCCGACCGCGGCGGCATGGTCGTGATCTGCGCGGGCACCAGCGGCTACGACACCATGGTGGACGTTCGCTACCTCTGGTACATGCAGAAGCGCTACCAGGGCTCGCATCTGTTCAACGACGATCAGGCCCAGGCGTTCAACGACCTGGTGGTCCAGGGCAAGATCCAGACCACGTTGGGCGCCGCCTACCCCTACGACCAGAGCGGTCACGTGCATCAGCTGATGGGCGACGGCAGCCTGCCCGAAGGCAACGTGAGCGTGCTGATCAACGCGCCCACCGAGGGCCTCACCGACCTGCCCTAGCCGTCGGCGCGAACGTCGGCGTTTCCGGGTCCTAGCCCACGCTCAGCGTTCCTGGACGAGTTCGACCAGGACGCCGCCCATGGTCCGGGGGTGCACGAACGCGATCAGCGTGTTGCGCGAACCCGCGCGCGGTGCTTCGTCGATCAGCTGGGCGCCCTCGGCACGCAGGTGAGCGAGCGCACCTTCGATGTCGTCCACGCGGTAGGCCACGTGGTGCAAGCCGGGCCCTCGGGAGGCGAGGAACCGTCCCGACCGGGGTGTCGGCCCCCAGCGCACCCAACAGCTGGATGTAGGAGGAGCCGACCGGGAACAGCACTTCCTCGACGCCCTGATCGTCGACGCGCTCCCGGTGGGTCGGTTCGACCCCGAGAAGGCGCGAGTACTCGGCGACCGATGCTTCGAGGTCAGCGACGGCGAGGCCTACATGGTCGATGTCGGTGAGTTCGATGCTCACGGGTGATCCCCGAGGTCGGGTTGCATGCGGGCCACGAGATCGTGCGCCTGCGCCACGTGATACGCGGGCAGGGTGAGCGCGCGCGTGACGGCCGCCACGCCCATCGTCCGCAGGTCAGCTTCGGGCTTGGCCCCGGTCGCCATCGGAGGTGTCTCGAGCACGTAGAACTCGACCAACTCCAGGAACTGGGCCAGGGACGGCACCAGCCCGCCGCGCTCGTAGGCGTAGATCGTGGCGGTGGACGCGGGGCACGCGGGGACCTCGGCTGCCTTGTCCACCGATCGGTAGCCCGCTCCACGCCGGAGCTCGCGCAGGAGCGCCCCGATCGTGCGCTTGTCCGCCGCACCGATCGGCGGCTGCTTCTTCCTGGCCACGGCCGAACCCTACCGGGTGGGTACGGGCCGCCGCACGGCCCGCGAAACCCGTTGCGCGCCTGGGCCACGGGGCCATTCGGTCCCCCGTCTGGGCCGAAGGACCGATATCCGGGGGAGGCCGGTCGGCGTAGCCTGGCTCGCAGGCGGATCACAGGGGGACCGCCACCCCGAGCAAGGAGCAAGGCCCGTGCCGAACAAGGAAACGGCTTCCGACACCACCGCCCTGTTGCAGGGCTCCCAGTTGCTGCAGAAGGGTCGCGCCGACGTCTTCCGCCAGCGCGAACGCACGAAGTTCAAGCGGATCATCCGCGCGATCGTCGTGATCGGGCTGATCGATCTCTACCTCTGGTACCGCTACTCGTCCGGCCGCCCGCTCACGCTGCCGTCCCTGCCCGACGACTGGGTGTTCCTGCTCTTCCCGCTCCTGATCTTGATCCCGGTGTTGCTCATGGTCGCGTTGCCGCTGATCAACGGGCGCTCACCGCACATCACCGTCTACCCCGAACAGGTCGAATCGGGCCTCACCGACATCAAGGGGCTCGACACCCAGGTCGACGAAGTGGTCCGGTCCCTCGACGTGTTCCTGGGCTACGCCACCTTCCGTGAAGAGCTCGGCGGCACTCCACGGCGAGGCATCCTGTTCGAAGGACCGCCCGGAACGGGCAAGACCTACCTCGCGAAGGCCATGGCCAAGCAGGCGGGCGTGCCGTTCCTGTTCATCTCGGCCCCCGCGTTCCAGTCGATGTGGCAGGGGATGACCGCCTATCGCATCCGATCGTTCTTCAAGGCCCTGCGGAAGGCCGCGCGCAAGGAAGGGGGCGCGATCGGCTTCATCGAGGAGATCGACGCGATCGGTATGTCGCGTGGTGGCGGCAACAACGCCACCCCCGACGGGATCGCGCGAGCCACCGTGGAGAACTTCGGCATGGGCGATTCGGGTTCCATGGTGAACGAGCTGTTGATCCAGATGCAGTCGTTCGACCAGCCGCCCCTGCGCACCCGTCTGCGCGCCAAGATGATCGGCTGGGTCAACGCCTATCTGCCCACCGACCGTCAACTGACGGCCATCAAGTCCGAGTACCACAACATCCTGCTGATCGCGGCCACGAACCGCGGCGACTCCCTCGACGCCGCCCTGGTGCGTCCGGGCCGGTTCGACCGGCGTCTCTACTTCGACGTCCCCACCAAGCAGGGCCGCGTGGACCTGATCGACTGGTTCCTCGATCGCAAGAGCCACCACCAGCAGCTGGACGACCCGCAGACCCGCGAGCGCATCGCCTACGAGACGTTCGGCTACACCCCGGTGATGATCGAGCACCTCTTCGACGAGGGCATGCTCGTCGCGTTGCGTGAAGGCCGTCGCCAGATGAACTTCGACGACGTGATGGAGGCCAAGCTCAACGAGGAGATCGGGCTGAAACAGCCGGTCGTCTACACCGAGCAGGATCGCGAAGCCGTCGCCACGCACGAGGCCGGTCATGCCACGGTCGCCTACTTCGTGGGACAGAACCGGCGCCTCGAGGTGCTGTCGATCATCAAGCGGCGTGGATCGCTCGGCATGCTCGCGCACGGTGATTCCGAAGAGCGGTTCACCCGGACGCGGAGCGAGATCGAGTCGGGGATCGCGATCGCCCTGGGGGGCCTGGTCGCCGAGGAGCTGTGCATCGGTGATGCCGGCACGGGTCCCGCGGGCGACCTCGCGCACGCCACCAGCCTCGCGGCGGGCATGGTCGGATCGTTCGGCATGGCGGGCTCGCTGATCTCCTACGACGCCGTGACGCAGGGTCCGATCGGCGGCGCGAACCTGGTGGGCAAGGTCCTCGCCGACAGCGAGGGCCGCCAGCGCGTGGACGACATCCTCGAGGCGCAGCGCGAGAAGGTCATCGCCGTACTCGAAGCCAACCGCGATGTGCACGCCGCGTTGCGTGATGCGCTGATCGCTCGCGACGAGCTGATCCGGGACGACATCCTCGAGGTCATCGAACAGGCCCTGTCCGCCCGCGCCTGAGCGTCGCTCACGGTTGTTCGCGAGCCGCCTCTAGACTGGAGGCATGGCTGAGCGAGCGGTGATCGTTGCGGGGGCTCGAACCCCCATCGGGAAGTTCCGCGGGTCCCTGGCGGGGTTCAAGGCCGTCGACCTGGGCGCGGCCGCGATCGCCGGGGCGCTGGGGCGATCCGGCGTGGCCCCCGAGCAGATCGAGTACTCGATCATGGGGCACGTCCTGCAGGCGGGTCAGGGCCAGATCACCTCGCGGCAGGCGGCGATCGCCGCCGGCATCCCCAAGGAGATCCCCGCCATCACGGTGAACAAGGTCTGCCTGTCGGGCACGTCCGCCATCGCGATCGCCGACCAGATGATCCGCGCCGGCGACCTCGAGATCGCGGTCGCCGGCGGCATGGAGTCGATGACGAACGCGCCCTTCGTCCTGCCGAACGCGCGCGAGGGCTCGCGGCTGGGCGACACCGAGATGCTGGATTCCATGATCCACGACGGCTTGTGGTGCGCGTTCGACGACCGGCACATGGGGGAGGGCACGGACGCGATCAGCGCCGAACTCGGGATCACCCGTGAGGACCAGGACGCGTGGGCGGCCCGTTCACAGCAGCGCGCGCGCGATGCCTGGGATGCGGGCCGCCTGGCCGGCGAGGTCGTGCCCGTCGAGGTTCCGCAGCGGAAAGGCGATCCGGTGATCTTCGAGCGAGACGAGGGGATCCGCCGAGACCACCGTCGAGGCGCTCGCGAAGCTGCGACCGGCCTTCACGCCCGACGGCACGGTCACCGCGGGCAACGCCTCGCAGATCTCCGACGGGGGCGCCGCCGTCGTCGTGACGAGCGCCGACGTGGCCGAGCGCATGAACCTGGAGCCGATCGCCGAGATCGTGGCCTACGGCATGTCGGCCGACCGCTACGCCTCGCTCCACACGGTGCCCGCGCTCGCGCTGGAGAAGGCGCTGAAGCGGGCCGGGCTCGCGGCCGCCGACCTCGGCCTGCTCGAGGTCAACGAGGCCTTCGCGGCGGTCTCGCTCCACACCGCCCGGACGCTTGGACATCGACGAGAGCCTGGTGAACGTGAACGGCGGGGCCGTGGCGCTCGGTCATCCGATCGGGGCGAGCGGCACGCGGATCGTGCTCACCCTGGCGCTGGAGATGCAGCGGCGAGGGGTGGACCTGGGCGCCGCGGCGATCTGCGGCGGCGGCGGGCAGGGCGACGCGTTGATCCTGCGTCGCCTCTGACGGTCGCCCCGCTCAGTTCTCCTCGGCGGTCGACAACCGGTGCAGCTCCTGCACCAGCATCGAGGATCCGTCGCTGTGCTCCCAGTCGTCCGTGGGCGTGTCCACCACGACCTTGACGTCGCGCGTGGCCCCCGCAGGCTCACCGATCCCGGCCCCGTCCGGCAGGTACACCTTGAACGCAGGAACCGCCCTCTTCCCGGCCCTCGACCGTCGCCCAACCTGCCTGCGCTTCGGCGAAGCGCTGCACCACCGGGCTCATCGAAGCATCGGACGAGGGTTCGGGGTCCGAGACCGAGATCAGCGCGCCTTCCTCGTGCTGCTCGAGCCGGACCACGATCGTCTTCTTCGCCGGCGTGCGGTCACCGCTCGCTCGAAGCAACCCGGCCAGGATCTGCTCGGTGCGCAGCGGGTCGACCGCCACCACCAGCCGGTCGGCGTGGATCACGACCTCGTGGTCGGCGTCGACGCCGGATTCCTCGACCACCCGGCGCACCAGCGTCTCCAGATCGGTGCGGCGGACGGTGAGCTCGATCGTGCCGTGCACGAGGCGCTCGGCGTCCCCGAGGTCCGACACGATGTGCTCGAGACGACGGGTGTGGGCCGTCAACTGTCGGACCAGCTGTGCCTGCTCCTTCGCGTCCTTCTTGTGCTTGAGGATCGACGTGATGCCCATGATCCGGGTGAGGGACTTGCGAGCGTCGAACGACAGCTCCTTCATGAACGGGCTGGTCGCGCGCCGGTCCTCCAGGGGAGCGGCCTCGCCCACGGCGATGGCCTCGTCGGCCTCGCCCTCGGTCGCATCTTCGCCCCGGATGTGCCGCATCGCCTGGGCCATCTGCTGCTGGCGGAGCTCGCTCTCGACCTCTTCGAGCCGCTCGGCCGACGCCGTGAGCTGCTTCTGCAGTTCCTGGGTGCGCTCTTCTGCCCCGATCAGCTTCTCGGTCTGACCGGCGAGACGCTCCTGGGTGACGCGAAGGATGTCGTCGAGGTCGGCGCGCCCTTCGACGTCGGCGATCTCGAGCTGACGTCGCGCCTCGATCTCCTGGAGGCGTCGGTTGAGGTCGGCGTTCTCCTGGGCGGCGCTGGCGAGGTCTGCCGCGCTCTTGTCCGCCCGGGCGGCGGCTTCGGTGGCCACGGTCTCCACCTGCTGCATGCGGGCGCCGAGGTCTCTCGTGCGTTCGGTCTCGGACATGAGCTGTGCCACGGTGGTCTCGAGCTCCGCGCGTGCCACCGTGAGCTCGGTCTCCAGGCGCTCGGCCTTCGTCTCGGCATCGGCCACCGTGCGCTCGGCGTGCTCGAAGCGCTTGGCCCGTTCGGCGATCTCGCGCTCCGCGGCGTCGAGCCGCTGCTGGGCGGCGTCCTCGGCTCCCGTGACGCGCTCGGACAGCTGGGCCTCGAGCAGGCCCATCTGCTCACGGTGCTGGCTCTCCATGCGGGCCAGCTCGGTCTGGAACTCTTCGCGCGTCGAGCGCACCTTCTGCTCCAGTTCGGCCTCGCGCTCGAACAGGTCGGCCCGGTGCGAGGCGGTGACGCTCTCGAGCTCGGTCTTCGTGGCGCGGAGCTCGTCCTCGAGCATCGCAGCGCGCTGCTCTTCGGCACGGAGGGCACGGAGCTCGGCGCGGAGGTCGTCGACCTCGCGGTCCTTCGACGAGAGCTCGGCCTGCGCGGACTCGGACGTCTCCCTGGCGCGGAGGCTCTCGACGTGGATCGCGTCCAGGTCGTCCTGCAGCTCGCGGGCGCGCGCCGCGTCGGCCTGCGCGATCTCCAGCTCCCGCTGGGCGAGCGCCAGTTCCGTCTGGGCCCCCTCGAGCTCGGCACGAAGGCCGATCAGCTCCTGCTCGGTCTGACGGATCCTGGCGGTGTCGTCACCGGATCCCTCTCCCTCGGTCTCCGACGCGCGGTCGACGATGCTCCGGGTCAGCTGCTCGTTCTCGGCCTGCAGCGACTGCGCCTGCCGTTCGAACAGGCGGGCCCGCTCCTCCAGCTCGCGTCCGCGGTCCTCGGTCGCACGCGCCCGTTCGTCGGCTTCCCGCGCGTGCTCCTCGAGCTGGCGAGCGCGCGTCTCGGCCTGCATCGCCCGCTCCTCCATGCTGGGATCGGTGCGCGAGGAGACCTGCTGGGCCTGCCGGTGAACGACCTGCAGCTCCTCCAGCGTGTTGCGGTACTGCTCCTGCAGGACGGACAGCCGCTCCTCCGCCGCACGGGCGCGATCTTCGGCGATCCGGCGTGCGTCGGACTCTTCCTTGATACCCGGCTGGGGCACCGTCACCGCCCGTGGACCGGGCGGCGCCGTGGAGGGCGCCTGGCCCGGAACGCGCGTCTGGCTGCGCTGCTCCGCGCGAACCATCACCGGGTGCTGGGCCTGGGCGGGCACGGACGCCGGGTTGCGGAGCGACCACAGGAGCAGGGCGACCACCACGATCAGCGCCACGGCGATGAAGATGGCGTTCGTGCGCCAGGGCGCCGCCGCGGTGACGATCTGGGAGTCGGAGCGCGTGAGCTCGACGGCGGCGGGCTGTCCGACGCCGGAGCTGAACTCGAGCGGCAGCATCACGGAGAGCACGCCGTCCTGCATCCTGGTCTGCGGCTTGTCCTTCAGGGCCTCTCGGATCCGCTCGCGTTCCCCTTCGAGCTGATTGCCGATCCGGCCTTCCTCGGTGGCGTAGAGGATCTCGCCTTCGGCCGACCACAGGGTCACCGTGTCGAAGTCGCTCGGGTCGACGACCACGGTGCGCATCTGTTGGGTCAGCGCCTCGGCGCGGAGATCCGACGCCGGGGCGTCGGTGTCCTCGGGCCGCAAGACCAACGTGAGCGAACTGTCGGTGATCGCGCGGGCCTGCGTCACCGCGTTCTCCAACGCGTCGCCGCGGGCCCGGCTCCCCATCACGAACGATCCCACGACACCGATCAACAGCAGGATCGCGAGGCCGGTGAGGACGGTCCTGGCGATCCCGTTGGCGTTCTTCGTTACGGCCACGATGGCCCTCCTGGCAAGGTCGGTCTGGTCTCCGTGGGGGGGTTATCGGCAGGACGTGCCCGCAGATTCAGTCGGTTTCGGGGGAGAGGGAGCCGGTCCGATGCCACGCCGAAGGGCCTAGCCCGTTCATGGGACACGCCTGCTCAGGCCGGCACAGCGCCGCTGACCACGATCGTGTCGCCGGTGCGGTCGTCCTTGTCCAGGACCACCAGGTCTTCGACCGCCTCACGCATCTCGGCGACGTGGCTGACGAGCACGACCAGCCGGCCGCCGTCGTCGGCCACCAGGCGGCCGATCCCCTCCATCGCGCGGTCGAGATGCTCGGGGTCGAGCGAGCCGAACCCCTCGTCCAGGAAGAAGGCGTCGAGCCGTCCGCCGCCCCGCGCCACCATCTCGGCGAGCGCCAGGGCGAGGCTCAGCGAGGCCAGGAAGGTCTCGCCGCCGGAGAGCGAGTCGGCTTTCCTCGGTCGGTCGGCCGCGTTGAGGTCGAGGATGTCGAAGCTGTCGTCGGCCGAGAACCGGTAGTTGCCGCCGGTGAGGGTCTCGAACATCCCGCTGCCCAGCTCGGCCAGTTCGGCCCGCTCTTCCTCCAGCAGGAAGGCCAGGAACTTCGAGGGCTTCAGGTCGTCACTCAGCCGGCGTGCCAGCGCCTGCCGTGCCTCGGCCTCGAGCGCCTCGCGCTCCAGGTCACCGGAACGGGCGATGCGTTCGGAGAGTTCTTCGACCCTGGCGGTGGCGCCGGCATGGGCGGCACCCACGTCGGCATGAGCCTTCACGAAGTCCTGGTCGGGCTCGAGTTCGAGCGATCGCAGCACGTCGGCGAGCGCATCGGCAGCGGCGGTCGCCCGGGCGGCGGCGTCGGTGGCGGCCGCTCCGGCCTCGTCGTGGCGACGCACGATCTCCTCGCCCGCGTCCACGAAGGCGGCGCGAACCTCGTCGGGGGTGGCGGCCGGAGGGCGGGGAGCCGCCAGGGCGCCCCACACGCTCGCCAACGCCACCGCCAGGGTGGTCAAGGCGGACTGCGCGGCATCTGCACGTTCCCGCTGCTCCTCGTGGGAGCGACGAGCGACCTCCACCGCGGTCGCCGCCGCTGCGGCGGCGACCTCTGCCGCCTCGAGTTCGGACTCGCGGGCCTTCACGAGTTCGTGCGGCTCGCCCTCGCCGAGGCGCTCGGTGATCCGGTCCTGCACGGCGGTGAGTTCGGCTTCGATCCCCCGGAGCTCCTCGGTCGAGGCCTCCAGCAGGGCGGTGCCTTCCTCCAGCCGGGCTTCCGTCTCACTCACCGCCTTCGTGGCCGCGCCGACGGTGGTGGCGAGCCGTTCCTTCTCGGCGCGCAGGTCGGCCTCGGCGCGCTCGGCCTTGGCGAGCGCCTTCTCGGCGGCCGAGACCGCCTTCGGCGCGGCACCACGCTTGGGAAGGGTGGCCACCGGCTGTGCGCACACGGGGCATGGATCGCCGGCGACCAGCGATCCACGCAACTCGTGGGCCATCTCCGCGTGTCGCGCGGTGGCGAGGGCGTCGTGCGCCTCCTTGGTCGCGGCGGATGCTTCCTCCAGGCGATCGTCGGCCCGGGCGAGCGATTCCTGGGCCTCGGTCGATTCCGCATGGCGTTGCTCGACGAGCTCCCGCGTCTCGGCGAGCTGCCGTTCGCGTTGGGCATGGGCGTCGGCGGCCTTGGCGAACGCGCGGCCGTGTTCGTCGAGCTGTTCCACCAATCGCTCGAACGTGCGCAGTTGCTCGCGATCACCCAGGCGCTCGCGCACCTGGATGAGGTCGGCGTCGGCGAGTTCGCGGGCTCGCTCCGCCTGTTCCACGGCCGCCTTCGTCTGCTCGACGGTGCCTCGGGCCTCGGTGGCGGCGTCGAGCACGGCGGAGACCTGCTCGCCGGGAGGCAGGGTGTCGGCGACCCGAGCCAGTTCGTCGATCCGGCTGGCGGCCACTTCCGCATCGGACCGCGCCGCCGCCTCCTGGGCCACGAGCTCCTCGACGCGGGGGGCACAGTCTTCGAAGGCCTTCAGCCGGGAGCGGGTCTGCTCGGCGAGCCCGCGAGCCTCCTCCAGCCGTTCGCGGGCCTGATCGATGCCCTCGCGCTCGCGGGCGAACGCTTCCAGGGCCATCGTCTCCCGGTCGAGCCGGCGCTCGGCGGCGAGCTTGGCCGCATCGATCTGTTCGAAGCCGAACACACCCTTGAGGACCTTGTCGCGATCGGTCTTCGTGGCCTTCAGGAAGTCGCTGAACCGGTTCTGCGCCAGCAGCACCGATCGGCAGAACGTGTCGAAGTCCATGCCGAGCAGATGCGCGATGCGTTCGTTGACGGCGCCTTCCATCGTGACGGTCTCGAGCACCTCGGCGTCGGGCTCGTCCGCGGCCAGGTGCCTGAGCTGATGACCGGACTGGCCCTTGCGCTTGGGCGCCCGCACCGCCTGCCAGATCTGTCCGTCGACCTCGAACGTGAGCGAGACGTGCGCCTCGGTGCACTGCTGGTGGATCAGGGACTTGGTGGCCGAACCGATGCCCGGCGTCTTGCCGTAGAGCGCGAACGCGACCGCATCCAGGATCGAGGACTTCCCGGCACCGATGGGACCCACGATGCCCACCAGGCGACGATCACGCCAATCGAACGTGGTGGCACCTCGGTAGGAGCGGAAGCCCTCGATCGTGAGCTCACGCGGACGCATCGGCCGCTTCCTCGAGCACGTCGCGGAACAGGGTGAGCAGGTCCTCGGGCGCTGGTTCGCCGTGCTCGCGTTCGTAGTACTCGGCGTAGAGCTGGTCCTTGCTCCGACCGCCTTTGGCGACGTGCTGGGGGCGCTCGCCCTCCGGCCGGAGCGCGCGCACCTTGACCAGATACGGGAACGCCTCGCCCGCGCGGTCGGCGAGGGTCATGTCGGTGCCGGAGGTCCGCACGGTGAGGTCGAGGAACGCCTCGGCCAACTCCGGAGCGCGGGCCTCGATCGCGTCCCAGTCGTCGGTGACCCGGATCAGCGGGCGTCCCTTCGTGAGCGGGATGCTCTCGACGGTGGCGAGCTGGCCGGGTTCGGCATCGACGATCACGACCCGCTTCTGCTCGCCGGCTTCACCGAAGTCCAGGGCAAGGAGCGAACCCGCGTAGTGGGCCGGCACGGGCGCGCCGGGCACCGCCTGCGGCGCGTGGATGTGACCCATCGCGACGTATTGCGGGCCGGCGGGGATCGCCTGGGCGGTGGCCGCGTAGGCGTCGCCCATGTGGAGTTCGCGCTCGCCGCGCGGCGCCCCGCGATCGATCGCGACCCCGCCCACCATGAAGTGCGCCATCAGGATCGGCACGGCGTCGCCGCCCGCCTGCGCCACGAGCGCCTCGTTGTACGTGCGGGTGATCGCCGCCACACGCTCGGCGTAGGCGCGGTACCACTCGCCGGCTTCGGCCATGAAGTCGACCACGCGACCTTCTCGCAGGAACGGGAACCCAGCCACCACGGCGGGCACCCCGAGGACATCCGGACCCAGCAGCGCGCCCTGGTCGGGTCGTTTCACGTCGCCGATCAGGAACACCCCGAGGGGCCGGAGCAGGGGAGCGAGGGCCTCGAACAACCCGGCGGAGTCGTGGTTGCCCGCCACCGCCACGACGGGACGCCCCTGGGCCAGGCGGAGCAGCGTCTGCAGGCCGAGATGCAGGGCGTCGGTGGGTGGCATCGGGCGGTCCCAGATGTCGCCGGACACCAGGACCAGGTCGACGGCGCGTTCGTCGGCGATCGCCTCGACCTCGGCGAGCACCTCGGCGAACTCGCCCATGCGATCGTGGCGGCCGAGCCGCTTGCCGATGTGCCAGTCCGACGTGTGCAGGATCTTCATGGGGGGAGTGGTGACGTTACAGGCCCGCGAACGGGTCGCCGTCCGCGTCGGCCGCGACCTCCTCCTTCCTGGTCGCCCAGGGTGGGAAGGGGAAGGTGACGACGAGCGGCACCGGGATCGCGGGCTGCGACACCACCATCGTGCCCGGCTTCAGCAACCGGGCGCGAGCCCGGGTGGACGGGAGCATCCAGCCGTATTCGGCGCGTTCGGCTTCGGCGGCGTCCAGGCGACCGCTCACCCGGATCGCGGCGTTCTCGAGCACCTCCTGCGCCACGCGGCTCGCGGTCTGCTGCGCGCCGACCAGCAGGACGCCGAGCGAACGGCCCCGCTGGGCGATGTCGGTGAGCATCTCCTTCAACGGCGAGTGCCCCTCGCGCGGGGCGTACTTGTTGAGCTCGTCGAGCACGATCACCGACAGCGGCAGGCGCTGACCGGTGGCTTCCTTCTCGGCGAACGTCTCGTTGAGCAGCGCGCCCACGACGAAGCGCTGCGCCTGATCGTGCAGCGACTGGATCGCCACGACGCTGACGCTGGCTCGCGCGCGGTCGATGCGATGGGACTCGCCGGCGCGCACCAAGGGTCCGATGCGCGAGGCACCCGCGTGCATCCGTCGCATGAACGCGCTGATGGTGCCGCCCATGACGCGGCCGCTCCAGGCGAAGTCGGGTTCGGTGCCGTCCTCGGGTTCCAGGAACTCGCCGATGCCGTCCACCAGCGACTGGAGGTCGGTGATGATGCGCTCGCCGGCCGCGACGTTGACCTGCTGGCCGTACCACGAGCCGTTCTGCGAGTCGCGAGGGTCGCGCAACACGACCGCGCCGGGCCGGCCCGCCACATCGACCGCGAACCGTTTGAGCTGGGCCTGCACCCGCTCGCGCACGAAGGGGATCTGGTTGCGCTGGTCGTTCGCGTCGGTGAGCAGGAACTGCATCAGGTCGTCGTCGATGAACTCGCGCGGCGTCCAGGTGAAGACCTCGACGCCCTTCATGGCGGCCGCCGGTGTCGGGCAGCAGCACGTCGCCGGACTTGCCGCTTCGGCGGCGCCCAGAAGCACACGCTGGGGAACGGCGTGGCCTCGACGCCGAGCGAGGCCCAGCCCGCGGCGGCTTGCTCGTCGAACAGCCGGTTGGGCTTGTCGAGCCACAGCAGATCCTCGCCTTTGACGTTGAAGACCAGCACGCGCAGGTTGGCGGCGCCCTCGCCCAGGATCTGCGGATGCGCCGTGAGCATGCGCAGGAAGAACAACGCGAACGAGGTCTTGGTGGCGACACCGCTGATGCCGCTGATCGACATGTGGCCGCCCTTGCGTCCGTCGAAGAAGTCGAGATCGACGTGCACCGGAAGCTCGTCGCGGCCGATCCCCACCGGCAGCGGCCGGCTCATCTCGTCGACGTAGAGCGCCTTGTCACGTTCGTCGCCCTCGGCACGCTCGACCGATTCGCCCGGGTCGGGCGAGACCCACACCTCGGGGTCGACGCGCGTGACGGCGATGCGCGCGGTGCGCACCTTCGCGGCCGGCATGATGCCGAGTTCGGCGATGCGGTGGGTGTCGGATTCGTAGCTGGCGCCCTCGTAGACGGCCTCGGCCTCGGTGACGACGCCGTACGTGCGGACCTCGCCGGCCTTCGGCACCTGGGTGCGCACCACGATCAGGTCGTCCAGCTGGAGGAAGTCGTGTTCGTCGAGCACCACGCGGAAGGCGCTGGTGTTGGAATGCTCCGAACCGAGGACCCGGCCGACCTGGCGCTCGTCGGTCACGAGGCCTCCTGCTCGATGCCTGGCCGTTCCATGACGGCTTCGCGGAGCGCCCGGTACACGATGCCGCGATCGCCCATGCGGTGGCGCAGCTCCTTCTCGAGCGCGCCGATCGGCACCAGGTTCTGCGGCGCGCGCGGATCGACGTGCGGCTGGGAGGCGACCAACGGCAGCAACGCGGCGGTGCGATCGGCGATCGTGACGGCGTCCTCCTTGGGGAGCTGCCCCGATGTCTCACACCGAACGATCCCGGTCCAGGAATGCCCGCCGTCGAGCATCGCGAGGCGCACGTACCAGGAGTACCGCTTGTAGTCGGCGATGCAGAACAGCGGCGTGCGCTGACCGGGCGCGAGCTGAGCGACGACCGCGTTGTGATCGGGTTCCAGGTAGGTGACGCGGTGGCTCTTCACATAGCCGACCGTGGGGTGGGCGGTGAGGTCGTTGAGCGGTCCGTCGGCGATCACGAAGCACTCGGCGGCGAGCGCGGTGGCGGTCTCGCCCTCGGCGCGGCGCATCTTCGTGTGGAGCTCCATCATCAGACGGCCGGGATCCTCGGACGCGCAGGTGGTGGTGTTGACCCCTGGCTCGAGCGCGACGGGCGGCATCTGCTCCTCGCGGCCGCCGGCCAGCACCGCCCAGCGTTCGATGCGCACGGCGGTGATCTCGGAGCGACGGGCGGGCCGGTCCCACCGGGTGGCGCCCACCGCGAACGTCCCCACGAGCCCCGGCGTGGGTCCCGCGACCGGATCGTCGAGCGTGAGCCGGGCGTCGACCCGCCGGACGCCGTCGACGAACGCCACGTGCTCGACGCCGTCGTCCATGCCTTCCAGGGGTTCCCAGTCGTCGGTCTCGACCGTGGGGTCGACCGAACCTTCGGCCGGAGCGAGGGCCTCGTCCTGGTCGAGGGGGGTGCCGTACTCGGGGTCCCAACCCTCGACGAAGATGCGAGCCATGGCGCGTATCGTACCCGGGCACCCCGACAGCCCTGTGGAGCCGGATCCCGAGCTTCCGGCGCAACTAGTCTTCGCCAGACTAGTGCTCCGCTTGGCTCAGGCGGGGGTGGACTGCACGCTGTCCTTCACGAATCCTCGGCCCTCTTGTAGACCAGGACGGTGGTTCGGAATCTCGCTCGGACAGCAGTGGGGATCTTCGGGAGCGTAGACGGCCTCGAGGAGCGCGATGCCGACGGGATCGACATGGAGATCGACCCGCGCATCGCAGAGTGACTTCGCCCAGCGCTCCGATGCCGCCGCCAGGTCGATGACCCGCCAGTTGCCGCAGGCACCGCTGCCGCCGGTCGCCTCCTGCAGCAGGAGGTCGTCCGAGCCGTCTCCGGTCGCGTCGCCGACGACGCCCTTCGAACGCCGAGGATCCCCTCGCTCCTTGCGGTGGTCCGATCCCGAACACCGGCGACCAGGGCGGGACTCGGCTCCCTCGGTCCGACGCCACTCGACGAGACCGCGGGCCTGGAGGAACGGATCGCCGGACGGCTTGAAGTAGGCCACCACGATGACCTCGCCGGCAGGCGGTCTCCGTCATCCACCGGTTGCTGACCTTCGTCCCCGGTGGGATGAGCGCCTTCGAAGGGACGTCCTGCCTTACGGACGTCCTGGTCATATGACACGGGGATCCCAGACGGGAGGTCGGGCGAAGGGGTGACCGTCACCGACGGCGATGCCGGCACGGACGGCTGGGTCGTGTCGGAGGGCAGGATGGAACCCGACGGAAGCGGGGTCACCGGAACCCCGATCGGCTGGTCGGTGTCGCAGGAGGTCATGAGCACGGCCACGACCGCGGCCACGGCGAGCACGAGGGGAAGGCGTCGCATCGCTCGATGCTACCGGCGCCCATGCCGCCGCCGGGGGAGCCGCGGGTAGGATGCGCGCGTGAGTGAGCCCACCCTGGCACCGAAGCGCGTCACCGACTCCACCGTGACGTTGACGCAGATGATGGAGGTCACCGACGCCAACATCGCGGGCAAGGTGCACGGTGGCGTGATCATGCGGCTGGTCGACACCGCCGCCGCGCTCGCCGCGATCCGGCACGCGGGCGGTCTCGCCGTCACCGTGGCGATCGACGAGATGACCTTCCTGGATCCCGTGTCGATCGGCGAGGTCATCGTGCTCAAGGCCTCCGTGAACGCCGTCGGACACAGCTCGATGGAATGCGGGGTCCGGGTGGACGCCCTCGACCCGGTGACCGGGCGGACGCGGCACGCGAACAGCGCCTACCTGGTGTTCGTGGCGGTCGACGACGCCGGGCAACCCCGGCCCGTTCCTCCGCTCCTGGTCGAGACCGACGAGGAGAAGCGCCGCCAGCGCGAGGCGATGCTCCGTCGGGAGACCCGCCTGGCCCACAAGGAAGCGGTCAAAGCCGCTCGCGAGATCGAGGAGGCTCAGCCGTGATCCTGGAACACGCCGTGCTGCAGGTGAAACCGGGCACGCAGGCCGAGTTCACCGACACGTTCGACCGAGCCCGAGCGATCATCGAGGCCGCGGAGGGGTTCAACTCCCTGCTGCTGCTTCCCTGCGTCGAGGACGAGACCCGGTACCTGCTTCTGGTCGAGTGGGAGCACCTGGAGGATCACACCGAAGGGTTCCGAGGATCACCGGCCTACGAGGAGTGGAAGACGCTGCTCCACCACTTCTACGACCCCTTCCCGGAGGTCGATCACTACCCCCTGCCCGACCTCGACGAGGACTGAGCCCGGCTGGCTCTCGGGGCCTGCGCGCTGCGTGGGAGGATGGAAGGACACCTCTCACGTGGAAGGACTGACATCACACGATGACCAGCGAACTCGCGGGGGCGCGGGGGCGGTTGGAGACCGCCGACGGCCCGATCGACCTGTACCGGCTCGATGCGATCGGCGTGGATCTGTCGCGGCTGCCGAAGACCGTGCTGATCCTGCTCGAGAACCTGCTGCGGCGCGCAGGTTCGCGCGACGTCTCCGACGAGGACGTGCGCGCGCTCGCCGCGTGGCCCGGGCCCGCGGGCGACGTCGCGTTCATGCCGGGCCGCGTGCTGATGCAGGACTTCACGGGCGTGCCCGCCGTGGTGGACCTGGCCGCGATGCGCAGCGCCACCCAGCGAGCGGGCGCCGATCCCGCTTCGATCAACCCGTCGATCCCCGTGGACCTGGTGATCGACCACTCCGTGTCCGTGGACCTGTTCCGCTCGCCCGAGGCCTACGCGCGCAACATCGAGTTCGAGTACCGGCGGAACGGCGAGCGCTACTCGCTCCTCCGCTGGGCCCAGCAGGCGTTCGAAGGATTGCGCGTGGTGCCGCCCGGCGCGGGCATCTGTCACCAGGTGAACCTGGAGCATCTGGGGCAGGTCGTCTCGACGCGCGACGGCGTGGCGTTCCCCGACACGCTCGTGGGCACCGACTCGCACACCACGATGATCAACGGGCTCGGCGTCCTGGGGTGGGGCGTGGGCGGCATCGAGGCCGAGGCCGCGATGCTGGGCCAGCCGATGTTCCTGCCACAGCCGGTGGTGATCGGCGTGCGCATGACCGGTGCGTTGCCGGCCGGGACCACCGCCACCGACCTCGTGCTGACGCTCACCGAGATGCTCCGCGCGCACGGCGTGGTGGGCAAGTTCGTCGAGTTCTTCGGTGACGGGCTGTCGTCGCTGTCGATCGCGGACCGAGCCACGCTGTCGAACATGTGCCCGGAGTACGGCGCCACCGCGTCCTACTTCCCGGTGGACGCGGAGACGATGCGCTACCTCACCTTCACCGGCCGGGGCGACCGCGTCGACCTGGCCGAGCGCTACACGAAGGAACAGGGGATGTTCCGGCGCGACGGCGATCCCGAGCCGACGTTCAGCGAGATCCTCGACCTCGACCTGGCGTCGGTGGTGCCCTCGATGGCGGGGCCGAAGCGGCCGCAGGACCGCGTGGCGCTCCCGGACGTGTGGGACTCGTTCCTCGCGGCGTTCCGCGATCACCTCGAACCGGACCCGAAGGGCGTCGAGATCGGGCGGTTCGTCGCCGAGGGTGGGTCGCTGCGCAACGAAGAGCTCCCCGGGGACGAGGACGTCGCGGATCATCCCGCGGGCGAGAGCGTCGTGGGGCACGGCAGCGTCGTGATCGCCGCGATCACGTCCTGCACGAACACCTCGAACCCCAGCGTGATGCTGGCCGCCGGGCTGCTGGCGCGCAAAGCGATCGAGGCGGGCCTGGACACCAAGCCGTGGGTGAAGACCTCGCTGGCTCCCGGCTCGCGCGTGGTCACCGACTACCTCGACCGAGCCGGGCTCACCCCGTATCTCGACAAGCTCGGGTTCGCGTTGGTGGGCTATGGCTGCACCACGTGCATCGGCAACTCCGGTCCCTTGATCGACGACGTCGCGAAGGCCGTGGACGAGCACGACCTCAACGTGGCGGCGGTGCTCAGCGGCAACCGGAACTTCGAAGGCCGGGTGCATCCGCAGGTTCGTGCCTCCTACCTGGCGTCGCCGCCCCTGTGCGTGGCGTACGCCCTCGCGGGGCGGATCGACGTCGACCTCACGACCGAACCGCTCGGGGAAGGAAGCGACGGGCCGGTGTTCCTGGCCGACATCTGGCCCACCGCCGACGAGGTGCGCGATGCGATGGCGACGGCGATCACCGAGTCGCAGTACACGACCCAGTACGAACGCATCTGGAGCGGCGACGAACACTGGCAGGGACTGCCGACGCCGTCGGGCCCCGTCTACGACTGGGACCCCGCCTCCACCTACGTGCAGGAACCGCCGTTCTTCGACGACCTCGGCACGGTCGCGGCCGTCGCCGACATCGAGGGCGCACGCGTGCTGGTGAAGGTGGGTGACTCGATCACCACCGACCACATCTCGCCGGCCGGTTCGATCAAGGTGGATTCACCGGCGGGTGCGTACCTGCGCGAACACGGGGTCGAGCCGGTGGACTTCAATTCCTACGGTTCTCGTCGGGGCAATCACGAGGTGATGATGCGCGGCACGTTCGCCAACATCCGCCTGCGCAACGAGATGGCGCCCGGCACGGAGGGCTCGTTCACGACGCACCTGCCGACGGGCGAGGTCACCAGCATCTACGAGGCGGCGACCCGGTACCGGGACGCGGGCATCCCCAGTGCCGTGCTTGCGGGCAAGGAGTACGGCAGCGGTTCGAGCCGCGACTGGGCGGCGAAGGGACCGAACCTGCTGGGCGTGCGGTTCGTGCTGGCGGAGAGCTTCGAGCGCATCCACCGGTCGAACCTGGTGGGCATGGGCGTGCTGCCGCTGCAGTACGCGCCGGGGGAGTCGGCGGCCTCGCTCGGGCTGGACGGCACGGAGACGTTCGCGGTCCGCGACCTCGCGGCCGGGATCACGCCCGGCCAGCAGGCCACGGTGGAGGTCTCGCGCCAGGACGGGACGACGACCACGTTCAGCGTCACCGTGCGGATCGACGCCGCCGCCGAGCTGGAGTACTACACGCGCGGCGGGATCCTCCGGATGGTGCTCGGCGACATGCTGGGCGCCTGAGACAGAGCGACCCCGAACGGAGACACACGAGCCAAGACAGACTGGAAGGCGGGGTGTGCGGCCCCGCCTTCCGTGTCGGCCGTTCGTCGATGCGATCAGGCCAGGATCGGGTGCTTCTTGACCAGCTCGGTCCGCTGCCAGATCTTGCCGAGCCCCAGGTACCTGCCTGCGTTGGCGAAGAACAGCCCCGCCAGGACGAGTGCCTCGACGACGTGCTCGTCCACGAAGGGGTTGTGCTCGGGCCAGATCGCCGTGGCGGTGAAGAAGATCGCCATCCAGGCGATGCCGCCCAGGCTCGCGAGCTTCACGCCCACGCCCAGGAGCAGCGCGAGGCCGATCCCCAGCATCGAGAGCATGAACACCCAGTCCACCCAGCCGGCAGCCGTCGGACCCGCTGCTCCCATCTGTGCCCCCGTGATCGTCTCGTAGAAGCCCTTGAACGGGCCCTTGAGCGCGAACCCGAGGACACCTGCGGTCGGGGAACCGCCGTTGACCCACGCGTCCGGGCCGCCGAACACGATGGCGCCCGTCTCGACGTCACGGCCGGTGGCGAAGCCCAGGCCCCACAGCTTGTCGATGAACGCCCAGAGGAACGTCCATCCCATCGCCAAGCGGAGCAGCCCAACAACCCGCTGCAGCCCCTTGGTGTGCACCGGCTCCAGCTGCTCGATCGCCGGCATGTCGATCGCGGTCATCTCCCGCGTCGTCATCGTTCCCACCTCCTTGTTCCGATGGGAACAGCATCGTCGCGAGCGTCAGCGTCATGGCCCGGGTCGTGCGTCCCTATCTGGATGGGACCTTCGGACCGGTGGCTACTCCTCGACGGAGCCGGGCGTGGTGGTGTGGCGGGCGAGGTAGGCGGCGGCCTCGGCGCGCCGTGCGACCTCCAGCTTCGACAGGATCGAGCTGACGTAGTTCTTCACGGTCTTCTCGGCCAGGTGCAGTTCATCGCCGATCTCGCGGTTCGTGCGGCCGTCGGCCACCAGGGTCAGGATGCGCTCCTCCTGCGGTGAGAGCCGGGCGAGCTTCTCGTCCTTCAGCAGGTGCTTGCCCTTGCGCAGGCGGTCCAGCACGGCGGTGGTGACGCCGGGATCGAGCAGCGAATCGCCGGCGCCGACGGCGCGGATCGCCCGCAACAGCTCGCCGGGCTTCACCTGTTTCAGCACGTAGCCGGAGGCGCCCGCCATGATCGAGGAGAACAGCGCCTCGTCGTCGGCGAACGAGGTCAGCATCAGGACCTTGGTCTCAGGATGGTCGGCGCGGATCTGCCGGGTCGCCTCGATGCCGCTGCCGTCCGCCAGTCGCACGTCCATCACGACGACGTCGGGGCGAGTGCGCGCTGCCTCGTCGATCGCTTCCTGCACGCTGCCCGCTTGCGCGGTCACCACGATGTCGTCCTGCGTATCGAGCATCCCCTTGATGCCGTCGCGGACGATCTCGTGGTCGTCGACGAGCATCACGCGGAGCGGAGCCGGCTTCGTCACGCGGCCATCCTAGACGGCGGTGCTGGGGGAGGCGCCCGCCGTCGGCGACATCAGCGCGCGTCCGACCCCGTCCAGGAAGTCCTTGAGCGTGGCCTCGGCGACCCGGAAGAGCATCGTGCGGTCCATCGCGCGTCCCACGGCGCCCATGGGCGGGACGTATCTGGCGCTCATGGCCAGCTGCGTCCTGTCCGCGCTCAACGGCGCGATCTCCAGGTCGGCCTCCATCGACGGGAACACGCCCTCTCGGACCGGTCGCCTCCCAACGCAGGGGGATCAGGGTCTTGGTGGCCATCGCGATGGGTTCGCCGAGTTCGAGGGCGACGGTGCGCGCGATCCGGACGTGTTCTCCGAACCCCACGTCGGCCAGCAAGGTGTCGCCGACGTGGTTGGCCTGCTCGGCGAGCCCGGGGACCCACTCCTCAGGGTGACGCGCCAGGGCGACGGTCACCTGCTCCGGGGACATCGGCAGTTCGATGAAGTAGCGCGCGAACACGCTACCCAGTGTCGGCTCGGCGCCGATGCGGCGACAGGGGACGGACGACCCTGCGGCATGGGGCCGGTCGGCACCCCTCGTGGCGGAGGGCCGCGCGGCACACTCCCGAGGTCATGGCGAACGAAGGAGTGGATCGATGAGCATGTTCCGAACCGGAGTCTCTCGCGTCGATGCTGGCGATCGTGTCCCTGGTGGGCGCCGCCTGCGTCAACGACGCAGGGGAACGAAGGCGCCGGCGGCGCCGATGAGCAAGCGGCGGCGGCGCCCGCGACGGTCGAGGTCATGCTGTCGGACTTCGCGATCGATCCGTCGGCGATCGAGGTCCCGTCGGGCCAGCCGCTGACGTTCTCGATCATGAACCACGGGCAGACGCCCCACACGTTCGGCGTCGTGGTCGACGGCCAGACCCTCGAGAGCGAGCAGATCGCGGCCGAGGCCACCGGCACGCTGGATGTCCCGGCGCTCGAGGCCGGCACGTACGACGCGCTCGTGCACCGTTCCCGGGCACAAGGATCTCGGCATGGTGGCCACCGTGGTGGCCAGCGACGGCGGCGGCACGACCGTCGCCGCCGGTGCGACGGGCGCCGACGGGTTCGGCCGCGGGGCACTCGTCGATGAGCGCCGTCGGAGATGGCGGCGCTGCACGAGGAAGGCGTGAACGCCTTCCTGGAGGGCGGGCAGACCGACACCACGGGCGGGACAGCTTGCTCGAGCCGCGCATCGTCAACGGGCGTCAAGGTCTACGACATGACGATGGAGCAGGTCGACTGGGAGATCTCCAAGGGCAGTCACGAAGCCGGCGATGGCGTTCAACGGCATCGTGCCCGGGCCCGAGGTCCGCGTGCAGCAGGGCGACCACGTTCGGTTCGTGTTCCAGAACCAGCTCGACCAGCCCACCACGCGTGCACTTCCACGGGCTGACGGTGCCGAACGCCGATGGACGGCGTGCCGTACATCACGCAGCCGCCGATCATGCCGGGCGAGTACTGGACGTACGAGTTCACGGTCGAGGACCCGCCGGGCATGTACGTCTACCACTCCCACTTCAACTCCACCGAGCAGGTCGGCAGCGGGCTCTACGGCGCGCTCATCGTCGAGCCGAAGGGCGGCGACTGGAAGCCGCTCTACGGCGTCGCAGCCCGACGTGGAGTCCTCGATGTTCCTCGGCGACGGTCCGCTCGGCTACGTGATCAACGGCAAGTCGTTCCCGGCCACCGCTGCCGACTGATGGCCTCGCTGCGGCGACTGGGTCCTGATCCACATCGCGAACGACGGCTCGCTGCTGCACCCGATGCACCTGCACGGCTACCACTTCGAGGTGGTGGGCGAGGACGGGTTCCCGCTGGCGCCCCAGAACCGGTACATGGCCGACACCTTGGTGGTGGCGCCCGGGTCCCCGCTTCGACATCCTGGTCCACGCCGACCGAACCCGGGCGCCTGGGCGTTCCACTGCCACATCCTTCCGCACGTGGAGGGGCCCGAGGGCATGTTCGGCATGGTGACGGCGCTGGTCGTGCAGTAGGCAGGACGCGCTCAGAGCGGGCAGGCGAGCTCGGCACCGGTGGTGCCCTCTCCGGCGATGCTCTCGACGTCGAGTTCGCCGCCGAGCGCCTCGACCCGGTCGCGCGAGGTTCGCCAGGCCCATCCCGCGCGGGGCTGTCGACGTCGAAGCCGGCGCCGTCGTCGTCGATCTCGAGCTCGGCGCCCGTCGTCGCATGCGGCGGAGCGTGACGCGGCACGTCGTGGCGCGTCCGCGTGCCGGCCGACGTTCGACAGCGCCTCGCGCGTCACCTGGACCAGGTCGCCCGCCAGCGCCGGCGAGCTCGGCGGCCACCGTGCCGTCGACGTCGACGACGGTGAGCACGCCGGATCGGTCCTCGAACTCCGCGCCGAGCTCCTGCAGCGCCTGGTCGAGCTGACGGTCGGCGAGGATGCCGGGCCGCAGCCCGAAGATGTAGTTGCGGAGGTCGCGGATCGCGCGGTCGATCTCCTCGACGGCGCCCTCGAGCCGCCGGCCGATCTCCTCGTCGTCGCGCCATCGCGGCCGTCCCCTGCAGGCCCATGCCCGACGGCGAACAGCGACTGGATCACGCCGTCGTGCAGCTCCTTCGCGATCCGCTCGCGTTCCTCCAGCAGCTCGAGCCGAGCGAGCTCGCGCTGGGCCCGCTGCGTCTCGTCGTACAGGCGCGCGTTCTCGATCGCGACGCCGGCCTGGGTCGCGAGCACGACGAGCGCGGCCTCGTCGTCCTCGCTGAACTCCGCGGCGCCCTGCTTCTCGGTGAGGTAGATGTTGCCGAAGACCGTGCCCGCGCGCCGTCACCGGCGCGCCCAGGAACGAGTGCATCGGCGGGTGGTTCGGCGGGAAGCCGACCGATCGGGGGTCCGCGCCGATGTCGGGGAGCCGGAGCGGGTCGCCGCTCGTCGATCAGGACGCCGAGGATGCCGTGCCCGACGGGTGGTCGCCGATCGCCGCACGCGTCCTCGTCGGTGACCCCGACCGTGATGAACTCTTCGATGCGCGGCCGGTCTCGGCGCAGGACCCCGAGCGCGCCGTACCGAGCGTCGGTGATCTCGACCGCGAGCTCGACGATGCGCTGCAGCACGGCCTCGAGCGATAGCTCGGAGGCCAGGGCCAAGCCCGCCTCGATCAGGGCGCGATCCAGTTGCCTGGAGGGCTTGGCCAGCATCGCGGTCAGGATAGGGGGCCCCACCGTGCTGGGCAAGGAGAGCTGATGTCGCCAAGTCACCTGCGGAACGGCTCGTCGAAGCGCCGGAGTTGGGTCCTCCATCGCTAGCGCGATCATCTCTTGCGAGGAGTTATAGGAAGAGAAGAGGGTAGGCTACGGTAGATGAGCGCCTATGCAGCCACAGGGAGACGGATGTCGTGCTGCGCGATGGTGGACGATACATCTCGGGCCGGCACGTGATGGGGATCGGACGGCGATAGAGGACTACTGCTGGGTATGTCGGATGAGACGAGGAGACTCCGCTTCTGGGGAGTGTACTTGAACGTGGCAGAGACGGCGCGGGCCGCCGTCGATGTCGATCACGTCGCGCACGAAGACGCTCCGCGCGATACCGGTGGACGCGTCGGACACGTGTGGTCGGAGGGGCCCAGTTCATCAAGGAACCGGGGTCGGACAAGGCGGAGATCGGGATCAGCGTCGCAGACGAGCTTGAGGACCTGGGTATTGGGTCGCTCCTGATCGCGCACCTGGCGGCAGCAGCGGCTGAGCAACACGTGGCGTGGCTCCGGGCGGACGTGTTGCCGGAGAACCACGGGATGCTGGAGGTCTTCCGAGAGACGGGATTCCCCATCCGGTACACGCGAAGCCGGGCGTCGTGAGCGTCGACTTCCACACGGCGGTAGGCCCCGGGACGCTCGAGCAGTACGAGGCGCGTGAACGCCTGGCGGCGGCAAGCGCGGTGCGAGTCGTTCCTGCACTCCCGACGTCGATCGCAGTCGATCGGCGCGTCACGCGATGCCGGCTCGATCGGGGGAAGACTCCTCCGCAACCTGCTTGGCGGAGCCGTTCGAGGGAGTAGTCTACCCGGTGCAATGCGAACGCCGTCGTCGGTGCAGGGGGTGACCTCGTACCCGACGGTCTTAGATGTTCCGGACGACGTGGACCTGGCGTTCATGGTCGTGCCTGCTGCCTCGGTGCTGCGACGTCGCTCGCGAATGCGTCGAGAAGGGCGTGCGTTCGCTGGTCGTGATCTCGGCGGGATTCGCGGAGTCAGGTGGCGAGGGCGCGCACCGCCAAGCGGAACTGGTCGATCTCTGCCGCTCCGGTGGTGTGCGCCTGATCGGTCCCAACTGCATGGGGATCGTGAACACCGATCCGACGGTACGCATGAACGGGACGTTCGCGAGCGTCTCGCCTCGAGACGGCAGGATCGGGTTCATGTCGCAGTCGGGTGCCTCGGTATCGCGATCATGAACCTGGCGGAGTCGCTGGGTGCGGGACTGTCGTCGTTCGTCTCGATCGGGAACAAGGCCGATGTCTCGGGCAACGACCTGTTGAGCTACTGGGGAGACGACGAGCGCACGGACGTGATCCTGTTGTACCTGGAATCGTTCGGGAACCCTCGCCGCTTCGCGGCGCTCTGTCGGGACATCGCACGACGCAAGCCGATCGTCGTCGTGAAGAGCGGTCGCGGAACGTCCGGGCACCAGGGCGACGGCCTCCACACCGGAGCGCTGCTGGCGGCCTCGGACACGACCGTCGAGGCCTTGTTCCGGCAGCACGGTGTGATCCGGACGGACACGCTGGAGGAGATGTTCGACGTCGCGACGTTGCTGGCGAGCCAGCCGGTTCCTCGAAGGTCCGCGGGTCGCGATCGTGACGAACGCGGGGGGCCTCGGCATCCAATGCGCGGACGTGTGCGAGGCGGGCGGGCTGGAGTTGCCGGAGCTCTCTCGACGACCACGCTCGAGCGACTCCGTGCGCACCTGCCGGCTGAGGCGGCCGTGGGGAACCGATCGACCTCGTGGCGTCCGCTCGGGGTTCCGACTACGCGGAGACGATCGCAACGGTCGCGGCCGATCCCGAGGTGGACGCCTGATCGTGATCTACATCCCACCGCTGGAGCACGACGCGCCCGAGGTCGCCATCACCTCGTCGAGGCGATCGGAGCGATCGACCGGCCCATCCCGGTGTTGACCTGCTTCATGTCGGCTCGAGGCGTCCCGGACGAACTGCGGGCACAGGGTCACCGGATCCCATCGTTCGCGTTCCCGGAGCAGGCAGCGATCGCGTTGGCTCACGCCTGGCGACCTCGGAGAGTGGCGAGCTCGACCGCGGTCCTCGCCGCCGGAGTTCGCCGACCTGCACACGGACGAGGCGGTCGCTCTTCTCGCGACGGCACTCGAGCGAGGCGAGGGATGGCTCGACCCGGAGGAGGTGCGGTCACTGCTCACCTGCTACGGGATCTCGACCGTGGAACAACGCGCGGCGAAGGATCCGGAGGAGGCGGCGCAGGTAGCCAGCGAGATCGGTGGTTCGGTGGCGCTGAAGATGACGGGTGTGCTTCACAAGACAGAGATGGGAGCTGTGCGGCTTCGACCTCGCGCCGGAACAGGTCGCGGATGAAGCGCGTGCGATGGCGAGCGCGAGCGAACGGTCCGCACGGGAGCAGGGGGCTTCATCGTGCAGCCGATGATCGAGGACGCGGCCGAGATGCTCGTCGGGATCGTGCCGATCCGCAGTTCGGACCGGTCGTCGCCTGCGGTGCGGGCGGTACGACGGTGGAACTGGTGAACGATGTCCAGGTCGGGGTTGCTCCGCTTACGCGTCCAAGACGTGGACGCCATGGTTCGGAGGCTGACCACCTTCCCTCTCCTCACTGGGTTCCGTGGTGCATCCCCGAAGGATGTCGACGCCCTGGAAGACGTGATCCTGCGGGTCGCCTCCATGGCGGATCACCACGAGGCGATCATCGAGATGGACTGCAACCCTGTGATGGTGATGGAACGAGGCGCTGTCGTGGTGGACGCTCGGGTCCGCGTCCGTTCCCCCGACCGGCACACGCCGTCAGCGGGTCGCCCTGGCTGACGCCACCGACGAGTTGTCAGGCTTGGGATTCCATCCGCTCGAGCCGCTCGTAGTAGTCGGGCAGCTCCTTCAGATGCGCCCATGCGATCTTGCCCGTCAGCCTGGGATCGTCGTCGGTGACGTTCGTGTCGGTGTCCCGACGTCCATGCTCGAGCTCGACATCCATCCGACGACGGAACTCCTCGACGGAGAAGTTGGATGCCCGAGATCCAGTCCGATCTCCATCGCGATCGCTCGTGCCTGGGCCTCCGTGAAGCCATGCCTCGATGGCGCCGTCCCGCGATGCATGTCAGCGGCACGCTCGGAGGGCTCCTGCATCATCTCCCTGAACGCATCCCTCATCGCTTCCTCCTCGGTCTCGACTCGAACGTACGTCGATGGACACCGGGTCTCGTAGGTCGAAGGGCCCGAGCTGCGAGGGACCTCCAGTAGGCACCCAGCCAAGACGGCTGGTGTAGCGTCCGTGGTCGACATGAGGGACGTTGTGAACGTCATCGAGGTTGAGGGGCTCACCAAGCGATACGGACGTGACCGAGGGGTGGAAGGTCTGACCTTCGACGTTCACCGGGGGGAGTCGTTCGGCTTCCTCGGTCCCAACGGCGCGGGGAAGACCACGACGATCAGGACACTCCTCGACCTCATCCGCCCGACTTCAGGCGCGGTCAGGGTCTTCGGCTCGGACCCACACCGCCAAGGCGTTTCGGTCCGTCGACGCATCGGCTACCTCCCCGGAGAACTCGCCCTCTACGAACGGATGACCGGCGAGGAGCTCGTCCGCTCGTTCGCGGACCTTCGCGGAGGGACGGCAGCCATCCACGGTCGCATCGCGCAACTCGTCGAACGCCTGGGGGTTGATCTGGCCAGGAAGGTCGGTGAGCTCTCGCACGGGAACAAGCAGAAGCTCGGGCTGTTGTTGGCGTTCATGCACGATCCCGACCTGTTGATCCTCGACGAGCCGACACAGGGTCTCGATCCACTCGTCCAACAGACCTTCTATGCGATGGTCGAGGAGGAGCAACGCCGGGGCGCCACGATCTTCCTGAGTTCGCATGTGATGCCCGAGGTGGAGCGGCTATGCGATCGCGTCGGCATCATCCGCGAGGGACACCTCGCAACGGTCGCCGACATCGGTGAGCTGAAGACGAAGGCGCTGCGTCGTGTCGAGTTCCACTTCGACGCTCCGGTGCCGCCGTCAGTGTTCGAACGTCTTCCGGGCGTCAAGGATGTGGCCACCCACGGCGACTCCATCGTGCTCAGCGTTGAGGGCGAGCTGGACGAGGTCGTGAAGGAGGCGGCCCGGCACCACGTCGTGTCCCTGGAAACTCGTGCCCCGAACCTCGAGGAGGCCTTCCTCGCGTTCTTCGAAGCGGAGCGATCGGCGTGACGACCCTCCTGCGGATGGCGTTGCGTGCCCAACGGCGGGCATCCGTTGGCTGGGCCATCGGACTCGCCTCCGTCGCCGCGATGTACGCGGCGTTCTATCCGAGCATCCGCGAGAGCTCGGCGGAGTTCCGAGGGTACGTGGAGAAGCTGCCGGAGGCCATCCGAGAGTTGCTCGGAGGGGACTTCACGACGCCGGCCGGCTACCTCCGGAGTGAGACCTTCAGCATCCTCGGTCCGGTCCTGTTCCTCGTCTTCGCGATCGGGGTTGGGGCCAGGGCGATCGCGGGGGAGGAAGAGAATCGAACCCTTGACCTGGTGCTCTCAACGCCGGTTCGTCGGCGCGACGTCTTAGTCGCCAAGTGGACTTCGCTCCTGCTCGCGTCGCTCGCTCTCGCGACCACCCTGGGTTTGACCATCGCGATCGTCGGCCCGCTCTTTGATCTGCGCATCGCTATCGCGAACCTCGCGGCGGCGTGCATCTCATTACTGCTCTTGGGGTTGGCGTTCGGGACGGTCGCCCTCGCGGTGGGTTGCCTGACGGGCAGGCGCTCGCTCGCATACGGCATCACGGGTGCGTGGCGACGATCTCCTACGTGACCAACGTGTTGGCACAAGGCGTGGAGCAGTTGTCGCCTCTGCGCCCGCTGTCGCCGTTCCGCTGGTACCTCGAACCCGATCCGTTGGTCCATGGAATCAACGCCGCGAGCATGGGTGTGCTGGCGGCCATCACCGTCGTCGCCTACTCCGCAGCATGGGTCTCTTTCGAGCGCAGGGATCTGCGTGCCTGAAAGGCCCCGATGCATGCGCCGCCTCGGGGCCCGCCGATGATCGACAAGCCCTCCCCGATGGGAGCCCTAGGATCGAGTCAGCACGACCTTCAGGGCGTCTGTCTCATCCGCCCTCGAGAACGTGTCGTAAGCCTCGAGGAAGTCGTCGAGGTCGAATCGATGCGTCACGAAGGGGTCGACATCGAGCTGCCGCGATTGGATCAGCTTGAGCAGAGTGGGTGCAGCATGGGCAACCGATCGTCGAAGGGGCCATTCGTCAGGTGGATCTCGGGACGTAGTCGCTCATGCGTCCGGAACGAAGCCCCGGGCACACACCCTGGACCAGCGATACGCAAGCATCGGTCAGCGAAGGTGGGTGTGCGGGTACCAGCCACCCCGGCGACCGGGGGCCTAGTCGATAGTCACGCTCTCGGCTTCAACGATAGGGCTGTGCATCTGCCTGGCTGCGATCACCAGGCCAGCCAGCCATCCTGGGGCGCGACCGCGGAAAGGTGGTGCGATGCCGCCGGTTTCCAGACCGCCGCGGGCGAGCAACCAGGCGACCAGCGAGTTCGAGTTCCACATGTCTCCCGTATGCAGTTCATCCCGCCCCCAGGTGGCGGTCGGAAAGCTGGGCACCAGCTCCAGCATCCGCTGTGCGCTGACGGCATCCAAGCTCATCCGCTCTGGGCTGGCCACCGCCTCAGCCACGTCGGGGATGATGCCGTTGCGCCACCGTCGGACCTCGTAGCGGAAGAGCCGTGAGCGGCCGAGCACCGGCAGGCCAACAGGGCCGGTTGAAACCACACCTCGGTCGACCTGCCCGTTGCCCCACAACGGAGCCATCTCGATCACGAAGCGGTCTGCGTCCAGTTGCACCACTAACGCCGAGTGGTAGAGGTCGCACGCCTGGCGTCGCTCGTGGCGGGCAACGAGGGCCTCGTAGACCCGGCCGTTCCACGAAACACAATGGGATGCGTCCCCGGCGCCCAACGGCAACCAATACAGGTCCACCCAGGCATGGTGCTTCTTGGCCGCCTCTTGTCGTGCTCCCATCTCGCTCCACCTCCCCGATGATCGGGCCGTTGCGTGGAGAAATCCATCAGTTCACGACCCCTGCGACCACCCCGACAGATCGAAGCGTCTTCAAGAAGTCGAGGAGCGATGGGTCATCACGATCCACGCCGCAGCACGGGCCGAGGACGAAGGTAACCAGCGATGCTCCTTCATCCAATTCGGGTTCAAGGTCGCGTCTGAGCTCCTCCCAGTTCGGCGGAAGCACGTCCGGTAGTGCGACCCGAACGTAGGGACCGATCGCTGTGATCTCAGTCGTCTCGCGCATGTGTCAGCTCCTTTCCCTCTCAGTCTCCGTGTGGGGAAGTCAGGTTCCGAGGGCCGAACGGCCCGGGCGTTTGGGGGCCGGCCGGCACGCTCGTCGCGGACCGCCCCGCGACACACTTCCGGTGGGGACGAGTGCACCCGCGTTCGTAGGGGGAGGAGTCGATCATGGAGAGAAGGACCTGGGATCGAGTCGTCAGCATTCAAGCCTCGCCGGCCACCTAGGTGCGGTCGTCCTGTGACGACGAACCTGATCTGACCATCGTTGCGAGGGCCGGAACCGCCAAGGAGGGAACGAGATGCGAACGATGCGAATGATCGGCCTGGTTGTTCTCGGCTGCGTGGTGGTGGGAGTCGGTGCGGTGGCTGGGCTACTCCTGTGGCTGGGCGCGCAGCTCGGGATCGGCGTCGGGATCGGCGTCGGCCTGCTTGTGATCGGCGCCTATCTCACTGTGATCGGCCCGTGGCAACGCCGGTGGGGGGCGACCGATCAAGAGGTCCAAGGAGCCATGCCTGGCGACGAGCTGCTACGGGCGGACGCTCCGACCACGACCCGTGGCATCACGATCGATGCCTCCTCCGAGGAGGTGTTCCGCTGGCTACTGCAGATCGGATACGGGCGCGGTGGTTGGTACAGCTACGACTGGATCGACAACGATGGAAGACCGAGCGTGGACCGGATCGATCCGGATCTGCAGCGACTCGCGGTGGGTGACCGTATCGAGATGCTGCCCGGCATGGGCCCGATCGTCCGCGAGATCGAACCCAACGAACATATCCTCAGCGCCGGCGATACCGACTCCTGGTGTCTCCTGGTGGCTCCCCTAGAGGGAGGAGGCACACGTCTGATCAGCCGTTGGCGACAGGACTGGCCGAAGACAGCCGGCACGAAGGTATGGATCGCGCTAGCGGATCCTGGCGCCTTCGTGATGGAGCAGAAGATGCTTCGAAGCATCCGACATCTGGCCGAGCAGGCCGATGCCGAAACGACGGGATCCTTCACACGGGACGGCTAGTCCTGACGGGCCCGAATGGTTCGGGGTCGTTCGGCCCTCTCGTAGCTCCGCGACGGGGCTGACCAATGAGGGGGAAGGTCCGACCGGTGAGTCGAGCGGTGAGATGGAGGGCTTCTATGTCTGCTTGCGTGGTAGATGGCGGCCGAGGCGGGCTCGAGATCACTGGCCGAAGTGCCCGAACCCTTCGGCTCCACCCTGCGGATTCCGGTCACCCTTCCTTGCGGTGAAGGGCGGCGATCTCCTTCGAGATCTCCTTCTCGGTGGGCACCTGCTGTCCGTAGGTGTCCCAGGCGTGGAAGACCAGGCCGATCCCCCAGCCCATGATCGGAAAGACGGGCCAGAAGAACGCCGTGTTCGTGGCGGCCCAGATCCCGACCAGTGACGCGTTGACGAGCACGTAGGCGAGCAGGTCGGCTTTGAAGTCCCGCTTCTTCTTCAACCGCTCCACGGCTCGCTCTCGCATGTCCGTGCTGTCCGCGTTGTCCATCTTCGTCTGCATCCTTCTCACCTCCATCCCCATACTGCTCCGGCTCCGAGATCCGCCCTGGGGTCTTTCCGCCCGCTGACCAAGGGACCATCGGAGCAGCCGCGCCGGAAGATCGACGCCTGGATCGAAACCGGCGAGGAGCCCTAGGTCCCGACCCAACACTCGGACAAGTGATCTGCACCCGCGGCAACTCCGGGCTGAAGATCTTCAACCGCCAGGGTTTCGTGATGGATGGCGAGCGTGGAACCCGAAGCGGATCGCCTTCACGTTCAGCTGGTCGAAGCGGGCTCAGGATCCTTCGCGGCGACCGCCCGAGCGGGGACCGGGCGCTCCGCCCGGGGCGGACGGTAGCCGTAGGTCAGGCCCCGCACGATCGTGAGGAACACGACCGAGAGGCCGGTGATCGCATACATCGCGGCCATCCACGGCCGGTTCGTGTCCGAGCCCGCGAACACGCCGTGTCCCAGCGCCAGGGCGAAGGCGGGCACGGCCGCCAGGTGGATCGCCCGCCACAGCCGCACACCGATCGGCTTGCGCAACCACGAGCTCGACCATGATCACCACCATGGCGAACATCGCCGCGATCCCCAAGGCGATCGGGATCGGACGATACGTCGAGCGCAGCGGCAGGATCAGGTCGAGCGGCGCGAACGGCATGAACCCGTCGATCAGCAACAGCGCCAGGTGGACGCCGAGCAGGACCAGGCCCGTCGTCGCCACGAACTGGTGGAACAGGTTGGACGAGACCTTGGAGACCCGCTTGGAGATGATCGAGGTGGTCGCCACCAGCCCCCAGGCAACCGCCAGGTAGAGCATGAGGTACGCGCCGATCCCGGCGGCACGCAGCAGGTTCCAGTTGGTCACGGGCTCATCTCCTGGTCGAAGCTCACGATGACGTCGCCGCTGGAGACGACGAGGGCGCACGGAAGCTGCGTGGCGGCGTCGGGCCCGCGCAACAGCGCCCAGGTGGCCAGCACCTCGGCCTCGGCGCACGTCGGCGCCCAGACGGTGGCCTGCACGGTGTCGGATCGCAACGGCGCACCCGACCGGGGGTCGATCACGTGGTGGAGGCCCGGACCCCACGAGCGCTTGGCGACCGACGAGGTGGCCAACGCCCCTCGGTCCAGTCGGAGCGTGGCCATCGATCCTTCGAGGGTCTCCGGGTCTTCGATGGGGATCTCCAGCAAGGGAGCGTCACCCACGATCGCGAGGTCGCCACCCGCGGCGACCAGCGCCCACGCGAGACCGGCATCGAGTGCGCCCGCGGCGGCGAGGTCCGCGGTCCACCCCTTGGCGATGCCGCCGAGGTCCAGGCCCACCCCGGGCGGCAGCCGGACGGCGCCGGGCCGCACCTCGACCTCGTTCCAGCGTCCGCACGGCTCGGGGGGATGGAGCGCTCCTCGCGCCCCGGCCAGGACCTCGTCGAAGTCCCGGTCGTAGCCCGCGGCCATCACGGCATGCAACGCGGTCGGGTCGAACAGCCCACCCGTCGCAGACGCCTGGTCGAGGGCGAGCCGGACGACGCGTTCGAACGGAGTCGACACCGGCACCCACCGGCCGGCGAGGCGGTTCACGGCGGTGAGCTCGCTGTCGTCGCGGAACCGGGAGAACCGTCGCTCCTCGGTTTCGAACACGCGCCGGATCGCGGCGAACGCCTCGTCGAAGGCGTCGTCGTCCGGCCCGTAGAGGGACACCTCGGTGCCCATCGCTCGGAACGTGTCGCGACGGCGTGCCTCGGCTCGCAAGGTCGTGATCGGCTGCATCGCTACGAACCCGACGTGGGTGGTGGGGGTGGCGGAGGCGGCGGCGGGGCCGTGGTGGTTCCGCCGCTGGACGACGTGGTACCGCCGGTGGAGGAACCACCGCCCGTTGACGTCGTCGGCACGTAGGTCACCGGCGCGGTGACCACAGGGTCCACGACCACCACGCGCCGGGTCACCTTGCGGACGATGACCCGCTGACGCGGCGGCTTCTGCCGGTTCGAGGGGCCGGTCGCGTTCGCCGCCGAAGGCTTCGGAGCCGCGCCCAGGATCCCGAACCCCGCGAGGAACGTGGCCGCGCCGGTCACCCATGCGAGTGCCCGGACGCGGCCCTTGCTCCACCGCTTGGGCTTCGCGGAAGGACGGTGCTCCGTCATGAGGCCGTCCGGTCGTCGCTCGCCATGGTCGTCGCCGCCGTGGCCCCCGTGGTCGTCGTGGCCGTGGCCGTGGTCGTCGTCGGACTCGTCCGAGTCGTCGCTTCCGTGATCGCCGTGGTCTTCGCCATAGTCGTCGTCGTCGCCATCGCTGCCGTGGTCATCGTCGGTCGAACCGGCCACCGAGCCGGCGGAGCTCGAACCCGACGTGCCGGTTCCGGTCGCCGGCGTGGCGGAGCCCCGCTTGTGCACGGTCACCGTGTGCTTCACGGTCTTGACGATCGGCGCGGCCGTCTGGCGGCGCTCGGCGCGGGGGGTGGCTTCGCTCGGTGTCGGTCCCGTGAGTCCGATCGACATCGCCACGCCACCCACGATCAGTGTCAGCACCAGGCCGGCGGCCATCAACATCGCGGAACGCTTGTTCATCCCATGCTCCTCGTCGTCGGTTCTTCTCGCACCGACCACGCTAGGCAGCGGCGTGCTAGGGCTTGGGCAAACGAGGGTTAAGGGGGCGGAAACTCTCTGCAGTGCAGTGGGACCTCTGGAGGCCCGAACGAGGAGGAGGCCAGGAGGAGCGGACTAGACCAGGGTCAGGTCCGCCGTCTTCACGGGTTCGCCCGACGGACTCGACGGACAATCTGCCGGTTCGGCGGTGACGGCCATCGCCTCGGTGCCTTCGAGGCTCGCGTCGACCGACAGCGCGACCTGCCCATCCTGGGGGCGGAAGCACCCGCCGGACACCGGCGTGCCGTCCTGGATCATCCAGATCTCATAGACCTTGTCCTGACCCGGATCCGGCAGGTCGGAACCCCACAGCACCGCGCCCGACTCACCCGGCGTGAACGCCACCGCGAGTTCGCCTTCCCCGCTGCCCGAGAACGCGACCAGCCGCTGGGTCGTGGACGCACCGGCGATCGCCGTGGTGCGGTCGACTCGGATGACGGCGACGGCCACCAGGAGCACGGCGATGACGGCCGCGACCCCCACGGCCGCCTGCCAACCGCGAACGCGCCGCTGGCGGCGTTCTCCGAGGTCGTCCACGGTGGTCGCGGGCTCAGGCGCCACGACAGGAGAGGCGGGGGACTCGGCCAGGATGCGATCGGCCATGGCGTCATCGACCGGCATCGGTTCGAGCGAGAACGCGAGGCGGCCGGCCGTCTCGGAGAACTCGGCCTCGAGCCGCGCGCACTCCTCGCAGTCGCCGTGTGATGCGCGTTCGGCGGCGAGGGTCTGCACGTCGTCGCCGTCGAGCCCACCCAGGGCCTGGACGGCGAGGAGCTCCTCGATCGTGGTGTGGTCGCGGGTCATCGTTCGATCCCTTCGAGCGACGCCCGCATGCGGCGCATCCCGAGGAGGGTGCGGGACTTCACCGTGCCCAGCGGCAGTCCGGTCCGCTCGGCGATCTGCGACTGGGACATGCCTTCGAAGTACATCAAGGTCAGGACGTCTCGCTGCTCGGCGGGCAGCTCGTCGAGGGCGGCACGGACGATCCGGCGCTCCTCGGGCAGGCCCACCTGTTGGACGACCTCGTCGGCGTGGTCGACCTGCTCCTGCATCGCCTCGGGGATCGAATCCTCGGCCCGGCGGCGGTAGGACTCCTCGCGGCGAACCAGGTCGACGGCGCGGTGGTGGACCATGCCCATGAGCCAGGACTTCACCGAGCCTCGCTCGGCGTCGTAGCCCTCCGGGTTCCTCCAGACCGCCATGAACGCTTCCTGCACGATCTCCTCCGCGAGATGCGATTGCCGCACGACCCGCTGCGCGAGGGCCTTGGCCGTGGGCGCGTACCGCGCGAACAAGCCGCGGAACGCGTCCTCGTCGCGATCACGGAGGCGGAGCAGCAGGTCGCGATCGCGCGCCTCGGAGATATCGATCATCCCCACCGACTCGCTCCTGACCAGCAACGACGTCCCCTGTTCCCACCGCGGCCCTTCGGCGTTCGTCCCGGATGCGGGCGTTCTGTCGCGGGGTATTCGCAGCGCATCAGGCCTTGGATGACCCCTCCGGGCGTTGATCGCCCAGGCGGCGGCCGGCCGTCTCGAGGATCTGCGACAGGGTGGCGGGTTCCTCCGGGTCGTACAGGGCACTGCCGACCGACAGCGAGAGCGAACGTGGGGACTGCCGGTCCGTGTCGTGCACCGCGATCGCTTCCACCAGGCGGGACAACACGAGCGTCTCCGCGCCCACCGCGTCGCCGGTGAGCAGCACGGCGAAGGTGTCCTCCGTGATCCTGGCGGGGACGTCGGCGTCACGGACGGCTTCGAGCAGCACGTTGGCCGCCTCGCGCACCAGGACCTCGGCCTCTTCCGGACTTCCGGCCCGGGCGGCCTGCAGCCCGTCGAGGCGCATGAACACGAAGACCACCTGGGTCTTGGCGCGGTCGGCCATCCGGAGATGGTGCTCGGCGATCGGCGCGAACCCGCGCAGGTTGGGCAGGCCGGTGATCTCGTCGGTGGTGGACAGCTCACGGCGCAGTCGTCGTTGCGCGATCGCGTACCGGATCGCTCGCGAGAGGAACCCGTCGGGGATCGAGCCACGGACCAGGTGATCCTCGGCGCCGCCGTGCAGGGCCACCGCGCCGTCGGCTTCACGGTCCGGATCGGTCACGACCAGGACCGCCGCCTCGGGCGCTCGGGCCCTCAGGGCGCCGAGCACCTCCAGCGGACCGGAGCCCTCGAGCGCGATGAGCACGGCATCGGCCCCCCGGTGCTCGTCCAGGCCTTCGATGTCGCCCGTTCGTTGCACATCGAAGCCTTCTTCTCCTGCGAGTTCCTCGCTGAGGCTGTCTTCCAGCCCGACGAGCACCACGGTGACGACGTCGATGGGTCTGCCCTCCGGTCCATTCGGCTGTTGCGTGGGCGGATTATCCCATCCGAGCAGGGCAGATACGTGCGAGGGCGGCGTCATCGTTCCGCCACAGGAACAACACGGCCACGGGGGAGCCTCCACAGAGGCTGCGCCGGTACGCTTGGCGCCATGACCGATGGACCCTCGCCGGCGCCCCCTGCCCCGAAACCGCACGGCCGTCTGACCCACTGGTTCGTCGGCATCTCGGCTGCCCTGTCCCTGGTCATCGCCGCCGGCAGCGCCTACGGGTTCGTCGCCTACCAGCAGGCCAAGGGCGTCGGCACCGTGGAGGGCTTCGACACCTCCGATGTTCCCGACGCTCCCGAACGAGCCGAGCTCGCCAGGTGGATGTGCCGACGACGTCTGCAACTACCTCTTGCTCGGCAGCGACTCCCGCGCAGGGCCTCAGCCAGGAGGAGCAGACGGAGTTCGGCACCGATCAGCAGATCGGCGGCGAGAACCGGGCCGACACGATCATGCTGGTCCACACCGATCCCAAGCTCGAGAAGGCCATCATCGTGTCCTTCCCGCGCGACCTGTACGTCGACATCCCCGGCCACGGCGAGGACAAGATCAACGCCGCGTTCGAAGGAGGCGTCGAAGGCGGCGGGCCGACCTTGGTGGCCGAACACCGTGCAGCAGCTCACGGGCTTGAAGATCGATCACTTCCTGTACGTCGACCTCGCCGGGTTCCAAGGCGTGATCGATGAACTCGACGGCGTGGACATGTGCATCACGGGCGAGAACGTGAACACCCCGGGCTACGTCGAGTCCGAGACGGCCGACGGCACGATCAGCGAGGTCTACTACAACGAACCCGGCCACATCGTGGACCCGCGGACCGGCCTCGATGTGAAGCCGGGGTGTCAGCGGTTGCCGTCTGATCAGGCGCTGGCCTACGTCCGAACCCGCCACCTCAAGTGCGACTCGGCGGCGCCGGACTTCTACCGGATCCAGCGCCAGCAGCAGTTCCTGCGTTCGGTGATCAATCGCCTGCTCCAGCCCGAGCAGTTGGCGCAGCTGCCCTTGATGATCAAGCCGATCCTGTCGAACCTGCGCCGGGACGAAGGGCTCAACCCGGCGGAACTCGCCTATCTCACGGGCCAGCTGCAAGGGATCTCCTCCGGCGCGACCGAATTCCGCACGGTTCCCGCCTACCCGGACCCGTCGAACCTCGGGATCCTGCGGATGGACCAGTCGGCCGAGCGGATCTTCGCCGCGATCCGGCAGGGCAAGGCTTTGGGAACGGTCGGGGAGGACACCGTGTACACGCCGCCGTCGGAAGCCACCGTGCCTGTCCTGGTGGTCGATCACGCGTCCGGCGGCAAGGTGACCCAGGTCACGGACGTGCTCTCGCAAGCCGGGTTCGATATCACTCCCGGCGTGACGACCTACCCCGAGTACGCGAAGAAGCTCGCGGGCAACGTGATCGCCTACGCGCCCGACGCCGACGCGAAGGCCCAGGTCGTCGCGAAGTACTTCCCCAACCTGGAGTTGCAGGAGGTCGAGGGCCTGCCGGACGATGTGGTCGTGTTCGTGGACGCCACCTACAAGCCCGTGCCCGTCGGTGGCGGCTCCACGGCCGAGTCCACCTGTCCGGAGCCGAACGTCTGATGCGAGCCCTGGTGTTGTCGGGCGGCGAGGGCTCCCGGCTCCGCCCGATCACGCACACCAGCGCCAAGCAACTGATCCCGGTCGCCGGCACCCCGATCCTGTTCCACGCCCTGGAGGCGATCGCCGACGCCGGCATCACCGAGGTGGGCATCATCGTGGGTCAGACCGCCGCCGAGGTTCGCAGCGCGGTGGGCGATGGGTCCCGCTGGGGTCTGCAGGTCACGTACATCCCGCAGGACGCGCCGTTGGGTCTGGCCCACGCCGTGATCACCGCGCGCGAGTTCGTGCAGGGCCAGCCGTTCCTGATGTACCTGGGCGACAACGTGCTGCTCGAAGGGCTCAGCCGGTTCGTCCAGGAGTTCGAGCGGAACCGGCCCGACGCGCAGATCTTCGTGGCGCGCGTCCCCGAGCCCGAACGCTTCGGCGTGGCGGTGCTCGACGGCGACCGGGTGGTGCGCCTCGTGGAGAAGCCTCGCGAGTACGTGAGCGACCTCGCGCTCGTCGGCGTCTACCTGTTCGGCGATTCGATCCTGGAGGCCGCCGACACCCTGGAACCCTCCTGGCGCGGTGAGTACGAGATCACCGAGGCGATCCAGTGGCTGGTCGACCACGGGCGCACGGTCCGTGCCGAGATGGTCGAGGGCTGGTGGAAGGACACCGGCAAGCCCGACGACCTGCTCGAGGCCAACCGGATGATGCTGTCGGTGCGTGGCCACGCGATCGATGGCGACGTCGACGAAGCCACCTCCGTGGAGGGCTCGGTCGTGGTGGCCGCCGGAGCCAAGGTCACCCGCAGCGTGCTGCGCGGCCCCGTCGTGATCGGTCCGGACTCGGTGGTGGACGAGTCGACCGTGGGTCCCGATGTCTCGGTCGAGCGGGGCTGCCGGATCGAACGCAGCGAGGTCGCGGACTCGATCGTGATGGAAGGCTGCACGATCGCGGACGTGCGCGGCATCGCCGGCTCGATCCTGGGCCGGGGCGTCGAGGTTCGTCATTCCGGCACCGAGGGCATCCACCGGCTGATCGTGGGGGACCAGAGCCGCGTCGAGGTGGACTGACCGGCCCGGACCGACCGGGGCCCGAACGGTCTTCGGCGGCATCGGACCTGAGGCCGAAGACGGTTCCTTCGGCGTTCGCCGCGTCCTACCATCGCGCAGATGGACCACATCGATCCGCAGCCTCCGCGCGTGCCCGGCCGCCGCATGGCGTTCCAGGCGTTCGTGCTCGCGGCAGTGGGACCGTTCCTGATGGGCGCGAGCTCGCCGGCCGCGATCGTGCTGGGGTTCCGCTCGCTCAGCCTCTCGTCGGTCGCCGGCGCCCGAGCTCCGGGCCGCGCCACCGCGTACGGGGCGATCGTGCTCGGCGCGTGCGGCCTGTGGCTGTGGGGGTGGACCGTGGCGCGGCTCGCGGGCACGTTGTCCGCCCGCGGCAAGGACCCCGCCCTGGTCATGCCGCTGATCGCGGGGCTGCTCTTCGTGTGGCTGGCCTCAGGGCTGGCCGGGTTCCTCGCGGGGCGTGCGGCACGCGACCTCGGGTAGGGTTCGGGGTTCATGCGAGCCGTGATCGACGCCCGGCCGGCGCTCGATCCCCGACGGACGGGGGTGGGGCTCTACACGCAGCAGATCATCCGTCATCTGCCGCACGCCGACCCCGACAACGAGTACGTGGCGTGGTACCTGCACGCCAAGGGCCTGTTCCGGCCGCGCCGGTTCTTCGAAGGCGTGAACGCCCCCAACCTCACGGAGAAGGCCTCCCGGTTCCCGGCGCGCGTGTTCGGCCCCATGTCGACCCGGCTCGGCGTGCCGCGGATCGAATGGTCGGGCGCGTTCGACGTGCTGCTGGCGACGAACTTCCTTCCCCCGGCCACCCACAGCCCCGGGGTGGTGATGGTGGTGCACGACCTCGCGCACGAGCATCTGCCCGAGACGGCGCCCCACATGGATCATCGGTGGCGCCGCCGGTTCGACCGCTGGCTGCAGCGGGCGGCGGGGGTCATCGTGCCGTCGGCCTCCACGAAGGCCGACCTGCTGGCCGCGCACGACGTCGATGCCGATCGTGTCCACGTCACGCCGCTCGGGGTCGACGTCGCGGCCTTCGCGCCGGCGGCGCCCGATGCGATCGAGGCGGTCCGGCGCAAGTACGGCATCGATGGCGCCTACGCCTTGTTCCTCGGCGGGATCGAGCCACGCAAGAACCTCGACCTGCTCGTGCAGGCGTTCGCGTCGCTTGGAGCCCGGCACGCGCCTGGTGATCGCGGGGGGCTCGGTCCGCTGGGACCCCAAGGCGATCGACCGTCTCGGTGAGGTGATCGGCGCGTTGCCGCCGGCGGCTCGCGCCCGGATCGTGCGGACGGGCTACGTGGCCGACCGGGAGAAGATCGCGCTCCTCAGTGGCGCCACGCTCCTGGCCTACCCGTCACGGTACGAAGGCTTCGGGTTCCCGGTGCTCGAAGGGTTCGCTGCGGGGGTGCCGGTGCTCACGTCGGACGTGTCGTCGCTGCCCGAGGTGGCCGGCGACGCCGCCGTGCTGGTCGATCCGCGTGACCCCGACGCGATCGCCGATGGCCTGCGCCAACTCTTCGACGATCCGGACCTGCGCGCGATGCTGTCCGCGGCCGGGCTCGCGCGTGCCGCGAAGTTCACGTGGGAGGCCACGGCGCGCGGCACCGCTGCTGCCCTGCATGCCGCCCACGAGGTGGCCCGCGGGTAGACTCGCACCGTCCCTGCACCCGGCGAGGTTCCGCTGTGGCCAACGACCCCTCCAACGAGCACGTACTCGTGACCGGCGGTGCCGGGTTCATCGGCTCGCACCTGGTCGACGCGCTGCTCGAGCACCCCGACGCTCGTGTCACGGTCCTGGACAAGCTCACCTACGCGGGATCGAAGGCCAACCTCGCCCAGCACGACGGCGATGACCGCCTCCGGTTCGTGCAGGGCGACGTCGCCGACCCCTCCGTGGTCGCGCCACTCGTGGCCGACGTCTCCCGCGTGATCCACGCCGCGGCCGAGACGCACGTCGACCGTTCGATCAGCGGTCCCGCCGAGTTCGTGTTGACCAACGTCGTCGGCACGCAGGTGGTGCTCGACGCCTGCCGGACCCACGACCGGCCGCTCCTGCTGGTCTCGACCGACGAGGTCTACGGCCAGAACGAGCCTGAGGGCATGTTCGACGAGGGGTCACCGATCCGTCCGCGCAGCCCGTACGCGGCCAGCAAGGCGGCGGCCGAACTCCTGGCTCGCTCCTACGGCATCACCTACGGCTTGCCGGTGTGGATCGTGCGAGGCACCAACGCGTTCGGGCCCCGGCAGAACCCGGAGAAGGCGATCCCGGTCTTCACCACCGCCGCCCTCGAAGGCCGGCCGCTCCCCGTCTACGACGACGGCCGCCAGTCGCGCGAATGGCTCTACGTCACCGACTGGGCCGCCGCCTGCATCACCGCGCTGCATCACGGCGAACCCGGCGATGTCTTCAACATCGGCGACGGCTTCGAACTGGCGAACGCGGACCTGGCCCGTTCGATCTGCCGCCTGGTGGGTGCGGACGAGTCGCTGGTGACGTTCGTGCCCGACCGCCCCGGCCACGACCTCCGCTACGGCATGGCGAGCGAGCGTCTGCACGAACTCGGCTGGCGTCCCGTGGTGCCGTTCGACGAAGGCCTGGCGCGAACCGTCGAGTGGTACCGGGTCCATCCCGACTGGGTTCGCGAGATGCGGGCGGGGGCCGGCGCATGAGGCTGGTCGTCACCGGGGCGGGTGGAGGCCTGGGCCGAGCGTTCCTCGCGCAGATGCCGGCGCACCACGAGGTGCACGCGTTCGACCACGCGGCGCTCGACATCGGTGATCACGATGCGGTGCGCCAGACGATCGACCCGCTCCGGCCCGATGCGATCGTGAACCTCGCCGCGTTCACGAAGGTCGACGCCAACGAGGCCGAGCCCGCGCGCGCGTTCCGCGACAACGCCATGGGCCCGCAGCACCTCGCGCTGTCGGCGCGCGCCACCGGCGCGGTGCTGCTCCACATCTCCACCGACTACGTGTTCGACGGGGCGAAGGATGCGCCCTACGACGAGACCGACGAACCGGCGCCGCTGTCCGTCTACGGCCGAGCCAAGCTCGAAGGCGAGCGGTTCGTCCGCTCGATCGCGCCGGCATCGTTCATCGTGCGGGTGGGCTACGTGTTCGGCGGCGGCGACGACTACCTCACGGGTGCCGCTCGGCGGCTCGCTGCCGGGGAGGACGCCGGCGGTCTGCGAGATCGCGTCGGGTCGCCGACGTTCGTGGGTCATGTCGCCGAGCGGCTGCTCCCGTTGGTGCTCACGGGGCGGTTCGGTACCTACCACCTCGCCGGACCCCAGGCTGCCTCGTGGTTCGAGGTGCTCCAACGGGTGCGTGATCTCGGCGGGTTCCCCGGCGCCGTGGTGCCGCAGACCGCGGCCGAACTCGCACTCCCGGCACCACGCCCGGCGTATTCGGCGCTGACCAGTGTCTACCTGGAGCACCTCGGTGTACCGCCGATGCCGTCGCTCGACGAAGGGCTCAAGACGTTCCTCGGTATCCTCGATCGCTCATGAGGCCGGGCCGGGTTCGTATCACCTCCGTCGGGCTGCTCGTGGTTGCCGGGATGTTCGCGACCGCATGTTCGAGCGCGGACCCTGCGGACGAGTCGCCGTCGCAGTCGCCGCGACCGACCGCCGCGTCGCCCGTGGTGACCACACCGTCGGCAGCCGCGGTCGTCGATGCGAACGCGTTCCCGACGCGCTGGCCGATCAAGCACGTGGTGTTCCTGATCAAGGAGAACCGGACCTTCGACAACCTGTTCGGCACGTTCCCGGGTGCGCGCGGCGTCTCGTTCGGCTTCGACCACGGGGTTCGGCGGCCGCTGACCCGCGGCACCGACCAGGCGACGCACGAGGACATCCCGCACTGCTACGAGTGTGCGCTGGCGGCGTGGAACCACGGCGCGATGGACGGGTTCAACCAGAGCGAACCGGCGGATCGTTGGGCCTACACGCAGCTCCACAAGGACCAGTTGCCCAACTACTGGGAGTGGGCCTCGCACAACGCGCTGTTCGACAACTTCTTCGCCAGCGCGCAGGGACCGTCGTTCCCGAACCATCTGTACTCGATCGCGGCGCAGTCCGGCGGCGCGCACGACAACCCGCGTCGCAAGCCCGGTCTCGGGTCCCTCACGTTCGGGTGCGACGCGCCCGACGAACAGCTGGTGGAGGTCGTCGACTCCGAAGGGGTGACGAAGATGGTGAAGCCGTGCTTCGACTTCCTGACGGAGGGCGACCTGCTGAACCGCGCGAAGATCCCGTGGGCCTACTACGCGGCCCAGGAGGATCAGAAGGGCTACATCTGGTCGGCGTACAGCGCGATCCGCCGCTACCGCGAGGACCCCAAGCGCTGGCGGCAGCACATCTTCCCGGTGGACCGCGTCGTGAAGGACATCCGCGAGAACACGCTGCCGCCCGTCACGTGGATCACGCCGAAGTTCGAGCTCAGCGAGCATCCCGAATACAACTTCTGCCACGGCGAGAACTGGTCCACCAAGGTGATCAACGCGATCATGCAGAGCGATCACTGGAAGGACACGGCGATCTTCCTCACCTGGGACGACTACGGCGGCTTCTACGACCACGTGCCGCCCCCGCAGGTGGATGACTTCGGGTTCGGGATCCGCGTGCCCATGATCGTGCTCAGCCCGTATGCGGTGGACGGCGAGGTCTCGCACGAGCTCGGGGAGTTCTCCAGCGTGCTGCGGTTCATCGAGGACAACTGGGGCCTCACGAAGCTCACCCATCGCGACCGGGAGGCCACGCCGATGATGTCGGCGTTCGACTTCACGCAGGAACCTCGCGCGCCCCAACCGTTGCCGATGCGGGACGACTGCAAAGGTCCCGTGTACTTCGAGCCGTGATCGAACCCACGATCCGCCTGATCCGAACGGACGACCTGCGTCCCGATGAGGTCGCCTCGCTGCGCGCGCTCTTCGACGCCGCCTGGTCGAACAAGGACGGAGCATTCTCCGAGGACGACTGGACCAGCGCGTCGGGTGGCACGCATGTGATCGCATCGATCGGCGACCGGATCGTGTCGCACGCCTCGGTCGTCGAGCGCGTCCTGGAGACCGGCGACCTCGCCCTGCGGACCGGCTACGTCGAAGCGGTCGCCACATGGCCCGAACACCAAGGCGCCGGTCATGCCACGAGGGTGATGCGCGCGGTCGGGACGTTCCTCGAGCGGCTACGGATTCGGCGCCCTCGACACCGGCATCCCGGCGTTCTACGAACGTCTTGGGTGGGAGCGCTGGCGCGGACCGACGGCCGTCCGCACCGAACGCGGGCGTCATCCGCACGCCGGAGGAGGACGGCCTCGTGATGGTGCTCAGGACACCCGCGACGCCGGAAGGCCTCGATCTCGAGGCCGCGATCAGCTGCGACTGGCGCCCCGGCGACGTCTGGTGACCTGCAGGAACGCCACGGAACCGTGACAGGCGGGTGCTAGCCTCGACCGCGATGACGGCCGACCCCACTTCCATGACTCCCGGCGAGGATCCGCAGGGCGATCTGCTGCGCGAGATGTACTGGGCGCGGGAGACCGCGGCGCGCGGCCGCATGGACACCTCCGAGGTGCGTGACCGCCTGCACGATCTCGCCGCGCAGCTGCGCACCGACGAGACGATGGTGATCCCGATGGGGGAGGGCAACCTCGCCTCGCCGTCGCGGTGGCGTCGCCAGATCAAGTACCGCATGTGGCGAGTGATGCGTCCGGCCACCTGGCGGTACGACCGCCTGATCGCCGACCACGCCGAGCTCACCACCAGCCTCGCCGAGAAGGTCATGGTCCTCGAGGCCGAGGTCGATCGACTGAAGAGCGAACTCGACGCCGAGCGCTCCGGGAACGCCACCGGTGACCGACCGCCCGACCGAGGAGCCGCCGGCGTGAGGGTCGCCGTCCTCCATCCCCAGACCGCGTTCGTGCGCGGCGGCGCCGAGACGCACGCCGAGTCGCTGGTGAAGGCGCTGAAGGCCGCGGGCCACGACGCCGACCTGGTGCAGATCGCGGGCAAGTGGTACCCGCCCAGCCAGCTCGCGCATCAGATGGCGGTGTGGCGCAGCTTCGACATCACCGAGTCGAACGGCCTGAAGGTCGACGCCGTGATCGGCCTGAAGTTCCCCGCCTACCTCGCGCAGCACGAGCGCAAGGTGGTGTGGCTGATCCACCAGCACCGCACCGCGTACGAGCTGTGGGATCACGCCGACTACGCCGATCTGAAGCGTCAGGACGACGGCGCCGCGGTGCGGGACATGGTGTGGGAGGCCGACCGCGTGGCCCTCGGCGAGGCCAAGCGCGTGTTCACCAACTCCTCCAACGTGAAGGACCGCCTGTGGAACTCGCTGCGGATCCCGGCCGAGACGCTGTATCACCCTTCGGGCGTGAGCGAACGGCTCCTCGATCGTGAACCCGGCCCCTACGGCGAGCACATCCTGTTCCCCAGCCGCATGGAGTCGCTGAAGCGGCAGTCGCTCGTGATCGACGCCATGAAGCACGTGAAGACGTCGGTGCAGCTCGTGCTCGTCGGCCGTGGCCCGGACGAACCGCAGCTCCGGGAACAGGTCGAGCGGCTGGGGGTCGGCGATCGCGTCACCTTCGAGATCGGGGTCAGCGACGAACGCCTCGAGCAGCTCTACCTGTCCGCGCTCGGCGTGTACTTCGGTCCCTTCGACGAGGACTACGGCTACGTCACGCTGGAAGGCATGGCGGCCGAACGACCGGTCGTCACGCTCACCGACAGCGGGGGACCGCTCGAGTTCGTGCGGGACGACGAGACCGGGATCGTCGCCCCGCCGGAGCCGCGGGCGATCGCCGAGGCCTTCGACCGGCTGCACCGCGACCGGGAGGCGGCCGCCCGGTTGGGCAAGGCCGGCAACGCGTTGATCCGGGCCGAGGTGCCGCGCTGGCCAGACGTCGTCGCGCGGCTCCTGGACTGATGGGCGCCAGGGCGAAGGCCGCCGGCGTGTCGCGCCGCTTGCGCAGCCCCAAGGCGGTCCAGGTCGAGCACGGGACCGGACCGGGCTCGGCCGGGGAACTGGTCTTCTGCGGACCGCTGCCTCCGGCGCCCACCGGCATCGCCACCTACGACCGGGCGGTCCTGGACGGGCTCGAGCGGATCGGGTTCAACGAGCGCCACCGCATGGACGTGCTGTGGCCGATCGAACCGAGAGACGCGATCAGGTTCCCCGGCTATCACCTGGGCATCTTCCAGCTCGGCAACAACGTGGAGTTCCACCTGGAGATCTACCGCGCCGCGTTCCTCACCAGCGCGTTGATCGTGCTGCACGACCTCGCGCTCGACGACTTCGTGCGCGGGTTGAAGACGGCCGGGGACCCCCTGGGGTTCATGGCGGCGCGCGAGGCCGGACGGCTCCGCGGGAACCTCACCTCGCCCGACGTCGATCCGCAACGAACCGTTGCGGGAACCGTGGGCCGCCCACGTCGCCAGACGCGCGCGAGGGATCATCGTGCATTCGGCGTTCTGCAAGGCCTACCTGGAGGAAGCCGGCTGCCGCACGCCGGTCTTCGTGGTGCCGCATCCGGTCGTGGAGTCGCCGCAGGCGTTCGAGCGGGCCGCCGAGCGCGGGCTCGCACCCTGCGCGCCCCGTTGGAAGCGCGCGGTGTCCGCCACCTGATCGTCGCGCCGGGCGACATGAACGAGGCCAAGCGGCTCGATGCCCTCGCGGCGGCCGCGACCCAGCTTCCCGACGATGCGCACGTCGCGATCGTGGGCCGGCGCATCGAGGGCTACGACGTGCAGCCCGCGATCGACGCCGCGAGGGCGGGCGATCGGGTGAGCGTGTTCGCCGACGTCGACGACGCGGATTTCCTGGGGTGGCTCGCCGCCGCCGACGTCGTCGTCGACCTCCGGTTCCCGCATCGCGGAGAGGTCAGCGGATCGCTGGCGCGCGCGATGCAGGCCGGCAAGCCCACGGTGGTGAGCGCCACCGGCACCTACCTGGACATCCCCGACGACTGCGTGCTGCGTGTCGCCGCCGGCCCGGCCGATCCGTCGGAGCTCGCCCTGCGGCTGCGCACGCTGCTGGAGGACGACGAGCTCCGCGAGCGCATGGGGGCGGCCGCGGCCGCGCACATGCGTGAGCTCCGCGACGGTGAAGCCACCGCCCACGGCTACGAGCACGCGATCGAGCGGACGCTCGAGCTCGTCCGAGACCCGGGAAGGAAAGCGATGGCGATCTGGGGCAAGTCCCTCGTCGACGTCGGCATCTCCGAGGCGATGGTGGCCGAGGGCTACGGCATGGAGTACGCGCGGGCGCTGGAGAGCTTCAAGACATCGCCATAGGGGCGGCAGGGGCCTCGAGAGGGCCCGTTGCTAGACTCGTCCAGCCCGCGTGACCAGCGGGTTCATCGCACGACCACACCGACCGCAGGAGCCCACGATCGCCGCGAGCACGTTCGTCGAACGGACCTCCGAGGCACCGAGCCTCCATGTCCGCACGCGCCTGCGCGAACTGTGGGCCTATCGCGAGATCCTGCTGAACCTGGTCCGCAAGGAACTGAAGGTCAAGTACACGGCGTCGGTGCTCGGCGCGCTGTGGTCGGTGCTCAACCCGATCGTGTTCCTGGCGGTGTTCTCGTTCGTCACGAAGGTGCTCAACAACCAGATCCCCGACTTCCCCGTGTTCCTGTTGTCGGGCCTGCTCGCGTGGAACCTGTTCAACGCCTCGCTCCTGCAGGGTTCGCGATCCGTGCTCGACAACGCCAACCTCGTGAAGAAGGTCGCGTTCCCTCGCGAGATCCTGCCGTTGTCGGCGATCGGGGTGGCCGCCTTCGACTTCGTGTTGCAGTCGGCGGTGCTGCTCGTGTTCATCGTGGTGTCGGGCCACGGGTTCTCGGCGACCGTCCTGGTGCTCTACCCCGCGTCCATCGTGACGTTGCTGGTGCTGTCCACCGCGCTGGTGTTCTGGGTCGCGGCGCTCAACGTGCGCTATCGCGACGTGGGTCACCTGCTGAACCTCGGGCTGCTCGTGTGGTTCTGGATGACGCCGATCGTCTACCAGGCGGGCCTGGTGCAGTCCTACTTCGCGAACCGAGGCACGCCCGGCCTGTGGAACCTGTTCCTGCTGAACCCGCTCACCCCGGTGGTGCTGGGCTTCCAGCGGGCGCTCTACGGCGCGCCGGTGCAGGACGGCGTGCAGGTGCTCCCGGACGTCAGCGTCGCGTGGCAGCTCGGGGTGCTCGGCATCGTGTTCGTCGCGAGCCTCGCGCTGCTGGCGCTCACCTGGCGACTGTTCTTCCGGATGTCCGGCGATTTCGCGGAGGAACTGTGACCACGGCGATCGAGGTCCAGGACGTCTCCAAGTCCTTCCGGCTCTACCGGGAGCGACCGAGCAGCGTGAAGCAGCGCCTGCTGGTGACGCGCTCCAAGGCCGAAGACTTCTGGGCCCTGCGCGAGGTCTCCTTCGACATCGAGCAGGGCTCGTCGGTGGGACTGATCGGGCACAACGGGTCGGGCAAGACCACGTTGCTGAAGTGCATCGCCGGCATCCTGCGGCCCACCACCGGCTCGATCCGCCTGCGCGGCCGGATGGCGGCGCTGCTGGAGCTGGGCGCGGGGTTCCACCCGGAGCTCACCGGCCGGGAGAACGTCTACCTCAACGCCTCGTTCCTGGGGCTCTCGAGGCGCGACACCGATCGCGTCTACGACGACATCGTCGGGTTCGCCGAACTCGAGGACTTCATGGACAACCAGGTGAAGTTCTATTCCTCGGGCATGCTCGTGCGCCTCGGGTTCGCGGTGGCCGTCCACGTCGATCCGGAGGTGCTGTTGATCGACGAGGTGCTCGCCGTGGGGGACGAGTCGTTCCAGCAGCGATGCATCGACCGGGTGCGCCGGTTCCAGGCGGACGGCCGCACGATCGTGCTGGTGACCCACGCGCTCGACACCGTCGTCGACGTGTGCGACCGCGCGGTGATGCTCGACCACGGCCTGGTGCATATGGACGGCGCGCCGTCCGAGGTGGTGCGCGAGCTTCGCCACCGACTGCTGTCCGACCACGACGCGAACTTCGTGGCCGAGGAGGGCTCGCACGAGGTGGAGATCAAAGCGGTGGGTTTCGATTCCGGCGGCGACGGCAACGGCACGGTGTGGCCGGGCGCCGAGCTCACGATCAGCGTGGACGTGGAGGCGACGTCACCGGTCGCGGGGCTCGACGCCTCGTTCGCGATCGTCTCGGCGGCCACCAACCACGTGGTGATCGACGGCCGGACCTCGACGATGGGCCTCGACGTCGGCGCGGTCGACGGCAAGAAGCGCATCCGGTTCCGTGTGCCGGCCACCGACTGGGTGGGCGGCAAGTACTTCGTCACGGTCGGCCTCGAGTCGCTCGACGGCCGCCCGTACCACATCCAGACCCAGCGCTACCTCCTGCAGGTGCCGGAGGATGCCCGCATCTCGAAACCGCTCGACGTGGTGGCCGCCGCCACCGTGGAGGACCTGTGAACCCGAACCCCCCCGTGCTCGATCCCGAGGCCCACGAGGCGCATCTCGCCGAGGGCCATCACGGCCAAGGAAGGGAGGCCAAGGACAAGGAAGGAAGAACCGCACGATGTTGATCGGTCTGATCCTGCTGTCGGTGGCGCTGGCCGCCCTGGCCCAGCTCACCCTCAAGCACGGCATGAACGAGGTGACCGCCAACAGCGGGGAGCTGCAGCTCAACGCGCACTCGCTGAAGGACGTGCTGACCACGTGGGCGGTGTGGGGCGGGCTGTTCCTGTTCGGGCTGTCGGCGTTCGTGTGGCTGGCGGTGCTGTCCCGCGCCTCGCTGTCGTTCGCCTATCCGTTCGCCTCGCTGTCGTACGTGCTGATCCTGCTGGCCGACAAGTTCATCCTGCAGGAGCAGATCCCGACGCTGCGATGGGCCGGCGTGTTCTTCATCATGACCGGCATCGTGCTGGTGGCGCAGACGCCGCACTCATGACCACCGATCCCGGGGCGGCCGAGCTGGCCGTCGTCATCGTGAACTTCAACACCGGGGACTACCTGGAGCGCTGCCTCGCCTCCCTCGAAGCGCACCGTGGCGACATCGAGCATCGACGTCCTGGTGATCGACAACGCCTCGCACGACGGTTCCCACACGCGGGCGGTCGCCGCCCATCCCTGGGCGCGCCTGATCGAGAACCCCACGAACGTGTTCCTCTCGCCCGCGTGGAACCAGGGCATCCGGGAGACGAAGGCGCCGTGGGTGCTCCTGCTCAACCCCGACATCGAATGGTGGGCGGGCACGCTCGCCGACTACGTCGCCGTCGCGAAGGCCCATCCCGACGCCGGCATCGTGGGCCCGCTGGTGCGCAACTCCGACGGCACGATCTACGAGAGCGGACGTCCGTTCCCCGACGTGGTCGACGCGGCCGGCCACGCCTTCCTGGGAACCGTCAAGCCCGACAACCGCTTCACGAAGCGCTACCACCTCGACGGGTGGGACCGGCGTTCGGAGCGTGAGGTGGACTGGGTCTCCGGTTGTTGCATGCTGGTGCCGCGCGCCGCCTTCGATCGCGTGGGCATGCTCGACGAGGGGTTCCCGCTCTTCGGCGAGGAACTCGATCTGGCGACCCGGATGCGCGATGCGGGATCGGTGTCGCTGTACACCCCGGCGGTCGAGATCGTGCACGAGATCGGCGTCTCCCGGAGCCGGTCTCGGTCGATGCTGCTGATGCACTCGAACAGCATCTACCGCTACTACCGGCTCGCATCGCGCCGGGGGATGGCGACGCTCCACGCTCCCGCTCGCCTGGGCAACGCTCCGCGTGCGGGCCGAACTCGAGGCGCTCCGTGGGAAGGTGTCCCGATGAAGGCCGTGGTGCTGGTGGGCGGCGAGGGCACGCGCCTGCGTCCGCTCACCGAGACGATGCCCAAGCCGCTCCTGCCCTTGATGGACCGGCGATCGCTCGACCACGTGCTCGACCACCTGGCTCGCCATGGCGTGCACGAGGTGGTGCTCTCCTCGCCGTACCTGGAGTCCACGTTCCATCCGTTCATCGAGTCCCGGGGCTCAGAACCTCGCATCACCTGGATCACCGAGACCGAACCCCTCGGCACCGGCGGAGCGATCGTCAATGCCCTTGACCATCTCGACGACGAGCCGTTCTTCGCCCTGAACGGCGACATCCTCACCGATCTCGACCTCACCGCGATGCGTTCGTTCCACGCAGATCATGCTGCCGCCGTCACGATCGCCCTCCACCACGTGGAGGATGCGCGGGCGTTCGGCCTGGTGGCCACCGAGCCCGACGGGCGCGTGCTGGCGTTCCGGGAGAAGCCCGAGGACCTGATCCCCGGCGACATCAACGCCGGCACCTACCTGCTCGACCCGAAGGTGCTCCGCGACCGCACGCCCGGTGAGGCATCGTCGATCGAGCGGGACATCTTCCCGGCGGTCATCGAGGCGGGCCATCCCGTGTTCGGGTTCCTCGCCGAGGCCTACTGGCTCGACCTGGGGACACCGGAGAAGTACCTGCAGGCGCACTTCGACATGCTCGAGGGCAAGGTGCACGACGTGTCCTACCCCGCTCCGTGGATCGCGGACGGCGCCGCGGTCGATCTGCGTGCCCATCTCGGCCGGTGGGTGGCGGTGGGGGAGGGCGCCTCGATCGGGCCCGAGGCACAGGTCGACGATTCGGTGCTGCACGCCGACGTCGCGATCGCGGCCGGCGCGCGCGTCGCCGGTTCGATCATCGCGAAGGCCGCCACGGTGGGAGAAGGCGCCACCGTGATCGATTCGGTCATCGGCGAAGGCGCCTCCGTGCCGGCCGGCCTCACGCTGGAGGCGGCCCGCGTCGCGGCCGGGGCGATCGCCTAGGCCCACCTCGTCGCCTCAATAGGTGGCCGAACGGCGCCGATGCGTCAGTGGATGTCCTACGTCGATGTGCCAAGGTAGGAACGTGCCGAACCTGACCGGGGGGTCATCCAGGATGCGACGAACGAGCCTGCTCACCGCGGTGTTCTCGCTCGTGCTGGCCGTGCTCGGACCTGCGGCATGGGCTGCAGGGGAAGGGACCGTGCCGGGCGGCGTCAGTCAGGACCCGTTCACGGGGGCGCCACCCGCGACGAACGGGGGCGCCGAGCGTGGCGGCGGGTTCACCTTCTTCGGATCCGGGTTCGGGCACGGGCTGGGCATGTCGCAGTGGGGGTCCTACGGCCTGGCCCTGGAGGGCTGGGACCACGCTCGGATCCTCAAGAACTTCTACCGCGGCACCAGGGTGGTCAAGGATCAGCACCCGGTGGCCAAGCTGCGCGTGGGGATCACGTACGACCGCACCCTGATCCACCTGGGCGCCCGCTCGGGCCCGGTGCGCCTCTGGATCGGCAAGCCCAAGGGGAACTTCGTGGCGAAGATCCCCGGCGGCAAGACCTGGACCGTTCGTTCCTCGGGCAAGGGCTACGCGATCCGCGACCACACCGGCGACCTGGTGGGCGGCAAGGTCTGGGGCGGCAGGGCCAACGACCTGTTCGCCACCTACGCCGACACGGGCTCCCGCGTCTTCGTGAAGGAAGCCGATGCCGTGAGCGGTGTCGGTTACGCCTACAACCGGGGGTTCCTCGAGTTCAACCTCTACCGGGGCGGCGGCTCGTGGCAGGAACGGGTGATCGTGCCGATCGCGATGGAGCAGTACCTCCTGGGGATCGGCGAGATGCCGAGTTCGTGGCCGGCGCAGGCGTTGGAGACCCAGGCCGTGGCCGCTCGGACGTTCGCGACCTACACCGCGCGGAACTACGGGCTGCGCGCCTACTGCAAGTGCGACATCACCGACGGCGCCAACGACCAGGTCTACATCGGCTACAACAAGGAAGGCGGGACCGACGGCAAGCGCTGGGTGCACGCGGTCAACGCCACCACCCGGCAGATCGTCACCACGCAGCAGGGCAAGGTGATCCAGGCGTTCTTCGCGGCCTCCGACGGTGGACACTCCGACGCCGTCGAGGACGTGTGGCACAGCGGGAATCCCGCCTACAAGGTCTCCTACCTGAAGGCCGAATGCGATCCCGGCGAATACACGGCGGCCAACCCGTGGACCGACTGGAAGCGGCAGCTCACCGCCGGCGAACTCACGAGCCGGCTCTCCCCGTACACGGGCGGCATCGGCACGGTGACCGGCTTCCCCAAGATCAAGCGAGGACGGGGCGGACGGGTGATCACCGCGGTGGTCAAGGGCACGTCCGGCAAGGCGTCGGTGTCGGGCTCGGAGCTCAAGAGCGCCGTCTCGGCCTGGGACAGCCGGCTCTGGGTCAACAAGAACAAGAACATCGTGGGCACGATCCGCGCGAAGTACGACTCGCTGATGTGCAAGCCGGGGCTCCCCACCTCGTCCGTCGTCACGATGGCCGGGGGTGCACGACAGAAGTTCCAGGTGGGCGGCATCTACCGCAACAGCGCCGCCGGGGTCTCGGTCTGGCTTCGCGGCGCGATCTACAAGGAGTACGTCGGCGCGGGCGGCGCCACCGGCCAACTGGGCCTGCCTTCGACGCAGGTGAAACCGGTGCCCGGCACCCCGGGCGAGCGGATCCTGTTCAAGGGCGGACGCATCTACGCCAAGGGCGGCGCCGGGACCCACGCTCTGTGGGGGAAGGTGCTGGGCGAGTACCTGGACCGCGGCGCGGCCACCGGGTCGTTGGGCTTCCCCACCTCGAGGGTGCACAGCGCCGGCGGCGGCACCACCGCGACGTTCGAGCACGGCACCATCACCTGCGCCGACGGCGGCGGCTGCTCGGTGTCCTAGCGGCCCGCCGCGATCAGCACGCGCCGCTGGCGTTCGGTTCCGGAGCGTTGCTCGTGCACACGAACGCATCGGCGAACCCGTTCGCGATCGTTCGCGCTTGCGCAGCCGTCACGCTGCCCGGGCAGGTGAGCTCCTTGTTCCATGCCGTGAGGGCGAGCGATGTGCCGTCGGGCAGGTCGGGGAAGGGCGCCATCAACATGTTCCGTTGCGCCGTGGCGACCTCGCCCACCGCCGACACCACGTCGTCGGGGAGCGCCGCATCGCCCGAGTCCCGGTAGTAGGCGATGATGCCGGCGTGCTCCAGGAAGTGCACCGAGGCCGGCTCGTCGAGCGGCTCGGTGAGGATCGCCGGATCCTGGGCGGCCACCACCTCCTGATAGTGCTGACCGGACGTGGGCGGTCGCTGGTCGTAGGTGATCGGCGTGCCCTGTGGCACGTGTTCGCCTGCCGGCGCGTTGCCCAGTGGCGTGATGACCTCGCTGCAGTTCGCCGCGCTGGCGGCGGTTTGCGCCTCCGCCGACAGGTCGGTGGGTGAAGCGGCCCGCTGCAGCCAGAACAGCACGCCAACGGCCGCCAGGCCGACGACGGAGAAGACCGCCGCTCGCCGGAAGGCGGCGTGGCGGGCCGCCCGCTTGCGTTCGGCCTCGCGGGCCGCGCGCGCCTGCTCCTTGCGCTCGCGCCGCGCCATGTTGGCGCCTCCTCGCGACGGAGCCTGCTTCGCCTCAGCAGGATCCTCCACGCTGGTCTTGGGAGCCGTGGTCGCCGGGCCGCTCGGCCGGCGCTGCCGCTTCTTCTTCCGGTTGGCCATGGTGTCGTCTTCCGCGAACTAGAGGGCGGCGCCGGCTTCGGGAGCTTCGCCTGCGTACTCGCGGCCCTCGAAGGGCGGGGCCGAGTACTGGCTCGTGAAGTCGAAGGCCACCGGGAGGCTGATCTGTGAACAGTTCTGCTGACGGTGCCAGGCGCCGAGCGACATCATCACGCCGCTGGGCAACTGGCCTCCGTCGCCCTCGTAGTCGTAGGGCGCCACGATCACACGGTCCTGTCCCACGGCCGGTTCGTCGCGGTCGTAGAAGTCCCGCAGCGGCTGCAGCTGCTGGTCGGTGGCCGTCGGGCTGTACCAGACCACCGACGCGCCGTGCTCGAGCGAGTGGAGCACGCGCGCGAGGTCCGGCGGGTCGTCGTAGAAGCCCGCGGGAAGCGGACCGGGCGGGATGTTCGCGTGCGGCCCTGAGACGGGCGGCTGGCTCGGGTAACTGGTGAGGGGCGGCATCTCCGGGAACGCGCTCGCCCGGGGCCCCGATGTGCGCCTGATCGGTGTACTGCGGGCTCTCCGGGTCGTTCACGCCGTCGTAGAAGCCGATCGTCTGCACGTCGTCGCAGCCGGCGTCGCCCTTCGCGTCGGGCGGCTTGGGCCAACAGGTCGGCGGGGGTGTCGGCGGTGCCGGGCGATGTGGGATCGCTTCCGGGCTTGACCACCAGCACGACCACCAGCACGGCCACGACCGCGAGCGCGATCACCGCGATGCCGATGTTCCGGTTGCGCTTTCGGGCGGCCATCTGGCGCTGGATCTGTTCACGCTCGATGCGTGCCTGATCCTTGCGCTCGGCTTTCGTGGGGCGTCGGCTGCCGTCGCCGCCTGCTCGATCGGTCACGGGCGTTCGATCTCCTCGTCGTCCTCGGAACGCTCAGGGTACCCAACGGAACGGTCCGCGAGGCCCAGCAGATGCGGTGATCCTGTCGCGCGATCCGGGCCGGCTACCCACCACCACCGCACGCCAGCACGCCGAGCGGCACCCGCCCGTCCTCGACTCGGAGCAACGATCGCGTTTCCTCCCGGTCGAACCAGCGAACCGTGACGCCGGCGCCGGCCAACGCCGTCGCCAGCGCGGTGACGTAGGCCCCCGCGGCGAACCCCCATCCGGGCTCGAGCGTCTGGTCATCGGACGCTTCGAGCCACGGGACGATGAGCGTGGACGCGTCGGCGTCCGTCCCCGCCGTCTCGCGCAGCATCGAGGCGACCTCATCGGGGTCCTCGACCACGGTGCAGCCGCGCCGGGGGCCGCCGGGGGGCCATGGGGTCGCACAGGCGCCGATGGCCTCGATCAGGAGCTCGCGCCCGATCGGGACCGAGCCGGACGCCGCGTCGCCGGTCGACAAGGAGCGGATCGCTTCGGGGGTCGAGGTTCGGAACAGATCCTCGTCGGCCGGCCGGATCAGATCGGTGGCCGGGCCGTCGGTCCCGTCGAGGCGGCGCACACCTCGGACGAGCGCCACGGGCACCCGGGCGTCCTTGCCCATCACCAGGCCGCTCGCGGCCGCGATCTCATCGGCGAGCGCCACCACGGTCGCTTCCAGCGGACGGCCCCGGTCGTCCGGCCGGCCGCGCAGGTCCACGGTCGCCGGCACACCGGCGCAGCCGATCGCCACGTTGACCACGCCCGTTCGCCAGGCACGACCGAACGTGTCCGTGATGACCACCCCGAGCCGGGCCCCGAGCGTCTCCCGCAGTCCGTGTCGGATGCGCTCGGCGGTGGCGTCGGGGTCGAGCGGCAGCAGCGCCAGCGTGCCCGTGTCCAGGTTCGAGGCATCGACGCCGGCGTTCGCGCACACGAACCCGTGCCGGGTCTCGGCGATCACCAGGTCGCCCCGCCGGGCCACCACCCGCTCGGTCTCGGCCTCCACGGCCGCCCCTCGATCGTCGCCCGGGCACCAACCGTCCCTCGGCCTTGGACACGATCTTCGACGTGATGACCACGACATCGTCGTCACGGGCGCCCGCCGCCAGGAGCATCGGCGTCACGATGGCGACGAGGTCGTCGCCCGGCACGACCTCGGGGATCCCTTCGACTCCGATGATCTCCAGCGCCGGTCCGGTGCTCACGTCTCCAGCAACCTCAGCGCCGCCCGGGCCACGGCCTCGGCGGCGTCGTCGTCCACCATGATCGTGTCGGCGACCGCCACCCGGATCCCCAGGTCGCGTTCGATCCTCGGAGCGAGCTCACGGTCGCGTTCATCGACCAACCAGCCGCGCAACAGCCCCTGGTAGGCGCTCGCGGCTCCCGCCGCCGTCACCTCCAGCCCCGCCGCCGGCATCAGCCGGTCGGCCATCCCCGCCAGCGGTGCCCCGCCGATGATCCCGCTCACGCCCACCGCGATGTCGCGTCGGGCTTCGATCGCCTCGCGGATCCCCGGGACCCCCAGGATCGGCCCGATCGAGACCACGGGGTTCGACGGCGCGAAGACGATCGCGTCGGCCTCGGCCAGCGCCTCCAACACCCCGGGTGCGGGCCGGGCCGCGTCCAGACCCTGGAACCGCACACCCTTGACGTCGTCCCGCCCGCCGCGTTGCACCCAGTACTCCTGGAAGTGCAGATCCATCTCCTGGCCGAACGAGACGACGTCCACGCGCGTGGTGACGTCGTCGTCGCTCATCGGCAGGATCCGAGCGGCGATGCCGAACCGAGCGGCGACCAGCGCCGTGATCTCGCTCAGCGAGCGACCGTCCGCCAGCAGCCGGGTTCGGTACAGATGGGTCGCGAGATCGAGATCGCCAAGCCCGAACCACGCCGCTTCGGGGTCGAACCGCCGCAGCTCCTCCGTGGCCCGGAAGGTCTCGTCCCGGCGTCCCCAGCCGCGCTCGCGGTCGAACGCGTCGCCGAGCCAGTAGGTCACCGAATCGAGGTCCGGACAGATCCGCAGGCCGTGCATCCACAGGTCGTCACCGGTGTTGACCACGGCGACGACGTCGTTCGGCGGCACGGCGCGGACCAACCCACGCAGGAACTTCCCGCCTCCGATGCCACCCGCCAGCGCCACGACCTTCATACCGAACACAGCGTAGTAGGCTCGCGAACATGCCCGAGGTGACCGGCTCCGACGCCCCTCGGCAGGTCCGCCGGGCGCTCGCCCGAGCCGATGCCGGCAAGGCGCTCACCCTCGACGAGGCCACGTCGTTGATGGCCGCCCGGGGCGAGGAACTCGATCGCCTCATGGGGCTCGCGGCCCGCCTGCGCGACCTGGAGCACGGTGAGGTCGTCACCTATTCGCGCAAGGTGTTCATCCCGCTCACCATGCTGTGCCGCGACCACTGCCACTACTGCACGTTCGCGAAGCCGCCCGCCAAGCTCGATACGCCCTTCCTGACACCGGAAGAGGCGGTCTCGATCGCCGACGCCGGCCGCCGGATGGGCTGCAAGGAAGCGCTGTTCACCTTGGGCGACCGGCCGGAGGAACGCTACGACGTCGCCCGCGAGTGGCTCGAAGCGCGCGGATACGCATCCACGCTGGACTACGTGCGCGCGGTCGCGATCCGGGTGATCGAGGAGACCGGCCTGCTGCCCCACCTCAACCCCGGCGTGATGTCGTACGAGGAGATCGCCCGCCTGAAGCAGGTGAGCGCCTCGATGGGCATGATGCTCGAGACGAGCTCGATGCGCCTGGCCGAGCGCGGGGGTCCCCACTTCGGGTCGCCGGACAAGGTGCCGGCGGTGCGGCTGCGCACGATCGAGGACGCGGGGAGGCTCGCCGTACCGTTCACCACCGGCATCCTGGTGGGCATCGGCGAGACCGATCGCGAGCGAGCCGAGTCGCTCTTCGCGATCCGCGACGCGCACCGGCGGTACCGCCACATCCAAGAGGTCATCGTCCAGAACTTCCGAGCCAAGCCGGGAACCGCGATGCAGGCGGCGCCCGAGCCGGATGACGAGGCCTTCTTGGCGGCCGTCGCCACCGCGCGCGTGGTGCTCGGGCCGCGCATGCACCTGCAGGCGCCGCCCAACCTCAGCGACCCTGACCAGCAGGTCCGCCTGCTCGACGCCGGGATCGACGACTGGGGCGGCGTCTCGCCCCTCACCCCCGACCACGTCAATCCGGAGAAGCCCTGGCCCTCGATCGAGGCCCTCGCGGCCACCACCGCCTCCCGGGGCAAACAGCTCCGTGAGCGCCTCACGATCTATCCGGCGTTCGCCGCCAAGCCCGATCCCTACCTCGCCGGCAAGATGCGGGCCCCCGTGATGGCCCTCCTCGGGCCCGATGGCCGGGCCGTCGAAGGGCGGCATCCGGAACCGATCGCGTGGCAGGATCCCGACGTCCAGTGGAAGCCCCGGACGATCGCGCTCACCTTCGCCAAGGCCGACGGAACGGGCCTCCGTGGGGACGCGGATGAGGTCTACGGCGACGCCGACACCCCCGAAACCACCCGCGCGTGGTCGAAACGTGAGATCCATCCCGAGCGGATCGATCGCGACATCGTGGCCGCATTAGCCGCCGCCGAAGCCCATCGACCGATCTCCGACGAACATGCGTTGGCGCTGTTCCAAGCAGAAGGAGCGGCGCTCGATGCGCTGTGTCGCGTCGCCGACCGACCTCCGTGCCGAGGCCGTCGGCGACGACGTGACCTACGTCGTCAACCGGAACATCAACTTCACGAACGTCTGCTACGTGGGGTGCCGGTTCTGCGCGTTCGCGCAGCGCGAGATGGATGCCGAGTCCTACACGCTGACCCTCGCCGAGGTCGCCGATCGCGCCGAGGAAGCGTGGGAACTCGGTGCCACCGAGGTGTGCATGCAGGGCGGGATCCACCCCGACCTGCCGGGCTCGTTCTACTTCGATCTGCTCGACGCGGTGAAGGCCCGTACGCCGGGCATGCACATCCACGCCTTCAGCCCCATGGAGGTCATGAACGGGTCCACGAAACTCGGTCTCTCCTACGCCGAGTTCCTCGCCGAGGCGAAGCAGCGAGGCCTGGGGACGATCCCGGGGACGGCCGCAGAGATCTTGGACGACGAGGTGCGCTGGGCGCTCACCAAGGGCAAGCTCCCCGCCGACACGTGGGAGGAGATCGTCCGCACCGCACACGGTCTGGGCATCCGGAGCTCCAGCACGATCATGTTCGGCCATGTCGATGCGCCGCCCCATTGGGTGGGCCATCTCCGCCGGCTGGCGCGGATCCAGGCCGACACCGGCGGGTTCACGGAGTTCGTGCCGCTGCCGTTCGTCCATCAGCACGCGCCGATCTATCTGGCGGGCAAGGCTCGGCCCGGTGCGACCTCGGCCGAGCAGCTGCGGATGCACGCGGTGGCGCGCATCCTGCTCGACGGACTCATCGAGAACATCCAGGTCTCGTGGGTGAAGATGGGCGTCGAAGCGTGCCAGACGGTCCTGCGTTCCGGGGCCAACGACTTCGGCGGCACGCTGATGGAAGAGACGATCTCCCGGATGGCCGGCGCCGAGTGGGGGATCGAGATGACCCCCGACCAGTTCGACGATGCGATCCGCGCGATCGGTCGCACACCGGTGGTCCGCACCACCACCTACGAACGCGTCGAACGCGTCCGCGCACGCTCGTAGTCGTCAAGGTGGTCGACCATTATCGTCAACTACCTTGACCATCCGAATTCCTGCAGATCGACTTGCTACATCCGCGTACGTCCGACACCATGGGCGCAAGACGAGGGATGAGGCAGGGAACTTCCTCGGAAAACAAAGCTCTTCAGGGCTTGTCACCGAGGCGGTTCTTCCTTCAGAATCACACCGATGTGATTTCGGGGGGAGACGAGCGTGCATCACTACATCCCTTGGCAAGAACGAGCGCGGTGTCGCGAATACGACCCAGAGGTCTTCTTCCCCGAGAAGGGAGGCTCATCGAGGGAGGCCAAGCGGATCTGCAGCGAGTGTCCCGTCCGCATCGAGTGCCTCAACTACGCGCTTCGCCGCGATGAGCGATACGGGGTGTGGGGAGGTATGAGCGAACGGGAACGCCGACGCCTGAAGCGCATGGCGTCCTAGACGTTGAGCAGGGAAAGGGGAGGAGGCAGCATGGCAGCAGCCAAGAAGACCGCCGCCAGAAGGAAGAAGACGACGGCGCGGAAGAAGACCGCGGCGCGCAAGCCTGCGGCTCGGAAGAAGGCCACGGCTCGCAGGCCGGCGGCCCGCAAGAAGACGACGGCCCGTAAGAAGACCGCCGCCCGCAAGCCTGCGGCCAGGAAGAAGACCACCGCGCGCAAGAAGACCGCGGCCCGTAAGCCGGCCGCGCGCAAGAAGGCCACGGCGCGCAAGAAGACGGCCGCCCGCAAGAAGACCGCCGCACGCAAGCCTGCGGCGCGCAAGAAGACCGCCGCCCGGAAGAAGGCGACCGCCCGCAAGCCGGCGCGTCGCAAGAAGACGACGGCGCGCAAGAAGACCGCGGCCCGCAAGCCGGCCGCGCGCAAGAAGACCGCCGCACGCAAGCCTGCGGCGCGCAAGAAGACGACGGCGCGACGCAAGTCGGCCGCCAAGCGACGCTGATCCACCGACGTCGCAGCATGCGAGGGGGGCGGTCTTCCGCCCCCCTTCCGCTGCCCGGCGCTGGCCCCGTGCTAGGCTCGCCGCCGCGCAGGAAGCGCGTCGCATGACCGGATCCCCAACCGCCACCGCCGCCCCCGAGCGCCTTCCCTCGGTCCTGGCCGTCCTCGTCGTTCGTGACGCGGAAGCCTGGCTCCGCGAGACCTTGGCGTCGCTCGCCGCTCAGTCCTACCCACGACTGGCCGTGCTCGCGGTCGACAACGCCTCTGGCGATGGTTCACGTGAGCTCCTCGAACAGGCGCTGGGGGATCGTCGGGTCATCGCGCTCACCGAACCGCGGGGCCTCGCCGGTTCGTTGAAGGCCGCCCTCGAGCTCCCGGTCGCGTCCGAAGCCGACTTCGTGTTGCTGCTCCATGACGACGCCGCCATGGACCCCGATGTGGTCCAGCGGTTGGTGGAAGCCGCCGTCGGGATCGGTGTCGATCGCGTCGGTGTCGTGGGCGCCAAGGTGGTCGACTGGGAGCAGCCCCGCCGCCTGCGCGACGTGGGGATGTCCGCTGACTTGTTCGGTCACGCGTACGCTCCGCTGCAGCCCGACGAGATCGACCAGGGCCAGTTCGACCGCGTGCTCGAGGTCCTCAGCGTGTCCTCGTCCTCCATGCTGATCGCTCGCGAAGCCTGGAAGCGCGCCGGCCTCTTCGACGAACGCCTCGACGCCGAGTTCGAAGGACTCGACTTCTGCTGGCGCGTCCGCACGTCGGGGTTCCGGGTCTTGATGACGCCGCTGGCGCGCACACGGCATCGTTCCGCGACCTCCGAAGGCGAACGCGCCACGGCCGAACGCGACCGGAGTCCCCGGTATCGGGAGGACCGCGCGGCGATCGCCTCCATGCTGAAGAACTACAGCCTCCTGTCCCTGGTGTGGATCGTGCCGCTCGCGGTGACCCTCGGGGTGTTCCGGCTGTTGTTCCTGGTGCTCGCCCGACGGTTCGAAGAAGCGTGGGACCTGCTCGCGGCATGGGGATGGAACGTCACCCACCTCCCGGGCACGCTGAAGCGCCGACGCCGCGTCCAGAAGATGCGCCGCACCAAGGATCGTCAGTTGCGGCGGTTCATGGAATCGGCCGGCCTGCGGCTTCCCCGCTGGTTCCAGACGGCCGAGCGCATCCTGGAAGAGCAACGAGCGATCGAGGACGACGAGCAGGGCGAACCCGTCTCCCGTCGCCTGCGGGATCGCACCGCCTCGCTCGTGGGCACGCACCCGGTGATCGTGGCGTCCTTCTTCGGGCTGGTGATCGGGGCGGTGGTGATCCGGTTCCTGGTCGGCCCCGAGGCGATCGCCGGCGGGGTCCTGCCCTCGTTCCCGTCCTCGCCCAGCGGGTTCCTCAACGAGCTGGTGTCGGGCTACCGGACGACACCGCTCGGCGGACCGCTGACGGCGAGCCCCGCCTTGGCGGCGCTGAGCGGGGTGTCCTGGCTCGCGTTCGCCAGCACCGCGATCGCCCAGAAGGTGGTGCTGGCCGGCGCCCCGGCGCTGGCCGCCATCCTGATGTACCGCGCCGCGGCCCGCCTGACGTCCCGCCCGAGCGCCTCGGTGCTCGCGGCCGCGGCCTACGTGCTGTCGGGGCTGATGATGTGGTCCTTCTCGCAGGGCCGGCTCGACCTGTTGGTGGCCCTCGCGGTCCTGCCCGCCGCCGCCGAGCGCCTCGAGTCCGCGTTCGGCGCGGACGAACCCACCGATGGACGATGGCGCTTCGCCGCCGGTCTCGGGGTCACGATCGCGGTGTTGATGGCGTTCGCACCGGGGGCCGCGCTGGCGCTCGTCGTCCTGGTCGTGATCGAACTGCTCGCCGGAGCCTCTCGCGGTCGTGGCCTCACGCTGGTCGCCCTCGCGGTCGTTGCCGCTGCCGTCCTGCTGTTCCCGTTCGTCCCCACCCTGATCGCCGGCGGAGGTGCGGCCTTCACCTCGACGATCGGGACCACCGACCTGTCGATGCTCGCCCGGCTCACCCCCGGCGGAGGCCCGGGGACGTGGGTGGTGGCCCTCTTCCTCCCGGTCGCCGCCGTGGTGTCCTTCGCGTTGGTGGGCGCCGAGTTCCGCGGGCGAGCGATCCGTGCGGCCGCCATGGCGATCGCCGGCCTGGGCCTGTCATGGTTGTCGGCCGCCGGCTGGCTGCCGGGGGCGTCATCGAACCCGTTGGCCTACCTCGCGCTCGCGTCGGTCGGGATGGCCCTGTTGGTCGCCTACGGCCTCGCATCGCTGTTCACGGGGCTGGGCCGGGAGTCCTTCGGGCTGCGCCAGCTGGGCTCGGCCATGCTGGCGCTCGTGCTGGGGGTCGGGCTGCTGTTCCAGAGCGTCGCGGCCATGATCGGCGGCTGGGCCGTGGGCGGGGTCGAGCAGGTCCCCGCGGCATGGGCCGTCGTGGAAGGTTCGGCCAAGGGAGACTTCCGCGTGTTGTGGGTCGGGGGTGACGACGGCACCCCGTTCCCGGCCCCCGGCGGTGATGCCCAGGGCACCGTGGAGGCGGGCGAGGCGACGTTGCGGTTCGGGATCACGGATCGGACCGGCGTGTCGGCGCTCGACACGGGCCGGCCGATGGTGGGTCCGGGCGCCGACCACCTCGCGGAAGCCCTGAACGAGGTGCTGTCGGGCACCACCCAGCACGGCGGCGCGCTCTTCGCGCCGTTCGCGGTGCGCTACGTGGTGGCCGACGCCGATTCGCTGCCACCGGCGGCCGCCGAGCGGCTCACCAGCCAGCTCGACCTCAACCTGGTGCCGGCCGCCGGTCTCGTGATCTTCCGCAACACCTCCACGATGCCGCCCGCCGCCATCCTCGACGCCGACAAGGAGACCGTCGCGCTCATCCACTCGGGCACGCCCTCGGATGTCGCGCGGCTGGGCGCCGTCGACGCCTCGTCGCTCGATCCGATCGAAGGAGGGTGGTCGGGAGGCCAGGGACGCGGCCCGGTGTACATCTCGACCGAGTTCCAAGGGTCGTGGCAACTCGACGGCTCGGACCTCGAGCCCCGCCGCGCCTTCGGGTGGGCCACGTCCTTCGAACCCGTGGATGCGCCCGTCTCCGTGATCTACGGGGCGCAGTTCCTGGCCACGATCCAGGCGCTGCTCCTGGGCTTGGTCTGGATCGTGGCGCTGTGGATCACCAGGAAGCCGGTGGCGCGATGAGGGCGAGGGGCCAAGGCGTGCTCACGCTGATCCTGCTGGGCGTGATCGTGCTCGGGGCGGTGGGCCTCGATCGGCTCGGCACGAAGTCGCCCGCCCAGGCCCAGCCGGGCGAAGCCTCGAGCGGAGCCTGGTTCTGCCCCCACGGGGGCGGGCCCGATTGGCACGCCACCCTCACCCTGGCCAACCCGGGCGATGTCGACGTCGTCGCGCGCCTCACCAGCTTGGGCGAGGAGGGTTCCAAGCCCGGGGACACCGTGACCGTGCCCGCCGGCGGGGAGGTGCGGGTCGAAGCCCCTGCCTCCGAGCGTGGATCCTCGAGCTACGTGGAGTACTTCGGCGGCTGGATCGCTGCCGGCTGGGTCACCCGGGGTGGCGGCGAGGGCGAGATCGGGATCGGCGCCGAGCCCTGCGCGCCCGCCGCCGGGCGATCGTGGTTCTCCGCGGGGGTCAGCACGGCCCAGGGCGAACAGGGATTCCTGGTGGTGATGAACCCGTTCGGTGCCGACGCGGTGTTCGACGTCGCCATCTTCGCGGCGGGCCGCGAGCCGGTTCGCGACTCCGACCTCACGGACTTCTCCTTACGACCGGGCCGCAGCGTCGCCATCAAGTTGAACGCCTACGCGGAAGGCGAATCGGCGCTGGGCGTCGAGGTCCAGACCTCGACCGGCCGGGTGGCGGCGGCCACCACGGTCGTGTCGAGCGCATCGGGGATCACCAGCGTGTTGGCCTCGCCCGCCACCTCGGATGCGGCCTACATGCCGGTGCGCAAGGGCACCGGTCAGTCGATCCTGTCGCTCACCGTTCCCACCGAACGCGGGAGCGTCGCCGGCGGCCTGCTGCTCACCCACAAACTCCCTCGCCCCATCGGGGAGCTCACCGGCACCTCGCTCGAGCCCGCCTCGGCGGCGATCTTCCCGGTGGTGAGCAACGTGGACGCCTCGATCGACCTCTCGGTGCAGGAAGGCGACCAGGTGATCGCGGCCATCCGCACCAGCGGGCTGGGCAACGACGACGCTGCGACCGCCGGCGCCGTCGAACCCACCACCGCCTGGGTCGTCACGCCCACCCTGGCCGGCGAGCCGGCCGAGCCGTCCCTGCTGATCGCGAACCCCGGCGATGTCGACGCCGTGGTGACCCTGCGCCTCCTCCCGCTCGACGGGGGCGAGCCCACCGAGGTGACGGTTCGCGTTCCGGCGGCGTCGCTGGGCGAGGCGCCGGCGGACTTCCTGGCGGATGCCCCCGACGCGTCGGTGCTCGTCACCTCCGACGGAGCGCCCATCGTGGCGCTCGGCTCCACGACGTCACTCGGGACGAAAGGACTCTCGGTCTTCGGTTCGGCCATGGGCGTGCCGATACCGCCACCGAACGGCTGATCCACACCGGTCTGGCGCGGCTGCGGCCCCAGGGGGCGTCGTCGCGTATCATGGTCCGGTTCGTATCCCAGGCGAACGAAGGCATCTCCATGGCCAAAGGTCGACACATCTCCAAACGGCGCACGCGTGCCGTCATCATCGTTGCGGTGGTGGCGGGCATCCTGGTGCTCGCCGTCGGCGGGGCCGCGTACGCCGCCTACCGGTACGAGCAGGCTCGGGCCGACACGATCCTTCCCGGCGTGACCGTCGCCGGGATCGACGTGGGCGAGATGACCCAGCCCGAAGCGATCGCCGCGGTGCGAGCAGGCGCCCAGGAGTTGCTGAGCGCCCCGATCACGGTGAAGGCATCCGGAAAGACCTGGACCGTCACGCCGCAGGAGCTCGGTCGTCGAGCCAACGTGGTGGCGGCCGTCAACCGGGCGCTGGCCCTGAACGAAACCATGGGGACCTTCACCCGGTTCTGGCACCGGTTCCGCGAAGAGTCCGTCGAGCGCCAGATCAAGCTCTCCTACGCCGGGGACGCGAAGATCGAGTCGTTCCTGGGGACGGTCGCCAAGGACGTGGCCGTCAAGCCGGTCGACGCGGCCCTCGCCTACGAGAACGGCGACGTCGCCTTCGTGAAGTCACGACCGGGGCAGGCGCTGGACTTCCCCGCGGCCACCAAGAGCCTGCGGGCCGCCTTGAAGGCCGACGGCGTCACGAAGGTCGCCCTGAGCACGCTGAAGGTCGCGCCCAAGGTCACCGAAGACACCCTCGGCCACAACGTGGTCGTCCGGGTCGACGAGAACAAGCTCTACCTCTACGACGGGTTCCACGTGATCCGCACCTTCAGCGTGGCCACCGCCAAGCCCGGCTACACCACGCCCGACGGCGACTGGAAGGTCACCCGCAAGGCCGTGAACCCCACCTGGTACAACCCGGCGCTCGACAGCTGGGGTGCCGACCTGCCCGCGGTGATCCCCGGGGGGCCTTCGGCACCCATGGGCACGCGTGCGATCTACATCGATGAGGCCCCCGGCCTGATCCGCATCCACGGCACCCCGTCGGACGATTCGATCGGCCGCTACGCCTCGCACGGCTGCATCCGGATGCACAACTCCGAGGTCGAGCAGCTCTACCCGTTGGTCCCGGTGGGCGCCCGCATCATCATCGTGGGAACCCGGCCCGCCGGCGCTGCGGAATGGGACACCCCGGCCACGGTCGACATCTAGTCCGTCGGGTTCTTGTCACACTTTCGAGCCCGAAGGGGTTGCGCGTCTTCGCTCGTCCGGGATACGTTCTCCTCGTACCCCGTAGCGACGCGAAGGGCAACCGGAGCGCCACTGCGGGGTACATCTGTCTGCAGGCTCGGCGCCTGTTCCGGGCAACGTTCTCGCCCCTGGAATGCTTGGAAATGACACGCGTGTGACTTACCCTCGCCGCGATGCGAACCTGCGCCAAGATGCGTTGTGAAGCCGAACCCGTCGCCACCGTCTCCCTGCGGTACACCGAGCGCGAGGTGGTGGTCGGCGACCTGCTCGCCGAGCGCGACCGCAACCTGCTCGATCTGTGCCGCGACCACGTGGACCGTATGACGCCTCCCGTGGGCTGGACCGTCACCGACTCGCGAGCCAAGGTTCCGGCGCTCACGACCTGATCCCTGCCGCCGAAGGTCGCTCCATCCTTCGGCCGTAGCCGGCCCCATCGGGCCGACGTCGCTGTCCCCCGGATGGGGCATGGTCCCCGTCGGCGGGGGCCATGGAAATAGCCACTCGTAGGGCTCAAGGAAATGGGCGGGCCGTGCTATGTTCGCGAACCCCTCCCCGAACCGATGGGAAAGCATGAGTAACGGAACCTGTCCCAGCTGCCACGCGGGCGACCTCATCAAGATCTCGATGACGGTCGGCGGGCGGGACCTCGCCTTCAGCACGTGTCACCATTGCGAAGCCAAGTGGTGGTACCGCGAAGGCGAAGAGGTCCCTCTGGCCTCCGTGATCGGCCTCGTCGTCGAGAAGTAGCCGCCGCCTCCGCTCGGCGGAGCGTGCCGGCGTCATCCTCTCGTAGGATGCGTGCGTGCCCAGCGCTCTCGATCGCATCTTCAAGGCCTACGACGTCCGCGGCGTGGTGCCTGACGATCTCGACGCCGCGCTCGTCCGCAGGATCGGAGCCGCCTTCGCCGACTGGTCGCGCGCTCCCGCCATCGCGTTGGGACGAGACTGCCGGCTGAGTTCGCCCGAACTGGCGGCCGCGCTCGCCGACGGCATCACCGCCCGGGGCGCCGACGTGATCGACCTCGGGCTCGCCTCCACCGACCTGCTGTACTTCGCGTCCGGTTCGCTCGACGTTCCCGCCATCATGCTCACGGCGAGCCACAATCCCAAGCAGTACAACGGCCTGAAGTTCTGTCTGGCCGGCGCCAAGCCGGTCGGAGAGGACACGGGCCTGCGCGAGATCCGCTCGTTGACCGAGGGCCCCGATCCAGGTCCGGTCGCGTCGCCGGGCACCGTGCAGGAACGCGATCTGCTCGCCGCCTACGTCGACCATGTCCTGTCGTTCGTGGACGTCGAGGCCATGCGTCCCATGACGGTGGTCGCCGACACGGCCAACGGCATGGGTGGTCTGGTGGTGCCCGCCGTGATGGCGCGGTTGCCCATCACCCTGCACCACCTCTACGCCGAGCTCGACGGGACCTTCCCGAACCATCCCGCCGACCCCATCGACCCCGAGAACCAGAAGGACCTGAAGGCTGCCGTGCTGGAGCACGGCGCCGACGTGGGCCTGGCCTTCGACGGTGACGCCGACCGGGTGTTCCTGATCGACGAGCAGGCCCAGGACGTGAGCGGTTCGCTCCTGACCGCCCTGGTGGCGATCGCCATGCTGGATCAGGAGCCTGGAGCGAAGGTCGTGCACAACCTGATCTGCTCGTGGACCGTGCCCGAGGTCGTCCGCGAGCACGGCGGCGAGCCCATCCGCACCCGGGTGGGGCACTCCTTCATCAAGCAGGTGATGGCCGACACCGGCGCGATCTTCGGCGGGGAACACTCGGGTCACTACTACTTCCGGGACAACTACCGGGCCGATTCGGGTCTGATCGCCGCCGTGGTCGCCATGGGCGAGCTGTCGAAGGCCGACGCGCCGCTCTCGTCGCTGCTGGCGCCGTTGCGACGGTACGCCGACTCCGGTGAGATCAACTCGAAGGTCGACGACCCGACCGAACGGATCGAGGCCATCGCGGCGGCGTTCGATGCCGGGCGACAGGACCGCCTGGACGGTCTGACGGTAGAGTTCGAGGACTGGTGGTGCAACGTGCGCGCCTCGAACACGGAGCCGCTCCTGCGCCTGAACGTGGAAGCCCGGACGCCCGAGCTCCTGGAGGCCAAGACCGCCGAGGTGCTCGCGCTGATCAGAGGAGAACGCTGACGCCATGAGCCTCGACCCTCAGCTGTTGGAGATCCTGGTCTGCCCGAACGATCGAGGCGACCTCGACTACCGGGAAGACGAATCCGTGTTGGTCTGCACCACCTGCGGCTACCGCTATCCGATCCGCGACGACATCCCCGTGATGCTGATCGACGAGGCTGAGAAGCCGGACAGAAGCCACCAAGAAGCCTGCCAAGAAACCTGACGGCGGCGGCCGGTGACGATCGACCTCGACGACGTCGAGGCCATCACTCCGATCGACCCCGGCGACATGCTGGGGGCCATCACCGCGATGCCCCAGCACGTGCGGACCGGATTCGCGGCCGGGAACGAGGCGCCCGGGATGCCGCAGGCCGACGGCGTCACCTCCATCGTGTTCGCCGGGATGGGAGGATCGGCGATCGCGGGCGACGTCTTGCGCACGCTGGCTCGCGACCGTCTCACCGTTCCGGTCGACGTCAACCGGGGGCCGGTGCTGCCGGTCTTCTGCGGTCCCCACACGCTCGTGATCTGTTCGTCGTACTCGGGGAACACGGCCGAGACGCTGGCCGCCTACGCCGATGCGCGAGAGCGCGGATGCCGGATCGTGGCGATCACCTCCGGCGGCGAACTCGCGACCCGGGCCTCCGCCGATGGGCAGGGCATCGTCTCCGTGCCTGGGGGCTATGTGCCCCGGGCGGCCTTCGGCCTGATCGTGTTCGCCACGCTGGGAGCGGTCGGCGCGGTGGGATTGCTGCCGCCGTCCGAGCCGGAAGTGGCGCAAGCGGCCGACGAACTCGAGCGCTTGATGATCGCGCTCGCTCCGGGAGTGCCGCGCGCCGACAACCCCGCGAAGGAACTGGCCTGGAACCTGGGCGACCGCCAGCCGGTCATCTGGGGCGCCGACGGGTGGGCAGCCACGGCCGCGGCGCGGTGGAAGGGCCAGTTCAACGAGAACGCGAAGATCCTGGCGTGGTCATCGGCGATGCCCGAACTCGATCACAACGAGGTCGAAGGGTGGGCCCCCCGGCAAGGGGAGGGCTCGTTCGTGATCGCGCTCCGGCACGAAGGCGAGCATCCCGACATCGCGATGCGGTTCGAGCCCTCACTGGCGATCGCCCGCGATGCCGGTGCGGTCACCGACGAGGTGTGGGCGGCGGGATCGAGTGAGCTCTCGCGGTTCCTGTCGTTGGTGGCCATGGGCGACCTCGCGAGTACCTACCACGCGATCGGCCGCGGTGTGGACCCCACGCCGATGGACGCGATCATGCGCCTGAAGGCCTACCTGGCCGGCAGGGTGGGTTCGTGACCGTCTTCGCGCCGGCCGACGATCTCGCGGCTCAGGGCGCGGCCGTGGTGCGTTCGGTCACCGACCTGGTGCCGAGGGCCGGCATCGTGCTGGGTTCGGGGCTGGGCCCCGCCCTCGGCGAGGACCTCGAGGAGATCGCGAGCTTCGCCTACACCGACCTGCCCGGGTTCCCACCGCCCGGGGTCCCGGGCCACGAGGGCAAACTCGTGCTGGGCCGGATCGCCGGGGTGCCGGTCGCGGGCTTCTTCGGACGGGTGCACTTCTACGAAGGACACGGGATGGATGCCTCCGCCTTGCTGCCTCGACTGGCCAAGGAACTCGGGGCCGACACGATGGTGGTGACGGCGGCGGTGGGCGGCGTCGTTCCCGGTCTCGCGGCAGGCACGGTGGTGGTGCTGCGCGACCATCTCAACCTGATGGGGGAGGCTCCGCTGCGCGGGTGGCGAGCACCCGACGGGATGCCCGCGTTCATCAGTACGACGAACGTGTACGACGCCGGTTTGCGCACCCTGGCGCTCGAACGCGCCGCCGCGCTCGGGATCACCGCGGCCGAAGGGGTCTACGCGGCGATGAGCGGACCCGCCTACGAGACGCCCACCGAGGTGGGGTTCCTGCAGCAGGCGGGCGCCACGGTGGTGGGGATGTCGATGGTGCCGGAGTCGCTGCCGTCGCGCGCCCTGGACATGCGGGTGCTGGGTCTGTGCTCGCTGACGAACGCGTTCGGCGAACATGTCGAGCACGACGAGGTGGTGCGGGTCTCGAACGAGACCGCGGTGGCGGTGGGGCGGCTGCTGGTCGACCTGCTGCCACAGATGTGACGATGTGGGTGAGGGGAAGGATCGGACGATGACGAACGATGTACGGGACATGGGGCTGGCGCAGGCCGGCCGGGAACGCATCGAGTGGGCCGGGGCCGAGATGCCCGTCCTGGCGCTGATCCAGGAGCGCTTCGAGAAGGAGCAGCCGCTGGCAGGGATCCGTATCGGGGCGTGTCTGCACGTCACCACCGAGACGGCCAACCTGATGATCGCGCTGAAGGCCGGGGGCGCCGAGGTGGCCCTGTGCGCCTCGAACCCGCTGTCCACACAGGACGACGTGGCGGCCGCGCTGGTCGAGGCCGGGATCGACACCTACGCGATCAAGGGTGAGGACACGGACACGTTCTTCAAGCACATCAACGCCGTGCTCGACATCCGGCCGAACATCACGATGGACGACGGCGCCGACATGGTGAGCGTGTTGCACAAGGAGCGGGTCGACCAGATCGCCGAGATCATCGGGGGTACCGAGGAGACCACCACCGGGGTGATCCGTCTCCGGGCGATGGCGAAGGACGGCGCGCTGAAGTACCCGATCGTGAGCGTGAACGACGCCGACACCAAGCACCTGTTCGACAACCGGTTCGGCACGGGACAGTCGACGATCGACGCGATCATGCGCGCCACGAACCGGCTGCTGGCCGGACGCACGATCGTGGTGTGCGGCTACGGCATGTGCGGTCGCGGGGTCGCCTCGCGAGCTCGTGGCATGGGCGCGCACGTGATCGTCACCGAGGTCGACCCCACCGCGGCGATCGAGGCCGTGATGGAGGGCTACCGGGTGATGCCGATCCGCGACGCCGCGCGCGTGGGCGACATCTTCATCACGCTGACGGGCGACACCAGCGTGGTCCGCAAGGAACACATGGAGCTCATGAAGGACGGCGCGATGCTCGCGAACTCGGGGCACTTCGACGTCGAGATCGACAAGCCCGGCCTCGCCGAACTCGGCGTGGGTGGCGTGCGCCGGATCCGCGACTTCGTCGACGAGTACACGCTGGCCGACGGCAGGAAGCTCTACCTGCTGGGCGAGGGCCGGCTCGTCAACCTGTCGGCCGCCGAAGGCCACCCTGCGGCGGTCATGGACATGTCGTTCGCGAACCAGGCGCTCTCGGCCGAGTGGGTCGTGGCGAACAAGGACTCGCTCGAGCCGCGCGTCTACCCGGTGCCGCCGGAGAACGACAAGGAAGTCGCCAGGCTGAAGCTCCATGCGATGGGTGTGGAGATCGACGAGCTCACGCCGGAGCAGGATCACTACCTGCACAGCTGGGAGCAGGGGACCTAGGGGTCGAGAAATGGACGGCGAGATCTCCATCAGGGCGCACTACGAGCGGTTCCCCGCCACGATCAAGGGGGCGTTCGTGCTGCGTGGCGAGGGCCGCGACCCGCGGCAGGTCCGGATCGAGGATGCGCGGGTGATCGAGGTGTCGGGCGGGGGATCGCAGTCGATCGCCATGGAGCCGGTCACGCTGGAGGTGGCGCCGCACCTGGACCTGTTCGTGCCGTTCGAGGTGCCGCTCACCGAACTCGGGGCGGGCTGGTACTCGCTGGAGTGCGATGTGGTGATCGACGGCGTGCCGGACGTGGTGCATCCGGGCGACCGATTCCCGGTTGCCTGGCCGCGCGCGACGGTTCGCCGTGGTCCGATCCCGGTCGGCAAGAGCCTGGACGTGTCGGGTGACACGGTGGCGATCGACCAGATCGACTGTGCCGGAGACTCGATCAAGATCGGGTTCACGGCGACGAAGGCACCGACGTTGAAGCTGACGGCCGATGGAGCGACGGTGCCGGTGCTCGACACGCAGTTCGACGATGCGACGGGGCGCGGCAAGATCGTGGGCTACCCCTTGATGAGGGCCCAGCGCGCGTTGTCGATCGATGCCAGCGGCGCGAAGCGTCCGCTCGAGGTCACGCTTCCCTAGATCGTTGGCCTAGGTTGTTGGCGTAGATCGTCGAGCGGCGCCGCTGTCGGTGCCCGTCGGTAGGTTCCACCGATGCTGGCGCGGGCGTTGGACGTCATCTTCCCGCAGCGTTGCGCGGGATGCGGCGCCGGGCCGTGGCCGTTCTGCGATCCATGCCGTGCCTCCCTCAAGGCGCTCCGTCCGCCATGGTGCCGCCGATGCGGACGACCGAAGGCGATGTCGGTCCCTCGATGCCGCGATTGCCCGCCTCCCGAGATCGACACGGCTCGCGCACCGTTCCGGTTCGAAGGGCCGGCACGCCAGGCGATCCACCGGTTGAAGTTCTCGGGGTGGCGCGGCGTGGGCTCGGCGTTGTCGTTGGCGATGACCGAGGTCGAAGGGTTGCCCAGCGTCGAGGTGGTGACGTGGGTGCCGCTCGCACGGCGGCGACTCGCCGAGCGCGGGTTCGACCAGGCGCGCGTCCTGGCCACGGGCGTGGCACGCCGAACGGAGACGCCCTGCGTGGGCCTGCTCACCAGGGCTCGGTCCACCGGGCCGCAGGCCAAACGCGATGCGGTCGCTCGCAGGATGGCGATGCGCGGAGCGTTCGCGGTCGCCGATCGCGTCGAGGTGCCGTCATCGGTGCTGGTGGTCGACGACGTCTTGACGACGGGCGCCACGGCAGCCGCTGCGGCGCAGGCGTTGCGGCAGGCGGGAGCGACCTCGGTGCACCTGGTGGTGGCCGCTCGAGCATATTCCTGAGCGTTCTCAGGGGTGAGGCCTGATGCCTATACTCGGGCCGGGCCCTCGCCCGGGTCTGTGGTTGCCCGGAGATCATCTCCGGTAGTCGACGCCAGCCGCGGGCGAAACGACCCACGTAAGGCGACCCTTGGTCGCTGAGCATGGCGCGGTTTAGATGTAAGCCCTGCCTCGGTTCGCCGAGAGAGGGCGGGAGTCGTTCGGTTCTCCGGAGCCGGGAGGCGAACGTTCCAGCAGGCGGGTGTGGGGGCAAAGACCAGGTCAGCCGGGCGAGGGCCCGCCCGTCACGTGAACGCGAGGAGGCGATCGCCGGACATGGACTTGACCTTCACGGGTCGCGACCTGCAGGTCACGGACGAGATCCGTGAGGTCGCCGGCCACAAGCTCTCCCGGCTGGAGCGCATGGAGCCTCGCGCCGTCCGCATCGATCTCGAATTCATCGCCGAGCACTACCCCCGGCTCGACGGCCTCAAGCGGGTGGAGGCGGCCTTGTTCATCCCTCGCAAGACCTTCCGCGCCCACGCCGAAGCCGACGATGTGCCCACCGCCCTGGACCGTGTCGCGGACAAGCTGGAGCGGCAACTTCGCGATCATCACGGCAAACGACGGGCATCCGTGCACAAGGCAGGGCTAGAATCCGCTCACTTGAACCCGGAGCCTGCCGATAACGACGAGAGCGACGGGGACTGAGGGGGAAACGTGACGGTGAACGAAACGAGCGGAGGCGAGGGGTCCGAGCGCCTGCGCGTGGTGGTGGTGGACGACCACGCGTTGTTCCGGCGTGGGCTCGAGATGGTGCTCTCCCAGGAGGACGACATCGAGCTCGTGGGCGAGGCCTCCGACGGTGCAGAGGCCGTCGATGTGGCGCAAGAGACCATGCCCGACGTCGTGCTGATGGACGTGCGCATGCCCAAGCGCTCCGGGATCGAAGCGGCCGGCCAGATCAAGGAACTCCTGCCGCACTGCAAGATCCTGATGCTCACGATCAGCGACGAAGAGGCCGACCTGTACGACGCGATCAAGGCGGGCGCCAGCGGCTACCTGCTGAAGGAGATCCCCATCGAAGAGGTCGCCGACGCGATCCGCAGCGTGTGGGCGGGCCAGTCGCGGATCTCACCGTCGATGGCGTCGAAACTGCTCACCGAGTTCGCGGCGATGAGCAAGTCCGCCGACGAGCGCCCGCAGATGCCGGCGCCCCGCCTCACCGACCGCGAGATGGAGGTGCTCCGCCTCGTCGCGCAGGGACTGAACAACCGCGACATCGCCAAGCAGCTCTTCATCAGCGAGAACACGGTGAAGAACCACATCCGCAACATCCTCGAGAAGCTGCATCTGCATTCGCGCATGGAGGCCGTCGTCTACGCCGTGCGCGAGAAGATGATCGAGATCAGCTGAACCGTGACCGATCCCACGATCGACGCCGCAGCACAGCATCTTGGGCGATTCGCTCGATCTGCTCCGTGCCACGATCGACGGCCTGCCCTCGGCGGCCCTCGATGAACAGCCCAGCGGCCCGGACACGAACTCGCTCGCCGTCCTGGTGACGCACTCGCTGCACAGCACCCGGGCGTGGCTCAGCGTGGCGGTGGCCGCGCCGCTGCCTGACCGTGACCGGCCGGCCGAGTTCGCCGCCTCGGCCGCCGACCTCGATGCGTTCCTCGCCGGGTTCGATGCCATGTCGAACGACTGCCGGGCCCTGCTCGAGCATGCGGGCCCCTTCGATCCGGGGCGGGTCGGGACCGCGCCGTGGCGCCCCGGAGACCTGGCGCAGGAGCCCGTCACGGCCGCCTGGGCGCTGATCCACGCCTTGGTGCATCTGCGTGAGCACGTGGGGCACGCGGAGCTGACGCGCCAGCTCTGGGACGAACGACCCGGCGCCTAGCCTTCACGGGTCCGATACCCTCGACGCATGAGCTACGCGTCCCCAGCGCACCGTCGCTCGCCTGATCGTCGACTGCCTCGAGAACGAAGGGGTGGAGTACGTCTTCGGCCTGCCGGGCGAGGAGAACCTCCACATGATCGACGCCCTGACGGACTCCTCGATCCGGTTCGTCACCACGCGCGACGAACGCGGGGCCGCCTTCATGGCCGACACCTACGGGGCGCTCACCGGGCAAGCCGGGGGTGTGCCTGGCCACCCTGGGGCCCGGAGCGATCAACCTGATGCTGGGGATCGCGAACGCCCAGCTCGACTCCCACCCGATGCTGGCCATCACCGCGCAGGCCGGTCTGCATCGCATCTACAAGGAGTCCCACCAGTTCGTCGACCTGGTGTCGCTGTTCCGGCCCATCACCAAGTGGGGCGACATGGTGACCGTGCGCGACGCGGCGCCGGAGATGGTGCGCAAGGCCTTCAAGCAGGCGACCACCGAACGGCCCGGCGCGACGTTCCTGATCCTGCCCGAGGACGTCGCCGAGCGCGAGACCGATGCGACGCCGCTGCGGGTCAACACGCCGGTCGACCCTTCGCCGGACGAGAACCAGGTGCACCGGGTCGCCCACGTGCTGGCGTCGGCGAAGCACCCCGTGGTCCTGGCCGGCCCCGGGGTGGCCCGCGACGGCGCCACCGACGCGCTGATCCGGTTCGCCGAACGGCTCAACCTGCCGGTGGCCACCACGTTCCTGGGCAAGGGCGTGTTCCCCGACAACCATCCGAACGCGCTGGGCACGATCGGGTTCATGGTGAAGGACTACGCGAACTTCGGGTTCGACCGGGCCGACGTGGTGGTGGCGGTGGGCTACGACCTCGTCGAGTACTCGCCCGAGCGCTGGAACCCGAACGCGGACAAGCGGATCATCCACGTGCATCGCACGGTGGCCGAGGTCGACGCGAACTACACGCTGGAGGTGGGCGTGCAGGGCAACATCAGCGAGACCCTCGACGCGATCGGTGGTTCGGCCTACATCCACGACATCCGCGGGCAGATCCCGCCCGTCCGCGACCTGGTGCACGAGGAACTGGAACGCGGCGCGGGCGACGATGCCTTCCCGTTGGCGCCGGCGCGCATCGTGCACGACGTCCGCCAGGCGCTGGGGGACGACGACATCGTGCTGTGCGACACGGGCGCGGTGAAGATGTGGATGGCGCGTCTGTATCCGACGTATCGCCCCAACACCTGCTTGATCTCCAACGGCCTGGCGACGATGGCGTTCTCGCTCCCGGGAGCGCTGGCCGCCAAGCTCGTGCATCCCGAGCGCCGGGTGGTGGCCGCCATGGGCGACGGGGCGTTCGCCATGAGCATGAGCGAGATCGAGACCGCGGTGCGCGAGGGGATCCACTTCGTGGTGCTGGTGTGGGTCGATGGGAGCTACGGGCTGATCGGCTGGAAGCAGGACATCCATTTCGGCCGTCAGTCCGCCGTGAGCTTCACCAACCCGGACTTCATCAAGCTGGCGGAGAGCTTCGGCGCCAAGGGCTATGAGATCGGTGCCGCGAGCGAACTGGCTCCCACCCTCGAGAAGGCCCTGGCCGACGAGGCGGTCTCGATCATCGCCTGCCCGGTCGACTATCGCGAGAACGCCCGGCTGATCGAACGGCTCGGCGCCCTGACCGAGTCCATCTGACTCGGGCCGCCGCAGGTCAGAGGCCCGCCTCGAGGTCCTGAACCAGCGGGCCGATAGAATCGGATACCCGACACCGTCAACGGACTCCCCCGAAAGGGGCCGCATGCCAGCCGTACTCGACAAGATCTCGAACATGGGGGAAGGGCGCAAGCTCAAGAACCTCACCGCCCTCGCCAAGCTCGTCAACACCTTCGAACCCGAGACCGAAGACCTCACCGACGACGAACTGCGGGCCAAGACCCCGGAGTTCAGGGAACGGGCGGCGAACGGCGAGTCGCTGGACGACATGCTCCCCGAGGCCTTCGCGGTGGTGCGCGAGGCCTCCCGCCGCGTCAACGGTCAGCGCCACTTCGATGTGCAGCTCATGGGTGGTGCGGCCCTGCACCAGGGCAACATCGCCGAGATGAAGACCGGTGAAGGCAAGACGCTGGTGTCCACCCTGCCCGGCTACCTCAACGCGATGTCGGACAAGGGCGTGCACGTCGTCACCGTCAACGACTACCTCGCCAAGCGCGACTCCGAGTGGATGGGCGGGATCTACCGCTTCCTCGGACTCAACGTGGGCCTGATCCAGGCGACGATGACGCCGCAGCAGCGCACGCCCGCCTACGCCGCCGACATCACCTACGGCACGAACAACGAGTTCGGGTTCGACTACCTGCGCGACAACATGGCGATGCGGCTCGAGGAATGCGTCCAGCGCGGCTACAACTTCGCGATCGTGGACGAGGTCGACTCGATCCTGATCGACGAGGCACGCACGCCGTTGATCATCAGCGGGCAGGTGGCCGACTCGGCGAAGTGGTACGTCACGTTCGCGCGGATCGCCCCGCGGCTGAAGCGTGACGAGGACTACGAGGTGGAGGAGTCCAAGTACCAGGTCGCCATCACCGAAGAAGGCGTGGACAAGGTCGAGGAGATCCTCGGCATCGAGAACCTCTACGAGCACGCCAACACCACGCTGGTCCATCACCTGCAGAACTCGCTGCGCGCCAAGGAGCTCTACAAGCGTGACGTCGCCTACGTGGTGACCGACGGCGAGGTCAAGATCGTCGACGAGTTCACCGGTCGCGTGCTGGAGGGCCGGCGCTACTCCGAGGGGCTGCACCAGGCGATCGAGGCCAAGGAGGGCGTCAAGATCAAGGAAGAGAACCAGACGCTGGCCACGATCACGATCCAGAACTACTTCAAGATGTACGACAAGCTCTCGGGCATGACGGGTACCGCCAAGACCCAGCTCACCGAGTTCGAGGAGACCTACAAGATCTCCGTCGTCGAGATGCCCACGAACCGCCCGAACGTCCGCAACGACGAGCAGGACCTGATCTTCAAGAGCGAGACGGCGAAGTGGAACGCCGTCGCCGACGACATCATCGAGCGGAACGAGGCCGGTCAGCCCGTCCTGGTGGGCACCGTGTCGATCGAGAAGTCCGAGGTGCTGTCCACGGTGTTGAACCGGCGCGGCGTCCAGCACAACGTCCTGAACGCCAAGAACCACGAGAAGGAAGCCGTCACCGTCGCCCAGGCCGGGCGCAAGGGCGGGGTCACCGTGGCGACGAACATGGCGGGCCGCGGCGTCGACATCCTGCTGGGCGGCAACCCCGAGTACCTCGCCCGCCAGGAGATGGCCGCGCGCGGATTCGACAACGACGCCTACCTGCTGTTCGAGCTGGACGAGGACGAACGCGCGGCCTACGAGGCCGAGTACGAGCCGATCTTCGCGAAGCTGCGCTCGCAGACCGATGCCGAACACGACGAAGTGGTCGGGCTGGGCGGGCTCTACGTGCTGGGCACCGAACGGCACGAGTCCCGGCGGATCGACAACCAGCTGCGTGGTCGTGCCGGCCGTCAGGGTGACCCCGGCGAATCCCGGTTCTACCTCTCGCTCGAGGACGACCTCATGCGGATGTTCGCCTCGGACAAGGTCGCGTCGATCATGGAGCGGCTGAAGTGGCCCGACGACGAGGCCATCGAAGCCAAGATGGTCTCGCGCGCCGTGGAGAACGCGCAGAAGCAGATCGAAGAACTGAACTACGAGCGCCGCAAGAACGTCCTGAAGTACGACGAGGTCATGAACGGCCAGCGCGAGGCGATCTACGGGGAACGCCGCACGATCCTCGAGGGCCAGGACATCGACGAGCAGGTGAAGGGCTTCGTGGAGGACGTGGTGCGCTCCACGGTCTCCTCACTCGTGCCCGGCGACGTGTTCCCCGAGGAGTGGGACCTCGATGCGCTGTACACGGCGCTGCTCGAGATCTACCCCGTCCAGATCACCAAGGAACAGGCGGCCGAGGCCGCCGACAGCGCCGAGCTCGAGGAGATGTTCGTCGAGGACGCGCTGGCGATGTACGAGGCCAAGGAAGCGAACGTCACGCCCGCCGGTGATGCGTGAGCTCGAGCGGGTCGTGCTGCTCAACATCACCGACACGAAATGGCGTGAGCACCTCTACGAGATGGACTACCTGCAGGAGGGCATCCACCTGCGGGCGCTCGCCCAGAAGGATCCCATCACGGAGTACCGGCGCGAGGCCTACGACATGTTCCAGGACCTCACCGCGTCGATCCAGGCGGACTTCGTGCGCTACATCTACCGGGTCGAGTTCGTGAACAAGGAAGACCAGGCGCCGCAGCCCAAGCGGATGCAGGACAACCGGGCCGAGGTCGAGCAGGCGGGCGGTGTCGCCGCTCCCACCGGGACGGCCAACGCGAACCAGGCGGTCAGCGACAAGACGCCGCGCAACGCCCCGTGCCCGTGCGGGAGCGGCAAGAAGTACAAGAAGTGCCACGGCGCCGTCGTCTGAGGCCAGCTTCCGGATCCGAGAACCTGGCCGTTACACTCTGGCCCCAGATGAGCGAGTCCACCGAGCCCCTGCGGAAGCTCCGTGAACGCGTCCTGGCCGCCAAGGAGTTCCTTTGACGTCGACGGGAAGCGTTCGCAGCTCGAGCAACTCGAACAGCAGGCCTCCGACCCGTCGCTGTGGGACGACCCCGCGCACGGGCAGGCCATCACCTCGAAGCTCTCGCGCCTGAAGACCGAGGTCGACGGCTACGACCGGTTGATGGCTCGCATCGACGACGCCGTCGCCATGGACGAGCTCCTCGCCGAGGAAACCGACGCCGAGATGACGAAGGAGCTCTCGACGGCGGTGTCCTCCCTCGAGACCGACGTGGACAAGCTCGAGCTCGCGGCGCTGCTCTCGGGCCCGTACGACGCGTCCGATGCGATCGCCACGATCAACGCCGGCGCCGGCGGCACCGAGAGCCAGGATTGGGCTGAGATGCTCCTGCGCATGTACACCCGGTGGGCCGAACGCGACGGGTTCGACGCCGAGGTCGACGACATCCAGCACGGCGACGAGGCCGGGATCAAGTCCGCGACGTTCACGGTTCGGGGCACGAACGTCTACGGCCTGCTGAGCGCCGAGCGCGGCGTGCACCGTCTGGTGCGGATCAGCCCGTTCGATGCGCAGAAGCGGCGCCACACCTCGTTCGCCTCGCTCGATGTGATCCCGATGCTCGAAGCCTCGGCCGAGGAGGACATCGAGATCCCGGCCGACGAGCTGCGGATCGACGTGTATCGCTCGAGCGGCCCCGGCGGGCAGTCGGTCAACACCACGGACTCGGCCGTGCGCATCACCCACATCCCGACCGGCCTGGTGGCGGCCTGCCAGAACGAACGCAGCCAACTCCAGAACAAGGCCGTCGCCATGCGGATCCTGAAGGCCAGGCTCGCGGAACTCGAACGCCAGAAGCGGGAGGACGAGATGGACACGATCCGCGGTGAGCGCAAGGCCGTGGACTTCGGCTCGCAGATCCGCTCGTACGTGCTGGCTCCGTATCAGATGGTCAAGGACCACCGCACCGATGCTGAAGTCGGCGATCCACAGCGCGTCCTGGACGGGGACATCGACGTCTTCATCGAGGCCGAACTCCGCCGTCGCGCTGCCGAGGGGAACGAGGGATGAGCGAACGGTTCCGCGTGGGTGAACGCCGCCGGCTGGTGGTGGCCAGCTTCCTGATGCTCTTCACCGAGCTCGCCCTGATCCGCTGGGTGTCGGCCTACCAGGTGCACGTGGCCTACTTCACGAACTTCGTGCTGCTCGCCAGCTTCCTGGGCATCGGCGTGGGGTTCCTGCGCTCGGGCAAGGGCCGAGACCTCTCGCGGTGGGCGCCCGCGATCCTGGCCGCCCTGGTGCTCGGGGTGTTCGTGCTGCGTGTGGTCAAGACCAACGGCTCGGACGCGCTGCGCACGGTGTTCGACCTGCCCGCCCTGCCCTCGTGGGTGATGCTGCCGCTGCTGTTCCTGGGTTCGGTCGCCGCGATGGCGACGATCGCCGAAGGGGTGGCGCGGCTGTTCGAGCGTTTCGAGCCGCTGGAGGCCTATCGCCTGGACATCACCGGCAGCCTCGCCGGGATCGTCGTGTTCTCGTTGATGTCCTTCTTCGGGCTCGGCCCGTTGGCGTGGGGACTCGTGATCGCGGTGCTCTTCATCGCCTTGACGCCTCGCGAGGACCGGATGCGGCTGGTGTGGTGCGGCGCCGTCGTGTTCGTGTTCGCGCTGGGGTCCCTCGCCCCCGACGACACCTGGTCGCCCTACTACCGCGTCACGGTCCAGCCCGCCGACGACGCCGGACGGATCGGCGTGGTGGTGAACTCGCTCCCGCACCAATCGATGATGCCGCTCGCCCAGATCCAGGAGGAGTTCTACACCCGGCCGTACACCCACCTGCGGCAGACCCCTCAGGACGTGTTGATCGTGGGGGCGGGCAACGGCAACGACGTGGCGCTGGCGCTCTCCCGGGACGTCGGGCACATCGACGCGGTCGAGATCGACCCGGTGATCCAGGCGGCAGGCCGAGACCGGCATCCCGCCCACCCGTATCAGGACCCACGCGTGAGCCCGCACATCGACGACGGCCGCGCGTACCTGGAACGGACCGATCAGACCTATGACCTGATCCTGTTCGCGCTGCCCGACTCGCTGACACTGGTCAGCGGGCAGGGCTCGTTGCGGCTGGAGAGCTACCTGTTCACGCGCGAGGCCATGGAGACCGTGCGTGACCACCTGAACCCCGGCGGGGCGTTCGCGATGTACAACTACTACCGAGACGACGTGTTCGAGCGCTACGCGAACACGATGTCGGAGGTCTTCGGTCACGACCCGTGCTTCGACGCCGTCGACCAGAGGCTCGGCCCACGCCAGCAGGCGGTGCTGACCGTGGGCGTGGAAGCCACCGACATCGACTGCGAGACGACGTTCCGCTCCGCGGTCGACGCGCCCGAACCCTCGACCGACGATCACCCGTTCCCGTACGTGCCCGATCGCTCCATCCCCAACTTCTACCTCTGGTGGCTGGGCGCGATCCTGCTGGCCTCCGTCGTGATCGTCCGCCTGGCCTCCGGGGCGCCGTTGGGCCAGATGCGACCGTACGTCGACCTGTTCTTCATGGGCGCGGCGTTCCTGTTGCTGGAGACCAAGAGCGTGGTGCAGTTCGCGCTGCTGTTCGGCACCACCTGGTTCGTGAACTCGCTGGTGTTCGCGGGCATCCTGCTGGCGGTGCTCGCGGCGATCGAGGTGGCGCGCAGAGCGAAGCTCCCTCGACCGATCGTGATGTACGGCGCGCTGCTGGCCTGCCTCGCCGTGGCGTGGTTGATCCCGCCCGCCTCGCTCCTGTCGCTGTCCACCGTGCCGCGGTTCTTCGCGAGCGTGCTGGTGGCGTTCGCCCCCGTGTTCGTGGCGAACCTGATCTTCGCGGACCGGTTCCGGGACGTGGGAGCCTCGACCATCGCCTTCGGCGCGAACCTGCTTGGGGGCGATGCTCGGTGGGGTGCTCGAGTACCTCGCGATCGTCACGGGGTACCGCGCGTTGCTGTTCGGGGTCGCGATCCTCTACGGCTTGGCCTACGTCACGGGCCGCCGGCATCTGGGATCGCGGGAGCCGTCGGCGCCCGAGGCTCGCGTCGGCGCCGACGTTCCGTGACCGCGGCTGCCACGAACGCCACGACGATCCCGATCCACACCACGGCGCCGGCGATCAGGCCCCTGGTCACCGCCTCGTCCTCGTAGACCAACTCGATCGTGTGATCGCCGGCGTTCACCGGCACTCCCTGGAGGAAGCCGTCGACGGGCAGGACGTCGGCGGGTTCGCCGTCCACGGTGGCGGTCCAACCGTCGTCGTACGTGCTGCGCACGACGACGATCGACGGCGCGGCGGCGGTGGTGTGCGATGGTCAGTGACGACGGTGAGCGCTCCAGCACGCTCGCCGTTCCCGGTTCGGCACCGGACTCAGGCTGCAGCCCGGGGTCGGATTCCAGGACGGCTTCGTCGGCAGGATCGAACCCGGGGGCGGTGACCGTCTGCAGGGCCGCGGCGGTGGAGTCCACCACGGTCCAGGACGTCACCACCGAGACGTGGGGCTGCCACGTCGAGAGCTCCACGAGGTCGTAGCCCTGCGCGCGTTCGACGACCGTCCCGGGCAGCGGCGACGCGATCCCGGTGGGGATCACGAGGTAGCGCACGCCCAGCAATCCGACGTCCTGGCTGGTCGGGAGATCGATCACGGCGGCGTTGTAGAAGACCGGCAGGTCCGTGCGCGCCCGGAGGTAGTCCCAGTACCGGGGGAGTTGCACGGGGTTGTAGCCGAGGGGGTCGCGGATCGAGAACAACGTGCCGCGTTCCATCGCCAAGGCCGGCCAGTCGGGACGGAGCTGCATGAACAGGTAGCCCTTGTCGAACGCCGCCGCCGGTGGGGCCCACGTGAGGTATCGCTCATCGCTCGCCTGCAACCGGGGGACGAACGCCGTCGGCGCCACGAACGCGGCCGCGTCCACCTCGGGGGCCGGGAGCGGTTGCGGGATCAGGTTGGGGTGCTCGCCGCCCTCCAGGCCGAGGAGGATCGTGTCGGCCGTGGTGACCGAGTGCGACCATGCGACGCTGACGACGAGCTCGACGGAGAGGACGGCGACCACGGTCACCCACGCCCATGGCGTCCGCGCGGTGGCCAGGAGCCAGACCGCGACGCCGCCCGCGACGAGCCCGGCCGCGAGCAGCGCGAACCGCACGGGGGTGGCACCGGCCGCCAGCGGCACGCCGAGCCACAGCACCGCACCGCCACCGAGCCACAACGCGGCACGCCGCGCCGGCATCGGATCGTCCCGGAGGCCCTGGATCCCGACCGCGCCGAGGATCGGGATCGCGATGACCGCCAGGTAGCGCATGCGCCCCGGGTTGTGGAGGTACACGTCGCCGAAGGGGATCCGCAGGAGCAGCGACCGGAACCACCCGGCGGTGACGACGGCGTCGAGCATCGCCACCCACGTCAGGACCAGCGCGCCGCCGACGCCCCACACCAGCGCCCGATGTCGCCGCGCTCGCACCGCCAGGGGCACGGCGAGCAGGATCACCGCCCCCGCGTAGGCGCCCGGTGCGGCGCCCAACGCCAGGGGCCAGGCCGCCCACACGCCGTTGCCCTGGATCGAGGCCGAGTCCGCACCGCCGAGCGATCCGAGCGCGTCGCCGAGGCGGTCGTAGCCGGCGGCCAGGCTCGACGCCTGCAGCGCGTCGATCCGTGGCAGCAGCACCGCGAGGCTCGCGAGCGGCAGCATCACCAGGAACAGCAGGACGCTCGCCCGCCGCCGCCCAGCCCCGCACGCGGCCGTGCACGCACGTCGGCGACGGCGCCCGACACGAGGTAGGCGACGACCAGGACCGAGCACATCACCAGGCCGTGACTCAGGTGGGCGGTGGCCACCTGCGACCAGCCGAACGCGCCCACGGCGAGCCACGCGATCCTGCGAGACCAGCGGTCGGCTCGCCGATAGCCGGCGGCGCCGATCAGGGCCACCGTGGTCCACGCGATCGATCCCGCGAAGGGCATCGACACCGCGATCTCCGACGTGGACATCAGCATCGCGAGCGACAGCCCTCCGACGGTGGCCGCGACGCGTGAGAGCCGCTCCACGCGGCAGAACCCGTACAGGCCGAGCCCCGCCAGCAGTGGGTTCACGACGATGAAGGCCCGCATCGCGGCGGCGGGGGAGAGCGTGGAGAACAGCGCCATCGGTGTGAGGTAGAGCCACCCGCCCTGGGGATCGGCGGCGAACCGGTAGCCCGCCATCTCGTACGGGTTCCACACGGGGATGTGTCCGTCGGCGATCGAGCGACCCAGGTAGGCGAACCTCGGGAGCCAGAACGTGAGGATGTCCGGATGCGCCTGGGTGAGCCGGTCGTGGAAGACGAAGCCCTCCAGGGCCACCAGGACGCCGATCACGATCAGCGCCGGGCCGGCACACGCCGCGATGATCCCTCGTCCGCTGCTCGCGCCGCCCGTCCGACCGCCCATGCGCGGGGAAGCCTACGGCCTCGAGCATCACCGATGCTCCACAGTTCTGGAGAGGGGGTCTGGTAGGGTGGCCCGGTTACCTTCCCACCCCTCCCGAGGTCCAGATGATCAGTCTTCAGCACGTCTCGAAGACCTATAGGAACGGCGTCACCGCGCTCGAAGGCGTCGACGTCGAGGTCGAGAAAGGCGAGTTCGTCTTCATCGTCGGTCAGTCCGGTTCGGGCAAATCGACGATGATCCGCCTGCTCCTCAAAGAGGAGGAAGCGACCAAGGGCGACATCTACGTCGGTGGCAAGCACCTGGGCAAGATGTCGTCGTGGGACGTGCCCAAGTTGCGTCGCAACGTGGGCACGGTCTTCCAGGACTACAAGCTGCTGACGGACAAGACCGTGTTCGAGAACGTGTCGTTCGCGCTCGAGGTGATCGGCAAGCAGAAGCACGTGATCGACCAGCGGGTGCCCGAGATCCTCGACTACGTGGGGTTGGGGGACAAGCTCAACAACTACCCTGACGAACTCTCCGGCGGCGAGCAGCAGCGGGTATCCATCGCGCGGGCGTGCGTGAACCGCCCGCTCGTGCTGCTGGCCGATGAGCCCACCGGCAACCTGGACCCCAACACGTCGGTGGACATCATGCGGCTGCTCGACAAGGTCAACCGCATCGGCACGACCGTGGTCATGGCCACCCACGACCAGGCCATCGTCGATGCGATGCGCAAGCGCGTGATCGAACTCGACAAGGGCCACGTCATCCGTGACCAGTCTCGAGGCGTGTACAGCTGATGCGGCTCGAGTACTACTTCCGCGAGACCGCGGCCGGACTTCGACGCAACGGCATCGTGGCGTTCGCCGCCATGTCGACCGCGTTCATCGCCCTGTTCCTGTTCGGGCTCTCCCTGTTGATCTCGCGGGAGTTCAGCCTGGTGAAGGACGCGTGGACGGGCAACGTGCAGGTGGCCGTCTACCTCACCGACCCGGCCAAGCCCGAGACGATCTCACGGCTCCAGACCACGTTGGGCGATCTCGAAGCCGTCGGGTCCATCGAGTACTGGGACAAGGCACGCACGTGCCAGCAGTACGACGCAGCTGTTCGAGGGCCAGGAGGTCTTCCAGGAGGGCGTGAACTGCGAGGAGGCGATCCCGACGTCGTTCCGGATCAACCTGTCCGACCCGGCGAAGTACGACCAGATCACGGCGGCGCTGTCCTGCATCCCGAACGACACCGGCCAGATCGAGTGCACCGAACCCGGCGTGCGGAACGTCTCGGACTTCCGCGCCCTGCTCGACCGGCTCACGACGATCACGAACGTGCTGCAGTACGGCGTGCTGGCGATCTCGGTGATCATGCTGGCCGCCGCCGTGGCGCTGGTCGCGAACACGTTGCGGATGGGGATGTTCGCCCGGCGCAAGGAGATCGGCATCATGCGTCTGGTGGGCGCCACGAACTGGCGCATCCGCGTGCCGTTCCTGATCGAAGGGCTCGTCGAGGCGTTGGTCGGAGCCACCTTGGCGATCTTCTTCCTGTTCGTCATCAAGGTGCTCGGGATCGATCAGCTGCGCGGCTCGGTGCAGTTCTTCCCGTTGATCAAGAACTCCGACGTGCTGTGGGTGGCGCCGTGGGTCCTCGGGTTCGCCGCGATCATCGCGATCATCGCCGGCACCATCGGGATGCGTCGCTTCCTCGACGTCTGACGCGGGTGCCACGATGGCTCCCAAGGGCGGCGAGGACGAGAAGACGGTCGCGAGCAATCGCAAGGCGCGTCACGACTTCCAGATCTCCCAGGAGTTCGAGTGCGGCATCGTGCTGACCGGCGACGAGGTGAAGTCGCTGCGAGGCGGACGGGCCTCGATCAACGAGGCGTTCGCCCGGGTCCGTGACGGCGAGGTGTGGCTCGAGGGGATGCACATCCCCCCGTACGAGCAAGGGGACGTGAAGCGCCACCTGCCCGAACGACCGCGCAAGCTGCTGCTGCACCGCCGGGAGATCCATCGTCTCGCCGAGCATCAGCAGGAGGAACGGCTGACGCTGATCCCGCTGCGCGTGTACTTCACCCACGGCCTGGCGAAGGTGGAGCTCGGCGTCGGCCGAGGCAAGCGCGAGTTCGAGAAGCGTCAATCGATCGCGAAGCGCGAGAGCCAGCGCGAGGTCGAACGCGAGATCGGCCGCCGCCGGTAGTCAGCTTCAGTCACGTCGGTGTCCGGCCGTATACTCGTAGGGACAACTGCATATGGGGGTGTACAGGCTTCGACTTGGGCGTTGCACGTCTGGGAGAAGCGGGCCGTGATCCCGGATGTCACGTTAAACGCCGGAACAAACACAAGCGCCGAAGACAACTACGCGCTCGCTGCCTAATACGTTAGGTAGCCGTCCCCCTCGGGGCGCCTGCGTCCGAGGGATGGGCGTCGTGAGCAGGCTCACTTCTACGGTTCCGTTCGGGGGCCGCTGAGGGACATCGAACCCGGACTGGCTGACAGGTCCTCCGCCGGTGGGAGCCTGAAGGCGAGATCTCTCCACTGGCTGCGCCCGGAGAAGTCCCAGACGGTCGTTCGAGCACAGGGGTTCGATTCCCCTCACCTCCACGAGAACGCTTCCCCCACAAGGGGAAGCGTTGTCACGTTCGGGGGGCGGTCACCTCGGGCACGCCGAGCGTTTCCAGGAGGAGCTTCCCGTCGGCCTCGACCGCTTCGGCCTCCTCGGACCGATCGAGGGCGCGCAGGCACCGCGCCGCTCCCATGAGCGCGTGCCCGTGCTCCAGCGGCACGCTCCATCGGTCCCACGCTGCCGCCGAGGACCGGAAGGCGATGAGCGCGTCGTCGAAGGCACCTCGGGCCTCCGACACCATGGCCCGGCTCATGTCCACCGACATCTGCGTCCTCGGGGCGTGCACCGGCCGGTCGCCGACGAGGCGCTCCGCGAGGTCGACCTGACCGGCGCCGATCGCGACGCGCACGGCTTCGGGCAACTGCAGCTCGCGGTACTCGGTGGGCCCGCCCTCCGTGATCGCATCGAACTCCTGCAACCTCGCGATCGCCTCGGCCTGATCGCCGTCCACGCCGGCGGTGATCGCCGCCGCCAGCAGCACCGGCCCCAGCACCTGGAGATCCTCGATCTGCCGGGCGGCCGGGAGCGCTTCGGTGAGCGCCTCGGCGGCCTCGTCCGTGCGCCCCCGATGCGCGAGGACGCGCGCTCGGAACGAGCGTGCCACCGTGCCCACCTGCACGTCGCCGTGCTCGTCGGCCCATCGCTGGAGGGGAGGGGCCGTGGCCACGATCTCGTCCCATTCGCCCAGATCGAACAGCAGCCACATGCCTTCGGCCCGCGCCCATGATTCCTGACCGCTGAGACCGCGGCCGTTGCAGAGGTCGATGGCTTCTCGGTTCATCGCCAGGGCCGCCTTCGGTCCTTCGAGCAGCCCGATCCATTCACAGAGGTAGGAGTAGGACGTCACCATGTCCAGGGCGTTGCCGGAACCCCGAGCGACATCGAGGGCGTGATGGAGGTCGGCGATGCCGTCCAGGTCGCCCAGCTCGCAGCGAGCGTTCCCGCGCAGGTGCAGCCCCATCAGCGTCACGGCCTCGGTGCGGGGCAGCTGGAGCGCTCGTTCGGCCCAATCGAGCGATTCCTGCGAACGCCCGGCGAACATCTCGGATTCCGACCGGCACGCGTACAGCTCGGCCAGCGTGAGGCCGGGTTCGCCCGCGGTCTCCAGGAGCTCGATCGCCTGGTCGAGGGTGGTGCGCGCCGCCGCGGTCTCGCCCTGCAGGCCCAGCTGGTAGTACAGGCGCCGCATGGCGCGCGCGGCGGTCTCGCGATCGCCCGCGGCGAGCGCGATCGCGACGGACTCTCGGTAGGCGGCCACCGCCTCGTCCGACGTGAGTCGCCCGGCGCGCCACGCCGTGCTGGTGGCTTGCCGGACCAGCTCGGCCCGCTCGGCGCCATGGGCCGGCGCGAGCTCGGCCGCCCGGGCGAAATAGTCGGCCGCCCGGGCGGTGTCCAGGGTCTTCTGGCGACTGCCCGCCATGACGAGGAACCGCAGGGCGGCGTCCTGGAGGGCGGGCAGCTCCTCGGTGAGGCTCGCGGCTCGAGCCAGGTCGAGGGCCCGCGTGGCGTGGGAGGCGAGCAGGTCGGCGCGCTCGCTGAGGCGTTCACCGGCCGTTTCCTCCAGCCAGACGGTGACGGCCAGGTGCATCCGGGCCCGGGCGGCCCGCGGGAGCCGGCCATAGGCGACATCGCGGATCAGCCCGTGGGTGAACGCGAACTCGGTCTGCTCCGGGATCGTGCTGAGCGGGGAGCGCCGGATCATGCCTCGTCGTTGCAACTCGCGCAGGGAACCGTCGAGGTCGTCGGGGTGATCGAGTGCGGCGAGCACCCCGGGCCAGAATCGGTCGCCGACCACCGAGGCGGACTGCAGGAGCGAGCGCTCGGCCGGTTCCAGCGAGTCCAGGCGGGCCGCGATCAGCGCCTGCACCGTGTCGGGCACCCGCACCCCTGAGCCCGAGGCGTCGGGATCGCGTTCGACCCGGCCGTCCTCGCCCCGGTCCTCCAGCATGTGCACGAACTCGCGCGCGTAGAGCGGGTTGCCGCCGGCGCGACGCATCAGCGGCTCCCGCGCTTCGGCGGGCAGGATCGAGTGCAGCAGCAGCGCGCCCAGGAGCACCTGCATGTCCTCGTCGGACAACGGCGAGAGCGAGATCGTGGTGACCTCGGCGCTGCCCGAACCCCACGACGGGTGCTGGGCGAACAGTTCGGGCCTCGACGTGCAGAGCACGAACATCGGCACCTCGCGCGCCTCGGTGACGAGGTGGTCGAGGAACTCGAGCATGGCGGGGTCCGCCCAGTGCAGGTCCTCGACGACCATCGCCAGGGGGGCGGTGTCGGCCACCAGCTCCAGGAACCGCGTCCAGGCCGCGAACGATTCGGAACGATCGGCAGGTGCATCGCCCGGGTTCGAGGTGCCCACCAACGGCGCGAGGCGGCTGCTGAGCCAGCCGCGTTCGGTGGGCCGCGGTTCGAGTTCCTCGAGGGTGCGTTCGAGCGCCTCGGCCACCGAGCGGCGGTCCTGTCCGGGTCCCACGCCGATCAAGGCGCGCACGATCTCCTCGAGGGCCGTGAACGTGATGCTCTCGCCGTAGGGCAGGCATCGACCACGGTGGAACAGGATGTCCTTGCCCTCGGCGCGGACGTGCTCGCCCAGGTCGGAGACCAACCGGGTCTTGCCGATGCCCGGTTCGCCCACCACCGTGGCCATGTGCGGGCGCCGCGACTCGACGGCGTGATCCAACAGGTCGTGGAGCTGCCGTCGTTCGCGATCGCGACCCACGAACGGCGGCGGGTCGTCTTCGTCTCGCTCGGGCACGGTGGGTTGGATCGAGGTGGCGAGCCACATCGCCAGCGGTTCGGCCTTGCCCTTGACCGTGACGGCCGGCAGTTCGCGATAGGCGATCACCCCTCGGGTCGCCCGGTGGGTGGTCTCGCCCACCACGACCTCCCCCTCGGGCGCATGGCCCTGCAGCCGCGAGGCGGTGTTCACCACGTCGCCCGCGACCCGTTCGCCGACCTGGGGTCCCTCGCCGAAGGTGACGAGCGCCTCGCCGGTGTTGACCGCGATGCGCACGGGCATGCCACGGGCCGTGACGCGCTCGCAGATCGACAGCGCGGCGCGCACCGCCCGCTCGGCGTCGTCCTCGTGCGCCACCGGAGCGCCGAAGACCCCCATCGCGGCGTCACCGATGAACTTGTCCAAGGTGCCGCCGAACCGCTCGATCTCGTCCTTGGCCAGGGCGTGGAAGGGGACGAGGATCCCACGCACGTCCTCCGGATCGGCCTGATCGGAGCGCTGCGTGAAGCCGGCGAGGTCGGCGAACAGGATCGAGAGCCAGCGCCGTTCCTCGAGCGGCCCGGCATCGCCGTCGGCTCCCAGCGGCGAGCCGCATTCGGAGCAGAACCGCGCCCGCGCCGGCGCCGCCGCACCGCACGACGGGCACACCTGGGCCAGCGCCGTTCCACACGCGGAACAGAAGCGGGCGGCGTCGTCGTTGGACGCCCGGCAGGAGGGGCAGGAGATCACGAGGCGAGTCTATCCGGGGGGTCGCCAACGGCGGGGCTCCGCCGACGGGTGGCCATGGCCCCCGCCACGAGGGCCACGCCACGAGGGCCAGGTAGCCTTGGGCCGTGTCCGAGCCCGTGCGTTCCGTCGACCGCCTCGTGGGCGTCTACCACGCCGACGGTGGGGTCCGCGGAGAGCTGGCCTACCTCGCCGGGAGAGCCCGCGGCACGGCCCACTGCACGCTCATCGACATCACCCACGGGTTCACGCTGAGCGGCAAGCGCTCGTTCAAGACGATGGCGGCCCAGCTGCCGGTGCCGCTGCGGTTGGTGCATCGCAACGAGCAGCCGCCGGCGCTGGCCCAACTCACCGACGGCAGGACCCCGTGCATCATCGCCGAGGTGGGGTCCGAGCAGCTGATCGTGCTGGGGCCCGCCGACCTGCGGGCCTGCGACGGCGACGTGGGCCGGTTCGAGCAGGTGCTGTCGGCGGGCCTCGCCGACGCATCGTTGCGGCTGCCGCCGAGCTAGGAGCGGACGATGGCCGGGTCGGCGGCGGTGTCGACCGTCACCAGGTCGCCGGTGGCGAGCGCCGCTCCGGGCGCGACCACCACCGGCAGGTTCGACCCGTAGAGCTCGGTCGCCACCAGCGCCCCGAGCGCGATGATCGCATCGGGCTCACCCAGCACGATGGCGGCCGGCGCCGTGCCCGAGCGCACGGATTCGGCCAGCACGTAGGAGCTGGAGCTGGATCCGCGTCCGGCCGGCATCACCAGGACGCGTCCGGCGACGACGGACCCTGCCTGCGGATGATGCACGTCGATCACGGCACCGGTCGCCGGGTCGACGCCGCCCCAGAAGCTGAGCGGCTCATCCAGGACCAGCGCCTCGCCGTGTCCACGACCGCCCACCAACACCCGGACCTCGTCGCTCATGATCCCCACAGGTCCTCATCGCGGACCAGTTCGCCGGCGATCGCCGAGCGCACGCACTCCGCCATGCTGGCGAACGCGACGTCCAGGCCCAGGTTGCCCGGGGCATACCACGCCCATTTCCCCGAATCGGTGACGACCGGGCCGCCGCGCGCCTGGATGATCGGCGTGATGTAGGTGCACGTGTCGGTCACCACGGTGATGCCGGCTTCGGCCACCACCGACGCAGATCCCTCGCGCTCGGCCTGGGCGAGGACGTCGCGTCCCGTGTTCACGTAGAACGGCACGGCCATGCGGCGGCCGTCGACCAGGGCGGCGAGCTGCGCGAACTCGCGCACGGAGCAATGCGGGGTGCCGATGCTGACCGCCCCGATGGCGGCGCCCACCGGGACGGTCGAGAGCGCATCGCGCGCCTCCCGCAGGTCGTCCGGCGTGATGGTGCGCTCCAGCAGTGGCGGCAACCCGGCCGTGGCCGCCTCCAGGGTGGGGGCCTCCGGCGTGACGCCAACGGCGTGGAACATGGCGAGCGCCCCGGACGATGCGGCTGCGGCGCCCAACGCCTTGGCGTGATCCTCGGTGGTGACGGGTGCCGGCGGCAGGCCGACGATCGCCGGGACCATCGTGCCGGTGGCGCGCCCCACGACCGCGCCGACGGCGGCGTGGGCGATCGGATCGGCGAGCAGGCGATCGGGCACCCCTTCGAGGCGGAAGATCGCGCGCGCGGCCCGTCCCTCGTCCAGATGCAGGCCGGCCGCCGGCGCGCGGCCGGTGATCGCGCAGCAGATGTCGATGAAGTCGCCGTAGCGGTCGGTGCGGGCGCCCAGCACCGAGTTCGCGAACACGATCGCGTTCGACTCGGCCCACGCGATGTGTTCACCGAGGGACGGCCGCGTGGGGAGTTGGTAGGGCGCACACGTCCACGTGGGGCGACAGTCCATCGCCACGTAGGTCTCCATCAGGGCGCGGGCGTTCTCGCGGGTGCCCTCGTCCAGGTGCACGAGATCGGGGTGGAGCAGGTCGAGCGAGGAGACGTTGAGCGTGGTGGGCACCGCGACCTGACCGCCCGCGTTGGCCAGGCGTCGGGCGAAATCGAGTCCCGCCGGGCCGTGGTAGAGGCATCCGTCGATGTGGGCGGAGGTGACGTCGAGCAGGTGCGCGGCACCGCTGACGTCGGCCATCGCGGCGATGATGCGCATGGCCATGGCGGGGGCCTCGCCCCGATCACCCTCGAGCATGGCTCGGTCCTCGGCGGTCAGCTCCACGGACATCGCGGCATCGTGGCACAGGTGGTTGGCCGGCGGACCGGGTGTAACGATGGCCCACCGCCCGTAGACGTGGTCGAGAACGCGCCGTCCGGCGCCCCGTGAAGGAGGGATCGCATGGCCGACCTGAAGGCCGTCATGATCAACTGCACCCTGAAGTACGCCCCCGAGGTCTCCAACACCGAAGCGCTGATGCTGAAGGTGAAGGAGTGGTGGGACCGCATGGACGTCGAGACCGAGATGGTCCGTGTCACCGACTACCACGTGCGGTTCGGCGTGAGCTCGGACGAGGGCAACGGCGACGAATGGCCGGTGATCCTGGAGAAGATCCTGGCCGCCGACATCATCTGCATCGGTACGCCGATCTGGTTCGGCGTCCGCGGCTCGGTGGCCCAACTCGTGATCGAACGGCTCGACGGCACCTACAACGAGCGCAACGACGCCGGGCAGTACCCGCTCTACAACAAGGTGGGGTGCGTGGTGGTGACCGGCAACGAGGACGGCGCTCATGCCGCCGCGGAAACCACCTTGTTCAACCTGACCCACCTCGGGTGCGTGATCCCACCGAACGCCGACACCTACTGGGTGGGCGACGCCGGCCCGGGTCCCAGCTACATCGAGGCCGGCGGCGAGGATCATCCCTACACCCAGCGGACCACCAGGTGGATGGCGCACAACGCCGTGCACATGGCCCGCATCATGAAGGCCAACCCGATCCCGGCCGAGGGCAACACGTTCGACGACGAGACCGACCACGGGCCGATGCACAACGGCTGAGGACCGCGGCCTGCGGCTACGATGAGTCCGTGCCGCCTCGCGTCGACCTCGTGAGCACGATCGCCTCCCGGGACTACCCCGGGGAGGGCATCGTGGAGGTCCAGAACAACGTCTGGATCGTGGGCGGCGACGACGAGGTCGTGGTGATCGATGCCTCCCATGACGCGTCGCCCATCGTGGACGCGGTCGGAGGACGCCGGGTGCTGGCGATCGCCTGCACGCACGGCCACTGGGACCACGTCGACGCCGCGTTCGACGTGCAGGCCGCGGTCGACGCGCCGATCCTGATGCATCCCGCCGACCGCCCCGTGTGGGAACGCACGCACGCCGAGCGCCAGCCGGATGGCCCGCTGGACGAGGGCGCGCTCCTGGTCGCCGGCGGCGTGGAGCTCCGCGTGATCCACACGCCGGGCCACACCCCCGGGAGCGTCAGCTTCCACCACACGGCGAGTCACGCGCTGTTCGACGGCGACACGCTGTTCCCGGGCGGTCCCGGTTCCACCGGCGACGAGCTCGGCGACTTCGAGCTGATCATCGCGTCGATCCGCGAGCGGATCCTGCCGATGCCGCCCCAGACCACCCTCCACCCCGGCCATGGAGACTCGACCACCGTGGGCGAGGAGGCTCCGCACCTCGAGGAGTGGATCGCTCGTGGGTGGTGAGCGATGACCGGCCGGCGCTACGTGGTGATCGGCGCCGGCGTCGTGGGCGCCGCGGTCGCCGACGAGCTCACCGCGCGCGGCGCCACCGACGTCACGGTGCTCGACAAGGGTCCGCTGTACGCGACGGGCGGATCCTCCTCGCACGCCCCGGGCCTGGTCTCGCGCACCAGTCCCTCGAAGATGATGCAGGCGCTCGCGGACTACACGGTGGACAAGTTCACGGCGCTCGACCTCGACGGCGCGCCGGCGATGCTGCCGGTGGGCACCCTCGAGGTGGCCCGCAACGAGCCTCGACTGCGTGAGCTGCAGCGGCGGTGGAACGCCACCACCGCGTGGGGTTTCCGGGGCCGGATGGTCGAGCCGGCGGAGATCGCTCGACCTGTGGCCGATCATCGACACCGCCGGGCTCGTGGGCGGGTACGTCACCGAGGGTGAAGGCCTCGCGGTGGCGTTACGAGCGGTCGAGGCGCAGGCGCGTCGCGCGATCGCCCGAGGCGCCAGGTTCGTGGGGGATACCGAGGTCACCGGCATCGAGCACCGCGACGGTCGCGTGACCGGGGTTCGCGTGGGCGGCGAGGTCATCCCCGCCGACGTGGTGGTGTGTTGCGCCGGCGTGTGGGGGCCCACCGTCGCCTCGATGGTGGGACTCACGCTGCCGATGTTGGCGCTCGAGCATCAGTACGTCGTCACGACACCCGTGCCCGCGCTCGCCGCCAACTCGGGGAACGAAGCCACGATGCCGATCGTCCGCCACCACGATGCGGGGTTGTACTACCGCGACCATGGCGACCGCGTCGGGATCGGGTCGTTCAACCATCGGCGGTTGCCGGTGGCGGCGACCGGCCTCGACACCCACGAGCGCCGCGAGGACGGCATCGTCTACGCCTTCACGCCGGAGGATTTCGCCGAACCCTGGGAGCTGACGTGCGAGCTGATGCCCGCCCTGCGCGAGACCATGCTGGAGCGCAGCTTCAACGGGGTGTTCGCGTTCACGCCCGATGGGTACCCGCTGATCGGTGAGCATCCCGACCTCCGCGGGTTCTGGGTGGGTGAGTCGGTGTGGGTGACGCACTCGGCGGGTGTCGGACGCGTGCTCGCCGAGACGCTCATCGACGGCGCGCCCTCGATCGACGCGTCGCCGGCGGACCTGTCGCGCTTCGAGCGACCGGAACTCGACCCGGCGGTGTTCGAGGCGCGGTGCGACGACTCGTATCGAGATGTGTACGCCGTGCATCATCCCGCCGAGGGCCACACGAGCGCGCGCGACCTCCGCTTCAGCCCGTTCGAGCCACGCCAGCGGGAACTGGGCGCGGCGTTCTTCGACACCGCGGCATGGGAGCGCCCGCGATGGTACGAGGCGAACGCCCGTCTGGTGGATGCCGCCACGGTCCCGCCGCGCGACGAGTGGAGCTCGCGCTACTGGTCCCCGATCGCGATCGCCGAGCACCTCGCCGTGCGGGAGCGAGCCGGGCTGTTCGACATGACGGCCCTGACGCGGATCGAGGTGAGCGGGCCGGGGGCCGAGGCGTTCCTCGGGTGGATGGTGGCCGGCCGGGTGGATCGGCCGGTGGGCACGGTGACCTACTCGCTGCTGCTCGACGTGCGAGGTGGGGTCCGATCGGACATCACCGTCGCGCGGGTGGCTGAGGACCGGTTCGTGATCGGCGCCAACGGTCCTCGGGACCTGGCGTGGCTCCGCCGGCACCTGCCGCCCGACGGCAGCGTCACGGTGACCGACCTCACCGGCGCGGTGTGCTGCCTGGGCCTGTGGGGACCGGCGGCGCGCGACATCCTGGCTCCGGTGGCCGACGGCGACCTCGCGTTCGGGTACCTGCGGGTGGGCGAGCTCCGCGTGAAGGGCATCCCCGTCACGGCCTTGCGCGTCTCGTACGCGGGGGAGCTGGGGTGGGAACTGACGGCAGCGTTCGATGACGGGCTCGCGCTCTGGGATGCCCTCATGGCGTCGGGGGAGCGATACGGGGTGATCGCCGCCGGCGCCGCGGCGTTGTCCTCGCTCCGCATCGAGAAGGGCTACCGGATGTGGGGCACCGACATGACGCCGGAGCACACCCCGGCCGAGGCGGGGCTGGGGTTCGCCGTGCGCTCCGACGGCTCGGATTTCCTTGGCCGCGACGGGCTGGCCGCTCGCGCGCCCGCCACCCGGCGACTCGCCACCCTGACGCTGGAGCCCGACGTCGTGATGACCGGCGGGGAGCCGCTGTTCGTCGACGGACAGGTCGCGGGCTACGTCACGAGCGCCGCGTACGGTCCGTCGGTGGGCCGCTCGATCGCCTACGCGTGGGTGCCCGCGGAGCTCCGGGCCGGCGACGCGGTCGTGGTGCGATCGTTCGACCGGGAGGTCCAGGGGACGGTCGCGCCCGGCACCGCGCTGTTCGACCCGGCGGGCGTTCGCCTCCGCGCATGATCCAGCCCGACCGGTGGGCCCTGGAAGCGGTCACGAACCCGTCGGTGTTGCGGCTCCACGTCTCGACGCCGCTGACCGATCGGACGATCGTGTCGTGCCCTCCCGAGGCGGCGCCGGCGCCGCTGGATCGTCTGCTCTCGATCCCCGGGGTGCGTTGGCTGGACCTGCATCGCTACCGAGTTCGACTGAACCTGGGACCCGACGGGATCGCGGGCCAGGCGACCGTTCCGGCGACCGAGACGCTGACCGATGCGTGGGGCACCGAGGCGTTCCTGGACGCCGACGAAAGCCCTCGAGCCTTCCAGGTGGCGCGTGAGGGCGATCGCCAGGTGGCCGAGAGCCTCGAGATGGCCGAAGCGCACGGCGACGCGATGCTGATGGCGCTCTTCGCGGTGGAGGGTGTCGCCGAGGCGATCGCCGGCAAGGATCTGGTGCTGGTGCGGCTGGGCCGGATGTTCCGGTGGGACGAGTGCAGCGACGCCGTGGCCGCGGCGTTGAACGGCTAGGGCGCGTCCGGGATCCCGTCGGGGTCGGCGTCGGTGAACGAGGTCTCGCCCAGGCCGGACAGGTCGGCGCTCGCCAGGGTTCCCAGGTAGCCGCTGCCGAACACGGCGGCGAACTCCTTCCGGTCCAGCAGGTCCTGCTCGATCGCATCGACGGGCACGTAGGGGCCGATGTTCTGGCGGTAGCGGTAGTCCTGCAAGGACGCCGCGACGTCATCCACGGTGGCGCCGCCGTTGTCCCACAGCCTCCGCGTGTCCAGATAGACCTCGTGCGGCGTGATCTCCTCCACGACGTTGGTGACCCCGTTGAAGTTGGCGGCGATGTGCTGGTCGAGCTGGATCGGGTCGAGGCGCACGCCGCCGACGTCGTCGGGCAGCGGGCACTGGCCGTGGTCGGCGGTGACGATCAGGACGTATTCGCCGGGGTAGCGCTCCTCGAGCATCGCCTCGACGCGGGCGAGTTCGGCGTCGACCGCTTCGAGCTGCAGCCGTTCCCAATCCGAGCCCATGCCGTAGATGTGGCCGGTGTAGTCGGGCGACTTGAAGGTGGTGTAGAGCAGCGACGTGCCGCCCTCGCCGATCGGCTCGGAATCGAGCGTCGCCTCGATCAGGTCGCCCTGGTAGGCCACGACGGGCGGGCTGCAGCAGGGCGCCTGGCGCCCCTGCGGCGTGAACTGCTCGTCCCAGTCCGGCGGCGCGTCCCAGAACGCCTGGTACGCGGCGTCGAACGAGGCACGGTCGGGCATCGCGGCCGGCAGGCGGTAGAGCTCGGGGTTCTGCGGCGCCCAGTCCTCGGCGCCGTCCTCGTCCCAGTAGACGCCCACCGGCTTGGAGCCGTCGGCGCGGACCCGCCCGCCGAACCCCATCATGCCCAGGTGCCAGATCTGATACCCGATCTCGCCCACCCACGCCTCGCCCTGCGTCTCGTCGTACCAGAGGTCGGACAGCGTGGGCAGCACGATGTCGGCCGGGTTCGCGTGGCCGAGTTCGCCGTAGGCCTTGCGCACGAACCCGGTGTCGTCGCGGATGTTGTGGCCGGTGATGCCGTGCTCGTCGGGGTAGGTGCCGGTGCCGATCGTGGCGTGCGCGCACGCGGTCACCGCGGGGAACGAGCCGTGGATCGCGTTGCGGAAGTTCGCGCCCTCGCCCATCAACCGCTTGAGGTTCGGCCAGGCGTCGGGCCACTCATGGAGGACGTTCCACCCACCGCCGTCGAAGACGAAGGTGAACACGATCTTCGGCGTGCGAGCCGAGCGAGCCGTCGATAGCGGCAACGGCGTGACCCTGGCGCTCGTCCGCCGGGAACGTCTGCGAGCCGATCAGCTTGGCGGTGGTGGGGGCGAGATCGGCGAGCGTGACGCGTTCGGTGCTGTCGCTCGACGCCACGATGCCGGGCCCGTAGACCACCATGGGGATGCGTTCGAGGTACATCCACAGGCTCGCGTGGCTGGTGCGAGGGTCCTGCGGCACCAGCGACAGCGATTCGTTGGCGTAGTTCGCGCTGTTGTAGGGCGCCATCAGCATCTGGATGTCGCCCGAGCGTCCGGGCCGGTAGGCGCGGCGGACGAACTCCATGTACTCCGAACCCAGGCCCTCGGCCATCGCCGTCTGGATCGGCGCGGGATCGGGCCGGGACAGCTTGCGGGCGAGCCAGCCGATCGGCGCGCCGGCCAGCGCGAGCGCGAACCCGCCCACCCCGACGCCCACCAGGAACCGTCGTCTGCCGGGGTCCGCCGCGCCGTCATCGGACGGGGCGCGGTCCTCGCGGGTGACGCGCGCGTACACCCACAGGCAGATCAGGAAGGTGATGAGACCTGCCGCGAGGCCGAGGATCAACGAACCGGCGGCCCCGACGAGGAACCCGACGAGGCCGCCGACGGCAGCGAGCAGCATGGAAGCGCGGGAGGGACGCATGGACCCGTCCATGTTCTCAAACGCCGGTCATGCGACCGAGGACCGTCCTGTGACGATCCGGTGGCGTCGTGGCTAGCTGCGCTTGCGCTCGGGGTCGAAGAACGGCATCGGCACGACGGTGGCGCCGACCTTGCCGCGCTCGCCCTCCACGGTCCACTCGACGCTGAGGCGCGAGCCCAGGGAGCTGTGCCCCTTGTCGACCGAGCCGAACGAGACCATCTTCTTGATCGTGGGCCCCCAGGTGGTCGAGGTGGTGCGACCCACCTGCTTGCCCTCCTTGTAGACCGGGATCGGGTCGCGGTGCACGTACGGGCTGATCGCGGGCGCCAGCCCGTGCTTCGCGTACATCCCCTCGATGCCGGACCAGTCCAGGTGCAGGCCCACCAGCCGGCGCTCGGGGCCCCCGGCCTTCTGCTCGGCCTGCAGGGCACGACGGCCGTTGAAATCGCTCGCCTTGGCGAAGTCGACCATCCCGTCGAAGTTCAACTCGAACGGCGAGTACTGCTGCTCGGGCGCCATCGCGTGTCGGGCGCTGGTGTACTCGGCCTCGATCAGGATCAGCCCGGCCTCGACGCGCGCGACGTCCATCGCACGGATGCCCACGGGGTGGATCCCGTAGCGCTGGCCCACCTCGAAGATGCGGTCCCACACGGCGACGGCGTCGTCCTTCGCCATCCACAGCTCGTAGCCACGGTCGCCGGTGTAGCCGGTGCGGGTGACGTCGACCGGCACGCCCGCGATCTCGGTGCCCCGGCGCCCGAAGTAGCGCAGGTCGGTCCAGTCCTGGCCGGTGGCGTCCTGCAGCACCTCGCGACTCAGACGCCCCTGCAGGGCCAGCGCCGCGGTGGCGTCGCTCACGTCGGCGACCTCGACGTCCAACCCGGTGGCGTTCAGCACGAACCAGCGGTAGCACGGGTCGGCGGCGGTGATGCGGAACCGATCCTCGGCGAGGCGGGTGATCGTGCCGTCGTCGAGCACCTTGCCCTCTTCGTCGCACCACGGCGAGTAGAAGATCCGGTCGATCCGCAGCTTCGTCATGTCCCGGGTCATCACGCGATCGAGCAGGCGAACGGCGTCGGGGCCGGAGACCTCGTACTTGTAGAGCGGCGTGATGTCGATGACGCCGGCGGCCTCGCGGATCGCGTTGTACTCGATGTCGTGGAAGTCCGCGTACACCGGAGCCGAGAAGTACCCGCTCCACTCACCCCAGGCGAGCTTCTTGTTCAGCGCCTGTTCGCGCTCGAAGAACGCGGTGCCGAGACTCACGGTGGACCTCCTGTTCGGGACGTGCGGGGACAGCGGTTCGAGGGCCCAAGGGTAGCCGAGGGGCCGGACCTCATGGCATCGCCCCGTTTGACCTGAAGTCAAGGGGCCGTTGGCCGGGGTGCAGAGGCACGACTACCATGGGCAACCGGCGCCCCCGCACCGTGTTCCGGGGTGCCCGCTTGACCTGAAGTCACCTCAGCCGGGCTCGCACATCGGCCCGTGGGAAGAAGGAGCGGCATCCATGGCCAAGAAGTACGACGCGGTCGTGATCGGAGGCGGGCACAACGGGCTCGTGAACGCCGCCTACCTCGCGAAGGCCGGGCTGAAGGTCCTGGTGCTGGAGCGCCGGCACATCCTGGGAGGCGCCACCCTCACCGAGGAGATCGTGCCCGGGTTCAAGTTCTCGGTGTTCAGCTACGTGGTGTCGCTGCTGCGGCCCGAGATCATCCGTGAGCTCGAGCTGGCCAAGCACGGCCTGGAGATCCTGCCGCTGGACGGCACGATCACCCCGCTCGAGGACGACTACCTGTGGCGCGTGAACGACCACGGCAAGACGATCCGGGAACTGCGCCGCTGGAGCCTGTCCGACGCCGAGGTGTACGAGGAGTACGGCTCGCTGATGGCCGAGATGGGCCGGTTCATCAAGCCGATCCTGTCGATCGCGCCGCCGGACCCGGGGAAGATCTCGCCGAGCCACTGGCTGCCGCTCGGCCCGCTCGCCAAGGCGTTCAAGGACCTGCCGAAGAAGCTGCAGACCACGTTCATCCAGCTGATGACGATGAGCGCGGCCGACTTCCTGGACCAGTGGTTCGAGACCGAGCCGCTGAAGGCCACGATGAGCGCCTCCGGCATCATCGGCACCTTCCAGGGCCCACGATCGCCCGGTACGGCGTACGTCCTGCTCCACCACTACATGGGTGAGATCGACGGCGCCTTCCGCGCCTGGGGCGTGCCGCGGGGCGGCACCGGCTCCGTGGCCTACGCGATCGCCAACAGCGCCCTCTCGCTGGGCGTGGAGATCCGCACCGAGGCCGGCGTCGACCACGTGAAGACGGCCGGGGGTCGCGCCACCGGCGTGGTGCTGTCGAGCGGCGAGGAGATCGACGCCGACGTGGTGATGTCCTCGCTGGACTCGCGCCAGACGTTCATCAACCTCCTTGACGAATCCGACCTGGACCCGACGTTCCGCGACGAGGTCATGCGCTTCAAGTACCGCGGTTCTTCCGGCAAGGTGAACCTGGCGCTGTCCGGTCTTCCCGAGCTCGCGTGCAAGCCCGGCGTGGGGGAGTGGCTCCGCGGAGCGATCAGCTTCTCGCCGTCGCTCGACTACATGGAGCGCGCCTACGACGACGCGAAGTACGGCCGTCCGTCCAAGCGCCCGTACATCGACTGCATCATGCCCACGCTGGTCGATCCCACGATGGCGCCTCCCGGCAAGCACGTCATGAGCTGCTTCGTGCAGTACGCGCCCTACCACCTGGAGAACGGCGAGCAGTGGGACGACACGAAGCGCGAGGCCTTCGGTCAGAACGTGATCGACACGCTGGAAGAGCGCTTCCCCAACATCCGCAACCTGATCGAGGGCCACCAGTTCGTGACCCCGAAGGACATCGAGGACATCACGGGCCTGAGCGAAGGCAACATCTTCGCCGGCGAACTCTCGCTCGAGCAGCTGTTCTTCAACCGGCCGGTGCCCGGGTGGGCGCGCTACGAGACGCCGGTGCGGGACCTGTGGATGTGCGGGTCGGCCACCCACCCCGGAGGCGGCATCATGGGTGCGCCCGGCATGATCGCGGCCCGCGAGTACCTCAAGCAACGCAAGCGTGGGCGGAGGGCGGCCTGATGTCGCTCAAGCACCGAAGGGGTAGCGACTGATGGGACGCGCCAGGACGTCGTCGTCATCGGCGCAGGGCACAACGGCCTGGTGGCCGCCGCCTACCTCGCGAAGGGCGGCAAGAAGGTCACGGTGCTGGAAGCCGCCCCCGAAGTCGGCGGCGTCCTGCGGAACTCCACCGTGGCCGAGGGCTTCACGGCGCCCGGCATCACGCACACGATCGGGCGGCTGCGACCGACCGTCGTGAAGGACCTGAAGCTGGAGCAGCACGGGCTGCAGACGATCGCGCCCGATGTGCGGCTGTTCGCGCCCCAGCCCGACGGCTCGGCCGTGACCTTCTGGGGCGACCCGGGCCGCACCGCGAGCGAGTTGCGGGAGCGGAACGCGCACGACGGCGACGTGTTCGTCGAGTTCGACCAGAAGATGCGGGCGATCGCGAGCTTCCTGGCCTACATCAACGTGGCCACCCCACCGGACGCGAGCTCGCCCTCGATCGCCGACGCCTTCATGGGGCTGAAGCTGGGCAAGGCCTTCCGCGACCTCGGCGCCAAGACCGGCCGCGAGGCGATCCGTGCGCTGCCGATGGCGGTCGCCGACCTGGTGCAGGAGGTCTTCGAGGAGGAAGCCGTCCGGGGGCCGCTCACCACCAGAGGCACGCTGTTCACCTCGATGGGCCCGTGGGCCACCGGCACGGCGGCCGTGTTCCTGAACGATTCCGCCGGCACCGACGGGGGAGCGGCGGGCACGGCCGTGTTCGCGCGCGGTGGCACGGGGGCGCTGGCCGATGCCCTGGCGTCGGCCGCGAAGGCTCGGGGTGTCGACATCCGCACCGGAACGCAGGTGACCGCCATCCGCTCGAAGAACGGGCGCGTGGTGGGCGTCACCACCGCCGATGGCTCCGAGATCGACGCCGGGCTGGTCGTCTCCGCGGCCGACCCCAAGCGCACGCTGCGCCTGTGCGACCCCGTGGAGCTGAACCCCTACGAGGTCTGGCGCGCCGAGAACATCCGTCAGCCCGGCACCACCGCCAAGGTGAACCTGGCGCTGTCGGGCCTGCCGGCCTTCAACGGGGCCGACGACGCCGAACGGCTCAAGGGCCGGATCACGGTCGGGTTGTCGATCGACCACGTCGAGCGCGCGATGGACGCCAACAAGTACGGCCACGTCGCCGAGGACCCGATGCTGGAGGCGACGATCCCCTCGTTGGTCGACCCGTCGCTGGCGCCCGAGGGCAAGCACGTGATGTCGATCCTGTTCCAGGCCGCACCCAGGACCTTGCGCGACGGTGACTGGGCCGGAGAGCGGGAGCGCGTCGCCGATATCGCCGTGAAGTCGATGGAGCGGTTCGCTCCGGGGCTCGGGGAACTGGTGGAAGCCCGTCAGGTCATCACGCCCGAGGACATGGAGAACGACTACGGCCTCACGGGCGGGCACGTCTATCACGCCGAACCCGGCCTCGATCAGTTCTTCGCGTGGCGTCCGTTGAACGGTGAGGCGCGATACCGGCTGCAGCTCGAAGGGCTGTATCTGGCCGGCTCGGGCGCGCATCCGGGCGGAGGCGTCACCGGTGGTCCGGGCGCCAACGCGGCACGCCAGATCCTCGCCGACAACTAGAGAGCACCGCGCGGAGCGCGGGTGTTCAGCGGCGAACGGCGAAGTGCTCGCGCTCGGCACGCATGAGGTGCTGCAGCGAGGTGCGGAGCTCGTCGTCCTCGGGATGGTCGGCGAGCCAGGCGCGAGCGGCGTTGATCGCGTTGCAGATGTCGTTCGGGGATGAGGCGGCGCGCATCTGCGCCACGATGGTGTTTCGGTCCATGCAACGACCGTACCCGCAGGCACGCGACCTCATGGGCACCTGTGGCCCGTTGCAACATCATCGTCACCTCATGACCCCGGATCGGACCTCGTGGACGATTCCCGTGGGGCGCGACTAGGGTCGGGCGATGGACGCGTCGGTACCGGGGATCCTCACGCTCGCCGAGTGGCGCCGGCGCATCGCAGAGCTCTACGCCGCCGTCCGCGCCGACCCCGATCCCGAACATGCCTGGCGCCATTGGCGCGACGAGCGCCGGGACCTGTTCACCACGCACCCGCAGTCGCCGATCCCAGAGGCCGAGCGGGCCGGGTACGGGGGTCCGCACGTGTTCGACTACGACCCGACGGCGCGCGTGACGGCGGAACTGCGCCCCCTCGAGGCCGAGCCGATCGAGGTGGTCAGCAGCGACGGACGCACGGAACGGTTCCTCCGGTTCGCCGAGGCCGCCTTCACGCTCTACGGCCAGGACGCCACCCTCGAGGTCTTCTGGCTGGATGCCTACGGCGGCGGCATCTACCTCTCGTTCCGGGACGCCACCAGCGGCGGCAGCACCTATGGCGGCGGGCGATACCTGCTCGACACCGTGAAGGGCGCCGATCTGGGCGCCGTGGGCTACCGGCCCATCCTGGATTTCAACTTCGCCTACCAGCCATCGTGTTCCTACGACCCTCAGTGGTCCTGCCCGCTGCCCCCTCCCGCCAACCGCATGGCGTTCGAGGTTCCGGCGGGCGAACGCCTGGGCTAGGATGCCGCCTTCCGCCCGGGGGTGCCCATGACCGCGATGATCTCGCTCCAGCAGATCGAGAAGCGCTACCCGGGCACCACCGCGCCCGCCGTCGACGGCCTCAGCCTGGACATCGCCGAGGGCGAGACCGTGGCGCTGGTGGGTCCCTCGGGATGCGGCAAGACCACCACGCTGAAGATGATCAACCGGCTGATCGAGCCCACCGGAGGCCGGCTGCTGCTCGACGGCACCGACGTGATGCAGCAGGATCCGGTGGAGCTGCGCCGTGGGATCGGCTACGTGATCCAGCACACCGGCTTGATGCCCCACCGAACGATCCGCCAGAACATGGCCACCGTGCCCAAGCTGCTGGGCTGGGACGACGAACGGACCGCTCCACGGATCGAGGAGCTGACCGAGATCTTCGACCTCGACCCCGAGTTGCTGGATCGATACCCCGCCGAGCTCTCCGGCGGCCAGCGACAGCGGGTGGGCGTGGCTCGCGCCCTCGCCGCCGACCCTCCGGTGATGCTCATGGACGAGCCGTTCGCCGCGGTCGACCCCATCGTGCGAGCCCGGCTGCAGGACCAGTTCCTGGACATCCAGGAGCGACTGAACAAGACGATCGTGTTCGTGACCCACGACATCGACGAGGCGATCAAGCTCAGCAACCGGATCGCCATCCTCAACGTGGGCGGCAAGCTCGAGCAGTACGCCCCGGCCGAGGAGATCCTGCGCGAGCCCGCCAACGACTTCGTGCGTGAGTTCGTCGGGGCCGAACGCGGGTCTGAAGCGGCTGGCCCTGATCAAGGTGGGCGACATCCCGCTCGAGGACGGCCCCGTGGTGGCGCCCACGGCCTCCGCCGACGAGGCGCGCGCCGCGATCGAGGCCGGCGGGTTCGATTTCGTCAGCGTGATCGCCGACGGTGAGCTGCTGGGCTGGGTGGACCGGGACATGCTGGCGGGCAAGGCGAGCGTCGCCGACTCCACGCCGAGGCCGTTCACCGCCTACGTCACGGCTCGCGATTCGTTGCGGCAGGCGCTGGATTCGATCGTGACGTCGCGAACCGGGGTCGCGGTCGTCGCCACCGAGGGCCAGCGCTACAAGGGGATCCTGACGTTGGAACGGATCTCCCAGGAGATCATCTCGTGATCGCGGCGGGGATCGCGCTCGCGGGCGTCGTCGCCCAGGAGGACACCGAGCCGCTGATCCGCTGGATCTGGATCACCGACCACCTCGACGAGATCGTGAGCCGAGGGCTGCAGCACCTGTACCTCACGGTGGCCTCGGTGGCCATCGGGTTCGCGATCGCCTTCCCGCTCGCGGTGCTGGCTTCCCGGCGCCGTCGCGTGGCGGCGCCGATCACGTGGGTCATGGGCGTCCTGTACACGATCCCGGCGATCGCGTTCATCTTCCTGTTGCTGCCGATCACCGGGTTCTCGCTCACCACGGTGGTCATCCCGTTGATCGCCTACAGCCTGCTGATCCTGTTCCGGAACACGCTCGCCGGACTGGACGGGGTCGATGCCGACGTGAAGGAAGCGGCCGTGGGGATGGGCCTGTCTCGACGCCAGGTCCTGTGGAAGGTCGAGATCCCGCTGGCGCTCCCGGTGATCATCGCCGGGCTCCGGATCGCCACCGTGTCCGCGATCGGCCTCGTGACGATCGCCGCGCTGATCGGCCGCGGCGGGTTCGGGCAGTTCATCCAGGATGGACTCCAGACCTTCTTCTGGACACCGTTGTTGGTCGGCGTGGTGCTGTCGGTCCTGCTGGCGTTCCTGGCCGACGTCCTCCTGCTGCTCGTCCAACGGCTGACGACGCCGTGGACGAGGGCCTCGGGCACGCGGGTGCTGACGACATGAGGCGGCCATGAACGGGTTCCTCGACGGCATCCAGTGGATCGTGGATCCGGCACACTGGTCGGGCGTCGACGGGGTGCCGTCGCGAACCTGGGAGCACGTGCAGCTGTGTCTGCTGGGGCTGCTGCTGGCGAGCCTCATCGCGATCCCGCTCGGACTGCTCGTGGGGCACACCCGGCGCGGAACCTTCCTCACGGCCCAGGTGGCCAACCTCGGGCGCGCGATCCCGTCGTTCGCGGTGCTCTCGATCACGTACCTGATCGTGATCAAGATCTCGCCGAAGCTCGCGTTCGGATCGGTGCCCACGATCGCCGCCTTGGTGCTGCTCGCCTTCCCCGTGATCCTGATCAACACGATGGTGGGGATCCAGCAGGTCGACGCCGATGTGATCGAAGCGGCCCGTGGGATGGGCATGAACGGACGGCAGGTGCTGCTGCACCTGGAGCTCCCCTTGGCGATGCCGTTGATCATGACGGGCCTCCGTCTGGCCGCGGTCCTCATCGTGGCCACGGCGGGATTGGCGGCGCTGGTGGCCGGCGGCGGTCTGGGTCGCTACGTCGTGGACGGGTTCGCCCTCCAGGAGACCGACAGGGTCGTCGCCGGCGCGATCCTGATCGCGATCCTGGCGATCGGCACGGACGTGCTCTTCTCGTTCCTGGCCAAGGTGGTGTCCCCGCGCCTGCACTCATCGGATCGTGGTCCCGCACCGTCCCGAGCGCCCTCGGTGACCGCGCGGCCGGTCTAGGTTCCTTGCCCCGGAATATCCCTGACCACGGGAACATCACCGGTTCAACCTGGTTTGCACTGGGTAGCAACCACGAGCGCGCCCTTGGTAGGGTGCGCGGGTCCAACCGGGGGAGGTGGACACCCCCACGATGTTCGATCGGAGGGATAGACCCATGCGGAAACACCGCATGTTCGTCCTCGGGGCGGGTCTGTTGGCGTTGTCGCTCTTCGCGGCCGCGTGCAACGACTCGGGTGGGGACGACGACACCGGCGGCTCGGCCAGCGCCAGCGAGTCGTCGGCTCCCAAGCCCGAACTGACCGTCGGCGTGTCCGGCCCGTTCGCCGAGAACCAGCTCGTGGCAGAGATGTACGCGCAGGTCCTCGAGAACGCCGGATACACCGTGAACCGTGAGCTCGACATCGCCGACCGGGCGGTGGGCAACAAGGCACTCGAGGACGGCGAGATCGACCTCAAGCCCGAATACACGGGGTTCGATCTGCCGCTCTACGACAAGAACGCCCCAACGAACGGTGAGCCTCAGGCCGTGGCCGATGCCCTTGCGGGTGCCGTGGCCGACTCCGGCCTGGTGACCTACGCGATCTCGCCGGCGAACAGCACGAACGTGTTCGTGGTGCTGCCGGACACCGCGTCGGCCAACAGCCTCACCGATATGAGCAGCCTCGCCCCCGTGGCCGGGCAGATGACGCTGGGAGGGCCGCCGGACTGCCCGAAGGCCGACTTCTGCATCCCCGGCCTGGAGGAGACCTACGGCATCGTGTTCGGTGAGTTCAAGCCGCTCGACTTCGGCGGACCCAAGACGGTCGCCGCGATCGATAGCGGCGCCGTACAGGTGGGCGAGCTCTTCTCGCTCGACCCCACGATCACCGACAAGGGCTACGTGGTGCTCACCGACAACGAGAACCTCCAGTCGAACGGGAACTTCATCCCGGTCGTGCGCGAGGAGGTCGCCAGCGAGGAACTGGGTGCGCTGCTGGACAGCGTCACCACCACCCTCACCGACGACAACATGCGCGAGATGGTGGGCCAGGTGCTGAACGACAAGCGTGACGTCGAAGACGTCGCGAGCGAGTACCTGACGAACGCCGGCATCATCAGCTCCTAGCGTTCCACGCAGACGCATCGAAGCCCCCGCGGCCCACGTCGGGCCCGGGGGCTTCGGCGTGTTCGGATACGGCTAGGCGCAGGGGCCGACGGTGGACTGCACCGCCATGTGGTCCGAGCCCGGAACCCGGAAGGTCTCGGCGTCGGCGGTGCACCAGTCGAGCGGCACGAGGATCTGGTCGATCCGCAGCAGCAGAGCTCGCCACAGGCCGTGCCGGTAGGTGCTGCCCGCCCACCATCCCGTGCGCATCGCGTCGGCGAAGTGGTCGTCCAGCATCCGGTAGCCCTCCGAGCGATCGGACAGGTTGAGGTCGCCCGCGACGATGACGGGATCGGTCTCGGCGTCCATGGCCGTCACCAGCTGAGCGAGCAATCGTTGCTGCGCGTCGAACGTGGTCTCGTGCGTGGGGTTGAACAGGTGCACCACGTAGACGATGACGCGTTCGCCGTCGACGTCGAGGGCGGCCCGCATGATCCGATCCTGCGGCAGGCCGTCTGCGAGCGGCAGCGCTTCCACGGGCCAGCGCGACAGGATGCTCTGTTCACTCTTGATCGCGGTGTAGGGGTAGGCCGTCGTGTACTCCTGCAGATGCTCCCAATACGAGCGGCCCATCTCGACGGAGACGATGACGTCGGCGCCGCGGCCCGTCATCGTCTGGGCGGCGAGGCCCGGCCACTGGCTCGTGTTGAACACGTTGTCCGACACGATGCGGATCGGCCGCGCGGGCGCGGCCGTGCGCTGCGGCAGTCGTGGACCCACGATCGCCACCAGGCACACCGCGAGCAGCGACAACGCGGTCGCCGCCGCGACCCACCGATGGAAGAAGGTCAGGATCGCCCATGCCAGGAAGGCCACGAACGCGATCGCCGGCAAGGCGATGGCGACCGGGTCGGTCCAGGCGCCGTGGTCGCGCACGACGAACCACAGCCATGGCAACAGCACCGGAAGCACGCCCCACCATGGGAACGCTCGCGGTGGCGGGAGGTCGGGGGCGAGCGGATCCATGGCCCCGGAGCGTACCCGCGTGGTGTGTCCGCCCTGTGGCAATATCGCGCCCATGAGCGACGCACCCGACTTCCGGCTGGAGCACAGCGAGCTGATCTCCGAGGACGAGTTCTCGGAATTCACGTCCACCGATCTCCCGTACTACTCGGATTGGCGTGGGTCGTTCGAGAAGCTGCCGTGGGCCACCGATGACGAGAGCCTGCGCGCCGCGAACGCCGATATCGCGATCGTCGGCGCCCCGTTGGACGAGGGAACCTCGTCGCGCCCGGGGGCCCGGTTCGGTCCCCGCGCGATCCGCATGGCGCCCACCGCCTGGAGCAGCGACTACGCATGGTCGATCCAGCTCGACGTCGAGCCCTACGAGCACGTGACGGTCGTCGACGCCGGCGACGCGCCGATCGTCCCCACCCGGTTCGAGCGCGGGCTGCGGGTGATCCACGAGAAGGTGTTCCGCGTGGCCAGCGCCGGGGCCGATCCCGATCGTGCTGGGCGGCGATCATTCGATCACCTATCCCGAGCGTGGCCGCCGTGGCGCGTCACGTCTGGCCCCGGAAGGTGGGCGTGATCCACTTCGACGCGCACGCCGACACGGGCTCCGACCAATGGGGGAACCTCTACGGCCACGGTGAGCCGATGCGCCGGCTGATCGAGGAGGGCTGGGTGGCCGGCCGCAACTTCGTCCAGGTGGGCCTGCGCGGCTACTGGCCCGAGAAGAGCAACTGGGAATGGATGCGTGAGCAGGGGCTCCGCTGGCACACCATGGTCGAGATCGAAGACCGAGGCTCCGAAGCCGTGATCGCGGACGCGATCGCCGAGGCGCTCGACGGCCCCGACTGCATCTACCTCAGCGTCGACATCGACGTCGTCGACCCCGGCATGGCTCCCGGCACCGGCACGCCGGAGTCCGGCGGCATGCTGGCTCGTGAACTGCTGCGCGCGGTTCGCCAGATCGTGGGTGCCGTCGACCTGGTCGGCATGGACGTGGTGGAGGTCTCGCCGCCCTACGACAACGCCGAGGTCACCGCCATCCTCGCTCACCGCACGGTGATGGAAGCGATCAGCGCCGTGGCCAAGAAGCGGGCTCCATGACCGATCACGCGAGCGAGATCGCGGACAACCGCAAGCTGTGGGACGCCTGGACGGCGATCCACACCACCGGGGAGTTCTACGACGTCCAACGGTTCCGGGACGACCCGAACGACGTGCGCATCGAGCCGTGGGAGCAGGAAGAGGTCGGGGACGTCACCGGCAAGACCCTGCTCCACCTCCAATGTCACTTCGGACTCGACACCCTGTCGTGGGCTCGTCTGGGTGCCTCGCACGTGACCGGCGTCGACTTCTCCGAGCCGGCGATCGCGTTCGCCGAACGAACTCGCGACCGAGACAGGCCTCGCCGATCGTGCCCGGTTCGTCGTGTCGAACATCTACGACCTGCCCGGTCCGCTCGAGGGCGAGACCTTCGACATCGTCTACACGGGCCGCGGCGCGCTCAGTTGGCTTCCCGACCTCGAGCCGTGGGCGCGGTCGGTGGCCGCCTTCCTGAAGCCCGGAGGCATCTTCTACATCCACGAAGGTCATCCGGTGATGTGGGCCGTCGACGACGACCAGACCGAACCCAACGGCCTGCAGCTCGGCTACGACTACTGGGGCGGCGAGACGCTGTCGTTCCCGGTCGAGGGTTCCTATGCGGATCCCGAAGCCGACGTCGACGCCGACATCGAACACGGCTGGAACCACTCGCTCGGCGAGATCGTGACCGTGCTGGCATCGAACGGGCTCCGCATCGAGCTGCTCGACGAGAAGCGCGTGCTCGACTGGCCCGCCAACTTCCTCACCAAGCTCGATGACGAGTCACTACGGGTTCCCGCCGGGCCAGAAGGGCACGATCCCGCTGATGTATTCATTGCGAGCCCGCAAAGACCCATAGGCGCACTCAAGCAAGGCTTCCGGGCCGTCGAAGCTTCCAACGTGATCGAACCTACGCCCGTACAGGGTGAGGCGACGCACGCGTTCCGTCGGTTGGTCGACAACGTCGAGCTCGTCATCGCCGGCAATAGCGAAGCCGTCCGCACCGCAGCGATCTGCCTGCTGGCAGACGGCAATCTGTTGTTGGAAGGGGTGCCGGGGGTCGGCAAGACGACGTTGGCTCGAGCATTGGCGCGTTCGATCGGCGGAGAGTTCAGCCGCATCCAGGCCACACCCGATCTGCTGCCCAGCGACATGACGGGCATCAGCGTGTACGACCAGGCGAACGGGGTGTTCCGGTTCGTGCCGGGGCCGGTGTTCGCCAACGTGGTGCTGGTCGACGAGATCAACCGCACCACGCCGCGGACGCAGTCGGCGTTGCTCGAGCCGATGGAGGAGCGCCAGGTCACGGTCGAAGGCACGACCTACCCGCTGCCCACGCCGTACGTGGTGATCGCCACCGAGAACCCGGTGGAACAGCACGGGACCTACCCGCTGCCCGAAGGCCAGCTCGACCGGTTCGCCATGACCGTGCAGGTGGGCTACCCGCAGGGCGCGATGGCCAGCGACATCGTGCGTCGTCAACTCCTCGATCATCCGCTGCGCGATCTCGAAGCCGTGCTGACGCCCGAGGACGTGCTCGCGGCGCAACGCGCGGCGCGAGCCGTGCACGTGGACGACGCCGTGCTGGAATACGTGGTCGACCTGGTCGATGCCACCCGGGAGGCACCCGAGGTGGCCCTGGGTGCGTCGCCGCGCTCGACCGTCGCCCTCACCCGCTGCGCGCAGGCGCGTGCGGTGTCGGAGGGCCGTGACTACGTGCTGCCCGACGACGTGAAGTCGCTCGCTCCGGCGGTCCTTGCCCACCGGCTGATCCCGCGGCAGGCGCGCAGTGGCGCCGAGGTGGGACGCCGCGTGGTGGGGCGCATCCTCGACGAGGTCGCGGTCCCGCTCCACGTGGCCGGGCACGGCTCCGGGCGAGGCTGACGTGCCACGCCTGCGCAAGCGGGCGCTGAGCCTGCTGGCCGGTGCGGGCCTGCTGTTCTTCATCGGGACCAACGTGCAGGCGGGCTGGTTGTTCGTCCTGGCCGCCCTGATCCTGGGCGCGGTGGCCGCCGGATGGATCCTGCCGATCCGCGCCACGAGCGGGGTGACGATCTCGCGACGGGTGCCCGGACGGGTGCACCAGGGCGAGGAGACCCTCGTCGATCTCGAGATCGAGAACGCCGGGGGCCGGGGTCGTCGTGGGCTCATCGTCCAGGACCCGCACCTCGACGCCGTCGACCTGTGGGTCGGGCCGATCCGCGCCGGCGAGCGCACCGACATCACCACCCTGCGGGTCGCGGAGCGGCGCGGTCGTCATGGACCGGACCGCGTCCGCGTGAAGTCCTCCGCTCCGTTCGGCGTCGCCGAGCGCCGGCGATGGGTGCCGGTGGAGGGTTCGACCCTCGTGCTGCCCAAGGTCGAGTCGCTGGGGGCGCTCCCGTTCATCGAACCGGCCGCTACGACCGACCATGCGATCCACAGCGCGCCGCGTCGCGGCCAGGGGCCCGAGTACCTGGGGATCCGCGAGTACCGCCCCGGCGACAGCATGCGCCACGTGCATTGGCCCTCCACCGCGCGCACCGGCGCGGTCATGGTCCGTGAGTTCGAACAGGAACAGACGCGGCGACTCGCGATCGTGATGGACACCTCCCGGGATGCCGGCCGCACCTGGACACCGCTCGACCGGGCGTGCTCGGCCGCGGCCTCGTTGGCGTTGGCCGCCCTCGCGCAGGGACACGGGGCGCGGATCGTCACCGGGTCCGACGGGGACGCCGACGTCCTGTCCCGAGCCGATGAGGACGAGATCCTCGAACGGCTGGCGTTGGTGGAGGCCGGGAACGGTGACGGGTTCGCCGCGATGGTGGCCGACCTCGGCCCGGCGCTCCGGGGGTGCAGACGGCCGTGGTCGTGTTCCCGACGTGGTCCGCGAACGGCCCGGAGACGCTGCCGGCGGCGCTCGAGCGCCTGGCCGAGCAGATCCCGCGCGTCGTGGCGGTGCCGATCGTGGTGGATGCGCGCGACACCACCCGCGACAGCCTCGACGAGGTGGCGATCGCCGGGCTGGAGCAACGGATGCGCGCCGCGGGGGCCTCGGTCTATCCCTGGCGCGTGGGCGAGACCCTGGCCGCGGCACTCGGACAGGAACGGCCGGCGCCGTGAAGCTCGAGATCCGCAAGCCGTCCGGCCCCACCGAGGATTCGATCGCGATCCGCGTGGTGGTGGCCGTCGCGGTCGAGGTGGCCATCCTCGCGGTGGTGACCCAGCCGGGGGCCGTCGAGCCGCTCACCGCGGTCGCCTCGCTGCTGCTGGCGCCGCTGGGCTACCTGTTCTCCTATCACCGCCGAGGTCAGGCGAACGTCATCCTCAAGCTCGTGCTCTCGGTGGCGTTGCTCGCGGCGCTGGGCCAGTTCATCGCCGAGGTGCGCCTCGCGACGTCGGTGGATCAGGCACGCCTGCCGCTGGCGTCCCTGTTCCTGTGGGTGCAGGTGTTGCACGCGTTCGACGTCCCGCGCCGCCGTGACCTGGCGTTCTCCATGGTGTCGAGCCTGATCCTGATGGCCGAAGCCGGCTCCCTGTCGCTCTCCACGTCCTTCGTGGTGTTCCTGGTGCCGTGGGCGGTCCTGGCGGGGGTGTGGCTCTCGCTCTCCTCGCGCCCGAGGCCGGATCAGGTGACCTCGCCGATCTCGGTGCGCCGTGTGGCGCCGCCGGTGAAGCCACCGCGGCTGGCGCCGGTGCGATCGGTGGCGATGACCACGACCGCGGCGTTGATGGCGGCGTTCCTGCTGTTCCTCGCGATGCCGCGGGTGCCGGGATCGCTGGTGAAGGCTCCGCCGTTCTCCTTGGCCGGCGCGCCGTCGCCCGTGAACGGGTTCGACGGCAGCGTCGACAATCCGGGCCTGCCCGCGGATCCGGGCGACGGCGTGGTCGATTTCGCCTCCGGGGCCTATCCGGGGTTCAGCGACGTGGTCGATCTGCGGGCCCGCGGACAGCTGAGCGATGAGCTCGCGTTCCGCGTGCGAGCCACGCAGGCCGCGCTGTGGCGCGCCGAGGTGTTCGACACCTACGAGGGGAGCCGGTGGACGATCGAGGACGACGAGACCGAGATCCTGCCTCAGGACGGCGACGGCACCTCCTACCTGGTGCCGCCCGAGGTGGTGCGGCGCAACGGTGCGTACGGTGAGGGGGCGGCGCACCTCACGCAGACGTTCTACATCGACACGCCGCAGCCCAACGTGTTGTTCGCCGCCCAGGGCGCATCGCAGGTGTACTTCCCGTCGGCGGGCCTCCGGGTCGACGCCGCCGGGTCGATCCGTTCGCCGATCCTGCTCGACCAGGGCATGGTCTATTCGGTGGTCTCCGATGTGCCGGTCACCTCACCGAGCCTGTTGCGCCGCTCGGGCCCGGTGCGCGTCGACCGGATGACGTCCTACCTGCAGGTGCCGGACTCGCTGCCCGATCGGGTCCGCGACCTCTCGCAGCAGATCGTCGCGGGTTCCCGCACGCAATACGACGGGGTGATGGCGATCCAATCGTGGATCCAGGCGAACACCCGGTACAACCTGGACGCGCCGCGCGATCCCGACGGCGTGGACTCGATCGACCATTTCCTGTTCGAAACGCGCGAGGGGTTCTGCGAGCAGATCGCCTCGTCGATGGCGATCATGCTGCGGACCCTGGGGGTTCCGACACGCCTGGTGACCGGCTACGGGCCCGGCAGCCGGAACCCGCTGACCGGCTACTTCGAGGTGAAGCAGTCCGACGCACACGCCTGGCTCGAGGTCTTCTACCCGCGGATCGGGTGGGTGCCCTACGACCCCACGTTCGGCGTGCCCGAAGCGGCGCCGTCCGTCGCGAGCCGGTTCATGGCCGGGCCGGTGCTGTCCGCGATCGGCCGGTTCCTCTCGACGGCGGTGCCCCAGCCGGTGAAGGCGGCGCTCGGCGCCACGGTTCGAGGTGTGATGGCGGCGGGCGCGTTCGCGCTCAAGGTCTGGCCGTTGGCGCTCGTCATCGCCGCCATCGCCGCGGGGGTCGCATGGGAGCTCCGGCGCCGACGCAGGGTGATCCGGTCGGAAGCCGCCACGGTGGGGGAGACCGCCTTCCTCGAGCTGGTCGACGCGCTGGCGCCCGCCGGTCACGATCGCGACCCCTCCACCACCCCGGCGGAGTACCTGGGGGAGGTGGTTGCCGATCCCGATCTCGCCGCCGAGGTGATCGAGTCGGCCGAGCTCGTCGTCCGGACCTTCGAACAGGAGCGGTACGCGCCCGCTGCCGCCAAGCCATCGGAAGCGGATGTGCTTCGCGCGCGCGCGGCCTCGGCGCGGGTTCGCCAGCTGGTGAGCCGGCACTAGTCCATCGTGGACTAGCGGGGCGTTCGACGATGTCGCCGACCTCGCGGTAGCGTGGAGGCATGTGCAGAAGCATCAAGACGCTGCGGCGTCCAGACGAACCCGCGACCGACGACGAGATCTATGCGGCGGCCAAGCAGTACGTGCGCAAGGTGAGCGGCTACCGCGAACCCTCGCGCAAGAACACCGAGGCGTTCGAGTCCGCCGTGGACGAGATCGCCCAGGCCTCTCGCAAGCTGCTCGAATCGGTCGCTCCGTCCGCGTAACGACCCGCATCGCGACGTCCCGGTGCGCTCGGCTACGCTGAGGGCCATGTCGTTCCCGCTGGATCCGGCGCCGCAGGACATGCAGGCGATGGGGGAGGCCGCCGTCTCCTACCTGATCGGGTTCATCCAGGGCCTGGACGATGCACCGGCGGAGGCGACCGAAGGCGCGCTCGACCTCGCGAACCGGCTGCGCGCCGTGCCGCCCGAACACGGCGGCGAGTTCGCACCGCGTGTTCGCCGAGGCGCAGGAGGCGATCTCGCGCACGTTCGAGTACGCGGGTCCGGGCTACCTGGCCTACATCCCCGGCGGCGGGCTCTACACCGCCGCGCTCGCCGAGTTCATCGCGCAGGGCGTGAACCGGTACGTGGGCCTGTGGCAGCCGAGCCCCGCCGTCGTGCAGATCGAGGAGAACGTCACCCGGTGGCTGTGCGATCTGTTCGACTACCCCGAGGGGTCGCAGGGGCTGCTGCTGTCGGGCGGGTCGATGGCGAACCTGTCGGCGATGGTGACCGCCCGCCACGCCAAGCTCGGCGAGGACTTCACCGACGGCGTCTACTACGTGAGCGAGCAGGCGCATGCCAGCGTGCCGAAGGCCGCCACGATCGCGGGCTTCTCCAAGCGGAACGTGCGGATCGTGGCCGACGGACGACGAGCTGCGGATGGATCCGCAGGCGTTGCGGACGCAGATCGCGCGTGACCGCGCCGACGGCCTGCGACCGTTCCTGGTGGCGCCGAGCGTGGGCACCACGAACACCGGCGCGATCGACCCGATCGCCGACATCGCCGACATCGCCGAGGCCGAGGACCTGTGGCTGCACGTCGACGGCGCCTACGGCGGGTTCTTCCAGCTCACCGACCGCGGACGCGAGCGATTCCGGGGCACCGAGCGGAGCGACTCCGTCACCCTCGATCCGCACAAGGGGTTGTTCCTGCCCTACGGCACCGGCGGCTTGGTCGTGCGGGACGGGGCCGCCATGCGCGACGCCCACTACGAGGGCGCCGCCTACCTCCAGGATCTGCCGCCCACCGGCGAGCTGCCCAACTACAGCGAGCACTCGGCCGAGCTCTCCCGCGACTGGCGGGGTCTGCGCGTCTGGATGCCGCTGGCGCTGCACGGGGTGTCGGCGTTCCGTGAGGCGCTCGACGAGAAGCTGGATCTCGCCGGCTACCTCGCCGACGCGTTCCGCGACGACGACCGGATCGAGCTGTGCTGGGAACCGCAGCTCACCGTGATCCCGTTCCGGCTGGCGGGCGCCGACGACGACACGCAGCGCGAGTTCCTGGCCCGCATCAACGCCTCGAAGCGGGTGTTCCTGTCGAGCACGATGATCGGCGGACGCTACGTGCTGCGGGTGTGCATCGTGAGCCATCGCACCCACAAGGACCGGATCGACGAGTGCATCGAGATCGTCGGTCGCGCCGCCGACGAACTGCGGGCCTGAGGAGGGCGGACCGTGCCGGAGATGCCGGAGATCCGCGCGCTCGCCGAACGACTCGATCAGGTCATGGCCGGCGGGACGCTCGCGAAGCTCGACCAGCTCCAGTTCTCGTCGCTGAAGACGTTCGCACCGCGACCCGACGAAGCGCTCGGTCACACGATCGAGTCGGTGCGATCCCTGGGCAAGTACGTCGTGATCCAGCTGGACGGCGGGATGCGCCTGCTGGTGCACCTGTCCCAAGGCGGGCGCGTCGACGTCGAGGCGCCGCCGAAGCAGACGAAGCCGCGCGGCGCCGTGCTGCGGATCCGTGTCACCGACCGGCCCAGCGTGCTGGTGAAGGAGTTCGGCAAGGAGCGGAAGGCGGGCTGGTGGGTGCTGGCGCCCGGCGATGACGGGCCGCTGGACAAGCTCGGCCCCGAGGTCCTGACCGATGCGGCCGACGCCCTCTTGCGCGAGAGCGACGACGGACGCCGGGTGCACACGATCCTTCGCGACCAGCGCACGATCGCCGGGGTGGGTCGCGGCTACAGCGACGACATCCTCCACCGCGCCAAGCTCTCGCCCTACGCGGTCCTCGCCAAGCTCACGCCCGAGGAACGCGAACGCCTGATCGCCGCGACCCACTCGATCCTGGACGAGGCCCTCGAGGAGGAGCGGCGGCGCAACGGCGGCCTGCCCACGAAGCTGGGAGACCATTTCGTGGTGCACAACCGGGCGGGCGAGCCCTGCCCGGTGTGCGGCGACGACCTCCGGCGTGTGAGCTACGAGTCCCACGAGGTCGTCTACTGCCCGACCTGTCAGACCGGCGGCAAGGTCCTGGCCGACCGCCGCATGAGCCGACTCCTGCGATGACGCCGCGCCGCTAGACGGCCTCGGCGAGGACGGTGATCCATTCTCGATTGCTGGCGACCACGTCGTCGACCCGCACGCGGAAGCCGGTCTCTCGGAGTTGCTGACCGAGTCGGTCGGCGTGCCGATACGCGAACCATCGCCGCTCGCCCGGAGCGTACGGGACGGGTTCCAGCCGATGACCGTCACCCAGGGCGGTGACCAGGGCGAGGGTCCCGTCCGGCTTGAGCGCACGCCTGAACCCGTGCAAGACACCAGAAGTGTCGTCCTCTGGGATATGAAGGAGCGCCGCGCAGCACCAGATGCCGTCGAGGGAACTCGATCTGATCGGCAGCGCCCGAAGGTCCGCCTGGGCCACTGAGCCGCCGAGCGACCGGGCAGCGATCGCCAGCATCGAAGCCGACAGGTCCATGCCGACCGCGCGGAAGCCGGCCCGGATGAACCGGGAGCCGTCCAGGCCCGGGCCGCAGCCCAGGTCCGCGATCAAGCCATGCGCGGTCACGCTCGCGAGGAACTCGTCCTCGAGCACGGGGAACCAGCGCCCATCAGCCGGTTTCTGTCGCTCCTGCCGATCGGCATACTGGCGAGAGATCCGGTCGTACGTGGCGCGATTCACGGCGGAGAAGTCGTCGTCTCGAGATGGGTCGCCGTCGGCCACCAGTACATCGTTGCAGGAAGTCAGCGCGGGTCGGAGCGCTCTGCCTTGGACGCTGCGCTAGCGTGGTCGGCCGTCATGGCCGATCATCTGCGACCCGATCCCGAGCCCGAGGTCACACGCGGGTTGGTGGCGCGCGTCCGCGAGCACCTGGTCGACGTCACGCCGCTCCGCATGTCGGCCGACTTCCGCAGGTTGTTCATCGGCAGATCGATCTCGGAGTTCGGGGACGAGATCGTCGCGGTGGCGGTGCCGTTCATGGTGTACGAGATCACGAAGTCCACCCTGGCGGTCGGACTCCTCGGGTTGTGCGAACTGGTCCCGGTGTTCGTGTTCCCGATCGTGGGCGGGGCGGCGGCCGACGCCATGGAGCGACGACGGCTGATGATCGTCTCGCAGGTGTTCCTGGCGCTGATGTCGCTGGCCCTCGCCGTGAACCTCACGCTGGATGAACCGAAGCTCTGGCCGTTCTACGTGTTCGCCACGCTGTCGGCGGGCATGTACACGTTCAACCGGCCGTCGCTCTCGACGTGGCCCGCGCGGCTCCTGCCCGCCGCGCTGCTGCCCTCGTCCAATGCGCTCGAGGCGGGTTTCGGCACCGCGGTTGGCATGTTGGGTCCGGTGGTGGCCGGCGTCCTGTTGGTGGTCATCTCGCCGGCGGGGGTGTTCGCCTTCGACGCGTTCACGTTCCTGGTGGCGATCGCGTTCGTATGGCGCATGGCGCCATCGCCGCCGCACGAGGACGCGCCTGCCCTGGGGTGGGACGCGATCGCGGACGGGTTCCGGTTCCTGAAGGGCAAGCGGGTGGTGCAGTCGGTATTCCTGGCCGACCTCAACGCGATGATCTTCGCTTTCCCCGTCGCGTTGTTCCCTGCGGTGGCCGATGGGTTCGCGAAGGGCGGTGACAGCGCGGCGATCCTGGGCTTGCTCACGGCCGCCCCCGCCGTGGGAGCCTTCCTGGCGACGGCGTTCTCCGGGCGTGCGAAGCACGTGCGCCGGCAGGGACGGGCGATCCTGGTGGCGATCGCGATATGGGGCGCAGCCATCGTGGTCTTCGGCCTATCGAACGTCCTGTGGTTGTCGCTGTTGATGCTCGCGATCGCGGGGATGGGTGACATGGTGAGCGGCATCTTCCGGGCCACGATCCTGCAGACCGCGGTCGAGGATCGATACCGCGGCCGCCTGGAAGGCATCGGCATGGCGGTCTGGGCCACCGGGCCCTCGATCGGCAATGTCGAGTCGGGCGCCGTGGCCACCGTGTGGAACGTCCAGGGCTCCATCGTGTTGGGCGGCGTCCTCACGATCGCTGGGATCGGGGTGCTGCGGTGGTTCGCCCCGGGCTTCTGGCGCTACGACTCGGCCCATCCCACATCGTGAGCCCGGGTGCTTCCGTGCACCCCTCGGGCCGCGGTATCGTCCGCCTGACCCGGGGGCGGCGGCCTTCGTGGGCCGAGCACCGATTGGGAGGACGTTCGATGGAGTTGCTGGCGTTCAACAAGGACCTCTACCTGGGGATCGTGTTCATCCACATCTTCGCCGCCATCATCTGGGTCGGCGGCGCGTTCATCTTCCAGCTCAGGATCGCCCAACTGCGGAAGGCGAACGACACCGCGGGGTTCCTGCAGCTGGGCCAGGACGCCGAGCGGACCGGGCCAGCGGGTGTTCATGCCCGCCTCGATCGTCGTGCTGCTCGCGGGGATCGCGATGGTCTGGTACGGCCCGTACTCGTTCAAGCCGTGGATCGCGCTGGCGCTCGTCGGGATCGTGCTCACATCGCTGGTCGGTGCGCTCTACCTGGGGCCGCAAGGGGGCAAGTTCGCGCGGCTCGCGCAGGAACGCGGCGTCGAGGACCCGGACGTGGTCGCCGCTCGCGACCGGCTCGTCCTGGTCTCGCGCATCGACTACGTGGTGCTGGTGCTGATCGTCCTCGACATGGTGTTCAAGCCCGGCCTGACGTAGGCGGGTGCTTCACGGGCTTGATCCCGCCCATCCGCCGCAGTCGGAACCCCTGATCCTGGGACCGATCCGAGCTCCACGGCGCTTCCGGCGCGATCGTGAGGTTCGCCAAGGCCAGGAGCACCGTGTCGTAGTTGACGCGCCACCCGGCGAAGTCGCGCCATGCCTGCTCGCGGTCGGGCTTGATCGGCACCCCTTCGCTCTCGAGGAACGCCACCGCCTCCTCCCACTCCGCTCGGGTGATCGAGATCGGCGTGTCGGGCGTGGGGTCGGGGTCGTACGGGATGCGGAAGTAGTCGGCCACCCTGCGCAGGCACAGGTAGCCCGCCCGGATGCAGAACTCCGCCTCCACGTCCCTGGGGACGTTCACGCTCGACAGCGTCAGGGCGGCACCGTCGAGCACGGCGCCGGCCGCGGTGACCCAGGAGTGGTCGGGCAGCGGTGAGCGGAAGAACACCAGCGCCGGCAGGGACGTGTGCGTCTCCTCCACGTCGACGAACCAGCGCTCCCATTCGCGCCACACCTCACGCAGGTGGTCCATGCGCTCCAGCCGCCAGTAGCGCCAGATCATCTCGCGTCCCGAGGGCGGCTCGCCGGCGCGCACCGACAGCGCGGTCACCGCGACCTCGCGCCGGCTGAAGGCGCCGTACATGCTGGGCAGGTACGTGATCAACAGCGCCAGCAGGAACAGGCCGATCGCCGCCTCGATGTAGGAGACCATCAACAGCCAGAACGTCTCCGGCCGCAGGAAGCCGAGCGTGAACAGCGAGGATCCGGAGAGCTCGAGCGCCTCGGTGACCCCCACCTCGCCCTCCAGGCCCCAGAAGATGAACCCGAACCCCGCGAAGGTGAGCAGGAGCCACGCGGCGAGCGTGGCCACCAGGCCCAGCGGGGCATACAGCGACATGACCCGGTCGCGGCGGGCGTAGTCGCCTGAGGCCAACGACCGGAACACCACCCCGAGGCCGCGGAAGACGCCACGGGTCACGAGCGAGGGAGCCGCGCGGGGCAGGATCACGGTGCGGATCGCCGAGGAGACGGCCAGCAGCACGAGGAAGGTCCCGCCGACCACCGAGATCACCCGCAGCGCCATCTCCATGACCAGGGATATTCGCAGACGTCGGAGCAGAAGAGCTCTGAGGGGTGGTTTCTTCCGCGGCGGGGGAGGGACCGGCGGCGGCTTCGGCTAGGCCTCGACCGCGACCGGCACGTCGGCGGGTGCGGCCTCCCGCACCGCCTCCCGGCCGGGGATGAACCGGTTGGCGAGGAGCGCCGCCACCAGGAGCACCGCCCCTGCAACCAGCAACGCCACCCGGAACCCGCTCATGAAGGCATCGCCGAAGGCCTGGCCCACGGCCGCCTGTTGCTGCGCGGTGAGGCCGTACTGCGTGACGTCGAGCTGGCCGTGGCTCGCCGAGGTGGCGATGCTCGCCTGCTGCTGGGCCGTGAGGCCGAGGCCCGCGAGGCTGGGAACGAGGACGCTCTTGAGCCGGGTGAACAGGATCGTGCCGAGCAGCGCGATGCCGAACACCCCGCCCACCTCGCGACTCGTGTTGGTCATGGCGGACCCCAGGCCGGCCCGTTCGTGGCCGACCGAGTTCATGACCGCGGCGGTCATGGGCGCCATGGTGGCCCCCATGCCGTGGCCCATGATCGCGAAGATCACGGCCATGATCCAGTACGGCGTGGTGGTGGTCAGCATCGAGAGCGCCACGAGCCCGCCGCCGGCCAGCAACAGGCCATAGGTCATCGGGGCTCGAGAGCCGTGCTTGGACGCGTACCGGCCGGCGTTGGGCGCGGTGACGACGATCATCAACGTCATCGGCAGGAACCGCAGGCCGGCTTCGAACGCCGTGTAACCACGGAGGTACGGGCTCTGCATGTAGAGGCTGAGGAAGAAGAACGTGGAGAACATGCCCAGCGAGATCGAGAACGCCACGAGGTTGCCGGTGGAGAACGCCGGGATCCGGAAGAACCGAAGCGGCATCATGGCGTGCGGGCTGTGGGACTCCCACACCAGGAACGCGATCGCGAGGACGACGCCGCCCACGAGTCCGGCGACGATCACCGGGTCGCTCCAGCCCTTCTGGTTGGCTTCGATCAGCGCGTAGGTCAGGGAGAAGAGCGCGCCGGTTCCCAGGACCAGGCCCGGGATGTCGAGCTGCCGCGCTTCGTCGGATCGCGATTCGCGGACGGTGCGGGTGGCCACGATGAAGGCCACGATGCCGATCGGCACGTTGAGGAAGAACACCGACTCCCAGCCCAGGTGCTCCACCATGTAGCCGCCCAGGGTCGGTCCCAGCGCCAGCGCCAGGCCCGACATGCCGGCCCACAACCCGATCGCCTTCGCGCGCTCGTGCGGCGGGAAGGTGACGGTGAGGATGGACAACGTGCCCGGCAACAACAACGCGGCGCCGACGCCCTGCAGGACCCGGAACCCGATGAGCTGGCTGCTGGACTGCGACATCCCGCATCCGAGCGAGGCCAGCGTGAAGATGGTGAGGCCCGTGAGGAACATGCGCTTGCGTCCGTACCGGTCGCCCAGGATCCCGCCGGTGAGCAGCAGGGACCCGAGCGCGAGCACATAGCCGTCGACGATCCACTGCAGGTCGCTGACGCTGGCGCCCAGTTCCCGGTTGAGGGTGGGCAACGCCACGTTCACCACGGTGTTGTCGAGCATGGCCATGGCCAGCGCGAAGCACATCGTGAGCAGGACGATGACTTTCTCTCTGGCGTTGTCGCCTTCGAATCCGAACAGACCCAACGTTCCTCCTTGCGGGATGGTGCAGGTCGCGGGCAGCGACACAGAGGCGTTCTGGTTGGCAACCGCCTCGGAGCCGGGAAGATTCCCGAGCGACCGGTCTCAGTCGAGCTTGCGGTAGAGGTGGATCGCGAGCGGCACGAAGACCACCAGGAGCCCGATGATCCAGACCGTCGACTTGAACACCAGGCCTTCGAACGTGTCGACGGGCAACTTGCTCTCGAAGTCCACGATGGCGACCGAGCCCGAGGACAGGTACCTGGCCAGGTTGCACCAGATGGTGACCGGGTTGTTGCGGGCCACCACCTGCAGGAACCCGGACATGCCGGCGACCGGCACGAACGCCGAGCTCACGAACACCACGGGGAAGATCCAGGTGAACGACGCCGCTTGGACCGCCTCGACCTGTTTCAACGCCAGGCCGATGCAGGCCGAGATCCACGAGAACGCGAAGCCCACCGCGATCACGAGCAGGACGACGCCGAGCGCGTTGAACAGTCCGTTCTCGAACTTGAAGCCCACCAGGTAACCGATGCCGATCACGATCACGAGCAACAGGAAGTTCTTGATCAGGTCGGAGCCGGTGCGGCCGACCAGGACGGCCGAGCGCGCCATGGGCAGGGAGCGGAAGCGGTCGATGATGCCGGTCTTCAGGTCCTCGGCGAGGCCGATCGCGGTGTTCGTCGATTGGAACAAGGCGTTCTGGATGAAGATGCCGGGCATCAGGAACTGCACGTAGCTCAGTTCCGGCGGCAGCTGGGAGAACTGGTTCGCGTAGATGAACCGGAACAGCAGCACGAACATGATCGGCTGCACCAGCTCGAACACGAAGACCGTGGGGACCCTGGTGAGCGTGACGAGGTTGCGGCGGGCGACCAGGAGTCCGTCATCGAAGGCCAGCGCGATGCGCCCGGCCGTGTTGCGGGGCGCGCGCCGTTGGGTGGGGGCTTGCTGGACCGTGGCGCTCATGCTTCCTTCCCTCCTCGGCGGCCGCGCTTCTCCTTCTTGCCGTCCTTGCCGTCGGCTTCCGCTTCGTCCTCGACGGCCGAACGGCCCGTGAGCTTGAGGAAGACGTCGTCGAGGGTGGGGCGGTGCAACGCGATGTCCGCGAGCCGGATGTCGGTTTCGTCGAGGCGTCGCACGCTCTCCAGGAGGGCGACCGGCCCTTCGCCACCCACGGGGATGCGCACCGCACCTTCGTCGGCGTCCACGGACGGATCTCCGGTACCGACGCCCTTGAGGGCCTCGACCACCCGTGAGGTGTCGTCCCGGTTCTCGACGTGGAGCTCGAGCACCTCGCCGCCGACCTGCTCCTTCAACTCGTCCGACGTGCCCTGGGCGATCAGGGCACCGCGATCGATCACGGCGATCTGGTCGGCCAGCACGTCGGCCTCTTCGAGGTACTGCGTGGTCAGGAGCAGGGTGGTGCCTTCGCTCTGCAGCTCACGGATGAAGTCCCACACGTCGATCCGGCTGCGAGGGTCGAGTCCCGTGGTGGGCTCGTCCAGGAAGAGCACGTCGGGGCGGCCGACGAGGCTGGCGGCGAGGTCGAGCCTGCGGCGCATGCCGCCGGAGTAGGTCTTCGTGGCGCCGATCCGCCGCGTCGGCCAGATCGAACCGCTCGAGCACCTCGACGGCGCGTTGCTTGGCGAGGCCCTTTTCGAGGTGATAGAGCCGGCCGACCAGTTGGAGGTTCTCGAGCCCGGTCAGGTTCTCGTCGACCGCGGCGCTCTGACCCGCGAGGCCGATCCGGAACCGGAGCTCTTCGGCATCCTTGACCACATCGAAGCCGTCGACCTCAGCCCGGCCTCCGGTGGGAAGCAGCAGGGTGGCCAGGATGCGGACCATCGTGGTCTTGCCGGCGCCGTTCGGGCCGAGGAGCCCGAGCACGGTGCCCTTCTCGACCTCGAGGTCGACCCCTTTCAGCGCGTGGACCTCGCCGAAGCTCTTCGTCACCTGTTCGGCCCTGATGATGGCAGGCATGGTGCGGCATCCTACGACCCTCCTCTGACAAGCGTCAGCCCTGCGCAGGCCCCTCAACGTGGCGGACTTGCGGCTTCTTGCGGTCTCCTTCCCATGCCGGACCGTTGCCCGTAGTTTCGTCCCGTGCAGCGCATCCTCACCGTGATCGCCATCACGTTCCTGCTCGTTGTCTCGGCCTGCGGCGGCGGGGAGGACGGAGCCTCGCCCACCACCACCGGCGCCGCTTCGGCGCCTCCCACCGACACGGCAAGCGCCACCCCGCAGCCCACGATCGAGGCGACGGTCCCCGTGGGCGGCGAACCGATCGGGATCTCGGCGGGGGAGGGCGCGATCTGGGTCGTGAACTCCGAGTTCGAGTCCGGCGGCGAACCGTCGGTCTCGCGCATCGACCCCGCCACGTCGAAGGTCACGGACACGATCGCGGTGGGGGCCCTGCCGCTCGAGGTGCTGGCGGCCGGCGGGTCGGTCTGGGTGTCCAACTCCGAGGACGGCACCGTCTCGCGCATCGACCCTTCGAGCGCGAAGGTCACCGCCACGATCGAGGTCTGCAAGGCGCCTGAAGGGCTGGCGCTCGCGGCGGGTTCGGTCTGGGTCGTCTGCGAGGAGTCCGACGCCGTGGGCCGCATCGATCCGGCCACCGACACGATGGTGGACACCGTGAAGGTCGAGGACGAGCCGCGGTTCGCCACCGCGGCCTTCGGCAGCGTGTGGGTGTCCAACTACCTGGGGTCCAGCGTCTCGCGCGTCGACCCCGCGAGCGGGAAGGTCACCGCCACCATCGACGTCGACCTGGGCGGTCAGGTGATGGCCGCGCTGGACGGTTCGCTCTGGATCTCCTCGATCGACTACAACACGTTGACCCGCATCGATCCGGAGACCGAGAAGGTCGAGAAGGTGTTCAACGACGTCGGGGACTATCCCGACGGCATCCTGGCGAGCCAGGGCGCGCTGTGGATCGCCTCCGACCTGGGCCCGGAGCTGCGGCGCTTCGACCCCGCCACCGGCAAGGTGTCCGGCACGTGGGTGATCGGAGAACAGGGCACGATCAACGCGAACCAGCTCCTGGCTGAGGCCGACGGCTCCTTCTGGCTGCCGCTGCTGGAGTCGAGCGAGGTCGCCCGGGTCGCGATCCCCGACTGAGCGGCTCAGGCCTCGGCGGGCGGGGGCAGCCGGCGCACCGCGGCCACCAACGATCGCCGGTGGCGTTCCACCGCCTCGACCGCGTCGTTCGCGAGGGTGGCCGCGCCGTAGCGCACGTCCTCGTAGGCCCTGGTCAGCGCGCCGAAATCCTCGGCCACGACGGGATGGCGGGCCGACACCTCACGGGCGAACTCGGCGGGCGTGGCATCCGGCGGCTTCGGCTCGCCCCTGGCTTCGAGGGCATCCAGGGCGTCGGCGTAGGCGCGCCGTACCGCGTCGGCCGACGGCGCTCGACGGGCCGCCCGGCTCGGTGGTTCCCGGGCGGGCGGTCGTCGGCGGGCAGCACCGTCGCCGAGGCGTCGGCGGGAGCATCGAGCGGCGAGATCGCGCGCGAGGGGGTCGCCCGGAACCGGCGGAAGAGCATGATCGCGACGGCCGTGACCCCCACCAGGAACAGGAACCCCACGACGCGGGCGAACCCACCACCGCCCCCGTGGGGATCGGCGCGATCGGCGGCGGCGCGGCTGGCCTCCTGGCTGCTGCGACGGATCCGCTCCAACAGGTCGGCGGCACCCTGGGTGTCGAGGTCGGCCCGCTCGAACGCCCAGAAGATCGGACGGGCGAGCTGGGCCACCGTCCATGCCAGCGCCCCGACGACGGCGCGGCCCACCGGCGCGACCCAGCTGGCCAGCCGGTCGATGCTGCCGGCGGTGAGGACGGCCACGAGCGCGACCGCGCCGAGTCCGATCGCGAGCCTGCCGCTGTGACGGATCCACGACGACGCTTCCACCGCCCCCTGGTCGGCCCACACCACCACGGCGCGGCTCGCCAGCGACGCCGCGAAGAACACGGGGATCACCATGACGAGCGTGGGACCCCAACTCCGCTGGATGCTGCCCGACGCCAGGGCCTCGAGCCCCACGACGACCCCGCCGACCCACAACGAGGCGGTGTCGGGCTCGCGCCAGTCACGCAGGCCCAGCGTCGCGACGCGGAAGGCCACGGCGACGCACACGAGCACCGAGATCACGGTGGTCTGCATCGTGCCCCAGCCGATCACCAGGCCGACGACCACCGCGCCGACGACGCAGGCCGGGCCGGCGAGCTCGGATCCACGAACGCTCCACGTGGCCAGCGACGCACCCACGAACACGATCGCGAACGCCGGCACGAACATCGGCAGGTCCACGCCGATCACGCCGGCGCCTTCGAGCAGCAGATGCACCACCACCGCGATCACCACGGCCTCGGCGGTCGCGGCGAGCAGCAGCGCCAGCGGGCGAGCACGCGTGTTCATGAGGCCATGCCTCTTCATGAAGCCAGGCCTTCGTCCCTGCGGCCGGGGTCGACGTGGGTGACGTCGATGCCCCGCCGACGCAGCCCCTCCATCTCGTGGCGCAGCGCGTTCCCCGGCGCCCACGACACCACGACCAGCGAGCTGCGCCGCGTCAGGCCGCGGCCGAGTTCCCGCAGCACGGGGGCGAGGTCGGTGGTGGGCTGGCTCGGCATCCGGGCCAGCGCCGCGAACAGGGCGGCTTCGTGTCCGATCGCGGTCGAGGGCCGGACGCGCAACGGTCCGCGGCCCCGTCGGAGATGGGTGTTGGCCACCACGCCCGTGCGCCATCCCGCGTCGATCGCCCGCAACGCGAGGGAGGCCGTCCACGCGATCGCCGCTTCGGCCGAGTCCCCGTCGACGGCGCGCCAGAAGGGCTCGCCCATGGACAGGTCGATCGCGAGCAGCACCTCGGCCGAGCGGGTGGGTTCGAACCGCTTGGTCTGCAGCGTTCCTGCGTGTGCCGACGCCCGCCAGTGCACCTGGCGCATCGGGTCGCCCGGTTCGTAATCGCGCACGCCGGCGAAGTGCTCGCGATCTTCGAACAGGCGCGCGCCGGCCCGTGGACGACCGAACGGCAACGCGCGTGCCACCGCCGCGGCGGCTTCGCCCCGCGCCCTCGGCATGGCCAGCAGGGGGGTGGGCACCTGGACCTCTCGACGCACCGGCGCCAGGTCGAACGGGTCCGAGAGGTCCACCGTGACGGTGTCGAGCCAGAACTCGCCGCGTTCCTTGGGGAAGACCGGCAGCACGAACGTGGCCTCGCTCCGAGCGTCCAGCGAGAGCCGGAGGCGGTGACCGCGGAACGCCGTGGGAGCGGGATCGGATTCGGCGAGCAAGCCTTCGGGCAGCGGGAGGCTCACCCGGACGATGGGCACGGGCAGCCGCCGGCGGTTCTCGATCCGGACCCGCACCTGCGCGGTCTCGCCCAGGAACACCCGCGCCGGTTCGAACGCCACGTGCACCGTGACACCGGCGCTGAGACTCCCGACCCACCATCGGAGGCCGCCGGCCAGCACCGCCACGGCGGCGGCCCACACCAGGAGCGCGGCGGCATCCCAGGCGGCGCCGAGCAGGGCGGCGGCCGCCGCGATCCCCAACGCCGCTCGCCGCCGCTCCCGGGTGTCCGTGGCTCAGCCCTCGGAAGACTCGGTGGGCACGGGGACCGAGCCCATCACCTCGCGCAGGATCTCCTCGGCGGTGCGGTCGCGGATCCGCGCGTCGGTCGTGGGCACGATGCGGTGGCCGAACACGGGGTCGACCAGCGTCTTCACGTCGTCGGGCAGCACGTAGGCGCGGCCGTCCAGCAGGGCGTTGGCCCGGGCGGCGTCGCCCATCTGCTCCACCGCGCGAGGACTGACGCCGACGGCCAGTTCAGGATGGACCCGGGAGGCGTTCGCGATCGCCACCACGTACCGGCGGACCGGCGGCTCCATGCGCACGGTGGCGACCTGATCGCGGAGCGCGGCGAGCGACGGTGCGTCGGCGAGCGGCGCGGCGTCGACCTCCCGGCTGCGCGTCCCGTCGAGGATCCGCTCCTCGTCGGCCGGCTCGGGATAGCCCAGGCGAACCCGCAACAGGAACCGGTCGAGCTGGGCCTCCGGCAGCGGGAACGTGCCCTCGAGCTCGACCGGGTTCTGGGTCGCGAGCACGAAGAAGGGCTGCGGCAGCGGGTAGGTGGTGCCGTCCACCGTCACCTGGCCCTCCTGCATCGCCTCCAGGAGCGCCGCCTGGGTCTTCGGGGTGGCGCGGTTGATCTCGTCGGCCAGCAGCACCTGGGCGAAGAGCGGGCCGGGCCGGAACTCGAAATCGTTGGTGCGCAGGTTCAGCACGCTGGTGCCGGTGATGTCGGTGGGCATCAGGTCGGGGGTGAACTGCACCCGCTGGAACGACAGGTCGAGCATGCCGGCCAGCATGCGCACCAGGGTGGTCTTGCCCACGCCCGGCACGTCGTCGATCAGGACGTGCGACCCGGTGAGGATGCCGATCAGCACCAGTTTCAGTGGCTCCCGCATGCCGAACAGGCGCGCATCGACCCTGGTCGAGAGCTCCTCGTGGAAGGCGCGCGCCTCCGATGCCTGGGCCATCGCGCCAGCATAGGGCCGCCGTCGGCGGGGCCGCCCGCGCCCCCCCATGCAGATCCCTGTAATCATCATTACCCGATGGGAATAGGTTCGGGCCGGGCGACCGTTCTGGCAGGTGGAACCCTCGTCGAACCGACCTGATCACCCGAGAAAGAGGCTCCGATATGCCCGACATCGACATCGACGTCCTGCCCTTGCTGCCCCTCACCACCGGGGTCGTCCTGCCCGGCATGGTCGTCACCCTGACCCTGGAATCCGACGAAGCTCGCGCCGCCGCCGAGGCCGCGAGCGACACCGCCGAGCGCACGATGCTGCTGGTCCCCAAGGTGGACGGTCGCTACGCGCGCGTCGGCACGATCGCCAAGATCGAAGACCTCGGCCAGACCCGGAGCGGCGTCGAGGCCCTGGTGATCCGCGGGCTCGCGCGTGCCGTCGTGGGCGTCGGCGTGCCCGGCACCGGCGAGGCCCTGTGGGTCCAGGCCGAGCCCGTCGAGGAGCCCGAGCCCACCGCCCGCGCCAAGGAGCTCGCCCGCGAGTACCGCGCCGTGGTCGAGAACATCGTGGAGTCGCGCGGCGTGCCGCAGGTGGCCGAGTTCCTCCGGGGGATCGCCGACCCCGGCCAGATCGCCGACACCGCCGGCTACTCGCCCGACCTGTCCTTCGAGCAGAAGATCGAGATCCTGGAGACGGTCGAGGTCGAGGCCCGCCTCGAGCTCGTCGTGGGCTGGGCCAAGGACACGCTGGCCGACCTGGAGCTGAAGGACAAGATCCGCACCGACGTCAGCGAAGGCATGGAGAAGCGCCAGCGCGAGTTCCTGCTGCGCGAGCAGATGAGCGCGATCCGCAAGGAGCTCGGCGAGGACGGCGAGGAGGACGTCGTCGGCGAGTACCGCCAGAAGATCGCCGACGCCGGCATGCCCGCCGACGTCCTGGAGCAGGCGGAGAAGGAACTGGGCCGCCTGGAGCGCATGTCCGAGCAGTCGCCCGAGTACGGCTGGATCCGGACCTACCTCGACTGGTTGATCGACGTGCCGTGGAACGTGCGCACCGAGGACAACCTGGAGATCACCGAGGCGCGCGCCGTGCTCGACGCCGACCACGAGGGCCTGCAGGACGTGAAGGACCGCATCCTGGAGTACCTGGCGGTGCGCAAGCTCCGCGCCGAGCGCGGGCTGGGCGAGGCGACCGGGCGCGGGTCGGGCGCGATCCTCACCCTGGTGGGACCTCCCGGCGTCGGCAAGACGTCGTTGGGCGAGTCGGTGGCGCGCGCCCTCGGACGCGAGTTCGTGCGCGTGTCGCTGGGCGGCATCCACGACGAGGCCGAGATCCGCGGGCACCGGCGCACCTACGTGGGCGCCCTGCCCGGCCGGATCGTCCGCGCCCTGAAGGACGCCGGTTCGAAGAACCCGGTGATGATGCTCGACGAGATCGACAAGGTGGGCACCGACTGGCGCGGCGACCCCTCGAGCGCGCTCCTGGAGGTGCTCGACCCGGCGCAGAACCACACGTTCCGCGATCACTACCTCGACGTCGACCTCGACCTGTCCGAGGTGCTGTTCATCACCACGGCCAACGTCGCCGAGACGATCCCCGGGCCGCTGTTCGACCGGATGGAAGTGATCCGGATCGACGGCTACACCGAGGAGGAGAAGGTCGCGATCGCCAAGCACCACCTGGTGGCGCGCCAGCGCGAGCGCAACGGCCTGCGTGAGGACGAGGTCGTGTTCACCGACGACGCGCTCCGCGTGATCGTGGGCGACTACACCCGCGAAGCCGGCGTCCGCAACCTCGAACGCGAGCTGGGCAAGGCGCTGAGGAAGGTGGCCACCACGATCGCGGCGGGCGACGCCGAGACGCCGCTCACGATCGACGCCGACGACGTCCGCACCTACCTGGGACGCCAGAAGTTCTTCTTCGAGGCGGCCGACCGCACGGCGGTCCCCGGCGTGGCGACCGGTCTCGCGGTCACCGGCGTGGGCGGCGACGTGCTGTTCATCGAGGCGAGCCGCGAGGACGACGGCGAGCCGAGGGACGGGCTGACCCTCACCGGCCAGTTGGGCGACGTGATGAAGGAGTCGGCGCAGATCGCGCTCAGCTACGTGCGCTCGCATGCCGCCGACCTGGGGATCGAGCCCGCAGCGGCTGCGCGGTCGCTTCCACGTGCACGTGCCCGCGGGCGCGGTGCCGAAGGACGGCCCCAGCGCCGGTGTCACGATGACCACCGCGTTGGTGTCGCTGCTCACCGACACGCCGGTGCGCTCGGAGGTGGGCATGACCGGCGAGGTCACGTTGCAGGGCCGGGTGCTCCCGATCGGCGGGCTGAAGCAGAAGGTGCTGGCCGCCCACCGGGCCGGGCTCACCGAGGTGATCCTGCCCAAGCGCAACGAAGGTGACCTGGACGACGTGCCCGAGCAGGTGCGCGAACAGATGACCTTCCACGTGGCCGAGGACATCGGTCAGGTCCTGGCCGTCGCGCTGGGCGCGCGCAACGAGGCGGAGGTCGCGCGCCCCGACGCCGCCTAGGTACAGTGCCGCCCGTGCGGATCACGGTGTTCGGAGCCACGGGACGGACCGGCCGGTTGCTGGTCGCGCTGGCCATGGAACGCGGTCACGAGGTGACCGCGTTCCTGCGTGAGGGGTCCGATCCCGCGCCGGTGGCCGAGGCGCGGGTCGCCTTCGGCGACCCGCGCGACCCCGCCGCGATCGCGGCGGCGCTGGCCCAGGCCCGGCCGGAGGCGGTGATCTCGGCGATCGGCCCCATCGCCGGCGTCACCGAGACCGAGGTGTCCGAGGCGATCGGTGCCATCGTCGCGGTGATGACCGACGCGGGCCCGCAACGGCTGGTGATCGCCTCGAACGTCGTGGTGTTCTCCGACGACGAGCTCACGGGGGAGTTCGCCGAAGTGGGCGCCGAGCATCGCCGGAACCTCGCGATCCTCCGGGACAGCGCGTTGGACTGGACCGCGCTGGCTCCCGAGCTGCTGCGTGACGACGGCGCCACCGGGAGTTTCGTGGCCAAGGTGGAGGCGCCGCCCCCCGGCCCGACGATCGCTCGCGGCGACCTGGCGCTTGCCCTGCTCGATGCCCTCGACCGCCCCGACTGGATCGGCCGTGCGATCGGGATCAGCAGCTGAACCGCGCGCTCAGCGCCGCCGCACCACGTAGGTGCTGAGCCGTACCCCGTCCACGTCGGCGGGCGAGCCCGTGTCGAACGACAGCGTCGAGCCGTCGGCGGGCCTCAGCGCACCGATCACGTCGGCCGTCACCAAGAGCCGGTCCGCTTCCGCGAGGCCGGCCAGCGCCGCCGCCGTCCGCGCGGCCCTCGAGGCGGGTCCGACGTCTTCGAGCGCGTCCTGCGTGATGTGGGCCCCGGCCGTGGCGCTGCCGCTCGAGCGTGCCGCCTCGCCCAACAGATCCATCGTGGCCAGGATCGCGGCGTGGGCGTCGTGCACCATCGCCAGCGCGGTGTAGCCCTGAACGAGCCGGATCTCGGCGGCGAGGGGCCCCAGGTAGCGCTCCAGGATCGTGCTGGTGTCGGGGTCGCTGGGTTGGGCTTCCGAGCCCCAGCCGGGCAACCCGGCGAGGTCGAAGTACAGCACGACCACCGGGCTCGGCGCCGGCTCGCCGGTCTCAGCGGTTGCGTCCGCCTCGACGAGCTCGTCGTCGAGGTCGAGGTCGGGGAGCTCGGTGGCCGCGTTCGATCCCATCGGGTTTGGTATCGGCCGGAAGGTCCCGGGACTGGAACGCCCGATCGCCTGCGTGCCAACGACGTCAGCGACCCTATGCTGCCAAACCTATGCTGGAAGCCATGCCCGACCCGACCCCGCCGTGCTCGAGCTGATCGACCTGCGTCGCCGTTTCGGCGACGTCGTCGCGCTGGACGGTGTCTCGTTCTCGGTGCCCGAGGGCTCGATCGTGGGGTTCGTGGGGCCCAACGGCGCCGGCAAGACCACCGCGATGCGCATCGTGCTGGGCGTGCTGGAACCGGACGAGGGGCAGGTCCGGTGGCGCGGGCAACCGGTCGAGGCCGTCACCCGGCGCCGGTTCGGCTACATGCCGGAGGAGCGCGGCCTCTATCCCAAGATGCGGGTGCAGGAACAGCTGGTCTACCTCGCGCGGTTGCACGGACTCTCGGCCACCGACGCGCACCGGCAGGCGCGCGAGACGATGGAGGTCCTCGGCGTCGACGGGCGCGCCGACGACCGGGTGGAGAGCCTGTCCCTGGGCAATCAGCAGCGGGTGCAGCTCGCGGCGGCGCTCGTGCACGAGCCCGACGTGCTGGTGCTGGACGAGCCGTTCTCGGGCTTGGACCCGGTGGGGGTGGACGTCCTGGCCGGGGTGCTGCGACGCCAGACCGTGAACCACGGCGTCCCGGTGGTGTTCTCCAGCCACCAGCTCGAGCTGGTCGAGCGGTTGTGCGACGCCGTCGTGCTGATCGACGGCGGGCGGATCGTGGCGCACGGGTCGATCGACGAGCTGCGAGCCAGCCGCGAACGCCGCCTGCTGCGGATCGAGATCGCCGGCGCGCCCGAGGGATGGTTCGAGTCGGTCCCGGGCGTGGCCCTGGAATCCGAGGTTGCCGGCGGTGTGGTGCTCCTGCTCGAAGACGGGGTCGACGAGCAGCGCGTGCTGGATCTCGCGCGGGCCTCCGGCGACGTGACCCACTTCTCGCGCGTGCGCCCCGGCCTCGCCGAGCTCTTCCGCGAGGTGGTGGGCGCGTGAGCGAACCGCGGAGCGACGTGCGCACCACCGACCGGGGGATGTGGCTGGTGGTGGCCAGGCGCGACTTCTGGGTGCGGTTGCGCGACCGAGGGTTCGTGATCTCCACGGCGATCACGCTCATCGTGCTGTCGATCTTCATCCTCCTGGGCGCGTTCTCCGGGGACGAAGCGTCCTCGTTCCGACTGGGGCTGGCGGGGCCGGGCGCGCAGGCCGTCGCCGACGCCGCCGACTTCGAGACTGCCGGGGAGCGGCGCCGCGTTGAGGTCACGACCGTCGCGTACGACGATGTCGCGGCGGCCGAGCAGGCGCTGCGCGACGGCGAGATCGACGCCGCGCTCGTCCACGGTGACGACCTGGAAGGTCGCACCTCGGTGCCGCCGGAGCTCGCCCAGGTCGTCCAGGACGCCCTGGTCCGGGGACGTATCCAAGCGGCGCTCGCCGATGCCCAGGTGCCGGCTTCGACGATCGACGAGGTGCTGAACCAACCCGCGATCCAGATCCGGACCCTCGAACCCGTCGATGAGCAACCGCGATGAGAACGCCGGCATCGCGTTCATCGGCGTGCTGCTGGCCTACGGGCAGCTGTTCGGCTACGGGGTGTGGGTGGCCACCGGGGTGCTTGAAGAGAAATCCTCCCGGGTGGTCGAGGTGCTGTTGTCGGCGATCCGGCCGCGGCAGTTGCTCACCGGCAAGATCGCGGGGATCGGTGCACTGGGCATCTGCCAACTGGTGTTCATCGCGGCGTTCGCGATCGGTCTCTCGCTGATCACCGGGGCGATCGACCTGCCCGCCACGGCGATCGGCACCGCGCTCATCGTCCTGACGTGGTTCGTGATGGGGTTCGCGTTCTACGCGGGGCTGTTCGCGGTCTCGGGCTCGCTCGTCTCGCGCATGGAGGAGCTGCAGAACGCGATGGTGCCGATCAACCTGTTGATCTTCGCGTCGTTCTTCATCTCGATCGGCGCGCTGGAGAACCCGGACTCCACGCTGTCGGTGGTGGCCTCGATCCTGCCGTTCTCCTCGGCGCTGGCGATGCCGGTGCGCATCGTGCTGGGCTCGGCCACGCCCCCGCAGATCGTGGCCTCGATCGCGGCGCTGCTGATCTCGACCGCGATCACGATCCCGCTGTCGGGGCGCCTGTACGCCGGCGCGATCCTGCGCACGGGCGCGCGCGTGAAGCTGAAGGACGCCTGGCGCGCCGCTGCGTGAGCCTCAGTTGCTCTTGTTCGGCAGCTGCGGGATCAGCCAGTGGACGAGATCGCTCGGGCTGCGGGTCTGCATCCAGAGCTTCCCGGGCCCGGTGAACGTCGCCACCAGGCCTTCGCCCGACAGCAAGGTGGACTTCCAGCCGCCCACCTTGTTGACCTGGTAGCCGATGCCCTCTTCGAAGGCGACGATGTGACCGGTGTCGATCTTGTAGACCTCGCCGGCCTGCAGGGTCTTGTCCACGATGGCGCCGTAGCTCGAGACCAGCATGTCGCCCTGACCGGTGCACTTGAGCAGGAACAGGCCCTCGCCCGAGAAGAACGTCTTCGCCCCGCCCCATTTCGTGTCGATGTCGACCGTGGTGTCGGAGGCGAGCCAGGACCCCGACTGCACCATCATCGTCTCGGTGCCGTTCAGCGGCATGTGCACGATGTCGCCGGGCAGCGTGGGGGAGACCGTGAGGGTCCCGCCCTCGGGCGCGCTGAACGTGTTGATGAAGAAGCTCTCGCCGCCGAGCACCGAGCGCTTCAGGCCCGACATGATCCCGCCCGTCACCTTGGTCTCGATCTCGACGCCGCCCGACATGCTGGTCATGCCGCCGGCCTCGGCCTTGACCTCGCTCCCCGGCGCGATCCGGATCTCGGCGAGCGCGAACGCGGGGCTGAACGTGATCTCGACATCCATGCGGGGACCTCCTGCTCGATGACGGTGCCGACGAGAGCCTAGCGGCCCGGGCTCATGCCATCTCGCGGCGGAACGCCGGCAGGGGGATCTGGCCGAGCGCCAGCACGCGGTCGTGGAAATCGCGCAGCACGAACGAGGCACCCTCGCGCGTCGCCGCCCGCGCCCGAGCCTGTTCGATCTCGATCATGCCGACCATGTAGGACAGCGCCTGGCCCGGGATCGCGACGTACCGGTCGGCTTCGATCTCGGCGTCGGTCTGCGGCAGCCCCGACTGGCGCAGCGTCGCCACCGCATCGTCGCGGGACCAGCCCAGCGCGTGGATCCCCGTGTCGGTGATGAGCCGCGCCGCCCGGTGGGCCTGGTTGTCGAGCATCCCCAGGCGCTCCCACTCATCGACGTAGAGCCCCATCTCGTCGGCGAGGCGCTCGCTGTACAGGCCCCACCCCTCGCAGAACGCGCTGCCGGCGAGCCCGCCTCCGAACCGCAGCAACGCGGGTCGCCCCGCGATCTCCTGTTCGAGGGCGATCTGGAAATGGTGGCCGGGGTTGGACTCGTGATACGTGACGCTGGCGAGCTGGTGGATCGCTCGTTCCTCCAGCTCGTAGGTGTTGATGTAGTACTGCCCCGGCCGGGAGCCGTCCTCGGTGGGAGCGTTGTAGAAGGCCCACGCCATGTCGGCCTCCCGGAACGGTTCCACGCGGCGCACCTGGCAGTTGGCGCTCGGCAGCGTGCCGAACCACGCCGGCGCGGCCTCCCAGCTGCGGGCCACCTGCGATTCCGCCAGCTGCACCAACGCCTCGGGGGAGGCGGCCGTGTTCTCGCCCGAGGCGGTGCGCGCCGCGATCGCCGAGGCGGGGTCGTCGAACCCGAGCCCGGCGGCGATGTCGCGGCGCTCGGCTTGGATCGCCTCGAACCGGTCCAGCCCCAGCTGGTGCACCTCGGCCGGATCCAGCGGCAACGTGGTCCATGCCAACACCTGGGACGCGTAGCGCGCGTCGCCGTCGGCGAGCGCCGACAGTCCCACCGACTCGGTGGCGTGCGGGCGGTACTCGCGCAGGACCTCCAGGAACCCGGCGTAGGCGGGGTTCACGACCTCGCGGACCGCCTCGAGGATCCGCTCCTGGGCGACGGGATCGTCGGGCGCCGCCGCCAGGGCGGGGGAGTGCTCGGCGTCGAGGGCCAGGATCCGTTCGATCTGGGCCATGCTGCGATCGACCACCAGCGCCGGGGAGGTGACGCCGGAGGCCACCCCTTCACGCGCCACCTCCGCGTAGGCGTCCAGGTACGGACCGAAGGCCCGCAGCCGCGCGTCGAACCGATCGAGCCGCTCGGGCGTGTCCGTGCGTTGCAGCGAGCTCACCTCACCCAGCAACTGCGCCGGCCCCCAGAAGTGGTTGGCGACGTGGAGCAGATCCATGCGGTGTTCCAGATCAGCGAGGAACCGGGTGGCGATCGCCTCCATCACGTCGATGGTGCTCCGCTGCGTGGGCTCGACCGCCGTCCGGTCGATCGTGACCAGTTCTGCGAGCGCTCCACGGTGCACGGCCTCGGCGTCGGCCCGACCCGCCTCGCTGGGATCGCCGAGACGGTCGTCGAACCGTTCGTCGCCGGCCTCCGTGCCCAGGGTGGGTTCGAGCTCGAGCAGCTGCACCCAGTAGCGATCGGCGAGGTCGCGGGCGCGTTCGGTGTCGTTCACTCCTGGTCCTTCCGTGTCAGCGGGCGAGCAGCGGTCACAACAGGCCCAGGGTCCCTGCGCCGTCCACCTGGAGCGCCGCCCCGCTGACGAAGCCCGCGGGCCTCGAGCACAGGAAGGTCACCACCTTGCCGAACTCGTCGGGGTCGCCCAGGCGGCCGGTGTGGCCCAGCTCGGTGACCCGGTCGGTGGCGTGCAGGCCCGGGCACGCGAGGTTCAGCGTGATGCCGTCATCGATCAGGTCCTGGGCGGCGGTCTTCGCCCACGCCCACAGGCCGGCGCGCGAGGCGTTCGAGTAGGCGAGCGTGGGGATGGGCTGCTTCACGGCGTTCGAGGTGATCAGGCAGATGCGCCCCCAGCCGGCCGCGCGGAGGTGGGGGACCGCGGCGTCCACCAGACGGATCGACGTCAGCATGTTCGCGTTGACCGCGGCCAGCATGCCCTCGTCATCGGTCTCGAGCGCCCGTGCCTGAGGGGGACCACCGGCGTTGGCGACCACCACGTGCAGCGCTCCGAAGCGTTCCAGCGCGGCATCGACCAGTCGCGCCGGCGTGGCGGGGTCGGTGACGTCGGCGGCCACGGCGAGCGTCTCGCCCGGCAGGGCGTCCGCCGCCGCCTGCAGCCGCGCCTCGTCGCGGGCGCACAGGACCACCTTCGCCCCCTCCGCCGACAGCGCCTTCGCGGTTCCCAGTCCGAGCCCCTTGGAAGAGGCGGTGACGATGGCGACGGCGTCGGTGAGGCCCAGGTCCATGACCCGGGCATGGTACGGGGCCGGGACGCGTCCGCGCGAACCATGGCTACGCTGAGGGGACATGGCGGTTCGCTCCTTCCCCCCCAAGCTCGTGGCCGTGGCGGCCGTGGTCGTGCTGGCCGGTCTCGTGCTGGCGACGCTGGCGTGGCCCCGCGGCAGCGGCGACGCCGCGCCACGTCCGCTGGTGCGTGCCGATCCCTCGACGGCGCCGTTCCAAGGCCTCGGGGTGTGGGTCGACATCTACGACGAACCGGCGTGGGCCGATCCCGCCGCTGCGGCGGCCGACATGTCGGCGCGCGGGGTGCGCACGCTGTACCTGCAGTCGTCCAACGCCGCCCGCTCGTCCGCGTTCGTGTTCCCCGAGGCGACCGCCGCCTTCCTCGATGCCGCGCACGACGAGGGGATGCGGGTCGTGGCCTGGTACCTGCCGCATCTCACCGACCTGGTGGAGGACCGGGCGCGGGTCCGCGACGTGCTCGACTACACCACGCCGCGCGGCGACCGGTTCGACGGGTTCGCGCTCGACATCGAGTCCGACGCGGTGCACGACCCCGTGAGGCGGACCGAGCGGCTGGTGCGGCTCTCGTCGGAGCTGCGCGCCGAGGCGGGGGACCGGTACCCGCTGGGCGCCATCGTGCCCTCACCGCTCCGGCTGCGGGACGATCTCGCGTACTGGCCCGGCTTCCCGTGGCACGAGCTCGCGCTCACCTACGACGCGATCCTGCCCATGACCTACTTCACGTTCCGCGCGCACGGACCGGCGGAGACCATCGACTACGTGACGGGGTGCATCGATGAGATCCGCGATCGGGTGGGCAGCGATCAGGTCCCGATCCACGTGATCGGCGGGCTCGCCCGCGACGAGAGCGCCTCCGAGGCGCTGGCCTTCTCGCGCGCCGTCCGAGAACGCGAGGTGATCGGCGCCAGTACCTACACGTGGCCCTACGTCACCGAGGACCAGTGGTCGGCCCTTCAGCGGATCGGGTGACGCATCCAGTAGTTCGGTTCAACGATCGTGCCTCGATCGGCGTCGCGATCGATCGAGACCGGGATGAGCGCGCCGTCCACCACGTAGTCGCCGCTGTCGGGGAACGTGAGGCCCGTCCAGGTCTCCCACTCGGCGATCGTGCCGTCGACCCGTTGCGAGGCCATCGCCGGCACCGCGAACCTCGCGCCGGCTCGCACGTGGGTGCGCAGCCACGGGTCGTACGGCAACCCGTCCTCACGGGTCCATGCGCAGTACCGCTCGAACGGGGTGAGCGGATAGCGTGCCTTCCAGTTCGGCCGGACCGGGGCGACGAGATCGGCGAACCCGGCGTCAGCCGCGAGGCGGCGCATCTCGTGCAGCAGCACGCCGGCCAGGCCCCGTCCGCGGTTCCCTGGAGTCACCACCGCCTGCATCGCCGACAGGGTGGTGGGCTCGATCCCCTCGGCGTGCTGGGCGACGGCCAGGACGATGACGTCGTCGACCCCACCCGGAAGGTGTTCGATCTCGCCGTCCCACGCGAACGGGAGGGTGTTGGCCACACCCAGGACCTCGTCGGTGGTCTCGTCGATCAGGTACAGCTGGAACGCTGGATGATCGTCGAAGAGATGATGCCAGTGCTGGTTGACCGTGCTGCCGTGCAGCAGGAACTCGGGCCAGGCCGGGCCGACGGTCTCGTCCCAGCGTTCGTCCAGGTCCGGTCGCTGGCCGAAGCTGACGGCGCGCATCGTCACCGGGTGAGCCTATCGGTCTGTTTGCCCTGCGCTCGGGCCGCCGATAGGCTCCCCAGGACCCGCGCAGCCACACACCTTCGAGGAGGACCTCCACCCCATGGCCTCACGGACCGTTCGACTGTTCGCCGTCGCGGCGCTCGTCGTCGCGGCTGGAGCCTGCTCGAAGAAGCTGGACACAGAAGGCCTCGAACCCCAGCTGCAGGAACAGATCGAGGCGGAGACCGGGAGCACGATCACCGGCGTCGACTGCCCCAGACGACGTCAAGGTGGAGGCCGGCACCACGTTCGAGTGCACCGCCACTGAGGAGTCGGGCGCCACGTTCACGGTCGAGGTCGTACAGACGGACGACGCCGGCAAGGTGAGCTGGAGGTTCAAGTCCGCCCAGCCCGGTCCTGCGCCTCCGGTCGCCGAGCCGGCGCCTAGGAGGATCGGGCGTGCTGCTCGAGGACAAGAAGCTGCTCATCACCGGCGTGCTCACGCCGCAGTCGATCGCGTTCGCGGCGGCTCGCGCCGCTCAGGAGCAGGGCGCCGAGATCGTGCTCACCAACTTCGGGCGGACGGTGAGCCTCACCGAGAAGACGGCCAAGCGGCTGCCCACCACGCCCGACGTGCTCGAGATGGACATCAACGAACCGGACCAGATCGCCGCCGTCTGCGAGGAACTGCGCGGCCGGTGGGGCCGGCTCGACGGGTTCCTGCACGCGATCGCGTTCGCGCCGCAGGACGCGCTGGGTGGGAACTTCCTCAACACGGAGTGGGACAGCGTGGCGACCGCGATCAAGACGAGCGCGTTCTCGTTGAAGGCGTTGGCCACGGGGATGCTGCCGTTGATGGAGTCCGAGGGCGGCGCGATCGTGTCGCTGGACTTCGACGGGCAGGTGGCCTGGCCGATCTACGACTGGATGGGCGTGGCGAAGGCGGCGCTCGAAGGCGTGTCGCGCTACCTCGCGCGCGACCTCGGCCCCAAGCAGATCCGGGTCAACACGGTCTCGGCGGGGCCGCTCAAGACGATGGCGGGCAAGGGCATCCCCGGGTTCGACCAGATCTCGGAGGCGTGGGGCCGACGTGCGCCGCTCGGCTGGGACCTCACCGATCCCACGCCGGTCGGCAACGCGGTGGCGTTCCTGTTGTCCGACATGGCCGCCGGCATCACCGGCGAGGTCGTGCACGTGGACGGCGGCTTCCACGCCATGGGGACCGACCTGGCGCTCTGATCGACGGTGCTGACCCGCGTCAGGACGGACGGATGCCCTCTTCGCTCGCCAACAGGCGCTGCGCACGCGCGATCACCCGGAACGCTTCCTTCAGACCGCTGCGGGAGAACGGTCCCAGCGACGCCGGATCGACGTAGTCGTCGGGCGACCTGGCCCGCTGCCACCTGCTCGGCTTGATGCCGGAGCCGGATCTCCCACAGGAAGTGGAAGGCCTCGGACAGCTCCCTCGCGACGTCGGTGTCGAGCGGGTCCTGCGCGGCGTGCGTGGCGGCATCCAGGCGGGCGAGGGTTCCCTTCTGCGTGGTACCGGCGCGGACCGCCCACGTGCGCGCGAGGTTGGTCACGATCGTGATCCCGCCGTGTTTGATGTCGAGCCGTCCGGCGTGCTCGCCCTTGGCCTCCACCACCAGGTTGCGCACGAACCCGGTCGGCGGCTTCAGGTCGAGCGCCCGCCGCGACAGCATCCGGAGGAACTCAGGCTTGTGCCGCGCCCGGCGCACGGCGTCGTCCAGCGTGGGTTCGGCGTCGAGCGGGCCGGCGACCTGCCGGAAGTCGTACTCGATCGAGGACAACACCGTGGCCTTCGGGTTGGGGTGGTCCATCCAGTCCGCGAAGTGCTCGACGAACTCGTCGATCGGTCGCCGCAGCGTCGGGTGGGTCGCCATGGCGTCGCCGGTGCATCGGGGGATGCCCGCCGCTTCGAGGCCGGCCGTGACGAACTCGGCCAGCTCGGCGAAGTACGGATCGGCGTCGGGCTGGCCGGGGATCGGATCGAAGGCGAGCGCATGATCCTGGTCCGTGTGCAGCGCCTGTTCGTGCCGGGCCGCGCTCCCCAGCGCGAGCCAGGCCCACGCGCACGGCGGGTCCCCTTGGCGCTCGATCGCCAGGTGGAGCAGCCGGACGGTCATCGCGTCGACCACCAGCGCCACCACCCGCCCGACGTCGATCGGGTCGGTGCGCGCGTCCACCATCGCCGCGACGAGCGCCGGCAGCTCGCGGCCCGCCGCCGCCACCTCCTGGGCGGTGCGCGCGCGCTCGATCGCGCTGCGCACCGCGAACGGCGTGTGCCGCCCGATGCCCATCAGGTCGGTGTCGGTGACCACGCCCACGATGCGTCCGCCGGGCTCGGTGACCGGATAGTGGTGGATCCCGTCGGCGAACATCCCGAGCAGGGCGGCACCGGCGAGCGTGTCGCGGTCGATCGTGCGGACGGGGAACGTCGCGATCTCGACGACCGGGATCGAGGGATCGGCGCCCGCCGCCACCAGACGCGTGCGGAGGTCGCGGTCGGTCACGATGCCCCACCCGTCGGGCGTGGGGATCAGCAGCGAGGACACCCGTTCGTCGGCCATCCGTGCGGCGGCCTCGGCGACGGGCATCGTGGGGTCCGCGGTGACCGGTTCGCGGCGCACCAGCGATCCCACGGGGGTGAGCCGGGGGTCGGCGGCGCCGGCCGAGGACTCCGCCGCCGAGGTGATCCGGCGGCGCATGCTCCCGATGACGAACGAGACGCCCGACCTCGACCCGAGCAGGGGGTCGGCGGTCTCGGGAGGCACCAGGTAGCAGAGCGTGTCCTCCTGGGCGCGAACCGTCAGCGTGGGGGACTCGTCGGCGAGCAGCGAGAACTGCCCGAACACCTCGCCCTCGACGAGCTGATCCAGGAGCATGCCGTCATCGAGCAGCTCGACCGCCCCCTTGCGCACGACGTAGAGCGCCTGCGCGGGGTCGCCGCCCTGCTGCAGGATCACCGAGTCGGCGGGGAAGTGCTCGATCTCCACCGAGCGCGCGAGCCGCGCCAGGCCGTCCTCGTCGAGTTCGTCGAACGGTGGGTAGCGGCGAAGGAACCCGGCGATGTCCACGGATGGGAGTATCGCCCGAGCTAGTGGTCGGCCGCAGTCAGCTGACCGGCGTACGGTCCCCGGCCGCTCGCGCACGCGGCACCGCAGCGTGCGGCGAACCCCACGGCGTCGGCCGGCTCTCGGCCCTGTCCCAGCGCGAACGTGAGGCCCGCCGCGAACGAGTCGCCCGCACCATAGGTGTCGCCCCCCGGTGTGACCGGGGCGGGCTCCCAGCGGTGCGTGATGCCGTCGGCGGTCTCGAACGTGCCACCGCGCACGCCCTCGGTGCGCACGATCAGGCGGGGACGCCACGGCAGGAGATCGGTCCGGACGGCCTCGTTCGGGTCCCGCGCGCTGCCCACCAGGACGTCGGGGACGACGTCGGTGGCGAGCAGCTCGCGGAGGATCCGGCTCGTCACCACCATGCACGAGGCCCTGCGCGCGTGGGCCAGTGCTCCCGGGTCGCCGGCGGTGACGTAGACCGTGTCCGTCGTGCCGAGGTCGTCCCAACCCAGCGGGTCGGCCGCCGCCGGGGCCAGCCGGTCGCCCAGCGTGACGATCGTGCGTTCGCCGGCAGGGTCGATCAGGGTGAGCGCGCGCCGGCTCCGGGTGTCGCGGCGCGTGGCGGCGCGAACGTCGACGCCCATCGATGTCAACTCCCGCTGGGTTCGGGTGCCGATGTCGTCGTCGCCGGTCGCGGTGAAGAACGTCGCCGAGCCGGACAGCTTCGCGAGCTGCACCGCGGCGACGGCACCGCCGCCTCCCGGCGTTTCCCATTCGTCGGTCGTGTGGGCGATGCCACCGGCCGGTGGCACGGCGTCCACGTCGGCGAACGTGATCCATTCGGTGTGGCCCACGACCGCGGTCTCCATCGGCGGAGTCTCCCACCATCCGTATGCTTGACGACATGCAGGAGGAACGCCGACTCACCTCGTTCAGCCACGGTGCCGGATGCGGCTGCAAGCTCGGCCCCGACCAGCTGCTCGAGGTCATGGGGTCGTTGCAGCTTCCGGGGGTGCCGCCGGAGGTGCTGGTGGGCGTCGACACGGGCGACGACGCCGCGGTCTGGGCGCTGGACGAGGACCGGGCCATCATCGCCACCCTCGACTTCTTCACCCCGATCGTGGACGACCCGTACGACTGGGGCCGCATCGCGGCCACGAACGCGATGTCGGACGTGTACGCGATGGGCGGCACGCCGTTCCTGGCCTTGAACATCGTCGCGTGGCCGGTCGACGACCTGCCCCTGGGCATGCTGTCCAGCGTGCTGCAGGGCGGCGTCGATGCCGCCACGAACGCCGGCGTCGCGGTCCTCGGGGGCCACTCCATCACCGACCCCGAGCCCAAGTTCGGCATGGTCGTGCTCGGCTCGGTGGATCCCGCCCAGATGACGACGAACGCCGGCGCGCAACCCGGCGACACGGTGTTCCTCACGAAGCCGTTGGGGCTGGGGATGATCTCGACGGCGGCCAAGCGCGGGGTGGCCACCGACGAGCAACTGCAGGTGGCGCTGGACACCATGACCACCCTCAACGCCGACGCGGCGGCGGCCATGATCCGGGTCGGGGTCCGCGCCGCGACCGACGTCACGGGCTTCGGGCTCATGGGCCACCTGTCGAAGATGCTGCGGGCCTCGGGCGTGGCGGCGACCCTCGACGCCGGCGCCGTGCCCCTGCTGCCCGGCGTGCTGGACCTGGCCCAGCGCGATGTGGTGGCCGGCGGGACCAAGCGGAACCACGCCTCCGTGACCCCCACCACGGACTGGGGAGCGTGCACGCTGCCCGAGCAGTACGTGCTGGCCGATGCGCAGACCAGCGGCGGCTTGCTGATCGCCGCCCCCGACGCCACGGCGCTGCGGGAATCGCTGGCCGAACTCGATGTGTCCCATGCCGAGATCGGGCTCGTGACCGAGGGCCGGCGGGGCCATCGAGGTCCGTGGCAGGATCGCGGACGCAACGCAGCGTTAAGACCAGGCAAAGCTTCTGTTGGGTCGGCGTCATCTCGTGAACGGTGGTCCCTGTCGCGGCGTACGCCGGGCATGGGAGCCCACACGCGAACGGCGGTCAGCAGGCCCGGGCGACCTGATCTGGATCCGCCTCGGGCTCCCGACCCGAGACCTTCGTTCGTCGACGGATGGCGGCAGATGTCGTGGCCGCTCCGCATCCTGAGGGCGTTCCTCGGCGGCACGTTCGTGTTCGCGGGCGCGCAGAAGTTCCTCGATCCGAACTTCCTGCGCCAGGGGAGTCCGGACTTCGTGGGCACCCAGCTCCGCGGGTTCGCGACCGGTACCCCTGCGGGGCCGTTGCTCCGTGTGCTCGGGCACGCGCCGGTGGTCACGGGCGTGGCGATCGCCCTGACCGAGATCGCCGTGGGGTTGGCCGTGTTGGTGGGCGCCTTCATGGTGCTCGCCGCGGTGGTGGGCTTCCTGATCAACCTGACGCTCTTCCTGTCGGCGACCTGGCACGTGCATCCGTTCTTCCTGGGCTCGGACTCGGCGTACTGCGTGATGTGGCTGGCGTTCGGCGTCGGCGTGTGGGAGCTCGCGGCCCGACGCTCCCGGGGCCGCTTGCCCAGCCTGGGTGCGCTCGCGGACGGGCTGGACCGGCGAACCTTCCTGCGGGCCGGGACTCATCGGCGGCGCGACCCTCGGTGTGGCGCTCGCCGCCGTTCGCTCGCGGGTCCGATCGCCCGTGATACGGGCCTGACGGCAGCGGGCGTCACCGGGCCGGGCCCGGCATCTCGGTCGCCCCGACGCCGTCCTCGCCATCGGCGCCCGCACCCACGACGCCGACCGCCGCCCCACCGGCTGGGCGCACGCTCACCACGCTGGACCGCCTCCCGGTGGGCCGCGCGGTCGGTTTCGACGCGCCCGGGGTCGGTCCGGCCGTGCTGGTGCGGCTCGCCGACGACCAGGTGGTGGCCTACAGCCGGGTCTGCACGCACGCCGGCTGCCTGGTGGGCTACGACGCCAACAACGAGGTGCTGTTCTGCCCCTGCCACGGCGCCGAGTACGACCCGGCCCAGCACGCCGAGGTCCTGGCCGGTCCGACGTCGACACCGCTCCCGTCCATCCCGATCGAGGTCGATCCCGCCTCCGGCGCCGTCATCCTCCCGAGCTGACGACCCGGCCGTTCACCGCGTCTTCCGCTCGCGGGAATACCCGACCCCACTGGTAGCATTTGCACCTGCAACGGCGGCGTGATCGGCGCCGTCCTGAGCGACCACCACGGGAGCACGGATTGAGCCAGTTGGACGGCGTCCTCTACAAGGAGATCGTGGAGCAGGGGCTCCGCGAGTTCCCGAACGAGTGCTGCGGCGTGATCGCGGCCGCCGACGGCGTGCCGGTCAAGGTGTTCCCCATGACGAACGCCGACGCCTCGCCGGTGACCTACCGGTTGGACGGCAAGGAGCAGCTGCGGGTGTTCGACGAGCTCGACGACCAGGGCTGGGACCTGTGGGCGATCTACCACTCGCACACCCACAGCGAGGCCTATCCGTCCGAGACCGACATCCGCCTGGCGTTCTACCCGGAGGCCCGCTACGTCCTGCTGTCGCTCGCCGACCGCGAGGAACCGGTCGCGAGGTCGTTCTGGATCATCGACGGCGAGGTCACCGAAGAGGAGTTGAGCATCACATGACCGGACTCGGCGTTCACCGAGGATCAGGTCCAGCGCTACTCGCGCCACATCATCCTGCCGAACGTGGGCGGGGCGGGTCAGCGCAAGTTGCTGGACAGCAAGGTGCTGGTGATCGGCGCCGGGGGACTGGGTTCGCCCATCCTGCTGTACCTGGCCGCCGCCGGCATCGGCACGATCGGCATCGTCGACTTCGACAAGGTCGACACGTCGAACCTGCAGCGCCAGATCCTGCACACCGACGCCGACGTCGACCGCCCCAAGGTGGAATCCGCGCTCGAGCACCTGCGCGCGCTCAACCCCACGATCGAGATCATCGGCCACGACACGCTGCTGAACGCCGACAACGTCATGGAGATCATGGAGCCGCTACGACGTCGTGATCGACGGCACCGACAACTTCCCGGTGCGCTACCTGGTGAACGACGCCACGCAGTTCCTGGGCAAGCCGTTGGTGTACGGCTCGATCTACCAGTTCGAGGGCCAGGCCACCGTGTTCATGCCGGGCCAGGACGCGCCGTGCTACCGGTGCCTGTTCCCGTCGCCGCCGCCTCCGGGCACGGTGCCGAGCTGCGCCGAGGGCGGCGTGTTCGGCGTGCTCCCCGGCGTGATCGGGGCGATCCAGGCCACCGAGGCGATCAAGCTCATCACCGGCGAGGGCGACTCGCTGGTGGGCCGGCTGCTGCTGTACGACGCCCTGCACATGGACTTCCAGGAAGTGAAGATCCGCTGGGATGCGGACTGTCCGGTCTGCGGCAAGGACCCATCCATCACCGAGCTGATCGACTACGAACTGTTCTGCGGCGTCCCCGCGCAGGACTGACCGACCAACAGGAGACCAACCGACCATGGCCGTGACCGTGAAACTCCCCACGATCCTCCGCAAGCACGCCGGCGGAGAAGCGAAGGTGGGCGCCGACGGCGCCACCCTGTCCGAGGTCCTCGACAACCTCGAGACCCAGTACCCCGGCATCACGAAGAACGTGATCTCCGACGACGGCGGCCTGCACCGGTTCATCAACGTCTACGTCAACGACGAGGACGTGCGCTACCTGGGCTCGCTCGAGACCGAGGTCGCCGACGGCGACACCGTCAGCATCCTGCCCGCGGTCGCCGGCGGCTGCTAGCCGGCAGCGCTCGCACTGGGCCGGTTGACGGCGCCGCCGGGCATCGGCAGGCTCCCCGCATGGCGGAGATCCGCAAGCTCGAAGCCCACGAGGACGACGTCCTCGCCGCCGCGCTCGCCGCCGTGGACCGTCCCGCCGCCGCCGCCGATCTGTTCCTGAGCGACCCTCGTTGCCATGCGTTCATCGCGACCGACGAGCGGCCGTCCGGTCGGGTTCGCCTACGGCACCGAGATGCTGCGGCCGGAAGGCTTCTGGATGTTCGTGCTGCAGCGTCTCGAGGTGATCGACGAAGCGCGCGCGAGCGGCGTCGGGCCGGGAGCTGCTGGATGCGTTCGCGGCGTTCGCCCGAGCAAGGATCATGCGTTCGATGTGGCTCGCGACCGACGCCGGCCGCGACGCGGCGCGCCGGATCTATCCGGGCGCCGGGGGCGAGCGCCACGACGACGGCTCCTACTGGTGGGTGTTCGAGTAGACCGTATTGACTCCGGACACAACGCCGGACTAGCGTCCGCACGAGGAAGGGAGGGGCACTTCCCCGTGCAGACCTCGAACAAGACGCCGATCCGCCACGACCACGACCTCATCGTCGTGCCCGACGCGCGACCACCCCGCCGCTGGGGCCTGATCGCCGTCGTCGTGGCCGCGATCCTCGTGGCGCTCCTGGTGGGCGGCGCCATCGGCTACTCGATGCGTCAGGCCGACGTTCGTGACCTCGAGGCCCAGCTCGCGGGCTCGGCGAGCCAGCAACAGGTTGCCGTCACCGACGTGGGCGCGGCGCTGCAGCGGGTCGACGCCCTCGAGCGCAGGATCGAGGACCTGCGCGCGAACATGGAGGTCCAGCGTCGCGCCGTCGGGGTGCTCCGCGGCAGCAATCACGAGAAGAGCCGCCAGGTCACCCAGGCCCGGAAGGAACTCGAGGCCGCGCAGGCCGAGCTCCGGGCCACGACCGGTCCACCGCTGTCCGACGGCACGTTCGCGGTCAAGGTCGTGGCGGTGGGGGCCTCGCAGTCGCCGTCGCGCATCGTCCTCGACCTGGGTCGGTGGTTCACCGGCGCCGCGGCCCACGACGCCGCGGCCGCGGACGGCCTCGCCGCGCACACCGATCGCGGGAACCACCCGCGATACTTCCGCAACCGCGAGGCCGCCTGGCGCATCATGCCGCTCGCCCCGTCCGCCACCGCCACCTTCTGGCGTTGGGGCTCCGGCCTGGGCCCGTCCACGATCTCGATCGCGGACTTCCAGCAGCTCGTCCACTCGGGAGCCCCCTGGGCGGTCCGGGTCTCGAACGACCCGTTCTCGGCCACCGTGCAGAACGGCACCGTCACCGGGTTGCGGCAACTGCGCTACCCGTAGGCGGTCACTCGGCCGACGATCTTATAAGTTGTGCTTCGCGAACAGGTGGGTGATGCCTTGCGTCGACGTGCACGAGGTACTGCGTCTGCACGGCGTGAAGTAGAGATCGCGTCGGGCGTAGGCGAAGGACGCGTCGCCGAGCACGGGCATCCGGACGGTTGGCCGAAGCGTCCTCCAAGACGTCGCGTGCAGCCCGCCGGCGAACGTGGAGATCGTGCCGTCGGGGGCGATCCGCCGGACGTTGTGGCGCTCGGAGTGCTGATCGAGCATAGAGCCGTCGGGCGCGAAGACGATGTCGTTGGGGTTGCGGAGCGACGCGTCGACGCGGGGCCGCCGTCGCCTCCGCACCCGTACGTCCCGGTTCCCGCGAACGTGGTGATGACGCCGTGCGTGTCGACCTTGCGGATCCGGTAGTTGTTCTCGTCGCTGATGTACAGGTTGCCGTCGGCGTCGAACGCGACGGCGAGGGGCCGAGCGAGCATCGCCTCGGTAGCTGGCTGATGATCGCCGTTGAAGACCGGGACCGGTTCTGCCACGGTCGTCAGCGTGCCGTCGGTGTCGATCTCCCGGATAGCGTCATGGTCGCGGTCGGCGATAAAGAGGTTCGTCCGGATCCAGCGCCAACCCATCGGCGCATAGAGGATCCCATGCGTAGCCGGTCCTCCATCGCCCGCTTCCGGGCCAACACCCGGAGGTCCACGGACCCAGTATTTGAACCCGGGCCGACGCCGCCAACGGTCTGGACGAAGCCGTTCGCCGTGATCTTCCGGATCCGGCTGTTCAGGTGGTCTGCGACGTACATGTCGCCTGCCGGGTAGAAGGCCATGTCCATGGTGCACTTGAAGTAAGCATCGGTCGGATGTTGACGTCGCCTCCGATGGCGGCGACGGCGCCCATCCGTATCGCTTCACGACCGGCGAGCTGGTCCCGTCATGGCCTCAGGCGGGACCACGCGTGAAGCCACCGGGACCGGCGCCCGCGAACACGGCGACATGCCTCGGGGTCCCTCGGAGGTGACTGGTAGATGCGGGCGTTGAGGCAGTCGGTCATGTAGAGAGTGCCGTCGGAGCGAAGGTGGGGTAGCTGAACCAGGCTTGAAGTAGACCCAGGTGGGTGAAGACGCGGTGATGCGTGAGTGTTCCGTAGAGCCCGACGCGGCGAAGACCTGACTGAGAAGTGCTAGCGCGACGGCGGCGAGTGACATCTCGTCAATAACACCATGGTGATCGCGATGATCTTGGTTCTCCGACATGACGTCCTCCCCTCGGATCGATCCACCTGATCGCTACCGGGGATAACGAGGTCGGCCTGGCAACCTGTAGACGATCTGCCTACAGGTTTCGGAGGCCTAGAGCGTTAACCGCAGACATGTTCGAAGTGGCATACCGGGTGGGGAAGTGGAACGATGCGGGCGCGCGGATGTCCGACGGTGAGGCTTTCGAGGAGTTCTTCGCGGCCTAGAGTGGCAACTGCCGCATCCTCACGGTCATCACCGGCAGCCGCCTGGAGGCAGAGGACATCGTCCAAGAGGCGTTCACGCGGGTGTTCCAGCATTGGGACCGGGTGCGTGAGATGGAGAACCCGGCCGGCTACCTCGAACGCACCGCGATGAACGTGTTCAGGAGCCAGTACCGCCGGGCGACGATGGCGGTGCGCCGGACCATCGGGACGGCGCCGGAGCAGGACGCGTTCGAGGCGATCGAGGACCGCGACGTCGCGACGCGGGCTCGCGATCCTCACGCCGAGACAGCGAGCGGCGGTCGTGCTCACCGAGGGACTCGGGTACTCGGGCGAGGAGACCGCCAGGCCTGGGGATCAAACGTCCACGGTCTGGGCGCTCACGCTAAGCACGCGGCGCGCTGGCCGAAGCACGGGGTGAGGCCGATGTCTGATTTCCGGAGCGCGATCGAACGCGCGCTAGAGCGCAACGACGCGCCGTTCTCCGTGGATACGTTCCACGAACGGAGGCTCCGCATCGACCGCCGGCGCGCACGACGCGGGGGTGGTGGAGTGGTAGTGGGGGGCCTCGTCGTCCTGTCGATCATCATGGGTCTTGCGGAGCCGGACCGTCCCACGTCCGCCACCCGATCACCCGTTCACCGTCTCGTCGCTGCGCGTCGCGTGGACCGACGACACGGGTGCCTCGATCAACTCCCCTCCCACCGTGGTGGCGACCGCGTCTATGTGACGAATAGCGCGGGGAAGAGTCTTGGCGTACCCGACCACGTGTCGCGCGACTCCGAGACCTGCCGTCCTGCGTGGACGCGGATCAGGAAGGCATCATTCGGCTACGGAGGGCGGGCGCGGGTGACGGATGGTCTTCGTGGTTCTCCGATGGACGGCTGGTCGGCTATCCACAGGTCTGTGGCCAGGGACGTGTGCCGGACGTGGATCGCTCGACGGGGGTAGATTGTCGGCCGCGCCCGGTGATCGCGGACGATGGAGTGTATGTGGGTCCGACGAGGCAGTTCTCCGCCTACCCGGTGCGATGCTCCTCCTACCCCAACGTGTGCCGCGCTGTGGACCGCACGGTCTGCGGGGCGGCTACGGGCGAGCGGCTGGGCAGGCGCCCAGCCCGTGGTCGTCGACGGAGTGGTGTACGTCGGGTCGACGGGCGGTTCGTTGTATGTGTTTCCCGCGTGGTGTCGCGGCACGTGCGAGCCATCCGGCGTTCTGGATCTGTCCGGGCCGCTCGCGAACCGCTGTCTTTACGGCGACACCCTCTATGTGACGGCGGGACAGGACCTGGACGCCATCCCCACCCGGTGCCTGGCGACGGGCGCCTCCTGCGGCGCACGCTGGATCGGTCGCGCCACGTCGCTGATCGTCAGCATGCCGCAGATCGACGACGGCAACGTGTTCGTGGGTTCGAGGACGGGACGGTCTCGGTGTTTTCGATCGCGTGTGGTGATGGCGGGAGGGTGTGCGAGCCTCGTGGTCGATCGAGGGACTCGGACGGCTGCCGAATCCCACGGTCGTGAACGGCGTCCTCTTCGTCGGGAGCACGTGGGCCGTGAACGAGCTCTTCGCGTACGACGCCGATTGCGGTGCAGCCGCGGCGCGTGTGAGCCACTCTGCACTACGTATCGACCGACCTCGGAGCATTCCAGCAGCCACAGGCGTTGGCGGAAGACGGCACGCTGATCGCCGTGACGGGGGATCGATCGGGGGAGGTAGAACGGGAGGGTGGTCATAGGGTCGGGTGGTAGCGCATCGGATCGTCGGCGCTCTTGGCGGGACTGGGCCCGTCGCGCTGCGATACTCCCTGGGTGACGAGATACGACGACATCCTCGCCGCGATCGGGAACACGCCGCTCGTGGGCATGCCGCGCATGTCGCCGAAACCGGGCGTGCGCCTGTGGGCCAAGCTCGAAGGCAACAACCCCACCGGTTCCACCAAGGACCGCATCGCGCTGAAGATGGTCGAGACGGCCGAAGCCTCGGGCGACCTCACCCCGGACAAGACCATCCTGGAACCCACCAGCGGCAACACGGGGATCGCGCTGGCCATGGTGGCCGCCCGCAAGGGCTACCGGCTCACGGTGGTGATCCCCGACAACGCCAGCGAGGAACGCATCGGGCTGCTGCGGCTCTTCGGCGCCGAGATCGTGTTCAGCGACGGCGAGAAGGGCACGAACGGTTCGATCGAGGTGGCCCGCGCGCTCGCCGCCGACGACAAGTACTACATGCCGTTCCAGTACGGGAACCCCGCCAACCCGATGGCCCACCAGGAAGGCACCGCGCAGGAGATCATCCGCGACCTCCCCGAGGTGACGCATTTCATCGCGGGCATGGGCACCGGAGGAACGCTCACCGGCAACGGCCGGGGGCTGCACGCGCACAACCCCGACATCAAGGTGATCGCCGCCGAACCCGAGCTCGGCGACCTGGTCTACGGTCTGCGCTCGCTCGACGCCGGGTTCATCCCGCCGATCTTCGATCCGGAGCAGGTGAGCCGGAAGTTCCTCGTGGACTCGACCAACTCCCTGCGCACGAACCGGGAGCTGACGTCGAAGGAAGGCATCTTCGCCGGCATCTCCAGCGGCGCGGTGGTCTACGTGGCCCAGCGGATCGCCAGCGAGATCGACGACGGTGACATCGTGTGCCTGTTGCCCGACGGCGGGTGGAAGTACCTGTCCACCGAAGCGTGGGCCGTCCGATCTCGAAACGGCCGAGAAGGGCGTGGCCGAATCCCTGTGGTGGTGAATGGATGAGCGCGTGAGCGATCCTCGCCCGATCGGCATGTTCGACTCCGGGGTCGGCGGCCTCACGGTCGCCCGCGCCGTCCTCGACCTGCTGCCGCACGAGCCGCTCCTGTACGTCGGCGACACCGCGCGTTCGCCCTACGGGCCCCGGCAACCCGAGGAGATCCGTCGCTACGCGCTCGAGATCGCCGACTACCTGGTGCATCGCGACGTCAAGATGCTGGTGGTCGCCTGCAACTCCGTGGAGGTGAGCGCCATCGGCGAGATCGCCGACCGGGCGCACATCCCGGTGGTGGGCGTGGTGGAACCCGGAACCCGGGCCGCGGCGCGGCAGACCCGCAACCGGATCGTCGGCATGATCGGCACGCAAGCAACGGTTCGCAGTGGGCTCTACGATCGTGCGATGGCCGCCACGGACGCTCGCGTCACCCTGCACTCCAACGCATGCCCGGTGTTCGTGGAGCACGTGGAGCGGGGGGACACGACCAGTCCGGAGCTACGAGGGGCCGCGCGCGGGTATCTTTCTCCGCTGATGGCTGCCGACATCGACACCTTGATCCTTGGCTGCACGCACTACCCCCTGCTGGCCGGGCTGCTCCAGCGCGAGCTGGGACCCGGCGTGGTGCTGGTCTCCTCGGCCGAAGAGACCGCCAAGGACGTGTACGCCTCGTTGCTCGACGGCGACCTGCAGCGCGCCGAGTCGTCGACGCCGCGCCACGAGTTCCTCGCCACGGGCGACCCCGCGGCCTTCGAACAGGTCGCGGGGGTCTTCCTCGGACCTGAATTGACCGATGTGGGCGCCGCGCAGGCCCAGCCCGTGGGAGGGGGTTCATGGAACTGACGGTCTTGGGCACCGCGGGGACCTGGCCTCCCGCCGGCGGTGCGACATGCGGATTCCTGGTGTCCCACGAGGGCACGAACATCTGGCTCGATGCGGGGACGGGGACGTTCGCGCGGCTGCAGGAGCACATCGGCATCGACGACGTCGCGGCCATCGTGGTCAGCCACGGACACACCGACCACTTCATCGATGTGATCCCCGCGTTCTATGCGCGCCACTACGGGCACATGGGGACGCCGGGGCTGCCGTTCTACTCGCCGGAAGGGTTCGTCGACTCCGTGAGCCTGTTGGTGTCCGAGGACGGCAAGGACGTGCTGCGCGAGGCGTATTCGTTCCGGACCGTCGGCCGGGGAGACGCGTTCGAGGTGGGGCCGTTCTCGATCTCGGTGTTCGAGATGACGCACATCGGGGTGAACGCGGTGGGCTATCGGATCGAAGCGGGCGGCAAGGTGCTGGCCTACACCGGCGACACCGGCCCGTCCGAGGAGGTCATCGACCTCGCGCGCGACGCCGACGTGTTCATGGCGGAAGCCACCTACCAGGAGGCCTCCGAGAAGATGTTCTTCCATCTGAGCGCCGTGCAGGCGGCCGAGCACGCGGTGCGAGCCGGCGCGAAGCGTCTGGTGCTCACCCACATCCTGCCCACGCTGGACCCGGAGGTCTCTCGCGCGGAGGCCCAGAGCGTGTTCGACGGTCCCGTCGAGATCGCCTACGAGGGCTCCACGCTGGAGATCGGGTCGTGACCAGGCCCGATGGGCGTTCGCCCGACCAGCTCCGGCCCGTGAGCTGGGAGCTGGGGTTCCAGGAGTGGGCGGCGGGCTCGGTCCTGTTCTCCATGGGCAAGACGCGGGTGCTCGTGGCGGCGTCGGTCTCCGACGATGCGCCCCGGTGGCTCAAGGGCACCGGGAACGGCTGGGTGACGGGGGAGTACTCGATGCTGCCGGCCTCCACGAACGAGCGCACGAACCGCGAGGTCAACCGCGGACGTCCCGGCGGCCGCACGCAGGAGATCCAACGGCTGATCGGACGGTCGCTGCGCAGCGTCACCGATCTGTCGCGGCTGGGGGAGCGCACGATCACGATCGACTGCGACGTGCTGCAGGCCGACGCCGGCACCCGCACCGCCTCGATCACCGGCGGCTACATCGCGCTGGCGATGGCGCTGCGTGACCTGGCCGCCGCCGGTCAGATCCCCGACGATCTGCTCACCGACAGCGTCGCCGCCGTGAGCGTGGGGATCGTCGAGGGCGAGGCACGACTCGACCTGTGCTACGACGAGGACGCGGGCGCCGACGTCGACTTCAACGTGGTCATGACGGGCTCCGGCGAATTCGTCGAGGTGCAGGGCACCGCCGAAGGCACGCCGTTCTCGCGGGCCCAGCTCGACGGGCTGCTGGACCTGGCCGCCGCCGGCATCACCGACCTCACGAAGATCCAGCAGCAAGCGCTCGAGGGCTAGCGCGTCGTGGCCTTCCCCGACCGCGTGGCCATCGCCTCGCGCAACGCGCACAAGCTGCGCGAACTCGGCCGGATCTGTGCGGACTGGCCCGTCACCTGGATCACGGTGGACAACCACGACCCCTCCGCGTTCCCCGAGGTGGAGGAGACGGGCGACACCTACCTCGAGAACGCCCTGTTGAAGGCGCGCGCGATCTCCGAGGCGCTCGGCGTGCCGGCGATCGCCGACGATTCCGGGATCGAGGTGGACGCGCTGGGCGGCAAGCCCGGCCCGCGCTCGGCGCGGTACGCGGGGGAGGACGCCACCGACGAGCAGAACCTCGAGGCCATGATGCAGGCGATGCGGGGGATCCCGTCGGGCGGCCGCACCGCCCGGTACCGGTGCATCGCCGCGATCGCCTGGCCCGATGGACGGGAGCTGCACACCGACGGCACCTGCGAGGGCACGCTGGTGAACAAGCGCCACGGGGAGCGGGGGTTCGGCTACGACCCGATCTTCGTACCCGAAGGGTGGGACGAGACGATGGCCCAGCTCACCGACGAGCAGAAGGACCGCATCAGCCACCGCGGCAGGGCATTCCGAGGGCTGCGCCAGCTCCTGGACGAGGCTTCGCTACCCGACTCAAGGTAGGTGCCGCCGAGGCCGACGCTAGTTCGGTGAGCCAAACGAGCGTGTCCGAACAGGGTCTGGAACCGCGCGTCCTCCGCAATACGAGGGGATTCTTCGACGGACGGTCGAAGCTGCTCGTCGTCGTGCTGGGCCTGGCCTTCATCGCGGTGGTCACGATCTTGGACTACCTCACCGGGCCGTCGCTCTCCCTCTCGCTGCTCTACCTCATGCCGATCGGGTTGGTGACGTGGAACCTGGGGCGCCGGTGGGGCTCGGCGACGGTCGTGGTGGCCACGATCGCCGGCATCCTCGCCGACGTGCTGGCGGCTCCGGGCACCGGACAGACCGACCCCGTTCCGTACTGGAACGCCATCGTGCGGTTCGCGGTGTTCCTGGCGTTCGCGATGCTGCTGGACACCCTGCGCTCGATCATCGACGCGCAGTGGGAACGCGTGGAGGTCGAGGCCGAGCGCTCGAGCGACCTGCGAGAGATGAACGACGTGAAGGACACGTTGTTGCACGCGGTCTCGCACGACCTGAAGGGCCCGCTCGCCGGCATCATCGGCGCGATGCAGACGATCCGTCGCGACGACGACCTGCACCTCACCGAAGAGGAGAAGGAGAGCCTGTACCAGGTGATCGAGCAGAGCGGTCGCAAGATGAACCGCTTGATCGACGACCTCCTGGACCTCGATCGGATCGATCGCGGCAAGCTGCACCCACAGCGCAAGCCCACCGACGTCGGCGAACTCGCGCGCCGGGTGGTGCGCGAGTCGACCGTGCTCGACGGACACCCGATGCGCATCGAGGCCGACCGCGTGCTGGTCGACGTCGACCCGGGCAAGGTGGAGCGCGTGATCGACAACCTGCTGGTGAACGCGTCGCGGCACACGCCGCCCGGGACGCCGGTGCACGTCCGCGTGGTGGGGCGCCCGAACGGGATCCTGCTCGTGGTCGAGGACGAAGGCCCGGGCGTTCCGGACGAGATGAAGGGCGTGCTCTTCGAGGCCTTCCGTCAGGGTGACGGCGCGAGCGGGCGGGGCATGGGCATCGGTCTGTCACTGGTGCAGCGGTTCGCCGAACTCCACGGCGGCACGGCGCACATCGAGGACGGCGAGACCGGCGGTGCACGGTTCGTCGTGGCGCTGCCGGGCGACGTCACCGAACTCGCCGCGCCGGAGGAACCGCCGTCGCTCCAAGCCGTCTGACGTTCGCCGGCCGCGGCGGTGCCCGGTCAGGCGTAGTGCTCGGTGAGCGTGAACAGTCGCTCGAGGTCCGGGTCGAACCACGCTCCGACGCCCCAGACGTCCTTCGGGCCGGTCGCCGCGACCGCGCTGAAGAACTCCGCGACCCCCGGCAGCCCGGGAGCCGTGGGGACGATGGACCATCCGGTGCCGTTCCAGAACTCCGAGAACACCCGGTACTCACCGGTGGATCCCGCCCAGGTGTATCCCACGGCCCAGAGCGTGGAGGTTCCCGGCACCACCGACGCGCCCAACAGGTGCGTCTCCCCGACGGGCGGCGGCGCACTGGGGCTCGCCACCTCCGACCATCCGTGACCGTTCCACCGGAGCGTCAGCCCCGTCGTCGGGCCGGGGAGTCCAGGGGCGCGCGAGTCTCCGACCGCCCACAGCTCGTGGCCCGACACGGCCACGACGTCGGTCAGGGTGCTTGATACCCCCGGCGCGGGCGATGGCACGATCGTCCAACCCGTGCCGTTCCATCGTTCGATCAGGGTTCGGCTGTCGCCCGTGGCCTGGTCCACGCACGAGCCCACGGCGAACCGCCGCGACGAACCCGGCACGCCCGTGACTGCCGCGAGAGAGCAGTGTCGTCCTGCGACGTCCGGTGCCGGCACGATGCTCCAGCCGGCGGCGTCCCGGTGCATCGTCAGGGTGCCGTTCGAGGTGCTGTCACCCACGGCCCAGACGTCGGTGGCGGAGAACGCGCGGACGTCCGAGAGGTGGTTCTCGTCGGCCGCCCCGCCTTCGTTCGGGCTCGGCACCACGGTCCACGCGTGGCCGTTCCAGTGCTCGATCAAGGTCTTCGGGACCTCCGCCGGATCCTCGGCCGAACCGACCGCCCACGCGTTCGAACGGGATCGCACGCTCACGGCGCTGAGCTCGTTGTCCTGGTCACCGACGTTCGGGCTCGGGATCTTGGTCCAGGCGGAGCCGTCCCAGCGCGCGATCAAGGTGCGATCGGGGGTCGATTCGAAGATGTCGGTCCACGACCCGACCGCCCAGAAGCGCTTCGTTCCCGGGATCCGCGCGACGTCGGCGAAGCCGTTCTCGTCGTCACCGACGTTGGGGCTCGGGACGATCTTCCACTGAGGCGTGGCGGCGGCTGCGGGTCCGGCCACGACAGCGACGAACAGGGCAACGGCCAGAGATCCGGACAGGAACCGGCGGATCATCGGATACCACCTTCCCGAGGGTTGTCGCAGTCGTATACCCCGGACGCGGGCACGGTCAAGGGTCGAGCGAACGAGCAAGCGAACCCTCTCGGCATCCCGTCCGTAGTACCTCGGTCGCATGACCCCCCGGTCCGGGGTCCGGGAGCGGTCACGACTCCGTCCAGCCCTCGTCACGGAGGAGGAGATCGATGGTGAAACGCGTCCTGTCCCTGTGCTCGGTGGTCGCCCTGGTGGTGACGATGTCCGCGGCCGGGGCCCAAGCCCGGCGAACGGATGACTCGCTGGCCAACGCCTACCGGGTCCGCAAGCTCGTCTCCGACGTCCCCGGTGCAGCCGCCAGCGTCGACCCGAACCTGGTCAACGCCTGGGGTCTGGCCGCCGGCCCGACCACACCGTGGTGGGTGGCGGACAACGGGACCAACGTCTCCACCCTGTACGACGGCACCGGCGCCACCCTCCCGCTCGTCGTCAAGGTGAACGGCGCTCCGACCGGCACCGTGTTCAACGGCAGCGCCGACTTCGTCGTGAGCCATGACGGAGCGTCGGGCCCGTCGCTGTTCCTGTTCTCGACCGAAGAGGGGAAGATCCGCGGCTGGAACCCCGGGGTCACGCCGCCGGCGCCGTCCACGCGTTCGTTCGTCGTGGCGAACCGCTCCTACCGGGACGCGAACTACAAGGGCCTCGCGATCTCGTCGAGCCCGCAGGGCAACCTGCTGTACGCGACCGACTTCCACAACGGCCGGGTCGATGTGTTCGACGCGCAGCTGCACGTCGTGCTGAAGGGGTCCTTCGTCGATCCCAACCTGCCCGACGGCTACGGGCCGTTCGGGATCCAGGCGCTCGGCGGGTACATCTTCGTGACCTACGCGAAGCAGGACGCCGACGCCGGCGATGAGGTCGCGGGTCCGGGCCTCGGGTTCGTCGACATGTACAGCACGCAGGGCGCGTTCCTCGGACGCGTGGCGAGCCGTCACTCGTTGAACGCGCCGTGGGGACTGGCCTGGGCGCCCGAAGGGTTCGGCAAGTTCAGCGGCGACCTGCTGGTCGGCAACTTCGGCGACGGGCGGATCCACGCCTACGAGCCGCAGTCCGGTGGCGGGTTCTTGCACCGCGGCGTGGTGCGCGGCAAGAACAGCAACATCATCCAGATCGACGGGCTGTGGGCGATCGCGTTCGGCAACGATGGCGCCGCAGGACCCAGCACGTCGCTCTACTTCACGGCCGGCCCCGACGACGAGGAGCACGGTCTGTTCGGAAGGATCGACGCGCTCGACAGCTGATCGGCTGGTGCGCAACGGATGAGGCGGCCGGCCCTGCGGGCCGGCCGCCCCGTTCCGTGGTGCTAGGCGGTTTCGCAGCCGAGGGACTTCGCGGTGGCGTTCCATCGGGCGAGCTGGTTGGCGCACGCCGACGCGCCCTGGCCCACCTGGACCTGGCCGTTGTCCACGGGTCCCACGTACCTCCCGGTCGAGCGGAGCTTCGAGGTCTTCTTGGTGATCCCGGCCTTCCAGCGGAGGGTCTCCTTCTTGAACTTCGTGAGGGCGGCGATCTGCGTCTGCTGCCGCGCGTTCTCCGTTCGGAGCTCGGCGATGGCGTGGGCCTGACGGTCGGCACGGTCCTCCAGGTCGGCCACACGCTGGGACAACGTGGCTCCACCGCGAGGGGTTTCGGCCCCTGCGTCCATGGCCACCACGGCGATACCGAGGCTCGCGATCACGGCGAGCAGCACGACGTTCTTGCGCATCCGGAACCCTCCTCCACATCCGACGACACCCCGGTCGGCGCGGCGTCCGACGTCCGACCTGGGTCGCGAGCAGCGTAGACCGGAGCTTCGGTGCTCCTCGGGACATCCTCGGGGTTTCCACTCCCGCGATTCGGGTAACCTGCTCGACCGACAGCAAAGACCGTAGGTCGACGACGGAGGGGAATGCATGAAGGGTCGCATCGTGGTCGTGTTGGGCTTGGTCATCGCGGCGGTGTCGGCGACGACGGCATCCGCGGCCGAACTGGTGGCTTGGGATTCGTTCTCGGACGGCGAGGCAACCATCTCGGATTCCGGCGGCGCGTGGACGCAGGTCAACCACTCCTGGTCGGTGCAGGATGGGCAGGCAGTGGCCGCGGCCGATCGGACGCGGATCGGATACGCGGTCATGGCCACCCCGGTGTCGGACGCCTTCACGGTGCAGGCCGACATCACGTTGTCGCCCACCGACCTTCGGGCGGCCCCTGCGTTGGTCACGAACTGGGTCGACAACAAGAACAACATGGTGACCAAACTCGAAGTCACCCCGGGTCACCCGGCGGCATGCTCGCCGTCGGTGAACAGATCAACGGACAGATCCACTCGACGCTCTGCAAGGTGGAACGGCTCGGACTCGTGAACGGCGTGGCCTACCGCTTGAGCGTGACGCGGGCGGGCGACATCGTGACCGGCTCCGTGGCCTCGCTCGCGGACGGCTCGGTGATCGGCTCGTGCTCGGCGATGCTGTACGCGGAGGCGTTGTCGGCCTTCGGTGCCGGGACCGGCCAGGGCCTCCGCGTCAAGATCAAGGACGACGAGGACGACGGCGGTTCACGCTGGTGAGTGTGGTCTGCTGGTTGGTCGCCCTCTGTGGTGCTAGCGGTTTGCAGCCGAGGGATTTCGCGGTGGCGTTCCATCGGGCGAGCTGGTTGGCGCACGCCGACGCGCCCTGGCCCACCTGCACCTGGCCGTTGTCCACTGGTCCCACGTACCTCCCGGTCGAACGGAGCTTCGAGGTCTTCTTGGTGATCCCGGCCTTCCAGCGGAGGGTCTCCTTCTTGAACTTCGTGAGGGCGGCGATCTGCGTCTGCTGCCGCGCGTTCTCCGTTCGGAGCTCGGCGATGGCGTGGGCCTGACGGTCGGCACGGTCCTCGAGGTCGGCGACCCGTTGGGACAGCGTCGCTCCACCGCGAGGGGTTTCGGCCCCTGCGTCCATGGCCACGACGGCGATACCGAGGCTCGCGATCACCGCGAGCAGCACGACGTTCTTGCGCATCCGGAACCCTCCTCCACATCCGACGACACCCCGGTCGGCTCGGCGTCCGACGTCCGACCTGGGTTCGGGAGCAGCGTAGACCGGAGCTTCGGTGCTCCTCGGGACATCCTCGGGGTTTCCACTCCCGCGATGCGGGTAACCTGCTCGACCGACAGCAGAGACCGTAGGTCGACGACGGAGGGGAATGCATGAAGGGTCGCATCGTGGTCGTGTTGGGCTTGGTCATCGCGGCGGTTTCGGCGGCCTCGGCATCCGCGGCCGAGCTGGTGGCGTGGGATTCGTTCTCGGACGGCGAGGCCGCCGTCTCTGATTCCGGTGGCGTGTGGACGCAGGTCAACCATTCCTGGTCGGTGCAGGACGGACAGGCGCTGGCCACGGCAGCTCGGACGCGGATCGGTTACGCGGTCATGGCCACCCCGGTGTCGGACGCCTTCACGGTGCAGGCCGACATCACGTTGTCGCCCTCCGACCTTCGTGCGGCCCCTGCGTTGGTCACGAACTGGGTCGACAACAAGAACAACATGGTGACCAAACTCGAAGTCACCCCCGGTCACCCCGGCGGCATGCTCGCCGTCGGCGATCAGATCAACGGACAGATCCACTCGACGCTCTGCAAGGTGGAACGACTCGGCCTCGTGAACGGCGCGGCCTACCGATTGAGCGTGACGCGGTCGGGCGACATCGTGACCGGCTCCGTGACCTCGCTCGCGGACGGCTCGGTGATCGGCTCGTGCTCAGCGATGCTGTCCGCGGAGGCGTTGTCGGCCTTCGGTGCCGGGACCGGCCAGGGCCTCCGCGTCAAGATCAAGGACGACGAGGACGACGGCGGCTCACGCTGGGACAACTTCGCGGTCTTCACGAACTGACGCTGCCGGGCTACGGTGCGTCGATGAGCGGTTCGGCGATGAAGGACGCCTTCGGACATCACGTGTGGGCGACGACGCGGTTGATCGACGTCTGCCTCGGATTGCCGCCCGAACAGCTCGCCACCGCCGTGCCCGGCACCTACGGTTCCATCCTCGACACGCAGCGTCACCTCGTGGGCTCCGACGCCTGGTACCTGCGTTGCATCACCAACGACGAGACGGCCGCCATCGACGAAGATCACATGGATCTGCGGGAGCTCCGGTCCGCCATGGAGCGGAACGGTGCTCGTTGGTCCCAGCTCCTGGCCGATGAGCTCGACCCGGACGCCATCATCACGCAGGTCGATCACGAGGACGGCTATCAGAAGGACGCGACGGTCGGGATCCGGTTCGCGCAGGCGTTGCATCACGGCACCGATCACCGCAGCCAGATCTGCACGGCCCTCACCAGCCTCGGCGTGGAGCCGCCGCCGATCGACGTCTGGGACTTCGGCGTCGAGCACGGTCGCGTCGTCGAGACCTTCTCCTCGAGCAGGTGAAGCAGTACCTGATCGAGAAGAAGCCGCTCCTGCGGAGCTTCGTGAAGGGCGACGCCGACATCGCCCAGCTGTTCAAGTCGGGCGAGATCGACGTGGTGGTGCCCGGCTACAAGGGCTCGACCGAGACCCTGCAACAGGAGGGCGAGCCGGTCGACTACTCCCTGGCCGATGAAGGCCAGCTGACGTGGACCTGCGGGTACGCGATCGGCGCGAACGCAGCGAACGTCGATGCCGCGTACGCGTTGATCAACCACTACGCCCAGCCCGAAACGCAGGCGTGGCAGGCGGAGAACTTCTTCTACCTCGTGTCGAACCAGGACACGCTCGATGCGGTGTCGCCCAAGATCGTCGACGAAGCGGGGCTGGAGGATCCGGGCAGCTTCGAGCACGCGATCCCGTACGCGATCCCGGAGAACTACGACGCGTGGCAGGAAGCATGGAGGGAGATCAAGGCCGCCTGATGAGCGCCGACACGACGAACGGGCGTCCGCACGCGGTGTGCCGCATGTGCGGTGAGTCCATCACGAGTCGGTTCCTCGATCGCGACGAGCTCGACGCATGCCGTGAGGAGCAGTTCATCGAACGGTGCGAGATCTGCGGCGGCAGCAACCTCTTCGAGCGGTCGGAGTACTTCTTCCCCGCAGGCTCGCCTTAGTCGAAGGTGAGGTGCAGCAGGACCTCGTCGTCGAAGACGACTTCGCCGGCCTGCGTGAAGCCGTATCGCTCGTAGAACCCGAGCGGGCTCCCGTCGCCTTGGCCCGCGCTCGTCCACATGTCGGTGACCCCTCGCGCGCGGAAGAGGGCGACGACCAGGTCGAGCGTCGCTCTGCCGTAGCCACGGCCTTGATAGCGCTCGTCGATGAGCAGCTTCCAGAGGTAGTGCGCGATGTACTCGGGGCCGTCGACCTCGTCGGCGATCATCACGAACCCGACCGGCGTCTCGTCGTCGTAGATCGCCCAGTACTCTGCGTGGGCGCCCGGTTCCTCGGCCGCTTCGAGCAACGAATCGGTCACGCCGCTGACGAACCGCTCCTGCGCCGGTGTCGTGCGGAGCGCCTCGACCGCTTCGCGGTTCGCGTCGTCGATGGTTCGGAGCGAGATCATCACCAGCACGCTACCGGTTCGCGGGGCGCAGGTGTGGAATGGCACAGCCGACGGGGAGGTTCTCCTGAGGGCACGCTCACTGACGAGCGAGGAGACGACAGATGCGTGACCGAGTGATGACCCGCGGCGATGCGCTTGCGATGTCGGCCGCGGTGATCGTCGCCCTGACCACGGTGCTCTACGTGACGATCATCGTGTCCCAGGGCGAGCGGATGATCACGCGTGTGGGCTTCGTGGTGGTGCTGCTCGCGGCGGCGCTCGCCGGCGTGATCGGTTCGATGTTCTTCGACGACCTCGCAACGCGGGGCGCCGCCGCTGGCTTCGCAGCCGGTGTGCTGATCTCTTTGGGCACGTTGGCGCTGCTCTCGATCGGCCTGCTGCTCCTCATCGCCGGCGTGCTGATGGTCGTGTGGCTCATCCGAACGCAGGAGGAGCGTCGCGCATCAGGCGGAGGGCTGCGCACGGTCATCGCATGCGTCGTCGGCGCCCTGCTTCCGTTGAGCTTGCTCTTCCAGCCCTGAGTCGATCAGCCGGTCGCGGGTCGGTAGCGCAGCCACACCACGCCTGATCGGTACGGCGTCGAGGCGACGAGCTCGAGGCGAACCGGTCCCACGCCGTCGAAGATCCTCGGACCGTCGGCCCAGATGAACGGGTTGACCCAGAACCAGAACTCGTCGACCGAACCCTGGCGGGTCAGCGAGTGCGCGAGCTCGCCGCAACCGGACACGATCAGGTTCCCGGTATGGGCTTCCTTCAGGGCGGGGACGGCCGTCTCGACGTCCCCTTGATCAGGCTGGCGTTCCATTCGAGCGGCTCGGTCAGTGTGCGCGATGCCACGTACTTCGGCATCGGGTTCAGTCGTTCGGCGAAGCGAGCCATCGACGGCTCGTCGGCCAGCTGCGGCCACACGACGGCGAGGCCCTTCGTACGTCTTGCGTCCGAGGACCAGCGCGTCGGCGAGGATGAGCTGCTCGAGCGATGCCTCGCTGCTGTCCTCGTCGAGCACCAGCCAATCGTCAGGCGTCGGTGCTTCGAAGGCGCCGTTGATGGTGATCTGATTCATCACGATGAGCTTGCCCATCATCTTGACCTCCCTGCCGTTGGGTTCCGCGTATCGGGGAGGGGTACCCAGGACGCCTATGGTGGAATCCTCCCCTGTCAGCGGAGCGACTCGACCGCTTCGCGGTTCGCGTCATCGATGGTTCGGAGCGAGATCACGACCAGCACGCTACCGGTTCGCGGGGCGAGACGTGGAATGGCACGGCCGACGGGGAGGTTCCCCTGAGGGCACGCTCACTGACGAGCGAGGAGACGACGGATGCGTGACCGAGTGATGACCCGCGGCGATGGACTCGCGATGTCGGCCGCGGTGATCGTCGCGCTGACCACGGTGCTGTACGTGGCGATCATGGTGTCCCAGGACGATGGGATGATCACGCGCGCCGGCTTCGTGGTGGTGCTGCTCGTGGCGGCGATCGCCGGCGTGATCGGTTCGATGACCTTCGACGACCTCGCAACACGGGGCGCCGCCGCTGGCTTCGCCGCCGGTGTGCTGATCTCCTTGGGCACGTTGGCGCTGCTCTCGATCGGTCTGCTGCTCCTCATCGCCGGCGTGCTGATGGTCCTGTGGCTCACCCGAACGCAGGAGGAGCGTCGGGCATCAGGCGGAGGGCGGACGCACGGTCGTCGCATGCGTCGTCGGCGCCGTGCTTCCACTCGCCTTGCTCTTCCAACCCTGACCCGATCAGCCGGTCGCGGGACGGTAGCGAAGCCACCTGTCGCGCCTGCAGTAGATTCGAGGCGTGAGCGAGGACGGGTACTTCGACGAACCGGTGGCGGCGACCTACGACGAGTCGTCCCCCGAGATGTTCGATCCGTCCTCGGTCGAGCCGGTCGTCGAGGTCCTGGCGGAACTCGCGCGGGACGGCCGCGCGCTCGAACTCGGCATCGGCACGGGACGGATCGCGCTCCCGCTCGCGCAGCGCGGTGTTCCGGTGGCCGGGATCGACATGTCGGCGGCCATGGTGGCGAGGCTGCGCGCGAAGCCCGGTGGCGAGGACATCGACGTGACCATCGGCGACTTCGCCACCACCACGGTCGATGGATCGTTCTCCGTGGCGTACCTGGTGTTCAACACGATCAACAACCTGACGACGCAGTCGGAGCAGGTCGCGTGCTTCCGCAACGTGGCGGCGCACCTGGAGCCCGGCGGATGCTTCGTGATCGAGGTCGGGGTCCCGGAGCTGCGGCGCCTCCCGCCGGGGGAGACCTACCACGTCTTCTCGGGGAGCGCGGACGGGTGGGGGATCGATGAGTACGACGTCGCGACGCAGGGGCTCATCTCCCATCACCTGCACGTCGTGGACGGCAAGCTCGAGCGCTTCTCGGTGCCGTTCCGCTACGTCTGGCCCGCGGAACTCGATCTCATGGCCGAGCTCGCCGGCATGACGTTGCGCGAGCGCTGGGCCGGGTGGAAGCGCGAGCCGTTCACGAACGAGAGTCGCCAGCACGTGTCGGTGTGGGAGAAGCCCGCCGACGCTTCGCCCTGATCGCGGGGACGGCTCCTTCCGCACTCGGTCGCTATGCTCGGGCGATGGTTGAACTTCATGTGTTGTTCGAAGGCTATGTCCGTGAGGGTGACGAGCTCCGTGTCGGGAGCACCGTGGGATTCGTGCGCGACGGCGATGCGGCGGTGATCATCGACCCCGGGTTGGTGCCGAACCCCGCGTCGATCCTCGACCCGCTGCGTGCGCTCGGCGTCGAGGCCGGTGCCATCACCGACGTCGTGTTCTCGCACCATCACCCCGACCACACGGTGAACGCGGCCCTGTTCCCCGAAGCACGCATCCACGACGTGATGGCGATCTATCAGGGCGACCTGTGGATCGACCGGCCGGCAGAGGGGTTCGAGATCTCGCCGAACGTCCGCCTGATCGAAACGCCGGGCCACACGCGGGAGGACATCACCACGTTGGTCGAGACCGAGACCGGCATCACCGCGTTCACGCACCTGTGGTGGACCGAAGACGGCCCCGCCGACGACCCGTACACGTTCGATCGTGACGTCTTGCGCGCGCAGCGGGAACGGGTGCTCGAACTGGCCGAGCGCATCATCCCCGGCCACGGCGCTCCGTTCGTGCCCGGTCCTTCGACGCCCCGGTAGCGCTGAGACCGTCTAGGCCGGGTTCGGTGGTCAGGCCGAACGGGCTGCCCTCGGTGTCACGGCAGATGCTCCACTGCTGGCCCGGGTGGATGATCTCGCCCCCGAGCGCACCGACGCGTTGAAGCGCGGCGTCCATGTCCGGGACGGAGAAGTAGGGGAGCGACACCCGATCGCCGGGCCCCGTCCCTCGCTGGTGGAGGCCGAGCGCGGAGTCGCCGCCGTGGGTCTGCCAGCCTTCGCCCTCACCCTGGCTACGATCCTCGAGTTCGACCTCCAGGAGTTCGCCCCAGAACCGACGGGCTCGTTCGGGATCATCAGCAGGGAACTCGACGAGTCGGATGGGTGAGGTCATGCCTCATCGTAGCGGCACCTCGGTCGATCACCGATCCAGAAGGTCCGCTCAGCCTGAGCGGAGGTGCCTCGACCCTCAGCCCGGCTTGAAGTCGGGCAGCCCGTCGTCCGGCGTCGAGACGAGCACCGGATCCTGACCCAGCCGTTCCGCCAGTCCGGCAGCGACGCGGTTGAAGCCGTCGCGCTCCCAGGCGCCGACGACATCGAGCACTCGGCCGTCGTCGCCGACCAGGAACAGCGTGGGCACGGACACCAGGTCATAGGCAGCCGAGGCACGATAGGGCCGCTCGTCCTCGACGATCCGGATGCCCATGTCGTATTCGTCGGCGAACCGATCCAGGGTGGACATCGGGTCTTGGCCGACCCCGACGACATGCCCCGGGAACGATTCCTCGAATCCACGCATGACGGGTGCGGCCAGCTGGCACGTCGGGCACGTGACCTTGAAGAAGAACAACCCGACGGGTCCAGCGCCGAACTCGACTCCGGGAACCTCGGGCGCGATCGTCCCCACCGCCAGCGGACTCATCCCGGCAGCCTACGCGGGCCTGGCCGGACGCGTGACGAACCTGGCTCGAGAGGAGCCGAGGCCTAGTCCCGGCCTCGCTGGTGTCGTTCGCGGAAGTTACGTCGTTCGTCGCGAACGGTGAAGAAGACGGCGCCGGCGAGGAATGCGCCGATGGGACCCGCTACTGCAGCGACAGCGATGAACATGACGGTGCCCACGGTGCTAGCGCCGGAGCCGAGGGTCATGATCGCTCCGGTCATCCCACCAACGAGCGCGAGCGCAAGCCAGAAGCGATAGGAGAGCGTGCTCATCGGGACAGTGTGGGCGTCGCGTCGGGCCCGAAAGGTGACACGACGGTGACGATCCGATTGAGAATCGTGCGGCCGCGGCTCAGACCGGAAGGCCGCGTGTAGAACTGGAGCGACTCGATGCCCGCTCCTTCATACTCCGCATCGACGACGGGGGCATGATCGAGACATGAAGTGGTTCGCAGCCGTGTTCCTGTTGGCCCTCGTTCCAGCGTGCTCTGGATCGCCCGAGGGGCGGATCTACCCCGACGAGTCGACCCCGCGGACGGTTCCGGCAGTGGTCCTGCCCGACGCACTTCCGGTTCCGCAGCCATCGCCCTGGCAGATCCGGTCTGGTGAGCAGGTGGACCATCCCACGTCGACCGAGGTGGCCATCGGGCAGAGGCTGCCGTTCAAGATCTACACGCACTGCGGATTCGACTTCCGGGTCGACTTCGACGGCAGCTTCTGGCAGGCATACACCCACGAGGCATACGCTCCGGTCTACGGGTTCGTCCACGGAACGATGACGTTGCTGACCGAGGAGGTGGCGGTGTTCCGTTTCACGACGCAAGGCGCGCCGTCGTCGGTCTACTTCGTCCGGAACGACACGCCGAAGCCGGAGCGCGGCTGCGACTAGGAGGGTGATGCGCTGGATGTCGTCGTCAAGACGTACTCCAGGTTCGGGGAAGCCTGAGGCGGGGAAGTCCCGGAAGGTGGCGATCGTCGTGGTGATCCTCGTCGCGCTCGTCGTCCTCGTCCCGATCGTCGCGGGATACCTCAACGACCCGGCACCTGCCCCCGCCGGAGGGGTCGATACTCCCGGCGTCCCCATCGACGATCCGACGGTCGCGCCCGGCATCCAGAAGGCGCTCAAGGAGATGGCCCGCCGCGAGGCCGCCCAGCGCTACTGCAACGCTCATCCCGAGGCCGCCGCGACGCAACGATGCCTGGACGGCGTGTAGGGCCGTACTCCTGTGACGTCGCGGAATCCAAGGATCTCCAAGGGATGGATCGAGGCTTGGGCGGCCGAGTACGGCGACTACGATTCGTCTCGCGTGGAGGACCTCTTCGGCAAGGCGAAGCCGACCTACGACGACATCGAACGCGTCTACCGATGGAAGAGCGCGCGCAGCGTGGGCCACTTCCTGACGAACGACGCGGAACACGTGGTGAGCACGGTCCGATCGGCGCTGAGGGCGAAGGGCGACGCCGCCGCGCTGGCCCGGGTCGAAACCCTCAACGGCGTGAAGGCGCGCACGGGTTCGGCCCTGCTCGCCATCTTCCGGCCGGAGCGGTACACGGTCATGGACTGGCGAGCGCGGCAAACCCTGGAGGCCTTCGGCTACCTGCAGGACCTTCGCCGAGCTTCCTGGACGAACGTGTGGCCGGGGTACATGAGCCTGTGTCGCGACATCGCGTCGCGCACCGGCGTCAGTCTCCGCGACCTCGATCGCGCGCTGTGGAGCGCGCAGGGAAGCACCGACAGGCCCTGACATCGACGACCGACCGGACCGACGGGCTCCTGCACTAGAGTTGCCTGACCGTGGACCCTGCCGACCGGGACCGTGACGTTCTTCTTCACCGATATCGAGGGTTCGACCGGGTTGCTGCACGCGCTCGGCCACGAAGCCTACGGGCGGCTGCAGGACGAGCACAGCGTCCATCATGCGCGCGGCGATCGACCAGGGGAGCGGGGTCGAGATCCGTACCGAGGGCGACGCCTTCTTCGCCGTCTTCGGCTCGCCTGCCGGCGCGGTGCTCGCGGCGACGGAGGCCCAGAAGGGACTCGCGGCGTATGCGTGGCCCGACGGATCGGAGATCCGCGTCCGGATCGGCATGCACACCGGCGAGGGCTCGCTCGGGGGTGACGACTACCTCGGGATCGACGTCAATCGGGCGGCCCGCATCGCCGCGGTGGGCCACGGCGGCCAGGTGGTGGTCTCTGCGGCCACCGCCGGTCTCATCGAACAGACCCTGCCCGATGGGCGTGGTCCTGCGTGACCTGGGGCTCCACCGTCTCAAGGACTTCCCCGATCCGTTGCGGCTCCACGATCTCGTGATCCCCGGCTTGCCCTCCGACTTCGCGCAGCTCCGGACCCTCGACGCACGCCCCACCAACCTGCCCACCGAACGGACCTCGTTCGTCGGCCGCGCCGATGAGGTCGCGCGGCTCGAGGAGATGCTCGGGGAGGGACGCTTGGTGACGCTGGTCGGCCCGGGTGGCGCCGGCAAGACCAGGCTGGCGATCCACGTGGCCTCGCAGATGTTGGACCGGTTCGCCGACGGCGCGTTCCTCGTCGACCTGAGCGCCGTGACCGACCCGGCGGTGGTGCTGCCCGAGATCGCCGCGGCGCTCAAGGTTCGTCGGGAGCCGGGACAGGACACGGCCGAGGCGCTGCAAGGGCATCTCCGGGATCGTCGGTTGCTGCTGGTGCTGGACAACATGGAGCAGGTGGTCGAGGCCGCGGCGGTCGTGGGGGAGCTGCTCGACGGTTCGCCCGGTCTCGCGGTCCTCGCGACGAGTCGCGTGCCGCTCCAGATCGCGGGCGAGCAGCGCTTCGCGCTGCAGCCGATGCCGGTCCCGACGGACGATGCCGCCGACGCGGGATCGTTCGACGCCGTCCGTCTGTTCGCCGAGCGAGCCGCGGCGGTGCATCCCGGGTTCGAGCTGGACGAGCGGTCGACGCCCGCCGTCGCCCGCATCGTGGCCGCGCTCGACGGCCTGCCGCTCGCGCTGGAGCTGGCGGCGAGCCGGATGGCGTTGCTCAGTCGCCGACGCGTTGGCCGATCGCCTCACCCAGCGCCTACCCGATGCTCACCGGAGGTCCGCGCGACGCGCCCGAGCGCCAACGGACGCTGGCTGCGACGATCGGGTGGAGCTATGACCTGCTCGACGACGACGCCCGCGTGTTGTTCGCGCGGCTGTCGGTGTTCGCCGGTGGCAGCACCCTGGAGGCCGCCGAGCGTGTCGCGGGCGAGGGACTCGACGTGCTCGATCTGATGGGCACCCTCACCGATGCGAGCCTGGTTCGCCGGTCCGATCCCGTCACCGGCGATGTCCGGTACTCGATGTTGGAGACCATCCGCGAGTTCGCCGGCGAGCGTCTCGATGCCGCCGGTGAACGCGAGGCGATCGGACACCGGCTCGCGGCGTGGGCGCGATCGTTGGCGATCGAGGCCGAACCACACCTCGTCGGCGCCGAGCAGGTCGACTGGTTCGCCCTGCTGGAGCGTGAGCACGACAACATCCGCGCGGCGCTGGACGTCGCCGAGCGCAACGGCGACGACCGGACGGCGGTCGAGGCCGGGCTGCGGACGTCGGCGGCGATCTGGCGCTTCTGGCAGGAACGAGGTCACCTGGCCGAGGGGGAGGCCCGCCTCGCGCGGCTGCTCGACCTGCCCGAAGCGCAGCATCCGGACGAGGCGCGGGCTCGCGCGTTGGGAGGGTACGGCGGGCTCCTGTACTGGCGGTCGGCGTTCGAGGAGATGCGGCATGCCTATGAGGAGGCCGCGGCCATCGCCCGCTCGCTCGATGATCGCGAGCTCCTGGCGTCGGCATTGTTCGACCTGTCGTTCGTCGCCGGGCCTGGCCGACGGTGACTTCGAAGCGGGTGAACGGATCCTCCACGAAGCGCTGGAGGTTCTGGGTGACGGCGATGCGCTCCTGCGCAGTCGCATCCTCGGAGGGATCGGCTTCTCGCGGATGCTGCGGGGCGAGGCCGCCGGCGCGGTGGGATCGTTCGAGCAGGCGATCGAGATCCAGCGCAGCATCGGCGACCGCCTGGGGATCAGCCAGAACCTGGTCGGCCTCGCGGGGATGCGCTTGACGATCCGACGGGCGCGCCCGGCATCCAGAAGGCGCTCAAGGAGATGGCCCGCCGCGAGGCCGCCCAGCGCTACTGCAACGCTCATCCCGAGGCCGCCGCGACAAACGCTGTCAGGACGGCGTGTAGGGCCGTGCTCCCGTGACGTCGCGGACGCTCAGGATCTCCAAAGGGTGGATCGAGGCTTGGGCGGCCGAGTACGGCGACTACGATTCGTCTCGCGTGGAGGACCTCTTCGGCAAGGCGAAGCCGACCTACGAGGACATCGAACGCGTCTACCGCTGGAAGAGCTCGCGGAGCGTTGGCCACTTCCTGACGAACGACGCGGAACACGTGGTCAGCACGGTCCGATCGGCGCTGAGGGCCAAGGGTGACGCCGCCGCGCTGGCTCGGGTCGAAACCCTCAACGGCGTGAAGGCGCGCACGGGTTCGGCCCTGCTCGCCATCTTCCGGCCGGAGCGGTTCACGGTCATGGACTGGCGAGCACGGCAAACCCTGGAGGCCTTCGGCCACCTGCAGGACCTTCGCAAAGCATCCTGGACGGATGTGTGGCCCGGGTACATGAGCCTGTGTCGCGACATCGCATCCCGCACCGGCGTCAGCCTCCGCGACCTCGACCGCGCGCTGTGGGGCGCGCAGGGAAGCACCGACAGACCCCGACATTGACGACCAACCGGACCGACGGGCTCCTGCACTAGAGTTGCCTGACCGTGACCCTGCCGACCGGGACCGTGACGTTCTTCTTCACCGATATCGAGGGTTCGACCGGGTTGCTGCAGGCGCTCGGTCAGGAATCCTACGGGCGGCTGCAGGACGAGCACAGCTCCATCATGCGCGCGGCGATCGACCAGGGGAGCGGGGTCGAGATCCGCACCGAGGGCGACGCGTTCTTCGCCGTCTTCGGCTCGCCTGCCGGCGCGGTGCTCGCGGCGACGGAGGCCCAGAAAGGGCTCGCGGCGTATGCGTGGCCCGACGGATCGGAGATCCGCGTCCGGATCGGCATGCACACCGGCGAGGGCTCGCTCGGGGGTGACGACTACCTCGGGATCGACGTCAATCGGGCGGCCCGCATCGCCGCGGTGGGCCACGGCGGTCAGGTGGTGGTCTCTGCGGCCACCGCCGGTCTCATCGAACAGACCCTGCCCGATGGGGTGGTCCTGCGTGACCTGGGGCTCCACCGTCTCAAGGACTTCCCCGATCCGTTGCGGCTCCACGATCTCGTGATCCCCGGGTTGCCCTCCGACTTCGCGCAGCTTCGGACCCTCGACGCTCGCCCCACCAACCTGCCCACCGAACGGACCTCGTTCGTCGGCCGCGCCGAGGAGGTCGCGCGGCTCGAGGAGATGCTCGGGGCGGGACGCTTGGTGACGCTGGTCGGCCCGGGTGGCGCCGGCAAGACCAGGCTGGCGATCCACGTGGCCTCGCAGATGTTGGATCGATTCGCGGAGGGCGCGTTCCTCGTCGACCTCAGCGCCGTGACCGACGCCTCGGTGGTGCTGCCCGAGATCGCCGCGGCGCTCAAGGTTCGTCGCGAGCCGGGACAGGACACGGCCGAGGCGTTGCAAGCGCATCTCCGTGATCGTCGGTTGCTGCTGGTGCTGGACAACATGGAGCAGGTGGTCGAGGCCGCGGCGGTCGTGGGGGACCTGCTCGACGGTTCGCCCGGCCTCGCGGTCCTCGCGACGAGTCGCGTGCCGCTCCAGATCACGGGCGAGCAGCGCTTCGCGCTGCAGCCCATGCCGGTCCCGACGGACGATGCCGTCGACGCGGGATCGTTCGACGCCGTCCGTCTCTTCGCCGAGCGAGCCGCTGCGGTGCATCCCGGGTTCGAGCTGGACGAGCGGACGACGCCCGCCGTCGCTCGCATCGTGACCGCGCTCGACGGCCTGCCGCTCGCGCTGGAGCTGGCGGCGAGCCGGATGGCGTTGCTCAGTCCCGACGCGCTGGCCGATCGCCTCACCCAGCGCCTGCCCATGCTCACCGGAGGCCCGCGCGACGCGCCCGAGCGCCAACGGACGCTGGCAGCGACGATCGGGTGGAGCTACGACCTGCTCGACGACGATGCCCGCGTGTTGTTCGCGCGGCTGTCGGTGTTCGCCGGTGGCAGCACCCTGGAGGCCGCCGAACGCGTCGCGGGCGAGGGACTCGACGTCCTCGATCTGATGGGCACCCTCACCGATGCGAGCCTGGTTCGTCGGTCCGATCCCGTCACCGGGGATGTGCGGTACTCGATGTTGGAGACCATCCGCGAATTCGCCGGCGAGCGTCTCGATGCCGCCGGTGAACGGGAGGCGATCGGATACCGGCTCGCGGCGTGGGCGCGATCGTTGGCGATCGAGGCCGAACCCCACCTGGTCGGCGCCGAGCAGGTCGACTGGTTCGCCCTGCTGGAGCGTGAGCACGACAACATCCGCGCGGCGCTGGACGTCGCCGAGCGTCACGGCGACGACCGGACGGCGGTCGAGGCCGGGCTGCGGACGTCGGCGGCGATCTGGCGCTTCTGGCAGGAACGAGGTCACCTGGCCGAGGGGGAGGCCCGCCTCGCGCGGCTGCTCGACCTGCCCGAAGCGCAGCATCCGGACGAGGCGCGGGCTCGCGCGTTGGGAGGGTACGGCGGGCTCCTGTACTGGCGGTCGGCGTTCGAAGAGATGCGGCATGCCTATGAGGAGGCCGCGACCATCGCCCGCTCGCTCGATGATCGCGAGCTCCTGGCCTCGGCATTGTTCGACCTGTCGTTCGTCGCGGGCCTGGCCGACGGTGATTTCGAAGCGGGTGAACGGATCCTCCACGAAGCGCTGGAGGTCCTGGGTGACGGCGATGCGCTCCTGCGCAGTCGCATCCTCGGAGGGATCGGCTTCTCGCGGATGCTCCGAGGCGATGCCGCCGGCGCGGTGGGACCGTTCGAGCAGGCGATCGAGATCCAGCGCAGCCATCGGCGACCGTCTGGGGATCAGCCAGAACCTGGTCGGCCTCGCCGGGATGCGCTTGATGCTCGGCGACGCCGATGCGGCCCGTGCGCTCGTGCGTGAGGCGACCGAGGTCGCGACGGCGCTCGTGCGCGAGGGGCCCAAGGCCGTGACGTCCTCGACCAACGCGTCCCTGCTGTCGACCGTGTTGCTGCCCAACGCCATCGTCGCCTCGTTCGAGGGTCGTCACGAGGACGCCGCTCGGCTGCTGGGGGGGTGGGAGCGACTCGAGCGCGAGTTCCTCGTGCGGTTCCCCGACGTGGCGATCGCGCAGTTCGGCGATCCAGCCCTCGCGGCGCGGGAAGCACTGGGCGACGAGACCTACGAGCGCGCGTTCGCCTACGGGTTCGAACTGGACAACGAGGGGCTCACGGCGCTGGTGAGAGCGGGGGGCGAGGTCACCTGACCCGCAGCGCTCGCGAGTGATCCCGCGAGCGGCAGCGCCGTGTAGCTATCTGTCACCCATACCGTCGGACACCGCCTCAAGGAGGAATGCGATGACGCAGGAACGAGCACCGGACGAGCGAGCGCTCGCTGGTGGGCGACGGGTCGGAGACGATCTCCTTGGGATCTGGCGCGACAACGTCTCGCCGAATCCTGAGGACTCGCGAACGAGCTGGCTCGCGACCACGCGTCCGGACGGTCGGCCGCACCTCATGCCGGTGATCGCGTTCTGGATCGATGGCGCGATGCACATCGTCGCGGGGGAGGGGACCCGGAAGGGTCGCAACCTCTCCGCGGACGGTCGATGTGTCGTCGCCACGAGCAGCTCGACGCTCCCATCGCTCGACATCGTCATCGAGGGCCGTGCCGAGGCGCTCACCGACGACGACGCCGTCCGACACATGGCAGAGGTCCTCAACGAGAAGGGCTGGCCGCTCGAGGCCAAGGGGGACAAGGTCTTCGGTCCGAACGCCCCAACAGCCGGACCGCCGCCGTACACGATCTTCCGGGTCGTCCCGTCGAAGGTGTTCGGTCTCCCCGGCATGTTCGGCATGGAACAGTTCGATCCGTCGGAGCTGCCGCGACCGACCCGCTGGGACTTCGAGAGGCACTGAAGAGCGATAGGCCCGCGACGGCGCTGCCTGAAGGTCCGGGCGCCTCGGTCAGATGAGGCCCTCATTGAGCAGGCTGAGTGCCAGCCCTAGGGCAACGATGAACAGCGCAAGAACGGCCCAGCCCACGCGGTTCATGGGGCGATGGCTCGGTCGTCCAGTCGCTGTCTCAGCGCTACCACCTCCATGAGGATTCGACATCGGAGAGAGCGTCCTAAAGGTTCTACGCTTCGAGCCGCCCTGTAGGAGTGTGACGCGAGATGTGCACGTGATCGAAGCGCGCGACGAGCTGTCTCGCGTCTATGAGCAGCAGGCGGCTCGGCTGTGGCGTTCCCTCGTCGGATACACGGGGGATCCGGAGATCGCCAGCGACGCGGTGTCGGAAGCGTTCGCGCAGGCGCTGGCACGTGGCGATGCGATCGATGACCCGGAAGCACTGGATCTGGCGATCGGCTTTTCGCATCGCCGGGGGAGTCCTCCAGTCGAGCCGTCGTCGTTCGCCGACGACCACGGAAGGCATCTACGAGTTCCCTGAGCCGGTCGACCATCTCGTCGCGGCGCTGCTCACCATCTCGCCGAACCAACGATTGGCGATCGTCTTGCACGACTACGCGGACCGACCCACCGATGAGGTTGCAGCCGTCCTCGGTGCAAGCCGAGCCACGGTCTACGTTCATCTCAGCGAAGGGCGAAGGCGGCTTCGCAAAGCTCTGGAGGCACACGATGAATGACGTCCGGGAACAACTGCGCGCGCTCGACCTGCTGGAACCGCCGGCGATGTGGGACGCGTCGAGCGGGCGGCAGCCGAGGTCACTCGACGACCCAGGATCGCCGCAGGGTCGACGTCCACTTCTAGCCGCAGCGATCTTGGTCCTGACGGTCGTCGTGCTGGGGTCGGTGCTCTTCGGACTGGGTCGGCTCGGAGAACGCGACAACGCAGTCGGCCCCGGACCTGGTCCGGGCCAGGTCATCCGCTACACCTTCGACGGTCCTCCCCAGCCACTTGGTCGTCGGCGCGGGCGCGGCCTGGGTGAAGATCGGCGCTGGGTACGGCTCTCCCAACTACCTGGCACGCATCGATGCGAAGACCGGTGAGATCAGCAAGCTCGACACGCCGGGCGGGGACTGGTCTGCGGTCGGCGGTGGAAGTGCGTGGCTCCTGTGCGACGCTGCCGCATGCGACGGAGGTTCGGTCTTGCGCCTCGATCCTTCGACGGGCGAGCAGATCGGCTCCACCAGGCTGCCCGATCGCGGTGGCCAGATCGCGGGCGTCGAGGACGGTGTCTGGGTCTCGACGGACGCAGGGGTGGTCTTCATCGATGGGTCCGGTGAGATCGGTCATCAGATCGGTATCCGGGATGCGGACCTCATCGGGTCTGACGGTGAACACCTTTGGGTGTCCACGTCGGGACGGGTCCTGCAGCTCGATCCCCAATCTGGGGACGGCCTGTCCAACGTTCATTTCTCGGACCCCTGCACGATGGAGGTCGCTGATGGCATGGTCTGGGTGGCGAGCTGCGACGGCGGCCTCACGTCGATCGGCGATGCCACCGATGAACTCATGGGGATCGACGCCGCGACCGGCGACGTCATGTTCCGGCGGTCGATCGAAGGCTACGGCCAGATGCGCTACGCCAACGGTGTGCTGTGGCTGGCACAGCGCGATCCCTCCGATCAGGAAGGCTTCCGCATCCTGCGGTTCGACCCTCGGACGGGTCAGGATCTCGGAAGCCCCATCCTGATCAAAGGTGGCGCGGACAGATTCTCGACGCTCACGTCCACCCCACCCTCCGCCTTCTTCGCGGTTGGCGAAGGAAGCCTGTGGCTCACGGACTTCGGCGGAGGCGAGGTGATCCGCGTAGGGATACCGTCGGACCTCCCTCAGGCGCCGGCGGTTGGTGATGTAGCGACCGTTCCCGACCTCGTCGGCCTTCAGATCTCCGAGGCGATCCAGGTTGCGGAGGACGCCGGGGTGACGGTGGGGACGATCCAGGTGCTGGATGACTCCAAGCTCGGTGAACCGAGAGCCGACGACGTCGTGGCTCAGGACCCGGCTCCAGGGACCCAGATCGACGCAGGTGCTGAGATCAGCGTGTCGGTCACAGCGATGGCACATTCAGGGCCGGCCCTGGTTGGACCCGACGATCCGGCTTGGCCGGATGTCGAACGCCGACTCGGCATCTACGAGGCGATGATCAGATACCTCGCTGCCGGGGAGCAGGACCCCATCTACGTCAGCACAGAACTGTGCTCGATGCTCGGGGAGCCCGTGGGCCGACCCTGTTCGGACCGGCTCAGCCGGCTCGAGCAACTGCAACTGGCCTCCCGACTCGCGGATCTCGGGGGCGTTGTCTTCAACAACGAGGGAGGCTCTGAGGAACTCCCGAGGATCTTGCTTGGCCCGATCGTCGAGACGGCGTCGGGGGGCCTGAGGGTCGAAGGCGGTTCAGTCTGCGGCGGGCTGTGCGGCTCGGGGGCGATGTATGTCGTGAACGAGACCGATAGCGGTTACGAGATCCTCGGTACTGACGATTCGTACGGAAGTTGGATCGCCTAACGGATCGTGGCCTTGGGCTGCGACAACGCTCATACTTGGTTCGGAGCTACGAGTTCCGAAGGGAGGTGTCCAGCGGTGGTGATGCACGGTGGCGGGCCGAATCCCGACGCGTTCACGTTGTCTGACACCGGGCGCGGGCGCCTGGGGCGAGGGCGGAGTCGCACGACGATCCTGCAACGCCGGGAGTCGGACGGCTGGATCGATGTCGCGCGGTTCGGGAGCTATCCCGCCGCAGCGAAAGCATTGGACGATGCGATCGCGACAGGAGCACAGCCAGACGACCTTCGGCTCACGGCGGTCCCTCCTTCTCGCGCGAGGCTGGTGCTGGCGGTCGTCGGGATCGTGCTCCTCGCGATCGTCGCTGCGGCAGCGCTCTCAGTGGTCATCTTCGCCTCGTGACCCCATGAGTTCTCTCGTTCTCAACATCACGTTCGACTGCTTGGATGCTCGTTCGGTCGCCCAGTTCTGGGAGGCGGTCACGGGACATCCCAGCGAGCTGCAGCATCAACCGGGCAACGACTACTGGGTGGTGGGCCCGCCCGATGGGAGCTTGCCGCGGCTGCTGTTCGTCACCGTGCCCGAGAAGAAGGCGACCAAGAACCGTGTGCACCTGGACCTGCTGCCGAAAGACGCGGCGAGCCAGGAAGAAGAGGTCGCCCGCCTCCTCGACCTCGGCGCCAGGGTTGTCGACGACCGCCGCGATTCCAGCCCTGGCGGCTGGATCGTGATGGCGGACCCCGAAGGCAACGAGTTCTGCGTTGAGCCTGAGCCCAGCTGAAGCCGTATAGGTCGCGGGCCCCTCGAACAAGTCGCTCGTCTCTCACTCGGGGACTACGGTTGGGAGATGGCTCAGCGGCCCTTCCGATTCGTGACGCAAACGTCGGTCCACTCGGGGGCGTCACCCGAGGGGGTGTTCGACGTCATCACCGACCTCAGCGCCCACCTGGAGTGGTCCGGCGAGCGGGCCGCCGACGACAAGTTCAAGCTGCTGACGCTCGAAGGTGCCGAGCTCACGGCTTCGATCGGCTCGACGTTCTCCTCCACTGGCGCGAACTTCAACGGCACGTTCCACGATCGATCGGTCATCACCGAACTCGTGAGACCCAATCGCTTCACGATCGAGACGGACTCCCACTTGGAACGGGTCCGGGGCAAGCCGTGGGATGTGCACTTCAGACATCGGTACGACGTCGAGGCGGAGGGCAGCGGCTCGCGGATCGTCTACACCGAGACGATCGAGCGTGTGAACTACGTCCCCTATTGGTTGAAGCCGGGGATCCGGACCATCTTCCGGCCTTTGGTCAACAGCGCCGATCGCAAGCAGCTATCGAACCTCGCTCGCCTCGCCGAAGAACGATCGAACGCCTAGCGGCGAAGCACGCGGTTGCCGTCCGCGGACCGGTTGCGCCACTAGCTTCCGGAACAGGCGACGATGTCGCGCCAGGTCAGCACGAATGTGTGCGGGCCGGTTCCGTCCCACAGGGAGAGGCCACTTCCCTGTGTCGTATGGCGATCGTCCACGTAGTAGGCGTCATCGGTGCGGTTCTGCACCGCGAGCATGGCGATGCAGTCATCCAGCTGCGCACCCCACGTCCGTATCGAGGCCATGTTCCGGTTCTGGCACGACGCATACCGCTTCCACTCAACGCCGCTGTTGGGACGCGCTTGGCATTTCGTGATGCGGAGTTCGTCGCCCAGGATGCGATGCGCCGATCGTTCCGCCCGCGCACCGATCCCCGTCATCGCCGCCATCACCACCAGGGTGAGGATGATGCCGCTTGCGACCTTCCTCATCTGTAACCCCCTCCTGGTCCGACCGGGAGGTGCGGTGGATGGACACCTGCTTGTGGCCACCATCCGCGTCCTCCAACCTTTGGGTCCTCCACCGGATACATCTCCAGTGCCGTGAGCTGCAAACGGGAGGCGGATGCGCGGGGGCCGATCGCTCCTTCACGGGTCGTTCGGTACCCTCCGGAGCGAGCAGGTCACATCTACTGCTGGGCAGCCAGCGAAGGGACGATGGCCGAGGTGAACGTGCGCTTCTACCGGCCGGTACGCAAGGAGGGCATCCAGTGACCTATCTGGCGCTGCTCAGAGGTATCAACGTCGGCGGCAAGAACAAGGTCGAGATGGCACGGCTCAAGACGCTGTTCGAGTCGATCGGTTGCGGTGACGTGCGGACGTACATCAACTCGGGGAACGTGATCTTCACCAGCGGCGTGTCGCGGCGAGGTTGCGGACCTCGATCGAGAAGGCGATCGCCAAGGAGTTCGGCTTCCACGTTCGCGTGGTGCTCCGGGACCTCGATTCGCTGGTCTCGGTGGCCGAGTCGATCCCGAAGTCCTGGAAGGATGACGCGACCATGCGGTGCTACGTCATGTTCCTCTGGGAGGAAGCCGACGAACCGACCGTGCTCGAGCGGCTGACGATCAAGAAGGACATCGACGATGTGAAGTACGTGCCCGGCGCCGTGATCTGGCGGGTCGACCGCGACAAGGTGACCCGGAGCGGGATGACGAAGCTCACCAGCGACGATCTCTACAAGGAGATGACCATCCGCAGCTGCAACACCGTACGGAAGCTCGCCGACATGATGCGAGCGACCTGACCGTCTCAGGTGTGGTTCTGGCGCTGGACGGCTTCGGCGAGTGTGCGGATGCCCCGGCGGATCTGCTGCTCGCTGACGTTGCCGAAGCCGAGCACGAGAGCGGGCGGGCGCGGGTCCGGTTCAGCTTCCGTGTCTGCGGCCACGAACCGGTAGCGGTCGAGTCCGTTGACCCGGACACCCATGGTCGCCGCGGTCGCCACGACGGCGCGCTCGGATGTCCCGTCGGGGAGGCGCAGCAGGGCGTGACAGCCGGCCGCCAGCCCCTGCAACCGACCCTGCCCGAACGCGAGTTCGGCCTCGGCTGCCAGCACGTCCCGGCGCGCGCGGTAGACCTCCCGCACGCGTCGCAAGTGACGGTCGTAACGGCCCGTCTCCATGAGCAGCGCCAGCGCTTCCTGGTCCAGGCCGGGAGCGCCGCGACTGCTGAGCCGCTTCTCCTCGACGATCCCCTCCACGAACCGTGCCGGCGCGAGCACCCAGCCCAGCCGGATCGCCGGCGCGAGCGTCTTGCTGACCGATCCCAGGGCGATCACGCGGTCCGGGTTGAGGCCCTGCAGTGAACCGACCGGCTGACGGTCGTACCGGAAATCGGCGTCGTAATCGTCCTCGAGGATCACCCCGTCGACCTCGTCGGCCCAGGCAACCAGGTCGCGTCGCCGCGACGGGCCGAACGCCACACCGGTGGGGCATTGGTGGGCAGGAGTCAACAGCACCGCTCGTGCTCCGGTTTCGCGCAGGCGATCCACGTCGAGGCCATGGTCGTCGACGGGAACCGGCACCGCGTCCAGGCCGGCGCGGCGGGCGATGACGTCGTGCTCGCGGGGGCCGGGGTCCTCCAGCGCGATGCGCACGATGCCGTGCTGTGCCAGCGTCGCCAGGGTGAACGCCAGTCCCTGGCGGAAGCCAGACACGACGATGGCGTCCTCGGCGACCGCGCAGCCCGACCGAACGCGACGGTGGTAGGCGGTGACCACCTCTCGCAGATGCCTCGAACCGGCCGGGTCCTCGTCACCCAACTCGGCGGTCGGAAGGGTCCGCGTCGCCTCCGACACCGCCCAACTCCAGGCCGTCAACGGCACCGAGCCGAGATCGGGGATGCCGTACTCGAAGTCGGCCACGGCCGGCCGGGACGACAAGGGCGAGGCAAGGACGGCGCCGGGCCCTGGCCGGGCCGGCCCGCCGGCCGGCATCGCGGCCACCCGCGTCCCGGAGCCGACCGCCGACTCGACGTACCCCTCGGCCAGCAACTGCTCGTAGACATCGACCACCGTGCCGCGTGAGACGCCGAGCAGCTCGGCCAGGCGTCGAGTCGACGGCAAGCGTTCCCCGGCACCGAGCCGTCGATCGCGGATCGCCGCCCGCAACTGGTCCTGGATCTGGAGCCCGAGCCGACCAGCGTCGCGGTCCAGCGCCACCAGAAGGTCGGGGCCACCGCGCGCCCAGTCCACCGTCATGCCCACCACTATGCCAAATGGTCCACTCCATCGGGCAGCCAGTGGACCTTCGGATTGGACCGCATCAGCCTCAGACTCGATGTCATGACCCCCGGAGTCCTCCTGGCACTCTCGTCAGCTCTCGCCTACGGCACCGCGGACTTCATCGGCGGCGTCGCCTCGAGCCGGCACTCCTTATGGCAGGTCGTGCTCGTCGCGCAGGCCGCCGGTGCGCTCGTCATGCTCGGGGCCGGCCTGATGCTGCCGGGCAGCCCGGCCACACCGGACTTCGCCTGGGCGCTCCTGGCCGGAGCCGGTTCGGCGACCGGCAGCATCTTCTTGTTCCGCGGGCTCGCCCGCGGCCGGATGGGTCTCGTGGCGCCGATCTCGGCGGTCGGGGCCGCAGCCCTGCCGGTGCTGGCGGGCGTCGCCCTCGGCGAGCGCCCCAGCTGGCTGGCGTGGGTCGGTGTGCTCGCCGCCCTTCCGGGGATCTGGTTGGTGTCCCGCGAGACCACGCCGGATCGACCAGCGCGCACGCGAGGAGCACTCGTCGACGGCGCCATCGCCGGCGCCGGGTTCGGGATCCTCTTCATCGCACTCGCCCAGATCTCCGATGATGCCGGCCCGCTGCCGCTGGCGGCCAACCAACTGATCGGCGCGATCCTGACGATTGATCGCCGCCACGAGTCTCCGACAGGCATGGCGTCCCAGCCGCAACGTGGTCGGATGGGGGAGCGCGTCCGGCGTGCTCGGCGCCTCGGGCACCCTCGCATTCATGGTCGCCACCGAAACGACCAGCCTCGGCATCGCCGGAGTCCTCGCCTCCCTCTACCCGGCGATCACCGTGCTGCTCGCGGCCATCGTGCTCGGAGAGCGGATCGACACCGGACAACGGATGGGCATCGGGATCTGCACACTCGCGGTTGCCACCCTGGCTCTCGCCTGAACACGACACATCGACACCAAGGGAGAGGAGACTACGGATGAACGACGAAGCCACAAGCGGAAGGTGCCCCATGCTGACGCAGGTCGCCGAAGGTGTGCTGGTCCACCAGAGCGAGTTGCTCCAGAACAACGCCGTTGTCGTACAAGGCCGGGCCGGCGTGTTGCTCATCGACCCCGGGATAACTGGCGAAGAAATGGTCTGCCTCGCGAACGACCTTCGCGAGTTGGGCCAGCCCGTTGTGGCAGGCTTCTCGACGCATCCTGATTGGGATCACGTGCTCTGGCACGCCGAGCTCGGCGAAGCGCCCCGTTACGGCACAGCCCGCTGCGCAGCTTCGATGCGAGATCTGCTGTCGAACGCGGACTGGAAGGCCCGCGTCGCCGAGGGGCTACCGCCGGAGATCGCCGAGGAGGTACCGCTGGACCTGTTCGGCCTCATCACCGGTCTGCCCGCCGGAACCGCGGAGATCCCTTGGGATGGCCCCGACGTCCGGATCATCGAGCATCCGGCGCATGCACCGGGCCATGCGGCGTTGTTCATCGAAGAACGCGGGGTGCTCGTCGCCGGCGACATGCTCTCTGATGTCTTGATCCCGATGCTCAACGACTTGAACAGCACCGATGACCCGATCGAGGACTACCTCATCGGGCTGCGGCTGCTGGAGGGCGTGGCGGACGACGTTGATGTCGTCATCCCGGGTCACGGGTCCGTCGGCGGAGCTGATCAGGTACGCGCACGGATCGAACAGGACCGCGCGTACGTGCAAGCCCTGCGTGACGGCGATGATCCCGACGACCCGCGGATCGGCCCATCGGCCAAGCCCGGCTGGGAGTGGGTAAGCGATGTGCACACCGGGCAAGCCCAGCGCCTCGCCGAAAGGAACGAACGCGACGCGACGCCCGGCTAGCGATCGGACCGTGCCGGAAGCAGCAAGTCCCGATCGACCCGTAAGGACGGCCGCTAGAGTCGCATCATGATGAGACGAACAGGGCCCTGGGTGGTGGTCGGAGGTGCATGCCTGCTGCTGGTCGGCACGACCTGCCATGGGTTCGGTTCGAGGGGTGCTGTGAGAACTCGGGCAAGTTCCTCGAGCAAAGGGTCCTAGAGGAGGATGGTGGCTGGATCCTTCTCGTCATCGCCTTAGCAGCGGCCGGCGCAGGACTCATATGCCTCTACCTGCCGCGCCTGTGGCAGCGGGTAGCGGCCGCATTCGGGCTCATCCTTGGTGCGGTGGCTGTGCTGGCGACGATCACTTACACGGACCCCGATGTCCTGGTGACGGCGTCCTACACACTCTCTGCCAGGTCGCATCGTCCTGTGGTCCGGCGCGCTGGCCGTCATAGCAGGAAGCGTCTTCGCGATCCTGGCGCCCGGGAGAGTCAGTTGGACGACTCACTGACTCGTGTCGTCAGACCCGTAGTTCTCCCAAGAACTAGCCAGTCGGTGTTAAGGATTCGCTCTGAGGGCTCCCATTCCCTGGGACATGTCGCTGCAAGATGGGCGCGTGTGCGAAGGCAGGGATCTCGGCTCCGACGGACCCCCGGATGCGAGTCATGCGGGAGCTACATCACAGTGCCGATCGGTGTGTCCTCCCGTACGACTTGGGACGGACCTCATACGGCGAGCATCGGTGCACTCGTCGGCGCAGCCGTCCTTGGGGCAGTGGCTGCGCTCTACGTGTTGGTCTGCGCATGTGCGCACTTGGTGAGGACGACCTCATGAGGACGAGCAACCGCTCAACCGACGCGGGTTCCATCCCTGGCGAGGTAAGGGTCCCGGCTGCCCTAGTGCGCCGAATCGTCCTTGCCGTTGCGTTGTTGGCACTCACCGGATGTGGCCTGCTCCAGGATGGCGGCGAGGACTACGAAACGCGCCTTGCAACGTGGCAAGGGGAGGACCACCCACTGTACAAGTGGACCGTTGTTTGGTCCGAACCTGTCTTCGGCCCGTTCCGGATGGAGATCCTGGTCCGCGACGGAGTCCCTACGCGGGCGTACTCAAATGACTTCAATAGGAAGCTGAGGGTCGACGGCGATCAAGTCAAAGGGAGACCCGGCACCGTCGATGCTCTCATCGATTGGCTGGTCCAATATGCGCCGGATGCGAAGTCCGTCGAGGTCGAATGGGCATCTGCTGGCTATCCATCCAAGATCGAACTTGATCACAGCGACGCCATCGACGACGAGATCACCGTCACGGTCGAAGAATTCATGCCTCTGGACGGGACTCAATAGTCCATGGGTGAGCTGCTGGACGCGGCGATCAGAATCCCGGCACACTCGACGCATGGCGAACAAGTTCGGCCGACGATACCGGCGCCACCAGGAGAAGCACCAAGCCTACTTCGACGATCTTGCACGTCAGGTCATGGAACAACGGCATGTGAGGGTCGTGTTCGGAGGCAAGACGTTCGAGGTGCGCCTGCGCCGTTGGGGTCGCTGGCTGGACATCAGCGAGCCAGGCAAACCGAGCTTCTCGGGGGAACGGCTCCCTGACCGGAAGGACCAGAGGCAGGATGTCATCTCGGACGCTCTCATGCGACTGGCCGCATCCTGTCCAGGGGTCACGATCCCCGCACCCGATGTGGGGCTGGATGAAGGAGCTCGAACCTAGGGAGCTGGAGCCACGAACGACATCGTGCTCGAGTCCGAGACCACGGAGCTGAAGGCGATCCGCACCCCGAGCAGCAGGGAAGATGACGACGACCACGACGATCACCTTCTTCATCCCATTCAGGCGGTTCATCTCCCCGAGACTAGGCCGCCGTAAGCCCCCCTGTTCCCATGAAGTAGAGTCGTGCCGTGCTGCGAAAGGTCATCAGCAGTTCGATAGCGACCGTGTTGCTTTCCTCGATCCTTGTCGGGACTGCTCCTAGCGCCGTGGCGTCCTGCGTTTTCGATCCCGAGGCGCTCACGTTCCACGAGATGATCGACCAGGGCACCACCGGCAACGAAGACTTCCCGATCATGTTCTTAGGGGTCGTCGCGAGCTGGAGTGACGTTGGAGGTCGCCCGGGAGGAGGAGAAGCGATCGCTCGCCTTGCGGTTGGCGAACACCCCGTCGGGAACGCCCCGCTCGTGTCCGATGTGCGCTTCTACCGGCAGTACCCAGGAGTGTCGTCCTCGGTTGAGTTCGAGTTCCGGCGCGATGGACGCTACGCGGTGATCGCTCACCGCCTGGACGACGGGGCGTTCCAGTCCGATGGCAGCTGTGGCCAGACCCGCCGACTCAATCGGGACCGGTTCCGTGAGCTCATGCAGTACGCCCGCTCACGCTGAGCCGCCACCGACAGCAACCGGAAGGCAAGGATCGCGGTTTCGCGAGGCGCGGGACGGGGCTCGGATCTGAGCTAACGCGTCGTCGGGCGGTCCTTATCCTTCTCCCATGCCGCAGGACCACAGCGAACGGAACGCCCATCGTCGAGCCCTTGCCTACTGGGCGCGGCGACGTGAAGAGCGAAGGGTCTTCCTCACCTCATTGATCAGCGACGAGCAGGTTGTCGCCGAGAATGGCTCGACCTTCGTCTCTGATCGTCGGGTCGTCGGCACCGTCTGGCTCGAACGACGATGGTGGGAACGATCAGTCGACTTCGCCGACGCAGCAGACTGGAGACGCGGGACGGATCACGACGGCCGTCCCTTCGTCGTGCTGACGCACGTGCCCATCGTCAGGCGCGAGTGGGTGCCAGGTCATCGGATCCGTGGTTCCAGTGGGGCAGAGGAGTTCGGACGGTGCCATGCACCAGTTCGGAATTCTCATTCGGGCGACGCAGAGATCCGGTGTTCGCGGCACTGGTCGGAGCCTTGACGGACCGAGCGATCCCCGAGGGCACGCCGATTGAACGCCGGCCGGAGGGAACTCGAGCGGAGCGCACCCGGGCCAATCATGTCACTCCTGTCCTTGTTCGGCGGGTGCGGTAAAGACAGCTGGCGATCGACCAAGCTCAGGCCGGTTCCGGTCGGCGGATCAGCAGGTAGGCCTTGCAGCCCAAACACAGCCCGGTGGATGCGTTGAGAGCGGATACTCCGAAGGCGAGCGCAGTCAGGCCGTAGCCAGGGACATCGATGCCCACCACGAAGAAGATTAGCGCCAGGGCAGTGAACACGAAGCCGAAGAACTGGGCGAACCTCGCCGGCCGAGCATCCTCCAATTCCGTCGGTGGTTCGATCCGCGGCCAGATGAAGCGGGCGAAGATCTGCGCCCACAACGACCACTGAAAACTCACGAACGCGGTGAACGCAAATACGGCGACCTGCGAGGCGAGCAGGCCGAGACCCAACGGTCGAGCAACATCCATGATGAGCAACACGACGGCGAGCGTGCAGGCAGTGGCCCCGGCACTGAATCGCACGAGGCGCGGATCGACCCGACCGCGGAGCGGGCACACGCTAAGTCTGAGGCTGGGCATGAGGTCTCCGAAGAGTGGACCAAGCTGACCCGATCCAGAACAGGCTACCGGGTGCGCCCAGCCGTTTCTGTGAGCAAGCGTGAGCAAGAAGCCGATTCCGGGACATCGCCGTGATGGCTCATCAGCAAGGATCCGCAGGTTAGAGATGGTGCGAGAGGGGGGACTCGAACCCCCAAGCCCTTTCGGGCACCAGGTCCTAAGGGCGGAGCGGCCAGGCACGGATCGCGTCGTCACGGGTCATCGAGTGTCCGCTCGTCAGCTGGCGCCTTTGTGTGTCGGTCTGCTCGCGCCTCCCATCACAGGGCTTCACGCCATCGGGGGCTGGGCTCTAGCATCGTGCGGCGATTGTCGTCCGAGAGAGCGAGCAACCCTGGCTCCGCACGCGAACAACGAGCCCGGATCGTGGGTCCGCCTAAACCTTCGACCCGAGGAAAGGGTTCATGGCGGGTATGGATGAGTCGGCGGGCGTCGTGCGACCAGCTCCGTTGGAGTCCTCGGAGGTCCCGGAGCTCGCCTCGTCGTTCCAGCGGTTCGTGGAGGATGAATCGGCGAGGTTCCACGGAGCCCTCCGACTCCTGACGCGGGACCGCAGCGAGGCGGAGGATCTGATGCAGGACGCCTTCCTCAAGGTGTGGGAACGCTGGGAGCACGTGCACGCTCTCGATGACCCGACCGGCTATCTCTACCGAACGGCGATGAACCTGCACCGCAAGCGCCTGCGTCGGGCGGCGGTCTCGTTGCGACACGCCATCCGCCAACGCCCCCCACGCGACGACCTCGATGACGTGGAGTCTCGAGACGTGGTCCTGCGAACCCTGGCGACGCTCACGCCACGTCAACGGATGAGCCTCGTGCTCACCGATCTCCTCGACTACTCCTCGGAGGATGCGGGGCGACTGATGGGCGTGAAGGCGACCACCGTGCGGGTGCTCGCATCGCAGGGACGAGCCGCGCTTCGCGACAGCATGGGGGGTGAGGTCGATGCGTGATACGAAGGAGCTGCTCCGCGAGACGCGCGATCGCATCGCACCCCCGCCCGACGTGCTGGGCTCGCTCGAACGTCGCCGCTACCACCGGGAACAGGTCAGGCGAGGCTCGGCGGTTGTGGTGGCGATCGTGATCGCACTCGTCGGGCTCGGCGGATTGTTCGTCGTGAGCCGAGACGCCGCGAAGGCGCCCGTCGTCGATCCGTCCCCGAGCGATCTCGGGATCTTCCGACAGGGCGGAGAGTTCACCGTGTTCACACCACGCGCGACCGGCCCGGGGTGGGACCTGGCCGCCCAGGATCCCGAGACCGGCGCCGTCCGCACGATCGTGGAGACCGACGGGGATCGTCGACTGCGAGGGGCGTGCGACGCGGCCACGCTGCGAGAACTACATCAGGAAGGCCGAGTGGTCGGCCGACGGCCGCTGGGTTGCGTTCGAGGTCACCAACGCCAACCTCGACGGGTCGGCGTTCGGTCCCTGCCTTCCCACGGTCGGGATCTGGGTTCAAGGTGCATCCGGTATGCCCCGACAGCTGACGACGCCCTGCGAGAACCCGGGGTCGGGATCGGACGACACGGTCGAGGTGTTGTGGGATTGGTCCCCGGCGGGCGCTGCGCTCGCCTACGCGCGCATCGACGGCGAGACCGACGAGCTGTTCGTGATCGACCCCTCGGATGGCACGCGCACATCGCTCGTGACGGGCAACATGGATCCCTACTGCACGCCTCGCTGGCGTGGTCCCCCGACGGCTCCCGGATCGCCTACGTCGAGGGGAGCTCCGTTTATGCGGTTGACGTGGAAGGCGGCGACCGGTCGCTGCTGGCGGACTCGTTCGAGGACATCATCGACATCGCCTGGTCGCCCGACGGCACGCAGATCCTGGTCCACGACCAGGGCCGATACAGGATCCAGGTCATGAACGCTGATGGGTCGGATCTCCATGTCCTGGTCGAGGGTGAGGATGCCTGCTGCGAGACGGCGTGGTCGCCGAACGGCGACCGGATCGTCGTACATGCTCTCCACCGGAACCGTTCGAGAGGGCAGCGTAGGGTTGTTTGACTCCGAGGTCTGGACCGTCTCGCCGGACGGCTCGAACCGGATCAAGGTCTTCGACTCACACGGTTGCGACATGGGTGAGAACCAAGATGCTCTCCCGGTCTGGGGCCCCAACGGTACGCGGGTCGCATACAACGGATGTGGCAGTTGGGTGGTCGAGAACGCCGACGGAACCGGTGAGGTCCAACCCATCGACGAGCTCGTGTGGAGGAGCTGGTCCGGCGGCGGGCTCACCAAGTGGGATCTCGCAGGGATCGGCCAGCGGGAGCACTAGGGGGCTGTCATCATGAAGACGACGGATCGACGGGGCGGCAGGCGCACGATCCACCGAGGACCTACGGCCGCGCTGGCGGCCCTGCTCGCGCTCGGGGCGTGCACGTCGGCGGGCGAGGCGCCGACCGCTCCGGGATCGAGCGCCTCCGGCGTGACGACACCTGGCGAGGCGAGCCCGAGCGTCACCGAAAGCCCGCCCTTCCCGATCGAGGCGTTCGCCGACATCAGCGAAGGGCAGGTCTCGAACGAGCGGGCGGCCGAGTTCCAGGCGATCCTCGACGACATCGCCTCCCTGAACGGTGCTGGGATGTCGGCCACCGTGATGACCGCCGATGGCACATGGAATGGGGCGACGGGCTCCGCCGACGGGGTCCGAGATGTGCGGGCCGACAGCCAGTTCGGCATCGCCAGCATCACGAAGTCGGTGATCGCCGCGCAGGTGATGCAGATGGTCGAGACGGGTGAGCTATCGCTCGACGCCCCCGCGACCGACTACCTCCCGAAGGACTTCGACTTCGACACCAACGGCGCGACGATCCGCCAACTGCTCAGCATGTACTCCGGGATCCCGGAACCGTACGGAGACGTGGAGACGACACCGACGCCGGGATTGGACGACGGACGAGGTCCTGGCGACGGTCGACCCCGATCGAGTACCCGTCGATACCGAGTTCATCTACGCCGACACCAACTACCATCTGCTCGGGCTCGTGATCGAGCACGTCAGCGGGCGATCTGTCGTGGACGTGCTGCGCCGCGGCGTCCTCGGTATCGAAGGGATCGAACGGCTCGTCTACCAGCCCGACGAGGGGCCGACCCCACCGATGGCTATGCCTGACGGCGAGTCGAGGGCCGCGCTCGAGAAGGGTGGCGGCTACCTCCCATCCCTCTCCGATGCGAGCTCGTCCGGTCCGGCAGGCGCCATCGCGTCCGACACGGCCTCCCTCGCGGCATGGTGGCGCGCGTTCTGCTCCGGCGAGCTCCTCTCGCAGGATTCGCTCACCGAGATGTCGACGTTCGTCGACGGTCCCGACGGGTACGGGCTCGGGCTGTTCAACATCGCGGATCCATACGCCCTCGCGGTAGGGCATGGCGGCCAGAACTTCGGCTACGTGTCGTGGGCCGGGTGCCTCCCCGAGGTCGGAGCGGTCATCGTCGTCCTGAGCAACCGCGAGTTCGAGGACATCGGTGGGATGCCCGCTCCACTTGTCGACGCCGTGATCGCGGGCTGACGACCGTCGCCGGTCCCGCCACAAGTGACCCCCGCCGAGCCGAACGGCGCCGCCGGTCGGAGCGGTGCGAGAGGGGAGGACTCGAACTCCCACGGCCTCTCGGGCACCGGATCCTAAGGTTGCTCGCGCTACGCACGAGTCCCTGCGGCCATCACACGACAGTTCGTCGGTGACAAACCGATCAAGGTGCTCCTCGCCCCCTACAACCTCTACTAGCGGTCTCTTGTCGGCGCCAGTACTACTCATGCTGTCGAGATGTTCAGGGGGTGGATGACCGCGACTAGCCTCGCTCTCGGCAGGCCACTCCAGGCTGCGTTCCAGTGGCTTCGTCACGACCGGGTGAGTCGGGTCCCTACCCCAGGCTTGGTGCCCCCCCGGGGAGGCGTCGGCCCTCGCGCGAGGCCATCGGAACCGGCCTCGACGACACATGGACGCCCGGATGCGTCCCACGAGGGTCTCACCCCCCGCGGTCGGCATCGCGAAAGGACCCGCTGCCGCGACTTCTGTGAGCAAGCGTGAGCAAGACGCGTTGACTAGGTGTCAATCCGCGCTTGAAGCAGCAGGTGGTGGTACCCGTACCGGTCGAGCCATTCGTCGGCGTCCTGAACCATCCTGAACCCTGCATCGGTGAGCCAACGCTGGACCTGATCTCGATCGGGGTAGTAGTGGTATCCGGCAGTCTCGCCGGCCACGACTTCGCCGTAGACGGATGGCAATCCGGCCGCGATCGCTTCGTCGAGCGCCGCGATGACGTGTTGTCGCTCGATCTCCTCGACGGTCAGATAGACGAAGCCGCCGGGCCGCACGGCTCGTCGAAGATTGTCGAGCACTCCGAGCCATTCCTCGGGAGGCACGTTCTCCATCGCATCGATGCACATCGCACCGTCGAAATCACCTTCGAACGCGAGCTCCTGCAGGCCGATCTGGTCGAATCGGACCTCAGGGTGCTTCGATCTCGCCTGCGTGAGCATCCCCTCCGACTGGTCGGTCCCCACAACACGACGACCCGCAGCCAGTACGAGCCCTATGTATGGCCCGGTGCCGCAGGCCGCATCCAGGATGAGCCCTGCCGGTGGACTCGTGTCGAGAAGCAGGGCGACGAACCTGAGGTGCTCGGGCGTCGCCGGGTCGTATCCCTCATCGTATGACGGCGCCTCTAGCGAGTAGTTCCGCTCCACTGCCGCCCGTCGCCCAGCGAGCCATTTCCCTCGATCCATCCGATCACCCTAGCGACCTCCAACGCTGGGGGATGAAGCACGCCTCAGCATTCAATGCGCCGGTCTGATCGGGGTTCCTGAGCACAGAGCGCCGGATCCGCGGCGGTGCCGCCGCTTCTGTGAGCAAGCGTGAG
>CAWCPZ010000008.1:0-290775 GCA_963797635.1 uncultured Actinomycetes bacterium
ATGGACCCAGCTCGACTGATAGCCACCCACGGGGCCCGCGCTCAACTGCCCGGGTCCAAGGGGAAGGCGGGCAGCTTCACCAAGTCGTTCCGCATGTTCTAAGCGGACGGCAGTACAAGACCGGGGACGGGCGGGAGAGGCATCTCCCGCCCGTCATCACCCGGGATCGCCCCTTCGCCTCCCGCTAGTCCATCATGGACTAGTGTTCGCCGTACCGACGCACGAAGGGATGCGAGAAGACGATGACGGTGTCCAAGGTCGAGGTCGTGGTGCTGGGGCTGCTGGCCGACGAGCCGATGCACGGCTACGACCTCCTGGAGCGGTTCCGCACGCGGAGCATGGGGTTCTGGGTCGAGGTGGGCAAGGCGTCGGTCTATCAGGTGCTCAAACGGCTGGAGCGCGAAGGCTCGATCGCGGGCAAGACGCAGGAAGGCACGGACGGCCCCGATCGCCGCGTGTACCGCCTCACGCGCCAAGGCAGGCAACGACTCAGCGCCGGTCTCGCCGAGCGATGGTCCGCGCTGGCGCCCTACGAGACCGATGCGGGGGTCGCCTTGGGGTTCGCGCACCTGGTTCCCGCCGCGCGAGGCCCGCACGGCCATCGATGATCGGGCCCGCTCGGTGAGCGATCTGCTGGACGCGGTCCGCACCGAGCTCGATCGGACCAAGGCCGACGATGGGAGCGGACGGGCGGTCTCCAACGCCATGCTCCACCAGCAGGAGGCGCTGGCCAAAGCCGAACTCGCATGGCTCAAGACCTACCGGGCGGCGCTCACGAAAGGCCGGGGGTAAGGGGAAGGGCGGAGACGTCCGAGACTCGACGTACGATGGATGACGACATGGAAGCGGCGTTCTTCGACCTCGACAAGACGATCATCTCCCGGTCGTCGTCGCTCGCGTTGTCGCGACCGCTCTATCGGGCCGGCATGGTGTCCAGGGGCCAGCTCGTGCGCGGCGCGTACGCCCAGCTCGTCTATCTCCTCATCGGAGCCGACGAGCAGAAGATGGAGCGCCTGAAGGAAGGCATGCTCGCCCTCACCAAGGGATGGGATCGTTCCCAGATCGAGGATCTGGTGCGTGACGTGCTCTTCGACGTGATCGATCCCTGGGTCTACCAGGAGGCGTTGGACCTGATCGCGCTGCATCGGAGCGAGGGCCGGCGCATCTACATCGTGTCGTCCTCGCCGGAGGAGGTCGTGCGACCGCTCGCCCGGCATTTCGGCGCCAGCGGCGTCATCGCCACGCAGGCCCAGGTGGACGACACCGGCCGCTACACGGGCGAACTCGCCTTCTACGCCTACGGTGAGCAGAAGGCCGAGGCGATCCGCGGCCTCGCGCAACGGCTGGGCTTGAACCTCGAAGGCAGCTACGCGTACAGCGACTCGGTCACCGACGTGCCGATGCTCGCCGCGGTGGGCAACCCGGTGGCGGTCAACCCCGACAAGGCGCTCCGCCGGGAAGCCGAAGAGCGAGGGTGGCAGATCCGCGACTTCCGCCGCCCGGTGCGGCTGCGCTCACGCATCGCGAAGGCCGTCCCGCCGCCCAAGGTCAGCATCGGGGCGGCCGTCGGCGCTGCCGCGGTGGCCGCCGTCCTGGTGTGGGTCGTCCTGCGATCCCGGGTCTCGCAGCACGACGACGCCTGAGCTCGCTCGCGGTCGTCCTCGCGTTGCGGTGATCAGGGCCCGGGTGTACGGTCGCCGTGGGTGCCGGAAGGCATCCGCGAGGGGAGCAGAACCCACGCGCGAGTCATGCCGCGGGAGGCATGCTCAGGACCCGGTGGCGGGTCGCCGCCGGCCCCCGAGCACGTGCAGACGAGACGCTTGATACCTGCTCCTCTCGCACTATGTCCGGCGCCGATCGCTCGCCGCTAGGGCAGGCCCGCGATGCGCACGAACTCGAAGTGCATGGCGTCGGGCACCGTCCACCGTCCGCCCCACGTGAAGCCGTGCTTCGTCATCGTGTTCACCAGGATCGCCGGCTGGTGCGGCGGCGCTCCGTAGGGGTTCGTGATCGAGTTGATGTCGACCGCCGCACCCCACGCGTGGTGGGAGGCCGCGTTCGTGGGGATCCGCATGACCATGCGCGCGCTGTAGCAGCCCGCGAAGTTGCGGATCGCCCCGGCGGCGCCGCGGTTGCGCAGCTCCTTCATGGCGGCGATCAGCGGCGGGAAGACGCGCTCGTTGCAGGTGAACCGCCCCAGCAGCGGCACGCTCCGCGAGACCAGGTGCTGGTGCACGAACGACGGGTGCATGCGCAGGTAGCCGGGACGCCGGGGGTCGGGGTAGGCCTGGAACTCCCCGAACCCACGTTTCATCAGGACCGGCGGCCAGACCGAGTCGCCCTGGCGGCGGAACGTGGCCTGACCGGGTCGGCGAACCCGCGGCCGGTAGCCCGGCCCCAGCAACGGCGCGATCCGGCGCGCCAACTGCGCCCCCGTGGGCTCGCCCTGCATCCGGAGCAAGGCGAATCGATCGTGTCGCACGCCCAACGGCCGTCCGACGTCGCGCGACACCATGACTTCGGACCAGGCGACGACGTCGTCCGGCACGATCGCGCCGACCGTGATGCGTCCCTTCGCGAAGACGAACCGGTCGCCCACATGCAGCCGTCGCAGCTCGGCGCTGGAGGTACCGATCACGCCGCGTCCGTCGCGGAGCGCATCCAGCACCGTGTCGTGCCATGCCGGCGGCAGGAACGGATCCATGTCGTTGACGCTGGTCGCCATGACCTCGATCGGGATGCGATACGGCGAGCGAGGGTGGTCGACGACGGTGCCATCGGCGCGCACCGACCGCTTCATCCAGAGGGTGTCGGCGGCCACGACCACCACGTCGTCCGTTCCCTGCAGGGCGTCGAGCTTCGGCGTGAGGCCGGACGGCAGACCGCCGGTTCGCCACATGAGGTAGGCGGGAGGCAGCCAGGTGGAACCCGCAGGCTGCACGGCGGCGCCGGCCGAAGGGGAGGCGATGAACAGGCACCCGAGCGCGACGGCCAGTGCCGCGGCGCCGCGGGCGCGCCGGAGGGAAGGCTTCAGCACCGGTCGATGGTACCCGGGGAGACCGAACTCAGCCGCTGGCCGCTGGGTGCTCCAGGAGATCGGCGAGGCGTTCGGCGCGCTCGGCGGCATCCTGCGGCGAGCCGGCGGAGACCGACCGCGCGATATGCGCGAGTTCGCGCTCGACGGCGGGCCCCAGGCGCCCGGTGCGATCGCGCACCAGCGGATCCAGGCGCGAGACGGCGCGTTCGAGCCGTTGCATGGCAGCCACCAAGGGGTTCCGGCGCCGCCGGTAGTCAGCGAGTTCGATCACCTGTGCCATGACGACATCATGACCCCCCGGTCTGACACGCCAAGCGCATCCGTCTGCAACGAGGGCGATGACCGCCGCATCTCATCCCATGGGACTGCTCGGACGGAGGGAGTCGCTGATCGCGAGGCCCTGATCACGCTGACCTTCGCCACGGTGGTCGTCGCGCTGACATCCGGTGCGCGGCAGGCCGGAGGGTCATGGATCGAGTTCGACGGCCCGCTCATCGTCGGCACCCTTGTCACGGGCAGTGGCACCTTCGGCAACGGTCAGCAGGCAGGCGTCGGAGCCGGCCCGTGGTTCGCCACCTTGCGTCCGGAGGAGCCCGGGGTCGACGACATCGCCCTCGGCCCGGTCGAGGTCAGCCGAGCTTCGTCCTTCGGCTGGAGGGCCACGGTGACCTTCGTCGTGCCCGAGGTCCCGACGGGGGAGTACTGGGTCGACATCGCCAACGACGACGGGGAGGGCGTCGGCGACCTCATCGGTGGGTTCGTCGTGATCTCCAGAACGCCCCTCGAAGGCCGACTCTGGTCGCGGGTGAGTACGGCGGAGGCGGGGCGGGCGAGCGCCAACCGATCAGCCGACCGGCTGCGGGACCGACAGGGCGCAACTGGAAGAGACGTTGAGCGATCGGCAGGCAACGATCGAGCGTCAGGCCGAACGTCTCACCGCTGCCGGGGCGCGGATCACCCGTCTGGAATCCGACCTCGACGCAGCGACAGCGTCGACCTCGACGTGGCCGTTCTGGCTCGCCGCACTCATCGCGGTGGCGCTGGCCTTCGCCGGGTTCGCGCTGGGACGCCGCTACGCGACCCGAACGCTGGTGACCGGCGCCAGCCGCTCGTGGGCCGAGAACCAGGACGCACCGGCATCGGCCGAGCCGAACACGTCGCCGCTGGTGGCGCCGAAGTAGAGCTGCAGCTCGTCGCCCTGGCCGCTCGTGCCGAACGCCTGCCGGTAGATCGTGAGGTAGGCCTCCGGTCCCGGGAGTCCCTTCGACCGCTCGATCCAGGAAGCACCCGCGTCGCGTGTTTCGAACACACGAACCGCGCCGTCGGGCGTGACGCGGTCGACGTCGGCGTTCAGCGGGATCACGAAGGCGCTGTCCGGATCGGCGGGATCGACGGCCAACGGGAACCCGAACCCGCTGGGCAGGCCTTCGTGGATGTCGTTCCAGCTGCCACCTTCGTCGTCGCTGCGGTACACGCTGCCGTGGAACTGCATGAACAGCCGCTCCGGCTGCGTGGGCGCGCGATGCATGTTGTGCACGCACAGCACGTTCGTGTCCTCGGTCTGATCCTCGGGGATGTACGCGGGCACCATGCCGGAGTAGCCGGTGCGCCACGACTTGCCGCCGTCCTCGGTGATCCACACGCCGGCGGCGCTCACGCCGATGGCCATCCGCTGCGGATCGCCGGGCCACGGGCAGATCGAGTGCAGCGCCAGGCCGCCGGCGCCGGGCTGCCAGTCGCCCGCCACGCGTTCCTTCCACAGGGCGTCGTTCAGCGTCCAGGTGACACCGTCATCACGGCTCTCGAACAGCGCCGCGTGGGCGACGCCCGCCCAGATCTGGCCCGGCGCCTCTCCCGGCTTGATCATCCAGATGCGCTCGACCGACGTCTCGGTCTCCTCCGGCATCACGGGGCCCTCGCTCATGGTCCACTCGCCGGTGGGGTCGCCGTCGATGAAGAACACGCGCGGTCCGTAGAACCCCGAGGTCACGCTGGCGAAGTATCGGCCGGTGCGAGGGTCGCGCATGGCGAACTCGACCACGTCCCCGGCGAACGCGCGTGTGGCCACGTCGAACGGTTCACCGCGCGAAGGGTCGCCGCGCAGGACGAACAGCCCCTTCTTCGTGCCGACCAAGAGCTCGGTGTCTGGCATGCGTGCTTCAGCTCCCTCCGGCGATGGACGGCAGGACCTGCAGCACGTCGGTGTCGCCGACGGCCGTGTCCCCGCGCGTCCGTTCGCCATTGACGAACACGTTGACGTGGGCCCGGACCTGGCCCTGATCGTCCAGGATCCAGCCCTTCACGGTGGGGTAGCGGCGCTCGAGCTCGCGCAGGACCTCACCCACGGTGGCACCCGGCAGGTCGTGCTGGCCGACCTTGCCCGCGCGATCCTTCAGCGGCGCTCGAAGCGTGACCACCGGCATGGGCGGCAGCCTAGCGCGGCCCGCCGACGGCTCGGTTTGCGAGATGTTGCTTCGCCAGGTTCAGAGGGGTCGGGACGCCAGGAATATCTCGGCACCGGCGTCCTCTCCATCGTCGATCCAGGTGGAGGTCCGCGTCTGCGGAGCGAAGCCGGCGTCGGCGAGCAGCGACATCCAGGTGTCTCGCGGGAACAGGCCGAGCACGTGACGGTCGTGCACCACCCGGGGCTCGTCGGCGCCTTCGCGAAGCAGGTAGGCCATGTCGTCGACGTACCAGGTGTCGTCGGGGTCCGGATCCCAGGTCCACTGCAGGTATCGCAGCGAGCGAGGATCGCCGTCCTTCCCGTCGTGGCCACCGTGGTCGGTCGTCTCGCGGAACCGCTCCCGCACGTGGTCGGGACAGAAGATGGCCGCGCCACCGGGTCGCGTGTGCACGAACGCGGTCTCGATCGCGGCGCGGAGCTGCTCCTCGGTCGTGAGGTAGGAGACGGCGTCGTGCACGAACACGCCGTCGAAGGTTCGATCCAGGCGCATGGTCGTCATGTCGCCCTGGATGTGCTCGCACTCGGGGTTGAGCGACCGGCTGAGCTCGAGCATCTCCGGCGACAGGTCGGTGAGCGTCAGCGTCGCGTGCGCCTTCATGTGCGAGGCGTTGTTCCCGCCGCCGCTGCCGAGCTCCAGGATCGTCGTCGGTGGTTCACCGAGCGCCTCGGTGAACAGCGACAACGCCTGCGCGGCCTCGTCGCCGTAGTCGTCCGGCGACGTCAGCAGGTGGAACCAGGGCGCGAGCTCGGAATAGAGCGAGGGCTGTGCGGCTTCGTTCACGACGGTCCCTTCTCCAGCAACCGGGGGGCGTCCTCGAACAGGCGCTGCATGATCTCCTGGAGGGGCCAGCGGTTGCCGTCCTGTGCGCCAGTTGCTGTTGCCGAGGACGGCGACGCCGATCCCCGTGGCGGGTTCGAAGAAGGCCACGGTCGCCACGCCTTGATCGCCGCCGTTGTGCCCGACCAGCGAGCGGCCGTGGAAACCGAACCGGTACCAGATCAGGCCCTGCCCGCTCTCGATGCCGGGGATCTGTGAGCGGCGGATCTCCTGCACCGACTCGGTCGAGAGGATGCGCACGCCGTTCCACTCTCCGCCGTTCATCACCATGCCCATGTGGTGGCACAGCTGGCGGGCCGTGGTGCGCAGGGCGCCGTCGGGGTAATCGGGGTAGCCGTACTGGCCGTACGGGACGTACTTGTCGAGATCGGGGGACCAGCGATACGGCATGGCCACCTCGCTGCGCGTCACGTCCGCCAGGTGCCATCCCGCTCGGGTCATCGCCAGCGGCTCGAAGATCCGATCGTTGCACCACTCGTCGAACCCGATGCCGCTCGCGGCCTCCACCAGGTAGGCCGCCAACGACGCGCCCACGTTGGAGTAGCGATAGGCCTTCCCCGGCGCGAACCCGTAGAAGTTGCCCTCGCGGTAGTCCTCACCGCCGGGCACCAGGTACCCCTCCAGGAACTCGCCGAGTCCGATCGGTGAATCGCCCTCCGAGTACAGGTCGTCCCAGACCGGCCACCGGTCGCGGATCGACGAGGTGTGCGTCAGCAACTGACGCGGCGTGATCTTGCGGTTGGGGAACCCGGGGATCCGCACCGAGAAGCGCAGCACGTCGTCCACGTCGTCGTCCAGCGTGAACAACCCGTCCTCGACCGCCTGCATCACCGCGGTGCAGATCACCGTCTTGGAGATCGACGCCAGCATGAACAAGGTGCCGCTGTCGACGTGGCGGTTCCGCGCCAGGTTCGCCTCGCCGAAGCCTCGTGACCACAGCTGCCCGTCTCGCACGATCGCGGCCGAGACGCCCGGCAGCCGACCGGCCCTCATGCGATCGAGGACGAACGATTCCAGGCCCCTCGGGGGAGCGAGGCTGTTCCGCAGGGGCGCCGACCGCCAGCGATCGCACGGGCCGCAGCGCCAGGCCGGCCGCGGCCACCGCACCGCCGGCCAACACCTGCCGCCGCGTCACCGTCATCGACCGGGGACCGAGGTCTCTCATGCCGCCGCCTCCATCGGTTGCCAGTACTCGAAGTGCATGCCGTCGGGGACCAGGAAGTCCCCGCCCCAGTTGAACCCGTTGCGCTCGAAGATCGCCACCACGCGTTCGTCCATCGTGGGCACCGCCCCGTAGGCGTTGGACGCCGCGTTGATGTCGATGGCGGCACCATAGGCGTGGAAGGAAGGCGGCGCCGTGGGACTGCGGGCCACCGTCCGCGCGTTCCAGCAGCCGTTGTAGGTCTGGAGCACGCTCGACAGGCCCTCGCGTTCGACCTCGCGGAGGGCCTTCAGCAGCGCGGGGAAGAACGCCTCGTTGCAGGTCACCCTTCCCAGGATGGGCACCACCCGCGTGTCGATGTGGCTGGACACCCACGACGGTTCGATCGTGAGGACGGCCGGGTCGTCGGCGTCGGGCCGGGCCGCGAATTCGCCGAACACCTCCTTCAACACGATGGGTGGGTTCACGCCGCTGGCCACCCGCATGAACTCGCTCCCGCCCGGCTTCACCACGCGCAACGCGGTGCCCTCGGGGAGCAGCGTGCCCACGGTGTCGGCGAATCGTTCCTCGCTGGGCGTGCCGTCCGCCAACGCCAGCAGGTAGCGATCGTCCCTGACGCCCAGCGTCGTGCCGACGTCACGCGACACGAGCAGCTCGCTCCAACCGATCGCCTCGTCGGGCGCGATCGCGCCGATCCGCACGTGCTCGCCGCCGAACTCCATCACCCCGCCCACGCCGATGTTCCGCAGGGCGGCGCTCCGAGTGCTCAACACGCCGAGGCCATCGTTCAGCGCATCGATCACGTCGCCGCGGAGCTCCTCGGGCAGGAACGGCGCGTACTCGATGGGGTTCACGGCGAACGCGTCGATGGGGATCGCGAACGAGGCCTTGGGTTCGTCGACGACCTCGCCGTCGGCGTCGAGGGAACGCGTCATCCACCGGGTGTCGCCGGCCACCACCACCGTCGATTCGAGGCCTTCCAGGGTGCGGGCCTTCGCTCGCACGTCCGCGGGGAACCCGCCGGACATCCACGCGAGGTAGGCGGGCGGGCTCTGGACGGCCGGGGCATCGGCGGCGACCGCGGTGCCGACGCCGTCGCCTTCGACGGAACGTGCGGGCACGGCGGGGGGCGTCGCCTCATCGCGGGGAGCGAACAGCGTGAAGGCGCCGATCGCCAGCACCAGCGCGGCGATGATCCCGAGGAAGGCGCGACGCCGGGTGGCGGCGCTGGATCCGGTGGCCATGGCCCCAGCCTACGAGGGCGTGACCCCTCGGCGCCGAACGGCGAGGTTGCATCGGGATGCGTCGAGGGAGGAACCTGTGCACCAACCACGTCGGGGGAGGGATCCATGGTCAGCGTCGAGGACGAGTTCAAGTACACGGGGTTGCACGCCTTCATCTTCATCAACGAGCTGGATCCGGGAACGAACATCCGCACGGTGATCCATAACCTCCGGGATTTCGGTCCCCCGCCCCACGGGCCGGTGGTCTTCGCTGCGGAGACGGTCGGGAGCTCGCTGGGCTTCGCGCACATCCGGCTGGACGATCCGAACGACCTGCGCGGCCTGCAGGATCTGATCGCGAACGAACTCTGGGACCGCGGTGTGCACTGCGATCACTGCATCGAGAAGGACACGAGCAACCGCAACGGCAACCGTCAGGGCGTGAAGCGCGACACCCCGGAGATCATCGCGATCTCGAAGTTGAAGGTGCGGCGTGGCGAGATCCCGCAACTGCTCGATGACCTCGCCGACCCGGAGGGGGCCCTCGGGTCCACCTTCAAAGGAGCCTCGGTGATCTTCGGGAAGTGGGACGTGCTGGTCCAACTCGGCGGCGATGACTTCCAGGATGTCGCCGAAGCGGTCTTCAGCGACCTGCCACGGTTCGACGCGATCTTGGACTCCGACACGCTGTTCACCGACGGCCGGCACTGACGACCGCGTCGATCAGCGGCGCTCGGCCCCCATCGACTCGAGCGCGGCGTCCGCTTGGCGGACCCCGATGACGTTGCCCTTCGCGAGCCTGAGGTCGCGAACCCGTCGCCAGGTCGCATCCGCCCGGTCGCGGTCGCCGCGGACGGCCGCGACCTCGGCGAGGGCCGACATGGCTTCGGCCTGGAGGCCGACGAAGTCGGTCCGTTCGGCGCGCTCCACCGCTTCGGCCGCCAGCCGCTCGGCCTCTGCCGGGCGGTCGTGGGCCGCGGCGCGGGCGGCCTCGGTTCGCCACCCCACCTGGGCCTCCAGGTCGTAGTCCGCCGCGTCATCGCCCACGCCGAGGGCGAGGGGCTCGGCCTCGTCGTGCCGCCCGAGGTGGTTGAGGATCCGCGCGAGGTCGCACGCCAGCACCGAGGCGTTCGCGACGTCGCCCTGTCGCTCGAAGAAGGTCAGAGCTTCGCGGACCGAGTCCTCGGCGTCCTCGAGGCGACCGTCCAACTCGGCGATGTGGCCTCGCACCGCCGTGGCCGTCGCCAGCCAACGCTCCTGACCGAGGTCCGCGAGGGACGTCGTCGCCGTGTCCAGGTCGCGGTGGGCCTCGTCGGACCGACCCATCGTCGCCAGGAAGTCCGCCTGGGTGAGCAGTCGGGCGGCCGATGCCACCCGGTCGGACGCGATCGCCGGCTCCAGCGCGAGCATGCGATCGAGGGCTCCTTCATACGGCGTGGGGCCACGTTCGAGCGCGAGGAACACGTAGGTGGCCGCGACCGCGGCCTCGCGGCGGTTCCCCGATCCGAGGGCGGCCTCGAGCGCGCGTTCGGCCGCTTCCAGCATGCCCGCCGCATCGCCGGTGAACCAGGCCACCAGCGCCTCGCCCGCCCGCGCGCTCGCCACGCTCCACTCGTCGCCGAGCTGGGCCAAGCGCTCGCCGTCGTCGCGGAACGTGGCCCGCAAGGCATCCAACGTGGTGGAGGTGGGATCGGTGAGGATCTGCAGGTTGGCCTCGACCAGCCGCAGGCGGGCGGTCAGGCCCGGATCACCGGCCGCCGTGACGTCGTCACGCGCGAGTCGAAGGATCGACGGTGCCCGCGCGGCCCCGCCCGAATCCAACAGCGAGCCCAGCATGCGCAGCCGGTCGTCGGCACGCACGGCGGGCTCGGGCGACAGGTCGGCGGCGCGTTCCAGGAGTCGCTGGGCCGCGGGGGCGTCCCCGCGAGCGGCGGCCCGGCGTCCGGCCGCTCCCAGCCGATCGGCTGCACGGGCGGCGAGCTCGTCCAGCCGCGGATCCTGCGACCCGAGTTCCCGCAGGTATCGGTGGGCCTGCCCCAGGTGGTAGCCGACGATCTCCTGGTACTCCTCGGCCCGCGGGCCCAGGCTCGTCTCCAGCCAGGCGGCGAAGCGTTCGTGCAGGTCGGCGCGGGTGGCTTTCGGGAGCGATTCGTAGGCGGAGTCGCGGACCAACAGATGCAGGAACTCGTACGGCGCACCGCCGGGCTCGGCCCCATGGGCGGGACGGATCAGCTCGCGGTCGCGGAGGCGACCGAGGGTGCCATCCAGATCCAGGATGTGCGCCGACGGCAGCAACGCTTCCAGCTCGCCGGTCGAGAACACCTTGCCGATCACCGAGGCGTACACCAGCACGGCGCGCTCGTCCGGCGGCAGGCGGTCGAGCTTGGCCGCGAGCAGGGCCGCCAGGGAGGGCGGGGTCGACACGCGCAGCGCCGACCCGGGCAGCACCCAGCGGTCCCCGTCACGACGCAGGCCGCCTTCCTCCACCAGCATCGAGACGTACTCCTCGACGAACAGGGGGTTGCCGCCGCTCGCGTCGGCGATGCGGTCGCCGGCCGCGGGATCCAGGGTGCCGTCGCCCAGCAGGTTCGTGGCCAGGGTCACGATGTCGTCCGGCGCCAGCGGTTCCAGCAGGGTCGTGACGGCGTTGCGCTTGCCCCCGCCCCATTCCGAGCGGAGCTCCAGCAGCTCGGGCCGGGCGGTGCAGAGCAGGATCAGCGGGACCTCGCGGGTGCGATCGGCCATCGACTCCACCAGATCCAGGAAGGTGGGCTCCGCCCATTGGAGGTCGTCGAAGAGCAGGACCAGGGGACGTTCGCGCGCCAGCGACTCGAACGCGCGCCGGATCGCCCACTGCGTCTGCTCGGGTGAGGCGGGGCTGCCGCCCAGGCCGATGGCCTCGGCGACGGCCTCGACCGCGTCCTGTTCGTCGGGGCCGAGCACGGCGGCCAGCTTCTCGCGACCGACGTCGGGATCGTCGCCGGGATCGATGCCGCCGGCGTGGGAGAGCGCCTCGGCCACGGGGTAGAACGTGATGCCCTCGCCGTAGGGCAGGCACCGGCCGTGCAGGACCCGCACGTCGTGCTCGAGCGCGGCCACCAGTTCGTCGGCCAGCCGCGTCTTGCCCACCCCGGCGTCGCCCAGGATCGTGATGAGCTGGCACCGTCGGTTGGCGGCGGCGCGCCGGCACAGGTGGGTGAGCAGTTCCAGCTCCTCGTCCCGGCCCACCACGGGACTCCGCGCGCCGCGGGCGGGCACGGAGCCGCCGGCGTGCACGGCGCGAAGGCGCATCGGCACCACCGGTTCGTCGAAGCCTTTCAGGTCGAGCGGCGCGCCGGGTTCGGCGTCCACCGCGCCGTGGACCAGCCGGTAGGTGTCGGGACCCAGCAGGATCTCGCCGGGGCCGGCCGCCTGCTCCAGGCGGGCCGCCATGTTCACCGGGCTGCCCAGGACGTAGGAGGCGTCGTCGTCCCCGCTCACGACCACCTCGCCGGTGTTGACGCCGGTGCGCATGTCGATCTGCACGTCCCAGTCGCGGGTGAGCTCGGCGTTGAGGGCTCGCAGCTCGTGGCGCATGTCGTCGGCGGCGCGCACGGCCCGCAGCGCGTCGTCCTCGTGGATCGTCGGCATGCCGAACACGGCCATCACGGCGTCGCCGATGAACTTCTCCACGGTGCCGCCGTGGCGTTCGAGCGCGCCGCGCATCTGCGCGAAGTAGCGCTCCATCACGCGGCGGAGCGTCTCGGGATCGAGGCGTTCGCCGAGCGCGGTGGAGTCGACGACGTCGCTGAACACGACCGTCACCGGCCGCCGCGACCGCCCGGCTCCGCTCCCGGCCGCCGCGAAGGCGGCGCCACAGCGCGGACAGAACCGAGCGTCATCGGGCGCCGCCGCACCGCACGATGGACACACCACGGTCGGACCCTCCTCGCTCACCCCGGAGTATGACCGTTGTCACGATCCCTCCCCCGACACACGACGAACGCGTCCCCCGCACCCGGGACCGAAATCGGCCGGCTCGGGGATCGACCGTTCGCGAGGGCGCGGGGTAGCCTTCGTCTCCCCTCGGTGCTCGTGGCTCCGCCTCGACGGATCTCGGTCACCTCACCTCCCTCTCGTCTTCCCTTCATGGTGGCGCGCCGTGCGCTGCCTGCGCTCAGGAAGGAACCGACGAGTGGACAACGTGGCCAGGGTGGTGCTCGCGCTCGAAGCGCACGACGTGGCCGAGGAGGTCATGCATTTCCTCGATCGAAGTGGGTGCGCTCGGGTGGTCGCCACCGCCGCCGACGACCGCCAGTTGGTCGAAGCGGTCCGGCAGCTCGACCCCGACGTCGTCATCGCCCAGCCCGGGCTCGTCGATCCTGCGGCGGTCCGCGGTCCGGCCATCCTGGCCGTCGAGACGCGCGAATCGGTGGCCTCGCTCCGGTCGGCGATCCGTGTCGGGGCCCGAGGGTTCTACGTCTGGCCGGGCGATCGCGACGCCCTCGCCGAAGGGACCGCCGCGACGGCGGTGAGCCCGGTGTCGTCGGGCCGTCGGGGTCGGGTCATCGCCGTGCACGCCGCTCGCGGAGGAGCCGGCGCCACGTTCGTCGCGACCCATCTGGCTGCGGCCTTCGCGCGCCGCGACGTCGCCTGCTCGTTGATCGATGCCGATCCGTTGTACGGCGATGTGTCCGCAGCCGTCGGTGCTCCCGTCGAGGACGTGCACACGTTCGCCGATCTGCTGCCCATGGTGGGCGAGCTCACGACCCGGCATCTCGACGAGGCCTTGTGGACGCACGCCGATGGGTTCCGGGTGCTGCTGGCGCCCGCCCCCGAACGCGCGGCCGCCGTTCGTGGCGAGGATGTCCGCAGCATCGTCGAAGCCGCCGCCGGCGGAGCCGACGTGGTCGTCGTGCACCTGCCTCGTTCCGTCGATGAGTGCGCGAGGGGTGGCCTGTCCGTTGCCGACCGGGTGCTCGAGGTCCTGTCGCTCGACGTGCTGTCGTTCCGCGCGGCCACGCGCGCGCTCGAGGCATTGGAGCCGCTCGGTGTGCGAGGCCGCGTGGGGTTCGTGGTGAACCGAGCTGCCCGAAGCGAGATCACCCCAGGTGACGTGACGCGGGTGTTCGGTGTCCCGCCGCTGGCCGTCCTGCCGTTCGACCGCGCCGTGGGGCGTGCCCAGGACCATGGAAGGATCCTGCCGGGGCGTGGCCGGATCGGCCGGGCGTTCGACCGCTTGGCTGCCGAGGTGTTGGAGTCCGGCGTCGATGTGCTGGAGGCGTCGTGAGCAGCGAGGCGCTCGCGCTCGTCCGCCGACAGTTGCGCGATCAGCTCCGCTCGCGGGTGGACGCTCGCGGGCTCGCCTCCGCACCCCGCACCGAGCGGCGCGTTCGGGTTCGCGAGGAGGCGCTCGAGCTCCTGCGCGCCAGCGGCGTGATCCTTCCGCAGCGCGAACTCACGCGCATGGTCAACGAAGTCTCGGACGACGTCGTCGGGTTCGGTCCGATCGAGTTCCTGCTGAAAGATCCGGACGTGACCGAGGTCATGGTCAACGGATCCGACGACGTGTACGTGGAGCGAGGGGGGCGCATCGAGAGGGCGCCGGATGGGCTATTCGAGGGGGAGGAGTCCGTCCTGCATCTGATCGAACGCATCGTGGGACCATTGGGCCTCCGGGTCGACGAATCATCGCCTTGGGCGGATGCGCGACTTCCGGACGGTTCGCGGGTCCACGCGATCGTGCCGCCCCTCTCGCTCCGCGGTCCCGCGCTCACCATCCGCAAGTTCTCGCCCGTCCCGATCCAAGCGGGCGACCTCGTGGCCGGAGGCAGCTTGGGGCCGCGGATGCTCCACTTCCTATCGGCAGCGGTTCGCGGTCGCGCGAACATCATCGTCAGCGGTGGCGCCGGCAGTGGCAAGACCACGCTGCTCGGCGTCCTCAGCGGGTTCATCCCCGACGACGAGCGTCTGATCACCATCGAGGACGCCGCTGAGCTACGGCTCGCGAAACCTCACGTGGTCGCCCTCGAAGCGCGCCCGGCCAACGTCGAAGGCAAGGGGCAGGTGACGGTTCGCGACCTGGTGCGCAACGCGCTCCGCATGCGACCGGACCGCATCATCGTCGGCGAGGTCCGCGGTGGCGAGGCGCTCGACATGTTGCAAGCGATGAACACCGGGCACGAGGGGTCGCTGTCGACCGCGCACGCGAACTCCACGCGGCACCTGCTCTGGCGGCTCGAGACGATGGCCATGATGTCGGACGTCGATCTGCCGGCCGCCCACATCCGCAACCAGGTGGCGTCGGCCATCGACCTGGTGGTGCATCTGGCGCGTCGCCGCGACGGACGGCGGGTGGTCTGGGAGGTCGCCACCGTCGAAGGAACCCACCGCGGGGAACCGGTGGTGGCCCCACTGTTCCGGTTCCGCCCTCGTGAAGGCCAGCTCGGTGCGTTCGAAGCGTCGGGAACGGTGCCCCAGATCGCTTCCGCGCTCGTCGATCGCGGCGAGGACGTCGGTGACTGGCTCTTCGCACCCGGGGTCGACGCTTGAGCGGGCTGATCGTCGTGGTGCTGGGCCTCGCGGCCTGGCTGGCTGAGCGGGGATCCAAGTCCCTGCGACGCGGAAGCGCGTTGTCGGACTGGCCAGCCGCCCCGTCCACGATCCGGATAGGCGTGCCCGGAAGCGCCCGGGTCGCGAGCGTGGCCGCCCTGGTCGGCGTGGGGGGTTTCGTGCTCGCCGGTCCGATCGTCGGGGTCGTGGCGGCAGCGTCACTGGTGGGGGGTTGGCACCTGCGGCGACGCCGCCGGGCAGCAAGGGTCGTCGCCGAACGTGACGAGCAACTGGCGGACTCGGTTCGTGCGATCGCCTCCGCCCTGAGGGCAGGGATGTCGGTCCCACAGGCCATCGGGTTCGCGGCGCGTGAGAGCGTTCCGCCCCTGCAGGCCACCTGGTCCGCGATGGATGCGGCGCTCGAACTCGGCTTGCCGTTCGATGATGCGCTCGACCAGTGGGTGTTCGCCGTCGGCACCGACGACGCGCGCCTGGTCGCCGGCGTGCTGCGGCTCAATCGTCGGAGCGGGGGCGACCTGCCGACCACGCTCGACCAGGTCGCGAGCACGCTTCGGGAGCGTCATGCCGCAGCGCGCGAGGTTCGGGCGCTCACCGCGCAAGCCCGACTGTCGGGAACCATCTTGGGCGTCCTCCCGGTGGGGTTCTTCGCGTTCCTGTGGATCACCTCGCGCAACGAGATCGAAGGTGCGTTCCGATCGCCCGCCGGGGTCGGTGCCATCGGACTCGGCTTGGTGCTCGAAGGCCTGGCCTTCCTGTGGATCCGTCGATTGCTGGAGGTTCGATGAGCGTGCTGGCCGTCGTGGCTGCCGTGGCCGCTGCCGTCCTCCTCGTGGCGTCGGTACGAGCGTTCCTCATCGGGGGTCTGCGGCATCGGTTGCCCTCGATGCCGGCTTCGAACGCCGAGCACGACCTCAGGGAGCGGTCCACCCCTCGGTGGATCTGGATCATGGGCGGATGCCTCGTGGTGCTGCCGGCCGTCGCGTTGCCGTTCCCGATCCCGCTGCTGGTGCTCGTTGCCTGCCTGGTTGGCTATCGCCTCCGCCATCTCCCTGCTCAGCGAAGGGATCGCCGCCGGGCCCGCGCGGTCGACGCCGAGATCCCGCAACTGCTCGACCTCCTGGCGGCGGGATCGTCCGCCGGACTCGCCGCTCCACTCGCGCTCCGTCGCGCCGCCGACGGTTTGCGTGGCCCGCTCTCCGACGAGGTACGCATGACGACCGAAGCCGTCGAACTCGGCGCGCGATGGCGGGTGGAGCTCCACGCCATGAGCGATCGTCTGGACCTGCCCGACCTGCGTCGCACCGTGTCCGTCCTCACTCGCACCGAGACGCTTGGGTCGTCGCTCGAAGCAGCGACCGCGGAACTCGCCGCCACCGTCCGGCAGGCGCGGCGAGCGGCGATCACCGAGCGCGCTCGCGCGGCTCCGGTGAAGATGCTCTTCCCCTTGGTGTTCCTCGTCCTCCCCGCGTTCCTCCTCCTCACGGTGGTGCCCGTCCTGCTCACCACCGTGCAGTCGATCCGCTGAACACAAGGAGGTGAACGATGCACCATCTGCATGTGCTGTGGTACCGCTCGACCGGGATCCTTCGGCGCGAGGAAGGGCAGACCACCGCCGAGTATGCGCTCGTGATCCTGGCCGCGGCCGCGGTCGCGGTCGTCCTGATCGCGTGGGCCCACTCGTCGGGCAAGCTGCCGACGTTCTTCGACCAGGTGATCGACAGCGTCATGGGTGAGGCCGATGCGGCCTAGGCCTCGCGAACAGTCGGGAACCGCGGCGGTCGAGTTCGCGCTCGTCCTGCCGCTGGTGCTCACGATCGCGCTGGCACTGGTGCAGGTCGGCCTGCTCGTACGAGACCGGCTGCTGGTGGAGTCGGCTGCGCGCGCCGGGGCGCGCGCAGCCGCCATCCAAGCCGATCCCGGCGCCGTGAACGAGGCGGTGGTCGGGTCGGTCCACGGACTCGACCCCTCGGGCCTCACGGTGTCGATCGCACGGTCAGGTGCGCAAGGTGATCCCGTCACCGTCACGGTTGGCTACGTGTCGGTGGTGCGGGTCCCCTTGGTCTCATGGCTCTTCGGCGGATCCGTCTCGATGGAGTCCGACGCCACCGATCGTCAGGAGTTCTCGCCGTGATCCGGCGATCGCCCCTTCGACATCGGAACGACACGGCGACTCGGAACGACTCCGCGACGAACGAGGGTCCGTCTCGGTGATCATCGGGGGCGTGGTCGCGATCATGATCGTCCTCACCCTGGGTGCGGCCGACCTCGGTACGGCGCTCATCGCTCGAGAGCGAGCGCACGCGGCGGCCGACGCAGCGGCGCTCGCGGCCGCCCAGGAACTGGCGATGCCCTCAGGGTCGCTGCCGCAGATCCAGGCTGCCGACTACGCCGATCGCAACGGCGCGTCGCTCGTCACCTGCGCCTGCGAACCCGGTTCTCGGGAAGCCCTGGTCCAGGGTGAGCGTGGCGATCCGGCATCTCTTCCTGTTCCCGGGCACGCACGCCGTGGAGTCGCAGTCGAGGGCGGTCGTCGACCTCCCATGAGCCACGTCGCCGGGCTCGCGGGTGCGCATCCACCGACCGTGCCAGCGTGATGCTGGGCCTGGGTCGCGCACCTGCGAGCCCCGCGACGGTTCGTGATGCCGCTGGTTGCTGCGCCCGATCACTGACCGAACGCGTAGTCCTTGGTGTTCACCTCCCAGGTGCGAAGCAGCGAGCTCAGGTTCGTTCCGGCCGAGAACCCGACCGAGATGCAGATGCCTGCTGATCGTCTCGTCCGCGTGAGCGTTCTGGATGGTCTTGAACGGCGAGTCCGGACCGGTACCGCCGTCGTCGTCATACCGCCACGACCCCGCGGTCGCGACCCACGTGTGGAACGGACCTTGCGCGGTATCAGGGATCGGGCGACTGCGTGTTCGGAGAGAAGATCGCATCGTGCGTGTCGTTCTCGAGGAAGATGCGCAGATACGGCACTCCGACGCCGCCCGTGTTGTTGGTCGCCGTGTACCGGGCCTCGAAGGCGAGGTGCTTCACGTCGCTGAACGGCTGGCCGTTCATCGAGTTCGTGCAGATCGATCCACCATCTGCGCCGCCGTCGGCGTACGGACCGAACTTCACACCGTCGGGTGAGTTCTTGACGGTGCCGTTGGTCGCACTGAACCCCTTCGTCGGGAGGCCGCCGGTGACACGGATCGGGATGGCGTTCTGGACGTCCTTCTTCAGGTCGCCTCTCGGGATCGAGTTGCTCTTGATGTCGTTGCCGGTGATCAGCTTGGCCGCGACCTGCGGTCGTCGCGCCGCAGAACAACAAGGTCGACGACGACGGCTGCGATCGTGCGGCTGCGCTCCACGATCGAGCCTTCGCTGATCCGCATGGTCTTGGCATGTGTGTCCACGGGAACCCTCCTTCCTCGGTGCGCGGGTACGCGCGACCGATGGCGTGGACCGAGCGCTATGTGGCGCTCATGGACTATTGCCCCGAGGACCGTCAGGTGGTCGGGGCGTCTTCTCTTCCGCGCCGCGGAGGTTTCATCAACGTAGAACGCATCGGGCGAAAGCGCAAATCCAGGACGGCCTTCTTCGTCAAGGAGGTTGACCATGTCGCGTTCGGCACGGCACCCTGCCGCCGCCCGCCTGAGCGTCGATTTGGTCCCGCGGTTCCTGGGACCTCTTCCTCGTGCCGTCGTCGCACTCCTCGCCCATGCTGGGATGGAGGAGGTGATCGGCGATGACAACCAGACGACGAGCACGGTTCGGGCCTTCGAGCCGTCACACACGTTCAACACGCTCACCAGGGTGGGCAACGTGGTCATGCGGCCGCTCATCCGATCGCGGATGGGTGCGCACATGCACGACCTCGCGGTGATCTCGTTCACCGGACGGAAGACCGGCCGCCGGTACGCCGTTCCCGTCGGCTACCAGGAGCTCGACGGGCAAGGGCTGATCCTGACGGCCGCCCGCTGGAAGGCGAACCTGCGCGGAGGCGCCGACGTGGAGGTGGTGCACGATGGCCGCACGCGACCGATGCGCGCCGACCTGATCGAGGACGCTGACGAGGTCGCCGACGTCTACGTCGCCCTGCTCCAGCGCCTCGGGCTCAAGAAGGCGACGCAGATCGGCCTGAGGATCTCCGGGGACCACATGCCGACGCACGATGAGCTGGCCCACGCCGTCGATGGGAAGCGGGCCGTGGTCAGGCTCGGTCCGCGATGATGGGCGCCTGCTCGCCCTCGGGCGTCGCCGGCACCGGGAACCGCCAGGGGAGCGCCGGCCGCGCCCAGCGCGGGCAGCCCGGCGCCCAGCGCCTCGAGCTGCCGCACGGTCACCACCTCGTCCACGACGCCGTAGGCCTTCGCTTCCTCGGCGGTCAGGATGAAGTCGCGGTCGGTGTCGGCGCTGATCGTCTCGACGGACTGTCCGGTGTGCTCGGCCAGGATCTCGTCGGCGCGGCGGCGCATGCGCACGATCTCGCGCGCGTGGATCTCCAGGTCGGCCGACTGGCCCTCCATCCCGCCGTGCGGTTGGTGCAGCAGCACGCGCGAGTTCGGCAGGGCGTAGCGCCGCCCGGCGGCACCCGTCGCCAGCAGGAACGCGCCGGCGCTCGCGGCCTGCCCCACGCAGTAGGTGGCCACCGGCGCGTGCAGGAACTGCATCGTGTCGTAGATGCCGAACATCGCCGTGGTCGAGCCGCCCGGGGAGTTGATGTACATCGCGATCTCGCGATCGGGGTCCTCGGCCTGCAGGAACAACAGCTGGGCCACGATCAGGTTCGCCACGTTGTCGTCGATCGGCGTCCCCAGGAACACGATCCGCTCGCGCAGCAACCGCGAGTAGATGTCGAACGCGCGCTCCCCGCGTTCGCTCGGTTCCACCACCGTGGGGATCAACGCGTCCATCCGTGCCTGCACCATCGTCCGCTCCTCTCGCAAGTTCGCAACCATGCGGTTGCCAACCTCACGGTACGTGGGATGGGGTACTATGGCAACCGTATGGTTGCCGAACCGATCCGCCGCCAGGTGACGCTCGACGCTCCGCCCGAACAGGTGTGGGAAGCCGTCACCACCGCCGAACATCTCGAGGCCTGGTTCGGCGCCGGCGTGCAGCTCGATGCCCGGCCCGGCGCGCCGATCACGGTGGCCTGGCCCGATGGGATCGAAGAGCCGCGGTCTGGTCGAACGCGTCGAGCCGCCGCATCGGTTCGTCTTCCGGTGGCGTTCGATGTCGGGCGCGGGGCTCACGCTCACGGTCGGCGCTCCCACCCGCGTGGAGTTCACGCTGGAACCGCTCGACGACGGTGCACGCACGCTGGTCACGGTCACGGAGCACGACGCGCCGCTCCCCGGGCCGCTCAGCTCCGTGATGTCGGCGACGGCATGAGGTCGCACGCATGACCGACGAACCCGTCGACCGCGTGTTCTCGGCGTTGTCCGATCCCACGCGGCGTGCCGTGATCCGCTGCCTGTCCGAAGGCGGTCCCGCCACGCTCGGCTCGCTCGCCGACGAACTCCCCGTCACGCGCCAGGCCGTCGCGAAGCACCTGGCCCAACTCGAGGATGCCGGTCTCGTGTCGGCCAGTGCCGACGGCCGGCGGCGGACCTACCGGCTCACGCCCGGCCCGCTCACCGATGCGATGGGATGGATGGTCGACGTCGGCGGCGACTGGGACGAACGGCTCGGCGCGTTGAAGCGCCACGTCGAGCACCACTGACCGTCACCGAGTGGCCGTCACTCCAGATCGCGCGCCCGCGGGTCGCGACGAACCGGCGCCCGGTAGTCCGGGTCGGTGCGCAGCGCCAGGTACTCGACGGCCGCCCAGATCGCCTTCGAGCGCGGCCAGAACAACAGCGGCACGCCGATCAACACCACGGCGCTCGCCGCGAGCAACGGCCACACCGGCACGTCGGGCACCGTCAGGATCAGCCCGACGATCAACACCACGATCCACAGCAGGATCGCCCCGGTGTAGTTCAGCGTCATCGCGCCGAGGTAGCCGCCCTCTTCCTTCTCGAACCGCCACTCGCACCGAGGGCATGCGGTGCGCATCACGAACCACGACACGAACATGTCGTGCTCGCCGCACCGGGGACAACGCTTGCGGAACCCCCGCCAGAGCGCCTGCCAGGTGCCGACCGGGGGGTACAACGGCTCGCCCCGGCCGCCGCCGGGCTCGGGTTCGAGCGAGCCGTAGGGGTTATCCGTCGTAGATCACCCAGAACTTCGCGATCTTCTCCCGGATCACCCACGTGCCCGCCGACCCCTTCGGCGTGACGAGGACGTCGCCGGGCCCGACCGTGAGGGTCCGGCCGTCGTCGGTGACGATGTCGGCGTCGCCCTCCAGGATGAGCGCCACCTCGTCGTAGGGACGTTCGAAGGACCAGGTGTCGGGCTCGCGCTCCCAGAAGCCGGTCGTGAGCGTCCCGCCCGCGCTGGAGAACACGTCGAGGTCGCGTCCACCTGAAGGGATCTGCCCCGGCGGGTCGACCAAGGGATTCCAGTCGCCGCGTTCGTTGGAAGAGACCACTCGGATCGTCGTGTCGTGCATCGTCTCGCTCATCCCCCCAGGCTACCCCCTCGCCTCCGCACGGGGGATAGACCTTCGACGGGTCCCCCGAGTCCGAGCCCGGGGGTACAATCGCCGGAATATGGCGAAGCGAACGCCGCTCGGGAAGAACCGGCGCGCCGAACTCGGCGTCATCGACTACACGCTGGCCAAGCGCGCGCTCCTTCGCGACGCCAAGGTCGGCGTCCTCGGTCTCACCGACATCTGCGACGCCCACCCCGAGCTCCTGCGCGCCGCCAAACACGTCGGCGAACCCACGCGCAACGACTGTCCGGTGTGCGGCAAGGTCAAGCTGGTGTTGCTGGCCTACGTCTACGGGGAAGGCCTCCGCGATCAGAACGGTCGCGTGTGGTCGATCCAGACGGGCCTCAAGCTGACGGCCGCCCACCCCGGCGCATCGTGCTACGTCGTCGAGGTCTGCACCGAATGTCAGTGGAACCACCTGCACGAGGCCTTCACCGCGCGCAGAACCGCCACCGGCTAGACGCCGGCGGCACACCGTCACCGTTTCTCCATCTCCTCAACGCCTCCGGAAGCGTCTCCGGTGCAACCTCCTCGGTAGGATGGTCCCGTGGCAGCTGAAGCCCCCGCGCGTGCTGAGCGCGAGAAGCATTCCCCGAAACACCTACCCGCCAAGAAGAAGGGGTTCTTCCGGCGTTACTGGTGGGTCTTCGTGGCGACCCCGCTGGCGTTCATGTTGGCTGCCTTCGCCGCGCTGTACGTCTCCTACCGGCAGATCGAACTGCCGGACACGCTGCCGCCGATCAAGACCAGCTACCTCTACGACCGACACGGCAACGAGCTGACCCCGCTGCACGGCGCGGTCGACCGCACGATCGTTCCGCTCGGGCAGATCTCGGAGAACCTGCAGCACGCGGTGATCGCCACCGAGGATGCCGGCTTCTACTCGCATCCCGGCGTCGACGTCAAGGGCATCCTCACCGCGGCGTGGACCGACCTGGTGAAGCGCGACACGGTGGTCGGTGCCTCGACGATCACGCAGCAGCTCGTGAAGAACGTCTACGCCGGCCAGTACATCGAGAACGCCGACGGTTCTTCGGAGTACGTCGTGCCGCCGCGCTCGATCAAGGAGAAGATCCGCGAGGCGCTGCTCTCCATCAAGCTCGAAACCGAACTGGGCAAGGACCAGATCCTGGCGAAGTACCTCAACACGGTGTACTTCGGCCACGGCGCCTACGGCGCGGAAGCGGCGGCGCAGACGTATTTCGGCAAGCCCGCGAGCGAACTCGACGGTGAGCGAGTAGGCCGTCCTGGCCGCGGTGCTGCACGCGCCCAGCCTCTACGACCCGATCAAGAGCGCGTACGACAACAAGTTCCGGCGCGACTACACGCTTGGATCAGATGGCGAAGTACGGCTACATCAGCGCAGGCCGAGGCCGACGTCCCTGAAGGCGGAGGAGTGCTGCGGCATCCCGCACGGCTCAGGCGAAGGAGCAGGCCAGGATCGACAGTCCTGCCGGCTCGGAGTACTTCGTCGACTACACGCGACAGACGCTGTTCGACAAGTACGGGAGCGCCAAGGTCTACGGCGGTGGCCTGCAGGTCACGACGACCCTCGACTTGCGTCTGCAGCGAGCCGCGGAAGAGGCCGTCAACGCCAACCTCCCCGACACACCGGAGAACCCCGACGCCTCGGTCGTGACGATCGACAACGACACCGGCGAGGTCCTGGCGATGGTCGGTGGACGCGACTGGGACAAGTCCAAGCTGAACCTGGCGACGATGCCCTGCGAGGGGTGCGGGCGCCAGGCGGGCTCGGCCTTCAAGCCGTTCACCTTGGCCGCCGCGCTCGAGCAGGACTTCAGCCTGACCGGCGCCTACTGGCAGGGGCCTTCCTCGATCACGATCACCGATCCGACGTGCGCCACCGACGGCGCAGCATGGACGCCGGTCAACGCCGGTGACGGTGAAGCGGGCACGTTCACGCTGTACACCGCGACCGAGCACTCCGTGAACACGGTGTACGCGCAGCTGGTGACGGCGTTGGACGACGGTCCCTATGACGTGGTCGACATGGCGCACGACCCTGGGGATCAAGTCGAACCTCGACGCGTACTGCTCCATCACGCTCGGCAGCGTCGCGGTCAACAACCTGGAGATGACGAACGCCTACTCAACGCTGGCCGCCCACGGGATGCGTCACCGCGCCACGCCGATCCTCGAGGTCACGCGCCAGAACGGTGAGCCGATCGCGAAGCACTTCAGCCCCCCAGGTGAGCAGGTGATCGATGCGAATATCGCCGACGAGGTCACCTACGCGCTCAGGAGCGTCGTGACCGGCGGAACCGGGTACGCCGCGGACCTGGGCTACCCCTACTACGTGTACGGCAAGACGGGCACCGCCCAGGACAACGTCGACGCGTGGTTCTGCGGATACACCCAGGAGCTCTCGACCTGCGTGTGGGTCGGCTACCCGAAGGAGCAGACGCCGCTGCTGTACGTCGAGGGCGTGCCCGCGGTCTACGGCGGCACGATCCCCGCGGCCATCTGGCACGACTACATGCTGGCGGCGATGCAGTTCTACCCGGAGGCGGGCGCCTACGAGATGCCGGAACTCACCGGGACGAGGGGCCCGTCGGTGCCGGTTGCGAGCCCGACCCCCCCGCCGAGCCCGACCGTGACGCCCTCACCTTCGACCGAGCCGACGCCCACGGATGATCCGTCGCCCACGGACGACCCCTCGCCCACGGAGACGCCGAGTCCCACGGTGGAGCCGAAGGCGTTCCTGCAGGCGACCATCGTTCCGCCGGAGAACGATCGACCCACGCTGGGCCGGCATCGACAGCTGACCGACCGGCACACGCCGAAGCGCTAGGACGCTTCGTGCAACACGGGCTCGCGCTTGGCCGGCGAGTCGTCCACCGGCAGCGTCGCCATGATGGCGGTGCCGCGTCCGGGTGAGGACCGCACCACGAAGGTGCCGCTCGCGAGTTCGACCCGTTCGCGCATCGACGCCAGGCCCACACGGCCCTGCCGCAGGAACTCCCGGGTCTGTGCCGACTCGAACCCGCAGCCGTCGTCCTCGATCTCGATCTTGAGCTGGGAGTCGTCGGCTTCCACGCTCACCGTGACGAAGGCCGCCGACGCATGCTTGCCCGCGTTCGACAGGGCTTCCTGCACCACGCGGTAGGCGAGCGTCTCCAGGTCCTCGGGGATCGTCGAGGCCACCCGCCCGTTGAACTCGGTCTTCACCTCGTGGTCGGTCCCGAACCGTGACAACGTCTCGCGCAACGCGGGGATGAGTCCGCGTTCCTCCAGCACCGGCGGGCGCAGGCCCGACATCAGTCGGCGGAGCGCGTCGGCCTCTCCGGCGAGTTCTTCGCGGATCTTCGTGAGGACCTCGAGGCCTCGATCGGTCTCGCCCGCCTTGATCATCAGCAGCGCGGCCTCGAGCGAGAGCGACGCCGCGCTGACGCCTTGCACCGGCCCGTCGTGCAGGTCGCGCGCGACGCGGTTGCGCTCGGCTTCGATCGCGGCGTTCGTGCGTCGCAGCAGGCGGGTGCGGTCCTCGTCGCGGTCCTGGAGGAACTGGAACAGCGAGCGGATCGTCTGGTCGGCGACCTTGGCGGCCGACACGTCGCGCACCAGCACCAGCTTGCGGGGCGGGTTCGTGGGCACCTGCGAGACCCGCGACTCCAGGTACAGCGCCTGGCCTTCGCCCCGTTGGATCTGCGCCTGTCCGCCCGCGGGGAGGGCGGCGAATCCGGCGTCGGCGCCGCTGACCGATGCGGCCAGCGCCGACCACGGTTCGCCTTCGATCGCCTCGCGCGAGAGCCCCACCATGTCGCTGAACGAACCGTTCGCGCGGATCACCAGGCCTCGATCGTCGAGCTCCACGATGCCGTCCACGGCGGTGTCGAACACGAGCCGGAGGTGTTCTTCGGATTCGCGGAGGGTTTCGTTCGCTTCGCGCACGCGCTCGAGCGCCGCGTCGGCCTCGTCGAGGGCGGTCGCCTTCTCGGCCAGCGCCTCGGCGGTGGCTCGGTGCGCCTGGGTGCTGGCGATCTGGTTCGACAAGATGCGGGCGGCCACCCCGACGCCCAGCAGGCCGATGATCAACACGGACTGCACGCCCTCGATCCCGCGCGCGGCGTCCAGCGCCGCGACGACGGCGAGGGCGGCACACGCCGCCACCACCGAGATGCTCGTGAGCACCGGTCGAGCCCATCGACCCGGCTCCTGCTCCAAGCTCGCCTTGTGTCCGGGCGAGTAGACGACCAGGGCGGCGAACGCGAGTGGGCACAGCATGAACGGGATGTCGATGGGCGCGGCCGCACCGTCGAACGTCCCGTGGGTCCACTGCCATCCGAACGAGGCCGTCGCCGCGGCCATCGCGGCGAAGATCGCGAACAGCAGCAGGTGCGTCGTGGAGCGGCGCCACAGCAACAAGGCGCCGAACGCCGCGATCTGGACCGCGGTCAGCGCCGCGAAGATCCCGGCGGCCAGGGACGCTTGCACGTCGGCCTCGATGGGCCGGATCATCACGTACAGCAGGGCGGTGAGCGAGGCCGTGATCAAGAAGACGTCCACGCCGATCTCGCGCCGGTCGCGCACCTCGAAGTGCTCGCGGTACTCCGCCCTCGCCAGACCGACGATCGGTATCAGGAACAGCGCGAAGGCGAGATCACTGGGACCGGGCACGTAGAGGCCCGGATCGCGGATCGTCATGGTCAGGAACGCCAGGCTCGCCGCGCCCAACAGGAACAAGGCCCAGGCCAGATAGGCGCTCCCAGGCCATCCCTGGCCCCTGCCGACCGCCCGCAGGATGACGCCCCCTGAGAGGAAGCACGACCCGGCGATCAGCGCCTCGGCGGCGAAGGCCTGCTCGCGAGAGCCACTGGGGAAGGCGAGGTAGGTCCCCACCGAGACCACGGCGGCGAGTGCGAGGATCCCGCCCAGGAACAAGCGGGGGCGCGAGGAAACGACGGCGTCCTGCATAGGGTCACCATGATGCAGGGTTCGAGCCCCCGGCTCCATCACCCGGACACAGGAGATGGTGGCCCGTACGGCCTAGCCCTCTGTGGCCCCCTGAACGCCGACCGGACTATTCGATGAGGCGGCGTCGCAGCGCCTCGGCGACGGCCGCGGTGCGATCCGAGGCGCCCAGCTTCTCGAAGATGTGCTCGAGGTGGGTCTTCACCGTGTCGGGCGAGATGTACAGGCGCTCGGCGATGTCGCGGTTCGTGTGGCCGAACGCGAGCAGCTGCAGGACCTCGATCTCCCGCGCGGTGAGGGTCTCGGCGCGGCGGTCGCGTTCCTTGGCGGTGGAGAGCTCCTCGGCCAGGGCGACCACCAGCTGCGGGTCGATCACCATGTTGCCGCCGGCGACCAAGCGGACGGTCTGGATCAGGTGTTCGGCGTCGCGTGCCTTCAGGACGTAGCCGCGGGCCCCGCTGCGGACCGCTTCGACCACGAACTGGCGGTCGTCGTAGGCGGTGAGCATGATGACGCCCACCTCGGGCCAGCGGTCGCGGATCTCCCGGGCGGCTTCCAGGCCGTCCATCTCCGGCATGCGGATGTCGACGAGCGCGATCTCGGGGGTGGTGCCTTCGATGAGGGTCAGCAGTTCCTGGCCGTTGGCGGCCTCGCCGACCACCTCGATGCCGTCGGCCATGTCCAGGTAGCGCCGGAGTCCTTGGCGTACCAGTGAATGGTCGTCCGCGATGGCTACCCTGATCGTCACATGCTCCCCCGTGGCCGTGCGGTTCCGCACATCCTAATGGTTCGGGGGCCCGCGGAGTCCAGTGGGGCAGAAGTTGTGGGCTCGTCACCAGCGATCGTCATGGCCCGCATCAGAACACATGCCACCAGTTGATGAAGAGCGCCCCCAGCAGGGCGTACCCACCCGCGAAGCTCGCCACCAGGAGGGGCTCGGGGAGCCGGCGGCGTTCCACCGCTCGCGCCATGACCCAGAACGCGGGGAACAGCACCGCCACGAACCGCGGCATCGACAGCAGCGGTCGGTCGGGCAACGGTTCGAACAGCGGCACGGCCAGGCTCGCCAGCGCGTACGCCAGGTACCCCCACCGGAGCCATCGGATCCCCGCGAGCACCGCGACGAGCACCACGCTGACCACCAAGGCGTCGATCAGCCAATAGGTGCCGTAGCGCCAGGCAAACCTGCCCGCCTGCACCAGGGTCGCCAGCGGGAAGGTGAACACGCGCTGCCATGACTCCTGGGCCTCGAACGGCGCCATCGCGTCCTGATGCACCACGCCCCAGTAGAGGAAGTAGAGCGCCGGACCCGCGGCGACCGCGGCCGAGGCCGCCAGCCGGGGGACCAGCGGGCGCCCGTCCTCGCGGGTTCGCTGGATCGCCTCGACCGCCAGCCCGAGCACCAGCACCAGGCCGATGCTGCGGGTCAGCGCTGCCAGCGCGCCCATCAGCGCCGCCATGCGCCCACCGGTCGCGCCGGGCGAACCAGAAGGCCGACACCGACAGCAGCAGGAACGGCGACTCGGTGTACGGCGCCAGGAAGAAGAACGCCGTGGGGAAGATCGCGATCAGCAGGACCGAGGTCCTGGCCACCGCGGTCGACATGCCCTCCAGCCGCGTCAGACCGTGGAGCACGACGAGGGCCCCGAGGAAGCACGCGTTGGAGATGAACAGCGCCGCACCCAGCGGCCCCACGCCCGGCAGCCAGGCCAGCACCTTGATCGCCATGGGATACAGCGGGAAGAAGGCAGCGCTGCCGTCGCCCGCGGCATAGCCGCCGGTCGCGATCCGCAGGAACCACGCGGCATCCTGGCGTTCGGTCGCGGTGACGATCGCCTGCCATCCGTAGGTCACCGGACCGATCGCCCAACCCGGCACGGCGGGCACGCCCTCCCGCGGCTCGATCAACGCGACCGAGATCAGCGAGAGCACGCTCAGCCCGACCCGCACGCCGAGGAAGACGAGGACGCAGTCGCGGATCCCGTCGCGCAGCCGGGGGGCGTTCGTCTCGCCGGCGACCTCGCTCACGCCGGCTGGGCCTCCGGCGAGCCCGGCGCGTCGGCCACCGGCACGGGTTCGGCCGCGGCGCGCGCCTCGATCTCGAGCGGCTCGGCGTGCCAGCGGACCCAGGCCACCACGCAGCCCGCCAACACGATCGCCCGCACCAGCACCATCGCCTCGAACGTTCCCTGCGAGACGCCGAACACCCCCGCGAGCCGGCCGAAGAACCAGAACCGGGTCACGAACACCAGCACGTCGGCGACCTGGAAGGCGAGCCATGGGCCGGATCCGCGGCAAGGCCAGCGCGAACCAGGGCAGCAGCCACAATCCGAACTGCGGTGAGTACACCTTGTTGGTGACCAGGAACAGGACCAGCATCGGGAAGCCCAGCGTCCACCGCGGGAACGACGGTTCCCTGCGCGCCTTCACGACCCACACGATCGCGAACAACCCCAGGAACGATGCCAGGGACAGCAGGTTCACGGTCCGCGTCGTCGGGCAGAACTCCAGATGGCGGCACGCGATGTACCAGAGGCTGTCGAAGTCCGCGGCGCGCTCGCTGTTGAATCGGAAGAACGTCCACCACGCGCTCGGCGCGGCGATCGCGAACGGCAGGTTCACCAGCAACCACGCGCCGGCGGTGGACCACGCCAGCCCGATCGCCCGGTCCGGTCGCCGGTCACGCAGGCGCTGCACGATCAACGGGAGCGCCAGCATCCCCGGGTAGAGCTTCGCGGCGGCACCGATGCCGAGCGCGGCACCGGCGGCCACCTCGCGTCTTCGGAAGAAGTACAGGAGACCCACCGTGGCGAAGGCCACGGCGAGCAGGTCCCAGTTCATCGTGCCGTAGATCACCAGGGTGGGTGCCAGCGCGAAGTAGAGCGCGCGCGAGCCGTTCATCACGTAGAGGCAGACCGCGACCAGCGCGGCGCAGCCCAGCAACATCAGGGCGTTCACCAGGTAGAAGCGGGTGTAGTCATCGCCCGAGAGCCACCCCGCGGCGCGGATGAAGTACATCGTGACCACGGGGTACTCGTCGCAGTTCTGGCCCTCTCGGACCTCGCATTCGTCGAGGAAGGGGAGCCGCCCGCCTCGTTCGAAGAGTTGCTCGGTGGCCAGGAGCGGCACGATGTCGGAGTAGCACAAGAAGCGGTACTGGCGGACGTCGCTCCACGAGCCGCTGCGCGCAGGGCGATTTCAGCGCCGTCCCCAAGCGCCATCGTGCCGATCACGCAGGCCAAGACCACACCGAGGCTGACCACTGGCCGGGCGACGCGCTTCATCCGGGCGCATCGTAGCCCGGGGACCCGAGCGCGGAAGCCTGTGCGCCCGTCTCGGATGACCGTGTGAGCGAACACTCGTAGAGTGTCTGGTCGTGAGGTACCGCGTGGAACAGCTGGCCGCGATCAGCGACATCTCGGTCGACACCGTGCGCTACTACCAGTCGCGCGGCTTGCTCCCGCAGCCCGAACGTGAAGGACGCGTGGCCTGGTACGGCCCGGAACACGTCGAGCGGATCGCCCAGATCCGGTCGCTCCAGCGCAAAGGGCTCACGCTGGCTGCGATCCGGCGCGTGATCAGCGGCGAGCTGGGCGTGGCCGATGCGGACCTCGCGGCCGCCGTCGCCGCCGCTCGGACCGAGAGCGGCGAACCCGCGACCGAACTCCTGGATCTGGACGCGTTCTCGGCCCGCAGCGGCGTGCCGGCATCGCTGATCCAGGCGGTGGAGCGCGAGGGCATCCGGCTGGGCCGAACCGTCGACGGCGAGGAGCGCTACACCGCCGCCGACATCGACCTGGTCAGGACGGCGCTGCGCCTCTTGGAGTTCGGTCTGCCGCTCGCCGACCTGCTGGCGCTGGCCCGCGATGCCGACCAGGCGATGCGCGGGCTCGCCGAGCGTGCCGTCGAGCTGTTCGATGAACACGTCCGCAAGCCGATCCGCGATACGGCGGGCGACGACGCCGCCGCCGCCCAGCAGATGGTGGAGGCGTTCGGCGAGCTGTTGCCCGCGGTGACCGCCCTGGTCTCGCACCACTTCCGGCGTGTGCTCCTCGAGACCGCCGAAGACCACATCGAGGACCCACAGGCCGAAGGCGTGGCGCCGTGAGCTCGGAGCTGCCGCAGGGCGAAGACAAGCGGCGAGAGGTCCGCGGGTTGTTCGACACGATCTCGCCGCGCTACGACCTGGTGAACCGGGTGATGACCTTCGGGATGGACGTGGGATGGCGTCGCCGTGCGGTGCGCGAGCTCCGGCTGCCGGGACGGTCGCTGGTGATCGACCTCGCATGCGGCACGGGGGACTTCTGCCGCGAGCTCGACCGTCGCGGGTATCAGGCGGTGGGGTTCGACTTCTCCCACGGCATGTTGGTGAACGCGCGCACGATCGCGCCGCTCGTCGAGGCCGACATCCTTCGGCTGCCGCTGGCCGATGCATCGGTGGACGGGGTCACGTGCGGGTTCGCGTTGCGCAACGTGGTCTCGCTCGGGGACCTGTTCGCCGAGCTGGCTCGTGTGGTGCGGCCGGGGGGACGGATCGCCTTGCTCGATGCGAGCCGGCCCGACAACGCCGTGGTGCGCGCGGGCCACTCCGTCTACTTCAACCGGGCGGTGCCGATGATCGGCGGGCTGATCTCCGATCGCGACGCGTACGCCTACCTGCCCAAGTCGATGGCGTACCTCCCGGCTCCCGACGAGATGGTGCGCATGCTCGCCGGCGCCGGGTTCGCCGACGCGACGCGTGCGCAGCTCTCGGGCGGGCTCACGCAACTCCTCACCGGGACGCGCGGGTGACCGAGGGCTCGTCCGGCTTCCGGGTTCGGACCTCGAAGCTCCCGCCTGCCTTCGACCTGTTGGCGGCCTGCGCCGGCGAACGGGGCTGGTCCCCGTTCCTGTTCGAGCGCGAGGGGATCGGTGTGGCCTCGCCGTCCATGTCGGGCGGCACCGGTGTGGCGACCGAGTCCGCGACACCTGAGGCCATCGCCGACATGGGTCGGGAGATGATCGTGCAGCTGCGGGAGCTCGCCGCGGACGGTCCGGGACCGCTCGCGGTGGGCCAGATCCCGTTCAGCGAACGCGGTCACGCCTGGATGCGGGTGCCGATGCGCCTCGTGCGCAGGAGCGCGATCCGGCGAGCCCTGGCTGATCGAGCTGGTGCCGAGCGACGGCGACGTTCGACCCTTCGCCCCGGTTCGCCCGGTGGGTGGCGCACCGGCGGAACCGTTCCCGCCGTCGCAGGTGACCGCCTCTGCCCCCGGCCGACGGGTACCAGGCGATGGTGTCCACGGCGGTCGAGCGGATCCGCGAGGGCACGATGCGCAAGGTGGTGCTCGCCCGGACGATGCAGGTCGAGGCAGGGCGGACGCTGGATCCCGTGCGCCTCGCGCATCGACTGCGCGCGGTCGATCCGCACGCGTTCACCTTCATCACCCCCGACGGACCCGAGGCCTCGCTGGTGGGGGCCTCGCCGGAGCTGCTCGTCTCCAAGCGTGGGCTCGACGTCCGTTCGACGCCGCTCGCGGGTTCGGCTCCCCGCTCGGGCGATCCCGAGGAGGACCGCGCCAATGCGGACGCGTTGCTGGCATCGGCGAAGGACCGCGAGGAACACGCGATCGTCGTCGAGGCGATCGAGGACGTGTTGGGGACCTACTGCGAGCGCCTCGACCACGATCGCGAACCCGTCCTGGTCGAGACCGCGAACGTCTGGCACCTGGCGACCCGGTTCGAGGGACGGCTCAGGGATCCCTCGCCGAGCGTGGTCGAACTCGTCGCCGCGCTCCATCCCACGCCGGCGGTGGGTGGCACGCCGACCGCGATCGCGAAGGCCGCCATCGACGAACTCGAACCGTTCGATCGTGGGGGGTACGCGGGGGCGGTGGGATGGATGGATGCCGAGGGCGACGGCGAGTGGGCGATCGCCCTTCGGTGCGCGCGCTTGGACGGTCAGCGCGCGACGCTCTATGCCGGCGCGGGCATCGTGGCGGATTCACAGCCCGCGGACGAGCTCGACGAGACCGATCGGAAGTTCCGGGCGTTCCTCGATTCGCTGCGCTGGGGCTGATCGCCGCCGCTCAGGCGAGCGAGGCGGCCACCCGGTCCTTGAGCGCCGCGCGCAGCGTCAGGCCGAGCGCGGCGTCCACCACGACCTCCACCACCTGGACGCCGCCGGCCGCCGCCGCGGCGTCGAGCGCGGGGACGAGCGCGGTCGCACGATCGACGCGCCGCCATCCGCACCCTGCCGCCGCACAGACCGCCTCGATGTCGACGTCGTGCGGGGTCGTGAACAGTTCACGATGTTCGGGAAGCGACGCCTGCGGCAGCATCGAGAAGACCTCGCCGCCCCCGTTGCGGATCACCACCAGCACCAGGTCGGGTACGCGACCCGGTCGTCCGTTCCACAGCAACGCCCCCACGTCGTACAGGAACGACAGGTCGCCCAGCAACGCGACCGCCGGCACCTGCGAGGCCACGCCCATCGCGGTGGACACGAGACCGTCGATCCCGCTGGCTCCGCGGTTCGCGAGCACGCGGATCCCTGTGCGAGGCGCCATGGCCAGGTCCAGGTCGCGGATCGGCGTGGAGTTGCCGACGAACAGCGTCGCCCCCGCCGGGATCCAGGCCGCGAGGTCTCGCGCCAACCGCGGTTCGAAGGGCTCATCGATCTCGTCCATGACGTCGTCGATCGCGGCCCGAGCGCGGGCGTCCGCGGTGTGCCAGGCGCGGTGCCACCGCGAGTCCTCGCGCGTCACGCGCGGGTCGAGCGCGGCGGCGAGGAGCTCGGGGTCGGCGTGGATCCGCACCGACGCCCGTTCCTCCGGGTCGGGGTCGAGGTGGACCTCGTCCACGACCGCGAGATCGGCGGCGCTGGCGACGAACGCCTGGCTCGCCCTCGTGGTGGGGGTGGCGCCCGCCTGCACGATGACCCTCGGGGCGGCGTGCTCGAGCCACCCGGGGTGACCGACCAGGGCTTGCCCCGCCGAGAGCACCCCAGGGACGCGCACCCCCGAGGTGGGTTCGGCCACCACGGGCCACCCCACCCTGGTCGCGGCTTCCACCAAGGCGAGGGGTGGGACGGGCGAGGACCCGACGACCAGGACCCCTCGCTCCGAGGACGAGAACAGCGTGGCCAGTTGCTCGACATCGCTCGAGGCCGCGTGCGGTGCGAGCGGTGCGAGCGCCGGCACCGGGCCGGGGTCGGCCACGGGCGCGGCCTCGCCCGAGGGGGACAACGGCTCCTCGAAGGGCAGGTTGACGTGGACCGGCCCGGGCGGGCGGGCGGTGGCCGCGCGCACCGCCCGGGCGCCCAGCTGTCGCCACGTGGCGCCGTCGTCGGGCCACGGGAGCGGCGTTTCCACGGTGTCCCGCACGTAGCTGCCGTACATCGCCACCTGATCGATGGTCTGGTTGGCGCCGGTGCCCCGCGAGTCGGGGTGGCCGGTCGGCGGTGAGCACCACCAGCGGGACCCGCGCCTGCGACGCCTCCACCACCGCCGGCCAGTACTCGGCGGCGGCGGTCCCACTGGTGCAGGCGATCGCCACCGGGGCGCCCACGGCCTTGGCGATCCCCAGCGCGGCGAACGCGCTCGAACGTTCGTCGAGATGCACGTGGACCTCGATCCCGTCGTGCCGAGCGAGCGCAAGCGTGATCGGCGTGGAGCGAGACCCGGGCGAGACGCATGCGTGCCGGACCCCGCCCAGGACGAGTTCATCGACCAGGAGCGAGGCGCACGCCAGGGACAGGTCGCCCAGGCTCATAGCGCCGCGAACAGCACGAGGCCGAACGCGGTCAGCAGACCGCACGCGGCATGGGTGGCCGCCGTGCCGGTGAGCACGGGGATCAGGTCGCGTCCGGTGGCCGAGCCGACGACCTCCATGGGTCGGATCGCGAGCGGCCAGGCGATCAGCCCGAACAACGCCCATTGCGGGATCCCGACGGCTTCGTTCGCGATGTAGGCCAGGACGCCGATCGGCAAGGTGGCGAACGCCGCCACGATGCACGCTCGGTAGAGGGCACGGCTGCGCCGGTCACCGAGGCGGACCGCCAGGGTTCGTTTGCCGCTCGCCGTGTCGGTCGGGATGTCCCGCAGGTTGTTGGCCACCAGGATCGCCACCGCCAGCAGGCCCATGACCGTGCCGCACCACCACGCGGAGGCGGGGATCGTCTCCACCATCACGTAGGCCGAGCCGCACGTGGCCATCAGGCCGAAGAACACGAAGACCATGAGCTCGCCGAGGCCGAGCCCGGCGTACGGTCGCGGACCGCCGGAGTAGAGCAGCGCGGCGATCAACGCCAGCGCTCCCACCGCCAGGATCAGGAGCGGCTGGGTCGCCAGGGCGAGCGCCAGCCCGGCGACGGCCGCAACGCCGAGCGCGAGCAGCGCCGCCACCAGGACCGAGCGCGGCGTGGCGGCTCCCGATGCGGTCAACCGGGGTGGTCCCAGCCGCTCCGTGGTGTCGACGCCGCGCACGCCGTCGAAGTAGTCGTTGGCGTAGTTCACGCCGACCTGGAGCCCGCCACCCACCAGGAGCGCGGCGATGAATCGCCACCAGATGACCTCGCCGGCCGCCGCCGTGCCGAGCGCCACGGGGACGAGCCCGCGCCGAGCGTGCGGGGCCGGGCGCCGCGCCACCAGACGGCAGCGGCGCTCACGGTCGCTTGGGGAACCGCGAGAAGTCGGGCGGGCGCTTCTCCTTGAATGCGTCGCGTCCTTCCTGGGCCTCTTCGCTCATGTAGTAGAGCAGCGTGGCGTCACCAGCCAGCTGCTGCACACCGGCGAGTCCGTCCGTTCCGGCGTTGCTGCCGGCTTTCAGGAGCCGGAGCGCCAGCGGCGAGAACGCGAGCATCTCCCGGCACCAGGCCACGGTCGTGTCCTCGAGCTCGGCGAGCGGGACGACGGTGTTCACCAGTCCCCAGTCGAGCGCGGTGTCGGCGTCGTACTGGCGGCAGAGCAGCCAGACCTCCTTCGCCCGCTTCTCACCGATCTGCCGGGCCAGCAGGTTGATCCCGTAGCCCCCATCGAACGAGCCCACCTTCGGGCCGGTCTGACCGAACCGCGCGTTGTCCGCGGCGATCGTCAGGTCGCAGCACAGATGGAGGACGTGGCCACCGCCGATCGCGTAGCCGGCCACCATCGCCACGACGGGTTTGGGCATCCGACGGATCTGGATCTGCAGATCGAGCACGTTCAGCCGTCCGATGCCGCGCTCGTCGACGTAGCCGTCGTCGCCGCGGATCTTCTGGTCACCACCGCTGCAGAACGCGTCGGGTCCCTCGCCCGTGAGGATCACGACGCCGATCCCCGGGTCGTCGCGGGCCAGATCGAAGGCGTGGATCAGCTCACGGGTGGTGAGCGGACGGAACGCGTTGCGCACCTCGGGACGGTCGATGGTGATCTTCGCGATGCCCTCGGCGGTCTCGTAGCGGATGTCGGTCCACTCGCCGGACGGTTCCCACGTAACCATGTGACCACTGACTCCTAGAGCGTCCACTCGTACGGTCGCCCACCAGCCTATCGAACCTGCGCCGCATGGTGACCACCGGTCCCGATGCGTGGGTATCGAGGGCCGCTGAGCGCGTGCTAGCGTCCGGCCATGGTCCGATCCGCCGCTTCGTCGCGGTCCGCTGGACGGTTCCTCGCCGTGACGCTGGTCCTCGCGGCGCTGATCGCGAGCACCGCGCCTGCTGCCCAGGGCCGGACCGACGAGCACCGTCGCTGGTTCGGCGCCGGCCGTCTCCCTGAAGGTCATGACCTTCAACATCGAGTACGGCGGACAGGTGATCGACTTCGACAAGGTGGTCGAGGCGGTGGTGAAGGCCGACGCCGACGTCGTGGGCCTGAACGAGGCCTACTCCCGGGCGAAGTTGGTCGCCGCCCAGGCCGGGTACCCCTACGTCAGCACGCGGCTGGACCTGATCTCGAAGTATCCGATCCTCGATCCCCCCGGCGCGAACGGTCGCTACCAGTTCGTCCAGGTCTCGCCGGGGCAGGTCATCGCGATCACGAACGTCCACTTGTCGTCCGAGCCCTACGGTCCCCGACGGGTGATGGACGGGTGGAGCCGCAGGCGCGTGCTTCGCAACGAGCGGCAGACGCGCCTGCCGGAGATCAAGCCCTTCGTGCAGGCCCTGGAGCCGGTGGCGGCCGCCGGCATCCCGTCGTTCATCATCGGGGACTTCAACGCGCCGACGCACTACGACTGGACGCCCCGGATGGTGGGCCAGCGGCCGCAGATCCGATACGCGGTTCGGTGGCCGGTCAGCGTCTACCTCGCCGAGCACGGGTTCGCCGACACCTTCCACGAGGCCCATCCGAACGTTCGGGCCACCCCCGGACTGACCTGGCCCTCGGGACGGCCGCGATCCGACTCCAGTTGGAACCCTCCGCCCGACGCACCACAGGACCGGATCGACCAGGTGTGGGTCGCAGGTCCGGCCACGACCGCGGACAGCGAGGTCGTGGGTGAACGCGGCGGGCCCGGCGTCACGATCGAGGTCAACCCGTGGGGCTCGGATCACCGCGCAGTGGTCTCGACGGTGGAGGCGGTGCTGGGCACGCCGCCGGTCATGGTGTCGCCCGATCCGCTGCTGGTGGAGCAGGGGCAGGATCTGACGGTCACGTACCACGCTCCGGGCAACGCCGGGGAGAAGGTCGTGATCGTGCCGATGGGCGGCGACCCCGCGACCGACGGCATCGACCAAGCGGGAACCCCCGCCGCCGACGACGTCGACGGCAGCGTGGTGTTCGACACCGCGACCTGGACCTCCGGCGGCTACGACGCCGTGCTGGTCGATGCGAGCGACACGGAGCTTTCCCGGAACCTGTTCTGGCTCCGCCTGCCGGGCGAACGCCCGGTGCTGCATTCGGCGTCAGTGGAGCTACGACGTGGGGGAGCCGATCCGCATCAGCTGGGAAGGGGCGCCCGCGCACCGGTTCGACTGGATCGGGATCTACGCTCGCGATGCCGATCCTCAGGTGGCCTACTACAAGGACTACCTCTACACGCGGGGCACGCTCGTGGGCAGCGCCACGTTCCGTGGCGGCACCGTGAAGCACTGGCCGCTGCGACCGGGGCGATACACCGCCTATCTGCTGGTGAGCGACATCTACCTCGACGTGGCCGGCGTCGACTTCGTCATCAAGCGCTGAGCGGGCCCAGGGGCGGTGCCCTCGCGGGTACGCTCGGCGCATGGAGGCGACGTTCGGTCTGGCCGCGGGCGAACTGCTCGCGGTCGAGCTCCCACCCGGTCCGGCGTGGGTCGAGGTCGTGCACCGATGTTGGCACGGCGGCGTGCCGTTCCTGCCGTTGGACGTTCGACTGGGTGAGGACGAGCGCCGGCGGTTGATCGATCGAGCGCAGCCTGCCGCCCTCCTCGATGCGACCGGGGAACTCACGTTCTTCGCCCCCGGCGAACCCGTGACCGAGGGCGTCGCCGTGGTCGTCGCCTCCTCGGGCACGTCCGGGGAGCCTCGCCTCGTCGAGCTCCCTCGCTCGGCGATCGAGGCGTCGGTGGCGGGTTCCACGGCGTCGTTGGGTGTCGGCCGTGACGATCCGTGGATCTCATGCCTGACGCCGGCCCATATCGGCGGGTTGCTCGTGCTGCTGCGCGCCGAGATCCTCGAGGTGCCAGCCGTCGTCCTGGACGGGTTCGACGCCGGTGCGGTCGAGGCCGCACGTCATCGGGGCGCACACGTCTCGCTGGTCCCCACGTTGCTCGGACGACTCTTGGACCACGGAGGGGGCCAGGCGCCGGGAGGGCTGCTCCTGGTGGGCGGTGGAGCGCTCGAGCTGGCGTTCCGGACCCGCGCCGAACGCGGCGGTGCGCGGGTGGTGCAGACCTACGGTCTCACCGAGTCCTGCGGCGGCGTGGTCTACGACGGCGTGCCCTTCGACGGCACGAGCGTTCGGATCGGCGACCGACGACCGGATCGAGCTCCGTGGGCCCACGATCATGGAGGGCTACCGCAACGATGCCGCCGCCACCGGCGAGGCCTTCGACGTCCAGGGCTGGCTGCGCACCGGCGACGCGGGCTCGATCGACGATCTGGGCCGGGTCAGCGTGCACGGCCGGCTCGACGATGCGATCCGCACCGGCGCCGAAACGGTCTGGCCCGACGAGGTCGAGCGCGCGCTGACCCACCATCCGAAGGTCCGCGACGTGGCGGTCGCCGGCCGTCCGCATCCGGGATGGGGCCAGCAGGTCGTCGCGTTCGTCGTCCCCGCTTCGATCGACGCACCGCCGGACGTGGAGGAGGTGCGCTCGTTCCTGGCCGACCGCCTCGCGTCGTTCAAGGCACCGCGCGAGCTGATCCTCGTGCCCGAGATCCCCCGGACCGCCTCCGGGAAGGTTCAGCGCTCGGCGCTTCCCCTCACCTGACCCCACATGAGAAAGGACCCGAGTCCGGGAGGGGTGGACTCGGGTCCTTCGTCATGTGGCGGGCCGCCGAGGGGGTGGCGTCCCGCGTTGTCTGCCCACTTCATCGGCGCGCGGGGACGCAAGGCTGCATTCCGTGCGAGAGGTAATCCTGCCTACCCCGGACCGGGTAGCCCGGGCGATCAGGGAGCGCTAGACCGTGATGGCGCCGTGCTTGACGGCGAACGCGACGGCTTCGAGCTTCGAGTGGACGCGCAGTTTGCCCAGGATGTTCCGGACGTGGGTCTGAACGGTCTGCGGGCTGATGAAGAGCTTGGCGGCGATGTCGTCGTTGCGCATGCCTTCGGCGAGCAGCTGCAGGATCTCGCGTTCGCGCTCCGTGAGATCGTCCAGGAGGTTCTGTGCGTCGCGCTGCGCCTCGCGTTCGCGCGCGACCTGGGCGAGGAGGCGCGTGAGGGTGGCGGGGTCGATCAGCACCTCGCCGTCGGCGGCCGACTTCGCGGCGGACAGCAGCTCCTCGGCCGCCTCGTCCTTGCCCAGGAACCCGGAGGCTCCCGCTTCGACCGCTTCGACCAGGAGCCGGTCCTCGTCGTGGGCCGTCATGATCACGACCTTGGTGGAGGGTGAGACCTCCTTGATCTTGCGGGTGGCCTCGATCCCGCTCATGCCGCCCTTGAACACGATGTCCATCAGGACCACGTCGGGGAGTTGCTCGGTGCAGACCTCGATGGCCGTCTCCGGGTCGTGAACCGGCGGCGTCACCATGACGAGGGTGGGGTCGAGGCCGACGACGGTGGCCAACGCGTCGGTCAGGATCTTGTGGTCATCGCAGATCAGCAACGTGACCTTCTGGTCGGAATCACCCACGTGCAGCCCCTCCCACGGGCAGCCGGACGCGGAGCATCGTACCCCCGCCCGGGCCGTCCTCGACGGATATCTCCCCTTGGTGTTCGGCAGCCAGACCCCGGGAGATGAACAGCCCGAGACCATTTCCTGGTTGCTCTTCGTAGCCCTTCGGCCGCCATCGGACGAACCGATCGAAGACCACCTCGCGTTGCTCGACCGGGATACCGGGACCGCGGTCGTCGACCTCGATCAGTGCGTCGTCGCCGTCGCGCACCGATCTCACCGTGATGGGAGACCCGGGGGGCGAGAACTTGGATGCGTTGTCGACCAGCTGCGTCACCAACTGGGCGATCCTGGCGCGGTCCCCCATGAGCTCCACGCCTTCCTCGGCGACCACGTGCACCGGGTGGTTGGTGACGGCAGCTTTCTCCACCCCCTGGCGCACCGCCGTGGCCAGATCGGTCAGCCCCATCGTGTACGTCAACGAGCGCGCGTCGACCCTCAGCGCCAGCGACGTCTGATCCACGGCGGCCAATAGCCGTCGTGACTCCTGCTCGATCAGCTCGAAGAACTCCCGGCGCTCGGCGTCGTCGAGCCCGTCGTAGTGCGTGGCGGCGGTCGAGGCGATCCCTCGGATCGTGGTCACCGGGCCTCGCACCTCGTGGGCCACCATGCTCGCGATCTCGGCCCTGCCTTCCACGATCTCCTCGGCGCGGTCGGTTTCCCGCCGCATACGTGATGCGTCGGAACGCTGCATCAACGAGGCCGCGAGCAGCAGCAGTCCGATGGCGATGGGCGGTGTCCAGAAGGTCACGCCGATCGCGAACTCGCCCGCCCACGTGGCGCCGGAGGCGATCGCGGCGAACGAGAGCAGGAATGCGGTCGCCACGATGGCGCCCGCAGCGAGCGCTCCGTGCTGGTTCCCCCGTGGAACCAGGAAGCACTGGCGCACCGCGACGAAGCACCACCCGATCGTGCCGAGGACGAGCCAGATCCACGTCAGGACCGTGAAGGGCACCACGGAGCCGAAGAAGGGGTTGATCTCGTTGCTCGGCGAGAGGGGGACGACGAGCAGGAGGATGTCGGCCACCACGATGATCGCCAGCAGGATCAGTCCGAAGCTCGATGCCGCGATCCTCGGACGGCCACGACGATCCCACCAAGGGGACACCAACACGATGCATCCCGCGGCCACCGCCCACCCGGCAACCACCGCGGTGAGGGAGGAACCGAGCAGGTCCAGGTCGGCCTCGCCCAGACCGACGTGGGGCACCACGAACCTGGAGAACACGTCCTGCAGGAGCAGCACCCCTCCTGCGATCCCCAGCAGGAGGGCGTCCGGGTCCCTCGACGTTCGATGGTGGACGACGCCGACGAGCGCGAGTGCCCCCGCCAGCCAACCGGTCGCGGAAACCTGCCATCGGGTGGCGTCGACGCCGAGCAGTCCTCCCAGGATCACCACGGCGATCGGCCCGGCGATCCACGCGATGCGTCGTGGCCAGGTGTCCATGCGCGCGAGTCTAGGACCGGTGGCCGGGCGGTCCTACGAGGTGTCGCCTACGAGTAGCTGTGGTCCTCGTCCGGGAACGTGCCCGACTCGACGTCACGGGTGAACGCCGTCACCGCGTCGGTGATCGTGGCTCGGAGATCGACGTAGGCCTTCGCGAGCTTCGGTGGCTTCTCGGTGATGCCGAGCAGGTCGTTGATCACCAGCACCTGGGCGTCGGTGTGCGGGCCGGCGCCGATCCCGATCGTGGGGATCTGCACCGCGGCGCTGATCTCGGCGCCGAGATCGCTGGGCATCGCCTCCAGGACGATCGAGAACGCGCCCGCCTTCTCCAGTTGGGTCGCCTGTTCCAACACCTTGTGTGCGGCCTCGCCGCGACCTTGCACCCGGTAGCCGCCCAGGCCGTTGACCGACTGCGGCGTGAGGCCCACGTGCGCCATCACCGGGATGCCGATCTCGACCAGCCGGTGCACGAGGTCGAGCTGCGGCCCTTCGAGCTTGACCGCGTGCGCTCCGCCCTCCTTGATCAACCGGCCGGCGTTGCGGACCCCGTCCTCCAGGGAGGCCTGGTAGCTCATGAACGGCAGGTCGCCCACGACCATGGCGTGCTCCGTGCCCCGGGCCACCGCCTTCGTGTGATGGAGCATGTCGTCCATCGTCACGGGGAGTTCGTTGTCGTAGCCCAGGACGTTGCGACCGAGCGAGTCCCCGACCAGCAGCACCGGCACGCCGGCGGCGTCGAGGATCTGGGCGGTCGGGGCGTCGTAGGCGGTCAGCATCACGAACCGACGCCCTTCGGTTTTCCACGCTCGCAGGTCGTGGATCGACACGTTCATCGCTCGCGCCTCCTTCAAGTGCACGGCCTTCGTGTTCCGCTGAGTCTAACGTGCGCGGATCCCGCAGCCTTCCCGGGTGCCCGGGCAACCGTTCCATGGATGTTTCGGCAGCCAACCCAGATGCATGGAACCGGAAGGCCCTGGGTATCGAACGTTCGTTCGAGAACGGTGTCAGACCCCTTGGATACCGTTCCACCATCGAACGAAGGAGATCGTGATGCAGCACACCTCGGATCGCTGGGCGGACGTGATCACCCTCGGCAACGCGCGCTTCGGCCAACTCCATGGAGGGCCGTTCGACGGCCGGTGCTTCCCCCTCGGAGCGGGAACGCCCGAGGTCCTGCACGTTCCCGTCGAAGGTTCGCCACCGGCAGACGGCCAGCTCCGTCGTCGGACCCGAACGTTGCGATACGAACTCCGGGACGGCAGGTACCGATTCGTGGCCGCGCGCTCAGCAGCCGCGGCCTGAGATTTCTTCCCTCTCGGGGGTGCGAGGTTCGAGATCCTGGGGTAGGGTCGTGAAAGCGGTGATCCGGTTTCAACCGGCCCGCGAAGGGGTTATAGGAAGGACACGTGACGAGGCTTCTCGCCTCGTCCACCGGAGATGTACCGGAGACGCGTCCAGATGACCGAACCCCAACCCACGACAGAAGCCCAGCACCGCAACATGTTCGTGCTGCGCGCGCTGGTGGTCTTCGGGTTCGCGTTCCTGCTCCTGGCCGTGGCCCCCCATGCGGCTCATGCGCTCGATCTCGGTGACCCGGTCGGGACCGTAACCGACACGATCGATCCGGTGACCGACACCCTCGAGCCCGTGACCGACACCCTCGATCCGGTCACCCAGCCCGTGGCTGACACCGTCGAACCGGTGACCCAGCCCGTGACCGACACCGTCGAGCCGGTGACCGACACCGTCGGCCAAGTGGTCGAGCCGGTGACCGACACGCTCGAACCGGTCGACCCAGAGCCGTGAATGACACCCTCGATCCGGTCGTCCAGACCGTGACCGACACCCTCGATCCGGTGGTCCAGACCGTGACCGATCCTCCCGTGGTGGTCCCGGTCGATCCACCGGCGGTGCCGCAGCCGCCTGGTTCTCCCTCTGAGCCCCCGACCGGTCACGGAGCGGGACACGACGCCACCACCACCGTGGGCTCCACCGCAGGCAGCGCAGAGGCGAAGGGCCTCGTCGCCGAGACCGGGATCTCCCCGGTTCCGACGTCGACGTCCTCGACGTCACGCTCGCCTCAGCCGTCCGCGCCGACCCCGAGTTCGGGGCAGCCTATTCCCGCGCTCCCGCCCATCGCCGGCGCTGCCGCCGGGCAGCTGGTGGGCGGCGGGTCGGCCGGACTCAACCTCGTGGCGGTGCTGGCCGCCGCGATCGCACTCGCCTTCGGGTGGAGCCGCTGGTTCCGGCTCGTCCAACCCTCGCGGGTGCTCGCACCCTTCGTCTCCCTGGCGGAACGCCCCGGTTAACCCCGGCCGGCGTATGCACGGATCCGCGACCGCGGGTCCGGGCGTTCCGAACGACACCAACCAGAAGGAGACATCTCATGAGTGCTTCATGGCTCAAGCGAGCGCTGGTGACATCCGCGCTCGCGGCAGGAGCGATGATGCTGAGCGGAGGCGTGGCCCATGCCGGGGATCTTCCCGGTGGCGCCCCCGACCCGGTGTCCTCGATCCTCCAGGATCAAACCGCTAGCAACACCAACAGCACCGATCAGGACGCAGACGCGACGGCGTCGACCGACCAGGTCAACATCAACGCGCCGATCTCGATCCTGAGTTCGGGTGCCAACGGTGGCGATGTCGATCAGTCGAACCAGGCTGACACCGACGCCACGGCTGGGAACGGCAACTGGACCGACCAGACGGTCGACCAGAGCCAAGCGGCCGTGCTGGACGGCGGACCCGGCTCGGGTTCGATCGACCAGAGCCAGACCGGCACCAACAGCAACGACACGACCCAGAACAGCGATGCCGACGCCAGCACGGGGCAGTGGAACATCAACGTCCCGGTCAGCATCCTCAGTTCAGGGTCGAACGGCGGCGACGTGGATCAGTCGAACACGGCTGACACGAACGCCACCGCAACGAACCACAACGGGACCGACCAGACGGTCGACCAGGACCAGAGCGCCGACGCGCAGGGCAGCCACGGGTGCGGCTGTGACCACGGTGACGCCCAGGGTTCGGTCTCGCAGGACCAGACCGGCTCCAACACCAACGACACCAGCCAGACGGCTGGTGCCGACGCCAGCACGGGGCAGTGGAACATCAACGCCCCGATCAGCATCCTCAGCTCGGGCTCGAACGGGTCCGACGGCTGTGGGTGCTACGGCAGCGGACATGGTGGCGGCGTGGACCAGAGCAACGACGCCGACACCACCGCCACGGCCGGCAACCTGAACTGGACCGACCAGACGGTCAGCCAGGACCAGGACGCCGACCTGCAGGGCGGCGGAGTGTCCTGCTGGAGCTGCGGCTCCGGCGCCGGTTCGATCGACCAGCACCAGACCGGTTCGAACGACAACACCACCGATCAGGATGCCGACGCCACGGCGACGACCGACCAGTCGAACGTCAACGCGCCGATCTCGATCCTGAGCAGCGGTGCCAACGACGGCGACGTCACGCAGTCGAACTCGGCCGCGACGACCGCCGACGCGTTCAACGGCAACGCCACGCATCAGGCCGTCAACCAGGGCCAGCATGCGTCGGTCGAGGGCAACGACGGGGGCCACGGCTACGGTCATCACGACCAGCCCTGTGGCTGCCCCTATCCGTCGCCCTACCGGAACGACGGCGGCTACCCGCACGACTGCGGGTGCGCTGGTGTCGGCTCGATCCAGCAGGACCAGACCGGCTCCAACACCAACGACACGACCCAGGACGCGACCGCGGACGCTTCGACCCACCAGTCGAACGTCAACAAGCCCTTCGCGTTCCTGAGTTCGTTCGGCGACCACGGGTGCGGCTGCACCGGTGGTGGTGGCGGTGTGAGCCAGTCCAACGACGCGGACACCCACGCGGTGGCGGGCAACCTCAACGCCACGCAGCAATGGATCGGTCAGTACCAGTCCGCGCTGACCGGGAAGGGGGTGGCCGCCTGACCTGAAGACGTCCGGGAGCGGTCACAACGACTACCCCTCATCGTGACCGTCGCGCCGCCGGCCGGGTACCTGTCCTTCCGCCCGGCCGGCGGCCCTCCCGGCGATCCGGCTCAGCCGGAGGGCCAGGCGGTGTCAGAGCCCGCTGCTAGCGTTCGCGGCGTTCCCGTACACTGCTGGGCGACCCTCATTTCCTTTCTGCTCCCTCTCATGTGAGGGGGCCGTCCAGACCAGAGGAGGTGAAGATTGAGGGAGTACGAGATCATGCTCATCCTGCCCGCCGAGGCCGACGAATCCGTCGTGTCCACGGCGATGGACCGCATCACCAAGGTGATTTCCGCCAGCGGTGGTGAGGTCTCCAACATCGATCGCTGGGGTCGCCGGCGCTTCGCCTACGAGCTGAAGCACCTCACCGAGGGCTATTACGTGGTGGCCAAGTTCACCGCGCAGCCCGAGACCCAGGCCGAGTTGGATCGTGTCCTGAACCTGGCCGATGAGGTCATCCGGTTCAAGGTCCTGGTCCTGCCCGAGCAGCGAGCGAACTCGCGTCAGAACCGACGCGACCAGAAGGAAGCAGCTTCTTCCCCCGTCCCCGCCGAGACGGCGTGAGGACGTGGACCCAGAACAGGTGGTGAGGCAACCATGGCGAGTGACAACCAGGTGACCCTGGTGGGCAACCTGACCGACGATCCCGAGCTGCGCTACACGCCCAACGGTGCGGCGGTGTGCAAGTTCCGGATCGCCGTGAACCGCCGTATCCCGGACGGTGCCGGTGGCTGGAAGGACGCGGAAGCGTCGTACTTCAGCGTCAACTGCTGGCGCAGCCTGGGCGAGAACGTGGCCGAGTCGCTGACCCGCGGATCGCGCGTGGTCGTGGCCGGGCGCCTGAACTACCGCTCGTGGGAGAACCAGGACGGCGAGAAGCGCAACGCCATCGAGATCGAGGCCGACGAGGTCGGTCCCAGCCTCCGGTGGGCCACGGCACGGGTCGAGCGGCAGTCCCGCTCCACCAGCGCCAGCTCATCCGGTGACTGGGGCGAGAAGGTCGCGGCTCCGGTCGGCGGTGGCGGAACCGATCAAGAGGAGAACCCACTGGATGCCGGCTAAAGGAAAAGGCGGCCCGAAGCGCCGCAAGGAAAAGGACGAGAAGGCCTGGCAGAAGAAGGGCAAGCGCAAGTTCTGCATCTTCTGCAAGGACCGCGTCGACTACATCGACTACAAGGACACCATCACGCTGCGCAAGTTCGTCTCGGAGCGGGGCAAGCTGCGTGCTCGCCGCGTCACGGGCAACTGCGTGCAGCATCAGCGCGACGTCGCTTCGGCGGTCAAGAACGCGCGCGAGATGGCGCTGATGACCTACTCGAGCCGATGAAGGTCATCCTCCAGAAGCCCGTCGACAAGCTCGGTGTGCCCGGCGATGTCGCCGATGTTGCCGACGGCTACGCGCGCAACTACCTGATCCCCCAGGGCATGGCGGTCAAGGCCAGCAAGAACATGGTCAACCACGCCGACAGCCTCCGCCGTGCCCACGAGAAGCGCCGCTACGCCATGAAGGGCGAATACGAAGCCCAGGCATCCAAGGTGATCTCGGGCGGCCCCATCCGCGTCTCGGCCAAGGCCGGCGAGGAAGGCAAGCTGTTCGGGTCGGTCACCGCCGAGCACATCGCCGCGGCGATCAAGGCCCAGTCCGACGTCGACATCGACAGGCGTGACGTGCGGCTCGACGAGCCCATCCGCTCGATCGGCACCCACGAGGTGAAGATCCACCTGTTCACCGACGTCGAGCCCATCATCACGGTCGAGGTCGAACCCGAAGGCTAGGCAGCGAACCGAAACCGGGTGGTCTCGCGTGAGGCCCCCGGGGCACAGCGCCCAGGGAAAGAAACGCCCTAGTCGCTGACCCCGGGGGCCTTCGCACGTCCCCGTCACGCTTGACCGTCCGGATCACGGTGAGCGCGTCCCGAAGCTCTGGAACGGGCCCGGGGGTCGCCGCGAGGAGGCGTTTCTTTCCTCAGCGCGGTGTGCCCCCGGGCCCGCTGTCGGACGCATCTGGTTCTTCACGTCCGTCCTCAGGGTTGATCCTTGGGAGCAGGCGGGTGGCGAGGAGGACGACCGCGAAGGTGCCTGCTGCTCCGATGAGGAAGACGGTTCGGGCTGAGGTGGCGTCGAGGAGGGGGCCGCCGGCGGCGTAGGCGAGGCCTCCGCCGACGAAGGCTGCGGTGGAGGTCAGGCCGAAGACGCGGCCGAGCATCGCTCGGGGGACCGATCGTTGGAGCAAGGTGTCGGAGGCCACGTTGTCGGCGCCGTTGCCGGCTCCGCTCACCGCCTGGGCCGCCACGGCGAACCACACCGCGGGAGCGACGGCGGTCAGGAGGGTGCCCAGCCCGGTCATCGCCCAGCCACCGATGAAGAGTGCGCGTGGCGTGATGCTCGAGGCCCGCCGGCTCAGCATGACGGAGGCCACCAACATGCCGACGCCGAAGGCCGACGCCACGGCGCCGAACCCGGCCGGGCCCGCCCCGAGTTGGTCGCGAGCCAGGAAGACCAGTGCGACGTTGTCGATCCCGGCGAACGCCACCCCGAGGAACAAGGTCACCACGACGGCCCGGGCGACGGGATGGGATCGCGCATAGGCCAGACCTGCCCGCATCTCCGGCATGAACCGTTCGCGGTCGGCCCGGCGCACCGACGGCAGGAGCTTCGGCACGCCGAGCAGCAGGAGCGCCGAGAGCAGGAAACTTCCCGCGTCGACCGCCAATGCGCCTCGCACGTCGATGACGGCCACCAACGCCCCACCGATCAGCGGCCCGAGGGCCACCTGGAGGTTGAGCGCGGTGCCGAGCCACGCGTTCGCGTTCACCAGGTCGGCGTCCTCGACCAGGGCGGGGACCGCGCTGCGGCCAGCGGGCGCGAACAACGTGTCGAGCGTGGACGCCGCCGCCATCACCACGAGGAGCCAGGCCATCGAGGGCAGGAACCAGGCCGCGGCACCGAACAGCACGGCCCGCCCCAGGTCGCACCCGATCATCAGCGTGCGCTGATCCACACGATCCGCCACGGTGCCGGCGACCGGTCCCAGCAGGTGCGGCAGCGCCTGGGCCAACAGCAGCGCCGCCACCGCGGTTCCCGTCCCGCGTGTGTCCTGGATGTAGATGACCAGGGCGGTGAGCGCGATCCCGTCACCGATGAAGGAGATCGCTCGAGCGCTCCACATCCGCCGGAACACCCGCGTTCGAGCGCAGGACGTTGGCTCGCGCCGCCGTCATGGTGCGGTCGTTTCCGTGCGGGGGGTTCGGAACGAGAACAGGCCGATCGTGTGCGGTTCGGCGTCCGGGGCCTCCGGGTCGTGCAGACGGATCAGGCGAGCCAGGGCCTCCTCGACGATCGTCTCCGCCTCCGCGCGGTCGGGCGCCCGGATCGCGAGCTCCCGCAGCGACAGGACGTCGTGGACCGTGTCGTCCGGGCGCTGGTCGAGGGCGGCGGCGTCCAGACGACGTTCGAGTTCGCGCACGAGGCTCCGGCGGATCGCGACGTTCAACTCGGGGGGCGCGTCGGCGTCGAGGTCGATCCACAGCCCTTCGGGCACGCGGAACAGCAGCGCGGTGCCGCCTCGATCGACCCGCTCTCCGGCGGGGACGGCGATGTCCGCATCGACCAGCTTGTGCAGGTGGAACCGAGCGCTGCCGAAGCGAAGGTCGAGTCGCCGAGCCAGATCCGAGGCCGACAGGGCCTCGCCCCGCAGCAGCACCACCATGCGGACCCGGATCGGGTGCGCCAAGGCTCGCATCGCCGCCAGATCCGAACGACGTGACGACCGGTGGGTGCTCGCTTCGTGGGCCATCGCTGCTACCCTACAACAAGTGTTATATGGTTGGCGGCCTCCTTCGAATGTCACTGGTGTGATTCACACTTGTCCACATGGGTTTCCACATGTGGAAAGCGCAGGTCAGGGCCGGAGTGACAAGGAATCTCGGCTCGCGACCTGCGGATCTGCAATCCACAGGGGTTATCAACTGTCGGAGCTACCTCATGCGTCGTAGCGTCCCGGGGTTGAGGGGTCCGGCGTCGACAGGGGGAGGGGTGCACGGCCATGGCACGCACGGCTGACGAACTCCGAACCGTATCCCTGGACGACCGCCGCGTCCCGCCGCAGAACCTCGAGGCCGAGGAATCGGTGCTGGGATCCATGATGCTCTCGGCCGAGGCCATCGCCGACGTCGTCGAGATCTTGGACATCGAGGACTTCTATCGCTCGGCCAACGCCAAGATCTACTCCACGCTCCGAGGCCTGTACGCGCGGGGCGAGCCCGTCGACATCATCACCGGTATCGAGGCGTTGCGCGCCGACGGTCTGCTCGACGAGGTGGGCGGGCAGCTCTATCTGCGAGATCTCGTCGACCAGGTCCCCACGCCGGCCTCGGCGGGCCACTACGCGCAGATCGTGGCGCGCTCCGCCCTTCGTCGCCGGCTCATCTCGGCCGCCGCCGACATCATGGATCTCGCCTACGCCAGCACCGAGGACGCCGACGTGGTCGCCGACAGTGCCGAGCAGCGGATCTACGACGTGGCCCGCCGCGAGGACCACGAGGACGTCGCGGTGCTGCGCGAGCTGGTCAACCAGGCGATGGTGGACCTCGAGTCCATCCAGAACCGAGACTCGGCGTTCACGGGGCTGCCGACAGGCTTCGTCGACCTCGACAACCTGATGTCGGGCCTCCAGCCCGGCAACCTCATCGTCATCGCTGCGCGGCCGGGCATCGGCAAGAGTTCGCTGGCCATGAACATGGCGCGCAACATCGCGGTCGAAGGTGCACCCGTGGCGATGTTCTCGCTGGAGATGTCGCGCATGGAGATCGGCATGCGACTGCTGTGCGCCGAGGCTCGCGTGCCGTGGGATCGGATCCGCAACAAGCGCGTCGGCCCCGACGACTGGCAACGGGTGGTGCATGCCGCCGAGATCCTGCACGATGCCCCGCTGTCCATCGTCGACTCGGGCAACGTCAACATCGTCGACATCCGCGCCAAGGCCCGGCGCATGCGCACGGGCAACCAGGGGCTCTCGCTCATCATCGTCGACTATCTCCAGCTCATGACCAGCCCCAACGCCCGCCGGCCCGACAGCCGTCAGCAGGAGGTCGCCGAGATCAGCCGGAACCTCAAGCTCCTGGCCAAGGAACTGCATGTGCCCGTGGTGGCGCTCTCCCAGCTCAACCGCAACCCGGAGGCGCGCGCCGACAAGCGACCCCAGCTGTCCGACCTCCGCGAGTCGGGCGCCATCGAACAGGACAGCGACGTCGTCATGTTCATCCACCGTGACGACGCCGACCCAGAGAAGAAGAAGCACGCCGAGCTCATCGTCGCCAAGCACCGCAACGGGCCCACCGACACCATCCGGCTCAGCTTCGAACCGTCGCTCACCCAGTTCCGGAACGCCGCGCGCGACATGGGCGCGTGAGCCCCACCCGCACCGAACCTGCCGACTGGACCCCTCCCGACCGCCGGCGCATCCGAGCCATCTACCGGCGGCTCGACACCTACTTCGAAGGCGAGCTCGCGCCGCCTCGCGCCGCCGATCCGCTCGACGAGCTGATCTTGACCGTGCTGTCACAGCACACGAGCGACCTCAACGCCGAGCGGGCGTTCGCCGATCTGCAGCGCGTGTTCCCCGGCGGGTGGCAGCAGGTCGTGGACGCGCCGACCGTCGGAGTGGCCGATGCGATCCGGAGCGGCGGACTCGCCAACTCGAAGGCTCCCCGGATCCAAGCGATCCTGCGCGAGGTGCGCGATCGCGAGGGGTCGTTCGACCTCTCGAGGCTGCGCGCCATGAGCGACGCCGAGGCTCGCGACTACCTGATCGGCTTGCCCGGCATCGGACCGAAGACCGCGGCGGTGGTGCTCAGCTTCGCGCTCGGCCGCGACGCGATGCCCGTCGATACGCACGTGCATCGAGTCACCAAGCGGCTGGGGTTGATCCCTCCGAAGGCCACCGCGGAACGCGCCGACCGCATCCTGCACGAGCTGGTGCCCGACGGGATGCGCACGCCGCTGCACGTGGCGTTCATCCGGCTGGGACGGGAGATCTGCAAGGCGCCCACGCCGCGATGCCGGCAGTGCCCGTTGAAGGATCTGTGTCCGACGGCGCCGCGATACCTGTGAGGTTCGCGGGACTCCGTTGGAGCGGGTGAGGGGAATCGAACCCCCGTTTCAAGCTTGGGAAGCTTGCGTTCTACCATTGAACCACACCCGCATCTCACGCCCGTTCGTGCGGCGTGAAGGCGACAGTGTAGCGAGCCGCGGTGCCCTCGCGCGAGCCCGACACGACCTGCTAGCTTGCCCGAACCATGACCGAAAGCGACGCCAACTTCTGGCCGCACACGCTCCTGCGTCTGTCCGCGCGCGAGGCCTTGAGCGCCGACGATGCGGCCGAGGTGATGCGCCGGATCATGGCGGGGGAAGCCTCGGCCGGCCAGATCGGCGGGTTCCTCATGGCGTTGCGGACCAAGGGCGAAACGGCCGACGAGGTCGAAGGTCTCGCCCGCACGATGCTGTCGTTCGCGACACCGGTGGCGTCACCGACGCCGACGGTCGACGTCGTGGGCACCGGCGGCGACCGCAGCGGCACGTTCAACATCTCCACGGTGGCGGCGATCGTGACGGCGGCCGCCGGAGCGGTCGTCGCCAAGCACGGGAACCGCGCAGCCTCGAGCCACTGCGGATCGGCCGACGTGCTCGAGGCGCTCGGCGTGAAGATCGACCTCGACGCCTCCGGGGTGGAACGGTGCCTGGCCGATGCCGGCATCGCATTCCTGTTCGCGCCGATGTTCCATCCGTCCATGGCCCACGCCGGGCCGGTGCGAGGCGAGCTCCGGGTCCCCACCGTGTTCAACTTCCTGGGCCCACTCACGAACCCGGCACGTCCGGCCGCCCAGGCGGTCGGTTGTTCGGATGCCCGCATGATGCCGTTGATGGCCGAGGTGCTGGCGAGGCGTGGCACCCGCGCGATGCTCTTCCGCGGCGATGACGGTCTCGACGAGCTCACCACGACCGGCCCCTCCACCGTGTTGGACGTCGCCGACGGCACGGTGAGCGAGACACACCTCGACCCCACCGAACTCGGCCTCGGGCGGGCCAGCCTCGATCAGCTCCAGGGAGGCGATCCGGGTGCCTCGGCGGCCATCGTCCGCGAGATCCTGGCGGGGGGAACGGGCGCCAAACGCGACGTCGTCCTCCTCAACGCCGCCGCCGCCCTCACGGTCTCGGGCGTCGCGGCGACGATGCCCGCGGGCCTCGAACTGGCCGCTCGTGCGATCGATGAGGGGACCGCCGCGGCCACGCTCGAGCGTTGGGTCGCCGTGAGTCAGAACGGGTAGCATCGGCGCGCCATGATCCTGTCCGATCGGACCATCCGCGAAGCCATCGAGGCCGGCAGCATCGTGATCGACCCCTTCGACGAGCAGTGCATCCAGCCCTCCTCGATCGACCTGCACGTCGACTCGCAGTTCCGGGTGTTCGCGAACTCGCGGTACGCCTACATCGACGTGAAGGACGAGATGCCCGACCTCACCGAGCTGGTCGAGGTCAAGCCGGACGAGGCGTTCATCCTGCACCCCGGTGAATTCGTGCTGGGTTCCACCCTGGAGCGCGTGGCGCTGCCCGACGACCTCGTCGCCCGGCTCGAGGGGAAGTCCTCGCTGGGCCGGCTCGGCCTGTTGATCCATTCCACCGCCGGATACGTCGACCCGGGCTGGGACGGCTACCTCACGTTGGAGCTCTCGAACGTCGCCAACCTGCCCATCACGCTGTACCCGGGCATGAAGATCGGGCAGATCAGCTTCTTCCAGCTGACGACGCCCGCCGAGACGCCGTACGGCTCGGCCGGCAACAAGTACCAGGGGCAGCGCGGCCCCACGGCGAGCCGGTTCTACCGAGACTTCCCGTAGGGACCGTTCGGTTCGGCTACTCGCCGATCACCAGCGCGCCCGGCGTCGGGCCGACACCCATCTGCACGGCCATCATCGCGGCCTGGGTGCGGTTCGTGACGCCCAGCTTGCGGAAGATCGCGGCCAGGTGGGCCTTGACGGTCTTCTCGCTCAGGAACAGCGACTGCGCGATCTCGCGGTTGGACTTGCCCTCGGCCAGCAACGCCAGGATGTCGTTCTCCCGCTGGGTCAGGCTGTACTCGTTCCGCCGTCCGTTCTCGCCATTGCCGGACTGCTGGTCCTCGAACAGGTTCTGGATCACGCGAGGGCTCAGGACGTTGCCGCTGCCCGACATCGCGACGTTGATCGCCTGGGAGAGGTCCTCGGGCGTGGCGTCCTTCAACAGGTAGCCCGCGGCGCCGTCGGAGAGCGCGCGCTTCACGTACGGCGCGTTCTCGTAGGTCGAGAGCATGATGACGGGGACATCGGCCCATTCGGCCTTGATGGCGCGGAGCAGTTCGAGCCCGTCCAGGTCCGGCATGCGGACGTCGACGAGTGCGAGGTCGATCTTCTTGCCCGCCCGGAACACCTCGAGCGCCGCGGCCGAACCCTCGGCCTCGAGCACCTCCGCATCAGGGAAGCCTTCCTTCACCACGTAATGCATGCCACGGCGCACGAGCGCGTGGTCGTCCACGACCAAGATCCTCATCGTTCCTCTCCTTGCACTCCGACGGGGAGCACGGCGATGACACACACGCCGCGTCCGGGGGTGGACTCGATCTCGATCGAGCCGCCGATCTGGGCTGCTCGGGCCTGCATCAGTCGCAGGCCGAAATGCGGGTCGTCGTCCGTGATCGCGGCGATGCCGTGACCCCGGTCTTCGACCTCGACCCGAAGCTCCCCCGCGCCCGCTCGCAACCGGATGGATACATCCTTCGATCCGGAATGCTTCGCGGCGTTCGTGAGGGCCTCCGCGACGATGTGCTGTGCGGTGTCGAGCACCGCGGTGGGCACGTCGTCGATGTCGCCCTCGATGGCGACCCGTGCCGGGAGCCGCCAGCGTTCGACGAGCTCGGCGACGAACGCGGCGAAGGGTTGTTCCCGACGCGCACGCCCCTCGTGGAGCTCGAAGAGCACCTCGCGGATCTCGGTGAGGTCGTGGCGGATCGCGTCTTCGACCTCACGCAACTCGGCGATCGCGCCGGCGGGGTCGGTCTCGATCCGGTGCCGGAGGGTCTGGATCTCCAGCACGGCACAGGTGACCGATTGGGTGAGGCCGTCGTGCACCCGCATGGCCCAGCGGGTCCGTTCTTCGAGCATCAGCGATTCCACGGTGGTGGCAACGCTGTGACGCACCGGTTGCGGCGCGTGCGGCTGTTCGCTGGGCAGGCTCACGTGGGGCTCGTCCCTTCGGTCGGGGCCGTTGGTTCTAGTTCCTATTCGGTCGAAACCTGCGCTCGCTTGAACCGGACGGGGAAACGGATGCCATCCAGCCGACGGAGCCGACGGGACGAAGGACGCATCGGGACGAGGGCGATCGGCGTACAGACACGGCTGGCACGATTGCGCTGCAACGCCTTCAGGCGCAGCGACGTGATGACACATAACAAAGTTGTCAATGGAATACTCAAGTCTTAGCCTGGGTTGAACCGTTCGTAGCGCGGGAGCGACATCCGGCTCCCCACGACCCGATGAAGGAGCAGCCTCCGATGGCACGAGCAGTAGGGATCGACCTCGGCACCACGAACTCGGTGGTCGCCGTCCTGGAAGCCGGCGAACCCGTCGTGGTGCCCAACGCCGAGGGCAGCCGCACCACGCCGTCGGTCGTCGGGTTCTCGAAGAACAACGAGATCCTGGTGGGCGAGGTCGCGAAGCGTCAGGCCATCACCAACCCGGATCGCACGATCCGATCGGTCAAGCGCCACATGGGCGAGAAGGACTGGTCGGTCGATGTCGACGGCAAGGCATGGACCGCGCAGGAAGTGAGCGCGCAGATCCTGCTCAAGCTCAAGCGCGACGCCGAGGCCTACCTGGGTGATTCCGTGAACCAGGCCGTCGTCACCGTGCCGGCCTACTTCGACGACGCGCAGCGCCAGGCCACCAAGGAGGCCGGGCAGATCGCCGGTCTCGAGGTCCTGCGCATCATCAACGAGCCCACCGCGGCCGCCTTGGCCTACGGGCTCGACAAGCAGGACACCGAGCAGACGGTGCTGGTCTTCGACCTGGGCGGTGGCACGTTCGACGTCTCGCTGATGGAGATCGGCGACGGCGTGTTCGAGGTCAAGGCCACCCACGGCGACACCCATCTGGGTGGGGACGACTGGGACCAGCGGATCATCGATTTCCTGGTCAAGGAGTTCAAGAACGCGCACGGGGTCGACCTCGGTGCCGACCGCATGGCGCTGCAGCGACTGAAGGAAGCCGCCGAGAAGGCGAAGATCGAGCTCAGCCAGGTGACCGAGACGACGATCAACCTGCCGTTCATCACGGCGACCGCCGATGGTCCGCTCCACATGGAGCAGAAGCTCACGCGGGCAGAGTTCGAGCGCATGACCGAGGACCTCGTCCAGCGGACCAAGGTGCCCTTCGAGCAGGCGATCAAGGACTGGGGCAAGCCCTCCTCCGACATCGACCACGTGATCATGGTCGGCGGTTCGACGCGCATGCCGATGATCCAGGAACTGGTCAAGGGGCTCACGGGCGGCAAGGAGCCGCACAAGGGCGTGAACCCCGACGAGGTCGTGGCGATCGGCGCCGCCGTGCAAGCCGGCGTGCTGAAGGGCGACGTGAAGGACATCCTGCTCCTCGACGTGACCCCGCTGTCGCTGGGCGTCGAGACCAAGGGCGGCATCTTCACGAAGCTGATCGAACGCAACACCACGATCCCCACCCGCAAGTCCGAGATCTTCACCACGGCCGACGACAACCAGACCACCGTGGAGATCAACGTCCTGCAGGGCGAGGCCGAGACCGTGATGTCGCCCGGTGTGAAGCCGCTGGGCCAGTTCCACCTGATGGGCATCCCGCCGGCACCGCGCGGCATGCCGCAGATCGAGGTGGCCTTCGACATCGACGCCAACGGCATCGTGAACGTCAGCGCCAAGGACCTTGCCACCGGCAAGGAGCAGGCCATGACGATCACGGGCGGCACCGCGTTGTCCAAGGACGAGGTCGACCGGATGATGGCCGACGCCGAGAAGTTCGCGGCCGAGGACCACGCTCGTCGCGAGGCCGCGGAGGCGCGCAACCAGGCGGACCAGCTCCACTACCAGGTGGCGAAGTTCGTCGAGGAGAACGCCGAGAAGATCCCCGAGGCCGAGCGGACCGAGCTGACCACGAAGAACGACGAGCTCAAGAAGGTGCTGGACGACGAGGCCGCCGAGGCCCCGGCCCTCACGGCCGCCAGCGACGCCGTCATGGAGATCTACCAGCGCGTGGGCCAGGCCATGGTGCAGAACCAGCAGGCCCAAGCCCCGGAGGGCGAGGCCGGTTCGGCCGCCGGTGAGCCGGAGGCCGACACCGAGGACGACGTCGTCGAAGGCGAGATCGTCGATGAAGGGGAGGCGTCGTAGGTGGCGCCGAACCATGAGGACGAGCCGCAGATCCGCATCACGGATCGGCGACGGTTCGCCAACCTGCAGGACGAGGGCGTCCCGGCCGCCGAGGCCGGGGACGCCCCCATCCTCGGGGACGAGACCGTCGCCGACGATGCCGCGGGCGTGGCCGACGACCTGGCTTCGGCCCAGGCTGAGGCCGGTCAGTACCTCGACCACCTCCGTCGCCTGCAGGCCGAGTTCGACAACTACCGCAAGCGCGTGGTGAAGGAGCAGACCGAGCTGTCCGAGCTGGGGGCGATGCCCGTGGCCAGACGGCTGCTCGAGGTGCTCGACGACTTCGAGCTCGCGCTGATGTCCGCCGACGACAAGCCGGACTTCGAACGCTTCCTCAAGGGCGTGGAGTTGGTCTACGCCAAGCTGCTCGATGCGTTGAAGGCCGAGGGGCTGGAGCGGATCCACGCCGAGGGATCGCCGTTCGACCCCGAGTTGCACGAAGCCCTGATGCAGACGGGCGACGGCGACGGCGAACCGGTCGTGGCCGATGTGCTGCGGCCGGGGTACACGCTGAAGGGACGCGTCCTGCGTCCCGCGGGCGTCCGGGTCGAGCGACCCTGACGACGCCGGCACGGAGCCAACGAGGGACGGTGGAACGGTAGATGGCGGACGAGGTCAGACGAGAGTGGTTCGAGAAGGACTACTACGGCGTCCTCGGCGTGGCCAAGAACGCCTCCGCCGCCGAGATCAAGAAGGCCTACCGCAAGCTCGCACAGCAGTTCCATCCCGACGCCAATCCCGGCAACGCCGACGCGGAGACCCGCTTCAAGGAGATCTCCGCGGCCTACGACGTGCTGGGTGACGAGGACAAGCGCAAGCGATACGACGAGGTGCGCGACATGGGCGCCTCCGGGTTCGGCGGCTTCGGCCCCGGCGGTGCCGGCGCGGCAGGATGGCCGGGCGGGGCCGGGGGCCCCGGCGGCACGCGGTACGTGAACGTCGAGGACCTGGGCGATGTCGGCGACCTGTTCGGGGGGTTGTTCGGTGGTGGGGGCCGCTCGCGAGGTCGCGCCACGCGGCCCCAGCGTGGGACCGACCTCGAGACCGAGGTGAAGGTCTCGTTCGAGGACGCGATGGCGGGCACCACCGTGCCGGTGAAGATCACCGGACCGTCGGTCTGCCGGACGTGTCACGGATCCGGCGCCGCACCCGGCACCAGCCCGAGCGTGTGTCCGGTCTGCGGTGGAGCCGGCGAGGTGGCGGTGAACCAGGGCTTCTTCTCGATGTCGCAGCCGTGCCGGAACTGCAACGCGACCGGGCGCATCGTCGAGACGCCGTGTCCCACGTGCAAGGGATCGGGGTCGGAGCGCCGCAGCCGAACCTTCAAGGTGAAGATCCCGGCCGGCGTCAAGGACGGCGCACGGATCAAGCTGGCCGGGCGAGGGGAGCCGGGACCGGCCGGCGGCCAGCCCGGCGATCTGTACGTGCGGGTGAAGGTGGCGCGGGACGACGTGTTCGGCCGCAAGGGCGACAACCTCACCCTGACCCTGCCGGTCTCCTACCCGGAGGCCGCGCTGGGGGCGAACGTCCAGGTGCCCACCCTGAACGGTCCGGTCACGCTGAAGGTTCCGGCGGGGACGCCGAGCGGCAAGACCTTCCGCATCAAGGGCAAGGGGGCGCCGCGCAAGAGCGGGGCCGGCGACCTGATGGTGACGGTGGAGGTCGACGTGCCGCGCAAGCTCAGCAAGGAAGAGAAGCAGCTGCTGCAGGACCTCCAGGATGTCCAGAAGGCGTCGCCGCGTTCGGGGACGGGCGTGGCGTGAGGAGCGAACGATGAGTCAGCCTGATCAGCGGTCCCAGGACGATGAGCGCGCGGTCTACATCATCAGCGTGGCGGCCGAGCTGGCCGGGGTGCACCCGCAGACGCTCCGCATCTACGAGCGCAAGGGACTGGTACGTCCGCAGCGAACGTCGGGCAACACCCGGCGGTACTCCGAGGCCGACATCGAGCGACTGCGGGCCATCCAGTTCCTCACCGAGCAGGGAGTGAACCTGGCGGGCGTGAAGCGGATCATGGAGATGCGCGTGGAGATGGACGAGCTCCGCGGCGAGGTGGAGCGGCTCAGCCGGCAGCTCGACCACCGACGCGCGATCGCGATGCCGGGCAGACGGGGCGACGAGATCCTGCCGCTGCGCAGCGTGGTTCGGTTCCCGTGGGACCTGACCTCATGACGCGGGTGGTGGGGGAGCGGGTGACGCTTCGGGCGTTCCGCGAGGATGAGTTCGAGCGGGTGCTGCAGGCGGCGCAGGCGGCGCCGGTCGGTGACGGGATCCACTGGGGGCCCCGCGATCCCGAGCCGATCCGCCAGAAGATCGAGGCCTCCGGCACGTGGCACGAAGGATGGATCGAATTCGCGATCGAGGCCGATGGGCGGGTCGTGGGCGAGATCCAGGCGCGATCCATCCGGCGGGCGATGCCGCAGGGGGTGTTCGAGCTGGGGGTCGAGATCTACGACCAGGCCGACCGCCGCCGGGGCCTGGGAGCCGAAGCGGTGAAGGAGATCACGGCCTACCTGTTCCGGGACGAGGCCGCCACCCGGGTGCAGGTCTCGACCGACGTCGAGAACGCCGGGATGCGGGCGGTCGCCGAGCGGCTCGGCTTCACCTTCGAAGGGGTACAGCGCGGGTTCATGCCGTCCTCGGCCGGACCGCGCGACTACGCGATGTACGGCGTGACGCGCGCCGACCACGAGCAGCGAGCGACGAGGACGTGATGACGACATGGACATGAACAAGCTGACGATGAAGTCGCAGACCGCGCTCGCCGAGGCGCAGCAACAGGCCGTGGCGCGCAACCACCAACAGATCGAACCCGAGCACGTGCTGTTCGCGCTGCTCGGCGATGCCGAGGGCATCGTCTACCCGCTGCTGCACCACGTCGGTGCGAACCCCGCCCAGCTCCGTGCGCGCGTGGAGGCGGCGCTCGATGCGCTGCCGAAGGTGTACACCGGCGCGACGGCCGAGGCGCGGATCTCGCCGGCCACCGCCCGGCTGCTCGAGACCGCCGCCACCGAGGCCGAGGCCCTGACCGACGAATACATCTCGACCGAGCACCTGCTGCTCGCGATGGTCGCGAGCGGCGATCACCGCGCCGCTCAGATCCTGCTGGAAGCGGGCCTCACCCGCGATGCGATCCTGGGCGCGCTCGCGGAGGTGCGAGGGCGCCAACGGGTCACCAACCAGAACCCCGAGGACACCTTCCAGTCGCTCGAGAAGTACGGCCGCGACCTCACCGAGGCCGCTCGCAGCGGCAAGCTCGACCCCGTGATCGGGCGTGACGAGGAGATCCGCCGGACGATCCAGGTGCTGTCGCGCCGCACCAAGAACAACCCGGTGCTGATCGGCGAGCCGGGCGTGGGCAAGACCGCCATCGTTGAGGGGCTCGCGCAGCGCATCGTCGACGGCGACGTTCCCGAATCGTTGAAGAACAAGCGGCTGATCGCGCTCGATCTCGGGTCGATGATCGCCGGGGCGAAGTACCGCGGCGAGTTCGAGGAGCGCATGAAGGCCGTGTTGAAGGAGATCGTCGACAGCGAAGGCGAGATCGTCACGTTCATCGACGAGCTGCACACGCTGGTGGGGGCGGGCGCTGCCGAAGGTGCGATGGACGCCGGCAACATGCTGAAGCCGATGCTGGCGCGCGGCGAGCTGCGCGCGATCGGCGCCACCACCTTGGACGAATACCGCCAGCACATCGAGAAGGACCCGGCGTTGGAGCGGCGGTTCCAGCCGGTGTTGGTGTCCGAGCCCAGCGTCGAGGACGCGATCGGCATCCTGCGGGGCTTGAAGGAACGCTACGAGGTGCATCACGGGGTCCGGATCCAGGACCCCGCGTTGGTGGCCGCGGCCGTGTTGAGCGACCGGTACGTCACGGGCCGGTTCCTGCCCGACAAGGGGATCGACCTGATCGACGAGGCCGCGTCGAAGCTCCGGATCGAGATCGATTCGATGCCGGTCGAGATCGACGAGGTCGAGCGCCGCATCCGTCAGCTCGAGATCGAGAAGGCCGCGCTGAGCAAGGAGAGCGACGTCGCGTCGAAGGATCGGCTGGCCCGGCTCGAGGAGGAGCTCGCCAACCTGCAGGAAGAGCGCGCCAGCATGACCGCGCACTGGCAGCAGGAGAAGGAACGGATCGACGCGATCCGCGCGCTGAAGTCGCGCATCGAAGAGACGCGCATGGAGGCCGACCACGCCGAGCGCGACGGCGACCTGCAGCGAGCCGCCGAACTCCGGTACGGCGTCCTGGTGGAGCTCGACAAGCAGCTCGAAGCCGAGAACGCCGCGCTCACCGAGCTGCAGCGGGACCGGCGCTTCCTGAACGAGGAGGTCACCGAGGAGGATGTCGCCGAGGTGGTCTCGAAGTGGACCGGCATCCCGGTCTCGCGCTTGATGGAGGGCGAGATGCAGAAGCTCGTGCATCTCGAAGACGCGCTCCACGAACGGATCGTCGATCAGACCGAGGCGGTGCAGGCGGTGGCCAACGCGATCCGTCGTTCCCGTGCCGGCCTGTCCGATCCCAACCAGCCGATCGGTTCCTTCCTGTTCCTGGGCCCGACGGGCGTGGGCAAGACCGAGTTGGCGAAAGCGCTCGCCGACTACCTGTTCGACGATGAACGTGCGGTGGTGCGCGTCGACATGAGCGAGTACCAGGAACGGCATTCGGTCTCGCGACTGGTGGGCGCGCCGCCGGGCTACGTCGGCTACGAGGAAGGCGGCCAGCTCACCGAGGCCGTGCGCCGTCGCCCGTACAGCGTCGTGCTGCTCGACGAGATGGAGAAGGCCCACGCCGACGTGTTCAACATCCTGCTGCAACTGCTGGATGATGGCCGGCTCACCGACGGGCAGGGCCGAACCGTCGATTTCCGGAACTCGATCGTGATCATGACCTCCAACCTCGGGTCGGCGGTGTTCAACGACCCGTCGATGGACCGCGAGAAGCAGCAGCAAGCCGTGCTGGACGACGTCCGCGGGTTCTTCCGGCCGGAGTTCGTGAACCGGATCGACGAGATCGTCGTGTTCGAGCCGCTGGGGCGCGAGGAGATCGCACAGATCGTGGACATCCAGCTGCGCTCGTTGCTCCGCCGGCTGGAGGAGCGAAACCTCATGGTGGAGCTCACCGACGCGGCGCGCACCTACCTGGCGGACAAGGGGTATGACCCCGCGTTCGGGGCGCGCCCCTTGCAGCGGGTGATCCAACGCGAGATCCAGGATCCCTTGGCGCTGCAGCTCTTGTCAGGGCAGATCCGCGACGGCGAGACCATCACGGTCGATGCCGGCGAGGACGGCCTGGTCTTCCGCACGTCGGCCACGGACACCTGATCGGATCTGCCGTCAGAAGCTGGATCGGCCCGCCATGCGGTGGCCGATCGCCAGGGCGGCTTCCATCACGGTGCGGGCCAGGCGAGGGATGTCCCGGGCGGGGAACCGGTAGGACGGGCCCGCCACGCTGACCGCCGCGATCGCGCGCCCGTCGGCCATGACCGGTGCCGCCACCGTGACCAGCCCCACTTCGAGTTCGCCGCTGCTCGAGGCGTATCCGCGGCGGGCGACCTCGTGCAGGAGGCGTCCGAGCGCATCGGGATCGACGACCGTGCGCTCGGTGAGCGGTTCGAGCCGCCGGCGAAGGACCGCCTCGCGCAGCTTCGGGTCACCGAAGGCCACGAGGACCTTGCCGCTCGAACTCGCGTGCACCGGGCTGCGCCGTCCAACCCAGCTCGCCATCACCACGGTCTGCGCGGGCGTGACCTGATCGACGTACACCACGTGGAACCGGTCGAGGATCGCGAGGTTCGCGGTCTCGGAGGTGGCAGCCGACAGCTGTTCCAGCTCCGGCCGGGCCTGGCTCACGACCGGCAGGCGCGCCACCGCGGTGGCGGCCAGGCCCACGATCCGAGGTCCCAGCCGGTAGCGGCGGGTCGCCGGGTCTCGCTCGACGATGCCGCTGGCGGCCAGGGTCCCCATGAGGCGCGACGTGGTCGAGCGGTGCACGCCGAGTTCCTCCGCGATCGCCGAGACCCCCAACCCGTCCGGCGTCGAGCCGAGCAGATCGAGGACCGCGACGACCCGTTCGGCCCCGTCCGTCGTGCGCACGCCGGGAGCCTACGCCGTTGTTGCCGTCACGGCACGTGCCATCTTGTGCCGTGGCCGCCACGGCTCTAGCGTCCGCGCGGACGACCCACCGACGAGGAGACGCGATCGCGATGACCGAGGGGAACCCGTTCGACGTCGACGGGGTGTGGCTCAAGAGCGCGTTCCACACCCACACGGCGCGCTCCGACGGCGAACTCGACCCGGCGGCGCACGTCCGGCATCACGAGTGGATGGGGTTCGACGTCGTGGCCATCACCGACCACTGGACGCTCACGCACGAACCCTCGACCGACCACATCCTGGTGATCACCGGCGCCGAACTCGCCGCCGACCCCTACGGCGAGGCGCTCGCCGACAGCGAGATCCTGGCGATCGGGATCAGCGACATCCCCGAGGACCCCGGCGGTGACCGAGCGAAGTGGGGTCCGATCGATGCCTACACCTACAAGACGTTCCCCGACCTGTCGGCGGCGGCCCGGTGCATCGCCGACCAGGGTGGGGTCTCGTTCATCGCGCATCCGTATTGGAGCGGGATGCCGCTGGAAACCCTGATGGCGGTCGAGGGTGCGCACGGCATCGAACTGTTCAACTCCAGCGCGCAACGTGAGAACGCGCGCGGGGACTCGTCGTACGTCTGGGACCTGTGCCTGGACCGCGGCAAGCGGTTCTGGGCGTTCGGTACCGACGACTGTCACTACCCGGGGTTCGACATCGGTGATGCCTGGACCATGGTGCGTGCGGCTGAGCGCAGCTGAGGCGGCGGTGCTCGAGGCGCTGCGGCAGGGACACACCTACGCGAGCGCCGGGCCGCAGATCCGCGATATCACCGTGGACGGCACCGAACTCGAGGTCCGCTGCAGCCCGGCTCGAGCGGTGGTCATGGCGTCGCGCTACGAGACCGGGTGGGCGGTCTTGGCCGGCGCGCGGAACCGGATGGAAGAGGCCAGGGTGCTGGAGCGCGATGACCGAGGGCTCATCGTGCGCGCACGGTTCTCACCGTCCATCGAGCTGCCGCATCGGCGGGTCGTCATCGAGGATGAAGCGGGGCGCAAGGCGTGGTCCAACCCGATCTGAGCGCCGACCTCGCGTTGGCGCATGAGCTCGCGGATGTCGCCGCCGAGGTGACGCTGGCGTGGTTCGGGGACCGGCTCCCGGTCGAGCTGAAGGCCGATGCGACGCCGGTGACCAAGGTGGACCGGGCCGCCGAACGGGCGATCCGCTCGGCGATCGCCGCTCGTGACCCCGCTGCGGGCGTCCTCGGGGAGGAGGAAGGGTTCGACGAAGGCGCCAACGGCCGGCGCTGGGTGATCGATCCGGTCGACGGCACCAAGCTGTACGCGGAGGGCATCCCGCTGTGGACGACGCTGATCGGGCTCGAGATCGACGGCGAGGCCGTCCTGGGGGTGGCCGATGCCCCCGCGCTCGGCCAGCGGTACCACGCGTGGCGCGGAGGTGGTGCGTGGAGGGGGAAGCATCGCCTCCGCGTCTCGGACGTCGGCACGCTCGACGAGGCGTTCGTGGCCCATTCGGGGGTGGAGGAATGGAGCCGCGGCGGCCACCTCGATCGATTGGTGGCCGTCGTCGATCGGGCGCGAGGAACCAGAGGGCTCAGCGACGCGTGGGGCCATCTGTTGGTCGCCCAGGGGTCCGTCGACGCCCTGCTCGAGCACGAACCCTGTCACGAGTGGGATTGGACCGCCACGGGCGTCATCGTGCGCGAGGCGGGCGGGCAGATCTCCACGCTGCTCGGCGCGTCCCCGGCAGCCGGCGACGACCTCTTGGTGTCCAACGGTGTGATGCACACACCCGTGATCGACGTCTTGGCGGCGCGACGGTGAACGCACCACACCGTTGTCTTGACGGCACGACGGCGGTTGTTCGAGGGTCGGCGCGGACGACGTCCGCACGGGAACCACGGAAAGGAACGCGATGAGGTCGCAGGCAACGAAGTCCAGGACTCGGGCGACAGGCGTGCTGCTCGCCGCGCTGATCGCGGCGGTCCTGGTGGCGCCGCTCGCTCGTGCGCAGTCGTCGTCTCCGAGCGGGGCCGAGGACCTGGTGCTCCGCGTCGGGACCACCAGCGACCTCATCACCGACAACCCGTGGGCCGTGAGCGCCGGCAGCGACTGGTCGGTCGTCACGATCCAGTACGACATGTTGCTGAAGTTCGCCTCCAAGGATCTGGGCCCGGCGCCGAGCTTGGCGACCGGGTGCGAGCCGAACGAGGACTCCACCGAGTGGACCTGCACGTTGCGCGACGACCTCAAGTGGAGCGATGGCACGCCGCTCACCTCCCGCGACGTCGCCTTCACCTACCGCTTCGTGATCGACAACAAGATCCCGCAGTACCGCAGCTACTTCTCGTCCGACCCCACCTTCGAAACGCCCAACGACACGACCTTGATCTGGAAGTCGGCCGAGCCCACGTTCGCGCCCGACATGCCGCCCTGGGTCTACATCGTGCCCGAGAAGGTGTGGTCGCAGTACGACGGCAAGGGCCTCCGCACGATCAAGAGCGTCGAGAACACGCCGTCGATCGCGAGCGGTCCGTTCACCTTGACCGACTGGAACCAGGGCCAGGGCTGGACGATGGAACGCAACCCGTACTTCTGGGGCGAGCAGCCGGCGCTCGATCGCATCGAGTTCCGCCTCTATTCGAACCAGGAGGCGATGATCCAGGCGCTGCGCAACGGGGAGATCGACATGGCCGACGGGTTGAAGCCGTCGCTCATCGCCTCGATCGACGGCATCGACGACATCACGGTGCAGCACGTGGTCTCGGACTGGTGGCTGAACCTGGCGTTCAACTTCGGTGGGCAGGGGCCGGACGCCGACGCGTTGCCCGCCCTGCACGATCACGTGGTGCGTGAGGCCATCGCGATGGCGATCGACAAGCAGGCCATCTCGGACAAGGTGTATCAAGGCACCGCGACGCCGGGCGACACGATCATCCGCCCGGCCTCGGCGTACTGGCATCTCGACATCCCGGCCGAGGACGAGATCCCGTTCGACATCCCGGGCGCGAACGACCTGCTGGAGCAAGCCGGCTACGTCGACACCGACGGCGACGGCATCCGCGAGGACCCCCAGACGGGTGAACCCCTGCAGATGTTGATCCCCGCCTCGCAGGACACGACCGGCGCGGTGGAGGCCGGCGAACTGATCGTGGGGTATCTGCAGCAGATCGGGATCGACGTCGATCTGCGGCCGGTCACCGACGCCAAGATGAACGACTACTGGGGCGCGGGGAACTTCGACGCCTACATCTGGTACTGGAGCGGAGACCCCGACCCCAACTATCAGCTCTTCGTGTTCACCTCCGATCAATGTGGCTCCTGGAGCGACGGCTGCTGGAAAGACCCGGAGTTCGATGCGCTCTACGAGGAACAGCGCAACGTGTTCGACCGAGCCGATCGCCAAGCCGTGGTGTTCGAGGCGCAGCAGCGCGCCTATGACCAGATCCCGGGCGTGGTGCTGGCCTATCCCGGGTGGCTCCAGGCCTACCGCAACGACCGGTTCACCGGGTGGGTGCCGGCTCCGGGCGCCAACGGCTACCTGTTGCCGGGCTACAACTACGACTCGCTGATCGAGCTGCGACCGGTCGACGGGTCGGTCGCAGGTGGCTCGGGATCCGGGCAGCGTGCCGGGCTGGCTGTGGGTCGTGGTGATCGCAACGATCGTGGTGGTCGGGATCGCCTTGGCGCGCCGCGGCCGCCGCCGAGAGCTCGAAGAGGCGTAGAGGCATCACCGAGGCCGGCGACGGGCAGAAGGGGACGAGGTTTGGGCACACGTCGATACGTGCTCCGCAAGGTCCTCCAAGCACTCATCACGCTCGTGTTCGTGCTCACGCTCAACTTCTTCATGTTCCGGGTGTTGCCCGGGGACCCCGTGGGACTGCTCGCCAAGAGCGACAAGCTCACCGAGCAAGACATCGCCGAACTCCGGAGCGAGCTGGGGCTGGATCAGCCGTTGGGGACGCAGTACGTCACGTACGTGCGGCAGACGCTGAGCGGCAACCTGGGCACCTCGCTCCGGACAGGTCGGCCGGTCGCCGATGTCGTGTATTCGCGTCTGTGGCCGACGATCCTGCTGGTCGGTCTCGGCACGATCTTGTCCACGGTCATCGGGATCTGGATCGGGATCAAGGGCGGGTGGAAGCGAGGGAGCGCGTTCGACACCTCAACCCTCATGGGCTCCCTCGCCCTGTACTCGATCCCCGAAGGTTGGCTCGGCATGCTGCTCCTGCTGCTGTTCTCGGGCTTCCTCGGGTGGTTCCCGGCAGGCGGCTATGAAACCGGCGACCTCACCGGAACGGCCAGGGTGGTCGACATCCTCGACCATCTCTTCCTGCCGCTGCTCACGTTGACGCTGGGGTATGTGGGGCAATACGCGATCATCATGCGTTCCTCGATGATCGACGTGGTCAACGAGGACTACATCACCAGCGCGCGAGCCAAGGGCGTGCCCGAACATCTGGTGCGGGCTCGGCACGCGGTGCCGAACGCGTTCCTGCCGACGTTCACGCTGATCTTCCTGAACATCGGGTTCGTGCTGGGCGGCGCCGTGGTGGTCGAGGCGGTCTTCAGTTGGCCCGGGATCGGACAACTCACGTACGACGCGATCAACAAGCTCGACTACCCGGTGATCCAGGCCGTGTTCCTGCTGGCGAGCGTGGCGGTGCTGGTGTGCAACCTGGTGGCCGACATCACGTACGGCTACCTCGACCCGCGGATCCGGGAGGCCTGAGATGGCGACCGAAGGTCCCGTGGAGCTTCGCTCGGCCCGGTCGCTGATCTGGGCGCGGCGCCGCGCCACCCTCGCGGCCCATTGGCGCACGTTCCGCCGGAACCGGCAGGGGATGATCGGGCTCACGGTGCTGCTGGTGTTCATCGGGTTCGCGATCGTGGGGCCGATGGTGATCGACCCGGCGTCGGTCGAGCCCGCGACCGCGAGCGGCCCGATCACGGCGCCTCCTTCGCTCGCCTACCCGCTCGGGACCGACAACTTCGGTCGCTCCGTGCTGTCCCTGGTGATCGTGGGCGCGAGGATCTCGCTGCTGGTGGGGTTCACGGCGGCGTTCGGCACGATGCTGATCGGCGCCACGGTGGGGATCTCGGCGGGCTACTTCGGTGGCACGAAGATCGACACCGCGCTCAACGCCTTCACGAACTGGTTCCTCGTCCTGCCGTGGATCGCCCTGGCGATCGCCTCGACACCGCGCTCAACGCCTTCACGAACTGGTTCCTCGTCCTGCCGTGGATCGCGCTGGCGATCGCGCTCACGGCCGTCATCGGACCCACGCTGGTCAACGTCATCGTGGTGATCGCGATCACCTCGTGGGCCAGCACCGCGCGGGTCGTGCGTTCGCAGTCGCTGTCGATCAAGGAGCGGCCCTTCCTGGAACGCTCCCGCGCGCTCGGCGCGGGGCATTGGCACCAGCTGTCGCATCACATGCTGCCCAACGTGTTCCCGATCCTGTTCTCGAGCGCCGTGCTGATGGTGGCGTTGGCGATCCTGTCGGAGACCACGCTGTCGATCCTGGGCCTGGGGCCGGCGGGCGCGATCACGTGGGGCCAGACGATCAAGGCGTCGTTCAACGCCGGCGCGATGTCGGCCGGCTGGTGGTGGTGGCTGATCCCGCCGGGCGTGGCGATCATGATGGTGACCCTGTCGTTCACGATGGTGGGGTTCGCGCTCGACGAGGTGCTGAGCCCTCGATTGCGCGAACGCTGACGGGTCAAGCGAGGTGCCGAGGCTGCCGACGCAGCCACCATGGGATGGCTCTTCTGGGCCGGCGCCGCCGTGCTGGCCGTGGTGGCGATCGCTCGACTGGCCAGGCGCCGGTCGCGGCAGCGCGAACTCATGCTGCTGTGCCACCGCGCCGGGGTGTCGTTCATGCCGATCGATCCGTTCCCCGACACGCTGTGGCTTCCGTTCGGGTGGCTGGGCCTCGGCCGGTGGATCGCGGCGGAGAACGTGGTGTGGAACGGGGCCGACGGTGAGGCCGCCCGCGCGTTCGACCTGATCACGGAAGAGCGTCCTGCCGGCGAGGACGCGCAGCCGACCCAGCATCGATTCACCTGCGCCAGCGTGGCCCTGCCCTTCGGATGTCCGCGACTGCAGATCGAGCCGCGGGACGCGCTCGACGGCGTGATCGACGTGCTCACCGGCGAGGACATCGCCCTGGAGCTCGAGGCGTTCAATCGACGGTTCCACGTGCGCGGCAACGACCGCCGGTTCGCGGTGGCGTTCTGCGATCAGCGGATGATGCAGGCGTTGCTCGGCCTGCCCGCCGGGGTGAGCATCGCGGTCAACGAGGATCGGATGCTGCTGCGCTCCGCGACCCTCCCTCCCGCCCAGGTCCTGCTGCTCCTGGAGGCCGCGCGGGCGATCGCCCGGCGGGTCCCGCCGGTCGTGGCGAGCCTCTATCCACCGCGTCCCGCCAAGGGTCCGCACGAGGACCGCTGGCTGCAGGGTCACTGGTCACCCGAGCCCATCGGTGAGGGCGAGGCGTGAACCGGCAGGGCGCGGCGGGCTAAGCTGTCGCCTTCGAACGACCATCCAAGGGGGAACGCTCGTGCTCTGGCTCTGGATCCTGATCGCAGTGGTCGTGATCGCCGTCGTCGGCGGCGTGATCTCCTACAACCGCTTCATCTCGCAGAAGAACCTGATCAAGGACGCCTGGGCCAACATCGACACCGAGCTCAAGCGCCGGTACGACCTGATCCCGAACCTGGTCGAGACCGTGAAGGGCTACGCCGCCCACGAGAAGGAGGTCTTCGAGGAAGTCGCGCGCGCGCGTTCGATGGCCGCGGGCGCCACCGGTTCGCCGGCCTCCCAGGCCGCCGCCGAAGGCCCGTTGGTCGCCGCCCTCGGCAAGCTGTTCGCCGTCGCCGAGAACTACCCCGACCTCAAGGCGAACCAGAACTTCCTGGAGCTGCAGCGAGAGCTCACCAACACCGAGGATCGGCTGCAGACGGCGCGGCGCTTCTACAACGCCAACGTCCGTGAGTACAACCAGCGCGTGAAGCAGTTCCCGTCGGTGCTGGTCGCCAACGCCTTCCACTTCGAAGAAGCGGAGTTCTTCGAGGTCGACGAGGCGACCCGCGAGGCCGGTGCTCCCCAGGTGGACTTCGGCACCGCCGGTGGCTCGGGTGCCACGCCTCCTGCCGGAGGCGCCGCCACCCCGCCACCGCCGGCCGACGACGTGCCGGAACCCCCGGGCCAGCCCACCCCGCCGAACCCGACCGGCTAGCGGTCGCCCAAGGCGACGGCGTCGGGCTCCGGAGGTTCGTAGGCGTCCTCCGGCTCGGCGCCCTCGAGGGCCGGTCCGTTGCGGACCTTGCGGGTGAGGATCCACCAGACGCCGGCCCACAGCACGGCGACCCCGCCCAACGCGAACGCGGCCTGTCGCGGCCCGGCGGCGTCGGCGATCCAGGAGGCGGCGAGGCTCGAGATCCCCAACGACAGCGTGATCAGCGCGAAATCGACGGCGAAGATGCGGCCCCGGATGTGATCCGGCACCAGCACCTGGAGCCCGTAGGTCGACAGCACCCATTGTGTTCCGCCCCCGAGGTGGGCCACGAAGATCGCCACGGCCGCCACCCACAACGCGGGAGCCAGCCCCAACCCCATGTAGGACAGCCCGAACACGGTCAGCGCGAGGCCGATCGCGCTGAACAGTCGTCGATGCTGCGGCCCGCTGAGCCGGTGACCGAAGAACGGACCCACCAAGGCGCCCACGCCGCGGGCCGCCATCAGGATGCCCACCCCGATGTCACCTTTGCCGAACACGTCGGCGCCGAACACGGGGATCAATGCCAGGACCCCTGCCGCGAGACCGAACCCGCCCTTGACCGTGATGAGCGCCGAGACCCGACGATCGGTGCGGGCGTAATGCAAGACCTCTTTGGTGGCCTCGACGATCTTGGGATGCTCGTGGTCGGCGGCCCGCGCTTCGCTGAACGAGCGCCGGATGCCGGCCAGGAACAGCGCGGACAGCAGGAACGACAGCGCGTCCACCACGAAGGCGGTGTCGCGCCCGAACACCGTGGAGATCACGCCGCCGAGCGCCGCCCCCACGGCCAGCATCGTTCCCCACAGCGAGCCCGCGATCGCGTTCGCCGAAGGGAGGTCCTCGGCATCCACGACGTTGGGCACCGCCGCCGACGAGGCCGGTTCGAAGGGCGCGCTGAACACCGACAACGCCGCGAGCAAGGGGTAGGCGAGCCATACCGTTTCGGGTCCCACGAGCAGGAACGCCGAGCAGATCACCGCGCGAACCAGGTCGCACACGATCATCAGCCGGCGCCGGTCCACGCGGTCGGCCAGCACGCCCGCCGCCGGCGAGGCCAGGAAGAAGGCCAGCTCCTGGGCCATGATCGCCAGGCCCACGTCCACCGCGCGGCCGGTGGTCTCCAGGATCAGGCCGGTGATCGCCACGAACAGGAACCAGTCGCCGCCCAGCGAGATCACCGAGGCCAGGAACAGACGCCGGAAATCACGGTTGCGCCGCAACAGGGAAACGCTGGCTCGGACCCCTCCGGGCGGGGCCTGGTGTTCGTCGGCTTCGGGTTTGGGCGTTCCCATGGCTGGGCAGTCAGACTATCTGGGGCCCGTCTCGTGAGGAGGTCGCCGTGCTCGAACGGATCACCTGGTTCCGACAGTCCGCGCTCCGATGGGTCGACGACGAACGCACGATCTACATCGACCCGTGGGGCACGCCCGAGGACGCCCCAGCCGCCGACCTGATCCTGATCACGCACGCCCACCTCGATCACTTCCAGCCTGAGGAGATCGAACGGCTCAGGGGACCCGGAACGAAACTGGTGGCGCCCCGCGATGTCGCCGACGAACTCACCGGAGACGTCACGGCGGTGGCGCCAGACCAGAAGCATGAGGTCGCCGGCGTTCCGTTCACCACCGTGCCCGCGTACAACACGCGTGAAGAGGCGCTGGACTTCCATCCCCGGGCCAACGACTGGGTGGGGTACGTGCTCGAGCTCGGGGGCGCCACCTACTACCACGCGGGTGATACCGACCACGCGCCCGAGCTCGAGACGATCGACACGGATGTCGCGTTCCTGCCCGTGGGCGGCTACTACACGATGAACGTGGAGGAAGCCGCGGGTCTTGCGCTGGCGATGACCCCACGGCTCGCCGTGCCGATGCACTACGGCTTCGTGGTGGGCTCGGCCACGGACGGCGACCGGTTCCGCGACGCCGCGTCCCCCGTGGCGGTCGACCTGATGGATCCCACCAACCCGTTCGAATGCTGAGGCGAACGTCGGACCCGGAGCGATAGGCTCCGGGAACCAACCGCGAACCGAGGGGAGACGAATGGCGCTCGGCTACGAAGGCGACCTGTACATCCTGGCGTTCGACCACCGAGGATCGTTCCAGAAGAAGTTCTTCGGCATCGATGGTGCGGCCGGGCCCGAGGACACGTTGAAGATCATCGACGCGAAGACCGTGATCTTCGAGGGGATGCGACGCGCGTTGGCCGACGGCGTCAGCAACGAGGCGGCAGGGGTGCTCGTCGACGAGCAGTTCGGCGCCGAGGTGGCTCGGGCCGCGATCCGCGACGGACTCAAGCTCGCGATGCCCGCCGAGAAGTCCGGCCAGCACGAGTTCGACTTCGAGTACGGCGAGGAGTTCTCGGCGCACATCGAGGCGTTCGACCCGGCCTTCACGAAGGTGCTGGTGCGCTACAACCCTGAAGGCGATGGCGCGATGAACGCCCGCCAAGCCGTTCGGCTGAAGCAGTTGTCGGACTGGCTGCATCACACCGGGCGCCGCTTCCTGTTCGAACTGCTCGTCCCGGCCGAACCCCATCAGCTGGAGACGGTCGCCAACGACGTCGGCCGGTTCGACCGGGAGGTGCGTCCCCACCTGATGCGGGTGGCGATCGCCGAGCTGCAGGCCACCGGCGTGGAGCCGGACATCTGGAAGATCGAGGGGATCGACGATCCCGAACAGTGTCGCGAGGTGGCCGAGCAGTGCCGGATCGGCGGGCGCGACGGCGTGGCGTGCATCGTCCTGGGTCGTGGTGCCGATGACGCGGCGGTCGATGCCTGGCTGCGTGCCGCGCGTGGCGTCCCCGGCTATCAGGGGTTCGCGATCGGCCGGTCGATCTGGTGGAACCCGTTGAAGTTCTTCGTCGACGGTGCGCTCCCGCGCGAAGAGGCCGTCTCGCAGATCGCGAACAACTACCGGCGGTTCGTCGCCGTGTGGGAACAGGGCTAGGGGAAGGAGATCGCCATGGCGGTCATCAAGACGATCGATCTGGTCGGGGTGTCGGGCGAGTCCTGGCGCGACGCCGCGCAGCAGGCGCTGGCCGAAGCGGCCAAGACGATCCGAGGGATCGAGAGCATGGACATCCTGGAGACCTCGGCGAAGGTCGCGGACGGACAGATCAGCGAGTACCACACGCACGTGCGGATCCGGTTCCGCATCGAGCGCTGATCGCTCCGAGCCACGCCGGCTGAGCGGCCCCTTCGGGCGGCCGGCTCAGCCTTCGACCAGCAGCCCGCGCCGCTTGCGGATGCGCCGGTCGAGCCGGTGGAAGAGCAGGTAGTCCACCGCGACGCCGATCACCACGATCACGCCGAGCACGGCCAAGAGCTCGGGGACGTTGCTCTGTTCCTCGGCGAGCAGATGGCCCAGCCCCGAGGCGCCCACCGCGGTGATGATGAGTTCGGCAGCCATCAGCGCCTTCCACGCGAAGCCCCACGCCTGCTGCAGCCCAGCGACGAAGCCGGGCATGGCCGCGGGCAGGATCACGTCCCGGTACAGGCCCCAGCCGTCGGCACCCATCGTCCGGCCCGCCCGGGTGAGGATCGGCGGCACCTGCCGGATCGCCGACATCGTCGCCAGCGTCACCGACGGGAAGGCCCCCACGATCGTGACGAACACCACGGCGCGTTCGCTGGCGCCGAACCAGATCACCGCGAGGGGCAGCCACGCCACGAACGGTGTGATCTGGAGCGCCACGATCAACGGCCGGACCGATCGCCGCGCGAACTCGTTGAGGGCCATGCCCACCCCGATCGCCACGCCGATCGCGATCGAGCACGCGAACGCGAACAGCAGCCGGAGCAGCGTCTTGACCGTGGCCTCGGGGATCGTGCCGTCGCGCATGCCCGTGAGGAAGGCGCTCCACACCTCGGCGGGGGAGGGCACGCCGCGCGTGTCGGTGAGGGCCGCCACGATCGCCCACACCACGATCAGCGCCACGATGCCGAACACGGGCGGACCGATCTCGTCCCAGATCCGCTTCACCGGTTCGCCCCCTTGTCGACCTCGCGCATCAGGAGCTCGTGCACCTCGGAGACGACGCGGGCCACCAGGACGTCATCGAGCTGGCGAGGCCGCGGCGCGTTGATGCGCACCTCCTCGATCAGCTTGCCCGGGGCGGCCGACAGGACGAGCACCCGGTCGGCGAGGAGCGCCGCTTCCCGCACGTTGTGGGTCACGAACACGAAGGTCGTGCGCCCGTCGCGCTCCACCCACACCCGCTGGACCTCGTCCTGGAGGAGTTCGCGCGCCTGCGCGTCGAGCGCGCCGAAGGGCTCGTCGCCCAGCAGCACATCGGGTTCGCACGCGAGGGCGCGAGCGAGCGCCGCCCGCTGCCGCATGCCGGCCGACAGCTCGTGCGGCTGCACGTCGGCGAATCGCTCGAGGCCGACGTTGGTGAGCCAGGCGTCGGCGCGTTCCCGTCGCTGGTCGGCGGGGACGTCGATCAACTTCAGCGCGAGCTCGACGTTGCCGGCCACCGACAGCCACGGGAACAACGCCGGCTCTTGGAACAACACCGCGCGGTCGGGGCCGGGCGCGGTGATCGGCGTCCCGTCGAGCAACGCCGAACCCGACGTGGGGCGTTCCAGCCCGGCCAGGATGTTGAGGATCGAGGTCTTGCCGCTGCCCGACGGACCCAGCAGGCACACGAACTCGCCCTCGCCCACCTGGAACGACACGTGGTCGACCGCGGTGAGCTCGGTGCCCGTGGTGGACCTGCGCGTCTTCACGAGGTCGCGGACCTCCAGCTTGGGAGGCCCGGCATCGCGAACCGATGCCAGGTCGACGATGTTGGTGGCGGCGTCGCTCATCGGGGCGTCCTCATCGCAGCCGGAACTTCTCGGCCATCTCGATCTGCACGACCTTGCTGTCCTGGATCACCAGGACCACGGTGCCGTACTGGATCTTCCGGACGATGTCGGAGACCTTGGCCAGGACGGCGCGCTCCTCGTCGGTGAGGGCGGCCAGCTTCTCGTTCGGCCCCTGGTCTGCGCTCGGTTGGTCACTCATTCATCGGCCCTTCGAAGACGGAAAAGGCCACGGCGAGATCTCGCCGTGGCCTCCAGTCTGTCTGGTCAGCTACGCAAGCGAAAGTATCCGCGCTCTGCGGCCCCGTCAACGAGGCCACACGACTGGCTCCTACGAACCGGAGCCGAAGAAGAACCCCGAGGCCAGGAACGCGACCGGGAGCAGGAACAACCCGCCCACGAAGATCCCCAGACGCAGGTTCGTGGCCACGAGCCAGTCGTCCAACCCGATCACGCTGCGTTTCACGGGCTGGAAGAAGAAGGCCAGGATGATCAGCGACACGATCGTCACGCCGATCGCCTCGGCGAGCACGATCTGTGCGGCCACGGGTGTGGGCTGCAACATCGCCACGACCAGCGTGTCGGCCAGCGTGGTGATGTTGGCGCCCATGATGTACGGCAGCGCCTCGTCCCGCTTCACGTAGCCCTTGGCCGCCAGCGGCACCAGGACCGTCAGGGCCACCGAGACCGACAGGGTCAGGGTCGCCACCAGACACCCCAGCGCGAACATCGTCCACGGGTTCTTCAGCCAGGCAGCACGTTTCGAGGCCGTGGCGTCGCTGCTCACCTGCGGCAGCACGCGGTCGATCAGGTTGAACGCCACCAGGATCACGCCGAGGCCCGCGAGGAACAGGGCCCAGCCGGGCAGGTTGTCCTTCGCAAGGTCGACGAACGGCCCCCACAGCTTGCTGAGGATCGCGTCGACCTCGCCGCTGGCGTGCATGTTGAAGCCGTCGAGCCAGCCGGCGCGGATGATCCCGTACCCGATCAACATGCCCGGGATGTAGGTGATCGCCGTCATCGTCATCGCCTGGATGCCGATGCCGATCGAGTCCCCACGCGGCCGGTCCTTGTGCTTGGTGGCGTAGAGGAACCCGGTGAGCAACACGATGAACGATGCGCCCAGGCGCGAGCCGGACAACATCGTGAAGGCCTGGAACTTCGAGATCGTCCCCGCCCCGAACAGGCTGATCGCCGTGGCCGCGACGGGGGAACCCGAGAGCACGAAGTAGGCGCCCAGCCACCCGGTGCCCAGCGTCGACAGCCCGTTGGCGAACGGGAACTGCCCTTCGATGGAGGGACCCACCGCTTGGGCGCCCGACTTCATCAGCTGGATCGCGAGGATGAACAGGAAGATGGCCGGCAGGAAGAACAGGACCTTCTTGACGAAGTACCAGGAGCTGCGTTCGAGCTCGAACGGACCGAGGTCGATGTAGTGCACGGGTCTGGTCGGCTTCGAAGGGGACGCAGAACTCTCCGTCCACCTCGACGAGGTTCGCCTCACGCTCGAGGTCGCGTTTCGCCTCGGAGGTCTTGGCCATGCTCTCTCCTACGGGAAGCAATAAGGCCGCAACGCGATGCGGGGGTTTCCCCCCATCTGGATCGTCGTTGCGGCCTCCGGTGTGTCCGGTCAGCTGCACCACGAAGGGTAGTCGCCTGGTCAGGCCCGGGTCAACGGGACTTTCGGTCTACCGTCTGATGCGACTTGTGACGATGGTGTGTTCGGCCAGACTCCGAGACCTTCGACGCTTGACACCCCCGGGTCGCCGACCGGTACTTCTATCCGCGTTGCCGCGCCGACCGGACCTCCGGAGGCGCCGGCCGTGTTTCGCGGAACCTCGTGTTCCGTCCAACGATGTGGATCTCGTTTCGGTTGACCGGACCACCGGAGGCCGAGCCCAAGGCCGCCGGGGCTCTCCCTCGGTCGATCGAAAGGAGCTCGGATGCTGTTCCGTTCCCGGAAGCTGCAGGGCGTCGCCCTGTTCGCCTCCCTCGCCATCGTGCTCGCTGCCTGCTCTTCGGACAGCGGCGGATCCGATGACGAGTGCCGACACCGCTGGCGCCTGCACGCCGGCAGAGACACCCGTCATCAACTTCGCCGCCTACAGCACGCCTCGCGAGGCCTACGGCAAGATCATCCCCGCGTTCGTGTCGCAGTGGAAGGAAGACCACGACGACCAGAACGTGATCTTCCAGGAGTCCTACGCGGGCTCGACCACGCAGGCCGCCAACGTGATCGCCGGCTACGAAGCCGACGTCGTCGCGCTCTCGCTGGCCCCCGACGTGCAGCAGATCGTCGACGCCGGCCTCACGACGGATGCCTGGCAGGACGCGCCCGACAAGGGCATGGTCTCGACCTCGGTCGTGGTCTTCGACGTCCGTCCCGGCAACCCGAACGGCTACGCGGACTGGGACGACCTCACCGCCGAGGGCACCGAGATCCTGACGCCCGACCCCGCCTCGAGCGGTGGCGCGCGCTGGAACCTCGTGTCCCTGTGGGGCTCGGCCCTGCGCGGGTACGCCGGTGTGGCCAAGGACGACACGGCGGCCGCCACGACGCTGATGCAGAACGTGCTCGGCAACGTGACGGTCTTCGACAAGAGCGCCCGTGACTCGATCCAGAACTTCGAGGCCGGCAACGGCGACGTCGCGATCACCTACGAGAACGAGGTGCTGACGGCGCAGGAGGCAGGGCTCGAGGACGAGGCGGTCTACCCGCCGTCCACCGTGCTGATCGAGAACCCGGTCGCGATCGTGGACAAGTGGGCCGACGAGCACTGCGTGCGTGACGTGGCCGAGGCGTTCGTCGCCTACCTCCACACGCCCGAGGTCAAGGAGCTCTACACCGACGTGGGCTTCCTGCGCTCGACCGACATCAAGGAAGCGAAGAAGGGTGGCGGCCAGTTCCCGCCGATCGAGGACCTGTTCACGGTCGACGAGATCGGTGGCTGGGACGCCCTGAACGAGGAACTGTTCAGCGACAGCGGGATCGTCACCCAGGCGATCGCCGGCTGAACAGCGACGTAGCGACAACGAAGGAAGGTTGAAGACGCGATGAGCAGCGCCGCGCAGGTCACCGCGCCTCGCAGTCGGACCCGGCTCTCTCCGAGGTCAGCTGCACGGCTGCGACGCATGACCTTGCGCGGCGCTGCCATCGTCTATCTCGGGGCGATGGTGGCGCTGCCGGTGGCGGCGGTCATCACGAAGGGGTTCGGCGACGGGCTCGAAGGGTTGCGCTCGGCGCTGAACGTCCCGGGTGCGGTCGCCGCGATCCGCCTCACCCTCATCACCTCGACGCTGGCGGCGATCATCAGCGCGGTGATGGGCACGATGCTCGCCTACGCGCTCGTGCGCTATCAGTTCCCCGGCCGACGGACGCTGTCCGCCGTCGTCGACCTGCCGCTCGCGATCCCCACGCTTGGTCACCGGCGTGATGCTGGTGGCCCTGTACGGCCCCAACTCGATGATCGGCGGGTTCCTCGACGACCTGGGGATCCAGGTGATCTTCACGCCGATCGCGATCATGCTCGCGCTCTTGGTGGTCACGTTGCCGCTGGTGGTGCGGAGCGTGCAGCCCGTGCTCCAGGAGCTCGACACCGCCGAAGAAGAGGCGGCGGCCACGCTTGGGCGCCAACGCCTGGACCACGTTCTACCGGATCGTGTTGCCGGCGATCCGGCCCGCGATCGTGGGCGGCACGCTGCTCACCTTCGCCCGATGCCTGGGTGAGTTCGGCAGCGTCGTGCTCGTGGCCGGCAACGTCCCGAACAAGACGTTGACGGCGCCCGTGTTCATCTTCCAGCTCGCGAACCAGTTCCGCCCGATCGAGGCCGCGGCGGTGGCCACCGTGCTGTTCGCCCTGTCGTTCGTGCTGGTGCTCGTCACCGGACGACTCCTGCGCCGCAAGGAGGAATCCTGATGAGCGCCTACCCCCAGACCGCCGAACCCGCTCACACCACGGACCTGCCCGGCACCGGCAGGCGCCGACTGGTGCGGGCCGGCATCGTCACCCTGTGCTTCCTGTACGTGGGTGTGCTGCTGCTGCTGCCGCTGATCGGCATCGTGTGGACCGCGCTCGAAGCGGGCCTCGACAAGATCGTCGAAACGTTCCAGCGGCCCGACGTGCAGCACGCGTTCTTCCTGACCGCGGTCATCACCGCCATCACGCTGGTCGTGACGACCTTCTTCGGGGTCATCACGGCGTGGGTGCTGGTGCGACAGCGGTTCCCCGGCAAGTCGCTCTTGAACGCCCTGGTCGACCTGCCGTTCGCGCTCTCTCCGGTCACCGTGGGTCTGGCGTGCGCGATCCTGTTCGGACTCGGCGGATGGCTCTACGAGTTCTTCGACGCACGCGGGATCAAGATCCTGTTCGCGGTGCCGTCGATGGTGCTGGTCACGATCTTCATCTGCATCCCGTTCACGATCCGTGAGGTCGTGCCGGTGCTGCAGGAGATCGGCAAGGACGAAGAGGACGCCGCCCGGACGCTCGGCGCCTCGATCCTGCAGACCTGGCGGAAGGTCACGATGCCGAACATCCGCTGGGGCCTGTTGTACGGCGTCGCCCTCACCACCGCGCGCTCGATCGGCGAGATCGGTGCGGTGCTCATCGTGAGCGGGTTGATCAAGGGCAAGACCGAGACGGCGACCTTGTTCATCTTCACGGCGATCGAGGAACGCCAGACCACCGAGGCCTACATCGTGGCCATCACGCTGGCAGCCGTCTCCATCGTCTTGCTGGTGACGATCGAAGCAGCGCGTCGTCGCATCGAAGGAAGGAAGGTACGCACATGAGCACGCCGATCGTGGTGGAGCAGCTCACCAAGCGGTTCGGCAAGTTCGAAGCGGTCAAAGACGTCTCGTTCACGGCGCCCGGTGGCGCGATCACCGCGCTGCTCGGACCGTCGGGTTCGGGCAAGAGCACCGTCCTGCGGATGATCGCGGGCCTGGAGACGCCGAACGACGGCCACATCCGGATGGGTGACGTCGAGTTGACCGCCAAGAGCGTGCAGGAGCGCAGGGTCGGCTTCGTGTTCCAGCACTTCGCACTGTTCCGGCACATGACGGTGGCCGACAACGTCGCGTTCGGCCTCGCCGTTCGCAAGCAGCCGAAGGACGTGAAGAACCAACGGGTCGAGGAGCTCCTGGAGCTGGTCCAGCTGGCGCCGTTCGCCAAGCGATACCCGGACCAGCTGTCGGGCGGTCAGCGCCAGCGGGTGGCGCTCGCACGGGCGCTCGCCCCGCGCCCCGACGTGCTGCTGCTCGATGAGCCGTTCGGCGCGCTCGACGCGAAGGTGCGCCAGGATCTTCGGCATTGGCTCGACGGTCTGCACCGCGAGCTCGGCGTGACCAGCCTGCTCGTGACCCACGATCAAGAGGAAGCGCTGGAGCTGGCCAATCAGATCGTGGTGATGCACGAAGGCCGCGTCGAGCAGGTGGGATCGCCGGCGGAGATCTATGACGATCCGGCCACGCCGTTCGTCGCCGGGTTCGTCGGGTCGGCCAACGTGCTGCACGGCGAGGTGCGTGACGGCCATGTGCACCTCGGCTCGGTTCGCGTGGCGGGTGCGGCCCACCTGGCCGACGGCGCGCCCGCCACCGCGTTCGTCCGACCCCACGATGTCCGGGTTCGCCAGAAGGGCGGGCAGGCCGATGAACGTGACGGCGACTTCACCGCCACGATCGAGCGCATCGCGTCGCTGGGATGGCTCGCGCGCTTGACCCTGCGCCTGGCCGACGGTCACACCCTGGTGGCACACGTACCGCAGGAGGAGCTGGATGGCGCCAAGGAAGGCGACACCGTGACCCTCGATCTGCGCAATCCGAAGGCGTTCCTCCGTGAGGTGCACGGCGCCGATCCCGATGAGGTCGATGCGGACGCCGAGATCGACGTGCCGCCGTCCGACCGGGCCACCGCCGGAACGGCGTGACGAGGATCGGTGGCGGGCGCGAGCGCGGCGAGACAGCCGGACATGGATGCGGGTGAGCCGGGACCAGCCGACCTGAGCGGCTCGGCCGCGAAGAAGATCCCGGACGAGGTCCTGCGCTTCGCCGTGCTGGAACCGGAGCAGCGGAAGCTGTTGATGCACGTCCACGAGCTGCTCTCGGAGATCCCCTACGGCACGGTCGTGTTGGTCATGCAGGACGGCAAGGTGATCCAGATCGAGACATCCGAGAAGATCCGCCTGCGCTGAGGACGACTTCTAGCCTTTGGTTGGATTGACTACTTCGCTCGCGAACGGGTATGACAGCCTCCGCACGAAGGCAGAGCCGGTCGCCCACAAGGCGTCCGGCCCGAGTGGAGGGGGTCCGCGCCATATGCGACGGAGTACCAGCATCCTCCTCGCCTGCGCGCTCATCGGTTCCTTGTTCGCCTCAGCCGCCGCCGCGCAACCCGCGGCCGACGGGGGGATCAAGGGAGCGAAGCGCTCGGTCGGGGACGTCAAACCGCTTCCGGATTTCGTCCGGAAATGGATGGGGAACAAGGAGACCGCAGCCGACCTCGTGGCTCGCGGCCTCGCCCGGCCGAACGAGAACGGCCGCCTGCGACTGCCGAACGGGCAGTTCGTCGACTACGCCCTCGAGGACACCGATCACATCGTGACGGTGCTCGCGGAGTTCGACGATCCGGTCCGCGGACAGATCGCGGAGCCCGATCGCACGCAGGACAACAGCACCTACTGGGTGCCGAAGTTCACCCGGAAGCATTTCCACGACATGCTGTTCACGCCCGGTGGTGGCTCGTACGGGCACAACTCGATGCACGACAACTACCTCGAGATGAGCTCCGGCCGCTACACGGTCGAGGGGCAGGTCTCGAAGTGGGTGCACATCGACGCCCCCGAGTCCGAGTTCGGAGCCAACGGCTCCAGCGGCGACGGGTCGGACAACCTGAACGGTCCGGTCTACCGCGTGATCCGGGCGGGCCTGCAGGCCACGCGCGGCATCGACGAGGGCATCGACTGGTCGCCGAGCGAGGTCGACACCCAGGACCGCTACGACTGTGACGGCGACGGCAACTTCGATGAGGCCGACGGCTACGTCGACCACTTCCAGCTGGTGCACGCCGGCGAGGGCGAAGAGGCCGGCGGCGGTGCGCAGGGTGGCGACGCGATCTGGAGCCACCGCTGGTACGCCGGACAAGGCGGCGTCGGCACGAAGGGCCCGAAGGACTGTCTGCTGGGTGGCTACCGCGTGCCCGGCACGAAGCTGTGGGTCGGCGACTACACGACGGAGCCCGAGAACGGTGCCTCCGGTGTGTTCACCCACGAGTACGGCCACGACCTCGGCCTGCCGGACCACTACGACACGGCCGGAGCCAACGACAACTCGGCGGACTTCTGGACCTTGATGGCCTCGAGCTGGCCGTCCGACAGCGCCGACGCGATCGGTGACAACCCGTACCACATGGGCGCGTGGGACAAGCTCGTGCTCGGATGGTCGGACTTCGCCACCGTGAACCCCGGCCAGGAGAAGAACGGTCAACATCGGTCCGGCCGAAGGGGCCTCGACATCCGGATGGCAGGCGCTCCGCGTCAACCTGCCGAACTACATCCAGGACGTCACGGTCTTCCCGGTGGACGGCGCCGACCCGAACTACTACTACTCGGGTCAGGGCAACGACATCGAGACCACGATGCGTCGTTCCCTGGGGAGCGCATTGGGTTCGGACACCGAGTTGACCTTCCGGACCCAGTACGACATCGAAGAAGACTGGGACTACGCCTACGTCGAGTACTCCGATGACGACGGCGCCACGTGGCACAGCGCCGATGGCGACCTGTCGACCTCGACGAACCCGAACGGGCAGAACCAGGGCCTGGGCATCACGGGGACCACAGCTGGATGGGTCGACGGGACGTACACGATCCCGGCCGGCGCCACCGACATCGGGTTCCGATACTGGACCGACGGCGCGGTGGCCCAGCAGGGCTTCGCGGTCGACTCGATCCAACTGGACGGTGACCCGGTCGACGACGCCACCGACCCGTCGGTATGGACCTTCGACGGCTTCTCACAGCTGACGGACGGCGGGTTCCAGGTCGAGCGGTTCCACTACTACCTCGTGGAGTCGCGGACCTACCTCCGACAGGACTCGAACCTGTGCGGCGTCTACCAGTTCCTGTACGGCAACTGGCTGGAGAAGTGGTGCAACGCCCGAGGGCTGGTGGTCTGGTACCGCGACAGCGGCTACCCGGACAACAACACCTCGGAGCACCCCGGCCACGGAGCCGTGTTGGTCGTCGACAGCCACCCCGAGGGCGTGAAGCAGCCCGGAACCCAGGGTGGGTACTGGCGAGAGCGGATCCAGGCATGGGACGCCGCATTCGGCGTCGATGCCAACGACATCACGATCCACACGGTGCGCTACGACGGCTCGCTGAAGCCGTTCCCGTGGCACGCCGATCCGGTGTCGGTCTTCGACGACTCGGTCGAAGGCGCCTACTACGACCCGGCCATCCCCTTCGCCAGCGTGATCACGCCGGGCTCGGGATTGCGGATCGAGATCTTGAAGGCGTCCGCGAACCGCAGCACCTACAAGGTGGGGGTGAGCTGGACCGACTGACGGCCCAGACACCGAACGAGACCACCGCGGAAGGGCGGGCCCTCGGGCCCGTCCTTCTCGCGTTCTTGGCTTCGCGTTCTTGGCTTCGCGTCTCAGGCCATGAACGTCGGCGAGCCGATCCGCCTCGCCCTCGACCTCGCGCCGAACGGCCGTCGGCAGGGCCTCGAACGGGTCGATGCGGACACGGTCGTCCTCGTAGCGCCAGGTGCCGGCCACCTGGCCGTCCACCAGGAAGGTCCCGATCGACTGCGGGATCTTGACGTGGAAGATCCGCTCCCGATGGTGCTCCGGCAGGATCAGGGTCCGGCGCGCGTGGACGAGCAGCGTGGCGTCCCAGGTCGGCAAGAACCGCACCGGCACGGGGGCTGCGGTATCGGGGATCGGCCGGCCCGGGAGGTCCACCAGGGGTTCCCCTTCCTGGCTCAGGAACCGCCGGATGCGGATCCCTTCGAGCGCCCCATCCACCGCAGGGAGCGGCACACCGGTGAAGCTCGAGATGTCCTTGCGGGAGGCGGGCCCGAACCCGGTGAGGTAGCGCCGAACCAGGATCTCGAGGCCGGCGTCCGGGGTGAGCTCCGCAGGCGGGGGACCGATCCAGTCCTCCGCCAAGCCGTAGAGGTCGGCTCTTCGCCGCTCCCAGGTTCCGCTCGGCGGCACGCGCACCAGATCGAGCCATCCCGTGGCACCGTTCCAGGTCGTGGAGTCCATGCCGAGCTCCTTCACCAGCACGGATCGGCGTTGGGGGCCGTCGGCGAGCGCAGCCCGGATCCGGCCGGCCCAGGTTTCGAGGTCGCGCTCGCTCATGGCATGACGTGTGGCCTGCAGCCACCACCGGCGCCGATGCTCCCGGACCGCGGTGGCGATCGGCCAGTAGTCGCGACGGGAGACCATGTGGATCGTGCTGCGCATCAGGGTGGCCTGCACCACCGTCCCTCGCTCCAGCGCCCGCGTGAGCGCCCCACGCTCGAACCCCTCCAGGCGCGACCACGTCCCGATGTAGCCGCTGGGCGCGTACTGGGTCTGGAGGCCGCCGACGCTCTCGATGCACCGGGGCAGCGAGCGGTCGAAGCGCTCCAGGAGCCCTTGTCGGGCGAGGAGCGCCCGGTTCAGCTCGCGTTGGGTGAGGGTTCGCATCGTCGGGAGTGGAGGGCGGTGCCCGCTCGGTAGACTACGGGCCTCATGCCTGCCTCCATCGTGCTCGGGACCCAGTGGGGAGACGAGGGCAAGGGCAAGGCGGTCGACTACCTCGCGGACGGCATGGATCTCGTCGTCCGCTATCAGGGCGGCAACAACGCCGGTCACACGGTGATCGCCGAGGGCCGGCTGTTGAAGCTCCAGCTGATCCCCTCGGGCATCCTCTATCCGCACATCACCTCGGTGATCGCCGACGGTGTCGTGGTGGATCCGCGCCACCTGCTGAAGGAGATGGACGCCGTCCGCGAGACCGGCGTCGACGTCTCCCGGCTGGTCGTGAGCGGCAACGCGCACATGATCATGCCCTACCACCTGGAGTTGGAGAAGGTCACCGAGCGGTTCCTCGGCAAGAACGCCCTCGGCACCACCAAACGCGGCATCGGTCCCGCCTACGGTGACAAGGCCGCCCGGATCGGGCTGCGCATCCAGGACCTGTTCGACGAGAAGATCTTCCGGCAGAAGCTCGAGGTGGTCCTGCGCGAGAAGAACCTGATCCTGACGAAGATCTACAACCGGCTGCCGCTCGATGCCGAGCGCATCATCGACGAGTACATGGCCCTGGCCGAGCGCATCCAGCCCATGGTGGTCGACACGTCGTCGTTGCTCTACCACGCGCTCGAGGACGGCAAGCACGTGATGTTCGAAGGCGCGCAGGGTGTGTTGTTGGACCTCGACCACGGCACGTACCCGTTCGTCACCTCGTCGAACCCGGTGGCCGGCAGCGCCTTCGCCAGCGCCGGCATCGGACCGGGCTGGGCCGAACGCATCGTCGGCATCATGAAGGCCTACATCACGCGTGTCGGTGCGGGTCCGTTCCCCACGGAGCTGCTCGACGAGGTGGGCGAGCGTCTCGGCACCAGGGGCAAGGAGTTCGGCACCGTCACCGGCCGCCAGCGGCGCTGCGGATGGTTCGACGCGTGCCTGGGCCGGTACGCGGCGCGCCTCAACGGGCTCACCGAGCTGCTGGTCACGAAGCTGGATGTGTTGAGCGGCCTCGAGACCGTGAAGATCTGCACCGGCTATCGCGCCTACGGCCAGAGCTTCGACGACATGCCGCCCCACCAGTCGGTCTTCCACGACGCCAGCCCGATCTACGAAGAGCTCGAGGGCTGGCAGGAAGAGATCGACGAATGCCAGTCGTTCGAGGACCTGCCCAAGCAGGCCCAGGCCTACGTGCGCCGCATGGAGGAGCTGGTCGGCGTCCCGGTCAGCGTGGTCAGCGTGGGCCCCGCCCGCGAACAGAGCCTGCCCGTCGGGTGAGCACGTGAAGGTCCTCGTCGTCGGTGGAGGGGGCCGGGAGCACGCCCTGACGTGGGGGCTGGCGCGGAGCCCGCTCGTCACCGAGCTGCACGTCGCTCCCGGGAACGCCGGCATCGCGCAGCTCGCCACCTGCCACGACGTGGCGGCCGACGACGTCGAGCAGATGGTCAAGCTGGTTGACCAACTCGCCCCGGATCTCGTCGTGGTCGGTCCTGAGGCTCCCCTGGTGGCCGGGTTGGCCGACCGGGTCCGCGCGATGGGTGTCCCGGCCTTCGGACCCGGTGCCGACGCCGCCCGCCTGGAAGGCTCCAAGGCGTGGTCGAAGCAGGTGATGGAGGCCGGTGCCATCCCCACCGCTCGTGCGGGAACGTTCACCGAGGTCGGTCCCGCGGTCGCGTTCGTCCGCGAACTCGGGGGGCGCGCGGTCGTGAAGGCCGACGGACTCGCGGCCGGCAAGGGCGTCACGGTGGCCACGGAACCCTCGGCCGCCGAGCAGGCGATCCGTGATTGTCTCGAGGGCGGCGCCTTCGGCGAGGCCGGCGAGACCGTCGTGGTGGAGGAGTTGCTCGAAGGACCGGAGGTGAGCTCGTTCGCGCTGGTGGCCGGCGGACAGGTCGTGCACCTCGGGCTCTCGCAGGACTTCAAGCGGATCGGCGACGGCGACACCGGGCCCAACACCGGCGGCATGGGCGCCTACTCGCCGCTGCCGTTCGTCGATCGGGCGACCGAAGGCTCGATCGAGGACATCGCCGAACGGACCGTGGCGACGCTGGGATCGATGGGGATCGGGTACTCGGGACTCCTCTACACCGGCGTGATGCTCACCGCCGACGGGCCCAAGGTGCTCGAGTACAACTGCCGGTTCGGCGATCCCGAGACCGAGGTCATCGTGCCCAGGCTCGCCGGCGACCTCGCGAACCTCCTGATGGCGGTCGCCACCGACCGCCCGGGTGACGCCGAGGTGGTCATGAGCGCCGACGCCGCGGTCACCGTGGTCGTGGCCAGCGGGGGCTACCCGGGGGTCGTACGAGACCGGCGTGCCCATCGACGGGCTGGACGCCGCGGCCGAGGTTCCCGGCGCCGTGGTCTTCCATGCCGGGACCGCGCAGGCCGACGGTAGAGTGGTGACGGCGGGGGGACGCGTGCTGTCCGTCACCGGAACCGGCGCCTCGATCGGTGAGGCCCGCGACCACGCGTATGCGGCGGTGGCGCGCGTCTCGTTCGAGGGCATGACCACGCGAACAGACATCGCCCAGGCGGCGACGTACAGGGAGGGAACGTGACCGACGAAACCACGCGCGTGGGGGTGCTCGCGGCGTCGCCGTCCGAGCTCAGCACGATGCGGCAGGCTGGGCTGATCCTGGAGAAGTTCGGGGTCGGTCACGAGATCCGGATCATGTCCTCGTCCCGCAACCCCGACCTGGTGGACGAGTACGCCCGGACCGCCTTCGATCGCGGTCTCAAGGTCATCATCTGTTCCACCGGGCTGTCGGGCCACCTGGCCGCGGCGGTCGCGGCTCGGACCGTGCTCCCGGTGATCGGCGTGCCGATCGCCACGGCGCCGCAGATGGTGGGCAACGAAGCGCTCGCGATCACCGCCCAGATGCCCACCGGGGTCCCCGTGGCCACGGTCGGCGTCGAGTCCTCGGTCAATGCGGCGGTGTTGGCGGCCCAGATCATCGGGGTGTCCGATCCCGAGGTGCAGGCAGCGTTGTGGCGGTTCAAGGACGACCTCGCGGAGGGCCTCAAGCTGTGATCCCGCGGTACAGCCTGCCGGAGATGGCCGCGGTCTGGTCCGACGAACGGCGGCTGGCATCCTGGCTCGAGATCGAGCTCCTCGCCGTCGAGGCGTGGGCCGAGCTGGGCACGATCCCCGCCGACGACGCGGCCACCTGCCGGGCGCGCGCCTCGTTCACCGTGGAGGCCGTGTCGGAACGGGAGCAGGTCACCCGGCACGACATCGCGGCGTTCGTGGACGTGGTGGCGGACTCGATCGGCCCCGAGGGACGGTGGATCCACTTCGGCCTCACGTCCTCGGACGTGCTCGACACCGGGTTCGCGTTGCAGCTCCGCGACGCCGCCGACATCCTGCTGGCCAAGCTCGAGCACCTGCTCGCGGTCGTGAAGCGGCAGGCGCTGGCCTACCGCGACACGCCGATCATGGGCCGCTCGCACGGCGTGCATGCCGAGCCCACCTCGTTCGGGCACAAGCTGGCCGTCTGGGCGTTCGAGCTGGATCGAGACCGCGAACGGCTGCGCCGCGCCCGCGAGACCGTGAGCGTGGGCGCGATCAGCGGGGTCGTGGGCTCCTACGCCGCCGTCGATCCTCGCATCGAGGAGCTGGTGTGCGCCCGGCTGGGCCTTCGCGCCGAGGACGCCAGCACCCAGGTGATCCAGCGCGACCGTCACGCCGAGTTCGTCACGACGCTGGCGATCGTGGCCTCCACCCTGGACAAGGTGGCGACCGAGATCCGGCACCTGGCGCGCACCGAGGTCCGTGAGGTCCAGGAACCGTTCGCGACGGGGCAGAAGGGCTCGAGCGCCATGCCCCACAAGCGGAACCCGGTGGTGTGCGAGCGCATCAGCGGGCTGGCGCGCGTCGTGCGCGGGCACGCGCAGGCGGCGCTGGAGAACGTGGCGCTCTGGCACGAACGCGACATCTCGCACTCGTCGGCCGAGCGCATCATCGTGCCCGATGCCACGGGGCTGCTGGACTTCATGCTCGCCGACGCGGCGTGGGTCCTGGACGGCCTGGTCGTGTTCCCCGACGCGATGCTCGACAACGTGATGAGCCACGGGGGGATCGCGTTCAGCCAGTCGGCGCTGCTCGCCCTGGTCGAAGCCGGATGGTCGCGCGAGGACGCCTACCGTGCCGTGCAGGCCGCCGCCGCCTCGGCCTGGGACGAGGGCGCCAGCTTCCGTGAGGCGCTGGAGGCCGACCCGCTGGTTCGCGAGGCGTTGGGCGACGACGGGCTGGAGGCGCTGTTCGATCCGCAGCGGTTCCTGCGCAACCTCGGCGGCGTGTTCGATGCCCTGGAGAAGCTGCCGGTCTCGGAGGGAGCGCCGTCGTGACCACCGCCGGTGGCCTGCGCGCCCGAGGCAAGGTGCGGGATGTCTACGACGCCGGACCGGGCGCCCTGCTCCTGGTCGCCACCGATCGCCTCAGCGCCTTCGACGTCGTGCTGCCCGAGCCCGTCCCCGACAAGGGACGGGTGCTGACCGCCTGCTCGCTGTTCTGGTTCGAGCGCACGAGGGACCTCGTACCGAACCACGTTCGGACCGCCGACCCGTCGGCGTTCCCGCCGCCGTTCACGAGCGATCCCGAACTCGCGGGCCGTTCGATCGTGGTGGAGCGGGCCTCCGTGATCCCCGTGGAATGCGTCGCGCGCGGCTTCCTCAGTGGGTCGGGGTGGGCGCAGTACCGCGACGGCGGCTCGGTGTGCGGCGTGGCGCTGCCCGCCGGCCTGCGGGAATCCGACCGGTTGCCCGAGCCGATCTTCACGCCCACCACGAAGGCCGAGACGGGCCACGACCTGCCGTTGACCTTCGAGCAGATGTCGGACCTGGTGGGGCGGGGCCTCGCCGAACGCCTGCGCGAGCTCACCGTCGGCATCTACGACCGCATCGCCCAGGTGGCCCTCGAACGCGGCATCATCGTGGCCGACACGAAGGTCGAGTTCGGGTTCGCCGGCGGCGAGCTGCTCCTGATCGACGAGGTGGGCACGCCCGATTCGTCCCGCTTCTGGCCGCTCGACGGCTACGAAGCGGGCCGCGCGCAGCCCAGCTTCGACAAGCAGTTCGTGCGTGACTGGCTGGATGCGAGTGGCTGGGACCGCGAGCCGCCGCCGCCGAACCTGCCTGCGGACGTGATCGACAAGACCGCCGCGAAGTACCGCGAGGCCTACGAACGCGTCACGGGCGAGTCGTGGCCGGCCTACCTGGCGCGGATGGGCCGAACTGGGAACCGGGGAGCGGGAAGGGGAGCAGGCATGAGGTGCACGTTCGAGGTGCTGGTGACGCTGAAGGCCGGGCTCGCCGATCCGGCCGGCAAGGCGGTGGAAGCCTCGCTGCCCGCCATGGGGTGGACGAACGTGTCGGGGGTCCACGTCGGACGTCACATCCAGCTCGATGTCGAGGCCCCGAACGAAGACGAAGCTCGCGAGCAGGTCGCCGAGATCGCGAAGCAGTTGCTGTCCAATCCCGTGATCGAAGACTTCCGCATCCTGGAGACCCAGGGGAGCACCGAACGGGCATGACGGTCGAGGCCCCCCGCGTCGGCGTGATCACGTTCCCCGGGTCGCTGGACGATCGCGACGCGTTGCGCGCGGTGGACCTGATGGGCGGGGTGGGCGTGCCGTTGTGGCACGCCGACCACGATCTGCACGAGGTCGACGCGGTGGTGCTGCCGGGTGGGTTCAGCTACGGCGACTACCTGCGATGCGGCGCCATCGCGGGCCATGCGCCGATCCTGGACGAGGTCAAGGCGTTCGCCGACCGTGGCGGGCCGGTGCTCGGCATCTGCAACGGCTTCCAGATCCTGTGCGAATCGGGGCTGTTGCCCGGCGCGCTGATCCGCAACCGGTCGTTGCGCTTCGTCTGCCGCGACGTGTACCTGCGGGTGGAGACCTCGGCCACGCCGGTCACGGCCGAGATGACGGTGGGCGAGGTCGTCGAGATCCCCGTGAAGCACGGCGAAGGACAGTTCGTGGCGCGCGCCGAGGACCTGCGTCGGATCGAGGACGACGGCTTGGTGGTGTTCCGGTACTGCGACGCCGACGGGGTCACCGGCGACGAGCACAACCCCAACGGATCCACCGATCACATCGCCGGCGTGCGCAACGCCGCGGGCAACGTGGTGGGGCTCATGCCGCATCCCGAGCACGCGGTCGATCCCGACGTCGGACCCACGGGTGGACAGCCGCTCTTCGCGTCGCTGTTCGCCCGGGCGCTGGCGGGAGCAGGCGCGTGAGCGTGACGCAGGAGCCGCTCCACCGCACGCTCGGCTTGAAGGACGACGAGTTCGAACGGATCCGCGACACGCTGGGCCGCGATCCCCGGCCCGCCGAGCTCGCGATGTACGGCGCGATGTGGTCCGAGCACTGCTCGTACAAGAGCTCGAAGATCCACCTGAAGACGCTCCCCACCGAAGGTCCCGCCGTGCTCGTCGGCCCCGGCCAGGACGCCGGCGCGGTCGACGTGGGCGATGGCTGGGCCGCCGTGTTCAAGATGGAATCGCACTCCCACCCCAGCGCGATCGAGCCCTATCAGGGTGCGGCCACCGGCGTGGGGGGCATCGTGCGCGACATCATCTCGATGGGCGCCCGCCCCGTGGCGTTGCTGGATCCGCTGATGTTCGGCCCGCTCACCGAGGCTCGGAACCGCTGGCTGCTGGAGGGCGTCGTGGCCGGCATCGGCGGCTACGGCAACTGCATCGGCGTGCCCACCGTGGGGGGCGAGATCCGGTTCGCCGAACCCCATTCGGCCAACCCGAGCGTCGACGTGATGTGCGTCGGCCTGGCCAAGGCGGACGAGCTGGTGACCTCCACGTCGCTGGAGGCGCACGCAGGGTCGCTGATGGTGCTGTACGGCGCCACCACCGGGCGCGACGGCATCGGCGGCGTGAGCGTGCTCGCCAGCGCCACGCTGGACGATTCGAGCCAGGACGCCAGGCCCTCGGTGCAGATCGGCGACCCGTTCGCCGAGAAGCTGTTGATCGAAGCGTCGCTCGAGCTGATCCAGCAGGGCCTGCTCGAAGGACTGCAGGACCTGGGCGGCGCCGGGATCACCTGCGCGGTGAGCGAGTCGGCGGCGCGGGCGAACATGGGCGCCGTGCTCGACCTCGACGCCGTCCCGCTGCGCGAGCCGGGCATGGAGGCGTTCGAGATCCTCACCAGCGAATCGCAGGAACGCATGCTCGCGATCGTGCACCCCTCCAAGCTCGAGGCCGTCACCGCGGTGTGCGAGCGATGGGGGCTGCGCACGGCGGTGATCGCCGAACTCGTCGAGGGCGGCACGCTCACCGTGACGCACGGGGGCGAGGTCGTCGCCGAGATGCCGGCCACCTCGCTGACCGACGACGGTCCCGAATACGACCGGCCGCAGGAAGCCCCCGCGACACCGGCCGAGGACGATCCCACGTTCGCGCCGTTCGAGGGCGACCTGCGCGAGGCGTTCCTCACCGTGGTGACCTCGCCCAACGTGGCGAGCAAGGCGTGGATCTGGGAGCAGTACGACTCGATCGTCCAGGGCCAGACCGTCGCCGGGTCGGGCAGCGACGCCGCCATCGTGCGCGTGCCCGGGACGCTGAAGGGGCTCGCGCTCAGCAGCGACGGCAAGGGCCGGTTCGGGGCGCTCGACCCGTACCTGGGCACGATGCACGCCGTGGCCGAGGCGGCGCGGAACGTCGCGGTGAGCGGCGCCAAGCCCCTCGCGATCACGAACTGCATGAACTTCGGCAACCCCGAGCGACCGGTCGTGATGTGGCAGTTCGCCGAGTCGATCCGCGGCATGCGCGATGCGTGCGAAGCGCTGGCGACCCCCGTCACCGGCGGCAACGTCAGCTTCTACAACGAGACGGGCGACTCGGCGATCTGGCCCACGCCCGTGATCGGCATGCTGGGGTTGCTCGAGGACCACCGGCTGCGGATCCCCACCGCGTTCCCGCGAGCGGGGCTGGCGATCTACCAACTGGGGGAGACCTTCGCCGAGCTGGGCGGCTCGGAGTTCGCCGAGGCGGTCCTCGGCGTCGTGGCCGGGCATCCGCCCGCGCTCGACCTCGATCGTGAACGAGCGCTGCACGACCTGCTGTACGAAGGGGCGCGGAACGACGTGCTCGCCAGCGCCCACGACTGCAGCGACGGGGGCCTCGCGATCGCGCTCGCCGAAGCCGCGATCGGTGAGGGCCACGGGTTCGCGGTGACGATCGGTTCGGACCTGCCGTCCCACATCGAGCTCTTCAGCGAGTCCGCCTCCCGCGTGGTGGTGAGCGTGGCGCTCGAGCACGAGGAGCAGCTGCGCGAGCTCGGCACGGCGCACGGTGTGCCGATGGCGCGGCTCGGCGAGACCGGGGGGCCGCGGGCGGTGTTCGCCGGGCTCTTCGAGATCGACGTGGCCGAGTTGCGGGAGGCCTACGAGACCGCGATCCCGCGCCTGCTCGGCGAGACCGGCTGACGCCGGTGGTCCTCGAAGCGGTCACGTTCGACTTCTGGGACACGCTGGTGGCGATGGACGGCTCGTCCGTGACGATGCGCGACCGCCAGATCGACGGGTTCGCCGAGGCGCTGCTCCGGCACGGTCACACCAGGGAGCGTGACGAGCTCGTGGAGGTGTTCGCCGAGAACTGGACCCGGTTCGAGGCGCAGTGGGAGGCCAACGCCGGTCAGTACACGCCCGCCGACGCCACCGACTTCATCGTGGAGCGGCTCGGTGTCCCGGTCACGCCGGCGATGCGGGCCGACCTGATCGACGCGTTCCGGATCGTGGGGGAGCGGGCCGACCTGGAGCCGGCGCCCGGCATCGAGGAATGCCTGTCGACCTTGCAGGGAGCCGGGGTCAAGCTGGCCATCGTGTGCGATGTGGGGCTCACCCCTTCGCCCACGTTGCGCGACCGTCTCACGGGGTTCGGCCTGCTGCGATGGTTCGACGGATGGGCGTTCAGCGATGAGACCGGGTGGTTCAAGCCCGCCCCGAGGCGTTCCTGCCGGCGCTCGAGGCGCTCGGCATCTCGGATCCCACCGTCGCGGCGCACGTCGGGGACAACCGCCGGACCGACGTCGCGGGCGCGCTCGCGCTGGGTATGACGGCGGTGCGGTACACCGGGCTCCGGGAGGCGACGGCCGCGGGTCCCGAGGCCGACCATGTCGTCGACGACCATCGGAAGATCCCGGCCGTGCTCGGCCTCGCCTGAGTCGCTAGAGCCCGAGGATCTCGTCGAGGTCCCAGGTGAGGTCCCACGCACCATCGGAGGTGTTGGAGATCACGGTATGGGACGTGCCGGACGTGGGGTCAACCACGCTCCGGAACGACACGCCGGCGTCGTAGCCCTCGAGCCACACGACGTCGCTCGTGGCATGCAGGTGGAAGCCGAGCCCGTACCGCCGCTCTTCCTCCGGCCAGTCGCTCCGTGGCCGCACCATCTCGGCCACGCGCTCTGTCGGGACGATGCGCCCGGCGAACAGGGCATCCCAGAAGGCGTGGAGGTCGTCCGCCGTCGAGTAGATGCCACCGTCGCCGGTGCCGCGAACCGGCAGGTGGAGGACGTTCGTGCGCGGCCGGTCGTTCTCGAGATAGCCCAGGGCCGCCGTACCAGGGAGCTCATCCGAGCGGAGGAACGCGGTGTCCACCATGCCGGCCGGCTCGCACACGCGCTGTTGGACCAGGTCGTGGAAGGGCACCCCGCTCGCGCGCTCGGCGATCAACGCCAGCACGACATAGCCCCCGTTGTTGTAGGCGAACCGCTCGCCCGCGGGGGAGACGGTCGCGTGCCCGTCCAGGACCGTGAGGTATCGCTCGGTGGTGGCGAGCCGGTGCACGGGCACCGGCAACACGTAGTCGGTGACCGACTCGACCTCGTCCTCATCGAGGTAGTCGCCGATGCCCGAGCGGTGCGCCATGAGGTGCTCGAGCGTGACGTCGTCGGCGATCAGGGGCAGATCCTCCCCGAGCACCGAGCGGGCGGTCGTGGTGAGCTCGAGGGTGCCGTCCTCGACCAGGCTCATCACGGTGAGCGCCGTGAATCCCTTCGTGCAGCTCGCCGTCGCGAACAGGGTCGCGACGGCGTTGGGGATGGCGTGCGCTCGGTCGGCGAGGCCATAGGCCTTGGCGAGCTCCAGCTCGTCACCACGGTCGACGCGCACCACACCGGAGAACCCGGTGCGCGTCGCCGCCGAATCGACCGCGTCTTCCAGAGGCTGCATCCGTCAGACTTTATCGAGGCCGAGGGCCGTGGATGGGACGGCTTCCCGGTTCCATTTCACATCTCGCGTCCCCCACGCGTTGTTCACTACGGATGGCGGGCGAGATGGATCGCAGGAGGATGACGGTGAGCGGTGCGCATCGGTCGGGAGCGGGGCGACGTTCGATCCCCCCGTTCCAGACGTTCCTGGAGGCGAACCGGGCGCCGGTGTACCGCTTCCTGGTGGTCGCGGTGGGTCCCCAGGACGCCGACGACGTCTTCCAGGAGACGTTCCTGGCGGCGCTCAAGGCCTACCGGCGGCTCACCGACGGCACGAAGCTCGACCGGTGGATCCTGACGATCGCCTCCCGCAAGGCGATCGACCATCACCGTGGAACGGCGCGCCGGGCGGTCCCCAGCGAGGACCTGCCCGAGACCGCCACCACCGATCGCGGACCGCTCGACGCCGACGATCCGCTCTGGAGGGCGGTCCGGTCGTTGCCACCACGCCAACGGGTGGCGGTGGTGCTCCGCCATGTCCTCGACCGTTCGTACGCTGACATCGCCGAGCTCATGGCGTGTTCCGAACCGACCGCCCGCGCCAACGTCCATCAGGGCACGAAACGACTCAGGGAGTTGATGACATGAACGTGCAGCGAGACCTCAAAGGCCTGAGCCCGCGCTCCGACGCCGCTCGCGACTCGCGCGCGGCAGCCCAGGACCTCGCACGCCGCGCCGCCGCCGAGGGCCTGGTCGACGTGGCCGTGGCCACGATGGATTCACCGATCGGTGAACTCACGGTCGCGGTGACGCCCCGAGGGTTGGTGACGGTGGCGTTCGAGGGCGAGGACCGCGACGTGCTGTTCGAGCGCCTCGCCCGCGAACTCTCGCCCCGGGTGATGGAGGCCACCGCGCCGACCGACGAGGCCCGGCGTGAACTCGAGCAGTACTTCGGCGGTGACCGGCGCCGGTTCGAGATCACGGTCGACCGTTCGCTGATCGGGCCGTTCGCGCAGAAGGTGCTGCAGGCCACCAGCGAGGTCGGCTACGGCGAACTCGCGACCTACGGCGACATCGCCGGGCGGATCGACCGTCCGAAGGCGGCTCGCGCGGTGGGCAGCGCGCTGGGCTCCAACCCGATCCCCATCGTCATCCCCTGCCATCGCATCGTGGGCGCCGGCGGCAAGCTCACGGGGTATGCAGGCGGTCTGCCCCGCAAGGAGACCCTCCTGCGCCTGGAAGGCTCGTTGCTCGAGCTCTGAGCCCGCCGTTGCGTTTCCTTGCCGTGCCCGTCCCCGCTGTCATGTCTGGGCGTAGCACCTGACATGAGGCGGATCGGCGTGACGGTGGGGATCGTGATGGTGGCGCTGCTCTCGTCGTGCAGCGGTTCGCGCACGGTGTCGGCGCCCGAGCCCGAGCAGCGGGCCGACGCCAGCGTCTCGATCGCGCTGCAGGCCGACGGCCAGGCGTCGATGTCGCTGACGCTCTCGCGCTTCGACCCGATCACCACGCCGGCGCTGGCCCGGCGGGTGGCGCAACTGGCCTTCCCTGGATCGGACGCCGTCACGGTGGACGACGATCGCAGCACCGGGCACACCGTGGCGCTGCGTGTGGGGTCCGCGTTCGTCCGAGGCCGCCCGGCCAGCTACCGGTTCCCAGGCGCCCCGCTCTTCACGGCGTTCCGCGAAGGTGGTTTCACCACCGGCGACCTCACCCTCTGCTGGCCCGACGTGCCGGCGGAGGTGCACAGCGAGGCCCGGGTGACGCCGGTCGACGATTGCCTGCGGTGGTGGGGGAACGCGATCGGCCACGACATCCCCGCGGTCGAGATCGTGCTCCATCCGGAGCCGTGGCGTTGGGTGGTGGGGATGAGCGCGTTGGTGCTGTCGCTCCTCGCGGCCGCGGTTGCGCTCGTCTCCGCGAAGTCGTGGACGGCGCGGCGGTGGACCTTCCCGGGCGTGGTGGTCGCGGCCACCGTGATGGCGGGCACGTTCGGGCAGGTGGCGATCTGGGCCGGCGGCGCGGCGGGGATGACCACGAACCTGCTGCTCACCGGCGTGGGAGGGCTCGCGCAGACGTCCGTGCTGGTGGCGACCGCCCTCCTGGCCACCGCGAGCCTCACCCTCGTCATGGTGTGTCTCGGGATCAGCATCCACACCGCCGGTACCTGGTCGAGCACGGCCCGGATCGTCCGGACCGTGCCACCGAGGTCCGACCGGACCTCGGCCTGATCCCCGTGCGGGTTCGCACGGGCGCCCACGCCTCCAGCCGGTAAACTGACAGCCTCGTGGGAGCCGAATCGCCGAAAGAGGAGTGCGGACTCTTCGGGGTGTGGGCTCCGGGCGACGACGTCGCGCGGCTCACCTACTTCGGTCTCTTCGCCCAGCAGCATCGCGGGCAGGAATCGGCCGGCATCGCGGTCAGCGACGACCACACGATCCTGGTCTTCAAGGACCTCGGCCTCGTCAGCCAGGTCTTCAACGAAGCCACGCTGACCACGCTGCACGGCGACCTCGCGATCGGCCATACCCGGTACTCGACCACCGGCTCCACCACGTGGGACAACGCCCAGCCCGTGTTCAAGACCGATGGCGCCCACACGCTGGCGCTCGGGCACAACGGCAACCTGGTCAACACCCATGAGCTGGCGGCGATGGTGCCGTCCGGCGCCGCCACCACGGACTCCGACATCGTGACCACGCTGCTCGTGCAGCAGATGACGGAGACCGGTGGGCTGGAAGAGGCCTGCATGCAGGTGCTGCCGAAGCTGAGCGGTGCCTTCTGCTTCGTGATGATGGATGAGCGGAGCGTCTTCGCGGCGCGCGACCCCTTCGGGGTGCGGCCCCTGTCGATCGGCCGGCTCCCCAACGGGTTCGTGGTGGCGTCCGAGACGTGCGCGCTCGACATCGTCGGGGCGGCGTTCGTCCGCGACGTCGAACCCGGTGAGCTGATCCGCTTCGACGACCGTGGGCTGCACTCGGTGCGGTTCGCCGAGTCGCCCCGTCGCGCGCTGTGCGTCTTCGAGTCGGTCTACCTCGCGCGGCCGGACTCACGGTTCGAGGGCACGAGCGTGCACGAGTCCCGTCGCGAGATGGGCCGCATCCTGGCGCGTGAGCACCCGGTCGATGCCGACATGGTGATCGCCGTGCCCACCACCGGACACAGCGCCGCCCAGGGATACAGCGAGGTCAGCGGCCTCCCGTACGGCGACGGCCTCTACAAGAACAACTACGTGGGACGCACGTTCATCCAGCCGTCGCAGACCCTGCGCGACCGAGGTGTGCGGCTCAAGCTCAACCCGTTGCCCGATTCGATCCGCGGCAAGCGGCTCGTGGTGATCGACGACTCGATCGTGCGCGGCACGACCACGAAGCAGGTCGTCGCGGCGCTGCGCGAGTCCGGCGCCACCGAGGTGCATCTGCGGATCACGTGCCCGCCGCTGAAATGGCCGTGCTTCTACGGCATCGACATGCCTACGCGCCAGGAGCTGATCGGCGCCGACCTCACCGTGGAGGAGATCGGCGCCTACGTCGCGGCCGACTCCCTCGGCTACCTGTCGCTCGAGGGCATGGTCGAAGCCGCCGGGGGCGGCAAGGACCGGTTCTGCCGGGCATGCTTCGACGGCGAGTACCCGATCGAGATCCCCGCGCAGGCGGGCAAGTTCGTGCTGGAGGATCAACTCCAGCTGCCCACGTGATCGCAGGCCGATGAGCAAGGCCTACCGTGACGCCGGCGTGGACATCGAAGCTGCGGCCAAAGCCGTCACGTTGATCGGCGACCTCGCGGCCCGGGCCCGGCGTCCCGAGGTGGCCGACGAGGTGGGCGGGTTCGCAGGGCTCTTCCGGATCGGAGGCGACCGCATGTTGGCCGCGGCCACCGACGGGGTGGGCACGAAGCTCGAGATCGCTCGGGCGGCCGGTCGTCTGGACACGGTGGGCATCGACCTGGTGGCGATGTGTGCCGACGACGTGGTGTGCACGGGCGCCGAACCGCTCTTCTTCCTGGATTACCTCGCGGTGGGCCGGGTCGTGCCCGAACGGGTGGCCGCCCTCGTGGAGGGCGTCGCCGAGGGGTGCCGACGCGCGGGCTGTGCCCTGCTGGGCGGCGAGACCGCCGAACATCCCGGCGTGATGCCCGACGACCAGTTCGACATGGCGGGGTTCTGCGTCGGGGTGGTGGCCGAGGCCGATCTGCTGGGGCCGGCTCGCGTCCGGGACGGCGACGTGCTGATCGGGCTGGCGTCCACGGGACTCCACGCCAATGGCTACTCCCTGGTGCGCAAGGCCCTCGATCGCTACGACCTCACGGAAACCCCCGAAGGGCTCACGCGGCCGCTCGTCGACGAACTGCTGGAGCCCTGCGCGATCGACGCGCCCGTGGTCCTGTCGATGGCTCGCGACGGGTTGCTCCACGCCGCGGCCCACATCACGGGCGGCGGGTTCCACGAGAACATCCCCCGCGCGCTGCCCCCGGGCATGGGCGCGGAGATCCACCGGGGCGCGTGGCCGGAGCCGCCGATCTTCTCGTTGGTGCAGGCGGCCTCGGGCGCCTCGGACGACGACATGTTCTCCACGTTCAACATGGGCGTGGGGATGGTCCTCGTCGTCGATCCGTCGGTTGCCGAAGAGGTGCTGGGGCGCAACGACCCTCGTGCCTTCACGATCGGGCGCGTCGTACCGGGCGCCGGCGTTTCGATCACCTGAGGGGTCCGTCCGGACCCTCGGCGGGATGACCAGGGCTGACTAGGTCCGCATCCCCCGGCACCACCGACCTTCGGATGGTTCTCGGGGCAACGGTCGGGAACAGATATACCCGCGCGGCCGATTCAGGGTTCGTCGAGATGGGCCGTAACTTCCAGCAGATGGACAACATGCCCGCGCCCGGTACCAGCATCCTCGTCGTCGACGACGAGCCCCAGGTCGTCTGGGTCCTGCAGTTCAGCCTGGAAGCCGAGGGCTATCAGACGTTCGCCGCCAACAACGGTGTCGAGGCCCTGTCCGAGATCTCCGAACACCGTCCCACGATGATGGTGCTCGACATCATGATGCCCACGATGGACGGCTGGTCGGTGCTCGAAGCGATGACCGAGCTCCCGCGCGAGGAGCGTCCCCGGGTCGTCGTGGTGTCCGCCCTGGCCTCGCTGCGTGATCGAGCGAAGGCCGCCGAGCTCGGCGCCGACGCCTACGTGCCGAAGCCGTTCAACGTGGACGAGCTCCTCGAGGTCCTGCACGGCCTCGAGCGGGCCAGCTAGTCCGCGGCCCCCGCTTCCCTCCACCCTGCTACGGTCGGCGGGTGATCCTTTCCCCCGACACCCGCGCCGCGCCCGTGATGGGCCCCATCATCGGGGAGTCGTTCCCCGACCTGGCGACGCCCCGGCCACGGCTGTTGTTCACCGGCGAGGAGTTCGATACGTGGGCGGCGGGCGACGTCGTGATGAAGTTCCCCAGGAGCGAGGACGACGCTCGCAGGCTCACCGTCGAGGTCGCCGCGCACCCGGTGATCGCCGACCGGCTCGGTGAGCTCGTCCCGACGATCCTCGGCGTCGCCGAACCCTCGGACCGGTTCCCGTTCCTGTCGGTCGCCTACATCCGTGCGCGTGGGCGACAGGGCCAGACGATCGAGGGCCCGATCATCCAGCCGAAGGCATGGGCCAGAACCACCCTCGCCAGGGAACTCGCCCAGGCGCTGACCACCCTGCACACCACCCCGCTGAAGGCGGTGAAGGCCGCGGGGATCGCGCCACATCCGGTGGCGCTGGACCCGCAGGTCGACGTCGGTGAGGACGCGATCGCCTGGGCCAGACGGATCGCCGGCGACGCCGTCGATGCCTTCCTCTCCGACCCGCTTCCCATGGAGGCGCGCGGCGCCGCGGCCGGGGTGCTGTGTCACGCCGATCTCAAAGGCGAGCACCTGTTCGTGAGCGAGGACGGCACCCGCCTCACGGCGATCGTCGACTGGGCCGACGCGGCGATCGCCGATCCGGCCGCCGACCTCGCAGGGCTCGCGATCTGGCTGGGTCCGGCGTTCGTGCGAGAGGTCCTCCGGAGCTACGACGGTCCCGCGGACGAGGGCACCTACCACCGCGCGGTGTTCCTGGCGCGGGCGGGCCTGCTGGGGTTCCTGGATGGACAGTTGGCCGGCACCTCGGAACCGGCTCCGGTGGCGATGCTCGACGCCCAGCTACGCGCGGTCTTCCGGGAAGAGGCGCCCGCCCGTCGGTAGTCCGCTCCGGACTAGTGCGAGAACCGCTGGTGTTCCTTCGGCACCACCGTGGTGCCCACGGCCTTGCAGGTCAGCACCGGCTCGTCCAGGAACTCCGCGGCGCTGTCGCTGACGTGGGTGAGCGCGGCGCCGATCTTGTAGACCTCGAACTCGCACTTCCGGCTCGAGTTGCCGACCTCGACGATCCTGCCATGGCCCTCGATCCAGTCACCCGCGTACAGCGGCGACAGGAACTCCACCGACTCGTAGGCGCGGAACAGCCCTTCGTCTCCGTCGTACTTCATCGCGAGTTCCGTGATGAGATCGCCGATCACCTTCAGCTGCGTGGCGCCGGCAACCAGGTTGCCGCCGTAGTGGGCGTCCTCCTGGCCGAGCCGGAAACGGATGAGCGCGGTGGGCAGTTCGGACATCGGGGCCTCCATGTTCTTGGCTGATCTGGGCGGTGGTGTGCTGCGAGGGTCGGTATGCGCGGTGCTCAGACGGTGGGCTGCGGCGCGGGCGGGATGACCTTGCCGTGGCGCACGCCGCGTGCCGGTACCCGGACCTCGGTGCCGTCCTTCTTGCGGACGAAGTAGGTCTGGGCGTCCTCGTCCCAGCGTTCGAACACGCCCACGGCCTCGGTGGTGTACCCGTTCGGGAGCTCGAACTGGAACGTGACGCGGGCGCCCACGTCGCCGGGATCGACCAGGTTGTGACCCGTCGCGCGGGCGTCGGTGCGCGGCGCCGCCGCCACCGATGGCACACCACCGGGCATGGTCACCCCCACCGGTTCGGGTGCGGCTTCGGGCTCGGGCTCCGATCCCGCGGCCGCCCACACGCGGTTGAGCCCCGCCTGGAGGTAGATCCCGGCACCCACGAGGAAGAACAGCAGGAACAGGACGAGGGCGATCCCTGGGGAGGTCTCCTCGACGCCGGCGTGGACCTGCATCAGGGCGATCCGCCGGCCCGTGCGGAACACCGACACGAACGACGGGATCACCAGCACCACGCCCAACGCCAGCCACGGCGAGCTCAGGAGCAGCGCCAGCGCGATGAACTGGGTGCCGATGAGGTTCAGGATCAGCGCGAACAACGAGACCCCGGGGCGGATCGAGTAGTTGCGCAGGTACATCCGGGTGTCGTTGTTGGCGGCGGTGTACCAATAGAGCCCGTAGAGGCCGAGCGTGATGATCGTGAGGCCCGCCACGCCCAGGGGGTTGCGGACGCGGAAGCGCAAACCGTCGATCGTCACGTCGTGGGCCATGGCGCGAGGATATCGAACCGGCGCCGCGCTCAGCCGGTGGCCGGAGGGCGGGGGCGGGGTCGGGCGGGAGCCGCAGCACGGCCTCGGCGGCCAGGCGGAACAGGGTCTCGCGACCGGTCGTGTGGTCGTTCCACGCGCGCTGGTCCCACGCGTCGCCGGACAGGTCGTCGCCCGCGTACAGCAGCTGGCCGAAGCTCACCCCACGGAACGCGGCGACCGCGAAGAACGCCGCGGCCTCCATCTCCACCGTGAGACAGCCTTCGGCGACCCTGCGCTCGACCTTCCCGCGGGTCTCCCGGTAGAGGGCGTCGGTGGTCCATGTCGCGCCCGTCACGAAGGGCACGTGATGGGCTTCCAGGGTCTCGACGATCGCGTCGACCGCCTGGGGCGTGGGGGAGGCGGTCCGGCTGGGAGGCAGGTAATGGTAGGAGGTGCCCTCGTCCCGGACGGCGGACGTGGGAACGATGACATGGCCCAGCGCCACGTCGGGCACGAGCACGCCGGCGCCGCCGCACGCGACGAAGGAGCGCGAACCCCGGGCCACCAGCTCCTCGAGGAACCCGGCGGCGAGCGGCGCACCCACGCCCGGATGCACGATGCCCAGGCGCCGTCCGTCCAGCTCCACCTCGTAGATCGGGTTGCGCCCGATCTCGGAGACCACGTGGTCGATCACCCGGCCGTCGAGTTCTTCGACCACGGTGGTGATCACGTCCTGGAAGAAGCACAGCACCACGTGGAGCGGCACATCGATCGGCTCGATCACCTCACCCGGTTCGATCACGGCGCTGGGCGCCGGGTCGAACTCCAGGATCGGCGCCTCCGGCTGCCAGGGATCACCGGGCACGGGCGGTGTCCTTCCTCGATGCCAGGAACGCCCCGGTCAGCACCAGAGCGATCCCCACGATCGAGATCGCGAAGATCTCCTCGTCCAGGAACACGGCGCCCAGGACCATCGCGACGACCGGCACCAGGTAGATCGCGAACGCCCCCCGGGTCGCTCCCACCCTCGACACCAGGGTGCCCATCAGCACGAATGCCAAGCCGGTGCCGAGCGCACCCAACGCGAGCACCGCCGCGAACGCGTTCCACGCGAACGCGGATCGGCTGAGCCCCCAGAGCCCGAAGGGCGCGGTCCAGATCGAGGCGAGCGCGAGCATGCGCGCCATCGCCGGCAGCGCGCCGTAGCGCTGGGTGAGGGGCGTGGCCACGTTGACGGCCACGCCGTAGCAGACGACCGCCAGCAACACCATCAGGACGCCCAGCATCTCGCTCGTGCCCTGGCCCGCGGCCGGCAGCGCGATGAGGGCGATCCCGACGAATCCCACGCCGAGGCCGATCGCATGGGGGCGGCCGGGCCAACGGCGAAGCATCAACGCTCCGATCGCCGCGGCGAAGATGGGCAGCGAGCCGTTGAGCAGCCCGGTGAGCGCCGAGGTGATGTGCTGCTCGGCGAGCGGGAACAGCGTGAAGGGGATGGCCACCCACAGCACCGAGATCACGACCAGCCGCGGCCGGTCGGCGCGATCGACGGGCTTCCTCGCGCCCGGCACCAGCCACAGCACGCCGGCCCCGAACAGCACGCGCAGCCAGGTGACCAGGCCGGGTTCGAACGCCTCCAGCCCGATCGCGATGAACAGGAACGAGGACCCCCAGATGCCGCCGATCGCCGCGAACAGTCCCCAGTCGAGCGGGGTGAACGCGCCCCGGTGGGTGCCTTCGGTGGTGGTGAGGACCGAGCGCCGGCCGGCCGTCGGCTCGGCCGAGGTCATCGCAGCCGGGTGATCGAGCCCGGTGACGGCTCGGGGTAGGCCTCGGGGTGAGCGGCCCAGGCCACGATCTCCAGGCCGTCCACGATGCGTGGTCCCGGCCGCGAGAAGAACGACGTGGCATCGACCGCGAACACGTTGCCGTTGCGCGCCGCGGGCGTGGCGGCGATCTCCGGATGGGTCAGGAGGCGTTCGCCCTCTTCCTCGGCCTCCTCCAGGTAGTACCCGCACGGCATGAACAGCAGCACCTCGGGCATGGCATCGCGGATCTCCCGGTGCGTGACGGTGTGCGAGGGCTCGCCCTTGTCGCTGAGGAGGTTGGTGGCACCGACGGCTTCGACCATCTCGGGGACCCAGTGGCCGGCCACGAACGGGGGCTCTGCCCAGTCCATGCAGAACACGCTCACCGAGGGCAGGCGTTGGGCCTGCTGCTTCACCGCAGCGACCCGTTCGCGCAGGGCCTCGGCGAGTTCCTTGCCGCGAGCTTCGGCGCCGAGGAGGGATCCCACGGTCTCGAGCTGGGCGATGACGTCCTCGAGCGAATGCGGATCCAGGGACACCACCTTGGTCTGGTCGCCGACGCCGAGCGAGGCCAGGGCTTCCTCGACGTGCCCGGCCGGTACCGCGCACACCCGGCACAGGTCCTGCGTGAGGATGACATCGGGTTGCTCTCGTCTGAGCCGGTCGGTGTCCAGCACGTAGAGCGGTTGCTGGGCGTCCATGCGTTCCCGGACGGCCGCGTCGATCTCGCGCGAACCCAGCGGCCGGCCCTGGGGGAGCGCGCTGCGGGAGACCACCGGCTTCGTCACCGCGTCGGGCGGGTAGTCGCACTCGTCGGTGACCCCGATCAGCGAATCGCCCAGGCCGAGGGCGTACACGATCTCGGTGGCCGACGGCAGGAGGGACACGATCTTCATGCCGGCAAGTCTCCCAGGGCCTGCTGGTTCTCCAGGCGGTTCACCAGGTCGGTGAGGGCCCGCCCCACGGTGGCGCCGTCGAGCACCCGGTGGTCGAACGTGCAGCTCAGGGTGCAGGCGGGACGGGCAACGACCTCGCCGTCCACGACGAGCGCTCTCGGCCCGATCACGCCGATCGCCAGGGTGATGCTGGTCCCGGGCGACAGGATCGGGGTGCCCGCCTCGCTGCCGTAGCTGCCCGTGTTGCTGACGGCGACGGTCGCCCCGGTCATCTCGGCGGGCGTGAGCGATCCCGAGCGGGCGCCATCGGCGAGGCGCTTGATCTCCGTGGCGAGGTCGGCGATGCCGTGGCTCGCGGCGTCGCGCAGCACGGCGACCACCAACCCTCGTTCGGTGTCGACGGCGAGGCCGACGTTGATCGCCGCTCGCTCCTCGACGTCGCCGTCGTGCCACCGGGCGTTGAGTGCGGGGTGCTCGGCCACCGTTCGCGTCAGTGCCGCGATCACCAACGGGAGCGGCGAGGTGCCCAGCTCGCCGCGCCGGGCTTCCAGCGCCGTGCAATCGACCGTCCGGAAGACCGTCACCTGCGGGATGGCGGCCTGCCGTTCGAGGTTGTCGGCGATCGCCCGCCGCGTCGAGCCGGCGAGCGTGGAACCGGCGCTGGCGGGCTCTGCGGTCCCGCCGCCCCCGTCAGCTGCGGCACGAACGTCCTCGGCCGTGATCCGGCCGGCTGGTCCGGTCCCGGCCACCGACGCCAGGTCGATGCCCAGATCCTTCGCGAGCTTCCGCACGGGTGGCGTGGCTTTGACGCTCTCGCCGGCCGGCGCCTCACCGCCGTCGAACGTCACCAACGGCGCGCCGACGGGGATGGACCCGCCCGGCGCTCCATGCAGCTCGGTCACCACCCCGGCGAAGGGCGAGGGGATCTCGACGGCCGCCTTCGCGGTCTCGACCTCGACGAGCGGCTGGTTCAGCGCGACGGTGTCGCCGACCTCGACGAGCCAGGCGACGATCTCGCCCTCTTCGAGACCCTCGCCGAGGTCCGGCATCGTGAACACCCGACCGCTCATCAGTACTTCACCGTCTCGCGGATCGCCGCCGCGATGCGGGGCACGCTGGGCAGGTAGTGGTGTTCCAGCGCCGCCGGCGGATACGGCACGTCCCATCCCGTGACCCGGGCGACCGGCGCCTCCAGGAAGTCGAACGCTTCCTCGACGATCAGCGCGGTGACCTCGGCGCCGAGGCCCAGGGTCTTCGGCGCCTCGTGCACGACGACGGCGCGACCGGTGTCACGCACGCAGCCGGCGATCAGGTCCACGTCGAGCGGCGAGAGCGATCGCAGGTCGACCACCCGCGTCTCGATGCCCTCGCCCGCCACCGTCTCCGCGGCTTCGAGGCAGCGTGCCACCATCGCCCCGTACGAGAACACCGTGCAGGCCCCGCCGTCCCGGAGCACGAGCCCTTCGCCGATGCCGGGACCCTCCACGGTGAGGTCCCCGTCCTCCTTCGACCAGTACCGGGCCTTGGGCTCGAGGACGATCACGGGGTCGGGATCGGCGATCGCGAGGCGCAACAAGCGGTAGGCGTCCAGCGCGCCGGAGGGCGCCACCACCTTCAGTCCGGCCGTGTGCACGTAGAACGTCTCGGGGCTCTCGCCGTGGTGCTCCTTGCCCTTGATGCCGCCGAACGCGGGCATCCGGATCACGATCGGCATGTCGACCCGCCCGCGCGTGCGCTCGCGCATCTTGGCGACGTGATCGACGATCTGCTCGAGGGCCGGGTAGCTGAACGCGTCGAACTGCATCTCGACGACGCTGCGCCACCCGGCGAACGCCAGACCCACCGCGGCACCCGCGATCCCCGCTTCAGCGATCGGCGTGTCGAACACCCGCTCGGCCCCGAACTCCGTCTGCAGGCCGTCGGTGACGCGGAACACCCCGCCGGAGCGGCCGACGTCCTCACCGAAGACCAGCACCCGCGGATCATCGCGGAGCGCGTCGCGCAGCGCCGCGTTGAGGGCGCCGGCCATCGTGATCTCAGTCACCGACCACCTCGCGGCGCTGGCGAGCCAGGGTGGCCGGCGGATCCGCGTAGGTCCAGTCGAACATCCACTCCACCGGCGGCGCCGGCTGGGTGATCACGCCTTCGCGGATGGCCAGCACCTGCGCCTCGATCTCCTCGCCCCACGAGCCGATCGTGTCCTCGTCCACGATGCCTTCGGCGACCAGCCACGTGCGGAACCGCGTGATCGGATCGAACGCTCGCGCGGCCTCGACCTCGGCATCGTCGCGGTAGCGCCCGGGGTCGTCGGCCGTGGAGTGTGCGCCGATCCGGTAGGTCAGCGCTTCGATCAGGGTCGGGCCGTCGCCGGCGTACGCGCGCTCGGCGGCCTGCTTCGTGGCTCGGTACACCGCGAGCACGTCGTTGCCGTCGACCCGGACGCCCGGGAACCCGTAGCCTTCGGCGCGCTTCCAGATCTCCCCGGCGGTCTGGTTCGCGGTGGGCACGCTGATCGCCCAGCCGTTGTTCTGACAGAACAGGATCACGGGGGCGGTGAACACGCCCGCGAGGTTGGCGCCCTCGTGGAAGTCGCCCTCGCTGGCGCTGCCGTCGCCGAAGTAGGCGATCGAACAGGCGCGCGCGCCGTCGAGCTTCAAGCCCATCGCGTAGCCCACGCCGTGCACGATCTGGGTGGCGACGGGGATGCAGATCGGTCCGAACCGCGTGGCCCGGGGGTCGTACGGGCCGCCGTGCCACGTTCCTCGGTGGTAGGCGAGGTACTGCACGGGGTCGACGCCTCGAACCAGGGCCGCCGCGAGTTCGCGGAAGGTCGGGAACACGAAGTCGTCGGGTCCCAGCGCCATCGCGCTGCCGATCTGCGCGGCCTCCTGCCCTTCGAACCCGGGATAGACCGTGAGCTCGCCCTGACGCTGGAGGGCGATGCATTCGCGGTCCAGCCGCCGGGCCAGCAGCATCCAGCGCAGGATCCCGCGCAGGGCGGTCTCGTCGAGGCCGACATCGGTATCGCCGACCGGCGTTCCGTCGGGGGCCAGGACCTGCAGGGGCTCGGTGCCACGCCAGTGTTCGGGTATCTGGGTCACTTCAGGGCCCCCTCGTCGGACGCCGAGAGCATAGGGGATGGCGGCCGGCGGTAAGCTCGGGGCGATGGTGCCCAGCGCGTTCCTCAGGGTGTTCCAGCCGCTCGATGCGTTCGAGCGCGAGGAGCAGCTCCATTGGGAGCGTTACCTGCTCGATGGTCCCGCCGCGCAGTCGCTCCGCCCGCGCTACGCCGATCATCGAACGGTGGGGTCGCTGGGGCTGTTGGCGCCCTTCGGGGCCGAGCACGCCGAGGTCCGCGTGGTGGACGGCCGCACGTACGTGAGCCCGATGCGACTGCGTCTGCGCGTCCTGGCCGCGATGCTGTCGTTCCGCGAGGCCCAGCCGATGGAGCTGTGGGAGCAGTTCGTGCCCAAGAAGGAGGCCCGCCGGGCCGCCAGAGACCTGGCTCGCTTCCGTCGGCACGACCCCTCCGCCGTGCCGTTCTGCCATCAGAGTCCGTGGCACGTGCCGATCCGGTGGTTCGTGCTGTTCCGCGACGAGGAGCGTCGGCTCACCACCGACGAGGCGGGGGGCACCCACCTGCACTACCGCACCACGACGAGACGGGCGATCAGGCGTGCCGAGCAGGCGGTCGTGCCGCTGCGCCGGTCCGACCTGGGGCCGATCAGCGATCTCATCGTCGATCTGCACCAGTGGATGCACGCGTTCGATCCGTCGTCGCTGTTGGAACTCGACTACGGCGGCCTGTCGGCGTTGCTCACGTGGGACGAGCTGGACGAAGACCACAGCGCCCGCGACGTGCACGAGGCGCTCGAGGCGCTGGAACGCGAAGAGTTCCCACGAGCCGCCGACGTCTACCAGGGCGTGTTGAGTCGATGGGCCGAGGTGGGCAGCCGCGAAGCGATGAACTGACCGCGACGGTGATCGCGGTTCCTCCGATGGTGGCCAGGGGCAGAATCGAACTGCCGACACCGCGGTTTTCAGCCGCGTGCTCTACCTACTGAGCTACCTGGCCAAGCCCGGTGACCCCCCGGCGAGCACCGCCGCCGAGGTCTTCACCGGCGCGTGGAAGTGTAGCGAGTGGAGGTGGGTCCGGGCTCGGTAACGCCGTATCGGCCTGGGGGACGCCCCCGAGACAGCCTTGATTCCTTGCCGGGTGGTGCCGGAAGTGAAGGCAGTCAGGCGGCCGCTTCGAGGCCTTCAGCCGCTCTGTGGCGGGCCATCGTGAGGGCGTTGACCATCACGGCCCAGCCGAGCATCTCGACCTGCTGACGGCGCCATCCCAGGCTGTGAGCCCTGCCGAGGAACAAGGTGTCCTCCAAGGACCGGTTGAGCGATTCGGAGTCGTTCCGGCGCCTGTAGAGGCGCGGGAAGTCTGGGTCCGAGGGCGGGATAGCCGAACGTTCTCGATCCGGTTGAACTTGCGCTTGCGATCGGCTTCGTTCTGGTGCAGGCGCACCGTGATCTGCCCTCCGCCTATGTGCTCGGGGAGCCGGTAGTCGTTGTACCAGCGATACAGGCCTGAGTCTGCGGCCTTCATCCTGTGTGTTCTCTTGCGGGCGAGGGGGCGAACTCCAGCTCACCCGCTTCCGTCGGGCGCATGAGGAACAAGGGAGTGACGACGCCGTCGGCGATGGAGTCACGGGCCCCATGAGTAGAACGGAGGAGCAGGGCTGCAAGCCGCCTGCGCCCGCTCCCGCAGGTGGATCAGGTTGGTATGCCATGCTGCGTCCGAGGCGACGTTGTGCAACTCGTACGGGTCCGTCGCAACGTGGTAGAGCTCCTCGAACCCGTTGTCGGGATCAGCCTCACGACCGTCCCAGTACCGCGCGTACATCCAGTTGGCGGTGCGCATGCCGCAGTACGGAGGAACCGCACGGTAGTTGTCATAGTGCTCGATTACGAACTCGTCGTGTTCCGCTGCGCCGAACAGATCCAGCCCCTGGGCGAGCACCGGGCTCCCATTCCGATCAAGGCCGAGTGGCACGCTCGTCGGGTCGATGCCGGCGGCGGCAGCAACCGTCGGGGCGATGTCGATGTTGAGCGCCAGCTTTGGATCGGTGCTGCCCGCCGGGACATGCCCGTCCCACCGCACGATCAACGGGACGCGGATCGACTCCTCGTACGGGACCTCCTTGCGATGCCACTTGTGCTCGCCCCAGAGGTACCCGTTGTCCGACGTGAAGATGACCAGCGTGTTGGCGGGCAGCTGGGACATGAGCTGCCCGATGCTGCGGTCCACGCCGATCAGGGACTCGAGCTGCCGGCGCCGGAACGTGTCGACGGAGCCCGCGCTCCAGGTCCCCGCCCGGATGTAGGCGGGCATGTCGGCCACCGAATCCTTGGTCCCGTAGGACGGCGGACGGTAGGGCGTCAGGGTCGACTTCAGGGCGTCGACGTCGCGCGGATCGGGCACCGCGTAGGCCGTCTTGATCCCCGCGTGGGGAGCGGAGGGCGCGAAATACAGGAGGAACGGTTGGTCGTGCGGAACCGAGGCGAGGTAGCTGAGCGCCACGTTCTTGAGCACCCGCCCCGAATAGTCAGAAGGCGCGCTGCCGTACAAAGGGCTCCTTCGGCCGTTGTCCGCGGCGTAGTAGTTGTAGTACGCGCCGCTCTCGATGGAGAACCACCTGTCCCAACCCGGCGGGACGTAGGAGTAGTGACCTTCGGGATACCCGTTGAGGTACTTGCCCACGAGCATCGTCCGATAGCCCGCTCGCTCGTGCAGGACGGTTGCGATCGTGGTCTGGTCCTTGAAGCTATTGAACCCGCCGTTCGGAGGGGTGAGGCCCCAAACGCCCGTTGTGTGTGAATGCAGACCCGTGAGGGTCGAGCTCCTGCTGGGACAACATAGGGAGTTCGGCACGAACGAATTGGTGTAGTTGACGCCCTGTTTTCGTAGGAGCGCTTTGACGTTCGGCATGGACTGCAGCGCGTCCCAACGCTGATCGTCCGTCACGATGATGACGATGTTCGGCCGTTCGGCCGCGCCGACGGCCGGGGCCGTGATCGCGGTCGACCCGATCACCACAAGCGCGGACGTCATCACGAGCAAAGCAGCGAGGACTCGCGATTTCATCGGACCTCCCCTCTGGCGTGGTCGTTCCCAGGCGAGTCGGCGGAGTGGATCACGCGTCGGCCACCGCGATCGCGTCCAACTCGCACAGGTCAACCCGCACGTGGCTGTCTAGCGTCAGACGACCCCTGCTTGCCTGGACCAGGTGAGTCCCGAGCGATGGAGCCTCCACAACGCCGAGCGCAAGCTTGCAGCGGCCCGCTCGTTCACAGTGTCCGGCCACAAGGCGCCGGCTACGAAGACGCGGAGCAGCGGTCCGTCGCGGAGAGCGAGGAACGCCATGACGCGACGTGTTTGCCGGGAGGTCGAATACGTAGCGTCCCTCTCGACCTTCGAATCCGTCGAGGAGCCGCACGCAGGCGCCGGAATCCCTGCGATGGGCGACCGAGGACCGCGCTTGGCCACTCTCGATATGCGCGGTGCCCACCTCTCAAGCCCCTCTCAGCGAACCGCTGGATCCCTTGTAGCTGGATGCAAATGGTATGACCCCGCTCCGCCATACGACCAGGGGCGACTGGGTGACACCCGTTCGGACCGGAGGATCGCATCGACGTAGCTCGTCGGCAACTGCTCGAGCAGAACGACCGAGATCTGCTACACGACTGCATCCGTGTGCTCGCGCAGGTGGTGATGGAGACGGAGGTCTCCGGCCAGATCGGTGCCGCTCCCTACGAACGGAACACCGAGTGCACCGCCTAGCGAACGGCACCACCAGGCTCGATTCCGGGTGTCCAGAATCTAGCGACTCGTCGACCGAGTCGGGTCCGGCAAACGCCGATTTCAGACGGGTTTCTGACCGGTGGCGCGGCCCCACGCGAACGCGGCGAAGGCGTCGGGGGACTCGGACCATGCGAGCCAAGCGCGCTTCAACGCATCGATCTCCGCGAGGTCGGCCAGGCCGTACTTCGCCAGACTCTCGACGTACCAGTCCTCCTGACAATCAGCGGCCTGGCGAAGACCGAACGAGCGAACACGCTCTTGCCGTGCCGTAGCTGAAGTACGTCGTTGTCGCCTCGACATCGATGAAGCCGGCACCGATGAGAAGGCCACGGAGCTGCCGACCTCGGTTCGGCCACACATCTCCTTGCGCCTCGTAGATCTGCAGTCGGAGGTCATAGAACCGGCGAAGCAGCGGCTCACTCGGGCCCTCCAGGATCAACCCCCCGTACTCGATAGACGACGCGGCAAGGACACCTCCGGGCTTGAGGATGCGAAAGACCTCCCGCAATCCCTCCAGTGGCCGTTCCACCACCTCGAGCATGGAGAAGCACGTGCAGACGTCGAAGGAGGCATCGGGGAACTCGAGATCGTAGATGGACCCCTCGACGAACGTGACGTTCTCGATCTGCTCCCTCTTCGCGAACTCACGCGCGCCTGCGAACTCGGCGTGATCGAGATCGACGCCCGTGACCGAAGCAGCCACCGCCGCCATGCCGACGGAGATGGAACCTGGTCCGCATCCGACATCGAGCACTCGATCCCCCGGCCGGATGGAGGGGAGCACGAAATCCGCGTACTCACGCGCGCTGCGAGTCTCCATGAGGGATTCGAATGACATGGCACCTCAAATGTAGCTGGCGTTGTGGCCGGACGTCCTGACTGCCGCCCTGGTCGGCATCTAGCCTTGCCCGCGCAGGCCCATGTAGTGGGCCTTCTGAGCCTCGTTCAGGTGCTCGACGGCGTAGCGGAGCGTCGTTCGCGGCATCGTCGCCGCGAACCGGTCCAGGAAGTCGAGCAGCGCTTGCGGATCTCGCTTGCCGGCCTCGCGCACCCATCCACCCACCGCCTTCTGGATGAGATCCTCCTCGTCGTCGACCAGCATCTCCGCGATGGTGAACGTGTCGGCGGTGTCGTCCTGCCGGATGAAGTAGTAGGTGGCGACGATGGCGGTTCGCCGCTCGCACATGACCTCGGACCGGGCCAGCTCGTACAACGGGGTGCGCGGCTTGTCGAACAGGTATCCCCCCACGACGTACGGCGCGCTCCGGTCGACCAGGTCCCACGTGTTGATCCGGTCGTGTCGGCGGAGGTAGAGGTCGAACAGCTCCTTGCGCCGCTCCGCTGAGGTCCGCTTCCTCCGCGCCTGGAAGTCCATGATGCTGACGGCGCCGACCCGCGACCTCGTGGACCGGGGAGTCCAGCAGGATCTCCACCTCGGCCAGCGGCATGTCGGTGCACGTCTTGGCCAGCGCGAAGACGTCGCCCATCCGCGCGCCGATCGCGATGTCGAGGTCCCCGGTGTCCTGCGGCACGGGCTTGAGATAGCGCCGTGCCGCTCTGACACCGTCGGTCGAGCCGAGCGGCGTCAGCTGTTCGATGAACCCCTTGGCGGTCGGTGCGTTCGCGGCATCGATGGCATCGCCCATCGGCGGAGGATACGCCCTCAAGCTCCTCCGCTCGGGGGTCGACACATCCCCAGTCGGCCCCACGGCGCGTCGCCGGAGAGGAACGGGGGCCGGTCCGGACACCAGGGAGTCCCGCATTGCAGATCCGACGAACGACGGCCGCCGTGCTCGGCATGGCCCTGCTCACCGCCGTGGTGGTCGTGCCCCAGGTGGCGAGCGCCCGGAACGAACGACCGTCCGAGCTGAGCCGTGTCGCCCAACGTTTCGTTGTCGGACCAGTGCGCCGCGGGTGGCGGCTGGCACGACACCTTCGCGCCCGACGCCAGCTACCCCGAACGCCGGATCCCGCTGGAGGCCCAGGAGTGGTTCCTGCCGCTGGGTGCTCAGCCTGGACGCAGCACCGGACACACCCACCTGGAGACCTGCGCGCCGGTGGGCGCCGTGTCGAACCAGGACATGCGTCTGGACCTACGGCTCCGACTGCACCTGGGCGCCAACATCCCGGCGGTCAACCCCAGCACCGTGGTGAAGATCAACGAGGTCGAGATCCGGGGACGCAACTCCTACGGCCGTGACGTGTTGGTCGACCAGTTCATCCTCGGGGGCAACCGGTCGTTCCTGACCTGCACGGCCGGGAACCTGTGCGAGACGACGATCCATTTCGACGGGCGCGGCCTGAACGAAACCGGCGGGCCGTTGATCGACCTGCACGACTCCCCGCGCATCCCGCGCGATGACTTCTACCAGCACGGGTTCACGACACTGGGCATGAACAAGCAGCTGCGGATCACCGCGTTCGGCGGCATCTTCGTCAACGGCAAGCAGGTGATGCGTGCTCGCGCCGGACTGCGTGTGCCGATCGACCTCACCACCTGCATCAAGGAACGGGGCTTCGACTGCTCGGCGCCCTGGCAGAACTACACCGACAACACCGAGGCCGTGGGTTGGTTCGGATCCGGCAAAGGCCAGCCCGGTGCCTACGGCACCGTGCTCTACGGCGAGCCCATCCCCAACGACGCGTTCGCACCGACCGACACATGGAACATGCCGCTGATCCTTCGATCGGACACCTGCGGGTCGTGTTCGGTGAAGACGGTGCCATTCGTGGGCTACGACATCTTCCTCGATCCCTCGTTCCACACCGGGCCGGCGACACCGGTGGTGACGAAGAGCTTCGAGCCGAGGACGGCGGACAAGGTGGTCACCGAGCCGGTGTCGTGGTCCAACCTGGCGCCGGGCCTGCATCGCTTCGTGATCATCGTGCGGCAACCGGTGACGAAGGGGGACATCGGCTACCTGTCCACCAATCACGGCGTGATGGTGCTGCCGTTCGTCGTGGCGCCGGACGACGATCCGTACCCGAGCGGCGCGTCGGTGTCCGAGGTCTCACTGATCCCGACCCCCGGCGTCACCGCGATCGAACGGCACGACCGACGCGAGGCGCGCCACGAGGTCAACAAGGAGCGGCGCACGCTGCGGCGCGAACGCCGGCACATGGCGAGCGCGTCCCATGGGCAACGCCACGATGGCCGCCGGGACCACCGCACCCACCGGTCCTGAGGCAACGCCAGGAACGACGAAGGCGCCGGCCAGATGGCCGGCGCCTCCCCGTGTGCGCGCCCGACGGGCTTCGATCCCGCGATCTCCTCCTTGACAGGGAGGTGAGGACGGCCGGACTCCTCTACGGGCGCATATGGGTGATGCGTGTGCTGCGTGCCCCCAACGGGATTCGAACCCGTGCTTCCGCCTTGAAAGGGCGGCGTCCTAGGCCGCTAGACGATGGGGGCGTCAACCCGAGGCTACCGGCCTGGAAGGCAGCCGACAGAGTATAGCCACTCAACCGAGGCGGCTCAGCGGCCGAACATTGGGCATGATGCGCATCGTCTTGGAGTGGCTCGGTCTGGTGGGACCTGACCCGGCTCGTAAGGAGCCCGTAGCGGTCCCCGCGTGGGGTCCGTACGCCGCGGCAGCGTTCGTCGCCATCGCGGCGACGGTCCTGGGGGTCCTCGTGAAGGTGCTCATCACCGCGACGGTCTGAGTGCCGCCGGAGGCTTCCCCCCGGCGGCGCTCAGCCCTCGCACCACGTCGAAGCGGTCGCCCGCTCTCACGTCGGCGTCCGCACGACACTCGAGCACCGATCGCACCCTTGGCCTGGGCACCATGAGGCGACGGGGCCGCATCGTTCGAACGCGGATCACCCGACCCTCACGGTCGAGCGATGCCACGACGATCACGAACCGCATGCCCACCGTGTGGACCGACCTGCACCGCTCGAACAGCATCCCGTGGTCGGGGGCGAGCCACGTCCGGTCGCGGAGCCCGCGGACGCGCTCGCGCCGATGCGTGGGCACCTCGAACGTCCAGGTGCGGTTCCGCGGGCCGTCGACCAGGAGGTGGCGCATCCAACCGGACGGTAGCCCGGCCCACCGACACGGCTACGCCGAGGACCGGATCCAGACGCGGTAGTCCTTGAACGTCGACTGGTACCGGTCGAAGCTCAGCCGGAACCTCGACCCGCTCAGGGCGAGCGAGGGTTCTGCGTTGGTGCGGTAGGGCTGCTTGGCGCTGTCGGTGATGGCGTTGGCCGATCCCCAGCCGCCTCCGTCGTCGTTCGAGGTGACCACCACGATGTCGACCCTCGCGGCCGGGTCGAACGTGTCGCACGGGTTGCCGATCGGCCTGGCACGGCATCCTGCGAAGGCCACCATGAGATCATCCGACCCACTGGGCAGGACGGCGGGGCCGTAGCCGCTGGCGTAGGTCTGCCCGTCGGCCGCCAGGGGCCACGAGACCACGGTCGATCCCGGTCCGAGGGATACGCCGTCCCACACCCTGGTCTCGATCCCCGAGGAGGTCGAGTAGGCGACGGCCACGCGGTTGGAGGCCTCGTCGCTCGCGCCGGCGGCTCCCGCGTACCGGATCCCGTTGGGCGGGCTCGTGTTCGCGAGCACGATCGGGGTGGAACCGGCGTCGAGATCGGCACCGCCGTTCGCCGAGGTGAGGACCACCTGGCGGCCCTGGTCGTTCGTGTACCAGGTGATGGCGAGGTTCTGGCCGCTGGCGCCGAGGTCGGGGAGGCCGGAGCGACCTTCGCGAGGTCGTCCGGCGTGAGCGTTCGTCGAGCCGATCGTCTTGGTCGACCAGTGCGCGCCGCCGTCGGTGCTCGTGGCCAGCCGGATGTTCCCGGTCTTGGCGTCGGTCCAGACCGCGAACGCCCGGCCGCCGGCCAGCGCCACCCTCGGGTAGTCGACCCGCCCCTTCGCGGCCGACAGCCGGATCGGCGCTCCCCAGTGCTTGCCCTGGTCGCGGCTCCGTCGCACCCAGAACACGCGCCGCGCGCCGGGCTGGTAGCCCGTGACCTTGGTCTGGGTGACCCAGCCGGCGATCACGCGGGTGCCGCGGGCGGCGATCGTGGCCCGCTCGGCCTGGACGTTCCCGGGGCTCACGCGGCGAGGGTTGCTCCACTTCAGGCCGACCGTGTCGCTCCTGGCGCGTTGGACGAAGACCCCCATGCGCGGGCCGTGGTTCGTCGCGCAGGCGCCCTTCGGCGGCGGGCAGTCGCTGGCCCAGGCCGACAACACGAACGCCGAGGAGGAGGCGAGCGCCTTGCCCGGCGACCAGCTGAAGGGGGCCGCGGCCGTCCGTGGCTCGCTCCAGGTGGCGCCCGCCGAGGCCGATGTCGCGCCGAGCGAGATCAGCAGCGACGCCATGATCGCGGGTGCGGCTCCGTACCGGCGCGCTCGGGGGGAGATCATCGCGGGCATCCTAGACCACGGCGGGTGGCTCGGTTGACCACCCCCGAGCGCGCCGGTAGCCTCGACGAACGTGACGCCCGACGCGCTCGCCCCCATCTTCTTCCTGTCCGCCGGGTTGCTCGCCGCCGCCGGAGCCGCCAAGCTCGCCCGCCCCCGTCCCACCGCCCAGGCGCTCCTCGACGTGGGATGGCCTGCCTCCGATGGGATCGCCCGCGGGGTGGGAACCGTCGAGATCGCCGTCGGTGCCGGCGCGCTGCTGATCGGCGGCATGGTTCCGGCCCTGGCGATGGCGGGCGTCTACCTGGCCTTCGCGGGGTTCCTGGGGTTCGTGTTGTGGGTGCATCCCGACGCAGGCTCCTGCGGATGCGCGGGCACGAAGGCCGTCCCTCCGAGCCGCCTGCACCTGGTGCTCAACCTGATCGCGGCGCTCTCCGGGGTCGCGTTCGCGATGGTCGACGGACCCGGCTTGGTCACCTGGATCGGCGACCTGGGAACCGCGACGCTCGTGGTCGTTCCCGGGCTGGTCCTGGCCGGGTGGCTCGTCCTGGTCGCCGTGACCGAAGCGCCGGAGGCCTGGCGCGCCTGGATCCCGCCCGCGCCCCACGAAGGGCACGAGCACGAGCCGCGTGACCATCACGCCCGGGCGGAAGAAGCGCTCGCATCGGCGGGCATCGGGCCGGGCCACCCGAGCCTGTGGCCCGGCGTTGAACCGCCCCCCGGGGACGAGGTCGGATGACGGCGAGGGTCCTGCACGGCGCCATGCGCCTGGCCTCCCGTCGCGGTCCCGGCCGCGGTCGCAGGCCGGCGCGCATCGCTGCCGCGGCGGCTGCCGGTGTCGTTGCGCCGCTCGCCTACGCGAGCCGGCCCGTCACCGCGGATGCCCTGATCCGCCGGACCTGCTCGTCGTGTCCCGCCGGCAGCAAGTGCTGCGCGGGTTACACGGCGTTCTGTTGCACGCTCCCCGGTGGGTCCAACCTGGGATGTCCGCCGAACACGTTCGTCGGCGGCTGGTGGCAGTGCAACTACGGCAGCTCGGGCCTGTGCAACACGACGAACATCCGCTACTACCTCGACTGCTCGGCGAACCCGGGCACGCAGTGTCAGGGCGGGTGCCACTGCGGCAGCAACGACTGTCAGAACTTCAAGACCTGCTGTGTGGTGTTCCGCTACGGCCAGTGCAACACGCAGATCCCGTACGTGACGCCGATCATGTGCCGGCTGATCACGTGCATCATCCCGTGCCGGATCGACTGCCTGAACTGCAACTGCTCGGGCGCCGTCGACCAGTTCACCTGCACGCACAACGCGGGGTGCCTGTAGCGCATGGATGCCACCTCGGTGCTCACCGTCGTCGTCGTGATCGAGACGATCGTGCTGGCGCTGCTCGCCGTGGTGGTGGTCTCGCTCCTTCGCAGCCACGCCGAGGTCCTTCGCCGGCTGCCGGAACCCGAGGGCGAGGAGTCGCACGAACACGGCCGGACCATGGTGCGGCTCGAGCGCGGGGCCCCGGAGGCAACGGTCGACCCGAACACCACCACGGTGCCGTCCTACCTTCCGGCGCCCAGCGGCGCCGTGACGCAGGCGCACGACATCGGCGGCCGCACGCTCCAGGGCGACACGGTGGCGATCACGATGGCCACCGGCCGGCCCACGCTGGTGGCGTTCCTCTCGAGCGGCTGCCTGACCTGTCGCACGTTCTGGGACGGGCTCAGGCCCGAGGTGCGGCGTCCGCTTCCCGGACAGGCACGGCTCGTCGTGGTGGTGAAGGATCGGGAGTTCGAGAGCCCGTCGAAATTGCTCGAACTCGCGCCCGCCGACGTGCTCGTGGTGCATTCCTCCGAGGCGTGGGAGGCCTACGGCATCACGATGTCGCCGTACTTCTGCTTCGTCGACGGCACCGACGCGATGGTGCGCTCCGAGGGGGCCGCGACGTCGTGGGAGCAGGTGCGGTCGTTGCTGACCGACGCGATCGCCGACGAGGAACTCGCGCGGCGGGAAGCCGAGATGCGAACGCCATGACGGAGCCAAAGACGGAGGGACCCGATGGAACCGTTGACGGTGGTGGGGATCGGACTGGCCGTGGTGGCCGGGCTGCGCGCCACCTGGTCGCCCTGAGGCGTATCGATGCTGGGAAGCATCACTCCGCTCGGGGAGCGGGGCCGGGGTTCCAGGTGGTGGCTCACGGTGAGCGCCTACCTGCTGGGCTCGATCCTGGCCGGTCTCATCACGGGAGCGGTGTTCGGGTGGGCCGGGTCCCTCGTTGTGAGTGGCCTCGAGCTCGAGATGCGGTTCGCGCTGCTGGCGTTCGTGGTGTTGCTGGGACTGGCGCTCGATCTGGGAGCGCTCGGGCTGCACCTGCCCACGATCCATCGGCAGGTCGATGAAGACTGGCGCACCTCCTACCGGGGATGGGTCTGGGGCCTGGGCTACGGTCTGCAACTCGGCACGGGCGTGGTGACGATCGTGACGAGTTCCACCGTGTACTCGACGTGGTTCGCGGCCTTCCTCACCGCCGATCTGCGTGCCGGGGCGATCATCGGGCTGGTGTTCGGGCTCGCGAGGTCGCTGCCCGTGTTCGCCGTGGCACGGGTCCGCCGGCCGGACCAGTTGCTCCGGGTCGACGGCATCCTCGGGCGGCTCGCCGCTCCGGCGCGCAAGGCGGCGCTGGCAGGCGGCGCGGCACTGGCGGCGCTCTCGCTCGCAGGAGCGGCGCGATGGTGACGATCGCGGACCACGGCCTGTCGCTCCGCGTGCCGTCGGGGTGGGAAGCCCGCATGTGGGTGCCCGACCTGCCGCCGCCGGCGATCAACCTGCCCGTGGTGCGGCTCACGAACGACGCCATGCCGGTCACGCGCAACACGTATGCCGTCGAGGAATCCGAGAAGCTCCGCCGCTCGCAGGTGGTGGCCTCGCTGGTCGAGTTCGACCCCTCGCTCGCCGACGTGGGTCTCTACGCGCCGCAAGGCGTGCCCGAGTTCGGGGTGGACGACCTCGATCCCCGAGCCCTGCAGCGGGCACAGGAGGGGCGCGCCGGGCTCCAGCGGTTCTTCTCGGTGAACGGCAGGGCGTTCAGCCTGTACGTGATGGCGCGGCAGGGTTCGGGCCTGGCGCGAGTGATGCGGGAGCTCCACGATCTGCTGGTGACGCTCACGGTCGATCCCGTGACCGCGGGCGAGGAGGGGTCGCCGTGAACGTGTGGGGATGGGTGGCGATCGGGTTGCTGGCGGCCGTCGTCCTGTGGCTCGCGTTCGCGCTCGCCGGCGCCGTGCGGGAACTGGCCGCCCTCCGTGGGCGGGTGGCGGCCCTCGAAGAGGAGAGCGGACCGGTGCACCTCGCCGATGGGTTGCCCGTGGGCGCGGTCGCTCCGTCGTGGCAGCTCGCCGAGGGTGGCGGCGCGGCGGTGTCGTCCTCCGCGATGCGGGGGAAACGGCACCTGGTCCTGTTCGCCGACGCCGACTGCCGGGCTTGCGACGCGCTGGTGCCCGAGGTGATCGAGGCCGCGTCGAGCGACCGCCTGATACCGGTCGTGATCGTGGGTCGAGGGGTGGCGAGCGCGACGCCTGCCGCGTGGGTGCCCGCCGCCGGCCGGGTGATCGTGGGGGTGGAACAGGGCTCCGAGGTCTCCGAGGCGTTCCGCACCGAGGTGAGTCCGCATGCGTTCGTGATCGACGAGGGTGGGTTCGTCGCGGCGCAGGGCGGCCCACTGACGTTGGACGACGTACGGGCGCTGATCGCCGACGCCGAAGGACTGCGGATCGTGACGGGGGCGGCCGATGGCTGATCGATCGGGCACGCGGACGCCCCTCACCCGGCGCGGGTTCATCACGCGAACGGCGGGCGCGGCCCTGGCCGGGTTCTCCGTGGTGGCCGGAGCCGGCGGGGGCCGGGCCTCCGCGCATGTGAAGCCGCCGCCGTGCCGTGTGCGATGCGAGCCGATCAGCAAGGGCGGATGTGCGTGCGGTGGCCATTTCTATCGGTGCTCGGGGTGCGGGAGTTCGTTCCACGCCTGCATCGAACGCGACCGTTTCGGGTGGTTCTGCCTTCGTCGCAAGTGCTGAGGCGGCCCGCAAGGATCGCCGATACCGGATGCGATATGCGATCGAGGTCGGCGGCCGAGGAGTGATTCCCTCATCTCGAGATCGGGATGCCCGGCAACACGGACATCCGCCATGCGTGGGCCCGGCAGGATTCGAACCTGCGACACGAGGGTTAAAAGCCCCCTGCTCTAACCAGGCTGAGCTACGGGCCCGATGGCTCCGAAGGATTCTACGAACCTCAGCCCGGGTAGCGGTTCGTGATCGGCATCCGCCGGTCTCGCCCGAACGCCTTCGGGGTGATCTTCACGCCCGGCGCCGCCTGGCGACGCTTGTACTCGTTGCGGTCGATCATCGCCACGACGCGCTCCACGATCGAGCGTTCGAACCCGCCGCCGACCATGTCGTCAACCCCCATGTCGAACTCCACATAGGCCTCGATGATCGGATCGAGCACCTCGTAGGCGGGCAGCGAGTCGGTGTCCTTCTGGTCGGGCCGCAGCTCGGCGCTCGGCGGCTTCGTGATCGTGCGCTCCGGGATCGGCGACGGGTCACCCGGCTGCGCGTTCCGCCAGGCCGCCAGCTCGTACACCAAGGTCTTGGGCACATCCTTGATCGGTGCGAACCCGCCCGCCATGTCGCCGTAGAGCGTCGAGTAGCCCACCGCGTATTCGCTCTTGTTGCCGGTCGCCAGCACCATGGAGCCGAACTTGTTCGACAGCGCCATCAAGAGGTTGCCCCGGATCCGCGCCTGCAGGTTCTCCTCGGTGACGTCCTCGGGCTTGCCGGCGAACAGCTCCGCGAGCGAATGACGGTACGCGTCGAACACCGGCGTGATCGGCACGGTGTCGATGCGGATGCCCAGCGCCTTGGCGCACGCTTCGGCGTCCTCGACGCTCTCCGGTGAGGAGAACGGCGACGGCATGGCCACCGCCCGCACGGCATCGGCGCCGAGCGCGTCGACGGCCAGGGTCGCGGTCAACGCCGAGTCGATCCCGCCCGACAGCCCCAGGACCACCTCGCCGAACCCGTTCTTGCGCACGTAGTCGCCCAGGCCCACGACCAGCGCGCCGTACACCTCCGCGGCGCCCACCGGCCAAGCGGGCCGAACGTCGGCGAACGAGGCCTCGCCGGTCAGATCCACGATCAGCAGGTCCTCGGAGAACATCGAGGCGCGATGACGGACCGCACCGTCGGGAGCCACCACCATCGACCCCCCGTCGAACACCAGCTCGTCCTGGCCGCCGGCGGCGTTCACGTAGACGATCAACGCACCGGTCTGGCGCGCCCGGTCACGGAGGATGTCGGCGCGCTCCTCGGTCTTGCCGCGGTGGTACGGCGAGCCGTTGATGTTCACGATCAGCGGCACGCCCGCCAGCCGCGCGAAGGGCAGCCCGTCGTGCCAGGCGTCCTCGCACACGGTGATCCCGCACGGTTGGCCGCCCACTTCCACGGTGGTCACATCGGTACCGGGCTCGAAGTAGCGCTGTTCGTCGAACACGCCGAAGTTCGGGAGCTGGATCTTGTGGTAGCGAGCGGCGATCCCGCCACCGGACAGCAACGCCGCCGCGTTGTGGATGCCGGCTTCGCTGCGATCGACGAACCCGGCGATCACCTGGCACCCGCTCGCGGTCTTGCCGGCCAGTGCCTGCAGCGCATCCAGGTTCTCCTGGACGAACTCCCTGCGCAGGACGAGGTCCTCCGGGGGATACCCCGTGATGGCGAGTTCCGGGAACACCACGAGGTCGGCCCCGGCTTCGGTGGCGCGCGCCGCCGCGTCGGCCATGCGCGCCACGTTGCCGGCGAGATCACCGACGGTGAGGTTCAGCTGCCCGAGCGCGATGCGAGCCATGGCGGAAGCCTACGGCAGGACGCCTCCAAGGGGTCCGCGCTCAAGCAGCCGAAGGCGGTAGCGCGAAGAAAGAGTTCTACTCGGTGCCGCCGATGTCGACGTTGTAGGCCTCCCAGACGAGGTCGGCGCCCTTCTGGCGGTGACGGATCACCGTGCCGATCAACCGCTGGAGATCGTCGCGAGCGTCGTCCAGCGGCCAGCTCGGCGAGCCGATCTCGGCCTTCTCGAGCCGCTCGACCATGACGCCGATCTTCTCGCCGATCTCGGGATGCTCGTCCTTCAGCCGGCGCACCGTGCCGTCCAGGCGCGGCGCCCGCATGATGATCTCCTCGTACAGCCCGCCGGGCTTCTCCGTGACCAGCACGTGCTGCTCGAACGCGTCGCGGACCCCGATCATCTCCTTGGAGACCAGCTCGGTCCATTCCGGGATGCGGGCGGTCGCCGGCGAGGAGATCGCGATCTCCAGGTGCACGAGCGCATCGTGCAAGGTGGCGCGCCGTTGGCGCGCCTCGGACAGTGCAGGGGTCAACGCATCGTCTGAAGCCATGCGCGCACGGTAGCCGAGGGGTTCGCTCAAGAGCAAATCCCGGGTTGGCCGGGACGGAGCCCGTGAACTGGACGCTCTGGCGCTTCCCTTCGGAACGCACGAACCGGTCCGGGTTCCCGTCCGTACTACGGTTGTTCACGTCGGATCCGCTAAGGGGGGCCCTATGTCGAGTGTTGTCGGTCGCCGGGCACGCATCGTCGCGTGCGCGGCCACGGTCATGGTGCTGGCCACGGCGGTGCCGGCCTCGGCGGTCACCGTCGTGCGAGGAGACGGGAGCCGCTGGCGTCCGGCGACCGTATCCATCGATCGCGGTGGTGCAGTGAAGTGGCGCGCGGTGTTCCGGTCCCACGTCGTGAAGGCCTACGGCGGGAACTGGAGCTACCGCCGGTCGATCGCGCAGGGTGATTCGGTCCGCCGGGTGTTCAACAGCTCTGGGACCTTCCGGTTCTACTGCACGATCCACGGCAACGTGAGCGGTGGCAACTGCACCGGGATGTGCGGCAAGGTGCTGGTGAGCTGACGCCCGTCCGAGCGCATCGGCTTCGGCCTCCTGGTTGGTGGTGGGCCGCCCACGCCGTAACGTCACGGTGTGTCCACGACGGTAGGTCTGGATGCGGTCTCTGAGGTCGGGGTTGACGCGTTCGCTCCGTACGTCCCCCGGATCCTCATGCGTCAGCTCGCGCATGCGCCGGACCAGCCCGCGTGGACGCTCGAGGGCAGCGTCGTGTTCGTCGACATCTCCGGCTTCACGAAACTGTCCGAGAAGCTGGCCCGCAAGGGCAAGGAGGGCGCCGAACAGGTCACCGAGGCGATCGAATCCTGCTTCACCGAGCTGCTCGCCGTGGCCTACGCGAACGGTGGCGGCCTGCTCAAGTTCGGCGGCGACGCGCTGTTGCTGTTCTTCTCGGGCGAGGGACACGCTGCTCGGGCCGGCGCGTCCGCCGTGGGGATGCGCACCACCCTGCGGACCGTCGGCAAGATCAACCTGCCGCGCGCCAAGATCCAGCTGCGCATGTCGGTGGGCGCGCACAGCGGTTCGTTCGACTTCTTCCTCGTGGGGGATTCTCACCGCGAGCTGATCGTGGCCGGCCCGGCCTGGACGCACACGGTGCTGATGGAGCACGAAGCGATCGCGGGCCAGATCCGCGTGAGCCGGGATATGGCGGCGCTGCTGCCCGAAGGATGCCTCGGCCTGGCCGAAGGGCCGGGCTCGTTGCTCATCCGGGAACCCTCCGGGGTGGAACCGGTCGAGGACGAGGCCCGTCCGGATCTGGCGGCCGCCACGATCGCCGGATGTCTGTCGGGCGTGTTGCGTGCCCACGTGGCCGCGGGCGGAGGCGCCCCCGAGCACCGGCAGGTGGTCACGGCGTTCCTCCGGTTCGGCGGGACCGATGAGATGCTCGCCAAGCACGGTTCCCACGAGACCGCCGCGGCGCTCCACGCGATGGTGAGCTGCGTGCAGATGGCCGCCGACGAGCAAGGGGTGTGCTTCCTCGGCACCGACGTGGATACCGACGGCGGCAAGATGATCCTGACCTCGGGGGCGCCGGTCAACACCGGCAGCGACGAGGAGCGCATGCTGCTCACGCTCCGGCGGATCGCCGATGCCGACCTGCCGCTGCCCCTCGGCATCGGCGTGAACCGCGGAGGCGTGTTCGCCGGCGACATCGGCCCGTGGTACCGGCGGACGTACACGGTGATGGGGGACGGGGTGAACCTGGCCGCCCGGCTCATGGCCCAGGCCGGCGCGAACGAGATCTACGCCACGGCCGAGGTGTTGGAGCACTCGGACACGCGGTTCGAGGTGACCGAACTCGAGCCATTCGCGGTGAAGGGCAAGAGCAAGCCCGTCCATGCGTGGTCGCTGGGAGCGGCGACGGGATCGCGATCGCGCGAAGCCCCGCTGGAACGGTTCTCGCTCGTGGGGCGGGACGCCGAGATGGCGGTGCTCGACGCCGCTCTCGAGCGGACCCGCGCCGGGGAGGGGCGCCTCGTGCAGGTCGTCGGGGAGCCCGGGATCGGCAAGACGCGCTTGCTCGAAGAGGTCCGTGGCCGCTCCGAAGGGTTGATCCTGCTGCGGGCCACCTGCGAGGCCTACACCGCGTCCACGCCGTACATGGTGTGGCGAGAACTGCTGCGGGAGCTGCTCGACCTGGGGTACGACGATCCCGACGACGTCGTGCTCGACCGGCTGTACCCCACCGTCGCGAACGCCGATCCCGAGCTGCTCCCATGGTTGCCGCTCATCGGACGGCCGTTCGGTATCGAGATCCCCGCGACCCAGGAGGTCGAGATGCTGGGCGAGGAGTTCCTGCGCGCCCGGTTGCACGAATCGGTCGCCACGCTCCTCGATCTGATCCTGGACGAGCCGGCGCTGATCGAGATCGAAGACGTCCACCACATGGACGACGCGTCGGCCGACCTGCTGGGCTACATCGCCGATCATCTCGACGGCCGCCCCTGGCTCTTCTGCGTCAGCCGGCGTCCGGGGGCGAAGGGGTTCACGCACGACGTCACGTCCGACTCCGTGATCGTCGAACCCGAGGCTCTGTCGGCCGAGGGGGCGATGCAGCTCGGTGGCGCCGTTGCCGAACTGCACCCGCTGCCACCCCACGCGCTGACGACGGTGGTGGAACGATCGGGCGGCAACCCCCAGTTCCTGCATGACCTGGTGCTGGCCGCCGCCGCCACGGGCGGGGCCGAGGGGTTGCCGGACTCGGTGGAGTCTGCGGCGATGGCCCGGATCGATCGCCTGGCTCCGCAGGACCGCGCGCTGGTCCGCCGCGCATCGGTGCTGGGCATCAGCGTGCCCATCAAGGCGCTCGGCTGGGTCCTCGACAACGACTCGCCGCAGCCCGACGCCGCCACCTGGGAGCGCCTCTCGGAGTTCTTCGAGCAGGAGGGCGACGGCTACATCCGGTTCCGTCGAGCGCTGTTGCGCGATGCGGCGTACGAAGGGCTGCCATTCCGACTCCGGCGGTCGCTGCACATCGCGGCGGTCGACCACCTCGAACGCGAACCCGGCGGCGTGGAGGAGGAGACCGAGGCGCTGTCCCTGCATTCGTACCTGGCGGGGCGGTTCGACAAGGCGTGGGTCTACGGCCGGCTGGCCGGCGACCGTGCGCGTGATCTCGCCGTTCCCTCGGAGGCGGCGCGCTTCTATCGACGGGCGCTGGATGCCGCCCGCAAGACCGAGGCCGGCTCCGTCGCCGAGGACGATCTCGCCGACGTCACCGAGGCGCTGGGCGAGATGCTGCTGCGCGCCGGTGAACTCGACGAAGCCACCCGGATCTTCGCCGAGGCGCGGAAGATGCACGACGCCGATCCCGTCGGGCGAGCCAGGTTGCTGCTGCGCGAGGCCTACGTCGCCGAACGCGTGGGCCGGCCGGATCTGGTGGTGCGGCGCGCGCGCAAGATCGCGACCGAGCTGGAAGGGATCGATTCGGCCGAAGCCACGGAGCTGCGGGCCCAGGCCGCGGTCTCGCTCGCGGCGGCACGCCATCTCCAGGGCCGCGCCGAGGAATCCGTGCGGATCAGCCTGGACGCGATCCGGGAGGCCGACTCGGTGGACGATCGCAAGGCGCGCGCCGACGCCTACGTGGTCATGGACTGGGCCCTGCTCGACCTCGGCCGCTACGACGAGGCGACGCATCTCGAGGAGGCGCTCGAGTACTACGAGTCGATCGGCGATTTCAACGCCGCGGCCTCGGTCCACAACAGCATGGGGGCGCTCGCCTACTTCCAGGGGCGTTGGGAGGAGGCGGTCGGCTTCTACGACCGGTTCATCGAGACCAAGGAGCGGCTCGGCGACCCGGTCCACGCCGCCAGCGGCATGTTGAACGTGGCGGAGGTGCTCTCAGATCAGGGGCGCTGGGACGAAGCCGAGGAGCGGCTCCGCGTGGTCCTGCGCGTCGCCCGCGGCGCCAAGGAGGAGAACCTGGCCGCCTACGCCACGGCCTACCTCGGCAGGGTGCTGAGCCGGGCGAGTCAGGGCAGCGACGGAGAGGCGCTGCTCGAAGAGGCGTCGGCCTCGTTCACCGCGCAGCGTGCCGACCGCGAGGTGGAGCAGGTCCGCGGCTGGCAGGCCGAGCACGCGATGCTGGAAGGCAAGTGGAGTGAGGCCTTGGCGTCGGCCGACGAACTCGTGGCCGACGGCGCCGATGGCGCACTGGTGCAGCGGATCCGGGGCGTGGGGCTCGGGACGGCTGGGAGCGCGCGACGCCTCCCAGGAGGCGCTCGGCCTCAGCCTCGAGCGAGCCGAGGAGGAGGGATCGTCGTTCGAGCGGGCCCTCACCGAACTCGCATGGGCCGACCTGTTCCCCGACGAGGGGACCGATGACCGACGCCGGAGCGCCGAGGCCCTGCTGGAGGGCCTCGGCGTGGTCCGGATCGCGGTGCCGTCGAGCTAGCGGGTGAGCCGGGGGTCGCCCGCTCCGAAGTAGCTCTCACTGAGCTGCAGCATCCCGGCGTTGGGCCCGGTCTCGAACAACGTCACGGTCTGGTTGGTGATGCACCAGAACTCGCCCGACGGCAGGTCCGGGTAGTTGTCACCGTCGTCGCCGTCGGCGTACGCAGAACTCCATGGCGTGCGAGCCATCCTCGCCGGCGTAGGCGATCTGCGTCGGCGGCACGGGGTTCACGGCCGTTTCGGCGACCCACTCGATCGTCATCCGGAACGCCGAACCTTCGATGAAGGGCTTCTGGATCTCGACGGCGTCATCGGTCACCGTGATGGTGATCGGGATGTCCTCATCGCACGCGCCGGTCTGGCGCTCGAGGTCGACGCTGTCGGCTGAACCACCGAACTGCGTCGGGTAGCTGTCGCCACCGTCGGCGTCGCATCCGAGGACCGCACCCGCCACGTCGAACGGGTTCGAGGTGGCCGAAGTGAAGTTCGGGGCGGACGCGGTCAGCGTGTAGGTGCCGGCTGCATCCAGCGCCAGGTCGGTGAAGGCGGCCGCTGCGGGACTGCCGCTGGTCGCGACCGGGCTGGTACCGGAGAGGTGACCGCCCGGGGTGGCAGCCATCGCGACATTGACGCCGCTGACCGGCTGGGAGGCGCCGTTCAGGGCGCGGACGCTGACGCCACCCGGAGCGTTGATCGGGTCACCGACGCCGGTGTCGGCGGGCTGGTTGACGAACTGGAGCGAGCAGGTGCCGGTCACGGTGGTCTTCTGGGCGTTCCCCGGGATTGTTCACGGCGAAGTTGACCGACCCGCTGAAGTCATTCGTCGTCTTCCCGACCGAAGCCCACGACCCGGTGGGCGTGCCGCACGGCGCCGTCGCCGTCACCGAGATCGTGAAGGTGGAATAGAGCGAGAGGTTCAGGTTCTTGACCGTCACCTTGGTCGAGGTCTGGCTGATCGTCCCTCTCGACGTGGTGGCGCTCACCTTCTGGAATCCCGGCGGGATCGTGAGCTCCACCGAGCCCAGCTTGTACAGGCTCACGTTCTTGTAGGTGGCCGAGAAGACGCCGGTGGCACCCGACGCGACCGATGACGGCGAGACCGTCAGGTCGTACTTCTTGGCGAAGGTTGCGTTACTCGGAACGGCCGTCAACGTCAGCGCGACGAGCGCGGTGACGGTGAGCAGGGCAGCGCGCAGAGATCGCTTGCGGGCTAGCACGATGACACTCCTCCCAGGGTCGCGGGCATGACTGCAGTGCATCGTTCCTCATTCATTCGCCCTACGTCAAGTTACCGACAGGGAACAGGAACCTGCCCGTCCCTGACGACGGCGGACGCCGAAGCGCCGAGACCTCGCTGAAGGCCTCGGCGCGATCCGGATCGCTGATGGACGTCTAGCGGGTGAGCCGGGGGTCGCCCGCCCCGAAGTAGCTCTCGGTGAGCTGCAGCTTCCCGGCGTTGGCCCCGGTCTCGAACAACGTCACCGTCTGGTTGGTGATGCACCAGAACTCGTCGCCGGCCCCATCGTTGCGCGGCGGCAGGTCCGGGTAGGTGTCGTCGTCGCCGCCGTCGGCCAAGCAGAACTGCATGTCATGCGGGCCGAAGCCGTCGAGGTAGTCGACCTTGGTGGCCGGCACCGGGTTCTGCGGCGTCTCCACGACCCAGTCGATCGTCATCCTGAACGCCGACCCCGCCACGAACGGCTTGATGATGTCGAACTGGTGGTCGCCGATCACGACCGTGACCGGGATGTCCTGATCGCAGGCGCCATCCTGCCGAACGAGCGCCAAGGCTCCGGCGTCGCCGGACTCCTCGATCGTGTTCGAGCCGTTCCCGCTTCACAGGTCAGCGCGGTCTCGCTGATCGTGAACGCAGAGGAGGGGTCGCTCGTGAGGCCGGCGCCCGTGGCGACCAGGCGGTAGTTGCCCGCCGCATCGATGGACAGTTCGTCGAACGTCGCCGTTCCCGCGGCGGCGGTCTCGCTTCCGCCCGAGAGGGTTCCTGTCCCCGTGGAGTCATCGGTGATGGCCAACGAGATCGATCCGGTGAACCACGGGGCGGGGGACGAGCCGGCGAAGAGGGCGACCTGGACGGGAGGCTCCGGCAGGGTCGCCCGCGACGCTGGTGATCGTCTCGCCTTGGACGCGCGTCGGCGGGCTGCCGGCCATGCACGAACCGCAGGTCGCAGCTGGCGCCGACCGAGGTGTTGACGCTCGAACTGTCGGCGACGAAGCGGAACGTGTCTCCGCTGAAGGAGTTGCCTGTCCACGCGGAACCGCTCCAGGTGATGCTCGTGCCCGAGCACGAGGTCTGCGCGGGGGTCGTGAGCTTCATCGTCAGCACGTAGGTCTTGCCGGGCTTCACCGGCGGGATGCCCGTGACCGAGACCGAGCGACCGTCGGCCGCCACGACCTCCGTGCCGGTGCCGGTGGCGCTGGTGATCGTCGCGCCGGGTGCGCCGGTCGCGGCCAGCTTCAGCGAGTTGATCGTGGAGTTGCCCGAAGGGGTGGCGTTCTTGAACGTCGCGGTGACGGTCACGTTGGTGGCTCCGGCCGGGATCGACGAGGGAGACATCGTGAGGGTGAAGATCTTCTCCGGCGCAGCGGTTGCGATCGTCACCGGCACCACGATGGCGGCGACAGCCAGCACCAATGCAGCTACCTTCGCGATGAACCTTCGATCTCGTCTCATCGGGGGGATCCTCTCCATCCTTCGGCCTGTCGGCCCTCGGCCGTTTGCCCGACGATAGGCTCCGTTGACTCCACCGTCAATGGAGATTCCGTGCAGAAGGCGTAGGTCGAACGGGCCGAAAATCCTGAGGAGGACGTGACGTGCTCAGAGGATGGGGAGGTAGCGCTCCAGCTCGAACGGGCTGACGTAGGCCTTGAATGCATCCCACTCTTCGCGCTTGTTGCGGATGAGGTACTCGTGCACGTGGTCGCCCAGCGCCTCCCGCAGCACCTCGGAGCCCTCGGCGAGGTGGATCGCCTCCACCAGGTCCTCGGGCAGGGACGCGATGCCGGCCGCCCCGCGCTCGTCGTCGGACATCTCGTAGATGTTGTTGCTCGCCTCGGGCGGCAGGTCGTAGTCGTTCTCGACCCCGGTGAGCCCGGCCGCGAGCATCGCGGCGAAGGCCAGGTACGGGTTGCACGCGGCGTCGGGTGAGCGGTACTCGATCCGGGTGGCGGCCTCCTTGCCCGGCTTGTACATCGGCACGCGCACCAGGGCGCTGCGATTGCGCCGGGCCCAGCACACGTACACCGGCGCTTCGAACCCCGGCACCAACCGCTTGTAGGAGTTCACCCACTGGTTGGTGAGCAGCGTGATCTCGGGCGCGTGGCGGAGCAGGCCCGCGATGTAGCTCTTCGCCGTCTTCGACAGGTGGTACTCGTCGGTGGCGTCGAAGAACGCGTTGCGGTCGCCTTCGAACAACGACTGATGGGTGTGCATGCCGCTGCCGTTCACGCCGGCCACCGGCTTGGGCATGAACGTGGCGTAGATGCCGAACTCCTGCGCCACTTCCTTCACGGTGAGCCGGTAGGCCATGACGTTGTCGGCCATCGTGAGCGCGTCGGTGTAGCGAAGGTCGATCTCGTGCTGGCTCGGCGCCACCTCGTGGTGGACGTACTCCACCGGGATGCCCATCGACTCCAGGTACTGGACGGTGCGCTTGCGGTAGTCGGTGGCGGCATCCAGCGGCGTCTCGTCGAAGTAGCCGCCGCGATCGAGGAACGTGGGATCGTCGGAGGCCTTGAAGTAGAAGTACTCGAGCTCGGGTCCGACGTAGAACGTGAAGCCCAGGTCGGCGGCGCGCTGCAGTTGCCGCTTCAACACCCCGCGCGGGTCGCCGTCGAACGGCGTCCCCTCCGGGTTCCACACGTCGCAGAACATGCGCGCGACCGGCGCCTCCTGTTTCCAGGGGATCACCTGGAAGGTGGCCGGGTCGGGGATGGCCACCATGTCGGATTCCTGGATGCGGCTGAAGCCCTCGATCGAAGAGCCGTCGAAGCCCATCCCCTCGGCGAACGCCCCCTCGAGCTCCTGGCTGGTGATCGTGAAGGACTTCAGGAACCCCAGCACGTCGGTGAACCAGAGCCGGACGAACCGGATCCCGCGCTCCTCGACGGTGCGCAACACGTACTCGGCTTCGGCGGAAAGGACCATGCAGCAAGCCTAGGAGCGCGCTGCCGCGCAACGGTTACGCCCGTGTGAACTCTGGCCTGCGCTGGCGCGCGTCGGCCGATGCGATGATGCCGGGGTGCTGACCCCCGAGATGCTCGGCCGAACGTTCGCCGCGGCGCCCGACCCCGAGCTCGCGCGGGTGGCGTTCTCCAGGGTGGGCGACGATCCGCAGGCGCGCGCCGCGCTCGCCATGCCGGAGATCACCGACATCGCGGCGAGGTTGTTGGGGTTCTCGACGGCCGCCGCCGACTTCCTGGTGGCCAACCCCGGCGAGGTGGCGATGTTCGCCGACGTCGAGGCGCGATCGCCGGAGGCGCTCCGTGCCGAGTTGCGGGACACCGTGGATCGGCTGGGCCCCCTCGACGGCCTGCGCCGGTTCCGGCGCCGGGCCATGCTCCGCGTCGCCGCGCGCGACCTGGGGGGCGCATCGCTCGACGAGGTCGTCGCCGAGATCAGCGCGATCGCCGACGCCTGCATCGCCGAGGCGCTCGAACTCGCCCCGGGCGGCGACACGCTCGCGGTGATCGGCCTCGGGAAGCTGGGCGGCTACGAACTCAACTACGCGAGCGACGTCGACCTGCTGTTCCTGCACGAGGAGACGGGACCCGCCGCGCAGGAAGCCGCCGAGCGCGCGGTGGCCGCCGTCACCTCGTTGCTCGCCGACCCCACCGCCGAAGGCATCGCGCTCCGTGTGGACGTGGCGCTGCGGCCCGGCGGGCGATGCCGGTGCGCTGAGCCGTTCGCTGGACGCGACCCTCGCGTACTACGAGCGGGAATCGGCCACGTGGGAGCGCCAGGCGATGATCAAGGCCCGTCCCGTCGCGGGCCGGGCCGACCTGGGCCAGGGCTTCCTGCGGGGGATCGAACCGTTCGTCTATCCGCCCGAGCTGGCGCCCGCGGCGATCGAGGACGTGCGGCGCACGAAGGTCCGGCTGGAGGAATACATCCGGCAGCGGGGCAAGGAGTTCACGGAGGTCAAGCGCGGCCGTGGCGGCATCCGCGACGTGGAGTTCGCGGTGCAGCTCCTGCAGATCGTGCACGGGCGGAGAGACGCGAAGCTCCGCACGCCCACCACGCTCGCCGCCCTGCGGGCGCTCGCGATCGAGGGCTACGTCGGTGACGGCGACGCCGAGGCCCTCGCCGACGCGTACCGGTTCCTGCGACGCCTGGAGCACCGTCTGCAGATCGTGCGCGACCTGCAGACCCACGACCTGCCGCCCGGCCGCCACGCGCGCACCACCCTGGCGCGATCGTTGGGCCTGGCCGACGCCGACGAGCTCGCCGAGCGGTACGAGGCGACCACCGGACTCGTCCGTTCGATCCACGAGCGGTTGTTCTACCGGCCGTTGCTGGAAGCGTTCGCCGGACCGGCGCCGATGGCCCAGCTCGCCCACGGCACCGACCGCGCCGCCACCGAGGAGCTCCTGGGCGGCCTCGGGTTCACCGACCCTGCGCGGTCCTACGACGTGCTGGGCCGCCTGGTGGATCCGTCGCACCGGATCGGCAAGGTGTTGGCGCACCTGTTCCCGGTGATGGCGCCGTCGCTCGCCCTCTCGCCCGTGCCCGACTCGGCGCTCGTCCGGCTGGAGCGGGTCGCCGAAGCCATCGGCCGCCATGAGGACGAACGGGCGATCGCCGATCTGCTCGCCGGCGATCCCCTGGCCGCCCGCCGGCTCGCGCACGTCGCCGGCGGGAGCTCGTTCGCCTCCGACCTCCTCGTGGTCGAACCCACGCGGATCCGCGCGCTGTCGGACACGCTGCTGGGCGGTGCCACCGACCCGGCGGGCGAACTGGTCGATGCCATCGCGCGGAGCGCCGGCCGCGAACTCTCCCCGCGCGGAACCGGTGAGGCGCTCTCCGCCGTGGCGGTGCGGGTGGTGCGCGACGCGGTCGCGGCCGCCGAGCCCGACCTGCCGCTCGCCGTGATCGGGATGGGCAAGCTGGGCGCGCGCGAGCTCAACGTCGCGAGCGACCTCGACCTGCTGTTCGTCTACGAGGGCGAGGGCTCCGGCGACCTGAAGCGCGCGAGTCAGGCCGCCGAACGGGTGCTGCGCGGCATCCGCGACGCCGGGTGGGAACCCGATTCGGACCTGCGCCCGGAGGGACGCAACGGGCCGCTCGCGCGCTCGATCGCCTCCTACCTGGAGTACTGGGAGCGCTACGCCGAGACGTGGGAGTTCCAGTCGCTGCTGCGGGCCCGCGCGATCGCCGGCGATCCCGACCTCGGTCGCCGCTTCGAGTTGAACGCCGCCGACTTCGCCTTCCCGCCCGACGGCATCACGATCGACCGCGTCGTGGAGATCCGCCGCATGCGGGAGCGCATCGAACGCGAACGCGTGAAGCCGCCCGAAGCGTCGAAGTTCCATTTCAAGCTGGGACACGGATCGCTCGCCGACGTCCAGTTCGCGGTGGAGATCTCGCTGATGCGCCACGGCGGCCCGCATCCGGAGATCCGGTCGCGTCGCACGCTCGAAGCGATCGACCGGCTGGCCGAGGCGAAGTTGCTCGAGGGCAGCGTGGCTCGCGATCTGGGCTCGGCGTTCGTGTTCCTGTCCGACGTGAAGAACGCGTTGGAGATGGACCGCCGCCTGCATGTCGAGGCGGTGCCGCCCGGCCCGGCGGAGCAGACCGCGCTGGCCAGGCGCCTGGGCTACCAGGAGTACCCTCGACAGAGTTTCATCGACGACTACCTGCGCATCACCCGTCGTGCCCGCCGCGCGATGGAACGGGTCTTCACCGAGGAGGTCGCGCCCGCATGAGCACGCCCGGAACCCGACCCACGCGAACCGTCACCACCCGTCGCACGGCCCTGATCACGGGTGCCTCCAGCGGGTTCGGGTCGTTGTTCGCCGAGCGGTTCGCGGCCGACGGGTTCGACGTGGTGCTGGTGGCGCGCAGCGTCGAGCCGATGGAGACGCTGGCCGACCGCATCCGTTCGCGCAACGCCGTCCAGGTCGCCGTGATCGGGCACGACCTCGCCGAACCCGGCGCCACCGCGAGCCTCGTCGCTGAGCTCGCCGGGCGCGGGCTCACGGTCGACGCACTGGTCAACAACGCGGGCTTCTCCACCTACGGGCCGTTCGCCGACACGGGCGAGGCCACGATGACCAAGATGCTCATGGTCAACGTCGTGGCCATGACCGCACTCGCACGCGCGTGCTTGCCGGGCATGCTCGAGCGCCGATGGGGTCGCGTGCTCCTGCTGGGCTCGGTGGGTTCGTTCAGTCCCGCGCCCATGACCGCGGCCTATGGAGCGACCAAGGCCTACGTGTTGTCGCTGGGGCTCGCGCTCCACGACGAGCTCAAGGGATCGGGCGTCACGGTCACCACGCTCTGTCCCGGCCCCACGGCGACCGGGTTCCAGGAACGCGCGGACATGCACGATTCGGCCCTGGTCCGGTCGGGCCTGGACTCGGCGGAAACGGTCGTCGACAAGGGGTACGCCGCGATGAAAGCGGGAAGGCCCTACCTCGTGACCGGCACCACCAGTCGCCTGTTCGCGTTCGGCACGCGGTTCCTGCCCAGGACCACGGCCGCCGGCATCGCCGGGAACGCCCAGCGACGCGTCGGCTGATCCGCAAGGAGGGACATCATGTTGAAGGAGTTCAAGGAATTCGCCATGAAGGGCAACCTGATCGAGGTCGCGGTGGGGTTGGTGCTGGCCCTGGCGTTCACCGCGGTGGTGAACGCGTTGATCGAGGGCATCATCATGCCGCTGATCGCCGCGATCTTCGGCAAGCCCAGCTTCGACGCGATCGTGTGGACGATCGGCTCGGGCAGGGATGCCACGCAGATCCTGATCGGCACGTTCCTCACCGCGGTCGTGAACTTCCTGCTGATCGCGTGGGTGCTGTTCCTGATCGTGAAGGCGGCGAACCGGTTCCGGAAGCCCGCCGAGGAACCGACGGGCCCCACCGAGGTCGAGCTGCTGACGCAGATCCGCGATTCGCTCGCGAGCCTGCCGAACTAGCCCGCGCGGTACTCCAGCGCCTGTGCGTCCTTCGACACGGTGAGGACGTCGCCGTTGATCGAGTAGTCGACCTTGCCGTCGATGACCGACGTCACGGTCGCCTCCACCGCGGTCGCGTCGTCGCCGCAGGCCATCCTCGTGAGGCGGAGCGGACCGAAGGTCAGGCTGGCGTCGCTGACCTCGACCGAGGCGCCGCCCCGGTTGCAGCCCGTGAACACCGACGGCCTCACCCGCGTCCGAGATCTCGAGCGTCGGGGGTTCGACGCCGCTCGGAACGCTCGCAGCGGTGTCGCCGTCGACGATCGAATCGAGCGTCCAGATCGTGCCGACGAGCGGTGCACCGTCCTCGCCCGAGTCCTGCTGCATCTCGACGGTGACGTCGGCCCCGGTGAGCGTGAGGACATCGCCGCTCACCGTGATCGAGGGATCGTCGGTGAGGAACCCGATGAGCTGATCGTCCTGGGTCATCAGCTTCGGATCGCAGGCCATCAACGTGGCCGAGGGTTCCGACACCGAGAGGAGGCCGTTCTCGACGGTGTACGCGCCGCCGACCGTGTTGCAGCCGGCCGACGCGCTGAGGTGGTCTTCCTCGAACGAGATGCGGATCTCGGTGCCGTCGATCAGCTCGAAGCCGGTGACGGTGGTGCTCACGAACGTCCGGCCGGCCAGGTCGGCGGCGGTCACCGGCGCGGGGCTGTCGTCCGAGGATGCGTCGGATCCGGAGGAGTCGTCTCCGCATGCGGCCAGGGGCATGAGCATTGCGAGGCACAGGCTCATGACGGCGCGGCGCACGGATCCTCCTGGTGGGCGGGTCGCGGCGAGTCTATCCCTCCGGTGGAAGTTCCGTGGCGTTCGGGCCGTCCCGGGTTTGCGGGCTCAAGTCGGTGCCGAAGATAGAGGTATGCGGATCGAGTCCACCCCCGAGGTGCGCTCGTACGTGCGGGAACGCGGTGGGTTGCTGTTCGTGCGGGCCAAACGATTCGGCAGCGCGCTCTGCGGGGTGACGCTGCTGGAAGCCACCACCGAGCCGCCGCCCGATGCCCTCGATTGGCGCCGCATCGAGACCCACGGGTTCCTGGTGTTCGTGCCCAGAGCGATGCGCCTGCCCAAGGCGCTGGAGCTCCGCGTGCGAGGCCGGATGCGGCGTCGCATCGACGCCCTCTGGGACGGCTGCGCCTACGTGATCTAGGGCTCGGTGAACTCGGCGCGAACGCCCAGCAGGCGTACCGGCCGATCGAGTTCGAACTTCGCGAGCGCTTCGAGCACGGCATCGACGATGCGATCGACGTCGCGCGTGGGCTCGGCGAGCTTGCGCTGGTGCGTCGAGGTGAAGAACGAGGAGGTCCGGAGCTTCACCGTGACGCGCATCACCTGCCGGTCCTCGGGCAGATCGTCGAACAGCTCGCGCGCGATGCGCTCGGCCTGACCCCGGATCTCCTCGAGGTCGGTCAGGTCCTGCTGGAAGGTGTGTTCGTGGCTCTGTCCGCGCCGGACATACGGTTCGGCGGTGACCTCGCCGTCGTCCTCGCCCGTCCCCAGGCTCCGGATCCAGGGGCCGGTGTTGGGTCCGAAGCGCGTGGCCAGCAGGTCGTCGTCGGCGCTCGGCGAGTTCGTCCACGGTGTGGATCCCGAGTTCGTTGAGCTTGGCCGCGGTCTTCTTCCCGATGCCCCACAGCGCCTCGACGGGCCTCGGACCCATGAGCGTCGGCCACTCCCGGTGCGTGAGCCGGAACACGCCCCGCGGCTTCGCGAACGCGCTCCCGAGCTTGGCGCGATGCTTGGAGTCGCCCACGCCGATCGAGCACCACAGGTCCGTACGCTCGAGCACCTCGCGCTGCACCTCCCGGGCGAGCGCCTCGGGATCGTCGGTCTCCACCGCCATGAACGCCTCGTCCCACCCGAGCACCTGCACGACCGCCGGGAACGTCCGCAGCGTGTCCATCACGCGCGAGCTCGCCTCCAGGTAGTGGTCGGCGTCGACCGCGAGGAACACGCCGTCGGGGCATCGCTTCAACGCCGTGCGCAGCGGCATCGCCGACCGCACGCCGAACTCACGGGCTTCGTAGGAGGCGGTGGAGACGACCCCACGCTTGGTGGGGTCGCCGTCACCGCCCACGATCACCGGCTTGCCCCGCAGTTCGGGATGCCGGAGCACCTCGACCGCGGCGATGAACTCGTCCATGTCGACGTGGAAGATCCAGCGGGTCACCCGCTCAGCATGGCGCACGCTGCCGACGTCGAGCCGGTCACCTCCGTTCGACGACGCGGAACCCGTTGCCGCTGGTGTCCCTGAACGTGAACATCGGCGGCACGCCCTCGCCCATCTGGATCAGCTCCGTGTCGGCGTCCACGCCTGCCGATCGCAACGCGGCGTGATCGTTGGCCGCGTCGTCGGTCGCGAAGCTGATCTCGATGCCGCTCGAACCATCTCGCGCGACCAGCGCGATCGACGTCTCCGCCCCGGGAGGAGCCACCTCGATCCATCGCTGCCCGGGCGCGAACTCGGCGTCCAGCCTGGTCTCGAAGCCCAGGGTGTTCACGAAGAAGTCGAGGGCTGCGTCCTGGTCGTCCACGGGCAGGACGACGGTGCCCACGCGGGTGATGCGGGTCGGGGTCTCACTCATCGTTCCAACTCCTTCTTCAGGTCAGCGGTTCGTTCGCGCCAGAACGCCTTCATCCGGTCGCGTTCGGCGGCGTCGGCGAGCCGTTCGTGGTTCAGCGACGCGGTGCTCTTCTGCGGATCCTTCGCATCGAACGTCACGTGCAGCCGGCTGGGGCCGCCGTTCCAATCGAACCGGGCCGACTTCGGTGCGGTGGCGGTCCGCTCGCGGAGCTCGATGTCCGGGAGCCAGCGCTTGCGCTCGATGGGGTCCACGAAGGCCTCGTACAGGCGCTCCACCGGCACCGCGACCGTCTTCGTGGCGGTGACGCGGAAGCCGTCGGGCATCTGTCCGACCTCGCGGCCGCGACGGGCGCGTTCGTAGCTCCCGGTGATCGCCTGGGCGTTCCAGCCGAGCGGCTCGATGCTCAACTGGCTGGCGACCCACTTCGCGATGTCGCGATGCGAACGGTCGGCGGCGCCCCACTCGTCCAGGATGTCGAACCACTCCTCCCATCCTCGCCCGGTGCGCTCGCGGATCGAGGCGTCCGGGACGATGAGGAGGCGCTTCTCGCCGGGGTCCGGCTCATCGGCGCCCTTGAGGATGGTGGCGCGCGCGGCGGTGTAGCTCTCGCCCGTCTTCTCCATGCGGGCGCGGACCAGTCGCTTGAACGATCGTTGTTCGGTCATGTCGTGCTCCCTCGTGGCGGCGATCCCGCAACTCACGCTCGCGGCATCCCCGCCGGACAGGGCAAGCACTCGACCGGCGTCCCGAGAACTCGAGGCTCCCTTTGCCCCCGCTTCGGCCGGCGGCGTGAGCGCCGGAACCGGGGGTTGGGCGCAGGACGGCGCCGACATCCACGGTACCGCCGGTCAGGGGGACGCGCAAGCCGTTCGTTCCTCCCGACGTTTGTACGGTGGGGCTATCGGGGAATCGTCCCCCCACGACCCTGAAGGAGGACACGATGTGCCTGACCTGCGGATGCATGGACGCCCATCTGGAGATGGGCCAGCACAACATCACGTACGAGGACATCAAGGCGGCGGCTGAGGAGAACGGCAAGACCGTGGCCGAGACCTTCGAGATCTTCGACGAGACCCTGGAGCGGGATCGCACCGATCACCCCGACGAGTACTCGGCCACCGCCGACGCCTCCTAGGCCCTCACGGTTCCACGAGTTCGATGACCCCGGTTCCGCGTTCGAGTTCGAGCGCGGTGCGGCGCGCTGCCTCATCCACGTGGATGCGCGGAGGATCCGGGAGATCCTGCTCGTAGTACGTGTCGGGGCCGTAGAGCCAGCCGTACCGGAGCACGACGCCGCCGGCGGCCAGCACGGAACGCTCGAGTTCGTCGACCGCCGCGCCGGCGTCTCCGTCGGGCCTGGCAGCGAGGCTCTCGGCGAGGAAGCGTGAGGCACCGGCCGCTTCGGCTGCGGCGAGCAGGTTGCGAGTGCCCTCACGACGGATCCGCGCGTTCGCGGCGGTGAACCCGTCGATCTCGGCCATGTCGTCCGGCAGGTCGGTGAGCAGATGGACGACGGCGTCGGCGTTGGCACTGACCACCGCCTCACGCAAGGCGTCGGCGTCGTAGACGTCACAGATGGCCGGCTCAGCGCCGAGCGCGCGCAAGGCATCGGCCTTCTGTTCCGATCGCGTCATGCCCGTGACCTCATGACCGTCGGCGACCAGGAGCGGCACCAGCCGGATGCCGATGACCCCGGTGGCTCCCGCGATGAAGACTCGCATCGAGCGTGAGCCTAGCTAGTCGCTGTCATGCCTCGTCGCCGATCGGACAGATCGCACAGATCGGACCGCCAGGATCGTGATCTTCGTGGAAGTGGCTGTCATGCCTCGTCCCTGATCGGACAGATCGCACAGATCGGACCGCCAAGATCGTGATCTTCGTGGAGAGACGATCCCTAGGGGATCGGATCACGCTCATGTGCCCGAGCAACAGGAGGGCGCGAATGGAAACACGCGAGAGGGCCCGGTTCGCGGTGGTGATCTCCAGGGACACGCTGGAGGACTGGACGATCTTCGTCACCGCCGATTCACGGGAGGACGCCTGCGAGCAGGCCGACGCCATCGTCTCGAACTGCATGTTTCCCGAGTTCGAAATGATCGAGTCCGACTACCACTTCGACGCGAACCCGATCGACGCCTGGCACCACGCGGAGCCGACCCGAGCGGACGATGGCGGCGAGATGGTCTGCCGCCTCTGCCTCAACAAGGTGCAGTGGACCGGCATGGCCGTGGACGACCCAAGGAACCGAACCGGCAAGACCATCCCGGGTCCCTGGATCCATCTGCCTTCGGAGCCGCCCAGGGCGATTCCTCTCGAGGCACCGAGTCGGCCAAATCGTGACGCATGACACAGACGCACCGCTCCGAATTGGATCAGGCTTGCCGGTCGGTTCGGGTTCGGCGAACAAGACGAGGGAGGCCCGTTGCAGACGGGGGAGGCAGGCACGGACGAGCATGCCTGGGCCCTGCTGGTCACTGATGGGACCGTCCTCGAGTTCCCACCTGAGCTCTATTTCGATCACCTGCTTGCGGTCCGTGAAGCACGGCGCTGGGCGGAAAGTTTGGCGATGGGAGACCCGAGGGCAGTTCGACAACCCTTTGAGGGCCGCTGGGAAGTTGGGCACCGCGACATCCGAGTAGCAGAAGTGGACATACCTACGCCATGGCCGGGGCGCCATCCATGGGTCGGAACCCATTGGACCAGCGACGGTTATCCCGATCCTGAGGCCACCCTGCTCGCCGGGCGAGATCAAGCGAAACGCTGGGTGGAGTCACCTCTTCGAGGCCTCAGCCCGCACGACATCAGCGATCAAGGATATGAACTCGTGGCTGTATTCCAGTCCGGCGAGGACGAGGAGTACTCGAGAGCGACACGGCTCAAGCAGGTGAGCGACGGTCCCTTGAGCTAGCCCTTCTTCCCTGTTTGCTCGAGCATTTCTGACTCGACAGCCTTGAGCCATGTCCAGAAATCTCGCCTCCGCGCGCGATGCGCAGTTCTCTCATCATGCGCACGATGTCGGCTCCAGCGATCAGCGTGGTGGGGTAGCCGTCTGCAATGACCTCTTCTTGCGCCTGCTTGGTGAAGTAGGACGTCGTCACAAAGATTCCGTATTGCCCCGGAGCGAGTCGCGCCACTAGGCGCGAAACGTACCTCGGACTCACGGCGGTGCCACGAGCGAACTTCTTTGCTTCTCCCAGGAAGTCGATCTCGTAGCGGAGCGGAGGAGGAAGCGTGAACTGTCCATAGAAATCGAATCCACCATCGGCGGTTGGTCTCGTCCTCGTGATGCTGTGTTGAACGTCGTCAAGCTCGCGGAACATCGCGACCGTAGCGGCCTCGAACTCCGTTGGATTCATGTTGGTGAGTTGCGCGAGGACCGCGCTGTCGCGGGATCCCTCTTCCGGCAGTTGATGGGCAGTGTCGCGGATCGAGGCGGCCCAGATCCGAAGCCGATCTACGTACCCTGCTTGGTATCGCCGCCAGGCGTCCGGCCCGTCTCCAGAAAGGCTGGCAATGTCCACAGCTTTCATCCGCCGATGAAGCCATTCCACTTCGACTTCAGACTGGTCCAGCACGGTCAGGTGAACGCGATAGTTGCGAACCGGATGGCCTCCGTCTTCGAACCATGTTGTTTCGAGTCGGTCGATGACGCAAAGGCCGTTGAACCGCACACGCCCGGTCGACGGTTTCGAGAAGTGCAAGATCGGAGGAATGAGCGACCGGTTGTCATCGAGTACCTGATCGTGGGCGGCCCGTAATGCCCTGTTGCCGATGAACTCGTCGAGGCCACGTTGATCTCGCTTCGCGTCCCCCCAATAGACGATTCGCCCGTGGGGGAGATCGATAAGGTCTTCCCACGGGTTCGCCGAGGAGCCTCGTGAACGTTCGTGGGTGACCAGCACGATTGCGGCGTGAGCCGGTGGCTTGAGGTGATGGAACTTGAGAGGCCGGATTCCTCCCATGTTCCGCATACCACGGCGATCGAGATTGATCCAAGCGAGGAACTCATCGTCCGGCCGCGTAGCTCCGCCCGTGTCGCGATAGTCCTTGCCAAGTTCGTAGACGTGTCGATCCATCAATGCCTGATGCTAGCGGGCTGGGGCCTCGGGGCAGTCTCAAGACGGCGGTGGAGGTGCCTGGTGAGTCACCAAGAGTGTCTCGCTCCTTAAAGGGCTAGTCCGCATTGGACTACCGAGTCAATTAGATGAATCTGTGAACCAGAGGCGGCGCGACTCGTGGCCGCGGTTGCGTCGATGACTCTCCTTGCCCACCATAGCCGCCGCCTTGACCACCCGACGGACCGGGTGGTAGACCAATCAAGCAACCCCTCGGGTTGTGGGGTCAGCGGCCCGACCGGCCTCCGGTGCAGAACCATGGAGGGAGGTCGGCATGCGCAAGATGATCGCCGCGATGGTGGTGATGGTGGTGGCGCTCATGATGTCCGTCCCCGCGACCGCCGCGGGGCCACCCACGATCGTGAAGTTCCCGAAGTCGACGACCGATCTGGGCAATCTGAACGATGGGCCGGCCGGTGACGTCTGCCCGTTCCCGGTCGGTGTGGTCGTCAAGGGCGGTCCCGGGCACGCGATCTTCTTCGACGGACAAGGGGTGGGGTTCGCCGGCATGGGGATGGGTTCGATCATCCTCACGGTCACCAACCTCGACACGGGCGAGAGCGTCAGGGTCAACATCTCCGGGCCCGGCACCCTCAGTAGCTCCGGCCTGCCGGTGATCGGACGCGGACCGTGGGCGATCTTCGAGCCGATCGCTCAGGGAGGGTTGCGTTTCTTCCACGGGGTCACCCGGTTCGTGCCGGCTCCCTACGGGGTGCACGCCATCCCGATCTCGGGGAGGGAAGAGAACCTCTGCGACCGGGTCGCCTGAGTTGGATCCGACGTCCGAGGGGGGTCGAACCCCCTCGGACGACGAGATGCAGGCTCGAACGTCGTCGTAGCGGCGCTCGGGCATGTCCGAGCCGTCCCTCGCGTTGCATGGAGAGCGACCGAAGGAGGCTGCCTCATGTCCGACTGGAACACCAACGTGATCGAAGAGTTCCGCGCCAACGGTGGAGCCGTGGCGTCGTTCGCGGATCAACCGTTGCTCCTGCTCACCCACCGAGGAGCCAAGACCGGTACCGAGCGGACGAACCCGGTGGCGTACTTCCGCGACGGCGAGGACTACGTGATCGTCGCCTCGAAGGGCGGCGCCCCCACCAACCCCGACTGGTACTACAACCTCCATCGCGAACCCCGATGCCACGGTGGAGGTGGGTACCGAGTCGTTCGCCGTGAGGGCCCGGGTGGCCGATGACGAGGAGCGCTCCCGGCTCTGGAAGATGATCACGACCGCGAATCCCGCCTTCGCCGCGTACGAGGACAAGACCACCCGGACGATCCCCGTGGTGATCCTCACGCCGACACCGTGACCGGACCCTCGCGCATCGGGGCTAGCATCCCGACGTGGGCGAAGGATCGCGTCAGGAGCTGGCTCGCCGGGCAGGGATCCGGGTCGAGGACATCGACCGGCTGGTCGAGTTCGGATTGGTGCGGCCGGATCCCGCGGGTGGCTTCGTCCCGAGCGATGTCCGCAAGGCCCGATGGATCAGCACCCTCGAACGGGCGGGGATCCCGCTCGACGGCATGGCGAAGGCCGTGGAGTCCGGCGCGCTCTCGTTCGACTTCCTCGCTACCGGGGCCTTCGATCGGTTCGACGGGCACATCGCGACGACGTTCCGAGAGCTCAGCGAGGAGTCCGGCGTCCCGCTCGAACTCCTGAAGGCCGTGCGTGGGGCCGCGGGCTACGCCGAACCGTCGCCGGACGACCAGGTCCGCGAGTACGAGTTGGCCGTGGTCCCGTTGCTCCGGCTCCAGGTCTCGGCCGGGTTCCGGCCGGCGGTGATCGAAGGGTGGCTTCGGGCCGGCGGCGACAGCCTTCGACGGATCGTGGAGACCGAGGCGGAGGCGTGGCGGTCCGAAGTCGCAGAGCCGCTCCTTCAGAAGGAGTCCGAGCGCGAGATGCTCGACGACCAGGCCGATCTGGGAGCACGGGTCGCGCCGCTGACCGAACAGGCGCTCATCGCGCTCTACCGGGGACAGCAGGAGCACGCCTGGCTGCAGGGCGCCGTCGAAACCGTCGAGGCGGCGCTCGAAGGCCAGGGTCTGCTCGACCGGCTCCACCGCGCGCCGGCGATGTGCTTCCTCGACATCACCGGCTACACGCGGCTCACCGAGGAACGGGGTGACGCGGCTGCGGCCGACCTGGCCACGAGGCTGTCAACCGTCGTGCGCAGATCGTCCATGGAACACGGGGGCAAGGCGGTGAAATGGCTCGGGGACGGGGTGATGTTCTACTTCCGCGATCCGGGCGGTGGCGTGCTCGGGGCGCTCGACATGGTCGAGGAGGTGAACCGGCACGACCTCCCGCCCGCCCACGTGGGGATCCATGCCGGTCCGGTGATCTTCCAGGAGGGCGACTACTACGGTCGCACGGTCAACATCGCCGCCCGGATCGCCGATCACGCCGGGCCGGGCGAGGTGCTCGTGACCCGGGAGGTGGTGGAGGCGTCGGCAGGACTGCCGGTGACGTTCACGCCGACCGCCCCGGTGGAGCTGAAGGGTGTCTCAGGTCCCCTCTCCCTCCACCGGGTCAGCCGCGTCCGCTCGACTCACACGTCGTAGTACAGGCCGAACTCGTACGGGTGCGGCCGCAGGGCCACCGCGTCGTGCTCCTCGATCCGCTTGTACTCGATCCAGGTGTCGATCACGTCCTGGGTGAACACGCCACCCTCGAGCAGCCACTGGTGGTCGGCCTCCAGCTCGCCCAGCACCTCGAGCAGCGAACCCGGCACCTGCTTCACGGCCGCGTGCTCCTCGGGCGGCAGGTCGTACAGGTCCTTGTCGATCGGGTCCGGCGGCTCGATCTTGTTCTTGATGCCGTCGATCCCCGCCATGAGCATCGCGCTGAACGCCAGGTACGGGTTGCACGACGGGTCCGGCGTGCGGAACTCCAGGCGCTTGGCGGCCGGGCTCTTCGACCCCAGCGGGATCCGAACGCAGGCGCTGCGGTTCCGCTGGCTGTACACCAGCTTGATCGGCGCCTCGTAGCCGGGCACCAGCCGACGGTAGGAGTTCGTCGTCGGGTTCGTGAACGCCAGGAGCGACGGTGCGTGGGCGATCAGCCCGCCGATGTACCAGCGCGCGGCGTCGCTGATGCCGCCGTAGCCCACCTCGTCCCAGAACAGGTTCTCGTCGCCGGTCCACAGCGACTGGTGGGTGTGCATGCCCGACCCGTTGTCCATGAACAGCGGCTTGGGCATGAAGGTCACGGTCTTGCCGGCCTGGTACGCCGTGTTCTTGACCACGTACTTGTACTTCATGACGTTGTCCGCCGTGGTCAGCAGCGTGTCGTAGCGCATGTCGATCTCGGCCTGGCCCGCGGTGCCGACCTCGTGGTGGTGCACCTCGATCGTGAGGCCCACCTTCTCCAGGTTCAGCACCATGTCGGTGCGCAGGTCCTGGTACTTGTCCATCGGGGGAAGCGCGAAGTACCCGCCCTTGTAGCGCGGCTTGTAGCCCAGGTTGCCGCCGGTCTCTTCCTTGCCGGTCTGCCAGGCGCCCGCCACCGAGTCCACGTGGTAGTAGCCCTCGAACTCGTTCTGGTCGTAGCGGATCGAGTCGAAGATGTAGAACTCGGCCTCGGGCCCCCAGTACGAACGATCGGCGATGCCGGTCTGCTTCAGGTACAGCTCGGCCTTCTTCGCGATGTTGCGGGGGTCGCGCGAATAGTCCTCGCCGGTCACCGGGTCCTTCACGAAGCACGTGATGTTCATGGTGGGGTGCTTGGTGAACGGATCCATGAACGCGGTGTCGCAGTCGGGCATCAACAGCATGTCCGACTCCTGGATCTCCTGGAACCCGCGGATCGAGCTGCCGTCGAACGGCTGGCCCTCGGTGAGCTTCTCCTCGGTGAGCTCATGCACCGGCACCGACAGGTGCTGGACCTGACCCGGCAGGTCCGTGAAGCGGAAGTCCACGATCTGGGCTCCCTGTTCCTTCGCCATCGCGATGACGTCCTTCGGTGTTGCCACGCCTTCCCCCTTGCCTCGACCGACGTTCTGCCAAGGCTAGGAGCCGAACAGCGGCGACCTGTTACCTCGGCGTTAACTCTGCGTTACGAGCCGTCGATCGCTCCCATCCGTCGGCGCCGGCCGGGCTACGGTTCGGCCCGACGGGTGCCGATACGGCGGGTTCACGTTGGCCGCGATGCGAGAGGGAGGGCGGCATGGACGAACGGCTCGCAGCCCACGACGATCCCCAAGACTGGGACCTTCCGGATTGGTTGTTCGACGACGAGGGCGAGATGATCCGCGAGGTCGAAGACACCGAGGACGACCGCTTCGCCGACGCCTCCTGAGCCTGCGATAGGCGAACGGCCCCCGAGCCCGAGGGGGTGGGCGAGGGGCCGTTCTGGGTTGAGCTTGCCGGCTCGCGTCGACGCGACGGGTGCGGGCCACGAAGCGCCGACGCGAGCCGGGTGAACGGAAGGCTCAGGGCGCGAGACCGAGGGGGATGAGTCCCGAGAGCGGGACGAGCATCGCGCCTTCGTGCTCTCCGTTCATGCCCAGGACATCGGCCGCGAAGCGCTCTACAGCGCAGAGCCCGTGTGGGTCATTTCGGGGGTGACGCCGACGTGCTAGGTCGTGGGTCCTGGACCGTTCGGTCCCGGTGCGCCGGCCGCCGCCCGTGGCCAGATGCCGGGTGACGGCGCCGGCCACGATCGCGGCGTCCTCGCCCACGCCACAGAGCAGCGACGACTTGCGGGTACGCAGGAAATGCACGCCCACGAAGAACAGCCCGGGGACGGCGGTGCTGGCTCCGTCGACCTGTGCCGGGAAGCCCATCGGATCGAACCCACCGGCCACGTGGACCCAGGAGTAGTCGGGGCGGAATCCCCCCGAGAAGATGATGGTGCCGATCGACCGTGCGTCTGAGGGCCGGCGACGGGTCCTCCACGAACGGTGCCGGCTCGGGCAGGTCCGGAGCCTCGAGGCCGCGTTCGGCGCAGAACCGCTCGACCAATCGGGAGAAGTCGCGGTAGCGCGCATCTCCCCACTCGATGCTCTCGGCGAGGTCGTCGAGGAACCGCAGCCGTCCGTCCTCGGCGCCCGCGAAGCGCCCCGCCAGGGTGACGCCTTTGGCCTGCAGCGCCCGTGGGTGCAGGTCGTGGCCGCCGTCGACCCCGCTGGCGGTGAGGTTGGCGGCGAGCCTGGCCGCCGGGGTGGGCAGGGTCTCGACCGTCTCCGACATGAACCCCGTCTCCAGCACCCACCAGAACACGTCGTGGTCGCCGATCCGTCGAGGGACCCACGGGGCCCTGCCGCACGACAGGATCACCGACCGACCGGCGTCGACGAGGTCCTCGGCGATCTGGCACCCGGATTGCCCGCTTCCCACGACGAGCACGTCGCCATCGGGCACCATCGCCGGGTTCCGATAGGCACGGGTGTCGAGCATCGTCACGTGTGCGGGCAGGCCGTCGGTCCCGGGCGGGGAGAGCGCCCGCTGGTAGGCGCCGGTGCACACCACCACGCTGCGCGCCGACATCGGACCGTCCGACGTGGAGAGCTCGAACCCTTCGCCGCGGGGCTCCAGGGCTTGCACCTCAACGCCTTCGAGGACGGGAGCGTCCATCTCCGCTCGATAGCGCTCGAGGTGGGCAACCATCTCGGCTCGCGACGCGAAGGCGTCCGGCTCGGGACCGCCGTAGGGCAGCCCCGGCAACCTCACGCTCCAGTTCGGGGTGTTCAGCCGGAAGTTGTCCCACAGGCCCGCCCACGACGCGCCGATCCGGTCACGCTCCAGGACGAGGTGGTCGATCCCGGCCAACCCCAGCTCGCGACTGGTGGCCAGCCCCGCCTGCCCGCCGCCGATCACGATGACGTCGGCGCGCGTCGGCATCGACGGTCCGACCTCAGTCGGGGTCGGCGGCCCGGTAGCCGACGCTCCGAACGGTCTCGATCAGGTGCTCGTGCTCGGGTCCGAGCTTGGCTCGCAGCCGCCGCACGTGCACGTCCACGGTGCGCGTGCCGCCGTAGAAGTCGTAGCCCCAGACCTCGCGCAAGCAGCGTCGGGCCGCGTGAACACTCGCCCGGGACTCGAGGCCAGGAACCGCAGCAGCTCGAACTCCTTGAACGTGAGATCCAGGGAGCGCCCGTTCGCGGTGACGCGGTAGGTCTCGGTGTCGAGCGCCAGCGCGCCGAGCCGGATCACCGACCCGTCGCCCGCGCCCGAGCGGCGCCGCAGCATCGCCAGGCGAACCCGCAACTCGCCCTCGGGCGCCCCCGGGTACACGAACTCGTCCGCGACCTCGTGCCAGGGGTAGCGCTCGAGCTGGTCCCGCTCGACGATCAGCATCGCCGGCACGCGGTCGTCGCGACCTCGCAGTTCCTGCAACACGCTCCATGCCTGCGCCGGGTTCTCGACGGCGTCGACCAGGACGGCGGTCGGGTCGAACCCGACGACGTGGTCGAGCGAGGCGAGCGACAGCGGCTCGAGCTTGAGGTCGGGGAGGAGGTCACCCAGCGCGGGCAGCGCCACGGTGGGGGAGCGATCCGACAGCAACGCCAGGAAGGCCACGGTGTCTCCACGATTGCGAGTGGGAACGGTCGAACTCCACGATACCGGGTCGGCATCGGTGCCGGTAGGCTTGACCTGCGATGAAGACGGTTCAGGGCATCACCTCCCATCACTGGCGGGTGCCCGCGTATCCGTTCACGGTCACCACCCAGGACGGCGTCGAGATCGCCGGAACCCGCCTGGGCGAACCCGGCGCCGACCTGCCGGCGATGATCCTGTCCCACGGCATGATCGGCTGGCACCGCAAGCCCAAGTTCGCGGTGTTCGCCGAGAAGCTCACGCCGTGGTTCGCGGTCTACGCCATGGACATGCGCGGACACGGCGAGAGCACCGGCGTCTGCGACTTCGGCGGCCTGGAGATCTACGACATCGAGGCCGTGCACCAGCGGGCACGCGCCGACGGGCACGAGCGCATCATCACCGTCGGTACCTCCATGGGCGGGATCGCCACGATCCGGCACGGCGCGCTGATCGGCGGCGTCGACGCGGTGGTCGGGATCTCGTCGTTGGCGTACTGGGATTGGCACGACGATGCCCACCCCAAGCTCCGTCGCAACATGCATACGAAGATCGGCACGCCCGCCGGCCGGGCCGCGCTGCGCGCCTTCGGTGTCCGCATGCCCGAGCACTGGGACGAACCCGAATCGCCCGAAGAGGTGATCGGCAAGATCGCCCCCACGCCGGTGATCATCGTCCACGGCACCGACGACAAGCTGTTCCCTCCCTCGCACGCCCAGCGGCTGTTCGACGCCGCGGGCGAACCCAAACGGCTGCTGCTCGGCGAGGGCTTCGGCCACGCGGAGGACGGGCTCTCGCCCGCGTTCGCGAACAAGCTCGTCAGCGTGGTCCACGAATCGGTGGGCTGGGCATGGTCCGGGTGAGGTTGTTCGCGGCCCTCCGCGAGCAGGCCGACGCCTCCCGGGTCGAAGCCTCCGGCCGCACGGTGGGCGAGGTGGTCGACCAGCTGTCCGAGCGCTACGGCGAGCGGTTCGCCTCGATCGCCGCCGTGGGGTCCTACGTCGTGAACGGCGAACGCGCGAGCCGGGACACGGTGATCGCCGAGGGCGACGAGGTCGCGCTGCTGCCGCCCGTGAGCGGCGGCCGCTGAGCGCCTCAGGGGCGCAGCGCTCACCAGGGTGTCTGTGCATACTGGCGCGTAGTGCGGTTCCAACATGTCCTGCTCATCGTCAACCCGGTCGCCCGGACGGTGTCCAAGCCAACGCTGGCCGTGATCGAGAAGGCGCTCTCCGCCGACTTCCGCCTCGAGGTGATCGAGACCAAGGAACGCGGCCACGCCAACGAGATCGCGGCGCAGGCGGTGCACGAGGGTGTGGACCTCGTCGTGGTCTTCTCGGGTGACGGCACGATCAACGAGGTCGTGAACGCGCTCGCCGGCACCGAGACCGCGCTCGGGGTGATCCCCGGGGGAGCCACGAACATCCTGGTGCGCGCGCTCGGCCTGCCGACGAACCCGGTCGATGCCACCGGCGTCCTGATCGGCAAAGCGCTCGACGACGGCGCGTTCCGCCTGCATCTGGGGCGAGCCGACGGCCGGTACTTCGCGGTGAACTGTGGCGCGGGGGTCGATGCCGCCGCCATGCACCGCATGGACACGAAGTTCCCGAGGACCAAGGCGAAGTTCGACCGGGTGGCGTTCCGCTCGGTGGCGTGGGAGCTGATGGTGGGCTACGCGGGCCGCATGCCCGACCTCGAGGTGGCGATCGATGACCGGCCGGCGACCCCGTCGTTGTCCGTCATGGTGGGACGCACCGACCCGTACACCTACTACAAGGACCGCGGGCTCCGGATGACGCCGCAGGCCTCGCTGGACAGCGGGCTCGACGTCCTGAGCATCCGCAAGCTCGCGCGGCGAAGCCTCCCGCGCATCGCGTGGCAGATCTTCGGGTCGGCGCGCCACGTGCAGGGCCGTGACATCGACTACGTGCACGACGCCTCACGCGTGGTGGTCACCTCCTCGGAGGAGTTCCCCGTGCAGGTCGACGGCGACTCGATGGGCGGGCGCACGCGGTTCGAGATCGAACTCGCGCGCGAGGCCCTCTGGGTCGTCGCGTAGCCCGCGCGCCGGGTAGGCATCCCCTGCATCCCGAAAGCGGTATCGGATGAGCTCGCACCCTGTGCGGATGTCCGCTATCGATCCTCGACGGACTGACATGCGAGATGGCTGGCTGCGGGGACGAGGTCCCTCTGCCTATCCCACTTGCGGCATGCAACGAGGGTCGCCGACGCCTTCAGCGGAACGCATCTCAGTTCCGGTATAAAGCCTGCCGCCCGATCTAGGGAACTCGACCCTCAGCGCCCGCCCCGTCGCCTCAGGCTTCGTCGAGGGTGATCCGACGCTGCTGCGCCGCTTCGCGCTCGTGGATCCCGCACTCCCACTTCGCACGTCCCGCCCACCGGCCGGCGCGTTCGGGCTCACCCTCGAAGCGCAGCCGGGTGCACGGCGCGCAGCCGATCGAGGTGTACCCGAGGTCGTAGAGCGGGTTGTGCGGAAGGTCGTGCTCGCGCAGGTAGTCCCACACCTGATCGTGGGTCCAGTTCGCCATCGGGTTCACCTTCACGATCCAGCGGCCGGGCTCGAGCTCGTACTGCTCCACGAACGGCGCGTTCGCTCGCGTCGGTGACGAGTCGCGACGGAACGCCGTCACCCACGCGTCCAGGTCGCGGAGCGCCTGGAACATCGGCTGCACCTTGTTGAGGTCGCAGCACCGTTCGGGGTCGCGCTCGTAGAGCCGCTCGCCCAGTTCCTCGGACTGGCGCGCGACCGTGTACTCGCCGTACAGGTCGAGCACGTTCAGCCCGAGCTGGTCGGTGAGCTGCTCCTTGAACGCGAGCGTCTCGGCGAACTGGTAGCCGGTCTCCAGGAACAGGATGGGCACGTCGGGCATGATCGAGGTGGCCATGTGGATCGTGATGGTGCCCTCGGTCTGGAACGCCGACGCGATCGCGATCCGCGGGAACGCCGCCGTTTCCAGCGCCCACGTCAGGATCTCGCGCGGGTGCGCGTCTTCGAACGCCAGGTTGAGGGCGACGAGCTCGTCGTCGGGGAGCAGGGTGTGCAAGGAGGCCTTTCCACGCTCGGGTCCCGCTCGGGTCGGGCGAGCATACCGCAGCCCTTTCGCACTCGCCGACGGGGCTTCGTCCCCGCCGTTTCCGTACACTGGCGCCGCGCGGCTGCTGGAGCGCCCGCGCGCGAAACCCCCCGGAACCACGTCTGAAGGAGTCGACACGCATGACTGAGCACGACCAGATCACGCCGCACGGCGGCACCCTCGTGAACCTTCTCGCCGGCACCGACGCCGCAGCCGCCCTGTCCGCCGAGGCCGCCAACCTGCCGAAGCTCGTGGTGGGCGAGCGCGAGCTCTCCGACCTCGAGATGCTGGCCGTCGGCGCACTGAGCCCGCTCACCGGGTTCCAGGGCGAGGCCGACTACCGCTCCGTGCTCGACTCGATGCGGCTGGCGAACGGCCTCCCATGGGCCATCCCCGTGGTCCTGTCGGTCTCCGAAGATCAAGCGCACCAGTTCGGTTCCGGCGGCAGCGTGGCGCTGCTGCCCGCCGAGGGCGCCGACGCGCTGGCCGTCCTCCGCGTCAGCGAGACCTTCAAGCGCGACAAGGCCAAGGAAGCGGTCTCGGTCTACCGCACCGATGACACCGAGCACCCGGGCGTGAAGGCGGTCTACGAGGCCGGCGACTACTGCGTCGCCGGCACCCTCGAGGTGATCTCGCTGCCCGCGCACGACGACTTCCAGAACTACCGCCTGACGCCCGCCGAGACCCGCGCCGTGTTCGCCGAGCGTGGTTGGAAGACCGTGGTCGGGTTCCAGACCCGCAACCCGATCCACCGCGCGCACGAATACATCCAGAAGTGCGCGCTCGAGATCGTCGACGGCCTGCTGGTGCACCCGCTGGTCGGGGCCACCAAGGGCGACGACGTGCCGGCCGACGTTCGGATGCGCTGCTACGAGGCCCTGTTCGAGGGCTACTACCCGAAGGACCGCGCCATGGTGAGCGTGTTCCCCGCGGCGATGCGCTACGCCGGTCCGCGCGAGGCGATCTGGCACGCGATCTGCCGCAAGAACTACGGCTGCACGCACTTCATCGTGGGTCGCGACCATGCCGGGGTGGGCTCCTACTACGGCACCTACGACGCCCAGCAGATCTTCAACGAGTTCGAGCCCGGCGAGCTGGGCATCACCACGCTGAACTTCGAGCACTCGTTCTGGTGCGAGAGCTGCGAGGGCATGGCGTCGCCGAAGACCTGCCCCCACGGCGAGGAGACGCGCGTCTCCCTGAGCGGCACGAAGGTGCGCGAGATGCTGCGCAACGGCGAGCGTCCGCCGCAGGAGTTCTCCCGCCCGGAGGTGGCCGACATCCTGATCGCGGCGATGCAGGGCCAGGACGCCTGAACCGACGTCCCTGCAGAGCAGCCTCCCAAGCGATACGGATATGTATCGCTTCTGATACATCTTTGCTATCATGGCGGGCATGGACGCCGCCGCGATGCTCAGCATGGCTCGTCGGCGGGCCGGGCTCTCCCAGCGGGAGCTCGCCCGCCGGGCGGGCGTTCCACAGGCCACGATCTCGCGCATCGAGAACGCCGTGGTCTCGCCCACGGTCGACACCCTCGAGCCACTGATCCGCGCCTGCGGCATGGAACTCCAGATCGGCGAACGCGACAGGCGACGGGGTCGATCGGTCAGCCTGATCACGTGAACGGCATTCGACGTCAGTCCCGCCCAGCGGAGCCGACCTCGCCGTAGGTGCCGCCGCCGCGGTTCGAGCGACTCCAGTCGACGCGCCGGGCCGAACGGCGGAGGTCCCCGCATGAGCGACGACGTCTTCGATCCGCTCGGCATCCTGCGGCGCCTGCGTCGAACACGACGTGCGATTCGTGGTGATCGGCGGCTCTCGCAGGGCAACCTGCGGGGCAGCGCCGACGTTGACACGCAGGATCTCGACATCTGCTACGCCCGTCGACGACGACAATCTCGAGTCGGCTCGCGGCAGGCGCTACGAACTCTGCAACGCCAGGCTCCGAGTCGCGATCGGGAAGCAGGACGATGGATCGTCCCGTTCCCACTCGACGCAGCGACCCTTCGCCTCGGGGACTCGTTCACGTTCATCACCGACCTCGGTGACCGTTCGACATCCTCGGCGACGCCTTCGGGCACGAACGGCTACGACGATCTCGAGCGCCGGGGCGACGACGATCGAGCTGGAGGAACATCGCTCGTGCTGCGTGGCGTCGGTGGACGACCTCATCCGGATGAAACGGGCAGAGCCGGCGCACGAAGGACATCGCTCCATCTCGAGCATCTCGCGGCCCTGCGCGAAGAGATCGCAGCGTTCGAGCTGAGCGGAACATCGATCCGCAACAGGGCTCGTGACCGATCGAGCGTTCGGGAGCGGCCTCCGGGCGCACTGGTAGCCTCGGAGCACGTCATTCCACCAATCTTCGGAGGTGACGATCCGCTCCCGCCCCTTCCTCAGCATGTTCCTGGCATCGGCGTTGCTCGCCGTGGCCTTCGTCGCCGTCCCCGCGCAGGCCGATACCGAGTCCGACCTCGACGCCGCCCGGCAGGAGCTCGACGCGATCCGCGCCGACCTCGACCGGATCAATCAGCTCTGGCTGGATGCCCAGGCATCGCTCGCGGAATCCCAGGATGCCGCCGCCGACGCCCGCGACCGGATCGCCGAGCTCGAGGATGCCCTCGCCACGATCCAGGTGCGGCTGAACGATCGAGCCGCCAGCCTCTTCATCGGTGGTGGCAGCCCGCAGGCCGTCGCGCTGCTCACCTCCGACTCGGTCACCGACGCCGCCGACCGTTTGGAGTTCGCCTCGGCGATCGCCCAGCAGGACAGCGACCTCGCGACCCAGGTCGCCGTGCAGAGCCAGGAGTTGTCGTGGCAGCGGGAGCGCCTCACCAAGGCCGCCGAGCAAGAGCGAGCAGCGCTGGAACAGCTCAAGGCGCAGGAGGCGTCGATCAACGCCAAGCTCGCCAGCTATCAGGAGCGCGTCGCCGAGCTCGAGGACCAACTCGCCGCCGAACAGGCGCCGCCACCGTCCGTGGGACCGAGCACGAACGGCGGCGACGACACGAACGGCAACGGAGACGGTCCGGACGGCGACGGGAACCCCCCGCCGGTGACGGGCTCGGGCGCGATCCAGACCTGCCCGGTCGCCGGTCCGAACTCCTTCGTCGATTCCTTCGGTGACGCGCGGCCCGGTGGCCGTGCCCATGAGGGGATCGACATGATCGCCGCCCAGGGAACCCCCGTGGTGGCGGTGCACTCGGGCACGGTGCACCGCACCTCCAGCTCGATCGGCGGCTACGGCATCGTGATGTTCCACGACGGCAGCTCCGACTGGACCTTCTACACCCACTTCGACCGCTACGGCGCCTACGGCGAAGGCGCGCACGTGTCGGCCGGCACGGTGATCGGCTACGTGGGCAACTCGGGAACGACCGTCTACCACCTGCACTTCGAATACCACCCCGGGGGCGGCGCCGCCGTCGACCCGTACTCCACCCTCCTGAGCGTCTGCTGATCCACGCGGCGCTGCGGTCGCGGTGTCGCCCGCGGCCGTAGGATGAGCGCGATGAGCGACGAGCAGAACCACCCCGCCAACCGCCGCATCGATCGCATCCGCGACGGCGCCTACGTCGAGGGTCTCGACGATCTGTCCCTGGAGGCGCTCCGTGAGCGCCGCGACGAATGCCTCGCCGAGCGGGAGTATCTGTCGCTGCTGCGTCGGCTGGTGCAGGGCCGGGCCGAGATCCTCGCCGCGGAGCTCGATGCCCGCGGCAGCGACGACACCACCCCGCTGGTGGAGCGGCTCAGCTCCATCCTGGCCGGCGACGAGCCGCAGGCCTCCTCGCGCGGCGAAGCGGTCCGTGTCGGGGTGCCCGACGAGGAGCTGCTGCTGGCGCGTCGCCGGATCGAACGGCTGGTCGCCGACGCCGGCATCTCCGACCCCACCACGCTCGACGATGCCTCCCTCGCCGAGGCGGTCGAGCAGCTCACGATCGAGGAGGCCAACGTCTCCGAGGCCCGTGGCGCCGTGATCGCGGTGCTGGACACCCTCCAGGCCGAGCTGAAGCGCCGGTACAAAGACGACCCCACGCTCGCCCTGCGCTGACATCTGAACGGTGCTGTACCCCGTTCGGGGGGTGCCGTATGGGCCCTGGCGGAGGCCACTCGGGCCATGCGCAGATGGTCCGGACGCCCCAACAGGAATCGCGCGGTTGGGCGATGGTTCCGAGGCCGCAGAACCAGCAGAGTTACCCAGCTTTTCCCCGACGAGAACAGGCGGAGACCGATGATCGTTCCCCACTCGGCGGGCAGGGAGGGGTCTGGGCACGATCCTGAGCTACCCGCTATCCACGCACAGCTGGTCGTGTTCGCGCGAGAGCTGGGCGGGCTCTATCAAGCCGAACGGAACCGCACCCAGGAGCTGGAACAAGCCCTGGACAGCGTCCGTGAGATGTACGTGGCCACCATGACCTCCCTCGCGCAGGTGGTCGAGGCCAAAGACAGCACCACACGCGGGCACCTGGATCGCACGCAGCGCTACGGCCTGGCGCTGGCCGAGCGCGTCGACCCCCAGCTGGTGGAACGTCCCGAGGTGGCGTACGGCTTCTTCCTGCACGACATCGGCAAGGTGGGCATCCCCGAGTCCGTGTTGTGCAAGCCGGGGCCGCTCACCGACGACGAGTGGGACATCATGCGCACCCACCCGAGCATCGGAGCGCAGATCGTGGAGCCGATCCGGTTCCTCGAAGGCGCGGTGGAGATCGTCCGCACCCACCACGAGCGATGGGACGGCCGCGGCTATCCGATCGGTCTCCGCGGCGAGGAGATCCCACTCGCGGCGCGGGTGTTCGCGATCGCGGATTGCTTCGACGCGATGACGAGCGACCGTCCCTACCGCGCGGCGATGTCGTTCGGCGAGGCGTTCGAGGAGATCCGCCTCGGTTCGGGCACGCAGTTCGATCCCGACATCGTGGAGGTCTTCCTCGACCTGGCGAGCGAGGGCGGCCTGTGGGCCGAACCCGCGCACGAAGAAGCGGAGATCGCTCAGGCCGTCTGAGTTCGGTCTACGCTCCACCTCCATGGGTGCCGTGCCGCTGGCGCGCGTGGTTCGGTCCGGTCTGGAGGAATCGGTCCACACCGGGCACGTCGCCGTCTGCGATGCCGACGGCCGGCTGATCGCCCGGGCCGGCGATCCCTCCCACCAGGTGTTCGCGCGCTCGTGCATGAAGCCGCTGCAGGCGTCGGTGTCGCTCGCGTCGATGGACGACCTGGCGCTGCCCGATCGCGAGGTCGCGGTGATGTGCGCCTCGCACAACGGTGAGCCCGTCCACCTCGGTGCGGTCCGAGCGCTGCTGGAACGGGCATCGCTGGGGCCCGAAGCGCTCCAGACCCCGCCGGACTACCCGCTCGACCGTGACGAGATGGCTCGCGCGCAACATCCCAACCGCGTGTTCCACAACTGCTCGGGCAAGCACGCCGGCATGCTGCTGGCGTGCGCACGGGCGGGTTGGAACGTCGAGACCTATCGGCGTCGGTCCAACCCGCTGCAGCGTCGTGTGCGATCGGCGGTGGAACGGGCGACCGACATCGAGGACCTCGTGATCGGCATCGACGGGTGCGGGGTGCCGGTGCACGGGATGCCGCTGCAGGCGATGGCGACGCTGTTCGCGCGGCTCGCCCGACCCGAGCGCCTGGGAGCGCTGGCACCCGCGGCCGGCCGGGCGACGGCCGCGATGCTCGCCGAGCCCTACCTGGTCGGTGGCCGGCATCGGCTCGACACCGAGGTGATCCGCGTCACCGGCGACGTCGTGGTCAAGGAGGGCGCCGAGGCGTTGATCTGCGCATCGATCCAGCCGCAGGGGGTGGGGATCGCCGTGAAGGTCGCCGACGGGGGCTATCGCGCCTACGCGCCGGCGCTGATCGAGGTCCTCCGGCAGGTCGATGCCGTGAGCGGCCCGCAGCTCCGCGAGCTGGCGACGTTCGCCCGGCCGCCCGTGATCGGAGGAGGGGAGCGGGTGGGCGAGGTCGAACCCCTCGTTACGCTGCGGCGACGGTAGCCTTCCTCGATGGGCCACAATCCGCGGGTCGCGGTGCTCTCGGTGCACACGTCCCCGATGGACCAACCGGGCACCGGTGATTCCGGCGGGATGAACGTCTACATCCGCGCCGTCACCGAGCGGCTCGCGGGCCGCGGCATCGACGTCGACGTGTTCACCCGATGTCGCGGCGGCGACGACCACGAGGTGAAGCCCCTCGGTGAGGGCATCCGGGTGGTCTCGATCAAGGCCGGTCCGTGCGAGCCCATCCCGAAGGCGGACATCCCCCGGTTCCTCCCCGAGTTCCTCGGGGGCCTGCTGCGCATCGCGCACGAGGATGCGCAGGGCTACGACGTCGTGCACAGCCACTACTGGCTCTCCGGCTGGGTGGGTCGGGCGGCCAAGCACGCGCTCGACGCGCCGCTGGTGTCCTCGTTCCACACGTTGGGCAAGGTGAAGAACTACTCCCTCGCTCGCGGCGAGCCGGCCGAGCCGGCGGTCCGGATCGCGGGCGAGCAGGCGGTGATCGACGAATCGGATCGCATCCTGGCCCCCACGCCCTCGGAGGCCTCGCAACTGGTGGGGCTGTACCGCGCCGATGCGGATCAGATCCGGATCGTGCCACCGGGCGTCGACCACGAGTTGTTCGTGCCGCGGGATCGCGCGCAGGCACGGGCGGCACTCGACCTGGCCGGCCGGCGGATCGCGCTCTACGTGGGCAGGCTGCAGGCACACAAGGGCCCTGACGTCGCCGTGCGCACCGTGGCCGAGGCGATCGCCCGCGACCCCGATGCCACCGAGGATCTGGTGTTGGTGATCGTCGGCGGTCCGAGCGGCGCCGAGAAGGGCGCCGAGCTCTCGCGGCTCCTGGAACTGGCCGGTGCCCTCGGGGTGCGCGACCGCCTGGTCCTGGTGCCGCCGCAGCCGCAAGCCGAGCTCGCCGACTACTACGCCGCCGCCGACGTGGTGCTCGTGCCGTCGAGGTCGGAGTCGTTCGGGCTCGTGGCGTTGGAGGCGCAGGCGTGCGGCACGCCGGTGGTGGCCGCCAGGGTGGGTGGCTTGCGCTACGTGGTCGAGGACGGCCGGACCGGGTTCCTGGTCGAAGGCCACGACCCCGGCGACCACGCGGTGCGTGTGCTGGAGGTGCTGACCGACGCCGAGCTCCAGCGTGGGCTCGGGGCCCGAGGGGCCGAGCGGGCCCTCCGGTTCACCTGGGATGCGACCGCCGACGCGGTCCTGGGTGTCTACCGTGAGGTGCTGCCGGCCCGGGTGTTCTCGCCGCTGCACCCTGCATGACCTGCACGTTCTCCCCTCGCCGTGATCGTCGTCACGGTCGCGCGCGAATTGTCACTCTTTGTCCTGAGCCTCTGACCTGCAGATATATGCCCTGACCTGCGGAGATGTGGAGTTGACCCTGCCTCGGGCCGCTCGTAGTCTTCGCCTCGCTCCAAGCAGTCGAAGTGCCGACTCGAGGAGACCGGACCCGCGCCGGAACCGTCGCAAGACGGGGAAGGGGCGGAGGGCGAGCGGAAGGGTCGCAAGACCTGGAAGCGGACCACCGGATCGGAAGAAGGGTCGCAAGACCCGGACGACGATCCGGCGTCGCGAGAGCCGCAAGGCCGACGCGATGTGCCCGTCGGGGAACGCCGCAAGGTGGACCTGGGCGGGGAGCCCGCTGCCGCGGAGGAAGGCCGAAAGGCCGACCACCAGGTGGCGAGGCGGCTGGAGCGCCTTCGGGCGAGCCGCCGCCAGGGCGTCGGTCCCCGCTGTGACGGCGCGGAGGTTGCTTGGGGCACCAGAGCCCGAGAGGCCGACGGTGGCTGGGAGCTTCGGTTCCCGGCGAGCCGGTAGGTCTCTCGGGTTCTTTCTTGTCCGGTCCCGGGTCGGCGGCGGTTTTCCGTTAGCGTTCCGTCATGACCCAGGGTCGAGCCCGCCGGACGCTGGACGCGGACGAACGCCGTGAACGCATCGTCGAGACCGCCATGGTCCACTTCGCCGAACACGGGTACCGCGGCGGGCGCGTCGAGGACATCGCCTCGCAGGTGGGGATCGCCAAGGGGACCGTCTTCCTGGACTTCGGTTCGAAGGAAGGCCTGTTCATGGCCGTCTACCAGCGGGCGGTCTCGAAGCTCCCGGCCTGGCTCGATGCCCCGCAGGACGTGGTGGCCCAGGGGTTCTGGGCCACGCTCGACTGGTGGCTGGAGCGCACCGAGGACTTCGTCGAATCCGACCCCGTGCCCCATCGCATCGCCGTCATCGGGCGCTACGACACCGGCATGAGCATGCGGCGCTCGATCGACCGGTTCATGCACAGCGAGGATCCGTACGGCACGTTGGAGTTCGTCGAGTTCGGCGTGGGGCAGGGGGAGATCCGCGACGACGTCGACCCGGAGATGCTCGCCTCCATGCTGGACTGGGCCGCCGAACGGTTCCAGGACGCGCTGGTCTCGGCCGAGCTCGACCCGGGCCTGATCCATCGCCAACCCGAGCGCCGGCAGATGCGGATCAAGGAGTTCCTGGAGGTCCTGCGCAGCGGCATCGAGGCGCAGCCCGAGGACTGAGACCCGGGCGTCGCGTGCGGTACCGTGAACCTCTGATGAGCACGCCGCAAGCACGACGCGTCGCCTTCCTGGGCGGAGGCAAGATGGCCGAGGCCTTGATCTCGGGCCTGATCCGCTCGGGCGGCCGCACCGTGGACGAGATCATGGTGACGAACCGCCGCGAGGAGCGCGCACAGGAGCTGGCCGGCAAGTACGGGGTCACCGCGACGCTCGACAACGGCGAGGCCGTCCGATGGGCCGACGTGCTGGTGCTCATGGCCAAGCCGCAGGACACCGAGACCTTGCTGTCCCAGATCCGCGAGCACGTCACGACGGACGACACCGTGATCAGTTTCGCGGCAGGCGTCCGGACCTCGTTCGTCGAGAAGCACCTGCCGGACGGCGTGCCGGTGGTGCGCGTGATGTCGAACGTTCCGGTCATGGTCGACGAGGCGATGTCCGTGATCAGCTCCGGCGACATCGCCACCGACGAGCACATGGCGATCGCCGAAGAGCTCCTCGGGTACGTGGGACGGGTGCTGCGCCTCAAGGAGCAGCACCTCGACGCGGTCACCGCCACCAGCGGCAGCGGTCCCGCCTACTTCTTCCTGCTGGCCGAGGCGATGATCGAGGCCTGCATCCTGTTGGGACTCTCGCGCGACGTCGCCACCGACCTCATCATCCAGACGATGCTGGGTTCGGCGAAGATGCTGCGCGACACCGGCAAGCACCCGGTGGAGCTGCGTGAGATGGTGACCTCGCCCGGCGGCACCACGATCGCGGCGATCCGCCACCTGGAGGAAGCCGGGGTGCGAGCCGCCTTCTTGAACGCGATCGACGCCGCGCGCCAACGCTCACTCGAGCTGGCGCAGGGTGGCGACGACGACGACTAGCCGGCCGGTTCCGACCGGCCGCAAGGAAGGACCACGCATGGGCAGGGGATCATTGGCCAAGGTGCGCTCCGCGAAGGACCGCCAACGCAAGAAGAAGGCACGCGAGGTGCGGCAGGCCGCCGACCGGGCCGCCGCCCGCAAGGCCGCGAAGAAGAAGCGGTAGTCAGGACGTCGGGCTCAGGCGCGCCACCGCTGCGGCGAGCTCGTCGATCTTGTGCTCCACCCGGTCCAGGTCCATCCTGCTCGCATCCCTGGCCTGCTCGGTGAGCTCCACGACGATCGAGCCCGAGGGGTACATCTCGGCTTCGTGCACGTCGTGCACCCCTTCTGCGCCCTGGTTGAGCAGCGCGGCCGTGAGATCGCCCTCCCGGATCCCGAGGTGCTGGAGCGCGTGGTGGTCGATCTTGCCGTCGTGCACCAGGACCACGGTGTCGCCCTCCATCACCTTGTCCAGCCAGGAGTTCTTGCGCACCACCCACACCACGGCCGCGTTGAGCAGGAGCAGCGTGACCACGCCGATCGCGCCGCCCACGAGTGAGTTGTCCGGGCCGATGATGGCGTTCTGCACCACGTTGCTGAGCAGCAGCAGCACGACCAGGTCGAAGGCGTTGAGTTGGGCCACGGTTCTGCGGCCCATGATCCGGAGCAGCACCACCACGATCAGGTAGACGGCGATCGTGCGGATCACCTTCTCGCCGATCGGCATCGGCATCGTGAACAGGCTGTCGAACGAACTCGCGATCGTGAACATGGGTCCTCCTCGGGCCGGGAAGCTTCAGCGGGCGTCGACGCGGTTCCGCAGCGTGCCGATGCCCTCGGCGGCGAGTTCCACCTGGGCGCCCGGCCACAGTCGGCGCGAAGGATCGGCATCGTCCTCGACCGGCGGGAACGGACCGAGCGCGAAGGCGTCGCCTCGTTCCAGGACCGCGTGCTGGCTGACGTCGGCGATCAGGCGGAACAGGCTGGCGGCGGCGCCGTTCAGGTTGCCCTTCAGCAGGTCCTGGTCGTCGACCTTGACCGTGACGAACATCGTTTGGGGATCGAGCTCGTCGGTGGTGACGACGCACGGCCCGATCGCGATGGGGACGCCGTCGGCGTGTTCGACCGGGGCGCCGTCGGACGCGTGCGCCCGCCAGTCGCTCACCAGGGTGTAGCCGAAGACGTGGTCGCCGACGGCGTCGGCCTCGAGCTTCGCGCCCTCGTTGCCGACCACGGCGGCCACCATGGGCTCGTAGTCGAGCCAAGCGGCTTCCTCGGGCCAGGGCACCGCTTGCTCGGGGCCGACGATCCGGCGGTCGACGTCCATGGCGCGGGGGGAGAGCAGGGACTGGGGGAACAGGGGCGTGAGGACGCGAGGCTTCGGGACGCGCCAGTTCCACGCGTCATCTCGTTGCAGGGCTGCACGGGCGGCATCCATGACGGTGCCTCGGCTGGACGAAACCAGGCCCTCGAGGGTGGTGGGGAACGCCGGGTGCCCGACGGCATCCGGCAGATCGATCACCTCTGCCTCGAGGATCGCTCCCAGTCGCCGGTGCCCCCCCCGGTCGTAGGTCACGAGCCTCATGTGGGAGCCGAAGCATACGCCCGTCCCGGGCCGATTTCCGGGTTTCGGGTCGGCAGTATCCCCCGCGGGCCGGCGGCAGGGGCCAACCGGCGGTCAGCGCAGGCCATGGGCGGGTTTCGGGGCGCTCGGCTAGCATGTCGGCCTGCGCCGGCAGGCAGAGAGAGGCCTGCGCGCTCCGAGAAGGGGAGGGACTCCCGATGGCTGAGAAGTTCCGGATCACCTACGCCACGATGTCGGCCGACAACGAGGAACTGCAGGCGGCCTACGACGCCGCCGCCGAGCGCGCCCGTGCCGAACTCGGCAAGGAGTACCCGGTCGTCGTCAACGGCGAAGAGCGCTGGCGTGACGAGAAGTACGAGGAGCCCTCGCCGATCGATGCCGACATCACGATCGGCAAGTTCAGCCAGGCCACCACGCAGGACGTCGACGACGCCGTGGCGGCCGCGAAGGCCTTCCAGCTGGAGTGGGACCGCATGGGCTGGCAGGAGCGCGTTCGCATCCTGCGCAACGTCGCGGACATCATGGAGGACCGCGTCTACGACCTGGGCGCCCTCATGGCCTACGAGGTCGGCAAGAGCCGGCTCGAGGCGCTCGGCGACGTGCAGGAGACCGCGGAGCTGATCCGCTGGAACTGCGACGAGATGGAGAAGCACGACGGCTTCCGGGTCCCGATGAGCGGGCTCGGCGCCGCCGGCGACTACTACGACGTGCTGCGACCGCACGGCGTGTGGGCCGTGATCAGCCCGTTCAACTTCCCGATGGCGCTGTCGGGCGGACCGTCCAGCGGGGCGTTGGTGGCCGGCAACACGGTCGTGCTGAAGCCCTCGAACCAGGGCGCGCTCCTGGGCTACAAGCTCTACGAGTGCTATCGCGACGGCGGCGTGCCGGCGGGCGCCTTCCACCTGGTGACGGGCCGTGGCGCGGTGGCCGGCGACCACCTGTGGCACCACCCCGACGTGAACGGCATCACCTTCACGGGGTCCTACCCGGTGGGCATGGACATCTACAAGCACTTCTCCACCGACGTGCCCAAGCCGGTGATCTGCGAGATGGGCGGCAAGAACCCCACGATCGTCACCAAGAACGCGGACCTGGACAAGGCCACCGACGGCGTGTTGCGCAGCGCCTTCGGGTTCGGCGGGCAGAAGTGCTCGGCCTGCAGCCGGGTCTACGTGGAGCGCGAGGTCTACGACGACTTCGTCACCCAGCTCAAGACCAAGACCGAGAAGATCAAGGTCGGCAACCCGATCGAGCGCGACGTCTACATGGGTCCGATCATCAACGAGCCCGCGATGGAGACCTACGAGGAAGCCTCCGAGGAGGCTCGCAAGAACGGCACGATCGTCACCGGCGGCCAGCGCATCACCGAAGGGGACTTCGGTCGAGGGCTGTTCGTGGAGCCCACGATCGTCGAGGCTCCCGAGGACAGTTGGCTCTGGAAGAAGGAGCTGTTCGTGCCGTTCGTGGCGGTGGCGCCGTTCGACGAGCTCGACGACGCGATCGACAAGGCGAACGACACCGAGTACGGGTTGACCTCCGGGTTCTTCAGCGAGGACCGGGCCGAGATCGACGAGTGGCTCGACCGTGTGCAGGCGGGCGTCGTGTACGTGAACCGGCGCGCGGGCTCCACCACCGGCGCATGGCCCGGCGTGCAGCCCTTCGGCGGCTGGAAGGGCTCGGGGACCACCGGCAAGGCGGGTGGAGGGCCCTACTACGTCACCCAATACCTGCGCGAGCAGTCGCGGACGGTGATCGAGGAGTGACCGCCACCGAGCGCGATCTCACGTTCGATGCTCTCGCCGCCCACAGCGGCCCGAAACTGATCACCGACATCCCCGGTCCCGAGTCGCTCGCGCGGATCGCGCGTGACGGCAAGGTCACCTCGCCCTCGCTGCCGCGGGCCTACCCGTTCGTGCCCAAGCGCGGCGCGGGCTCGATCGTCGAGGACGTGGACGGCAACCTGTTCCTGGACATCAACGCCGGCATCGCGGTGACGTCCACGGGCCATTGCCATCCGAGGGTGGTCGAGGCGATCCAACGGCAGGCCACGCAGCTGCTGCACTACTCGGCGAGCGACTTCTACCTGCCCATCTACTCCGACGTCGCCGAACGACTGGCCGCCACCGCGCCCTTCGGCGGTGCGCCCGCGCGCGTGTTCCTGTCCAACTCGGGCACCGAGGCGGTGGAGGCGGCGATCAAGCTCGCCCGCTACACCACCGGCCGGCAGTACCTGATCGGCTTCTACCAGTCGTTCCACGGGCGGTCGATGGGATCGGTCACGCTCACCGCCTCGAAGGCGAAGTACCGCCAGAACTTCGGCCCCATGCTGCCGAGCGTGTACCACTCGTTCTACGGCGACTTCGACTACCTCGAAGAGGTGCTGTTCAAGCGGGTCGTCACCCCCGGAGAGGTCGCGGCGATCGTCGTGGAGTCCTGGTTGGGCGAAGGTGGCTACGTGCTCCCGCCCGAGGGGTGGTTCCGCTACCTGCGGGAGCTCTGCGACCGTCACGGCATCATGCTCGTCTGCGACGAGGTCCAGTCGGGCGTCGGGCGGAGCGGCACGATGTGGGCGATCGAGCAGGAAGGCGTCACGCCCGACATCATCACCGCCGGCAAGGGCATCGCGAGCGGGCTGCCGCTCGGCGCGATGATCGCGCGCGACGACGTGATGACGTGGGAAGCCGGGGCGCACGGTTCCACGTACGGCGGTTCGCCGGTCTCGTGCGCCGCGGCGTTGGCCACGCTCGACGTGATCGAGGACGAAGGACTGATGGCGAACGCGTCCGCGGTGGGCGAGGTCTTCCTCGCGGGCATGCGCGAGATCGCGCAGCGCCATCCCATCATCACGGAGGTGCGCGGCCGGGCGCTGTGGATCGGGCTCTCGTTCGCCGACCACGATCAGGCGACCGCGGTGGAGCAGGCATCGTTCCGGCGCGGCCTGCTCGCGTTGGGGTGCGGCGACGACGCGATCCGCATCTCGCCGCCGCTGATCTTCCGCGAGGATCAGGCTCGAGCGGCGCTGGAGATCTTCGAAGACGCGGTGGCCGAGGTCGAGGCCGGCGGCTCGTAGGGGCGCGTGACCTCGCTCGTCGAGACCCTCACGTTCGACAGCCGCGACCCCGAGCCGGTGGCGCGGTTCTGGTGCACGGCGCTGGGCTACCAGGTGACCGACAGCGACACCCAGGGCGTCTGGATCGAGGACCCGGCCGGGCGAGGCTGGCCGATCCTGTTCCTGATCGTGCCCGAGGACAAGTCGATCAAGAACCGCCTCCACCTGGACCTGTCACCACCCACCACGATGGCTCAGGAGGTCGAGCGGCTGGTCGACGCCGGCGCCACCGTCGTGGAACGGGTCGACGAAGGCGGCAGCTACTGGACCGTGCTCACCGACCCCGAGGGCAACGAGTTCTGCGTGCTGCGCGGTCCGGACGACGACCCCCCGAGGCAGCGACCGGTGTGAGGCACGCGGCAGGGGTCGCATGAGCAAGGTCACGACGATGCAGGACGCGGTGCGCGACCTCGTGCGGGACGGCGACACCGTGGCGATCGAGGGCTTCACCCACCTGATCTGCTTCGCGGCGGGACACGAGATCATCCGTCAGCGTCGTCGCGACCTGACGCTCGCCCGGATGACCCCCGACGTGGTCTACGACCAGATGATCGGTGCGGGCGTCGCGAGCAAGCTGATCTTCAGCTGGATGGGCAACCCCGGGGTGGGCAACCTCCATGCCGTGCGCCGTCGCATCGAGAAGGCCGACCCCGAGCCGCTCGAGATCGAGGAGTACTCGCACTTCGGCATGGTGTGCCGCTACATGGCCGGCGCGGCGAACCTGCCCTTCTTCCCGATCCGCAGCTACTACGAATCGGACATCCCCACGGTGAACCCGAAGATCGTGCCGATGACCTCGCCCTACGACCCGAACGACGAGGTCTACGTGGTGCCGCCGCTCAAGCCCGACGTCGCGATCGTGGCCGCCCAGCGCGCCGATGCCGAGGGCGACACGCAGATCTGGGGGCTGCTCGGCTGCCAGAAGGAGGTCGCGTTCGCCGCCCACAAGGTGATCGTGGTGGTCGAGGAGGTCGTGGAGGAATCGACGATCCGCCAGGACCCCAACCGGACGGTGATCCCCGGGGCCGTGGTGGATGCCGTGGTCGAGGAACCGTTCTCGTGCCATCCGTCGTTCACGCAGGGCTACTACGACCGCGACAACGCCTTCTACCTGGAGTGGGACCGCATCGCGAAGGATCCGGCCACCCTGGAAGCGTGGTACGACGAGTGGGTCTACGGTCTGGCCAACCACCGCGAGTACGTCGAGAAGTTCGGCGACGCCTACTGGGACCGCCTGCGGCCCACGCCGGCGCCCTCGGGCGAGGTCGACTACGGGAGGTACGCGTGAGCACCGACGTGGCCCGGGACCTCGGCTATTCGAAGTCCGAGATCATGATCGCCGCGAGCGCCCGCCAGCTCGCCGGGGTGAAGAACTGCTTCGTCGGCGTCGGCCTGCCCAACATCGTGTGCAACCTGTCCCAGCGCACCGTGACCCCCGAACTGCAGCTGGTGTACGAATCGGGCGTGTACGGCGCCCGCCCCGAACGGCTGCCGCTCTCGATCGGCGACCCGACCCTGGCCACGGGCTCCACCGCGATCACCAGCATGTTCGAGCTGTTCGCGTTCTACCTGCAGGCGGGGCTGATCGACGTCGCGTTCCTGGGGGGAGCGCAGATCGATCGCCACGGCAACCTCAACACCACCGTGATCGGTGACTACGCCAACCCCAAGGTCCGCCTGCCGGGCTCGGGAGGCGCGTGCGAGATCGCGATCCACGCGAAGCAGATCCTGGTGATCATGCGCCAGGCGCAGCGTTCGTTCGTGGAGCGGCTGGACTTCCGAACCTCGCCGGGGCACAGCGGCGACCCCGCGCACGACGCCGCACGCGGATGGCACGGGAGCGGGCCGACCAGCGTCGTCACCGACCTCGGCACCTACGCGTTCGACGCCGCCACGGGGGAGATGACCTTGGTCACCCTGCATCCCGGCGTGACGCTGGACGACGTCCGGGCCAACATGGGGTGGGAGCCTCGCGTGGCCGACGAGCTGGGCGAGACACCCCCGCCCACACCCGAGGAGCTCCGCCTGATCCGTGAGGAGCTCGATCCCCTGGGGGTCTACACCAAGTAGCCATGGACGCGATCGGCCGGGACGAGCAGGACGCGACACGGGAGCCGTTCGTCGATGACCTCTCGTGGTTCGCACCGCTGCTCGCACCGACATGGTTGCTGCCCGGCGTCGCCAAAGATGCCCCTCGGGTGGAACTGGCCGCCGAGCCATGGCCGGAGGAACCGGCGCTCGGACCAGGACGGGCGCGATCTGCGGCAGGGCCTGCCGTTGTTCCTCGCCGAAGGGATCCGCTACCTGACGAACGCCCTGCCGTCGGTTCGTGCGGAACCGGTACCCCCTTCCGGCGAGCAGGCCGGCGCCGGGATCTCGATCCTCACGTCGATCGTTGCGGGCCATCCGCCCGTGATCAGGATCCGTCTGATGGATGCGGCCTTCGGGCTAGAACGGGACCCGATCGAACGGGAAGTCGAGTCCGATGCCGATCTCGGCACCGTGCTCGTCTCCCTTCCCCGAGTGACGGTCGACGCGTTGCGGTCCACCGGCGTCAGGTCGTCGTGGGATTCGCGGTACTCGCCACCCCCGCCCGCGTCTGCGGCGCGCGTGGTTCGCGGGCACCGGGCGTGCGTCCGGTTCGCCGATCCGGCGTTCTACACCGCCGAGAGTGCCGATCGCCGGGCTGCCGCGCGCGATGAAGCCAGGCTGGTGATCCGGCGCCTGGCCGACGCCGCCACCAGCACGAGCGAAGCGTTGCCCGCCGTCTTGTTCTTCGCCACGCTGGTGGGCGCCACGCGCGCGGGGTTCGACGCGGCGAACGACTTCCGGATGTCGGTGAACGCCCGATGCATGGAGGCCACCGACCTCCGCGACCCGGTGTTCCGCCTGTCGGTCATCGCGTTGCGCACGATCGGCGACGAGGCCATCGCGGAACGCCGGGCTCACCAGCTGGAGGCCGTGGAGGACCCGTCGTTCCAGGATTGGCTCGAACGAGCGAGGAGGGCCTGAGCGATGCCTGAGCCGCGTGACCGGCCCGACCTCCCGCCCGAACCGTGGTCCAAGGAGACGGCGGAGGACGACGAGCCCGACTGGGCGCAGTCGATCCGCGACGGGCGCAAGGCCCGTGGTGACCGGCTGCGCTCGGTCTTCGCCGGATTCGACGATGCCGACGACGACCCGACCAGCGCCGTGCCGTCGAGATCGGCGGCCCCCCGGGACGACCGTGATCCGGGGGTGGAGCCGTGACCCACGTCTTCCCCCGGGTGATGGACCGCGAGCTGCCGACCGCCGTGCATGCGGAGGGTGCGTGGATCACGACGAGCGACGGACGCCGGTTCCTGGACGGGGCGGGCGGTGCGATCGTGGTCAACGTCGGCCACGGACGCCGCGCGGTGATCGAGGCCGTGGCCGCCCAGCTGGAGGCCACGCAGTACGTGCACGGCACGATGTTCACGACCGAGGCGGTGGAGGGATACGCCGCGGAGGTGGCGGCCGTCCTGCCGATGGATGGCCCGCGCCTGTACCCCGTGTCGGGCGGGAGCGAAGCGGTGGAGACCGCGCTGAAGCTGGCGCGTGCCTATCACCTCGCGAACGGAGAGCCCTCACGGTTCACGATGATCGGCCGGCGGAGCTCCTATCACGGCAACACGATCGGCGCGCTCGATGCCAGCGGCAAGGAGCCGCTCCGCAAGCCCTACACCCCGTGGCTGGGTCGCTACCTGCACGCCCCCGCGGCCTACGAGTATCGCTGCGAGAACCCGCATCACCCCGACGGCTGCGGCGCCTGGCACGCCGGCGAGCTCGAGCGCATGATCGATCAGGCCCCGCCGAAGTCGATCGCGGCCTTCATCGCCGAACCGGTGGCCGGCGCCACGCTCGGCGCGGCGGTGCCCTGCGAGGACTACTGGCCGGCGATGACCGAGGTCTGCCGCCGGCACGGGGTCTTGGTGATCGCCGACGAGGTCATGACCGGGTTCGGCCGGACGGGCCGGTGGTTCGGCGTCGACCATTGGCAGGTGCGGCCCGACATCATGACGGCGGGCAAGGGCACCACCGGTGGGTACGTGCCGTTCGGCTACGCGGCGGCGAGTGCGGCGGTCTACGACGCGGTGTCGACCACCGGGTTCGTCCACGGGTTCACGTGGTCGCACAACGCGTTGGGAGCGGCGGCGGGACGGGCGGTGCTCCAGCTCCTGCACGAGGAGGACCTGGTGGCGCGCAGCGCAGCGCTGGGCGACCGGATCCGCGACGACCTGCGATCCGCGCTCGCCGACTGCCCGATCGTGGGTGACATCCGAGGGCTGGGCACGATGATCGGCATCGAGCTCGTCCGCGATGCCGCGACGAAGGAGCCGTTCGCTCGCACCGCGCGGGTCACCGAGCGGGTCGTGGCCCACGCGCGTGACCACGAGCTGCTGGTCTACTCCTCGACCGGTCACGTCGACGGGGTCGACGGCGACCTCATCGTGCTGGGGCCGCCCTTCGTGCTCACCGACGAGGACGAGGCGATCCTCGTCGAACGCACCGCCGCCGCGATACGTTCGGTCGCGTGAGCGGCACCGCTGGACTGGTCGTGGCCCCTGCAGCACGGCTGTACGACCACGGCCCCGCCCACCCGCTTCGTCCCGAACGCGTGCTGCTCACCTGGGACCTGCTGGAGGCCTACGGCGTGACCGCCGCCGACGGGGTGCAGCGCTTCGATGCGGAGCCTGCCTCGGATGCGACCCTCCTGTTGGTGCACACGCCGGAGTTCCTCGAGGCCACGCGGCGTGCCGGCGACGGTGAGGACGGGCCGTGGGGCCGCTTCGGCTACGGTCCCGGCGACAACCCCATCTTCGATCGGATGCACGAGGCGGGAGCCATCGTGGCGGGCGCCACCCTCGCCGCGGCCGCCGCGGTCCTGACCGGGGACGTCGCGCACGCGTTCAACGCGGCGGGAGGGCTGCACCACGCGATGCCGTCCCGGGCGTCGGGCTTCTGCGTCTACGACGATCCCGCCGTCGCGATCGCGTGGATGCTGACCCAGGGGGTCGAACGGGTCGCCTACGTCGACGTCGACGTGCACCACGGCGACGGTCCGCAGGCGATCTTCTACGACGACCCTCGGGTCCTGACGATCTCGATCCACGAATTCGCGCCCGAACTCGGGTTCTTCCCGGGAACCGGCTCGCCCGACGAACATGGCGGTCCGAACGCCCCGGGATCAGCCATCAACGTGCCGCTGGCACCCGGCACGGACGATGCCGGTTGGCTGGCGGCCTTCCGCGACACGGTTCCGGCCGCCGTTCGCGACTTCGGCCCCGATGTGCTCGTGACCCAGTTGGGCTGCGACACGCATGCGTCCGACCCGCTCGCGCATCTCCAGCTCACCACCGCCACCTATCGGCGCGCCGCAGCGATCCTGCACGAACTCGCGCACGAGGCGGCCGGCGGTCGATGGGTGGCGACCGGCGGCGGAGGCTACCAGTGGGCGCGCGTCGTGCCCCGGGCATGGACGATCGCGTTCGCCGAGATGGCCGAGGTCGAACTCGCCGACCCCTTGCCGGCCACCTGGGTGGCGCAGGCGACGGCGTTGTCGGGCGGAGCGGTCCCCGCGACGCTGTCCGACCCCGCAGGAGGGCTCCCGTGACCGCTCGTACCAAGCTCGTCTGCACCCTGGGTCCGGCGACCAACACGCCGGCGTTCGTTCGCGGCCTGGTGGCGGCCGGCACCTCGATCTTCCGCATCAACTTCTCCCATGGCTCGCCCGACGATCACGCCCGTGCGGTGTCCCTGGTGCGCGCCGCCGAGGCCGAGGGTGACCGGGCGCTCGCGGTCCTCGCCGACCTCCCGGGCGCCAAGGTGCGTCTGGGATCGATGGATCCCGAGGCGTTCCGGTTCGCTCCCGGCCAGCCGTTCGCCCTGCGACCGGACGGCTCCGGCGACGAGGCGGGCACGTCGACGACGTACCCGGGGCTCGCCGAGGACCTGCGTCCCGGCGACCGCGTCCTGCTGGCCGACGGGGCGGTGGAGCTGACCGTGACATCCGTCCTGGGCTCCGTGGTGCACACCGAGTGCGTGCGAGGCGGCACCGTGCGGTCCGGCCAGGGTGTCAACGTGCCGGCCGAGCGCCTCGGGCTCCCGGCGATCACGGACCGCGACCGCGAGGGTCTCGCTCGCGCCCTGGACCTGGGGGTCGACGTGGTCGCGCAGTCGTTCGTGCGCGGCCCCGAAGACATCGAGCAGATGCGTGCGCTGATGGGGGAGCGGGTCGTGCCCATCGTGGCGAAGATCGAGACGAAGCCGGCGATCGAGCACATCGAGGGCATCCTCGACGTCACCGACGCCCTCATGGTGGCGCGCGGCGACCTCGGGGTGGAGCTGCCGATGGAGCAGATCCCCTTGCTGCAGAAGGACCTGCTGCGGGCGGCGCGCATCGCCGGCCGGCCGGTGATCGTGGCCACCCAGATGCTGGAGTCGATGATCCGCGCTGCCCGGCCGACGCGCGCCGAAGCGACCGACGTCGCCAACGCGGTGCTGGACGGCGCGGACGGGATCATGCTCTCGGGGGAGACCGCGATCGGTGAGTATCCCTTCGAAGCGGCCGCCGCGGCCACGAGGATCGCCGAGGCCGTCGAGGCGCGGGCGTCGGAGTTCCGGTCGGGGGAGCCGCCGTGCCGGCACACCGGTGAAGCTGCCGCCGTCGCGCATGCGGTCGCCGACGTCGCCTCGAGCGAAGCCGAGATCGTCGCGATCACCTGCTACACCGAGACCGGTCGCACCGCCCGGCTGCTGTCCGCCGAACGGCCGTCGTGCCCGATCTACGCGTTCATCCCCGAGGCGGGCGTGCGCCGGGTCAGCACCTTGCACTGGGGCGTCACCCCCTTGGCCGCCGAACGACCCGCCGACACCGACGAGATGATCGAGACGATGGACCGTGGCCTGCTGCAGCACGATCTCGCGCGGGCCGGGCAATCCGTGGTGATGGCGGCGGCATCCCCCTCCGGTCGCACCACGACGAATATGCTGAAGGTCCATCAGGTGGGCTCCCCGATCCGCTGAGCCCACGCGAGGAGGGCCACACCATGGGCAGGACCCCCGCAGATTTCCCCGGACGCCCCGGCAAGGACGTCGTTCCCACGAAGCGCGAGCACATGGATCTGGACGAGAAGGCCACCCGGCATCGCGACATGGAAGCGGCGCATCCGCACGGGCTCCCCTGGTACAAGCGACTCTTCCGACGCAGCAAACCAGGGCTAGGCGGGGTCTCCCAGGTCGGTCGAGAGCGCCTCGACCGCCGCGGCTTCCAGCCACGTGAGGTAGCCATAGAGGTCGAAGGCTCCGGCCGCCTCGTCGCTGCCCGCGAAATCGGCCTCGGTGCTGTCCTCCGTGACGTCGAGCCGGGTGCCCAACACCAGGCGCAGGGCGTTGAGCGACCGGAGCCACGCCAGCAGTTCGTCCTCGGTGAGCACCTCCGCTTGCGCCGTGCGGTCGACGACGTCGAGCGCTTCGAGGCGCTCGGTGAGCAGCGAACCCGCGTGCGTCCGCTCGAACTCGAGGTTGCGGAAGATGTCGTCGGGATGCGCGGCGGGGAACAGGCGGGCCACCGCCGGATCGCTGCTGGCGCTTTCGTTCACCAGGATCTGGCGGAGTTGAGCCGTGAACGCCACGATGGCCTCGCGGTCCTTGGCACCCAGACGCAGCGCGAACCGCCCCTCGCCCTCGCGCCTGATCGGGCCGGACAGGTTCATCGGTCCTGCTGCATCGTGGCCCACAAGCCGTAGGCGTGGAGCCTGGCCACGTCGCGTTCGGCCTCGTCGCGCGACCCGTTCGACACGACGGCCTTGCCCTTGACGTGGACGTCCATCATCAGCTTCTCGGCCTTGGCCCGTGGGTAGCCGAAGAGCTTCTGGAACACCCACGTGACGTAGACCATCAGGTTGATCGGATCGTTCCACACGATGACGATCCACGGCACGTCCGGCTCGATCGCCTCGTCGGAACCGGGGCGCTCGACCTCGACCGGAGCGGTCTGCGCGGTGCTCATGGCTTCGTGCTCGCCGTCCCGGCTCGACGGGCCCGGCGAACCCCCCAACGGTACAGCGGTGGGGTGAGGACGCGGAATGCCTGCAGGGGGCTCACCCACCGGGGGACGCTCAGCTCCGGCGCGATCTCGTCGCGAACGACCTTCACGATGGCCTCGGCCACCCGCTCGACCCGCATCACCATCCATGACGGCAAGTCGTCCTGGGGGAAGCCCTCCGTGTCGATGAAGCCGGGATTGACCGCGGTGACATGCACGCCCCGGCCCTCCGCGTCGTAGTTCGTGGATTCGCTGAACGCCACCACCGCGTGCTTGGTGGCCGAGTACACGCCGGTGCCAGGTGACGCGAACCTCCCCGCGAGCGAGGCGACGTTGACGATGTGGCCGCGACCATCTCGCAGCATCTGCGGCAGGAACGCTCGCGTGCCGTAGAGGACGCCCAGTAGGTTCACGTCGACCACCTTGCGGATCTGCTCGTAGGACAGATCCTGGATCGGTCCGCCTCCGCGGATGCCGGCGTTGTTGATCAACACGTCGGCGGGGCGCTGGTAGACCTCGCGGATCAGGCTCGGAAGACCGTCCACCTCTCGCGGATCCGTGACGTCGACCTTGAGGGCGAGCGCCGAGCCACCCGCCCGTTCGATCCGGTCGGCCAGGGATTCCAGTCGATCGAGGCGGCGGGCCGCGAGCACCACGGTGGCTCCCCGCTGGGCGAAGGCCACCGCGGTGGCCTCACCGATGCCGGCCGAGGCTCCGGTGACGACGACGATCGCCTGCTTCAGTTCCACGGGGTCCTCATCGTGTGGGCTCCTCTACGCTGGACCCATGGACGTTATCGAAGCACACGTCCGGCGACTGCCACCGCTGGACGATCGGTGGTGGCCGCACGCGCAGGACGCGGCGGCGCTCGCCGAAGCCCTGCTGGAGGGCGGGGTGGCGGGCACCGCCACCCATCCGCTGGACAACGTCCGCGGCAATGCGCTCATGCTGCTGGAGGGCGACCCCGACAAGCTGTTCGGGTTCGACGCGGATCTTCCGGCAGGGCTGGACCTCGACGACGTCCTCGCGATCGTGGAGACCGGGGCCGGAGCGGCCATCGACCGGGACGCCCGATACGGGCCGGTCGACATCCGTCCCGAACCGATCCTGGCGGCATGCGCCGCGCTGGGCGATCGCCTCGCGGAGGCGTGCCGACGAGGCGAGACGGTGATCGTGGCCACCGGTCACCCCGTGGGACTTGCGCTCCTCTACCAGGCGATCGACGGTCTCCTCACCGAACGAGGCGCCCGCGTGATCACTCCCGCCGACGGCGCGCGGTGGCGGGACCCGTTCCTGCACCACGACTGGACGATCGAGCACTGGAACGGGGTGGGCATGCTCACCGACGGCCACGAACCACGCCACACCCACCGGCCCGACGCGATGCGCACTGATGCTCACCGAGGCCAGCCCCCGACCTCGTCATCGCCGACCATGGCTTCGCCGGCGCCGCCATCGCCGCCGGCATCGAAACGGTGAGCATCGCCGACGTCAACGACCCCGCCCTCCTGGTAGCGCAAGCCAAAGGGCTCACCGATACGGTCCTGGTCATGGACGACCACGTCGACCCAACCGCCTACTGGCCCTGCTTCCAAGCCATCGCAGCCCGCTTCGACTGAACGGTGTTGGGCTCCAAGGGCCCCGGGGTCAGCGACGAGGGCGTTTCTTTCCCTGGGCGCTGTGCCCCGGGGCCCAAGCGCAACCACCCCCACCACAAGGGCCCGAACGGGGGCTATCCAGGCACAGGCCCGAGCCCCTACAATCGCGCCCATCGTGAGGAGAGAACCCTTCACCGAGGCTCGATTGTTGACCGTGAACGAGGTCGCAGACCTCTTGCGTGTATCCAGGATGACCGTCTACCGACTGATCAAGACAGGAGACATGCCCGCCTTGCGGGTGGGCAGGAGCTACCGGCTCCGCGAGGAAGACGTCCATACCTACCTGAGGGAGCGCTACACCGAGGCCGGCTGATGCCGCGCCCGCCCGCCACTTCCTGACGCACACGTCGCGACCGAACCTCCGTGGATGACGGAGGGAGCGTTGTGAACGAGCACGACCGGCTCGTCGATCGAGCCGCCCGGGAGGCACGCACCGTCGTGTTCATCGGCGGCCTCGACGCGGGCAAGAGCACCTTGGCTCGTGCCACCGCCGCCTATGCCCTCCGGCGAGGTCGTACCGTGGCCTACCTCGACGCCGACGTCGCCCAGAAGACGGTCGGACCCCCCGCCACCGTGGGCCTGAAGCACATCCGTGAGCCCGACGACCTCACGCTGGAACGGCTCTCCCACGCCGACGCGCTCGGGTTCGTGGGATCGACGACGCCCCAGGACCACCTGCTGCCGTTGGTGGGAGCGCTCGCCCGGCTCCGCGACCGCGCACGCGAGGAGGGGAGCGATCTGGTGGTCGTCGACACCAGCGGCATGGTGAGCGGTATCTGGGGCCAGCTGGTGAAGTACTACAAGATCGACCTGCTCGAACCGGATCTGGTCGTGGGCTGCAGCGAGGCGGCGAACTCGACCCCATCCTCGGGGTGATCGAGCGGTTCTTCGGGATCGACGCGGTCTCGCTGCCGATCCATCCGGGCGTGGTCCCCACCAGCGTCGAGCAGCGCTCGGAACAGCGCGAACGGGCGATGGCGTCCTATTTCCAGGGCGATCTGCAGCGGTTCCGCGTCAAGCCCACGGTGTTCATGCCCACGCTGCCCGAACTGTTCGATCTGCGCGAACTCGACCGTCTCCTGGTGGGGCTCTCCGACGGCCAGGGAGGGTTCACCGGGCTCGGCTACCTCGAGTTCGTGGGCGAGGACGGCGGGCTGCGCCTGATCTCACCGGTGGCAGCGCCGCCGAAAGCGCTTAGACTAGGCTCCGTCCGTCTGGAGGCGAGCTTCCGCGTGAAGCGGATCGATCTCCGGAACCTCTTCGGAACCGAATGAACGAAAGGGCTTGACGTTTGGGGTCTTTGGTCAAGAAGCGCCGCAAGAAGATGCGCAAGAAGAAGCACAAGAAGCTCCTCAAGCGCACGCGGCACCAGCGCATGAAGCTGGGCAAGTAGCGCCGGACCCCTCCGTGCGGCCCGTCCGGATCCTGGCCTGGTCCCCGATCGCTCGGTTGATCGCCGGGTTCGTGGTGACCTCGCTCGCGTTGACGGCGTGCGGTGATCGCGCCGCCGACGTGCAGCGGTTCGCGCTCGACCGGTCACAGGCGGTCACGTTCCCCTCCAGCGACGGCGTGAAGCTGTCGGGACGCCTGTTCGGATCCGAGGAGGCCACCGCCGGGGTGGTGCTCTCGCACATGCTTCCCGCCGATCAGACCTCGTGGTGGGAGGAAGCGGCCCGTCTGGGCGATGCCGGCTACCTCGTGCTCACGTTCGACTTCCGCGGGTACTGCCCGGGTGGCGACGCGGGGTGCTCGGAGGGGACGAAGGATCCCTCGGCCGCCTGGCAGGACGTGCAGGGAGCGGTCGAGGCGCTCCGCAACCGCGGGGCCACGCGCGTGGCCCTGCTGGGCGCCAGCATGGGCGGCACCGCATCGCTCGTGGTCGCCGGCCAACCCGACGCCGACATCGAAGCCGTGGGCACGCTCTCGGCGCCGGCCTCGATCGAGGGGATGGCCGTGACCCCCGAGCTGTTGCAGGCCACCACCGCGGCCAAGCTCTTCGTGGCGGGCAACGGCGACACCGGCCCCGCCGCCGACGCGCAGACCTTCTACGACCTCAGCTCCCAGCCGAAGCGACTCGAGATCGTGCCGTCGAACGACCACGGGACCGATCTGCTCGAGGGGAATCAGTCCGAGAACGTCCGGAACCTGCTCCAGACCTGGCTGGCGCAGTACCTGCCCGTGGAGCTCGATCAGACATAGGGCGTCGGACCAGGGCTAGGGAGTCGACGGCGAGGTGCTGGGGAGTTGCCCGGGACTCGTGGGTCCCGGAAGGCTGGGCCCTTCACCCGAGGCGATCACGATCTGCGCCACCGCCGCCACCGCGATGATCACGAACAGGACGATGATCATGATGAAGGTCGGTCGTCGCACGACCGGAGGCTAGCAGTCAGGGCGCGGTCCGCCGAGCCCCGCTTCGCACCGTTCCCGCATCGCCACCAACCGTTCCTGCAGCAGCACGGGGTCCGACCACGCGCGTCGCATGTCGACCTCCAGCGAGATCGATCCCGCATAGCCGCTCGCGGCGAGCTCGCGCATGAACCGGTCGAGATCGAGGACGCCTTCGCCCGGGGGGAGGTGGGAATCCCACCCCTTGCCCGCGTTGTCCGACAGGTGCACGTGCCGAACCCGTGGCCCGAACCGGCGCCGCACCTCACTGGGATCGTGACCCGCCACGGCAGCATGGCTGGTGTCGAGCACGAGGTGTTCCAATCCTTCGAGTTCTTCGAGGTCCTGGTTCGCATGGAAGTGCATGCCGCGTTCGCCCATCCGGACCGGGAACATGTTCTCGATCGCGAGCGTCACGCCGGTGCGCTGCTCCAGCCCCGGCAGGCGTTCGTCCAGCCAGCGCCGGTAGCCACGCTGCCATCGGAACGGTGGGTGCATCACCACCAAGGGGATCTCCGCTTCCTCGGCGACTTCGATCGAGCGGTAGATCTTCGCCACCGGGTCGGTACCCCAGATCTTCCGGGTCAGCAGCAACGAAGGCGCGTGGATCGCCGAGATGGTCAGGCCGTAGGTGCGGGCGATCGACGCCATGCGGGCGGGGTCCTGGCTCGCGGGGTCCTTCGTGACCATGACCTCCAGGTGGGCGTAGCCGGCCTCGGCCACCACCTTGCAGGTTTCGTCCAGCGCTCGTCCGAAGAAGGCGCCGGAGGAGAACCCGAGCGATGGACACATGGCCGTCATGGTAGGCCTGCGGGACGACCTCGCCCCGGATGCGCATGTCGGAGGTCCGTATGCTGGGCCACCATGTGGGTCTTCCCGCTGTTGGCGTCGGGGGTGGCGTTCGTGTTCGCGGGGCGCCTGTTCGCTGACTACGCGCGCCGGCGGCAGCCCTACCAGCTCGCCTGGGCCATCGCCCTGGCCATGTACGGCGTCGCCTCGTTCGTCGTCGTCTTGGGCGGTCTCGACGGCTGGAGCGATCGCGAGTTCGCGGTGTATTGGGCGTTGGGCGCCGTGCTGAACGTCCCCTTCCTCGCGGGCGGGGAGCTGATGCTGCTCGTCCGTAACGAGGCGTTCCGGTGGGCGGTGTGGCTCGTGCTGATCTTCCTCACGGCCTACACCGTCACCACGCTGAATGGGGCGGAGTTCTCCATCGGTGCCCTCGCGGAGCGGCTCCCTTCGGGCAAGGACGTGTTCGGGGACGGCAGCTCGGCGCATCGGTTGCCCCAGCTCATCTCGATCCCGTCCTACGTCGTCCTCGTGGCCGGCGCGCTGTGGTCGGCCTGGCGCATGCGCGGCAGACCCGAGCTGCGTGACCGGTCGATCGGCACGCTGCTGATCGCGGTCGGCGCCACGGTGATCGCCGGGTTCGGTTCGGCCTTCGCCGCCGTGGGGAACATGCCGGGGTTCTCGATCTCGCTCCTGGTGGGGATCGCCGTGATGTTCGCCGGGTTCCTGCGGGCGTCGAGGCGCCGCGAACCCGCTCCCGCCTGACCTCTCCGCCTGCTGCAAGCTCTTGCAACTGGCGGATCGACCGATCCATGCATCTCGACGTCGCGAAGCATGCGCGTACCGCCGCCCCGACCCGAGGGAAGGGGGGATGCACCGGATAGCCGGGGAGGGTCCCCGAGGTCCGGCAGCGGGCGGCAGGACACCGCGAGGGTCTTCACACGAGCCCTCATCGCGTTCATCCACACCCTTCGAAAGGAGTGACCCTTGTCTCGCATGCGCATCCGCAGCACCTTGGCGGTGGGAGCCACCACCCTGGCCCTCGCCGCGGGGGCGTTCGCACAGTTGGGACCGGTGGCGAGCAACGCCTCGAGCCACCGGGAAGCCCCGCTGACCGCGGCCGACCCCCAGATCGACAACACGGATGTCTACGCGTTCGTGAGCCCGGACAAGCCCAATACGGTCTCGTTCGTCAGTTCCTGGATCCCGTTCGAGGAACCGGCCGGCGGCCCCAACTTCTACACCTGGGCCGAGCACACGAACTACGACATCAAGATCTCGAACGACGGCGACGCGGCGGCGGAGATCACCTACCGCTGGAACTTCAAGACCCACTACCGCAACGCCGACTCGTTCATCTACAACAACGGTCCGGTCACGTCGCTGGACGACGAGAACCTGCTCGTCTACCAGACCTACGACCTGACCCGGATCAAGTCACGGCAACTACGAAGAAGCTGATCAACAACGCGCAGGTCGCTCCGAGCAACGTGGGCGACGCTTCGATGCCGAACTACAACGCGGACCTGTTCGATGCGGCCGTCACGCAGGCCGACGACTACCCGAGCATCAGCAGCTGGGTGGGCCAGAGCGACGACCCGTTCTTCCTGGACCTCCGCGTGTTCGACCTGCTCTACGGAGGGGACCTCAGTGAGAGCTGGCGATGACACCCTCGACGGGTTCAACGTCAACACGTTCGCGCTGCAGGTCCCGAAGAAGCAGCTCCGTGGCCCCGACGACGGGGTCATCGGTGTGTGGAGCACCGCGTCGCGTCCCTCGATGCGCGTGCAGGGTTCGGACGGAAGCCAGACGTTCTCCGGCAAGGATGTCCAGGTCTCACGACTCGGCATGCCGCTGGTGAACGAGGTCGTCGTCCCGGTGGGCGCGAAGGACTACTTCAACGCCTCCAAGCCGAAGGACGACCAGCAGTACCTGGCCAAGGTCCAGGACCCTGAGCTCCCGCACCTGGTGAACGCCGTGTATCCGTCGTTCTTCCCGAACATCCCGGACTCCGACGCCGGCACCCCAGGCATCCAGCGTGCCGACCTGATCCAGGTCTTCTTGACCGGGATCCCCACGCTGAACCAGCCGACCGACGTCGAAGCCGCCGAGATGCTGCGGTTGAACATGGACATCCCGCCGTGCAGCGCTGACTGCTCGACCCTCGGGGTGATCGATGGCGACCTGGCCGGGTTCCCGAACGGCCGCCGCCTCGACGACGACATCATCGACGTGGCCCTGCGCGTGACGATGGGCGTGCTCCTGCCCGGTCACGACGCCGCAGCCGACACCATCGGCGACGGCGTGGACGCGAACGATTCGTCGTTCAACACGGAGTTCCCCTACGTGGCCTACCCGCACTCCGGGTCTGCCGCGGCTCCGCACAGCTAGGCGAACCACCGGTCGGGCCCGGCCGCGCTGCGCGCGGCCGGGCCCGCCCTCCCGTTGACCACGGGACGTACCGATAGGAACAACGAAGGCCGAAGGAACGAAGGCCAAGGAACGAAGGAGAGGAGTCGGATGCAGCGCCTCGCGAAGTTCGCCCTGGTGATCGGCCTGGCGGCCGCCGTGTTCGTGGCCGGCGGGATCGGCGCGTTCCGAAGCCTGCGCTCCGAGGCATCCGATGGCGCCGTGAACACCGCCACCACGGTGGCCACCGGTGATCTGCTGGCACCGACGGCCGGTGCCGGCCAGGGCTTGGGCGCCACGATCGAGTCGCTCCAGCAGCGGCTGGCCGAGGCGCCGCAGGATTGGCGCTCCTTCGCCACGCTGGGGCTGGCCTACGTGCAGCAGGCCCGCATCACCTCCGATCCGAGCTTCTACCCGAAGGCGCAGGGCGTGCTCCGCACCTCGATGCGCCTGCAGCCGCAGGACAACGAAGGAGCCCTGGTGGGCCTGGCCGCGCTCGCGGCCGCGCGTCACGACTTCTCCGCCGCCCTGCGCTACGGCCGCCAGGCTCGCCAGGTGGACCCCTACGATGGCAATGTCTACGGCGTGATCGGTGATGCCCAGCTCGAACTCGGCCGATACGACGATGCCTTCGCCACCTTCCAGACCATGGTGGACACGCTGCCGTCGCTGTCCTCCTACGCCCGGGTGTCCTATGCGCGCGAGCTGCTCGGGGACGTCGACGGTGCGATCAGGTCGATGGAAGCGGCCCGCGATGTCGCCGGCTCGCCCGCCGATCTGGCCTGGGCCAGCTTCCAGCTCGGTGAGCTCGCCTTCAACAGCGGCCGGTTGGAGCGAGCGTCCCGTGAGTTCGAGCGCGGCTTGAGCGCCGACGATTCGTTCGTGCCGAACCTCGCCGGCACGGCCAAGGTCGCCTGGGCGCGCGGCGAGGTCGACCTGGCGATCGAACGCTACGCGGAGGTCGTCCAGCGGTACCCGTCACCGGAGTACGTGATCGCGCTCGGCGACCTGTACGCATCGGTCGGTCGCGACGAGGACGCCCAGCGTCAGTTCGACCTGGTGCGAGCCGAGGCGAAGCTCTTCGCCGCCAACGGCGTCGACACCGACCTGGAACTCGCGCTCTTCGACGCCGACCACGGCGATCCTCACGCCGCCCTCTCGGCCGCGAGCGCCGAGTGGCAGCGGCGTCAGAGCATCCACGTCGCCGACGCCCTCGCGTGGGCCTTGCACATGAACGGCGACGACATCCAGGCAGCCCGGTACGCCGAACGCGCGCTCGCCCTTGGCACGCCGAACGCCCTGTTCCTGTTCCACGCGGGCACGATCCAGGCTGCGCTGGGCCACGATGATGCGGCACGGAGCCTGCTCCATGAGGCCCTCGACACCAACCCGCACTTCTCGATCCAACACGCGCCGGAGGCCGAGGCGCTCCTCGATGACCTGGGCTCCGATGACCTGGGGGTTGCCCGGTGAGGCGTGCGCTCACGCTGCTCGGTCTCGTCGTGGCCATGGTCCTCGGACCGGTGGCCGCCGCGTCCGCCCACCCGCTGGGCAACTTCACGATCAACCACTACAGCGGCATCCACGTGAGCCCGGACGAGATCCGCGTCGACTACGTGATCGACATGGCGGAGATCCCCGCCTTCCAGGAGATGGAGGCGATCGACACCGACGGCGACGGCGAGGGCTCGGACGCCGAGCTCGCGGCCTGGGCCGAGGCGAACGCCCCCGGGCTGGCCGGGGGGCTCACGCTCTCCGTCGACGGACGCGACGTGCCGCTCGAGGTCCGGAGCGCACGGGCGCAGTTGTTGCCCGGGCAGGGCGGGCTGCAGACGCTCCGGTTCGAAGGCGACTTCGCGGCCGCCGCGCCAGCTGAGGGGGCGCTCGCGTACACCGACGGAAACTTCGCCGATCTGATCGGCTGGCGCGAGATCACGGCGGTGGGCGAGGACGGGACGGTTCTCGAGGACTCCTCGGTGCCCACCGACAGCGTCAGCGATGCCCTGCGGTCCTACCCGCAGGACCTGCTGGCGAGCCCGCTGGACGTCACGGCGATGACGGCGTCGTTCCAGCCGGGTGTGAGCGTTCCCGGATCCAGCCCCAGCCTGGACGCCACCGGCGGATCCTCGGCCAGGCCCGGGGTGGAATCCGGCCCGTTCGACGCGCTGCTCGCCAACCAGGGGATCGGACTGATCCTGCTGGGCATGGTGGTGGCGGTGGCGTTCGGCGCGTGGCACGCCCTGTTGCCGGGCCACGGCAAGACGCTGATGGCCGCCTACATGGTGGGATCGAAGGCGCGCAAGCGCCAGGCGATCTCGGTGGGCACGGCGGTCGCCGTGATGCACACGGCCTCCGTGTTGGCCCTCGGGCTGCTGGTCCTGTCGCTGGAACGCACGTTCCGGCCTGAATCGCTGTACCCCTGGTTGGGGTTGGTCTCGGGTCTGGTGGCCCTGGCGCTGGGCGTCTATCTGCTGATCTCGCGGCTGTCGGTGTGGGGGAGCAAGGGCCACGACCACGCCGACCACGACCACGACCATGACCACGAACAGGCGCACGACCACGGTCTGGGCCGGCATTCCCACGCCCTGCCCGAGGGAGCGCCGCTGTCACCGCGTGGGCTGATCGCCTTGGCGCTGGCGGGCGGCATCCTGCCTGCTCCGAGCGCGCTCCTCGTGATGCTCGGCGCGATCAACGCCCACCGCGTGGGGTACGGGCTGGCGTTGGTGCTGGCGTTCAGCATCGGCCTGGCCACCGCGCTCATCGTGATCGGCATGGGGGCGCTGAAGGCACGCGACCTGATGCAACAACGGTTGTCCTCGACGATGGGCCGGCTGGTGCCCGTGCTGTCCGCGGTGGCGATCGTCGCGGTGGGGGTGTTCCTCACCGCTCGCGGGATCTCGCAGATCTGAGCCCTACGCCGCCGCGGCCGACTCGGAGGCCTGCCATTCGACGTCGGTGGGGGTGGTGGGCTCCGAACCCGCCGGCTCCACCGAGATCCACAGATCGTCGTAGCGGCTGGGGTCGAAGGGGATCGACAGGAACACCTGCCCGTCCTCCGGGACGAAGTCGGTCACGTACGTGGGTTGGCCCTCAGCGACGATCCACACCCGGTAGACCGAGCCCTCGGGTGGCTGAGGGCAGTCGTCGCCCATCACGTAGAACTCCTCCACGCCCGGCGCGGTGAGCTCGTTGACCGGTCCCACCGACACCTGGTTCGAATCTGGCCGTTGCAACATCTGCGCCGCGGAACGGAAGTCTTCGGCTCGGGAGTTCGCGTCGCTCGCGCGCAGGCCTTGGGTGACGGCGAGCCCGGCGAGCCCGACCACCGCGACGACGCTGGCGGCCACGGCGAACACCTGCGCGGGTCGCCGGCGCGATGCCGGGGGCTCGAGCTCCCGGTGCAACCGTGGCAGCAGGGTCTCGGGCGGAGCGAGCGGGACGGCATCGAGCGCGAGGTCGGCCGACAGATCTTGGAACGCCGCCAGGGTGTCGCGGCAGGCCGCACACGTGGGGACGTGATCGGAGAGCAGGTGGTCGGCTTCGGCGGCGTCCTCGCCCGAGAGGCTCCGCAGGACGTAGCCGGCCAGCAGCTCGTCGATCGCTTCGTGGTCGTTGGTCACGCGGTCAATCCTCTCGGTGGAGCGCGCGCCGCATCTTGCGCATCGCCGCCAGGGTTCTCGTCTTCACGGTGCCGAGCGGGATCTGGATCTGCTCGGCGATCTGTATCTGGGTCATGCCCTGGAAATACGCCATCTCCAGGACCTGCCGTTGTTCCGGGGGAAGCGTCCCGAGTGCCGCACGGACCTCGAGGCGTCGATCGGCCATGTCGGCCGCATCGACCACGTCCTCCGCTACATCTTCGTCAACCACGGGCTCCAGGTTCGAAGCCCGGTCCTGTCGTTTGCGGAGCCGCTCCTCGCGCCGGATCGTGTCGACCGCCCGATGATGCACCAGGGACAGGAAGAACGAGCGGAACGCTCCCCGGGCTGGGTCGAAGGCCTCCGGGGCCCTCCACAGCGCCAGGAAGGCCTCGTGGACCACGTCCTGGGCCAGGATCTGCTGACCGGTGAGCCGGTAGGCCAGGCCGTAGGCGGGCGGCGAATACCGCCGGTAGAGCTCGTCGAAGGCCCCCCGGTCGCCCGACAACAGGCGACGGTGGAGCTCGAGATCCTCCCGGTCGGTCTCGGCCATGGGCTCATCCTCCCATCGCGGCGGCCCCGGCTACCATCGGGGCATGCTCGTCCGTCTCTACGCCCGCCCCGGCTGCCACCTGTGCGACGTGGCGCGCGAGGTCATCGAGGCCGAACGCGGACGGACCGGCTTCACGTTCGAGGAGATCAGCGTCGAAGGGGACGACCGCCTGGAACTCGAGTACGGGATCCGGATCCCGGTGGTGACGATCGACGGGCGTGAGACGCTTCGAGATCGAGGTCGATCCGGAGGAGTTCGCGGCCCTGGTCCGTGCGTGACAGAGGCGCGACGTCGAACCGCTTGTGAGTTTGTGAATCCCGGGGTCCGACCGCTAGGCTACGAACCCATGCAGCCGGAGAGCCAGCCGTGACCAGGGAGCGCTCGATCCCGGAAGCGACCGTCGGCCGGCTCCCCGTCTACCTGCGTGCCCTGGTGGAGACGGCGGGTTCGGGCACCGCCACCGTCTCGTCCGAGGAACTCGCGGAGGCGGCGGGCGTCAACTCCGCCAAGGTCCGCAAGGACCTCTCCCATCTGGGCTCCTACGGCACGCGTGGTGTCGGCTACGACGTCGCGTACCTGATCCACCAGATCCGCCGGGAGCTCGGGCTGACGCAGGACTGGGCGATCGTGATCGCGGGCATCGGCAACCTCGGCCACGCGCTCGCCAACTATCGTGGGTTCGCCGAGCGAGGGTTCCGCATCGCGGCGTTGGTCGACGAGGACCCCGCGAAGGTGGGGGAGCGTGTCGGCGAGCTCACGATCCGTCACGTGGACGAGCTGCCTCGGCTGGTGTCCGAGTTCGACATCGCCATCGGCGTGATCGCCACGCCGGCCGGCGCCGTGCAGGAGGTCGCCGATCGCCTGGTCGACGCCGGCATCCGCTCGATCTTGAACTTCGCGCCCGCGATGATCGCGCCGGCGCCCGGGGTCTCGGTGCGCAAGGTGGACCTGGCGGTGGAGCTGCAGATCCTGGCGTTCTACGAACAACGCAAGGCGACGCTCGCGGAGGTCAAGAAGCGAGGACGCGCGGTGGCCGAGCTGGGTGGACCCTAGCGGCCCGTTCCGGGTTACTTGGCGATCGAGATCCAGAGCGCGGCCAGGACCGCGAGGATCATGACCCCGAGCAGGATGAACTGCACGCTTCCCTGATCGAGCAATGGGACTTCGGCACCGATCATCAGCAGATCCCTTCCTCTGGGCGCATCACGCGGGTCCGTACCAGGCGGGCGCACCGCCGCCGGTGAGGAACGCCTTGCGCTTCTTCTCGGCTCGATCCAGGAACGGCAGGTGGATCAGGAACAGGATGATCGACCCGAGCAGGAACATGTAGGAGTAGCGGGGCACGCTTCCGGAGTCGTAGTACAGCGAGACGGTCCACAGCGGACCGCCGCCGGTGAAGTGGGACTGCACCACGGCCACCTTGGTCTTGCCGTCCTCGGCCGTGGCGAAGTCGATCGAGTCGATCGCGAACTGCGTGCCGGTGATGGCGGTCGGGTCGCTCTCGGCCAACCCCAGTTCCTCGTTCGTGTGCTCGGCCAGGAACGAGGTGACCGCGCCGCCCACGCTCTGGATGTCGGCGGTATCGGCCGAGCCAGGTGGCGCCCACGGTTGATCCGGATACGTGGCGAACACCTCGTAGCGGTCCGACGTGGAGTTCGGCGAGGCCTCCAAGGCGATCCATGCGGGTTCCGAACCGCGGGGGCCGAGGTTCGTGGGCGTCTCGATGCCCTGCGACCAGTAGCCGAAGAGCCACAACGAGGACTGGATCGCCAGCCAGCCGGTGAGCGAGACCATGAGCACGAGGTAGCCCATCGTGCGCCCCAGGATGGCCGAGAGCAGCAGGTACACGCTGCCCACGAACAGGATGAGGCCCATGATCGCGACGCCGGCGCCCTTCCAGAGGGTGCCGCAGTCGACGGCGAATCCGAGGCAGCTGCTGGCGGTCGGCATCTAGGGATCCCTCGGGTTCAGGCCGGCCCCGCCGTTCTCGGTGAGGTTCGCCTCGAGGGCTCGCTCCGAGGCGTCGGGGTTCAGGCACACGTTGTCTTCGAACGGGACGTTCTCCGAGCTCATGTCCACCAGGTACACGACGAGGTCGTTGATCTGTTGGTCGTCCAGCGCGCCCTGGTACCGGATGCTCCACGACGGCATCACGCCCCGGCCCTCCTGGATCACCTGGTAGATGTCCTCGGTGGAGAAGATGGCCGGGTGCGGCGGGTCGCCGAACGGGCCCGCGCAGATGTTGGTGAGGTTCGGCGGGTACGCGTAGGCGGCCCCCGCTTGGATCACGCCGCCTCGCAGCTCGGGGCCGTGGCACCGGACGCACCCGACGCCGAGCTGGTTCTCCTCGCTGAACAGCTGCACGGCCCGGGCGCCGCGATCGAGCGCCTGCGTCTTGAGCCGCTGTTCCTGTTCGAGGTTCTGTGAGGGTTCGCGCACCCAGGAGAACGGGATCCAGATCACGAAGAACGCGACCAGCACCACGCCCCAACCCTGCAGCTTCTGCAGCAGCGGGGTCTCGAGTGCGGGGTCGGAGGGACCGGGGCGCATCCCGCGAGGGATGTCGGGGGCCTGCTCCTTGGTGCGACCCCGCAGGTAGAGCGCGAGGCCGGCGGTGATCGCCAGGAGCGCGCCGAGGGCGAGCAGCACGATGCCCGCCTTGCTCCCTGCCGCCATCATGCCGGTTGCCAGTGCCTTCACCTGTGCACTCACGCTTCCTGTCTAGCCCGGGGCCACGCAGTACGGGCCCTGGGGGGGTTCATCGATCGTGTCGACGCCGCGCGGCGGTCCGGGGATGCGCACCGAGGTGTCGACGAGCACGTTGCCGCTGCCGTCGACCGAGATGGGGAAGCGCTCCAGGCCCGTGGGAGCCGGACCCAGCTGGTACTCGCCCGCCTCGTTGTACTTCGAGCCGTGACATGGGCACTCGAACCACTTGGAGGTGAGGCAGAAGGGAACGCGGCAGCCCAGGTGGACGCAGCGCTGGTACAGCGCCATGAGGCCCTCGGCTCACCGCGCCGATCGCCTCGTAGTCGGCGTCGGCTGACGGGCGTGCCGGCGTAGGGCACGATGTAGAACCGCCCCGTGCCGTTGTAGACGGGCGCGCCGGTGTCCTTGATCTCGTTCTTGATGTCGTCGACGTTGCCGGCCACGATCAGCGAGCCGAACCCGCCCTTGAGGTTGGGCCACAGGAAGGCCAGCGTGGCGCCACCGAACTGGGCGCCGAACACCAGCAACGACACGATCAGCGAGCTGCGGAAGAAGTCGCGTCGTGAGACCGACTTGACGGGTTTGCTGGGGAGTTCGATCTGGCCGTCGGCCGTCTGGCGTGCCTGCCGGTTCGCGCGGATGAAGCCGAGGCCGAACACGATCGCGAAGATGTTCAGCCCGACCAGCACGAGGATGGCCGTGACCAAACCGGCCGACAGGGCCACGATCGCGCCGAGGGCGAGCGGCGTGCTCACAGTTCGAAGAACACCCCCTGTGCCCACGGCCAGACCCAGTTGTAGCCGGGACCGCGGAAGAACGAACCGATGATCGTCAGCGTGGCGCCGAACATGAACAGGATGGTCATCAACGTGATGGCGATCTTGCGGTCACCCGGCTTGATGCTGGGGTTGCGGTCCACGTACGGCACGGCCGCGAGGCCCACCAGGATGAAGGTCGGGATCGTGATGCCCGCGATCATCGGGTGGAAGTACCGCAGGAGCTCCTGCAGGCCCAGGAAGTACCAGGGGGCCTTGGAGGGGTTCGGCGTGAGGTTGGGGTTGGCGAGCTCGCGCAACGGCGCGTTGATGAACGTCGAGAAGATCACCAGCGCGGCCAACAGGATGAACATGGCCACGAACTCTTCGATCAGCAGGTGCGGCCACACGTTGACACGGTCGCCCTGCTCGCGCTCGACCCGCTGGATGCCCTCCGGAGGGACCAGGGCGAGCAGCCGGTGCTTGTCGTCGACGCCCTTCTTGGGCGTGGGCACGTTGCCGGTCGGCAGCGGCGCCTCACGGACCGGCGTGGTGACGGCTGCCGCAGCGGCCATCACCGGCGCGGCGCCGACGGCAGCAGCAGCAGCGGGCACGGCTGCGGGAGCGCCATCCGCGCCGTTGCCTCCCGCCGCGGCAGCGGCGGGGGCCTTCGGGGCCTTCTCGAGCTTGGCGGCCTCCTCAGGGTTGGCTTCCCGCCAGGTGCGGACGGCCTTGGAGCGAGCCCGGCCTTCGGCGATGCGCGAGTCCACGCCGGCGGCGGCCAGCGCGTCCAGCGCCGCCTGGTAGGCCTCGAGGTCTTTGGGGGTCTCTTCCCAGGTCATGCCGACTCCTTTAGAGCGGTCCCGAGATGCCGCCGTCCTTGCGGATCCGCCAGAAGTGGACCGCGAGGAAGATCACCAATACGAATGGGAGCGCCAACACGTGGAGCACGTACCAACGGAGCAAGGTGTTCGGCCCCACCACCACCCCGCCGAGCAGCAGGAAGTTGGCCTGTTTGGCGATGAACGGTGAATAGGCCGCGAGCGAGGTTCCCACGGTGACCGCCCAGATCGCGAGCTGGTCCCAGGGGAGCAGGTACCCGGTGAACGACAAACCCAGCGTGAGGAACAGCAGGATCACGCCGACCACCCAGTTGAACTCCCTCGGTGGCTTGTAGGAGCCGGTGTAGAAGACGCGCGCCATGTGCAGCGACACGCTGAAGACCATCAGGTGCGCGCCCCATCGGTGCAGGTTGCGGACGAGGTCGCCGAAGAACACCGACGTCGAGATGCTCTGCATGTCGGTGTAGGCCTGGGCGCCGCCCAGGTCGGCCATGGGCCGGTAGAAGAACATCAAGAAGATGCCCGTGATCGTCAGCAAGATGAACAGGAAGAACGAGAGCCCGCCCAGGCAGAACGTGTAGGTCAACTTCAAGCCGTGGCGCTTCACCTTCACCGGGTGGAGGTGGTACAGGACGTTGTTCATGGTCGCGAGCGCGCGATCTCGCGAGGTGTCCTTGTAGCCCCTGCGGAAGATCGAACCGGGCCGGAAGATCGACTTCCAGACCTCGGTCTCCCTGATCCGATCGCCCACGTCGCTGGGCGATGGCGGCTTCAGCTTCACCGCTTCCCCTCTCGTGCTCGTTCGTGCGCTACCGCCTTCAGCTGCTTGAGCGCGATCCTGTGCTCGGCGTTCACTCGCTCACTGCCTGTGACGCAGGGACCTCGGCCATCGTGCGCTTGCCGCCGGAACCCTCCGGCAGTCGCGCATAGTACAGGGTGTCGGTGGGGCATCGGTCCACGCAGACGGAGCAACGGGTGCAGGCGATGTCATCGACCACGAAGATCGCCGTGGCGTTGTCGACCTCGTCCTCGACGACGTCCTCGGCCGCCCCTTCCACGATGCCCGTGGACAGCATGTAGATGCAGTTCCACGGGCAGACGTCTTCGCAGGCCCGGCACAGGATGCAGTTGTCCGGATCCAGCATGAGGTGCTTGGGGGACTTCACCCCCTGGGACAGCCAGGCCGGGTCGACGGCTTCCACCACGTAGTCCTCGTGGATGTCGACTTCGGTCTTGGAGAAGGGCATGCGCGCTCCTACCGGTACCCGCCGGTGGGACGCGAGTCGCCGCTGGAACCGCGGAGCCGCTTGCGCCAGTTCTGCATCACCGCGGCGCCCACCAGCACGATGATGATCGGCAGGGTGCTCAGACCCATCGCGATGGCATCGCGAAGTTCCTTGAGCCAGTAGCCGTCGATCGTGAAGACGATCAGCTTCTGCGGCGCGGTGTCGTTCCACTTCAGCGTCGAGTCGGCGAAGTAGAGCCAGAAGGACGGCATGACCGACGTGGTGATCAGCAGGAAGAAGACCAGTCCCAACGAGAAGACGACCGCCGTGGTCCACGTCCATTCGAACGTCCTCAGGAACGCCTCGACGCGTTCCTTCCGGGTGGGTGTGGACTTGATCGGTGTGGCTGTGTCGACCTGGCTCATCCGCTCAGTCTCTCCGTGGGCGGGGCGATTATAGACACGTGCGTCTGGTGCTCGACGACCGACGGTCGCTCGTGAATCCTTTCACAAGCTTCGTGCTTCACTATGCCGCCGGACCCGTTCGTTCTGCAACCCAGACCGGACCCTAGACTGGACGCGCCGGGGCCGGATCGTCGCCGATGCGCCCCGCGGGAGTGCTTCCGCATGATCGCCGACATCGTGGAGACCGGCATCGCCTCGTGGTGGGCGCCGCTGTTGGCGTTCGCCGCCGGGCTGATCTCGGTGGTGAGTCCATGCGTCTGGCCGCTGTTGCCCGGCTACGTGTCGTTCATCTCCGGCGAGGGTGTGCTCGAAGCCGAAGGCGAACCAGGCCGCCCGATCGTGCCGATCCTGCTGTTCATCGCCGGGTTCACGATCGTGTTCGTGCTGTTGGGAGCCTTCGCGTCGACGTTCGTGGAGGTGTTCAGGGGGGACGTGGGCCAGCGGATCGGCGGGGCCCTGGTGATCGCGTTCGGCGTGCTGATGATCGGCTACGCGTTCGGGCGCGGCTCGATGGCCCTGTACGCGGAGCGGCGACCGTTCCTGCAGAAGGTCCGGCCGGGCACGGTGGGGGCCCTGCCGCTGGGGATGGCGTTCGCCGCCGGGTGGACGCCCTGCATCGGACCCGTGCTCGCGTCGATCCTGGCGATCGCGGCCTCGGGCAGCACCGGCCGCGGCGTGGTGCTGTTGACGGCCTACTCCGCCGGCCTCGGCGTGCCGTTCCTGTTGGTGGGCTTGGGGGTCACCCGGTTCATGGGGGCCTTCGGCTGGGTGAAGCGGCACTACTCGGCGATCGCCGCGGTATCGGGCGCACTGATGGTCGCGGTGGGCGTGTTGCTGTTCACCGGCCAGTTCACCCGGTTGGTCGCTCCCTTGGCGCGGAAGTTCCAACTGGGGTTGTAGCGGGCGCCTCGCCTAGGATGAGGTCGGCCCCCATGTCCACGAACCGACTCACCCTCCGGCAATCGGTCGCCCTCGTGTGGCGAACCCTGCGCTCGATGCGCACGGCGTTGATCCTGCTCCTGCTGTTGGCCCTGGCGTCGGTGGCGGGCTCGCTGATCCCGCAATGGCCGAACTCACCCGAGCGCGTGGCCGAGTACCAGCTCGACCACGGCCTGTGGGGCCAGTTCCTCGATCGGGCCGGGCTGTTCGACGTGTTCGGCTCGTGGTGGTTCGTGCTGATCACCGTGCTGCTGTTCGTGTCCTTGGTGGCGTGCCTGATCCCGCGGACGCGTGCGCTGATCCGCGCGCTGCGTGCCCGGCCCGTCCAGGCGCGCGAGATCGATGCCTTCCGTCACTACGGCGAGCGCACGGTCGCAGCGCCGCCGCCTCGAAGGCGCTCGACGGGTCGGCCCGCGTGTTGCGGCGGCGGTTCTTCCGGGTGGCGCGCGATCCGGAGCGGCCGGCGCTGGCCGCCGAGAAGGGCGTGCTGCGAGAACTGGGCAGCCTGCTGTTCCACTGGGCGTTCATCCTGATCCTGGTGGGCGTCGTCTTCGGCAAGGGGACCGGGTTCAGCGGCTATGCGGTCGTGGTGGAGGGGGACACCTGGATCGATGCCGCGGCCAACTACGACGGGCAGATCCGCACCGGCCGGTTCTTCGACGGCGACTTCACGGGGACGGGCCTGCGGCTCCGCGAGTTCGAGAGCAGGTTCCGGGAGACGGGTCAGGCGATGGATTTCGTGTCGAGCGTGGATGTGCTCAACCCCGACGGGTCGGTCATCCGCCAGCAGGACATCCGCGTGAACCATCCCGCCGACGTGAACGGCATCCGCTTCTATCAGATCAACTTCGGGTGGGCCCCCGTGCTCACGGTTCGCGATGCCGACGGGGTGGCGTTCGACGATGCCGTGGTGATGGACCGTGACCCGGCGCCGGAGGGGGTGCCGGAGTTCGCGATGCCGTGGCGCGGCGTGATCAAGCTGCCGGGGGCGGGTGGCACGACGTTCGCGGGCGGCAACGACGTGGCGATCGAGCTGGAGCTGTGGCCCGACAGCGCCGGGCTCGCCAACTTCCTGCAGACGGGCCAGCCCACGGTGATGCTGAGGGCGAGCAACGCGGTCATCCGCTACACCGTGTGGCAGGGCAAGCTCACGAGCCTGGCCACGAACCGGCTGGACACCTCCTTCATGGAGGAAACCGGACGCGGGCTCGTGGGGGAGGAGCGCACCGACGAGATCGATTCGGGCGGCCTGGACATGACCCTGGGGTTCCCCGAACTGCGCCAGTATTCGGTGTTCCAGGTGAGTAGGGATGCTGGGGTGCCCATCGTGCTGCTCGCGGCTATCCTCATCCTCGTGGGGCTCCTTCCGGCTCTCTACACGTCCCGGCGCAAGGTCTGGGTGCGCGCCGAACCCAGCGGTGACGGCGCGGTGCTGAAGGTGGGAGGCTTCGCCCTGCAGCGCAAACCGCAGTTCGAGGACGAGTTCGATCGGCTGCTCGAGGCCCTCGCCGCTGAAGCGGGCGGCGAGGTGTCGGACCCGCCGCCGACGAACGGGCAGCCGACCGAGGAGCAGCAGGAAGTGCAGACCCGATGACCGACCTGCAGTGGGCCCGGATCTCCAGCGACGCGTTCAACGCCACGTTGTTCGCCTACCTCGCGGCCATGGTGGGCTACTTCGCCTACCTCGCCTTCCGGCGCGAGTGGCTGTGGAAGGTCTCGCGCGCGGTCGCCTACGCGGGCCTGGCCGCCAACATCGTCTCGATCGTGGCCCGGGGTTTCGCGGCGAACCGGGTGCCCTGGGGCAACATGTACGAGTACTCGGTGATGCTCGCGATGCTCGTGGTCGCCGGCTACCTGATCATCGTCGAAGGCATGTACAAGGTCCGCACGCTCGGCGGGTTCGCGTTGATGTTCAGCGTGCTGACGATGGCGGTGGCGGTGTCGTTCCTCTACGTCGGACCCGGGCCACTCGTGCCCGCGTTGAACTCGTACTGGATCAAGATCCACGTCCAGGCCGCGATCTGGGGGTCGTCGTTGTTCGCGCTCGGTGGGATCGTCACGATCCTGTACCTGGTCCAGGACTGGCGTGAGCGCCGGCAGGTGGAGGCGCTGCGCGGATCGGGGCCGCCGCCGATCATGGGCGGGGCGCTCGATCTCGACCTGAACGCGCCCGACGATCTCGACCGCGATGTCGACGAGGTGCCGGTGGCCGCCACCGCGCCCCGTGCGAGCCGGTTGCCGTCGGCCCAGACCCTGGACCGGGTGGCGTATCGGATCATCGCCTTCGCGTTCCCGATCTGGACCTTCGCGGTGATCGCCGGCGCCATCTGGGCCCAGGAGGCCTGGGGCCGCTACTGGGGATGGGACCCGAAGGAGACGTGGTCGTTCATCACGTGGACGATCTTCGCGGGGTACCTGCACGCGCGCGCGACGTCCGGTTGGAAGGGTCGTCGCGCCGCCGTGATCGCCCTCGTCGGGTTCGTCTCACTGCTCGTCACGTACTACGTCGTGAACCTGTGGATCGTGGGGCTGCACTCGTATGCGAAGTAGGTTCGGCCCGGTGCAAAGTCGGCGAGCACCCGGTGGTACAGTGCGCGCGTCTCGGCCCCCGGCGGGCTCCGAGGCCGACCCACGAGGGAGAGGGAACGTGCGCAAGAAGGTGCTCTGGGGCGTCGGGCTCGCGGCCCTGGCCCTGCTGCTGGCGGCGTGCGCTCCCGAAGCCACGCAGAGCACGCTCAAGCCCGTCGGCGAGCCCGCCATCGAGCAGAAGCGCCTCTTCATCGCCGTGGTCTGGATCGCGGCCGCCGTCTTCGTGATCGTCGAGGGCGGGATCCTGTTCCTCGTGATCCGCTACCGCCATCGCAAGGGTCGCGAGCGCATGCCGAAGCAGACGCACGGCAACACGCGACTGGAGATCGGCTGGACGATCGCGCCCGCGTTGGTGCTGGCGGTGGTGATGGTCCCCACCATCTCGATGATCTGGGATCTGGCGCGTCCGCCGTCGCCCGGCGCGCTCAACATCACCGTGCAGGGCTACCAGTGGTGGTGGGGCTTCCAATACTCGGACGCCGACATGACCGTGGGGTCGGGTGAACAGCGACCGATCGAGATCGCCGACGTCATGGTGGTGCCGACCGGCCGCGAGATCTACCTCTCGCTCGAGGCCGAGGGCGGTGGCGCCAAGACCACGGACGGCACGCCCGACTTCCAGGTGATCCACTCGTTCTGGGTCCCCGAGCTGTTCGGCAAGCAGGACGTCGTGCCGGGCCGCACGAACCACATCACGTTCCAGGTCGACGAAGCGGGCACGTACACCGGCCAGTGCGCCGAGTTCTGCGGGCTCCAGCACGGCCGGATGAAGCTCCGCGTCGTGGCGCTGGACCCCGACGACTGGGAGCTGTGGGTCGTCAACCAGCAGCAGGGGCCGGCGCTCGTCTCGGATCCGCTCGCCAAGCAGGGCGAGGAGATCTTCATGAACCCGCTGTCGGGTGGCCGGGGCGCCTGCACCGCGTGCCATGCGGTCGGCGACGTGGGTGCGGCGGCCGCGCCGAACCTCAGTCACTTCAACGAACCGACGCACGAGTGTTTCGCGGGCTGCAACTGGGAAACCTCCGACGTGGACGCGCTCAAGGCATGGCTGCGCGATCCCAACGCCGTGAAGATGGGGGCCAAGATGCCCAACTACCAGCTCAGCGATGACGAGATCGACGCGCTGGTGGCCTACCTGTACAGCCTGACCTGATGGGAGCGAACGCCCGACCATGGCAAGCGTGAGCGTTACCGGGACCTCGAGCCGAGGGTTGCGACGGCCGTCGTCGTTGACCGGCTTCTGGAGCTGGTTCACCACGGTCGACCACAAGAAGATCGGGATCATGTACGGGGTGTCCGCGTTCGTGTTCTTCATCGTGGGCGGGTTGGAAGCCCTGTTGATCCGCACCCAGTTGGCCCAGCCCGACGGCACGCTCCTCAACGCCGATCAGTACAACCAGATCTTCACGATGCACGGGATCACGATGATCTTCCTGTTCGTGATGCCGATGTCGGCGGCCTTCTTCAACTACCTGTTGCCCCTGATGCTCGGGGCGCGCGACGTGGCGTTCCCACGGCTGAACGCCTACAGCTTCTGGGTGTTCCTGCTGGGCGGGCTGTTCCTGTACTCGAGTCCGTTCCTCGGCGGAGCGCCGAACGGCGGGTGGTTCGGGTATGCCCCGAACTCCACCACGGATCCATCGATCGGCATGACCTTCTATGCGCTCGGCCTCCTGATCACCGGTATCGCTTCGGCGGCAGGTGCCGTCAACCTGGCGATCACGATCATCAACATGCGGGCACCGGGCATGTCCCTGTTCCGCATGCCGGTGTTCGTGTGGATGGGGCTGGTCGTGCAGTTCCTGCTGGTGTTCGCCCTGCCGATCATCACGGTGGGACTGTTCGAGCTGTTGTTCGACCGCCGGTGGGGGACGCACTTCTTCGATCCGACGGCCGGGGGCGATCCGATCCTGTGGCAGCACCTGTTCTGGTTATTCGGCCATCCCGAGGTGTACATCCTGATCCTGCCCGCGTTCGGGATCATCAGCGAGATCATCCCGGTCTTCGCGCGCAAGCCGTTGTTCGGCTACCAGTTCATGGTGTTCTCCGGCATCGCGATCGGGTTCATCGGCTTCGGCGTGTGGGCCCACCACATGTTCGCGGCGGGGTTGGGGCCGGTCGCGAACACGGCGTTCGGTGTCTCAACGGCCATCATCGCGATCCCGACCGGCGTGAAGATCTTCAACTGGATGGCGACGCTGCACGGCGGCGACCTCCGCTTCACGAGCCCGATGCTGTATGCGATCGGGGCGGTGACGATGTTCGTGATCGGCGGCCTGTCGGGCGTGACGCACGCCGTCGTGCCGTCGGACTACCAGCAGACGGACACGTACTACGTCGTTGCCCACTTCCACTACGTGATCTTCGGCGGCAGCGTGTTCGCCTTCTTCGGGGCCTTCCACTACTGGTGGCCGAAGGTGTTCGCGCGCCAGCTCTCCGAGACGCTGGGCAAGGTGGCCTTCTGGATCCTGTTGATCGGGTTCAACCTGACCTTCGGGCCGATGCACATCCTCGGACTGTCGGGCATGATCCGCCGCGAGTACACCTACCCCGAGTCGCTGGGCCTGACGTTCTGGAACCAGATCGCGACCCTGGGGGCGTTCCTGATCGCGCTGTCCGTCCTGACGTTCATGGTGAACGTCCTGCGAACGCACATCCGGAAGCAGCCGCTGGCCTCGGAAGATCCCTGGGACGCGCGCACCCTCGAGTGGATGACCTCGTGTCCGCCGCCGGTGTACAACTTCGAGGAGATCCCCCAGGTCCACTCGCTCGATGAGTTCTGGCACCGCAAGTACGTCGAGGATGAGAAGACGGGCACCCTGGTTCCGGCCCAGGCCGGTGCCGCCCCGGAGCACGACGACGATCACGCGGAGGCCGGGCACGGGATCCATCTGCCCAGCCCGTCGTACTGGCCGCTGGTCTCCGCGGTGGGCTTGCCCGTGATCGCCTACGGCGTCCTCTACTCCTGGTGGCTGGTCGCTGCCGGGGCACTGGTGGTCCTGGTGGGCTTCATGGGCTGGGCCGTCGAACCCTCGGTGGCGGAGGACTGACCATGGCCATGGCGATCGAGAAGCCGCACGCCGGCGAAGGCGGAGAGCACGAGACCACCACCGGGCTGCCGAACACCAAGCTCGCGATGTGGTTGTTCCTGGCCTCCGAGTGCCTCCTGTTCGGCGCCCTGATCAGCACCTACGTCCTGTACCGGGGCGCCAGCACCGTCGGCCCGTACCCGGCCGACGTGTTCGACATCCCGTACACGTCCGTGTCCTCGTTCGTGCTGCTGGCCTCGTCGCTGACCATGGTCCTGGCGCTCACCGCCGCCCAGAAGCGGGACGTGCCGCGCATGCGGCTGTGGCTGCTGGCCACCGCCCTGCTGGGCCTGACCTTCGTGGGTGGTCAGGTGTACGAGTTCACGGCCTTCTACCACGAGGGCCTCGCGCTCTCGACGAACCTGTTCGGCACCACCTTCTACGTGCTGACCGGCTTCCACGGGGTGCACGTCACCGTGGGGATCTTCATGTTGCTGTCGTTGGTGGGCCTGTCCGGCGCCGATCGCCTGCCCGACGATGCCGGGTTCCCGGTGGAGATGGTGGGGCTCTACTGGCACTTCGTGGACATCGTGTGGATCATCATCTTCACCGTGGTCTACCTGATCCCGACCGGCCCGACGCCGGCCAACTAGGAGCACACCGTGGCCGACACCGAAACCCCGTTCCAGCAAGAGCTCGGACAGGAGGACCTGGCCGACCCCCGCGAGTCGCAGGCGGTGCACCGCGAGCACCCCAGCGCCAAGGAGTACATCCGCATCGGGATCATCCTCGCGGTGCTCACCGCCCTGGAGATCGCCGCCTCCTACGCCGACGTGCGGCCGGCGGTCCTGATCCCGACGCTCTACGCCCTGGCGTTCGTGAAGTTCGCGTTGGTCGTGCTGTGGTTCATGCACCTGAAGTTCGACGACCGGCGCTACGCGCGGTTCTTCGTGATGGGGATCGCGCTCGCGGTGCACGCTGTATCTGATCGTGTTGATCACGTTCAAGGTGTTCCTGAGGTAGGCGGTGACCGACATGCTTCCCGCGTGGCACGTGCACCCCGACGTCTGGCTGCTGTTCGGTTCGATCATCGCGGCCTACCTGATCGCCGGCCGCCGGCACGAGCGCGCCACGGGCGAAGCCACCGAACCCAGGAAGCGTCGGTTGTTCCTCCTCGGCATGGGCGTGTTGTGGCTGGGGGCCGACTGGCCGATCCACGACCTGGCCGAGCGCTACCTGTACAGCATGCACATGACCCAGCACCTGCTGTTCACGCTGGTGGCCGCGCCGATCCTCATCGCCGGGATGCCCGTGTGGCTGTTGCGGGAGCTGCTGGCGCCGGCGCCGATCCGCCGCATCTTCCGGTTCATGACGCGTCCGCTGGTGGCGTTGATCTTCTTCAACGCGGTGCTGCTGTTCACGCACTGGCCCGACGTGGTGGCGGCGTCGGTGGGATCCGAACTCGTCCACTTGGGGCTCCACGTGCTGATCGTCACCTCCGCCCTGGTGATGTGGTGGCCGGTGATGTCGCCGCTGCCGGAGATGCCCTCGTTGCCCCCGCCCGGGCAGATGCTCTACCTGTTCCTGCAGTCGCTGGCTCCCACGATCCCCGCGTCGTTCCTGACGTTCGGGCACAAGCCCTTGTACCCGGTGTACGCCACGTTCCCGCGGATCTGGGGGATCGACGCGCTCACCGATCAGCTGATCGCGGGATTGATCATGAAGCTCCTGGGCGGGCTGCTGCTGTGGGGGGTCATCGCCGTGATCTTCTTCCGCTGGTACAACCAGGAGCAGCGTGACGGGCTGGACCCGACGACCCATCAGAACGTCAGACGAGAGATCGGTGCGGAGTTGAGTCGATGAGCGGACGCGAGAACCGACAGAGCCTGCTGCTGCCGATCCTGTTGCCGGTGGGGATCCTGGCGGTGATCGCCCTGGTGCTGTACGGGTTCTCCCGCATCCTGCTCAACATCACGTCCACGGCGGCCACGGTCCTGGCGTGCATCGCCGCCGTCGCGGTGGTCGCCCTGGCGACGTTCGTCGCCTCTCGTCCCCGGGTGGGGGCGTCCTCGCTGTTCTCGGTGGTGGGCGGTGTCGCCGGCGTGGCGATGTTGGTGGGCGGCCTCGCGCTCCTGGTGGCGCCGCCGGCCGAAGAGGGCGAGGGCGGTGGCACCGAGGGGCCTGTGGTGACCCTGGCCGCCCCGGCCGGCGCTTCGGCCGACGGCTTCAGCACGAACAAGCTCTCCGTGCCCGCCGAGGAGGCGTTCACGATCGAGTTCGACAACGAGGAGGCCGGGGTCCAGCACAACGTCGTGATCTTCGACGGCAAGGACGCCGAGGCGCCGGCGCTCTTCACCGGTGAGGTGGTCATCGGTCCGAAGACGACGCCCTACTCCGTCGACGCGTTGCCCGAGGGCAACTACTTCTTCCACTGCGAGATCCACCCGACGACGATGACGGGCGAGGTCATCGCCAAGCCCGGCGCCGGCGGCGAACCCAGCGGTGACGAGGGCGGTGGCGCCGGCTCGCCCACGATCGCGGCGCAGGGGACGGCGTTCAACACGTCCGAGCTGGCGTTCAAGGCCGAGACGCCCACCCCGCTGGTGTTCGACAACCAGGATGATGCGGCCGTCACCGGGCCGCACAACGTGTCGATCTACGACGGCGATGCCGCGCTGTTCACCGGCGACCTGATCAACGGCCCGCAGCAGGTGACGTACGACATCCCTGCCCTGAAGCCGGGGGAGTACCAGTTCCACTGCGACGTCCACCCGGACATGGCCGGCACCGTCACGGTCACCTGACCCGCGGGGCGTCACCGGTTCGCCACTGACGTCCGGTCGACCCGGCGGTAGCGTGGCCCCGTGCGCAAGGTGGCGGTCATCGTGGTGGCGGCGTTGGTGGTGAGCCTGTTGGCCGCCTTCGTCTTCCGTCCCCGCGGCGGCGATCCGCGCATCGAGGGCGGCGTCGTCGAGATGGATCAGCCCATCCCGGATCTGACGGCGATCGACACGGTCTCGGGCGACCCGCTGCCGCCGGACGCGTTCGAGGGCTCGGCCACCGTGATCAACGTATGGGCCAACTGGTGCGCACCGTGCCGGCAGGAGCAGCCTGCCCTCGTGGCCACCCAGGCGCGATACGCGGACCAGGACGTGCGCTTCGTGGGGATCAACTACAACGACGATCTCGAACTGGCGCGCCGGTGGGTGGACGATTTCGAGGTCACCTACCCCAGCCTCTACGACCCGCAGGGGCGGACCGCCGCGCTGCTGGACTTCCCGTTCCTGCCCGACACCTACGTCGTCGACGGCGCCGGCACGATCCGCTACGCGATCTACGGAGAGACCGACGAGGACGAACTGTCGGGCCTGATCGACGACGTGCTCGCCGGCGACGCCGCCGCGAGCAGCACGCTAGCCGCGGAGCGGGACGAGCGCGTCGAGCGCGACGGCGCCGAACAGCGCCGCGAGGTAGACGAGCGAGTACGTGAACAGCCGCCAGGACGCGTTCGCATCGGGACGCCGCCACAGCACCAGCGCACGGTAGACGAACATCCCACCGAGCCCGACCGCGGCCGTGAGGTAGATCGGCCCCATGTCGCCGACCGGATAGAGCACCAGGGTCGTCGCGAACAGCAGCAGGGAGTACAGGAGGATCTGACGCCGGGTCTCCCGCTCGCCGCGGACCACCGGCATCATCGGCACGCCCGCCGCCGCGTAGTCACCCGCGAACCGCATCGACAACGCCCAGAAGTGCGGCGGCGTCCAGACGAACACGATCGCGAACAAGATCCACGCCGGCAGCGCCAGGGAGCCGGTCACCGCGGCCCACCCGACGAGGGCGGGTGCCGCCCCGGCAGCGCCGCCGATCACGATGTTCTGCACCGTGGAGCGCTTGAGCCACATCGTGTAGACGAAGACGTAGAAGGCGATCGCGGCGAGGGACAGGGTGGCCGCGAGCACGTTCACGGTCGAGGCGAGGAAGAAGAACGAGAACGCCCCCAGCCAGAACCCGAACGCCAGCGCCCGTTCGGGGCTCACCTGGTGGGCCGGGAGCGGCCGTTCGCGGGTTCGCCGCATGATCTGGTCGATGTCGCGGTCCAGGTACATGTTGATGCTGTTGGCCGATCCTGCCGCCAGGGTGCCGCCGACCAGGGTGGCGGCGATCAGCCAGAGCGAGGGGATGCCGTGGTCGGCCAGGATCATGGCGGGCACCGTGGTGATCAGCAGCAGGACGATGATGCGGGGCTTCATCAGCCGGTAGTAGGCGTTGACGGTGTCCGACCACGAGGCTTCCCCCGCCGGCGCCTCATCGCCCGCGGTCTCGAGATCGGTGTCGGGGGCGCCACCCGGGTCGGTGTCCCGGGCCTGCAACGAGGCGACGGTGGCCAGGGCGACCAACGTGGCCCAGATCAGGACCGACAGGGCCACGTGCGCGACGACCGCCCACGGCTTCAACCGCGAGAACACGTTGGCCGCGCCCGACGCGATCTGGGCACAGAAGAGCGCGAACGCCAGGGTGGAGAGCACCACCAGGGGACGGGAGCGCCTCGCCATGGCACGCGCCCGGATCATCGTCCACAGCACGAACGAGAACCCGAGCAACGCCAGGACCCGGTGGGTGAACATCGCGAGGGCACCGTCGGCGTCGAAGGGCGGGATCAGCCTGCCGTCCATCAAGGGCCAGTCGGTGAAGACCAGTTGCGCGTTGCTCGCTCGGACGTAGGTGCCCACCAGCAGCAGCGTGCCCACCGCGGCGAGCGTGGCGAGCGTGAGCCTCGCGAACCGCGCATCGTTGGTCGCCCCCGACGGGCGAGACCGGTCGGAGGTCAGGCATGCCGCCGCCACGAACGTGACGTCGGCGATCAGCACCAGGGCCGCGATGAAGTGTGCCGTGACCCACCAGGGGTTCAGCTCGGTCGCGACCACGATCCCGCCGAGCACCGCCTGGGCCAGCACCAAGGGGAACGCGAGCGCGGCCGCCCACTTCACGGACGTGGAGGTGGTCGGTTGCCGCCACAGCACCAGGCCGGTGGCGAGGGTGAGCACGATCACGAGGAAGGCCAGGGCGCGATGCGAGAACTCGATGATGGAATGCACGGTGCCGGAGGGGAAGAGCTGGCCGGGATGGCACTCGGGCCACGTGGAACAGCCGAGCCCCGAGCCCGATCCCCGGACCAGGCCACCGACGCTGAAGAGCACGATCGTCGTGCCGGCGGTGGCGAGAGCGAGCTTCTGGGATCGCGTCATGAGGGGCTCGCGGGCCATCATAGTGGGCGAGGCGGGCGGCGTCGGTGCGAGATACTGGGCACATGTCCACCGAGGGAGCCGCCGTGATCTCCGACGCGTTGCGTGCTCCGCGAGCGCGGATCGACGAGGCGCTGCGCGCGTTCCTGGACGAGGAACGATCGAGGGTGCAGGCGATCGAACCGCGCGCGATCGCCGTGCTCGACGAGACCGAACGGCTGATCCGGGCCGGTGGCAAACGGTTGCGGCCGGCCTTCTGCTTCTGGGGGTATCGCGCGGCCGGCGGTCTCGACGATGACCGGATCGTGCGGGCTTCGGCGGCCCTCGAGCTGCTGCACACCATGGCGTTGATCCACGACGACCTGATGGACGACACGAGCCAGCGGCGGGGTGTGCCCTCCACGGCGGTCCGGTTCACTGCCGAAGCCATCGAGCGCGGAACCCCGGCCGATGCCGGCCGGTTCGGATCGTCGGCGGCGGTGGTGGCGGGCGACCTCGCGGCGGTGCTCGCCGACCGGTTGCTGTCGCGATCCGGTTTCGATGCCGAGAGCCTGGCGCGGGCGTCCGAGCCGTATCACGCGATGCGGGTGGACATGGCGCTGGGCCAGTACCTCGACGTGGCGGGCCTGGCGCACGAACCCGACGACGCACGCCGCGTCGCGTGGCTGAAGGGCGGCGCCTACACGGTGGAGGGCCCGCTGATGATCGGCGCCGCCTTCGCCGACGGCGGTGATACGCAGCGCGCCGCGTTGCACGCCTTCGGCCGGCCGCTGGGCGAGGCGTTCCAGTTGCGCGACGACCTGGTCGACGGCGAGGCGGCGTCGGGCACGGACGCCGGTCTGGTCGAGGACCTGGTTCGGCAGGCGAGGGCCGCGTTGATCGGCGCACCGCTCGATGCCGGGGCGATCGCCGCGCTCGACGAGTTGGCGTCGCTGGTGAGGCCGTCGTGAGCGACGACCTCGATCTGCTCCGCCGGGCGTTCCGCGACGTGACCTCGTGCCGGATCGGCACGGTGCGTCCCGACGGCGGGCCGCACGTGGCCACGCGGTGGTTCGTCTGGCTCGAAGAGGAGCTGTGGGTCTCGACCCGGGTCGGCGACACCACGTGGGAGAACGCGTCCCGCGATCCGCGGGTGTCGCTGGTGATCGATCGTGGGCGTGAATGGGTGGAGCTCGCCGGCGTCCACGTGGAGGGCGTGGCGGAGTCCTTCCCCGCCGAGCACCCGGATCTGCGAGCGCCGATGTCGACCTGGCACGAGAAGTACCGGACCCTCCTGGGAGGCGAGTCGTTCGAACGGCTCACGCAGGACGTGCCCGTCCTGGGATTCCTCCGTGTCGCGCCCTCGAGGATCGATGCCTGGGACCACCGCTGAGGGCTCCTCACCTGGGGTCTTGCGGGTGTTCCGGGGGCGGGCGTAGCCTCGTGTCGGTTGCCCTAGGTACGGTAGTCTCTACTTTGTGAAACTTTTCACAAGCGGTCGAAGCACCGGCAACCCGATCGAAGGCCCGACCGAGGGGGAGCAGGCGTGAGCGCCGAGCGGATCGAGACCGACGTCCTGGTCGTGGGGGGTGGCCCCGGCGGCGCCGCAGCCGGCTACCACCTGGCCCGCCACGGCATCGACGTCACGGTGGTCGACAAGGCCTCGTTCCCCCGCGAGAAGGTCTGCGGGGACGGCCTCACCCCCCGAAGCGTGGCCGCCATGCTGCGGATGGGCATCGATACCGCCGACCCCGGATTCGAACGTGTGAAGGGCCTGCGGGTGCACTCCCGCACCACCACGATCGAACTGCCCTGGCCCGAGCTGTCGAGCTGGCCGGACTACGGACTGGTGATGCCGCGTTCACGGTTCGATTCGCTGCTGATCGAGCGGGCGCAGAAGGCCGGTGCGCGGCTGATGGAACAGACCGAAGCCGTGGCGCCCATCATGGAGGGAGGCTGGGTGGTGGGTGCCGACGTGCGTCCGGCCCAGGACCGCGAGGCCGAGCCGACGCAGATCCGCGCCCGTTTCGTGGTGGCGGCCGATGGCGCGGCGAGCCGGTTCGCCAAGCCCGCCGGGGTCCAGCGCGACGACTCGCGGCCGCTGGGGATCGCGGCGCGGCGCTATTACCGAACCTCCTATCACCCCGGACCCTGGTTCGAATCGTGGCTCGACCTGTGGGAGGGCGACCTGCTGCTGCCGGGCTACGGCTGGCTGTTCCCGGTGGCGGGCGGCCAGATCAACCTGGGCGCCGGGTTGCTGAACACCTTCAAGGACTTCAAGCAGGTCTCGGCCCAGCGGCTGTTCGACGCGTTCTCGACGATGCTGCCCGCCGGATGGGAGATCAACGAGGACACGGCCGAGGGCAGGGTGCTGTCCGGTCCGTTGCCGATGAGCCTCAACCGGGTGCCGCAGGCCGTGCCGGGCATGCTGCTGATCGGCGACGCGGCCGGCGCGGTGAACCCCTTCAACGGGGAAGGCATCGCGTACGCGATCGAGACGGCCGAGGTCGCGTCGGAGCTGATCGACGAGGCGTTGGTGAAGGACCGCCCGGGCATCGCGATGATGTACCCCACCGTGCTGCGCGAGCGCTACGGCGACTACTTCACCATCGGTCGTGGGTTCGCCAAGCTCATCGGCCATCCCGCGATCATGAACCGGGCCACGCGCCACCTGTTGCCGAACCCGCGGGTGATGGGGTTCGCGATGCGGCTCATGGCCAACCTCACCGATGGCAAGGACGGGGACCGGCAGGACCGCCTGTTCGCCCTCATCGAACGGATCGCTCGCGCGTCATGACGCTAGGATGCTCGCCGTGCTGATCGACTACCTCCCGATCGTCGTGATGGCGGCGCTGGCGGTGGCCTTCGGGGTCGTGTCGATGATCGTGTCGCGCTGGTTCCGGCCCAACCGCCCGAACCCGGTGAAGCTGTCGGCCTACGAATGCGGCAACGACCCGGTGCGCCTGCCTCGTGGTGAGAAGTTCAGCGTGAAGTTCTACGTGGTGGCGATGCTCTTCATCATCTTCGACGTCGAGACGATCTTCCTGTTCCCGTGGGCGGTCTCGTTCCGTCGGCTCGGGTTGTTCGGGTTGATCGAGATGGCGGTGTTCATCGGCCTGGTGTTCGTCGCCTACGTCTACGTCTGGCGCAAGGGTGGGCTGGACTGGACCGAGGACACGGTCACGCCCGTGGAGGCGGCCGCGATCGCCGAGGACGAGGATCAGGCTCACGAAGCGGAGGTCGTCGGTGCCCGTTGAGCGCGTCGAAGGCGTCCAGCTCGGCAAGACGCCCGAGGAGATCGAGGACGAGGTCCGCCGCGGCGTCCTGTTGACGAGCCTGGACAAGGCGGTGGGGTGGGCGCGGAAGCAGTCGATGTGGCCGGCGACGTTCGGTCTGGCCTGCTGCGCCATCGAGATGATGTCCACCGGCGCGGGCAAGTACGACCTGTCGCGGTGGGGCATGGAGCTGTTCCGCGCATCCCCACGGCAGGCCGACCTGATGATCGTGGCCGGCCGCGTCTCCCAGAAGATGGCCCCGGTGCTGCGCCGGATCTACGACCAGATGCCCGAGCCGCGCTGGGTGATCTCCATGGGCGTGTGCGCGAGCGCCGGTGGCATGTTCACGAACTACGCCATCGTGCAGGGCGTCGACACGATCGTGCCGGTCGACATCTACGTGCCCGGGTGTCCACCCAAGCCCGAGATGTTGATGTACGGCATCTTGAAGCTGCAGGAGAAGGTGCGGACCACGGAGCCCTTCAAGTGAACCCCGCGCAGATCGCCGAGCGGGTGCGCGAGCGGTGCCCCGACACGATCGTGGCGCGCGAGGAAGTCACCGCGGTGGTCGCGCGCGATGCGCTGCTCGAGACGCTGGGGTGGTTGCGCGACGATCCCGACCTGTCGTTCGGGTTCCTGTCCAGCCTCACCGCGACCGACTGGCCGGGCAAGGACCCGCGCTTCTGGCTCGCCTACGAGCTCCGTTCGATGGAACACCTCCATCGTCTCCGGGTGAAGGTGGGGCTGGCCGAGGGCGACGCCACGATGCCCACGGTCACGCCGATGTTCCCGACGGCCAACTGGCACGAGCGCGAGGTCTACGACTTCTTCGGCATCGCGTTCGAGGGCCATCCCGACCTCACCCGCATCCTGCTCCCCGACGGGTGGGAGGGTCACCCGCTGCTCAAGACCGAAGAGCTCGGCGGCGTGAACACCCGCTACCACGGTGCGTTCATCCCGCCGGTCGACACCCGAACCACGACGTGACCCACATGCAGGACACGCCGAGGGACGCCGCGCAGCTCGATCCCGCTCCCGAGTTGGTCTCGTCCGAGGGCGAGGTTCGGCAGGAGACGATGATCATCAACATGGGGCCGCAGCACCCCTCGACGCACGGGGTGCTGCGCCTGCTGCTGGAACTCGACGGCGAGACCGTGGTGACCTGCAAGCCGATCATCGGCTACCTGCACACGGGCATCGAGAAGAACACCGAGTACCGGACCTGGACCCAGGGCATCACCTACGTCACGCGCGCCGACTACCTGTCGCCGTTCTTCAACGAACTGGGCTACTGCCTGGCCGTGGAGAAGCTGCTCGGCGTGGAGGCGCCCCCACGCGCCCAGGTGATCCGAGTGCTGATGAACGAACTCAACCGCATCAGCTCCCACCTCGTGTGGCTGGCCACCGGCGGGCTCGAACTCGGCGCCGTGAGCGTGATGCTCTACGGCTTCCGCGAGCGCGAGGTCCTCATGGACATCTTCGAAGAGATCACCGGCCTGCGGATGAACCATGCGTACATCCGGATCGGCGGCGTGATCATGGACCTGAACGATGAGGGCATCCGCAAAGCCGCGAAGTTCTGCGAGGACATGCCCAAGCGGATCGACGACTACGAGACGCTGCTCAACGACAACCCGATCTGGCTCGAGCGCAACGTGGGCGTCGGGGTGCTGACGGCCGAGGACGCGCTGGCGCTCGGCGTCACCGGCCCGATGCTGCGGTCGGCCGGCGTCGCCGCCGACCTGCGCAAGGACATGCCGTACTGCGGCTACGAGACCTACGAGTTCGACGTGCCGGTGCGGACCCAGGCCGACGCGTATGCGCGCTACGAGGTCCGGCTCGCGGAGATGCGCGAGTCGATGAGGATCGTGCGCCAGTGCCTGGAGCGGCTCGAGGAACCGGGCCCGGTCATGATCGAGGATCCGAAGGTCGGGTGGCCGTCCAAGCTCTCGGTGGGCCCCGACGGGATCGGCAACGACCCGGAGTACCTGCGCCACATCATGGAGGAATCCATGGAGGCGCTGATCCACCACTTCAAGATGGTGACCGAGGGCGTGGAGGTGCCGGCCGGCGAGGTCTACCAGGCCGTGGAATCCCCCCGCGGCGAGCTCGGGTTCGCGGTCACCTCCGACGGCGGTCATCAGCCCTACCGCGTGAAGATCCGCGACCCCTCGTTCGTGAACCTGCAGGCGACCCCCACCATGGTGGAGGGCCACCTGGTGGCCGACGCGATCGCCGCGATCGCATCGATCGACCCCGTGATGGGCGGGGTGGACCGCTGATGGCCGTGTTCGAGGGCAGCGTGCTCGAGGAGGCCCGCACCATCATCGGGCGCTACCCCGAGGGGCGGTCGCGCTCCGCGGTGATGCCGCTGCTCTACCTCGCCCAGTCCGAGCAGGGTCAGGTGACGCGCGACGGGCTCCAGGAGGTCGCCGGGCTGCTGGACCTCACCACCGCCGAGGTCGAGGCCGTCGCCACCTTCTACTCGATGTACCGGCTGCAGCCGACGGGCGAACACCTCGTCAACGTCTGCACGAACCTCGCCTGCATGCTGCGGGGTGGCAAGGACGTCTACGAGGCGGCGCACGAAGCGACCGGCATCCCGCACGGCGGCGAGGTCTCCGAGGACGGCCTGTTCACCGTGCACGAGGAAGAATGCCTCGGCGTGTGCGACTTCGCGCCGGCGGTCCAGATCGATTTCGCGAACTTCGATGCGGTGAGCCCCGAGCGCATGCGCGAGCTGGTCGCCGCGATCCGCGCCGGCGAGACGCCCGAGCCCTCGCGCGGCCCCACCATGCAGAGCTTCCGGCACGCCTCCCGCGTGCTGGCCGGCCTCGAGGCCTCCGTGGCCGAGCCCGAGGGAGCGGCATGAGCCCGGACTTCGAGCCCCGCCTCACCCGTCACTGGGACCAGCCCGAGGCCGTGGGTCTCGACGGCTACGTCCAGCGCGGCGGGTACGACGGGCTGAAGCAGGCGCTCGCCATGAGCGAGCCCGATCTGATCCAACTCGTGAAGGACTCCGGCCTGCGCGGTCGCGGCGGGGCCGGGTTCCCCACGGGGATGAAGTGGTCGTTCGTGCCGCGCGACACCGGCAAGCCCACCTACGTCACGGTCAACTTCGACGAGTCCGAACCCGGCACCTGCAACAACCGCGAGCTCGGCGAACGCGAGCCCCATCGGTTGATCGAGGGCACGGCGATCGCGGCCAAGGCGATCGGATGCCACACCGCGTTCATCTACATCCGCGGCGAGTACCTGTGGCAGGCGATCGTGCTGCAGCAGGCGCTCGACGAGGCCTACGCCGGTGGGTACCTGGGCAGCGGCATCGCCGGCAGCGACTACGACCTGGACATCGTGCTGCACCGAGGCGCCGGCGCCTACATCTGCGGAGAAGAGACCGCGCTGCTGAACTCGCTGGAGGGCCTGCGCGGTCAGCCGCGCCTGCGCCCGCCCTTCCCCGCGGTGGAAGGGCTCTACGCCTCGCCGACCGTGATCAACAACGTCGAGACCCTGATGAACGTGCCCGACATCGTCGTGCGAGGCGCGGACTGGTTCCGCTCGCTCGGCACCGAGAAGTCGCCCGGCTCGAAGATGTTCACGATCAGCGGCAAGGTGGAGCGGCCCGGGAACTACGAGCTCCCCATGGGCACGCCGTTCCGGGTGCTGCTCGAAGAGGAGGCCGGCGGCATGCTGGGCGGCGGGCAGCTGAAGGCGTTCACCCCCGGGGGATCGAGCACGCCGCTGCTCACCGCCGAGCACATCGACGTGCCCCTGGACTACGAGTCGGTGGCCGAGGCGGGCTCCCTGCTGGGGACCGGCGCGATCATGGTGATGGACGAGACCGACTGCGTCGTCGAGGCCGCCGAGCGGATGGTGCGGTTCTACGCCGTGGAGTCGTGCGGCAAGTGCACGCCGTGCCGCGAAGGCAGTTGGTGGGCCACCCGGGTGCTGGGCAGGCTGGAGAACGGCTACGGCCGTGAGCAGGACATCCCGGTGATGCACGACATGGGCACGAACATCATGTTCCGGGCGTTCTGCGCGCTCGCCGACGGCACCGCGTCGGTCATCAACTCCAGCCTCAAGCACTTCGGCGACCGAGTACGAGGAGCACGTCCGGCTGGGCCGGTGCCCGTTGAAGCCCGCTCCCGCCGGCACCGAGGAGGTGGCCTCCTAGATGGCCGCTCCCGACCAGACCGTCACCCTCACGATCGACGGCAAGGAGGTCACGGTGCCCGCCGGCACGCTGATCATCCGTGCCGCCGAACAGGTGGGCGTCGAGATCCCGCGCTTCTGCGACCACCCGCTGCTCGAACCCGCCGGCGCGTGTCGCCAGTGCTACGTGCAGATCGAGGGTCAGCCGAAACTGGCGACCTCGTGCACGGTGGCCGTGGCGCCCGGCATGGCCGTGCACACCCAGAACACGAACGAGACGGTGCACGAGGCGCAGGTGGCGAACCTCGAGTTCCTGTTGCTGAACCATCCGTTGGACTGCCCGATCTGCGACCGCGGGGGCGAGTGCCCGCTGCAGGACCAGGCGCTGGCGTTCGGGCCGGGCGACAGCCGCTTCGAAGAGGCCAAGCGCACCTTCCCCAAGCCGATCCCGCTGTCCCCCCTGGTGAACCTGGACCGCGAACGCTGCGTGCTGTGCGCCCGGTGCACGCGGTTCTGTGACGAGATCTCGGGTGACCGGTTCATCGAGCTGTTCGACCGCGGACCGGGGGAGCGGGTGGCGATCTCGGCGGGCGAGGACTTCCGTTCCCCGTTCAGCGGCAACACCGTGCAGATCTGTCCGGTGGGCGCGCTGACCGCCTCGCCGTACCGGTTCGTGGCGCGACCGTTCGACCTCTCGAGCGTCGACACCGTGTGCCCGCACTGCAGCGCCGGCTGCAACATGAAGGTCGACGTCCGCCGTGGTGAGGTGGTGCGCCAGCTCGCGCGCGACAACTACGACGTCAACGACGCATGGCTGTGCGACAAGGGACGGTTCGCGTTCCGGTTCCCCGATGCGCCCGATCGCATCACGACGCCGCTGATCCGCGACCGCGGGCTCGAGCCGGCGTCCTTCGGCGAGGTGCTCACCCGGATCGGCGAGTGGACCGACGGCGCGCGCGTCGCGATCCTGACCGGCGGCCGGCTGATGGACGAGGACGCGTACGCGCTCTCCAAGCTCGCGCGTACGGTCTTCCGCACCAACGACCTCGACCACCGGCGGGCGGGGGGTCCCGAGACGGCGGAACGGGTGGCGGCCGGGGCACCGATGGCCGTGACCTACAAGGACGTCGAGCGCGCCGAGGTGATCCTGGTCGTGGGGCTGGACGCCGAGCAGGAGGTGCCGATCCTGCACCTGCGTCTGCGCAAGGCGGCCAAGCGTGGCGCCAGGATCTGGGTGCTGCACCCACGTCGAACCCGGCTGCACGACGTCGCGACGCATGTGCTGTGTGCGCCCGGCGACGAGGCCAGGGTCCTGGCGGGCGGGGTCGACGCCGAGTTCGACGCCGCGCTCGCCGCCCTGCGCGAGGCCGGCGACGCCGGCGTGGTGATCGCCGGCGAGCGCGACGGCGCGGCCGATCCGGCGTGGACGGTGGCCCGCGACGTGGGTGCCCGGTTCGCGTTCGTCACCCGCCGCGCGAACGATCGCGGGGCGCTGCGCGCCGGGGTGCATCCGGCGTTGCTGCCCGGTGGCCGAACGCTCGACGAGGCCGACGAGGTGGAGGCCGCATGGGGTCCGTTGATGAACCGCGAGCCCGGCCGTGACAGCCACGCCATCCTGCAGGCCTGCGCCGATCGCGAGGTCGACGTGCTGTTCTGCGTGGGGGTCGATCCGCTGCGGGACCTGCCCGACGCCGCGCTCGCGCATCGCGCGCTGCAGAACGTCGAACGGGTCGTGGTGCAGTCGCTGGAGCTCGGTTCGCTGGAACCCTTCGCCAGCGCGTTCCTGCCCGCTGCCCCGTTCATCGAGAAGGAAGGTCACGTCACCACGTGGGAAGGCCGGGGCCAGCGCCTGCAGCCGATCCGCGGCGCCCAGGGGATCAGCCTGCCCGACTGGGAGATCTTCGCCAGCATGGCGCTGGCGTGCGGCGGCGATCTCGGTTTCGAGACGCTGGACGAGTTGCACGAGGAGATGGGCTCGCTGTTGGCGCCGCGACCGGTCGGGGTCATGACCTTCAGGGAGCACGAACCACGTGCCGCCGCGGGACTCCAGCTCTTCACGTACCCGCTCCTGATCGACGACGGCCGGCTGTCCGAGCGCGCCGATGAACTCGAGGCCTCGCTCGGCTCCGATCCCTTCGTGGAGATCCATCCCGAGGACGCCGCGGCGGCCGGGATCGCCGACGGTGCATCGGCGATCGTCCGCACCGACGCGGGTGAGGCCACGCTGCCGGCGCGTGTCACCGACCACGTCGCGAGGGGCGCCGTCTTCGTGCCGTTCAACCAGCCCGGGTTCGCGGCCAACACCCTGCTCTCGGGTCGTATGACCGCGCCGGTCGAGCTCACGGCCGTCGACGTCCCCGAGGCCGAGGACGCCGGGTCTCCGAGCGCCGGGGCCGAACCCGTGGGCAGCGCTTCGGGAGGTGCTGCCTGATGGACTGGGTCGACTGGTCGGTCATGGTGGTGCGGGTGGTGCTGGTCTTCTTCGTGCTGCTGATCGCCGTGCTGCTCTACATCTGGATGGAGCGCAAGGTGATCGCCGACATGCAGACCCGGGTGGGCCCGATGCGCGCCGGTCCCCGCGGCATGCTCGTCACGCTGGCCGACGGCATCAAGCTGTTCTTCAAGGAAGGCATCACGCCCACGAACGCCGACCGGCCCGTCTACCTGATCGCGCCGATCCTGGCGATGTTCCCCGGGTTCTTGGCGTTCTGCACGATCCCGTTCGGCGAGCCCGTGGAGCTGTTCGGCCGGGTGGTGCCGTTCCAGATCACCGACCTCAACATCGGCATCCTGTGGGTCCTCGCCATGACCTCGATCGGGGTCTACGGCGTGGTGTTGGCCGGCTGGTCCAGCGGTTCGAACTATCCGCTGCTCGGCTCCGTGCGCTCGAGCGCGCAGATGATCAGCTACGAGGTGGGCATGGGTCTGGCCCTGGTCGCGGTGATCATGTGGAGCGGCCACCTGTCGATGTCGGAGATCGTCGCGCAGCAGTCGGGCAACTTCGCGCTCCACTGGCACGACGCCACCCTCTTCGGCGTGCCGGCGTGGAACATCTTCCCGCAGTTCCCCGCCTTCGTCGTGTTCTTCATCTGTGCGCTCGCCGAGACGAACCGTCCGCCGTTCGACCTCGCCGAAGCCGAGTCCGAGCTGGTGGCCGGCTTCCACACCGAGTACTCCGGGATCAAGTTCGCGATGTTCTTCCTGGGTGAGTACGTCAGCACCGTGACGATCGCGGCCGTCGGCGTCACGTTGTTCCTGGGTGGCTGGCACGGGCCGTGGTTCGACGGGCCGCTGTCGTGGATCGGCCCGCTGCTGTGGTTCCTGCTGAAGATCACGGCGGTGATCTACGTGATGATCCTGGTGCGGGCCACGCTGCCCCGCATGCGCTACGACCGGCTGATGCAGTTCGGCTGGAAGGTGCTGATCCCGTTCGGCCTGCTGTGGGTCATGGTCACCGGGCTCGTGGTGGTGATCCCGCAGGAGTACGGCAACCAAGGGAAGTTCCTGATGTTCGCGGTCATGTGCGGCACGCTCGCGCTGGCCCTGTTGCTCGCGCCGTTGTTCTCCCGAGGCGGCGCGCGATCCCGCAAGGAGGTGGGTGCATGACCGACGACCGCGATCCTCGTGAGCGCGGCGGGGTCTGGGACTCCACCGTGGCGATCGCCAAAGGCATGGGCACGGTGTTCAAGCAGACCTTCCGGCCCGACAACACCGAGCAGTACCCGAAGGAGATCGCGCCGATCCCGGAGCGGTCCCACATCGGCCGCCACCGTCTCAACAAGCACGAGGACGGCCTGGAGAAGTGCATCGGGTGCGAGTTGTGCGCCTACGCCTGCCCCGCGGATGCGATCTGGGTCGAAGGAGCGGACAACGATCCTGAGGCGCCCACCAGTCCCGGCGAGCGGTACGCGAAGGACTATCAGATCAACTACCTGCGCTGCATCATGTGCGGCCTGTGCGTCGAGGCATGTCCGACGCGGGCGCTCACGCTCACGAGCTACTTCGAGATGGGATTCACCAGCCGCGAAGAGGCGATCTGGACCAAGGAGCAGCTCCTCACCCCGCCGCCGGAGCTGGGCACCGACCCCGTGGACCGGGAGGGCTAGGAACCGGTGCCCCTCGACAACGTCGTGTTCTGGGTGTTCGCGCCGGTCTCGGTGGCCTCGGCCATCGGGATGCTCGTGATGCGCAACGCCGTGCACGCGGCGCTGTTCCTCATCGTGAACTTCTTCACGATCGCGGTGATGTACCTGCTGCTCGACGCGCCGTTCCTGTTCGCGGTCCAGATCATCGTGTACGCGGGCGCGATCATGGTGCTGTTCCTGTTCGTGATCATGCTCCTGGGCATCGATCGCGGCGACGACGTGCACGAACCGTTGATCGGCCAGCGCCCCCTCGCGGTGATCTTGGCGGTGGGGTTCGTGCTGGAGATCGGCTTGGCGTTGCGCGCCGGGATCGGGTTCGCGACGCGAGCGCCCGACGGGTTCGACGTCGTGAATCAGGGCGGCAACGCCCAGGCCCTGGCCACCGTGTTGTTCCGCGACTACTTCTTCCCGTTCGAGGTGACGTCGGTGCTGCTGATCATCGCGGCGGTGGCCGCGATGGTGCTGGCGCAGCGGAAGTCGCGCGCGATCACGCAGGCGGAGATCGACGAGCACCGCGCCGACCTCGACGCGCTCGGCCACACGAACCCGGGCGCACCCAAGCCCGGAGCGCCGCTCGAGGCGGGGGAGCCTCGATGAGGACGCCGATCGCCTACTTCGTGATGCTGTCGGGCATCCTGTTCGCGATCGGCTCGGTGGGCGTGCTGATCCGCAAGAGCGCGCTGCTGATCTTCATGTCGGTGGAGCTCCAGCTGAACGCCGTGAACCTGGCGCTGGTGGCGTTCAGCCGCATGAACGGCGATCTGCGGGGCCAGGTGCTGGCCTTCTTCTCCATGGTGGTGGCGGCCGCCGAGGTCGTGGTGGGCCTCGCGATCATCGTGTCGATCTACCGGCGCCGCGCCACCGTCAACGTCGACGACGCGAGGGAGCTCCGGTGGTAGCCGAGAGCGTGGGACTCGTGCCCGATCCCAACCAGGCGATGCAGGTCTTGTGGCTGGTCCCGCTGCTGCCGCTCGTGGGCGCGGTGATCAACCTGTTCGTCGGCAAGCGGCTGGGCAAGGCCGCCGGGTGGCTCGCGGTCGTGATGATGGCGCTGTCGTTCGCGGTGGCGGTGCTCGCGGTGAAGGGGCTGCTCGACGCGCCCGAGGGCGAGCGCCTGTTCCTCAAGCACCTGTCGGACTGGATCTCCGTGGGCTCGTTGCGCGTGAACTTCGACCTGCGGCTCGACGCGCTGTCGGCCACGATGATCCTGGTGGTGACCGGCATCGGGACCCTGATCCACGTCTACGCGATCGGCTACATGGACGGCGACGGCCGGTTCGGGCGCTTCTTCGCCTACCTCAACCTGTTCGTGTTCTTCATGCTGATGCTGGTGCTGGGTGCCAACCTGCTGGTCCTGTACCTGGGCTGGGAGGGCGTGGGGCTCTGCTCCTACCTGCTGATCGGGTTCTGGTTCGACAAGACGGCGAACGCCAACGCCGCGAAGAAGGCGTTCGTCACCACCCGGGTGGGCGACACGTTGATGCTCGTCGGGCTCGCCGTGGTGGTCATGAAGTTCGGCACGCTGGACTACGAGGTCATCTTCGGCGCCGCGGGCTCGACGCTGACGAAGTCGGCGGCCACGGTGATCTCGTTGCTGTTGTTCGCCGGCGCCGTGGGCAAGTCGGCGCAGCTGCCGCTGCACGTGTGGCTCCCCGACGCGATGGCCGGCCCCACGCCGGTCTCGGCCCTGATCCACGCGGCCACCATGGTGACCGCCGGGGTCTACCTGGTGGTGCGGATGCACCCGGTGTTCGACCTGTCGCCGGTGGCGCTCACGGTGGTGACCGTCACCGGCCTGGTGACCGCGATCTACGCGGGCACGTGTGCGCTGGGCCAGGACGACATCAAACGGGTGCTGGCCTACTCCACGATCAGCCAGCTCGGGTTCATGTTCCTGGCGGCGGGACTGAAGGCGTACTCGGCGGCGATCTTCTTCCTGGTGGCCCACGCCTTCTACAAGGCGCTCATGTTCCTCGGCGCCGGCTCGGTGATGCACGGCATGCACGAGGAGACGGACCTGAAGGTGATGGGCGGCCTGTGGCGGCGCATGCCCTACACGGCGATCACGTTCACGCTCGGCGCGCTGGCGCTCTCGGGCGTGCCGCCGTTGGCGGGCTTCTTCGCCAAGGACGCCGTGCTCGAGATCGCCCAGTCGAACAGCGAGTGGGGCTACTACCTCCTCGGCACCCTCGCGGCGTTCATCTCGGCGCTGTACATGGGCCGCCTGATCTTCCTGGCCTTCTACGGCACGGCCCGAAGCGAAGCAGCCGAGCACGCGCACGAGTCTCCCGCCGGTGATGTGGATCCCGCTCGTCCTGCTCGCCGTGGGGGCCGTGACCGTCGGGGCCCTCGCCACCCATCCCGAAGGCTTGCTCGCCACCTTCCTGGAACCGATCTCGGGTCTGGTGCCCGAGGGGAGCGAGGGCCTGTCGACCCCGGTCTTCTACGTCGTGGCGCTGCTGGTGACCTTCGGCGGGCTGGGCACCGCATGGTTCGTCTACGGGTCGGGCCGGGTGGACTGGCTCTCGTTGCGGGTCCGCCTGGCGCCCCTGCACCGGCTGTTCGCCAATGGGTGGTACATCGACGAGTACTACGCCGCGCTCATCGTCACGCCCGGCAAGGCGATCGCGGCCTTCACCGCCTACCGCATCGACGTCGGGTTCATCGACGGCATCGTGAACGGGATCGGCAGCGCGTTCCGGCGCCTGGCGGGGGTGGGCCGCAACATCCAGACGGGCTTCGTCCGCACGTACGCGGCGGCCGTGTTCGTCGGGGCGGTCGCGATCGTCGTCTACGTGGGGTTCCGCCTGTGAACCGGCTGCTCACGATCGTGACGTTCCTGCCCCTGGTGGGGCTGGTGGTGATCATGGTGGGCGGCAAGGAGCTGAAGGACGACGCCGCGCGGTGGATCACCCTCGTGGTGGCGCTGGCCACCTTCGTGGTCTCGCTGGTGGTGCTGGGCCGCTTCGATCAGGGCGACCCCGGCTTCCAGATGGTGGAGCACGCCACGTGGGTCAAGGACGTCGGGCTGCAGTACCTCGTCGGGATCGACGGCATCAGCATCTGGATGGTGCTGCTCACCACCTTCCTGTTCCCGGTGGCGGTCCTGGCTTCGTGGAAGATCGACAAGGACGTGCGGCTCTACATGGGCGCGATGCTGGCGCTGGAAACGGCCGTGCTCGGCTCGTTCGTCTCGCTCGACCTCCTGCTGTTCTTCCTGTTCTTCGAAGCGATCCTGGTGCCGATGTACCTGCTGATCGGTGGCTGGGGCGGCGAGCGTCGCGTCTACGCCGCGGTGAAGTTCTTCCTCTACACGATGGCGGGCTCGGCGTTCCTGCTGGTCTCGATCATCTTCCTGTACTCGCGCTCGGGCGCCGTCCTGGGCGGGGCGAACACCTTCGACCTGCGACAGCTCGGTGAGGTGGGCGCGGCGATCCCGTTGGCGACCGCCCGGTGGCTCTTCCTCGGGTTCTTCATCGCGTTCGCCGTGAAGGTGCCGGTGTTCCCGCTGCACACCTGGCTGCCGGACGCGCACACGGAAGCGCCCACCGCCGGGTCGGTGCTGCTGGCGGGCGTGCTGTTGAAGGTGGGGACCTACGGCCTGATCCGCTTCAACCTGGCGTTGTTCCCCGGCGCCTCGAAGTACTTCGCGACGTTCGTGTCGATCCTGGCGGTGATCGGCATCGTCTACGGCGCGGTCTGCGCGCTGATCCAGACCGACATCAAGCGGCTGGTGGCCTACTCCTCGGTGTCCCACCTGGGGTTCGTCGTCCTGGGGATCTTCGCGTTCACCGAGCAGGCCGTCACCGGCGGCGTGCTCCAGATGGTGAACCACGGCCTCGCGACGGGCGCCCTCTTCCTGCTGGTGGGCATGGTGTACGAACGAACGCACACCCGGGACCTCGCGAAGATGGGCGGGCTCGCGAGCGTGATGCCGTGGCTCACCGGCGCGTTCCTGTTCGCGGTGTTCGCCTCCGTCGGCCTGCCCGGCCTCAACAGCTTCGTGGGCGAGTTCCTGGTGATCGTGGGGACGTTCGCCGTGAACCACTGGTTCGGCTCGATCGCCGCGATCGCCGTGGTGCTGGCCGCCATCTACCTCCTGTGGTCCTACCAGCGCATGGCCTTCGGTCCGGTCAGAGATGAGCACCGGCATCTCCCCGATGTGAGCCTTCGGGAGGTGGCGGTGCTGGCGCCCGTGCTCGCGCTGCTCCTGGTGTTCGGCGTGTACCCGAAGATCCTCACCGACCGCATCGACCCGTCGACCGAAGCGGTGATCGCGCACGTCGATCCGCAGGGTCAGACCACCGACGTCGGTGACGTTCAGCTCAGGGTCGTGCCCTCCGAGCTGTCGCTGCCGGAGGAGGAGGGATGATCGAGACCCCGACCCTCGTGTTCGGCCCGGTCCTCCCGGAGTTGATCCTGGTCGGCGTGGGCATCATCGGCCTGCTGTACGAGGCGTTGGTGCGCAAGCCCGATCGTTCGATCCATCTGGCGATCGGCCTGCTGGGCCTGCTCGCCGCCGCGATCGCGACGCTGCGCCTGTGGGACTGGGACGGCGACCCGGTGGTCCTGGGCGGCAGCGTCAGCGCCGACAAGTTCGCGGTGGTGGCGTGCACGATCCTGCTGGTGATCGCCGCGTTCGGATTGGTCTACGGCACGCACTACTTCTCCCGCGACCCGGCGGCGGCGCGGGGCGAGTACTACCCCTTGGTGCTGTTCGCCACCGCCGGCATGACGCTGATCGCGGCCGCCGCCGACCTGATCGTGATGTTCCTTGCACTGGAGATACTCTCGCTGTCGCTGTATGTCTTGACCGGCATCACCGGGGCACGACGCGCGAACGAGGCCGCGATGAAGTACTTCCTGCTGGGGGCGTTCGCGTCGGCGTTCTTCCTGTACGGCGTGGCCATGGCCTACGGCGCGGTCGACACGACGAACATCGTCCAGATCGTGCGCTCGATGAGCGGGCAGACCGGCAACCAGGCGCTGGCGCTGCTGTCGTTCGCGTTCCTGGCGATCGGCTTCGGGTTCAAGGTGTCGGCGGCGCCGTTCCACATGTGGACGCCCGACGTCTACCAGGGCGCGCCCACGCCGGTCACGGCCTATATGTCGGCGGCGACGAAGGTGGCGGCCTTCGCCGCGCTGATCCGGGTGCTGATGGTGGCGTTCCAGCCGCTGACGTGGGACTGGCAGCCGGTGATCTGGGTGCTGGCCGCGCTCTCGATCGTGGTCGGCTCGGTGCTGGCGATCGCCCAGACCGACATCAAGCGCATGCTGGCCTATTCCTCGGTGGCGCAGGCCGGATTCATCCTCACCGGCCTCGTGTCGGGCACGGCGGTCGGGATCCGCTCGGCGCTCTTCTACCTGGTGGCGTACTCGGCCATGACCCTGGGGGCGTTCGGGGTGGTGATGCTGGTCTCGGCCAAGGGCGAGGAGCAGACCTCGATCACGTCCTACGCCGGCCTGTCGAAGCGCAGCCCGTTGCTGGCGGGACTGATGGCCATCTTCATGCTGTCCCTCGCGGGGATCCCGCCCACGGCCGGCTTCATCGCGAAGGTGGGGGTGTTCGCCTCGGCGATCGGGGCGGGCGCCTGGCCGCTCGCGGTGATCGGTGTGTTGTCCAGCGTGGTGGCGGCGTTCTTCTACCTCCGGGTGATCGTCGTGATGTACATGCAGGAGCCGCAGGGGGAGTACGACCGAGACGATGCGCTCACGCCCCGGCTCGTCCTGGTGATCCCGGCCGTCGTGACGATCGCGCTGGGCGTGTTCCCCGGACTGATCGTGGGGATCTTGGAACAAGCGTCGGTGCTCAAGTGGTGAGACCTCCCGAGGTCGGAAAGGTACGGATATGAGTCGTCGAGTCATCCCCGGCCTCGAGGCGCCGGACGCCGCGCTGGAAGCGGACATCCGTGCGCGACTGGACCGCGTCGAGGACGCCCTGAAGAAAGCCGTCGGCGCCGACTCCGAGCTGCTCGCCACCACGGCGAAGTACCTGCTCACGGCCGGTGGCAAGCGGTTCCGACCGATGTTGGTGCTCCTGTCGGGCTACTTCGGCGACCCCACCGATCCGAGGCTGATCCCGGGCTCGGTGGCGATCGAACTGGTCCACCAGGCCACCCTGTACCACGACGACGTGATCGACGAGGCCGACGAGCGCCACGGGGTGCCCGCCGCGAACGCCCGCTGGGACAACACGGTGGCGATCCTCACCGGCGATTACCTGTTCGCGCGCGCCTCGGAGCTGTCCGCCGACCTGGGTCCCGAGGTCTGCCGCCTGCTGGCCCAGACGATCGCCGTGCTGTGCGACGGCCAGATCCGCGAGGTGGATTCCTCGGGCAAGGTCGAGCAGGACCAGGACAACTACCTGGGCATCATCCGGCGCAAGACCGGGGTGTTGATCGCCACCTCCTGCCGCCTGGGCGGCATGCTCTCGGACGCCACCACCGAGCACACCGAGGTGCTCGAAGGGTTCGGCGAGTCCTTGGGCATGGCCTTCCAGCTCTCCGACGACATCATGGATTTCACCGCCAGCCAGCTCGAACTGGGCAAGGAACCCGGCCAGGACATGAAGGAGGGCGTCTACACCCTGCCCGTCCTGCATGCCCTCCACGAAGGCCCCCACCGCGACGAGTTGGCGAGCCTGCTGAAGCACGGCGCGCCCGACGGGGAACGGCTCGACCGGGCCCTGGAGATCGTGCGGACCGGCGGTTCGATCGAACACGCGCGGCGGGCCACGGCCGAGGAAGTGGCTCGCGCGGTGGGGCTGGCGCGCCGGCTCCCCGACGGCCATGCCCAGAGCGCGCTGATCCAGCTGGCCAGGTTCCTCGCGGTCCGGTGCGGCGCAGAGGCAGGTGAGTAGCGAGGACCAACGAAGGCGCTGCTAGGATACGGGCGCTCGAGGATCCGACCACAACGCATGGGTGACTACTACTCCAACTACGGTGTCGTACTCGCGGTCCTGACCGCGGGCGTGCTGTTGGTCGCCGTGGCGTTCGGCACGGCCCGCCTGGTGGCCCCCCACAAGCCCAATCGCGAGAAGCTCACCACCTACGAATGCGGCATCGACCCCGTGGGTGAGGGCTGGTCCCAGAGCCAGGTCCGCTACTACGTGTACGGGTTCCTGTTCGTCATCTTCGACGTCGAGAGCGTGTTCCTCTTCCCTTGGGCACGCGTGTTCGAGAGCCTGGGGTACGCCGCGGTGGTGGAGATGGCCATCTTCATCGGGATCTTGGCGGTCGGTCTGCTCTACGCATGGCGCAAGGGGGTACTGCGATGGGCCTGATCACCGAGAAGACATCGCTCGCCAAGGTCCAGCCGGTGAAGTTCATCCTCAACTGGGGACGCCGCTACTCCCTGTGGGTCATGAACTTCGGCCTCGCGTGCTGCGCCATCGAGTTCATCGCCGCATCCACGGCCAAGAACGACTTCATCCGCCTGGGGGTCATCCCGTTCGCCCACGGGCCCCGCCAGGCCGACCTGCTGGTGGTGGCCGGCACGCTCACCGACAAGATGGCGCCCGCCCTCAAGCGCGTGTACGAGCAGATGCCCGACCCGAAGTACGTCATCTCGTTCGGCTCCTGCTCGAACTGCGGAGGGCCCTACTGGGACAGCTACTCGGTGACCAAGGGTGTCGACCAGATCGTCCCCATCGACGTCTACGTGCCCGGCTGCCCGCCGAGGCCCGAGGCGCTGCTCCACGGCATCATCACCCTGCAGGAGAAGATCAAGCACGAAGACATCCAGGAGAAGTTCAGTGGCCAAGACCCCGCGCCCGCTCTCTCCTGACGAGGCCGGGTCCCGGTTGCGGGCGCGGTTCGGCAGCGATGTCGTCGACGTCACCGAGCAGTACGGCCATGCCGTCGCCACCGTCACCCGCGACCGCTACCACGACGTCTGCCGGTACCTGCGGGAAGAGCCCGAGTTCGACTGCGACTACTGCGATTTCACCGGGGGGGTCGACTTCGGCCCCGACGCCGGCTTCGAGGTGGTCACCCACGTGTTCTCCACCACCCACCACCACAACGTCCGCCTGAAGGTGCGCGTGCCCTACGACGACGCGGTGATGCCCACGATCTCGGACCTGTGGGCCACCTGTGACTGGCACGAGCGCGAGACGCTGGAGATGTTCGGGATCCGGTTCGAAGGTCACCCGCAGCCGGTGAAGCTGCTGCTGTCCGAGCCGTTCGAAGGTCACCCGCTCCGCAAGGACTTCCCCTTGATGACCCGTGAGGCCAAGCCCTGGCCCGGTGCCACCGAAGGCGAAGAGGACGAGGACGAGTGATCGGCGAAGCGCCTCCATCTTCGAGTCCTGGTCCTCGAACTTCTGGATCGTCCTGGTGTTGAAAACGGCGGTGGTCCTGATGTTCTTCCTGGTGGTGCCGCTCGCGGTCGGCTACATGGAGCACAAGGTGCTGGCGCACATGCAGGCGCGCCTCGGCCCCATGGAAGCCGGCTCGTTCCACGGGTGGGCCCAGTTGGTGGCCGACGGCGTGAAGTTCATCCAGAAGGAAGACGTGGTGCCCGAAGCGGCCGACAGCAGCGTCTTCTCCCTGGCGCCGGCCGTGGCGATGATCCCGTACATCGCGATCCTGGTGGTGCTGCCGTTCAGCGCGTCCGCGTTCGCGCTCAACCTCGACATCGGCATCTTCTTCGTGATGGCCATGTCGAGCGTGTCGGTGATCGGCGTGCTGATGGCGGGCTGGTCCAGCGCGAACAAGTTCTCGCTGATCGGCGCCCTGCGGGCGGCGGCGCAGTTGATCGCCTACGAGCTGCCGCTGGTGCTCGCGGCCGCCGCCGTGGTCATGCTGTCGAGCCAGACCTCGATGGTGGGGATCGTCGAAGCGCAGCGGTCGCTCTGGTACGTGGTCCCGCTGTTCCCCATGTTCATCGTGTTCATGATCTCGGCCCTCGCCGAGCTCACGCGGCCGCCGTTCGACATGCCGATCGCCGATTCCGAGATCATCTTCGGCGCCTACACCGAGTACACCGGACTGAAGTTCGCGTTCTTCCTGCTGGCCGAGTACGGCGGCATCGTGGCGCTCTCCGGGGTCGCGGCCGTGCTCTTCCTCGGGGGCTATCAGGGCTTGCCCGCCATCCCGCTGCCGGGACCCATCTGGATGTTCGCCAAGATCGGCGCGCTGTCGTTCTTCGTCATCTGGCTGCGAGCCACGTACCCTCGGCTCCGCGAAGATCAGCTGCAGCGATTCGCCTGGCTCACCCTGATCCCACTGTCGCTGGTGTGGATCCTCGGTGTGGCCGTCGTCAAGGTCGCGGTCAAGTAGGCCGGGCAGGGAGAGGGACGTGGGAACCGACGGAGACGACATGAGGGAGCCGCAGCCGGAATCCGGCGTGGGCCAGGGCCTGCTCAAGGGCCTCGGCGTCACCCTCAAGACCATGCTGAAGCCGGCGGTGACCCAGCAGTACCCGCACGAGAAGCCCGACCTGCCGGCCCGCACCCGGGGCGTCATCGCGCTGAAACAGGAGAACTGCACGGTCTGCTACAAGTGCTCGCGCGAATGTCCGGACTGGTGCATCTACATCGACGCCCACAAGGAATCGCACGACCCCGCAGGCGGTGGACGCGCGCGTTCGGCGAAGATCCTGGACCGGTTCGCGATCGACTACGCGCTGTGCATGTACTGCGGCATCTGCGTCGAGGTCTGCCCGTTCGACGCGCTGTTCTGGAGCCCCGAGTTCGAGTACGCCACCTACGAACTGGACGAACTCATCCACGAGAAGGAGCGGCTCGAGGAGTGGACCTACACCGTCTTGCCCCCGCCTGCGCTCGAGGAGGGCGCCGTGCCCATGGCCGATGACCCCGTGCTGGAGGCTTCCTGACGTGAGCGCGCAGGAATACGCCTTCTGCGTCCTGGCCGTGGTCGGGAGCCTGTCGGCGGTGGCCGTCGTGTCGGCCCGCAACGTGGTGCACGCCGCCCTGTACCTGGTGGTCACGCTGCTCTCGGTGGCCGGGGTCTACCTGCTGCTGGGCGCCGAGTTCGTGGCCTGGGTCCAGGTGCTGATCTACGTCGGCGCCATCGTGATCCTGTTCCTGTTCGGCCTGATGCTCACGAAGGCGCCGATCGGCCGGGACACGCTGGACAACCAGCAGCGGTGGCTCGGCGTCGTGGTGGGCGTGGGCGTGTTCGCGGGCCTCGCGTTCTTGATCCAGGACGCGTTCCCGGTGCAGGACGCCGAGGCGTTCCGCACGTTCTCCGGTGACACGGCGGCGATCGGCGGCGCGATCTTCTCCGACTTCGTGCTGCCGTTCGAGGCGGTCTCGTTCCTGCTGCTGGCGGCGTTGATCGGCGCCATCGTGCTGGCCCGCAAGGACGACGCATGATCCGCCTGCCGCTGGTGCTGCTGTTCTCGGCGTTCCTGTTCTCCGCGGGGGTCTACGGCGTGCTGGCGCGCAAGAACGCGATCATGGTCCTCATGGCGATCGAGCTCATGCTCAACGCCGTCAACGTGAACCTGGTGGCGTTCTCGGCCTGGCTCGGGGACCTGGATGGTCAGGTGTTCGCCCTCTTCGTCATCGCCGTGGCGGCCGCCGAGGTGGGCATCGGCCTGGCGATCGTGATCTTGCTGTTCCGGACCCGCGAGTCGATCAACGTGGACGAGGTGAACCTCCTCAAGTGGTAGCCGCGCTGTTCTCCGAGGGGCCCGTCAGCGAGGCCGTGCAGATCGCCCCCAACTGGTTCGTGACGCACGCCTGGATCGTGGTGCTCCTGCCGGTGATCTCCGCGGTGCTGACGTTCTTCTTCGGCAAGCGCACCCCCGGCCGCGGAGCGGTCTACGGCATCGTCATGGTGGGAGCGGCGTTCCTGTTCTCGCTCGCGGTGCTGTGGCATTTCATCAAGGGCGGGGCGCTCTACGCGCCCGAGGGCATCGAGTGGTTCACGATCGGCACGCTGAAGCTCGAGATCGGCATGCTCGTCGACGGCCTCACCGCGATCATGCTGGTGGTCGTCACGTCGGTGTCGCTCTGCGTCCACGTCTACTCGCTCGGCTACATGGACGGCGACAGCCGGTTCACCTGGTTCTACGTGGTGCTGTCGCTGTTCACCGCGGCGATGCTCACCGTGATCATCTCCAACAACCTGATCCAGCTGCTCGTGGGCTGGGAGATCATGGGTGTCTGCTCCTACCTGCTGATCGGCCACTGGTGGGAGGAGAAGGAGAACTCGAACGCCGCGATCAAGGCGTTCATCACCACCCGGATCGGCGACGTGCCGTTCATGTTCGGCATCATCGCGTTGATCGCGGTCACCGGCTTCACCACGACGAACATCCGCGAGATCGGCGAGATCATCGGCCTCGGGGTGGTCTCGCCGCTGTTCGTGTCGATGGCGGCGATCCTGCTGTTCGGCGGCACCGTCGGGAAGTCGGCGCAGTTCCCGTTGCACGTGTGGCTCCCCGACGCGATGGCCGGCCCCACGCCGGTCTCGGCCCTGATCCACGCCGCCACCATGGTGGCGGCCGGCGTGTACCTGATCGGGCGCATGTTCGAGGTGTTCGTCCACGCCGAGGCCTGGGTGCTCACCACGGTGAGCATCATCGCGGCCATCACCGCGCTCGGGGCCGCGCTGTTGGCGGTGGTGCAGAACGACATCAAACGGGTGCTGGCCTACTCCACGCTCTCGCAGCTGGCCTACATGATCGCCGGGCTGTCGATGGGGCCCGAAGGGGTCACGGCCGGCTTCTTCCACCTGTTCACGCACGCCTTCTTCAAGGCGCTGCTGTTCCTGGGGGCGGGTTCGCTGATCCATGCCGTCCACTCGAACAACATGAGCGACATGGGCGGGTTGCGGAAGAAGATGCCGATCACGTTCTGGACGATGCTGTTCGGCTCGCTCGCGCTGGCCGGCATCTTCCCGCTGGCGGGATTCTGGTCGAAGGACGAGTTGCTCGTCGTCGCCAACCATACGGCATCACACCTGGCTGTTCGTGGTCTTCCTGCTCACCGCGGTCATCACGGCCTTCTACACGGCGCGGATGGTGCTGCTCACCTTCTTCGGCGAGTACAAGGGCCATGCGCATCCGCACGAGTCACCGCCGTCCATGACCGGGCCCCTGATCTTCCTGGCGATCTGCACGGCGGGCGCCGGACTGCTCGGCGCTCCGCAGCTCAACGCGGTGTTCGGCCAGTGGGTGTTCTTCGAGGAGATCCATGAAGCGGTGTTCGTGCCGTGGATCGCGGTGCTGTCCACCGTGGGGGCGGTCCTCGGACTGCTCGCCGGGTACGCGCTCTACAAGGACCGCAAGGCCGAGGATCCCCTGAAGGGACCGCTCGGTCCGGTCTGGACCACGCTGGAGAACCGGTACTACATCGACGCCTTCTACATGCGGGCGATCGTCTACCCGGTGCGCGACACGTGGTCGGCCGGCGTCTACTGGTTCAACCAGAACGTGCTCGACGCGGTGGTCAACGGCGCGGCGGGCCTCGCCAAGGGCCTGGGCGCCGCCGTGATGTGGTTCGACCGGAACGTGATCGACGGCATCGTCAACGGCTCCGGCCGCACGGCGGGCAGGACCGGCAACGCACTGAAGTACCTGCAGACCGGCAACGTGCAGTGGTACGCGGTCGGGCTGTTCGTGGGCGTGCTCGCCCTGACCATCGTCTTCATCAGGATCGTGTGAGAGGGAGCGTGACAGCCAGATGACGTGGGAGAACTCGGCGATCACGATCACCACGCTGTTGCCCATCGTGGGCGCGTTGGTGATCGCGTTGATGCCGAAGGAGAAGGACCGGACGATCCGCCTCCTGGGGATCCTCATCACCGGCGCGGCGCTCGTGCTGGCCGTCGCGATCGCGCTCGGCTTCGACCTCCACCGCGAGGGGCTGCAGTTCGTCCTCGACGTCGAGTGGATCCCGATCATCGGAGCCAAGTACCACGTGGGGATCGACGGCATCTCGCTGCCGCTCTACGTGCTGACCTTCCTGCTGTCGTTCCTGTGCGCGATCTACACCTGGCGCTACGTGCCGAACCCCGGCCGCACGAAGGCGTTCCTGGCCTTGATGCTGCTGCTGGAGACCGGCATGGCCGGCACGTTCATCGCGTTCGATCTGATCCTGTTCTTCGTCTTCTGGGAGATGGTGCTGGTCCCGATGTACTTCCTGATCGGGATCTGGGGCTCGACCAACCGCGAGTACGCCGCGATCAAGTTCTTCCTGTACACGTTGTTCGGGTCGGTGTTCATGCTGCTGGGCTTCCTGGCGATGTACTTCCAGGGACCGGACCCGCACACCTTCGACATGATCGCGCTGCGCGACTTCGGGGTGGCCGGCGGCTTCAGCCAGACGTTCCAGCTGATCGTGTTCGGCGCCGTGGCGCTGGGGTTCGCGGTGAAGGTGCCCATGTGGCCGTTCCACACGTGGCTGCCTGACGCCCACACCGAGGCGCCCACGATCGGATCGGTGCTGCTGGCCGGGATCATGCTGAAGATGGGCACCTACGGGTTCATCCGGATCGCGATCCCGTTCATGCCGTACGGGGCGCAGAAGTACGCGCCGTGGATCGGGGGCCTCGCGGCGATCGGCATCATCTACGCCTCGCTCGCGTGTCTGGCCCAGAAGGACCTGAAACGGCTGATCGCGTTCTCGTCGGTGGGGCACATGGGCTTCGTGATGCTGGGCATCGCCACGCTCACCGAGATCGGGATCCAGGCCGCGATCTTCGGCATGGTGGCGCACGGCCTGATCACCGGCATGCTGTTCTTCTGCGTCGGTTCGATCTACGACCGCTACCACACGAGACAGATCGCCGATATCGGCGGCGGCATGATGACGAAGATGCCGAAGCTCGGTGGGGTGTTCGCCTTCGTGGCGATCGCGTCGCTGGGCCTGCCGGGGCTCGCCGGCTTCTGGGGCGAGGTCATGGCGCTGCTCAGCGCCTTCAACCCGAGCGAGGTGTTGCTCGCCGACCACGTCGGCCTGTTCCGGGTCTTCATGGTGATGGGCGGCATCGGCACGGTGCTCACCGCGGGCTACTTCCTGTGGATGTTGCAGCGCGTCAACATGGGCACGCTCCCGGAGAAGTGGAGCGAGTCGGGGCTGCGCGACGTCTTGGCGGTGGAGTGGGTCTCCTGGTTGCCGCTGCTGGCGTTGATCATCGTCCTGGGGTTGTTCCCCGCGCTGCTGTTCAACGTCACCGAAGCGCCGGTGCGCGGCCTGATGTCGCTGTTCGGGGGATAGCGCAACCGCATGAACGTCGACTACCACGCCCTGCTGCCCGAGGAGATCCTCGCGTGCACGATCCTGATCGTGCTCGTCGTCGACCTGTTCCTGCCCGAACGGCGGAAGTGGCTCGCGATGCCGGTCGGGTTCCTCGGGGTGCTGGCGGCGCTGGTGGCCACGCTGACCCTGATCGGCTCGGTGCCGCGCGAGATGTTCGGCGACAGCTACGTCGTGGACAACTTCGCGCTGCTGTTCAAGGTGTTCTTCCTGTCGGTGGCGCTGGTGGTGATGGCGCTGTCGCTGCGGTACTTCCGCGAGGGGGGCTTCTATCAGGGGGAGTACTACTTCCTGCTGCTGACCTCGTTCCTGGGCTGCGTGATGATGCCCAGCTCGCGCGACCTGCTGCTGCTGTTCATCTCGCTCGAGCTGGTGTCGGCGCCGGGGTTCCTGATGGCGGCGTTCCGCAAGGGCGACATCAAGTCGAACGAGGCCGGCGTGAAGTTCTTCATCATCGGCGTGCTCTCGACCGCGGTGATGCTGTTCGGCATGAGCCTGATCTACGGGCTCACCGGCGGGTCACTGCGCCTGGCCGAGATCGCGGCGAAGCTCTCGACGCTGCCGGCTCAGCAGGAGACGCTGGCGCTCGCCGCGATCCTGTTCGTGGTGGTGGGCTTCGCGTTCAAGGTGAGCGCCGTGCCGTTCCAGTTCTGGGCGCCCGACACCTACGAGGGCGCGCCGGTGCCGGTGGCGGCGTTCCTGGCGGTGGCCTCCAGCGCCGCGGGCTTCGCGGGCCTGCTGCAGCTGATGTTCGTGGCGTTCATCGGCCAGCACGAGTTCTGGGTGCCGCTGTTCGTGTTCCTGTCGGTGGCGACGATGTTCGTGGGCAACCTCGTGGCGTTGCAGCAGACCCAGGTGGTGCGGCTGCTCGCCTACTCGGGGATCGCCCAGGCCGGGTACATCCTGCTGACCTTCGCCTTGGTCACCGACGACCAGGCCTCGAACGCCACCGCGTTCCAGGCGGCGGTGGTCTACATCCTGATCTACGGCATCATGACGATCGGCGCGTTCGCGGTGGCGGTGGCGGTGAGCCGGCGCCATCCCACCTTGCGCCTCGACGACTTCGGCGGGCTGGCGAAGACCGCGCCGATCCTGGCGGTGGGCATGACCGTGTTCATGATCTCCCTCGCCGGCGTGCCGCCCACCGGTGGGTTCTGGGCCAAGATCCTGATCTTCCGCGCCGCGATCGACCGCGGCGGTTCGCTCGGGATCTGGCTGGCCGTCCTGATGCTGGTGAACTCGGTGATCAGCGTCGCGTACTACTTCGCGGTGCCGCGCCAGATGATCTTCAAGGAACCGGCCGACGCCTCGCCGCTGCGGGCGCCGTGGCTGGTGACCGCGGTGGTCTCGGTCGCGACGGTCGCCATCGTCGTGCTGTTCATCCTGCCGAACCCGTTCGCGCGGCTCGCCGAGCTCTCCACCTTGGTCGGCATCGGCACCTGACGCCGTTCAACGGGCGAACCCTGTCCCTCGTCGTATCGAACCCTCGGTGAGACGCTGGTCTCACGAGGGAGTGATGTGACGTGACACCCGGCATCAATCGGTTGAAGACCTGGGTCCTGATCGCAGGTCTCGGCGGGCTCTTCGTGCTCGTCGGCGCGTGGATCGGTGGGTCCCAGGGGGCCATGATCGCCCTGGCGTTCGGGCTCGTGTTCAACTTCGCGATGTACTGGTACTCGGACAAGATCGCGATCGCGACGACGCGCTCGAAGCCGGTCACCGAGGACGAGTACCCGCAGCTCTACCGGATCGTGCGGGAGCTGGCCCAGGAGCGGCAGATGCCGTTGCCGAAGATCTTCGTCTCGCAGATGCAGCAGCCCAATGCCTTCGCCACGGGACGCAACCCCGAGCACGCATCGGTGGCCGTCACCGAAGGCATCCTGGCGATCCTGGACGAACGCGAGCTGCGCGGCGTCCTCGCCCACGAACTCTCGCACGTGCTCAACCGCGACATCCTGATCGGCTCGATCGCGGCCGCGATCGGCATGAGCATCACCTTCCTGGCCAGGTTCGCGCTGTTCTTCGGCGGGGGAGACGACAACCGTGGCGGCGGGTTCGGCGTCCTGGCCGCGTGGATCCTGGCGCCCATCGCGGCGGCGATCATCCAGATGGCGGTCTCGCGTTCGCGTGAGTACCAGGCCGATGAATCCGGCGCCTACCTGTCGAAGGATCCCGACGCGCTCGCCAGCGCCTTGCGCAAGCTCGAGGTCGCGTCCAAGCAGGTGCCGCCGCTGCGGTCGGTGAGCCCCGCCGAGGCGCACATGTTCATCGTGAACCCCATGGCAGGGCTGCGGGCCAACGGCGGGTTCGGCACGCTGTTCTCGACGCACCCGCCCACCGCCGAACGGATCGCCACGGCTCGACGCGATCGCCCAGCAGCTCAGGGGAGGCTCGGCGTTGCCGAACCCGCCCTCGGCGCAGGACGGACCGTTCCGCCAGCTCTGAGGTCAGGCCATCGTGCCGAGCACGGCGCGCACGTGGTCGATCGTGGTGCGCGGGTTCACGAAGCACAGACGCGCGACCTTCTCGCCCTGCCATGACGTCGGCTGGACGAACGCGATCTGGGAGTCCAGCAGACGGCGCCACCACGCTTCGTAGTCCTCGCCGGCCCAGCCGGTGCGCCGGAAGAGCACCACGCTGAGCTCGGGGTCCATGAGCAGTTCGAGGTCGGGATGGCGCTCGATCTCGGCGGCGGTCTCGCGGGTGAGCGCCAGGACCGCCTCGACGGCTTCCCGGTACGCATCGGTGCCGTAGGTCGCCAGCGAGAACCAGAACGGGAGCCCGCGGGCGCGCCGCGTCAGGTGGTAGGCGAAATCGGCGGGGTTCCACTCGTTCCAGGCGGCGCCCTCCTGGTTCACCGTCTCGAGGTAGCTCGCTTCCTGGCGGAACACCCCGCGCGCTCGTTCGGGATCGCGGTAGAGCAGGGCGCAGCAGTCGTAGGGCGCGAACAGCCACTTGTGCGGGTCGACGATGAAGGAGTCGGCGCGTTCGATCCCGTCGTAGCGAGCCCGCACGCTCGGCGCGACCAGCCCGGCGCCGCCGTAGGCACCGTCGACGTGCATCCAGATGCCGCGGTCACCGCACACGTCGGCGACCCCGGCGAGGTCGTCCACGGTCCCGGCGTTCGTGGCGCCGGCGCTCGCCACCACCGCGAACACGCCCTCGCGCTCGGCCTTCGTCCAGGGCGTCCAACGTCTGGGCGAGCGCCGAGCCGGTGAGTCGGCCCCGGTCGTCGCCGGGCAGGCGCAGCACGTCGACGTCCATCACCCGGGTCGCGGTCACGATCGAGGAGTGCGCGCTCTCGGCCAGGGCCACCTTCCATCCGCCCGGAGGGCGGCGGCCCAGCCGGTCGTGGGCGGCCTTCCGAGCGGCCACCAGCGCCGACAGGTTGCCCGCCGAGCCCCCGGAGACGAACACCCCGCCGGCTTCGGGCGGATAGCCCGCCAGGTCGGCGACCCATCGCAGGGCCTGGTTCTCGGCCCAGATCGCGCCGGCGCCGTCGATCCAGCCCGCGGCGATCGTCGAGCTGGACCCCACCACGAGGTCGAACAGGACCGAGGCCTTCGTGGGGGCGCCCGGGACGAAGGCCATCGACGACGGGTGGTCGGTCGAGATCGTGGCGGGCGCGAGCACCTCGCTCCAGATGCGCAGGGCTTCGTCGCCGCCCAGACCGTCGGGGGTGACGGTGCCGCCGGCGCGCCGGGTCAGGTCCTCGCCGGTCGCGGAGCGATCGAGCGGCTGCGGGCTCGCGATCCGGTTCCGCGCATACGCGACGATCGCGCGCGAGAGGGCTTCGGTGTCCTCGCCGTACTGGTGCATCCGATCCATCGGTTCCGCTCCATGGGTCGTCGGGCAGCTCACCGGGGGCAACGAACAGGACCGGCTCCGCGGAGGAGCCGGTCCTGAGGGTACTGCGCGCGGGCGCCGGGCTAGCCGGCGAGCTCGGTGCAGAACTCGCCGAAGGCGTCCACGTACTGCTGGATGTCGTCCTCGGTGTGCTGCACCGAGATCGTCCACTGCTCCTCGTCGCCGGGGGTCATGAAGATCCCGCGGTTCACCATGAACGGGTACGAGGCGTAGTAGAGCGCGGCGTTGGTCTCCAGGAAGTCGCGGTAGCTCGTGAGCGGCTCCTTCCGGTAGGAGACGCAGCCCTTGGCGCCCAGGTCCACGGTGTGGGCCGGGATGCCGGAGGACTCGATCACGCGGTCGCACCCTTCGGCCAGCATCGTGCCGAGCTTGCCGAGGTAGTCGTACGCCTCGGGCGTGAGCACCTCGGTGAGGGCCGCCAGCCCGGCCGCCGACGACAGCGGGTTGCCGTTGAAGGTGCCCTGCTGCGCGGCGCCCTTCGTGACCCAGTTCATCGTGTCGGCCTCGCCGCCGAAGGCGCCGATCGTGACGCCGCCGCCGATGGCCTTGGCCCACGCCGCGAGGTGCGGCTTCACGCCGAAGCGCTCGGTGGCGCCGCCGTAGGCGATCGTGCCACCGCACTTGACCTCGTCGAAGATCAGCCGCACGTCGTGCTGGTCGCACAGATCGCGCAGGCCCTGCAGGTACCCGTCCTTCGGCACGATGATCCCGACGTTCATCATCACCGGTTCCAGGATGAGCGCGCCGATCTCGTCGCCGTGCTCGCCGAAGACCTCGGCCACCGCGTCCAGGTCGTTGAAGGGCACGATGATCGTGTCCTTCCACATCGACTTGGGCACGCCCTTGGAGGTGGGCTCGGTGGTGTAGGCGCTGCCCGAGGCGTCGGCCGCCTCGCCACCGGTCTTGTCGCGCAGGCCCAACGCGTCGGCCTCCGGGACCACCGAGAACATCAGCGCGTCGTGGTGACCGTGGTAGGAGCCTTCCATCTTCACGACGCGGTCCTTGCCGGTGGCGGCGCGGGCCACCCGCAGCGCGTCCATCGTGGCCTCGGTGCCCGAGTTCACGAAGCGGATCTGGTCCACCTGGAACCGTTTGCACAGCTCCTCGGCCAGGGCCACGGTGGGCTCGGTGGTGACGGCGAAGTGCACCGCCTCCTCGGCGGCCTTCTTCAGCGCCTCGACGATCTTGGGGTTGGCGTGACCCACGATGTTGACGCCGAAGCCACCGTGGAAGTCGGTGTACTCGGTGCCGTCCACGTCCCAGACCTTCGAGCCCTTGCCGGCCTTCAGGTACACGGGGTAGGGGTCGTTGCCCTGGAAGTTCGATGCGACGCCCGCCGGCATCACCTTGACGGCCCGCTGGTACAACGCGGCCGATCCCGGTGTGCGTTCGAGCCAGATCTTGGTTTCCCGATCGGCGATCTCCGCCGCGCGCGCGTTCAGACGTTCGACGTCCACGCGTATCACCTCCTGTGAGTCCGCAAAGGGTACTTGGCTGGCCCCTGACCAGGCAATGTGACGTTCCGGTGGAGCCTCGGCAGTCCTATGCACCCACCTGAAGTTGCTCAGGGGCGATAGTTCGTGAACTGCAACGCCAGCCCGAAATCGTGACCCTTCACCGCGGCGATCGCCTTCTGGAGGTCGTCCTTGCTCTTGCCCAGGACGCGCACCTGTGCTCCCTGGATCTGCGTCTGGATCTTCGGCACTTCCTGACGCACGAACTTGGAGATCTCCTTGGTCTTCTCGTCGCTGATACCGGTGACGACCGTGACCGTCTGGCGCGCCGTGCCCTTGGCGGCTTCCTCGACCGTGCCTGCCTGCAGGGACTTCAAGGGGATGTTGCGCTTGATCGCGCGTTCCTGGAGCACCTGCCAGGCCGCTTTCAGCCGATCCTCCGTGGAGGAATGCAGCTCGATGGCCTCGTCCTTCAGCTCCACGGTGGTGCCGGTGTTCTTGAAGTCGAAGCGCTGGGAGAGCTCGCGGCCGGTCTGGTCGACGGCGTTGCGGACCTCCTGCATGTCGACCTCGGACACGATGTCGAAGCTGAACTGATCTTTCGCCATGGCGGCAGGATACCGTCGTCGGTCGAGGGGCGTCCCCGGGTGCCCGTCCGGTCGCGGGTTCGCTATCCTCGTCGGGCACTCGCGGGAGGATGCCCGAGTGGCCAAAGGGAGCGGCCTGTAAAGTCGCCGGCGTAGCCTACGGAGGTTCGAATCCTCCTCCTCCCACCACCACCGACCACCAACCGGACGACCCAACCCCACCGACCCACCCGACCCTGGGTGCTCTCAAACGTCTCGTGGACGTGCCTGGCATGGCTGCGGGCTGAGACCGAGCGGGTGTTCAAGATCCGCGGATTGCTGGATTGCCGCAGCGGGTGCTATCGTCCGTTGCGCAGAAGCGCACCTTTGGCCTGGCACGACGCAGCAAGGCGCAGGAACTCGAAGGTCTCGAAGGAGCGGCACATCTCGCGTCCGGTCGCCGCTCCATCAGAAGGGATGAACCCCGTGACGAAGGTTCTCCGGCCCGGCCGCTCGGTCGTGGCGCTGTCGGTCGCCGTGCTCGCCGCCTCGCTCGTGGTGGCAGCGCCGGCCGCCGCCGCTGTGTGCCTAGACTCGCCGGCGGGCCTGCTCGGACGCTGGCCGGGCGACGGCACGACTGCCGATGTTGCGCATGGACGTGACGGCACCCTCGTCCTCGGTACCACGTACGAGGCGGGGACGGTCAACCAGGCGTTCTCCTTCGATGGCGGCGACGACCAGGTGACGGTTTCCGACGATCCGGATTGGACGATCGACGGCGACTTCACGATCGACACGTGGGTCACGATGGACGACCTCAGCGGGGAGTCGAAGGTGTTCGTCGGTCAGTCAGCTGGTCAGGTTGCGCCGAAGTGGATGTTCTGGCGCCGCGACGACGGGCAGCTGGGCTTCCTCTACGGCGACGGCGTCTCCGGGGTCGACGCGGTGATGTATCCGTGGACCCCCACGCTCGGGCAGTGGTACCACGTGGCCGTCACGCGATCGGGCACCACGTTCACGCTCTACGTCGACGGGGCCCAGGTCGCCTCGGCCACGTCGTCGGCACCGATCGTGGACGTCGCCGGGCCGCTCACCCTGGGGAGCGCGCAGAACGAGTTCTTCCTCGAGGGTGCGCTTGACGAGCCGGAGATCTACCAGCGCGCCTTGAGCGGCGCGGAGATCGACGCGATCCATGACGCCGGGAGCGCCGCCCGTTGTGCGATCACGCGGTCGACCCTCTCGTTGACCGGCCCGGGAACCGCGCACCCGAGCGAGACGATCACACTGGACGGCACGCTCGGGCTCTCGGGCGGCGTGTCGGTAGACGCGAAGGCGGTGACGATCAGCCGCACGATCGACGGCGGCACCCCGACGTCGCTGCCGGGTGTCACGACGGCGGCCGACGGCACGTTCAGCTTCCAGGACACTCCGGGAGAGGGACTCGTCACGTACCGCGCGACGTTCGCAGGAGCGACCAACGTCTCGGCGGAGAACGCCTTCGAGACCGTCGAGGTCGGCAGGCAGGCCTCGACGCTCTCGGTGGCTTCGTCAGCGTCGAAGATCAAGCTCGGCGGCGGGGTCACGATCCGCGCCCACTTGGACGGTGGCGACACGAACCGGACAGTGACGATCTGGGCGGTGCCCCACGGGGCCTCGAAGAAACTCCTCAGGAAGGCCGAGGTGAACGGGAGCGGCAACCTCTCCGTCCGCCACCGACCCACACGCGAGACCGAGTACTACGCGACCTACGCAGGGCGACGTGGCGTCGGAGCCCGACACCTCCCCGCGGAAGACGGTGCGCGTCGTGCCTCGGTGGATCGTCAGGGTGCTGGGCGGATACGCAACGGTCGGAGGTGTCCGCCTCTATCACTTCTCCTCGCGCTGCGGGCCGAACGACGCGACGGGATGCCCGGCCGCGAGGTTCACCCTCGAACCCCGGCACCCTCGCGAGCCCGTCTCCTTCGAGGGTCGCTATTGCCACAAGGGCAGGTGCGTGCATGACCACTCGTCGTTCCGGCTCAACCGCGAGGGCACGGGCTTCGGTGTGGATCTACTACCGCGACCGATCGGTCATCGGCTGGCGGCTCGACTTCCGACTCATCTTCGGCGGGGACGAGGATCACCTGGGCGCCAGGACGACGTGGGTGAAGACGAGGGTCACGGCGTAGCGCCACGGCTACACGGGTGGCTCCTGGCGAGGCGATTTGAAGTGCGTTCTCACCAGAGTGACGGTCGCCCGGATATCTCAGACGGAACGTGACACGGCGAAGAGCCGCCAGGTTCCGGGGACGCCCTTCAGGTGGTGCTCGCCGCGGTCCTCGAACGCGATCTCGGATCCCACGACGAGGTCCTTCACCGTCGAGGACACCACGGTCTCGCCGGCGCCCGCCTCGGCCATGACGCGCGCGCCGAGGTGGACCGCGATGCCTCCGACGTCTCCGTCGACGAGGTCGATCTCGCCGGTGTGCAGGCCGGCTCGAACGTCGACGCCGATCGCGCGGAGGAACTCGTGGATCGCCTCTGCGCATCGGATCGCGCGGGCGGGACCGTCGAAGGTCGCGAGGAATCCGTCACCGGTCGTCTTCACCTCTCGTCCTTCGAACCGGTCGAGCGCTCGGCGGACGAGCCGGTCGTGCTCGGCGAGGAGCTCTCGCCATCTGGCGTCTCCGATCTCGGCCGCGCGGTCTGTCGAGCCGACGATATCGGTGAAGAGTACGGTCGCGAGCACGCGGTCGTGTTGCGGGGCCGGGCGGGAGCCCGTGACGAAGTGCTCGATCTCGCGCAGCAGTGCATCCTGGTCGCCCGACCACAACAGGCTGCCTCGGCCCGGCAGCTCGACGTACGTTGCGCCAGGGATGTGTTCAGCCAGGTAGCGGCCGTGCCCGGACTCGACCGGCGTATCCGTCCGAGCGACGACGAGCGTCGGAACCTGGATGGCCGGCAGGATCCCACGGATGTCCGTCGCGTTGATCATGTCGACCATCGAGGCGGCGGTTCCCGGGCTCACGGAATGACGCTCGTAACGCCCCCATGACTCGCGGAGCGCAACGTCATCTGCGTCGTCCGGGTCGAACAGGTCGAGCATCATCCCCGTGCCCCACTTCGACTCGAACGCCTGGATGATGGTTCGACGTCTGGTCGACGGTGAGTCCCCACGGATAGTCGTCGGTGCGCGTCAATCGTGCGAACCCGTCGATGAGGACGAGGGCGCGCACGCGATCCGGGTACGTCGCCGCGAAGACGCACGCGAGGAACCCACCGGCCATCGCCGTCACGATGGCTGCCTTCTCGCTCCCGATGTCGTCGAGCACGGCCCGCAGGTCGTCCATCCACTCCTCGAGCGTCGGAAGCGCCGTCGCCGGCACGGGATCCGACAGGCCGACGCCGCGCTTGTCGAAGCGGATCACACGCGCGAACGCGGAGAGACGGTCGTTGAACCGAGCGAGCGGTCTGACCTCGCGCTCGATCTCGACGTTGCTGAACCACTGCTCGGCGACGACGACGTCGACGGGACCCGAGCCGAGGGTTCGATAGGCGATATGGACGTCCCCGCTCTTCGCGTACCGGGTGGTGCTTGCCATAGGGTTCAGTGTGGGCCCGACGGCGTTCGGCCGGCAAGCGAGGGGCCGGTCGCATGGGTACGATCGGATCGGAGGTACGAGCGATGAGCAAGGGCAAGAAGGGATCATCACGGTAAGGATCACCACGGCAAGGCGGCTGCGTCCGGTGACGAGCCGAGTCCTTCCGGCAAGATGAAGCGGAAGGAGTACGAGCGGGAGATGCGGATCCTCCAGGGTGAACTCGTGGCGATGCAGGAGTGGGTCAAGGCCACCGGCGCCAGGGTCTGCATCGTGTTCGAGGGCGTGGATAGCGCGGGCAAGGGAGGCACGATCCGGCGGATCACCGAACGAACGAGTCCACGGGTCTTCAAGCACATCGCCCTGCCCGCACCGGATGCGCGGGTCCAGTCGCAGATGTACATCCAGCGCTACATGGCGCATTTCCCGTCGGCGGGGCAGGTCGTGATCTTCGACCGCAGCTGGTACAACCGGGCCGGCGTCGAGCCCGTCATGGGCTATTGCACGCCGGAAGAGACCGCTCGGTTCCTCACCATGGTGCCCCTGGTCGAGAAGGCGATGGTCGATGACGGCATCATCCTGATCAAGTACTTCCTCAACGTCAGCCGCGACGAGCAGACCCGGAGGCTCGAGAGCCGGATCGACGACCCGCGGAAGGTCTGGAAGCTTTCGCCCACGGATCTGAAGTCGTACAGGCGTCGATACGCCTACCTTCGAGCCCGAGACACGATGATCGTCGAGACCAGCTCCGGGTGGGCGCCCTGGCACATCGTGGACAACGATGACAAGAAGCGCGGCCGGCTGAACATCATCACCCACCTCCTCGGTCAGATCCCCTACGAGCCCCCGGGGCCGATGGATGTGAAGATGCCCAAGCCGCCGAGCCACGGTGGGTACTCCGAACCGGAGTCGTCGCGGCCGAACATCCCGACACCGTTCTGATGCCGGCCGTGACCGAGAACGCCGACATGCACCAGGACCCTTCTTCAGGGACGGCCTGGTACGGGCTGGCGCCAGGGGACGTTGCGAAGCGGCTCGATGTCGATCCAGCCCAGGGTCTGTCCGCAGCGAAAGCCGCGGAGCTGCTGGAGGCGAACGGGCCCAACGCATTGCCGGCTGAGGCGACGATGCCGGGTTGGAAGCAGTTCCTGGCCCAGTACCGGAGCTACATGCAGATCATCCTCGTCGTGGCGGCCGTCGCCTCGATCCTGATCGGAGAGATCTCCACGGGCCTCGCTGTCCTGGCGATCACGGCGGTGAACGCGCTCGGGGGGATGCGCCAACAGGGCAAGGCGGAGAGCGCCATGAACGCGCTGCAATCGATGCTCAAGGCGTCCGCCAGGGTCCGGCGTGACGGCACGGAGACCGAGATCGGTGCCGACCAGGTGGTGGTCGGCGACGTCGTACTCCTGTCGGCGGGCGACGACGTCTGCGCCGACGGGCGGATCATCGAGGCCGCGTCGCTGCAGATCGACGAGTCCGGGCTGACCGGGGAGAGCGTCCCCGCGTCCAAGAGCGCCGAGGCGATCACCGACGAGGAGCCCGGCGTGGGGGATCAGTCGAACATGGCGTTCATGAACTCTCCGGTCACGCACGGGAGCGGTGTGATGATCGTCACCGGGACGGGAGACGGCACCGAGGTCGGCCGCATCTCGGGCATGTTGAAGTCGACGCCGACCCTGAAGACTCCGTTGACCGCGCAGCTGGACACCTTGACGTTGTGGATCGCGGGGGCGGCCGCTCTGACGATCGTCATCATGTTCGCGCTCGGGATCTCCCGCGACCAGCCGACCGAGACGATCTTCACGACCGCCATCGCGCTGGCGCTCGCCGCCGTGCCGATGGCGATGCCGACGGTCCTGCAGGTGATCCTGTCGAAGGGATCGACGAACCTGGCAGCCCACGGCGCCGTCGTGAAGAACCTCGCCTCGGTCGAGACCCTGGGCTCGACCTCGGCGATCAACTCGGACAAGACCGGGACCCTGACGATGAACGAAGTCACGGTCGTCGAGGTGATCGACCCGACGGACCGCTACACGATCACCGGGATGGGCTACGGCCTCGACGGGGACGTCGAGCACGCCGTCGGCAACACGAACACGATCGAGGATGCGATCGTGCCGTTCTTGATCGCCAACGACGCCAAGCTGGTCGACGGCAAGGTCGTCGGCGATCCCACCGAAGGAGCGCTGCTCGTCCTCGGACACAAGGCCAATTGGACGTCGAGGGCACACGGGCCACCCACCCCCGCCTCGCGACACTGCCGTTCGACCCCACCTACAAGCTCATGGCGGTCTTCGCCGATGCCAAGGACGCATCCGGGAACGCCGTCGTTCGGATGTTCGTCAAGGGAGCCGGTCCCGCGGTGATCGGGCATGCGGCATCCGCCCTGGCGAACGGCGCGAGCGTTCCCTGGGGCGACGAGCAGAACGAGCGAGCCAACCAGGAGATGCAACGCTTGGGCGAGCAAGGCCTGCGGATCATGGTCGCGGCCATGCGGGACATCCAACCCTCGGACTTCGATCCCGATGGCGACCTGTTGTCGCAGGTGAAGGACCTCCAGATGACGGCGATGGTGGGGATGATCGATCCACCCAGGGCCGAGTCCAAAGACGCGGTTCGCAACGCGCAGGCCGCCAACATCCGGGTGCGGATGGTGACCGGCGACGACGTCGTCACCGGCGCCGCGATCGCGAAGCAACTGGGTATCCCCGGTGAGGCCATCCTCGGTGCGGACTTCGCTGCCCTCTCGGCGGAGGAGCGGCTCGCACGCATCGACGGCATCGGTGTCGTGGGGCGGGTGGCGCCCGAGCACAAGGTGCTGATGGTGGACACGCTGCGCAAGCAAGGGGACGTCGTGGCCATGACGGGCGACGGCGTCAACGACGCCCCGGCGATCAAGGCAGCCGACATCGGCATCGCGATGGGCACCGGCACCGAGGTCGCCAAGAACGCCGGCAAGATGATCCTCACCGACGACAACTTCGCCACGATCGTGCGGGCCGTCTCCGAGGGACGCAAGCTCTACGACAACATGCTCAAGTACATCCGCTTCATGTTGGTGGCGCTCGTCACGTACATCGTGACGTTCCTGGTGGCGAGCCTCCTGAACATCGCCGCGGGGCAGCCCTTCACGGCCGTCCAGATCCTGTGGATCAACTTCCTGATCACGGCTCCCGTCGGCATCGCGCTGGGCCTGGACAAGGCAACCCCAGGGCTGATGGGTCGGAAGCCGCGTCCCCGTTCGGCCTCCATCATGTCCCGTTCCGTCATCACGACCGTGGGGTTGGTCGGCCTCTTCATGTCCGCGGCGATCGACCTCGTGATCGTGTTCGGTCGTGACCACTACGACAACGTGGCGATCGGCAGCACGATGGGCCTCGTGGCGTTCTCGCTGATGCTCGTGATCGCAGCCTTCGAATCCCGCGACGAGAAGGAGTCGATCCTCCGGATGGAGACGTTCGACAACAACGTCGTGAACCTCACGATCCTGATCGAGGTCGTGCTTGCGATCTTGATCGCTCGGGGTGGCTTGCTGACGTCGCTGCTGAACACCCAGGCTCTGACCGGCCGGCAATGGCTGATCGGCGGCGCTCTTCCTGCCCTGGCGTTGTTCATCCTGTGGGAGCTCGGCAAGTTGATCGCCCGTCGTGCATCCGGGCGTGCGGAGGCGGCGACACCGGCCGAGTCGGTCGCCACCTGATGATGGAGACATGGGATGCGATCCGGGCTCGTCGGAACGTGCGGGAGTACGAGGACCGGCCCATCCCGAAGGATGACCTGGAGCGGATCCTGGAGGCCGCGCGGCGTACGCCCTCCTCGATGAACGAACAGCCGTGGGACTTCGTGCTGTGCACCGAGCGCACGACCCTCCAACGGCTCGCCGAGACCTGGCGGTACGCCGGTCACGTCGCAGGATCTGCCGCGACGGTCGTCCTCGTGGCGCCGATGCCCGCCGACCAGGACTCGCGCGATTGGATCTTCTACGACATGGGGCAGGCGACCATGAACATGATGCTCGCCGCGGCCGACCTCGGCATCGGGAGTTCCCACGCAGCACTGGACGATCAAGCCCTCGCCCGGCGGATCCTGAACCTTCCCGAGGATCGCTTCTGCGTCGGACTCGTCGCGTTCGGCTATCCCGTCGGATCGCCCACTCACGCCGATCGCCCGGCCCGACCGCCGTCCGCTGGACGACGTCGTCCACCGCGAACGCTGGTGAAGAGCGCGGGATCGCACCCGCGTCTCCGTCACCGTCCCGAGATCGGACGGGGCGACCCGCCACAATGATGCTGAACGGTGCCGATGAGTTCGCCGACGTTGACCGGCTTGGAGACGTACCCGTCGAACCCGGCCGCCAGGAACCGCTCACGGTCTCCCAGCATCGCCTGGGCGGTGACCGCGAGCACGGGGATCGCCGCGGTGCGCTCGTCGGTGCGCAGCCGGCGTAGTGCTTCGACGCCATCGGCGTCGGGCAACTGGATATCCATGAGCACCAGATCCGGCGTGTGTTCGACCGCCAGGCCGACCGCCTCTCCACCCGTCGTCGCCTCGATGGCTCGGTAGCCCGTCGCGATCAGGACGTCGCGGAAGAGCTTCATGTTCATCTCGTTGTCCTCGACGACGAGGATCCGTTCGCCCGCCATGACTCAGGCGCTCCTCGCGGGAAGCGTGAAGACGAACGTGCTCCCATTCCCAGGCTCGCTCTCGACCCAGATCCGGCCGCCATGCAGTTCGACGAGCCGCTTCGAGAGCGCGAGCCCGAGCCCGGTCCCCTCGCGCTGCTCGATCCCCGCATCTCCCTGCATGAACTCGTCGAACAGTCGTTCGTGGTCCTCGGGGGCGATGCCGGGGCCGGTATCGGAGACCGAGACCTTGACCTCGCCGTTGACCCGAGCCGTCGCAACGTCCACGGCTCCGCCCGCGGGGGTGAACTTCACGGCGTTCGAGAGCAGGTTGAAGATCACCTGCTGGATCCGGCGCTCGTCGCCCTCGACGATGTCGGCGTCCGGATCCGCCGCGATGGCGACGCTGACCTCGTCGTCGCTCGCCCGCTCCCGCACCACGACGACCCCGCGTTCGAGCGTCTCCCGCAGCGAGAACGGCGCCATCACGAGCTCCACCTGTCCGGCCTCGACCTTGGACAGATCGAGCACGTCGTTGATCAGCGAGAGCAGGTGGTTGCCCGAGGAGAGGATGTCGTCGAGGTACTCCTCCTGCTTCTCGTTGATGTCGCCGAACATCCGATCCCGCAGCACCTGCGCGAATCCGAGGATCGCGTTGAGCGGCGTGCGCAGCTCGTGCGACATGTTCGCGAGGAATTCCGACTTGTGCTGGCTGGTCGCTTCGAGCTCCGCGTACAGGCGGCTGAGCTCGTCGTTCATCCGGTTGACGTTGGCGGCAAGGGTACCCAGCTCGTCGCGGTTCACGACGTCGACGTGCCCGGTGAAATCGCCCGACGAGATCGCGGCCAGGCGCGCTCCGATCCCCTGGATCGGGCCGACCAGCGACCACGAGAGGGCGATCCCCAGCACGAGCGCGAGGATGAGCGCCGACGCCGCAACGCCGATGAACAGGTCCCGCGAGCCTTCGTAGGAGGCCTCGTTCTGGGCGACCAGCTCGTCGGCCTTCGCCCTCCAGGCATGGGCGAGCACGGCGGCGCCCTGGTAGAGGTCGCTGGCGAGCTGCTCAGCCTCGCTGCGCAGCATCACGGGGACCTTGCGCGGTGTCTCGCTGTCCTCGAGTTCGATGATCTCCACCATCAACGCCGACAGCTGATCCGCCGTCGCTCCGGATCGAGGCCAGGTCATCCGCGTCCTCCGGCGGGGGCGTGAACCCGAGCCGGTCGACGGCAACCTGCAGGGCCGATCCGGTCGACGGCGTTCGCGACGGCCTGGTCGACGACGAGGGCGCTTCTCGGCGGATCGGGGTCCCGGATCGCTCCCGGGCCAGACCTTGTAGAAGTCCCGGGCGGCGTTCTCCGCGAGGAGCGCTCGAACGTGCCAGGCATCGCGCTGGAGCTGGCCGTAGGCGAAGGCTCGTTGCTGGAGTGCCTCGAGGCCCTCGACCCGGTCGTTCGATTGTCCGAGGACGCGCTGGCCCAGCAGGCCGACGGCGACCAGCAGGACGGACGTGCCCACGACCACGATGAGCAGCTTGGTGTGGACCTTGACGGGAAGGCGGCCCACGGCTCTGGGCCAGCGGATCGGAGCCCCGGGTCAGCGGCCCTCGCTGCTCGTCCAGCGGCGCCCTTCGTCGCTGCTCGCGATGTGCGCGCGTCCGACACGGCCTCAGGGGGTCAGCGAGGTCGATCCGCCCACCAGGTTGGTGATCAGCCACTGGCCGTCGATCCGCGCAACGTCGAGATCGGCGACCGTCACCGCTTCGGTCTTTTCGGTGTGGACCCCGATGTAGTGACACTCGAAGTGCAGCGTGCCCAGGTCGCCGTTGACCGTGATCTCGAGCTTGTAGGCCGGGTGGTCAGAGATCCATTCGGTCTCCGGTTTGAAGGCGGCCGAATCCTCGAGCCAGAACCGCTGGATCTCGTCGAGGCCGGCAGCGGTCGCCCCGGGGCCGGCCGTCAAGGTCGCGTTCGGGGCCCACAGGCTCATCATCAGGTCGATGTCCTTCAGGGTGGTCGCCTGGTGGAAGTTCTTCTCGATCTGGTCGATCTCCCAGTAGTCCGCCTGCCGCTGCATCTCCTCGGTCGTTTCGGTTCCGCTCGCGCTGCTGCACGCCGCGAGCGAGATGAGCACGACGCCGAGTACACCGCCGATCAGGAGCCGTCTCACGTGGAGCCCCCTTCCGCGTCAGGCTGTCGGATGTCGGGCGAATCGCTCACACCACGACGGGGATCCGTCCAGAGGCACGGTAGCGAGGGTGCGGGTCCGCGCCTACCCTGCCGGCCTCCCGGTCAGGGGGGTGCTAGCAGGGTGCCGCGGTCGGGCCACCCTCAGGCTCCGTGCAGAAGCGCCGCACCTGTTCCGGGAACGTGCTCACGTGGATCGGCTTGTCGAGGTAGCCGGCGAAGCCGGCCGCCTCGAGCCACTCGCCGTGCTCCTCGAGCGACAGCGCGCTCATCGCCACGATCGGGATCCGTGGCGCCCCGTCGTCGCCCCGGAGCCTCCGTGCGACCTCGACACCGGGCATGTCGGGGAGCCTGAGGTCCAGCAGGATCAGGTCCGGTGCGCGTTCGGTCGCCTGTGCGATCCCCTCCGCGGCGGTCGCCGCCTCCACCGTTCGGAACCCGGCCGCTTCCAGGACGTCGCATGCGAGCTTCCGGTTCATGGCGTTGTCGTCGACGACAAGCACGGTGGTCATGGGCGTATCCTCGGGCCGTGCCGATCCGGGTCGTGATCGCCGAGGACCACTACCTCGTACGCGAGGGGGTTCGAGGGCTGCTCGACTCGCAGCCAGACCTGGAGGTCGCGGCGGTGTGCGGAGATCTCGACTCGCTGCTTGCTGCCGTGGACGCGGAGCGGCCGAACGTCGTCGTCACGGACATCCGCATGCCTCCCACCAATACCGACGAAGGGATCCGAGCGGCCGAGCTGCTGCGTGAGTCGGCCCCCGACGTCGGCGTCGTCGTGCTCAGCCAGTACGCGACCCCTAGCTACGCGCTCGCGCTGCTGGAGAGCGGAAGCGCGGGGCGTTCCTACCTGCTGAAGGACCGCGTCGGAGATGTGGAGCAGCTCGCGTCTGCGATCCGAGCGGTGGCGGAGGGCGGGTCGGTGATCGACCCGAAGGTGGTCGAGGCGCTGGTTGCGGCGAACGCCCGGAGCGAGGAGTCGCCGCTCAGCCAGCTGACGCCGCGCGAGCTGGAGGTGTTGCGCGAGATGGCGGCCGGCAAGAGCAACGCGGCGATCGGGGAGACCCTCTTCCTCACCGAGGGTTCCGTGGAGAAGGTGATCCATTCCATCTTCCAGAAGCTCGAACTCACGTGGGAGACGTCGATCCACAAGCGCGTGAAGGCCGTGGTCCTGTACCTCGCCGCCGGCGATGAGCGTCATCCTGACAGCGGCACCGAGCCGACCAGGCGGGTCCCCTGACCGGGCTCCGAACCGAAGCTGAGCCGACCGCCCAGCGCCTCGACGCGATCGTGTAGCCCGAGCCGTTCCGCACCCAGGTCGCAGCCTGCCACGATCTCGAATCCCAGCGTTCGCTCGTCGACCCGCACGGCGATCGTCACCGGCGCACCTGCGTTGGCGTGTTCGAGTACTCGGAGGAAGCAGAAGTAGACCGTGCTCGCGACCTCGGGCGGGATCGGCCGACCCGCCTCGACGTTGATCCGGGCAGGGATGTCCGCACTCACCGCCGCCGAGCGCAGCGCCGGGAGCAACCCGCCCACCTCGAGCAGGGGAGGGGCGAGGCGATGGGCGAGCCTCCGTGCCTCCTCCAGCGCCTGCTGCACAGCGCGTCCCATCTCGGCCAAGAGATGCTTCGCGGCCGCGGGGTCGGCGTCCACCGAGACGGCTGCGAGCTGCAGGCCGGCGGCGAGTCCGACCAGGTGTTGCTGGACTTCGTCGTGGAGAGCGCGCTCGACGGTGCGGCGCTCGGCGTCATCAGCTACGGCGAGTCGCCGTCGCGACGCCCGCAGTTCGTCGACCTCGCGGCGCAGTTCGTCGAGCTGCCCCACCGCGTCGGCCTCCCGCTCCCTCAGGGCCATCCTCTCCTTCGCCGACGAGACACCCGCAGCGGTGTCTTCCGCCCGGGCGCCCACGATGGCTCGCCACCGCATCGTGGGAGGGCAGCCTTCCTCGAGCCTGCCCGCTACCACCGTAGTCCAGGCGCACGAGCCTTCATAGCCTCGCTGCGTCGGCGTCAACGACGGCGCTGAGAGGAGGGGATCATCGTGGAACGGACGCACAAGAACACACGCCTGCGGGGAGCGGCTGCTGCGGTGGGAGCGTTCGCGATCGCGGGCTCGCTCGGCCTTGCCGCGGTCGCGGTGGCGACCCCGTCGACCGGCACGGTGAGCCCGGTGATCATCGGCGTAGGGTCCATGTCGAAAGGGATGGGGTTCAACGCCCGGCCGGGCACGAACACGGTCGTAGCCGATTACACCGTCGGCCCGAATTCATCGACCGGCTGGCACAGCCACCCCGGCAAGACGCTCGTCACGGTGCAGTCCGGGACGCTTCACCGTCTATCACGACAACTGCCGGGCGCGCACGTACGGACCCGGCGAGGCGTTCGTCGAACTCCCTTCGAGCGTGCATGTGGGGCGCAACGAGACCGATGGCACGGTCAAGCTCGGTGTCGTCTTCTTCGGTGTGCCGATCGGTGGCAGTCCACGGATCGATCACCCGCAGCCGGACGGGTGCGACGTCACCTGAGATCGACGGGGACATGAGGCCCGGGCCGTCAAGGCCCGGGCCTTTGTCGTTTCCTGAGCAGTTGGGTGCATCCGCGGTGCGTGAGCGATGGATCCCAGTGGCTCGCCTCCCACCGACGTGGGAGGGCAGCCTCCCGCAGATCCGCCCGCCACCACCGTGGTCGTGGGGAGCGCGTCTCCTTAGCGTCGCCCGAAAGCGTCGGAACGACGCGAAGGGAGGCATCATGCAGGGGACACACACGCAGCGGATCACCGGGCCGTTGCCGATCCTGGCGCGGCTCGTGTGGCTCGCGACCGCCGCGCTCCTGGTGGCGGCCGGTCTCGCCACGCCATCGTGGGCGAAGACCACGCGGGTCGCGGAGACCACGCAGAACATGGCGATCGGGTGGAACGAGATCGCCTCCACCGCGATCATGTCCACCGCCGCACAGCCACCGCACGTCGCCCTGCTGAGCATGGCGATGGTGCAGGGCGCCGTGTACGACGCGGTGAACGCGATCGATGGCGGGCATCGGGCCTACCTCGTCAAGCCGTCGGCGAGCCCGAACGACTCGATGGACGCAGCGGCCGCGACCGCCGCCTTCCGCGTGTTGGTCGGTTTCCCGCAGCGCACCCCGCCGCTGGCCGGGGTGGTGCCGTCGTCACAGCTCGCGGCATTGCAGGCGCTGTACGACACATCGCTCGCGAGCCTGCCCGACGGGGCTGCGAAGACGGGTGGGATCGCGGTCGGTGAGGCGGCTGCCTCCGCGATGCTGATCGCCAGGCAGAACGACGGCCGAGGCGGGTCCTTCACGTTCGTGCCCGGCTCCGACCCCGGCGACTGGCGGCCCGGCCCTCCGCAGGGACCGAGCGGGATCGTCGCGGCCGATCCGGCTCCCTGGGTCGGCTTCGTTCGGCCGTTCCTCGTTCCGAACGTGGACATGCTGCGGTCCCACGGCCCGAACGACCTCACGAGCAAGGCCTACACCCGGGACTTCCGCGAGGTGAAGCGGGTCGGCTCGCTCACGAGCACCGTGCGAACCCCCGACCAGACGGCGGCCGCGATCTTCTGGCAGGACAACGGAGCGGCGATCTGGAACCGCGTCTTCCGTTCCCTGGCGCTGAGTCGCGGGCTCGACATCGTCGAGAGCTCGCGCTTCTTCGCGATGGCGGGGCTCGCCGGGGCGGACGGTTCCATCGGTTGCTGGAACGACAAGGCCCATTGGAGCTTCTGGCGGCCGATCACCGCGATCCGTGAGGCGGCGGGGGACGGCAACCCGAACACCAAGGCTGACCCGAACTGGGTGCCGCTGTTCGACCCGACGGTTCCGGTCTCGGGTGCTCCGCTCGTGACCCCCGGGTTCCCCGATCACCCGTCCGGGCACACCTGCGTCAGCGGAGCGATCGTGTCCGCGATGCAGGGCTTCTTCGGCACCGACGTGGTCCCGTTCACGGCGACGAGCAACAAGTGCTTGCCCGCGCCGTGTCCAGGCCAGGAGCTTCGGTCGTCTCTCGGACGCGCTCAAGGAGATCATCGGCGCTCGGGTGTGGAGCGGGATCCACTTCCGCACCGCGGATCGGCAAGGGGCCAAGCTCGGCAAGAAGGTCGCGGCGTACATGGACCGGCACTACTTCCAGCCCACGTACTACGCGAAGGATGGGCGGCGGGCACGTCTCTGACCCCCACCGTGTTCAGGTAGCAGCGGTGGGCTCGCGTTCCGCGCGAGCCCACCGCTTCGCCTGCGTACCGATGGATCGGATCGAACATCGAGACTCCCGGGCGATGGCGCTGGGGCCCCGACACTCGCTAGGCTCCTCGACGTGGACCGGGAACAGATCGCCGCCGTGCTCCAGCAGGCCCACCTCTTCCGGGGCGCGGATCGGTCCGACCTCGAGTGCGTGGCCGAGATCGTCGACGTGGTGTCGGCCCCACCGGGTCAGCACATCTTCTTCCATGGCGACATCGCGACCGAATTCTTCGTCCTTGCCGGTGGCAAGGTGCGCATCTACATCCCCGGCCGCGGCGGCGAGCTCGACCTCGGCATCGTGGAAGACGGGCAGATGTTCGGCGAAGGCGGATTGTTCGACGGCGGGCCTCGGGTCGCGTCGGCGATCGCGCTCGAGCCATCGACCATCCTGCGGATCCCGCGCGATGAGTGGCTCCTCGTGGTCGACGAGATCCCCGAGTTCACTCGGCGGATGCTCTTCGCGACCGGCGCGTCCGTCCGCCAGTACACCTCGCACGCGATCGACTTCCTCTTCCTCGACGTGGAGATCCCCTCGTTCCCGCCGGCGGAAGACGCCCCCCCTGGGTGAGCGCCATCACGAGGATCGCCTCGACCTCACGCGGCAGCAGATCCTGGCGTTCCGGAGGCACGTCGGCGCCCTCGATGAACGGCTCCCACGCGGACGGCGTTCGCTCCGGCTGGCGGCGTGGGCCGGGCTCAAGGACAGCATGCCCCGGGCCGCGCTCCTGTCGATCCATGCCCGCGTCGAGGGGACCCAGCCGTCGACCTGGGAGGATCCATCGCTCGTCCAGCTTTGGGGACCGCACCACCATGCCTACGTCGTCGCTGCGCGTGACCTCGGCGTGTTCTCGCTGGGGAGACTGCCGGACGACAACAGGAGCAGGCAGGTCGCGGAGGACCTCGCTACGCGCCTGCGCGCCCACCTCGGCGAGGACGACGATCACGTACGGCGAGGCCGGGAGCGCCCTCGGCGAACCTCCCAACCGGCTCCGGTACGCCGCACCGACCGGGACGGTCGTGATCCGATGGGACGGGGCGCGGCAACCCACCATCAGGACGGTGCCGCCGCCCGAGGTCGACCCCGGGGAGGCTCGCCTCGAGCTCGTCCGCCGGTTCCTGCACATCTTCGGGCCGGCCACGCCCGAGGCGTTCGCCGAGTGGTCGGCGATCCCCGCGAAGCGGGCGCACGCGGCGTTCGACGCGCTGGGCAGATCGCTGACTCCGGTGCGAACGCCGATCGGCGATGCGTGGATCCTCACGCGCGACGAACCGACGTTCGCCGTCCCCTCGGGATCCGTGGCGCCGGCTCGGCTCCTGCCGAGCGGCGACACCTACTTCTTGCTCCAGGGCGCCGACCGCGAACTCCTGGTCGCCGACCCCGATCGTCGCCGCGAGCTGTGGACGCCGCGCGTGTGGCCCGGCGCCCTCCTGGTCGAGGGCGAGATCGTCGGGGTGTGGCGGCGCGCGCAGGCGACGGTGGCGGTGCAAACCTGGCGGCGCCTCTCGCGAGCGGCACGCGACGCGGTCGAGGCCGAAGCAGCGTCCTTGCCGCTTCCGGGTGTCGAGGGGCAGATCGTCGTCCGCTGGGGCTGACCCGGATCAGCCGGGCAGGGCCAGGTCGAGCTCCAGCCAACGGGCGAGATCCTTGAGCTCTCGGCGGACCGCCGCGGCCGCGGTCTTGGTGAACGGCTCGTCCTCGTGGATGGCATCGACCCGGAGCACGCCCGAGTCGCGCTCCGCCGTGGCATCGACCTTGCCGATCAGCCGGTCGCGATGCAGGATCGGCAGCGCGTAGTAGCCCCACCGGCGGGTGGCGGCGGGCTTGTACATCTCGAGTTGGAAGTCGAAGCCGAACAGCTCCATCGCTCGCTTGCGATCGTGCACCAGCCGGTCGAACGGGGACAGAAGAGCCGTGCGCCCGGAGAAGGAACGGTCCAACAGCGACGGGTCGACACGCCACTCACCCTTGACGCCTTCGACGACGGCGGGCTCACCCGCCTCGCCGACGTCGGCGGGTTCCACCGGACTCTGCGGCGCTCGGGCTCGAGCGATGCCGAGGGCGCGCAGCCGTCGTTCGTCACGGGTGCGGCGGGCTTCGTCCGCCGGGACGATCGGGTCGTCGGGGTAGACCCGCAGCGCCAGGTCCCAGAGCCGCTCACGTCCCTGCCGGCCGGCGACCGCGACCTCGCCCCGCGCCACCATGAAGTCCAGGAGCTTCTCGACGTTGCGGTTGCCGGTCCATCCGGTGGACTCCCAGGGTTTCGCGCAGGTGTCCGGGAGCTCGCGCATCGCCAGCGGTCCGGAGGACTCGAGCCGCGCGAGGATGTCCCGCCGGGTCGCGTCGTTGGCCTTCACCCAATCGCGCCGGTAGCGTTGCCAGTCGCGCAACTCGCCCGTCCCCGGCCAGACCGCCATGTCGGCCCGGTAGAGCGCGAGATCCTCCGCCGGCCTGACCACCGCCTGCAGTTCGACCAGCGTGCGGTCCGCGAGTGCACCGCGTAGCTCCGCTGTGGAGTACGAGGATCCGATGCGGCTCCACGCCACCAGATCGGCGCTTGGCGCGACCGAGGCGATCGGGTCGAGCTGGAGCATGGCGAGGTGGCGCACCAGGTCGAGCAGTCCGGACGGTCGCTCGGCGTCGAGCAGCTGGGCGTGCACGGCGATCCGGCGCGCGTCGGTCGCTGAGAGCCGATGGACGGTGGCCACGTTCGAGAGTAGGCGCCGTCACCGGCGACGTCATCGCGAGCAGAGCCCTCCGGAGCCGCAGCGGGAGGTGCACGCCCTGTCGAAGCCGGTGGTTTGATGGGATCGGTGCCGGGCGCCGGAACCGCCGCCGGAGCGAGATCGAGATCGGAGGCTGCGTCGATGGGTGCGTGGAAGGACGAGGAACTGAGGGCTATCGGAGACGCGGACGAGCTCCGGATCGCCCCGCTTCGGCACGACGGCACGCGCCAACATCCACGGATCATCTGGGTCGTCCGCCATGGGGACGATCTCTTCATCCGTTCCGTGAACGGTCCTGACGGTGCGTGGTTCCGTGGCGCGCAGGCGAGCCACGCGGGTCACATCTCGGCCGGCGGCATCGATGCCGAGGTGGTCCTGGAGGATGCCGATCACGATCTGGACGACGAGATCGACGAGGAGTACCGCCGCAAGTACGGCCGGTCCTCGTCGTCCGTCGCGCGCATCACAAGCCCGGAGGCTCGATCGACGACGATCCGACTCGTGCCCAACTCGACGGCGTAGAACGATCCGGAAAGGAGTGGTCATGCAGTTCACGAGGAACGAGGTCGAGACGGCGGCCGGACCGGCCGAGTGGTTCACGGGGCAGGTGTTCATCGACGCCGTGGCGGTCCCGTCGGATCGTTCGCGCGTGAACGTCAGCAGCGTGCACTTCACGCCGGGCGCTCGAACGGCCTGGCACACCCATCCGAACGGACAGACGATCTACGTGACGGAGGGTATCGGACGCGCGCAAGGTCGAGGCGACCCCATCCATGTCATCCGTCCTGGCGACCGCGTCTCCTTCGGGCCCGGTGAGGAGCACTGGCACGGTGCCACGGAGACACGCTTCATGACCCACCTCTCGATCGTGGAGGTGGACGACGCCGGGAACACCGCGACGTGGGGCAGGCACGTCAGCGACGAGGAGTACGGCGCGACACCGCTCGACGGCTAGACCGAGTTCGCTGCTCGGCGCGTTCCCCGGCCGGTGCGTGTTCGCCCATGTCCGGGAATCGTGTCATGTGACACCACGAGGTGGTGCCGCTGTGACGCGAGCATGACGGTCCGGTGGCGAGCCTTGTTCCCCTTCGTGGCAGCGGTCGATGCTGCGTCGACCAGCCGAGAGGGAGGGGCGACGCTTGACCACGTCGATCGCCGGACACATGAAGGCAGGGAGCCGTCCGATCCGGCGTCCGCTGCGAGTGAAGATGATCCTCCCGTCCTTGGTCGAGGCGAACGCACCCGGGTACCGCCCGATCAAGTACGCGCTGTTCCCGCCGCTCGGACTCGCAGGGCTGGCCGGCTACCTCGACCCGGACGACGAGGTGGAACTGCTCGACGAGCATGTCCAAGCACCGCTGGCGCTCGACGATGTGCCGGACCTGCTCGTGATGACCGTCTACATCACCTCGGCACGACGAGCCTGGGAGATCGCGGACCTGTATCGGGCACGGGGCACGTATGTGTGCGTGGGCGGTTTGCACCCCACATCCCTGCCCGATGAAGCGGCGCTGCACGCCGACACGGTCGTCACCGGTCCCGGCGAAGGCGCGTGGCAGGCGTTCCTCGCCGACTTCCGCGCCGGGCGGCCGAAGCCCCGGTACGACGCCGGCGCCGACATGCGGTCGCTCGAGGGCATCCCACCCGTTCGTCGCGATCTGATCGAGCGCCGGCGGTACCTGTGCCCCAACTCGATCGTCGTCTCTCGCGGCTGTCCGCACCACTGCGACTTCTGCTACAAGGACGCGTTCTACGAGGGCGGCCGGTCGTTCTACACGCAGACGGTCGACGCCGCGCTCGCGGAGATCGACCGTCTTCCCGGCAGGCACCTCTACTTCCTCGACGATCATCTCCTGGGCGACCGCCGGTTCGCCGAAGGGCTGTTCGAGGGCATGCGCGGGATGGGCCGCCTGTTCCAGGGAGCCAGCACCGTGCAGGCGATCCTGCGCGGTGACCTGATCGAGCGCGCCGCGGCCGCCGGCATGCGCAGTGTGTTCGTCGGCTTCGAGACCCTGAACCCGGAGAACCTTCGCCGGCACGAGAAGCAACAGAACCTGGGCCGGGACTACGACGAGGTGATCCGCCGCTGTCACGACCTCGGGGTCATGGTCAACGGCAGCTTCGTCTTCGGCCTGGACGACGACGGACCCGACGTGTTCGAACGCACGGTGGAGTGGGGCGTCTCACGGAGCCTGGAGACCGCGACGTTCCACATCATGACGCCGTATCCGGGTACGGCGCTCCATCAACGCCTCGTCGCCGATGATCGCATCGTCACGAACGACTGGGAGCGCTACGACACGCGCCACGTGGTCTTCACGCCGAAGCGGATGACACCGGAGCAGCTCGAAACGGGCTACTGGCGCGCCTACCGGGACTTCTACCGCTGGGGGGCGATCTGGCACGGCGCCGCCGGGCAGGACACCGCGCACGCCCGCGCTCGGCATCTCGCCTATGCCGGTGGGTGGAGGAAGTTCGAACCGCTGTGGGATCTCCTCATCCGCAGTCGTCACGTCAACGCGATGTTGCCCGCCTTGGAGCGGACGCTCGATGCCTTCATCGGTGCGCGACGGAAGGGCCGCGATCGGCTCGGCACGAGCGCTCGCGGGCGGACCGACCCCTCGATGGGCTAGTGTCTGCTCCGGCCCGAGGGCCATCGTCGAACTAAAGGGGACCACGTGATCGCAGCAGTGTCGTTCTTCTGGTGGTTGATCTTCTTCGTGCTCTGGGTCGTCTTCTTGACCATCACCATGTCGATCGCTCGCGCCAAGGGTCACAGCCCGTTGCTGTGGGGTCTGCTCGCCTGCGTGCTCCCGGGGATCACGGTCATCATCGTGCTGCTGCTCCCGGTCCGCACCCAGGGCGACGCTGCCCCGTAGGTCCGCACGGGAGCTCGCGACCCTAGCGCCGGTCGGGAGCCGGGATGGTACCGGCCACGGTCGTGCCGTTGCCCACCGAACTGGTGACGGTCAACGTTCCGGCCAGCGCTCCCAGCCGGTCGGCGATGCCCTGGAGCCCGGTGCCGTACCCGACGTCGGAGGGGTCGAATCCCAGTCCGTCGTCGGCCACCTCGAAGTGCAACCGGCCGTCGCCGTCCGAGAGCGTGACTAGCGCCCGCGATGCCTGGGCGTATTTCGCCACGTTCTGCAGCGCCTCGAGGCATGAGAAGTACGCGGCGGCTTCGATCTCCTGGGGGTAGCGGTCGATCCCTTCGGTGGCGTGAACCTCGACCGGGAGGGACGCCTTCCGCGCCTGCGCCTCGAGCGCGGAGAGCAGTCCCTTGTCGGCCAGCAGCGGGGGATAGATGCCGCGCGCGAGATCGCGCAGATCCTCGAGGGCGTCGTTCGTGTCCGACCGGAGCTGGTCGAGCAGCTCGCGGGCGCGCGCTGGATCGCGCTCGATCAGCGTGTCCGCCAGCCGGAGCTTGACGGTCAGGGCCACGAGCTGTTGCTGCGCGCCGTCGTGGATGTTGCGTTCGAGCCGGCGACGTTCATCGTCCTGGGCCGCCACCAGTCGCTTCTGGGCTGCTTGCAGATCGTCGATCCGCGCGCGGAGCTCTTCGGTGAGTCGGACGTTGCGGAGCACCAGCCCGGCCTGGGCCGCCAGGTCGTTGACCAATCGCTCCTTCGCCGGATCCATGGGGTCGTTGGCGGGCATCGACACCGCGAGGGCACCGAGGAGCTCGCCCTGGTGGCGCACCTCGACCGTCAGATCGGCTTCGGCGGCGCCCGTCGCTGCCTCGGGCGCCGCCTCTGGCCACGAGGCGACCGCCCTGAAGGCGTCCTCGACCAGGAGCAATACGTCGGCTCGATCGGCGCCGACACCCTCGCCGAGCACCCGGGCGATCCTGGGCAACACGTCATCGGCCGCGTACGTCTCGCCCAACCGCTCGCCGAGCTCCGCCAGTACCTCGTACGGGGTCGAACGCTTCCCGTACACGACCCTGTCGGCGAACCGTCTGGCGCGAGCCAGCGCCGGTTGGAATCCGATCGCCACGAGCGCCGCGGCCGCGAACGACAGCGTCGGGGTCGACAGTGAGCCCATCACCGCCCCCACACCACCGACGACGAGTACGTACACCACCGTGAAGAACGCCGCGAGCGAGGCGAACACCAACGCCTTGCGGATCACGACGTCGATGTCGTAGAGCCGGTACTTCAAGATCGCGATCCCGATGCCGATCGGCACGGCCGAGTACGCGATGGCCCCGAGCGTGTTCACGATGTCGTCGGCCGTCTTGCTGTGCTCGATCCCGAGGAGTCCGGGTACCACCGCGAGTGCATAGAACCCGATGAACGTGAGTCCTCCCAGCGCGATCCACCGGAGCTGGTGGCGTTCGTCGGCATCCGCCCTCCGTGCCCGGACGAACAACGACGCGACCGAGGCGATGATGCTCACGAGGAGCAGCACGAGACCGAGCAATCCCGCCACGTTCTGGAGGTCGCTGGCCGTCGATCCATCGGATGGGAGCGCTACGCCCGCGAGCACGATCGCGATCGTGGAGGTGCGCGAGACCCACCGCCAACGCGGCGATGGGAGGTTGCCGTCCGGGAGCCGCAGCAACAGGTGCGTGCCCATCAAACCGAGGGGGAGGACCCAGATCAGGTTCGAGAACCACTGGGGTTGCGAAACGTCGCCGAGGGGCAAGGTCAGCACGCTCCAGAACGCACCGATCACGAGCATGAACCACCCGGCCGGGTTCTCCGGGCGGCGGAGCGCCACGAGCAGACCGACGATCGAGAACGCGAGCCCCGCCGGCACGAACGCGAGCGAACTCACGGCCGATGCCACGGTCAGCGTGTCGTCGGCAAGCTTGATCCCGGTCAGGACCAGGCCGCCCACGACCGCGAGCGCTGCCAGCGCGAACAGCATCCACGCGAGCCCGCGAAGGCTCGATGCGTGCTGCGTTCGCTCGTTCACCCGGTGGTCCCTTCGATGAGGACGGGTTCACCGTACCGAGCTTCGTGCGCCGTTTCGAGGGGGAGTCCACGTCGAAGGGAGCGGGTGGAACCACCACAGGCCCGCACCAGGAGCCATGACCCGAAGGGTCCTATCGACGGAGGGCTCGGATCAGCGCATCCGTGAGTGCCGGCTCATCGGCGGCATGCCCCGCGTCGTCCACGATCACGAGCTCGGCCCGCGGCCACACCCGGTGAAGGGCCCACGCATTCGCGATCGGCGCCTGCAGATCGAAGCGGCCGTTCACCAGCGTGCCGGGGATGTCGGCGAGCACACCGGCGTCGCGGAGCAACACCCCGTCTTCGAGGAATTCATCGTGCCGGATGTAGTGGGTCACCAGGCGTGCGAACGCCAGGGCGAAGTCGGGATCGGTGTACCGGCTGTCCAGTCCCGCGGTGGGTGGCCAGTCGGGGGTGGCCGACTCCCACGTGCACCAGTCGAGCGCAGCGCGGCGGCGGACCGCCGGGTCGGGGTCGTGCAGCATCCGTGCGTAGGCCTCGACGATGTCGCCGTCTCGGTCGGAGGCCGGCACCCCGGCGCACAGGCGTTCCCATTGTTCGGGGAACAGGGGCGCCACGCCGCCGCGGAACAGCCAGTCGGCTTCGGCCCGCCGGCCCGTCGTGATCCCCCAGAGCACCATCTCGCTCACCCGGTCGGGGTGTGCTTCGGCGTACGCGAGCGACAACGTGCTGCCCCACGAGCCTCCGAAGACCAGCCAGCGCTCCACCTCCAGGTGTTCCCGGAGTGCCTCCATGTCCGCGATCAGGTGTTGCGTCGTGTTCGTCGACAGGTCGACGTCGGGCTCACTCGCGTGTGGCCGGCTCCGGCCGCAGTTGCGCTGATCGAACAGCACGATGCGGGTGGTCGCCGGATCGAACAACCGCCGGTGCCAACCGGTGCACCCCGACCCGGGACCGCCGTGCACGACGACCGCGGGGCGGCCGTTCGGGTCGCCGCAGGTCTCCCAATACACCTGGTGGCCGTCACCGACCGAGAGCATGCCGGCGTCGTAGGGCTCGATCCTCGGAGACAGGCTCGTCATCGGTGCAGCGTATCGATGATGGGCTCGCTAGCGTCCGGGCAGGACGGGGACGGGACCCATGACCGAACAGCGGGGAAGCGGACGCGTGCTGGCCTCGCTCACGGCCGGCATCGTCATCGGCATCGTCGAGATCGTCCTGGCGTCGTCGTTCGCCGCCTTGATCTTCGGCGGCGCCCTCTCGGTCCACCTCGCCGACGGGGTGGGGTTGTACCTGGTGGGTGCGGCGCTGATCCTGGGCATCCTCGCGTGGACGGCGGGCCGGCGCGGTGTGGTCGGGAGCGTGCAGGACGGGCCCGCGGTCATCCTGGCGGTGGTGGCCGCCTCCCTCGCCACCCGCGTGAGCGGGGATCCCGAGCGGGTCTTCCTCACCGTGGTGGCGGCCGTGGTGGTCGCGAGCGTCCTGACGGGCGTCGTGTGCCTGCTGCTCGGTGCGTTCCGGCTGGGCAACATCGTGCGGTTCGTGCCCTATCCGGTGATCGGCGGATTCCTCGCCGGCACGGGCTGGCTGCTCGTCAAGGGCGGGATCGGGGTCGCGAGCGGCATCGGCCCGACGGTCGGCACCCTGCGTGAGCTCCTGGCGTGGGGCTCCCTCGCGCGATGGCTGCCCGCGCTCGTCTTCGCCGTCGCGTTGACGATCGGGGTTCGGGTCACGCGGTGGCCGCTGCTGATCCCGGCGGCGCTCGGCATCGGCTTGGTGGCGTTCGCGATCGGTCTCGTGGTGACCGGTTCCTCGATCGCGGAGGCCGAGGCGGGCGGATGGCTCCTCGGCCCGTTCCCCGAGGCAGGCTGTGGCAACCGTGGGCGTTCCGCGCGATCGCCGGTGCGGACTGGGGCGCGGTCTTCCAGGAGTTCGCCGGGATCGCGACCGTCGTGTTCGTGTCCGTGGTCGCGACGCTCCTGAACGCGAGCGGGATCGAGCTGATGCTCCGTCGCGAGTTCGAGCCCGACACCGAGCTGCGGGACGCCGGCATCGCGAACGTGGTGGCCGGGGCCGCCGGTGGCATCCCCGGGTTCCACGCGTTGAGCCTGACGTCGTTGGGCGAACGCATGGCCGTGCCGGCGCGGGTCGCCGGGTTCGTCGCCGCGGGGGTCGCGCTGGCCACCCTCGTCTTCGGCGCCTCCCTCGTCGCGCTGATCCCGAGGATGCTGCTGGGAGGCGTGATCCTGTTCCTGGGGATCGGGTTCCTGCGTCGATTGGGTGGTCGATGCCCGGCGCACGCTGCCGCTCGGCGAGTGGCTCATCGTGCTGGCGATCTTGGCCACGATCATGGCGTGGGGATTGCTGCCCGGGGTGGCGGTGGGACTCGCTCTGGCCGTGGTGGTGTTCGCGGTGCGGTACAGCCGCACCGATCTCGTGCGCACGGCGGTCTCGGGCGCGGATCGACGGAGCAACGTGGACCGACCGGTCTCCGAGCGCGAGATGCTGCGAACCCTCGGAGCGAGCATCTACGTCATCAGCCTCCAGGGGTTCGTCTTCTTCGGCACCGCCATCACGCTGCTCGACCGGATCCGGGAGCGGCTGGGATCCTCGGAAGCGCCACCGTTGCGGTTCCTCCTGGTGGATCTGCGACGGGTCACCGGGGTCGATTCCTCGGCCGTGCTCGCGTTCTCGCGGGTCGCCGAGCTCGGCCGAGGACAGGGGTTCGAGGTGATCCTCACCGGGGCCGACCCCTCGGTGCGGCGACAGGTCGAACAGGGAGGCGTGACGGACGGCGACGCGCCGGTGCGGTTCGAAGAGGACGTCGACCACGGGCTGGAACGATGCGAGGACCTCCTGCTTGGAGGGCGCTCGAGCCGGAGGAGACCTGGCAGCGGATGCCGTGGACGGCGTCCACGCTGGGCGACCTCCGCGAACGCCTGGATCCGTACCTCGAGCGGCTCGAGGTGTCCGCCGGCACCCTGGTGATCCGCCAAGGCGATCGACCCGACGACGTGTTCCTGCTCGGAGTCGGGACGGCTCCGCGTGGAGATGGCGACGCACGATGGCCATCGCCTGCGACTGCGCACGATGCGTGCGGGCGTCGTGGTGGGCGAGGTCGCGCTCTACACGGGAGCGCCTCGGACGGCCGACGTCGTGGCCGAAACGCCGAGCACGATCCTGCGATTGAGCCGAGCATCGCTCGAGCGCATGCAGCGAGCGGACCCGGCGTTGGCGGCCGACGTCCACCGGTGGTTCGCCGAGGTACTGGCTGACAGACTGGGCGACACGCTCCGCGCGGTCGACGCGCTGAGCGACTGAGTCGGCACCGCAGCGAAATATCCCGCCGGGTGCGAGGGTTCACGACGACGTGACGAACCAACCGCAAGACCTCGGGCACGCGAACAGCCGCACGTGGACGGAGGCCGACGGTCCGGCGCCCGCGCTCTACCTGGGCCACGGCGCGCCGCCGCTCCTCGACGACGAGCTGTGGACCTCGCAGCTCGCGGCGTGGGCGAAGGACCTCCCGAAGCCCACGGCGATCCTGATCGTGTCGGCGCACTGGGAATCGGCGCCGCTCACGCTGGGCGCCACCGAGACCGGCGTGCCGCTCACCTACGATTTCTACGGCTTCCCCGAGCGCTTCTACCGCATGACCTACCGGTCACCGGGCGCGCCGGAGCTCGCCGCGCGCGTTCGGGCGCTGATGCCCGACACCGAGACGGTCGCCGACCGGCCCGACTACGGCCTGGATCACGGGGCGTACGTGCCGCTCATGGTGATGTACCCCGATGCGGACGTGCCCGTGTTGCAGATGTCCATGCCGACGTTGGATCCCCAGCGTCTGTTCGAGCTCGGCCAGCGCCTGCGACCGCTCCGCGACGAGGGCGTGCTCATCGTGGGGTCGGGCTTCCTCACGCATGGACTGCCGTTCCTGCGGGACTTCCGCCCGGACGCCGATCCGCCGGGCTGGTCGCGGGAGTTCGACGCATGGAGCGCCGAAGCGCTGGCGCGTGGCGACGTCGACGAGCTGATGGCGTTCCGGGACCGCGCGCCCGGCATGCCGTACGCGCATCCCACCGTGGAGCATTTCGCCCCGCTGTTCGTCACGCTGGGAGCGGCGAGCGATGCCGAACGTGCCCCCGACACCGAGATCGAAGGCTTCTTCCTGGGCCTGGCGAAGCGCTCGTTCCAGATCGCGTGAGCCGAGCCCCAGGTTTGACAGCTTGGGCAGAGTTTGTCGAGAGTTGACAAAGTCCGCCCAACTAGACAAACTTCACCCGATGGATCCCCGCTCCAATCCCTACACGCCGAACGCAGGGGTACGGCCGAGAGCCTTCGCCGGCCGGGATGAGGACCTCGAGGCATTCGACGTGATGCTCGATCGTCTGCTGCGCGGCTACGCCGACCAGTCGATGCTCATCACCGGCCTGCGAGGGGTCGGCAAGACCGTGCTGCTCGGGGCGTTCGCCGAACAGGCCCACATGGCCGGGTGGGTTTCGCTCGATGCCGAGATATCGCCCGAGGCACCCTTCGGACCCAGGATGGCTCAGCTCGTCCGTCGAGCGGTGCTCGAGCTGGCGCCGAGGGACCGTTGGCTCGATCGGTTGCGGCGAGCGGCCGGCGTCCTGCGGTCGTTCTCCATCACCGTGTCCTCGGACGGGGCGGTCACCGGCTCCATCGATGTCGAGCCGCTCGAAGGTCAGGCGGACAGTGGGGAACTCGGGGAGGACCTCACCGACCTGTTGGTCGCGCTGGGGGAGGCCGCGCAGGAGCAGGAGACCGGCGTCGTGTTCCTCTTCGACGAGGTCCAGTTCCTGTCGAAGCAGGAGTTCGAAGCCCTGATCCGCGCGCTGCACAAGACGACGCAACGGCAACTCCCGATCTCCCTGGTCGGTGCCGGTCTGCCGCACCTCCCCAGGTTGGCGGGCGAAGCGAAGTCATACGCCGAGCGATTGTTCCGCTTCCGAACGCTCGGCCCTCTGTCGGTGCCCGACGCGATCGATGCCCTCACGCAGCCCGCGAACGAGCTCGGCGTCTCGTTCGAGGAGCGAGCCGTCGACACCGTCGTGGTCTACACCGACGGGTATCCGTACTTCATCCAGGAGTACGGCAAGGTCGTGTGGGATCGAGCGGAGGGGTCGCCCATCACCGCGGTGGAAGCCGTCGAGTCCCAGGCGATCGTCGAGGCCCGCCTGGACGAGAGCTTCTTCCAGGTGCGCATCCAGCGAGCCAGTGAACAAGAGACCGAGTATCTCCGGGCGATGGCCGAACTCGGGGCGGCGCCGCAACGCGCCGCCGATGTCGCGGAGGTCCTCGAGCGCCCGTCCGGAGAGTTGGGCAAGGTGCGCACCCGCCTCATCGAGAAGGGCCTCCTGTACAGCCCCACCTACGGGTACGCGGCGTTCACGGTTCCTCAATTCGACCGATTCCTTCGGCGCTCATTCCCTGCTCCTTCGTCCCGAGCCGATCGCTGATCCACGGAGATCGCTGAAGGCCCCACAGGGTGGGACCGTCGGGCAGGACCACTTCGTCGGTGACCTCGAAGCCGGCGCGGGCGTAGAACGCGAGGTTCTCCTCCGCGCCGGTCTCCAAGAAGGCGCCGAGCCCCTCGCGATCGGCGCGCTCGAGCACCGGCGCGATCACTGCGCTGGCCAGTCCCTGCCGCTGGAGGTCCGGATCGGTGGCCAGGACGCCGAGGTACCAACTCGCGTCTGGGGGCATCATCGCGTCCGCGGCGGCTTCGTACGCCTCGAGCCGCTCCCGCTCACCCGGCCCGGCACCCGGTTCGAACTCGGTGTCCCATCGCCGGTCGAGCTCGGCCTGGGCGATCGATCCGCCGCCCGGGGGATCCCACATCGACACGGCGGCGCCGTCGCCCGCCACGTGGACGTTCCCGTCGTCCACGCGACCGTCGAACAGCAATCCGAAGAACGTCGAGGCCCGTTGCACGTAGGTCCCGTCGTCGGGGAAGAACCACCGCACCAGCGGATCGGCCGCGAACGCTCGGACGATCGAGAGCACCGCCACCTCGCGGTCGTCTCGCGTCGCCGGCCGGGCGATGGGTGGGTCCTCGCTCACTCGTCGAACGCCCCGTAGAGCTCGCTCTTGGGGTCGAAGAACCCGCCGGCCGGACGCGCGTGCGCGTGCCAGTGGTCGGGGATCCGGCGACGCTCGCCGTCCACGTAGAAGCCGCCGTCGCCGTAGCGTTCGGACGCCACCCGCTCCAGGTGTGCCAAGAGCCGGGCCTCGTGCTCAGGGTCTGGCAGGCCGTGGGTTCGCCACACGATCATCGGGGTGCGGCACACCATGCATTCGGCGATCCAGCAGTCCTCGTCCTCGTGGAACCAGTCGGTCACGCGCTCCGCGGAACACAGGAGACACTCACTCGCTGTCGATGGTGAGCTCAACGCGATCTCCGATCTCGATGCCGCGGTCGTCGAACCAGTGGGCGTTCATCTCGAGCGCGTGGGTGTAGGGCGCTCGTGCCGAGTACGTGGGACAGGGGTCGGCGGTGCACGGTGCCATCTCGAGGATATCGAGGAGGCGCCCATCCTCCCCCCAGAACGCGATCGACAGCGGGATCAGCGTGTCCTTCATCCAGAACGAACCGTCCTGTTCACCGTCGAACACGAACACCATGCCGCCGTCCTCATCCAGGGCCTCCACCCCCATGAGCCCGACGCGACGCTCCTCGGCGGAATCCGCGACGCTGAGGTCACCGGTGACGCGCCTCTTCCTGCTGGGTTGAGAACGTGGCCCGAGCCACGACGTTGCCGGAGGGTTCGGCCTGGCCTCGGTCCTGGCACGCCGAGCCGACCAGGCCGAAGACCAGCGCGAGTGTGAGGAGACGGCGCACCCATCCATGGTCGCACGCCCCGCGAGTGGCCCGGCCGCGCATTGCTATCATCAGGCTTCCGCCGGAGTAGCTCAGGGGTAGAGCAACGCCATGGTAAGGCGTAGGTCCGGGGTTCAAATCCCCGCTCCGGCTCCAAGACCGTCCGCACCGCCCTCCCTGTTAGGGTCGACCGCTACGCCGTCGGACCCCGTGGAGCGCAGTTGACCACCACCAACGTTGCAGGCGAACCCGACCCGGGGTCCAAGGTTCGCCTGGTCCTCCTGAGTTTCCTGATGCTGTTCGTGGAACTGGGCCTGATCCGATGGGCCGGCGCCTACAACGTCTACCTGTCGTTCTTCACGAACTTCATCCTGCTGGCGAGCTTCCTGGGTGTGGGTGTGGGGTTCTTGCGCGCGAAGGGACGCTTCGACCTGTTCCGGCTGGCACCAGCGGCACTCGCGGGGCTGTTCGTGTTCCTCGCGGTGTTCCCGGTGCAGGGAGGCCGTGTCGAAGGCGTCCTCCAGGTGGTGGGCGGGTTCGGATGGCCCGCTCTGCCGAAGTGGCTCTCGCTGTCGGTGGTGTTCGGCCTGTCGTTCCTGGTGATGGCGGCGATCGCGTCGGGCGTGGCGCGGGTGTTCGCGCGGTTCGAGTCCCTCGAGGCCTACCGGCTGGACATCCTGGGCAGCATCCTGGGGATCGTGGGGTTCTCGGCGCTCGCCTTCCTCCAGGCCTCGCCGTTGGTGTGGGGGCTCGTCGTCGCGGTCGCGTTGGTGGCACTGAGCGGCCGGCGCCGGATCGTCGACCTCGCGGCCATCGTGGTGGTGATCGGCGTGCTCGCGGTGCTGTCGTTCGCGCCGCTGACGCATTGGTCGCCCTATCAACGGATCACCACCTCGCCGCGGGACGCCGACGGCATCGCGATCGACGTCAACGGCCGCCCGCATCAACGGATCATGTCGGTGTCCTACATGGAGACCGAGCAGGCGTTCCGTTTCGAGCCGTACGCACGCTCGCCCGGGAACCCGCTCACGAACGTGTTGATCGTCGGTGCGGGCAGCGGGAACGACGTCGCGATCGCCCTCGCGCAGGGAGCGGACCACGTCGACGCCGTCGAGATCGACCCCGTGCTGTATGCGCTGGGTCGCGACCTGCACCCCGATCGTCCGTACGAGGACCCGAGGGTGGACGTCTACGTCGAGGACGGTCGTGCGTTCATCCATGACACCGACACGATGTACGACCTGGTGATCTTCGCGATCCCGGATTCACTCGCCGCGCTCGCCGGCCAGTCGTCGCTGCGCCTCGAGAGCTTCCTGTCCACCGAGGAGGCGGTCGGGGAGGTGCGCGACCACCTCGCGCCCGGTGGAGCGGTGGCGATGTACCACTACTACCTGCCGGTCGCCCTCGATCGCTACGGCGACACGCTCGACCGAACGTTCGGCGCGCCGCCCTGCCTCGACCTGAGCCCCGGCCCGGGCGAGCGCCCGCGAACGGTGCTCACCGCGAGCAACGATCCCGGCAGCCTGGTGTGTCTGGACGTGTGGGAACGACCGGCCGCCGAGATCATCCCGGAGACCGACGATTTCCCCTTCCCGTACCTGGTGGGGCGCGGGATCCCGACCTTCTACCAGCTGGCGCTGCTGCTGATCCTGGTCGGTTCGCTCATCGCCGTTCGGTTCGCGGGAGGACCGCTCCGCGAGATGCGCTCCTACGTCGACCTGTTCTTCATGGGGGCGGCGTTCCTGCTGCTGGAGACCACGAACGTCGTCCGGTTCGCGCTCTGGTTCGGCACCACGTGGTTCGTGAACGCGCTGGTCTTCGGCGGCATCCTGGTGTCGGTCTGGCTCGCGGTCGAGGTGACCCGCCGGTGGCCGGTGCGGCGTCCGAGCCTGCTGTACGCGCCGCTGTTCGTGAGCCTCGCGATCGCGTGGGCGGTGCCGATCCATGCCCTGTTGGACCTCGCCCCCGCACCGCGGTTCGCGGCCGCCGTCGTACTGGGCTTCACGCCGGTGTTCCTGGGCAACCTGATCTTCGCCAACCGATTCAAGGACGTCGGTTCCTCGACGATCGCCTTCGGCACGAACCTGCTGGGGGCGATCGTGGGCGGCGTCCTCGAGTACGGCGCGCTCGTCGTGGGGTACCGGTCGCTGTTGATCGGCGTCGCGGCGCTCTACGCGCTGGCGCTCGTCACGGGCCGTACGCACCTCGTACGCCGTGTCACGGATTCGCCACACGTCGTCCATTGACCGGGCTATGACTGGCCTGGTAGCTTCCCGGCGTTCGAGATGACCGGAAGGCCGGAGTCTTACTGAACGGCTGACCAGCGATCTGGAGGCCGCGCACCCAACTGGGTTCGCGGCCTTTTCCGTTTCTGCTGGGAGACCAGGCTGACCAGCGAACTGGAGGCCGCGGCGCACACGTGCCGCGGCTTCGCTCATGTTCGGGTCATCGCGGTGTCCCGGCCAACGGCGTCCTCGTGGGCGCGGGAAGAAGGAGGTGACGTCTCACCGGGACGCCGATATCAGACATCCGGTGCGTTGCCCGACGCATCGACCCCCGCACTCCCTCGGGCACCTCCACATGCAAGGAAGGAACGAGATGCGAAACCGCACGATCCGGCATCTGGTCGCACTGACCGCCGCGCTCGTCGCGTTCGCCATGATCGGCGCAGGCCCTGCCAGCGCCGTCGGCGAGACCCCGTCCACCATCGTGGGCGTGGGTTCGGACGCGATGTACCGCCACGGACAGCAGCTCGACCAGCTCTACAACAGCACCCCGGGGTGCAACATCATCGCGACCCCGGGCACCACGCAGCTGTTCGACTACGAGTGTCTGGCCGACTCGGCCGACACCGTGACCACCGAGAACTACACCCACGACGAGGCGTATTCCTCCTACCCGCTTGGCGGCGGCTCCGGCGTCAAGCAGATCTGCCAGCAGGGCCTGGCCAACGTCCGGGACGCGGACTTCGCGCGTCAGACGAAGGCCCCCTCGGCCACGGACTGCACCGGCACGAACTTCGTGGCCTACGGGCGTGACGCCCTCACGTGGGAAGCCTTCCCCGGGCTCACCGGGAGTCCCGCCGCGAAGCTGAACAACAGCAAGGGCGCCTGTGACGGCGGCTTTTGCCTCACGATCGACCAGCTGAAGGGGATCTTCCTCACCTGCACGATCGACACGTGGAACGACCTGGGCCGTGGTCTCGACGGCCGACATCGCCGTCTACACCGCGATCCCCGGCGCCGGCACGAGGACCGCATGGGACGCGTTCCTGGGAGGCGACTCCTCGACGTGCATCCCGGCGGGCGAGAAGACCACCCACCAGACCGTCGAGACCTTCAACCCCGGCATCCTCGCCAACGGCGACGCCAAGCGCGCGATCTCGCTGGCGTCGTTCGGTACCTGGAACGGCAAGATCAAGCCGTACCCGGACGGCAGCAAGCTGGGCAAGGTCGACAACGTCGCTCCGACGAAGGCGACGCTGGTCAACGGGTCCTTCCCGTTCGGCCGCTTCATCTACAACGTCTACTGCACCGCTGCGTGCACGAACGGCGGCGCGGCCTCGCAGGCCACGCTCGACTACGTGGGTGAGGACGGCTGGCTCTGCAAGAACAGCACCGAGCACTCGACCGAGCCGTTCAGCGGCAAGAACTACCGTACGTTGATCGCGCAGACGATCACGCAAGGTGGGTTCGTGCCGCTGCCGCTGGGAAGCACCGGTGGTGGAGCGGCGGCCAGAGCTACTGCCGACTGTTCCCTCACTGACCCCAACCCAACACGTCCACGCGGCTACCACATCGCCGTGGTGGACCGACGCACGGGAGGTCCGGCGTTCGCGCCGGACCTCCTGCTCGTCGCTCCAGGACACCGCCCAAGACCCGACTTGTGGCGGTGCTGTGATTGCGACCTTCGGTCCGTTGACATGCATCCGAAGCCGTTGCTACCGTCGCGATATCACGAGCTGACCAGGTGACTGGAGGCCGCGACACTCTGTGTCGCGGCCTTTTTCATACCCCGACCCGACAGGAACAACGACCCGGATGCAGGCTGACGACATCGAGATCCAGGACCAGCCTCGGCAGGTCACGCCGAGTCGCGCACGGTCCGACCGGCTCTATCGGGCGGTCGCCACCGGTGCCGGGTTCACGACGTTGGTGATCCTGGTGCTGATCGGGGCGTTCCTGTTGATCTGCGCGCTGCCGGCGTTCGAGCTGAACGGCGTGTGGACGTTCCTGACGCGGTTCGAATGGAACACCGAGGGCGTGGACCACGTGTCCGGCGTGGGTGCGGTGATGATCGGCACGGTGATCATCGCCCTGATCGGTCTCGTGATCGGGGTGCCGATCTCGATCCTGACGGCGCTGCTGGTCACCGAGTACGCGCCGCGCCGCCTGCAGCGCTTCATGGTGACCACGATCGACCTCATGGCGGCAGTGCCCGCCGTGATCTTCGGCATCTGGGGGTTCTTCTTCCTGCAGCCGCGGATCCTGAGCGTGTCGCGCTGGCTCACCGAGAACCTCAGCTTCATCCCGTTCTTCAAGACCACCGACCCCAACTTCGCCGCCTCGCAGTTCCTGGTGGGGGTGGTGATCGCGCTGATGCTGATCCCCACCACCACGTCGGTGATCCGCGAGGTGTTCTCCCAGACGCCCCCCGGCGAGAAGGAAGCGGCGCTGGCCCTCGGCAGCACCCGCTGGGAGATGGTGCGGACCGTGGTGCTTCCCGTTCGGCCGCGGCGGCATCATCGGCGGCACCATGTTGGGCTTGGGCCGGGCCCTCGGTGAGGCGATCGTCGTCGCGATGCTGATCAGCCCGATCTTCACGGTCAACAAGTACATCCTGCAGACCGGCGGGAACTCGGTGGGCGCGATGATCGCGAACCGCTTCTCCGAATCGTCGGCGGCCTACGGCGTGCCGGCCCTGATGGCCGCGGGCCTCGTGCTGTTCCTCACCACGGTCGCGGTCAACACGCTGGCCTCGTTGATCGTGCGCCGGTCGCGCTCCGGCGCCGGGGTGGAGATCTGATGGGCGTCGAGCTCCGCGAGGTCCACCACCCTCGGTCGGACGGCAGGGAGCCGGAGCCGGTCGAAGCCGCGGTGCGCCCGCGCAGCTTCCACGGACGCGACGCCGGCGTCTTGGCGGGTGCCGCGCTCTCGTCGTTCTCGCTGATGTACCTGGTGTTCTTCCGGCTCTCGCCGCTCTCGGGGTTCATCGGGTTCCTGATCGCCTGGTACGTGACCTTCCTGTGCATCTACGGGCTGGTCGTGCGCGAGCTCGAGGGTCGACGGTTCGCCCGCGACAAGGTCATGACCGTGATCATCGGGACGGCCGGGTTCCTGGTGGTGGCGCCGCTGTTCGCGATCGCCGCCTACGTGTTGATCAAGGGCCTGAAGGGACTGACGTGGGCGTTCTTCACGAAGGACGCGTCGTTCGGCGGGCCGAGCGACCCCTACGACCAAGGTGGCGTGGTGCACGCCATCGTCGGCACGCTCGATGCAGGTCGGACTCGCGATGCGTGATCTCGGTGCCGCTCGGGCCTCATGTGCGCCGTGTTCCTCAACGAGATCGGCGGGCCGCTCGCGCCGGCCGGTCCGCATCTTCGTCGACGCGATGAGCGGCGTGCCCATCGATCATCGCCGGCCTGTTCATCTACTCGACCGTGGCTCCTCGGCATGGGCCACTCGTGGTCGGGCTTCGCGGCCTCGCTGGCGCTCTCGATCTCGATGCTGCCGACGATCACCCGCACCGCCGAGGAGGTCCTGCGCCTCGTGCCCGACGGCCTGCGCGAGGCATCGCTCGCCCTCGGCACCACCGAGTGGCGCACCGTGCGCGGCGTCGTCCTGCCCACGGCCCGCGCCGGGCCTGGTCACCGCCGTGATCCTCGGCGTGGCCCGCGCCGTGGGCGAGACCGCGCCGCTGATCATGACCGTCGTTCGGCTACGTCGGTGATGAACGCGAACCCGTTCGCCGGCGCGCAGATGAGCCTGCCGCTCTACATCTACCGCAACTACCAGCTCGGCTCGCCGGTGCCGCTCGCAACGCGGCATGGACCGGCTGCGCTCGTGCTGATCACGCTGGTCGCTCGTCCTGTTCACCATCGCCCGCGTCATTGGGCAGCCGGACCCGCACGGGCGGCGCGTCGTTCCGAGGCCGTCCTCGAGGCCCTCGAGACGGCAGCGCCCGCCGATTGAGCGGAGCCCCGATGTCCCTGTCCGCCATCGAGCTCGAACGGCCCGACGGAGCTGGGGACCACCGCGGCCTCGTTGGAGGCCGTGGACGTGAGCGCGTGGTTCGGCGACCACAAGGTGCTCGAGCGGGTCTCGCTCGACGATGCAGGCCGCGCAAGGTCACCGCGCTGATCGGCCCGTCGGGCTGCGGCAAGTCGACGTTCCTGCGCATCCTCAACCGCATGCACGAGCTGGTGCCCGGCGCCGCGCTCGCCGGCGAGGTCCTGCTCGACGGCGTCGGACATCTACGACCCGGCGCAGCCGGCCGACCGACGCGCGCCGGCGCGATCGGCATGGTGTTCCAGAAGCCGAACCCGTTCCCGGCGATGTCGATCCGCGACAACGTGCTGGCCGGGCTTCAAGCTCGCCGGCACCAAGGTGCGCCGACCGCGACGCGCTGGTCGAGGAGTCGCCTGACCCGCGCCGGCCTGTGGAACGAGGTGAAGGACCGGCTCAAGCAGCCCGGCGGCGCGCTGTCCGGCGGCCAGCAGCAGCGGCTGTGCATCGCCCGCGTCGCTCGCGGTGCAGCCCGAGGTGCTGCTGATGGACGAGCCGTGCTCCGCGCTCGACCCGACCTCGACCCGCGCGCATCGAGGAGACGATCGCGCGAGATCGCGCGACGACGTCACGATCGTGATCGTCACCCACAACATGCAGCAGGCCCAGCGCGTCTCCGACCAGTGCGCGTTCTTCCTGGCCGCCGAGGGCACGCCGGGCGTGCATCGTCGAGCACGGCCCGACCGAGCACGATCTTCGACAGCCCCGAGGACGAGCGGACCGCCGACTACGTGAACGGCCGGTTCGGCTGATCGCCGACCCATTCGACCAACCACGACCATCTCGAAAGGTTGCCCGACATGCGAAGCACCCCCCCGACCCTGCACCGCCTGGCCGCCGCGGCCCTGGTGATGGCGTCGATCGTGCTCTCGACGACGCCGGCGTCGGCGGCCGGGCCGACGGTGACCGGTGCCGGATCGACGTGGGTGCAGATCGCGTTGGAGCAATGGCGTGCCGACGCGGCGCGGTTCGGGCTCACGATCAACTACCAGGGCGTCGGGTCGGCCGCGGGACGCCAGTTCTTCATCATCGACCAGACCGATTTCGCGGCGACCGAGATCCCCTTCGAGCCCAACGAGGTCGAGCAGTTGCAGCAGAAGGGCAAGTCCTACCAGTACATCCCGGACGTCGCCGGCGGCACGGCCTTGATGTACAACCTGAAGGACCAGACCGGCGCGCGGGTCACCAACCTCGGCTTGTCGGTGACGACCGCGGCGCGCATCTTCACCGGGGACATCCAGTACTGGGACGACCCTGCGATCCGCAAGGACAACGCCGGCCGGGTCTTCCCGCACACGGTGATCACGCCGGTGGTCCGATCCGACGGGTCGGGCACATCGGCGAAGCTGGCCGACTACTTCTACCACCTGGCCCCGACGATCTTTCGGCCCTTCATGAGCAAGAACGGGCTCGGACTCCCCGTGCAGTACTGGCCCAACCTGCCGCACTCGGTGGCCCAGCGCAGTTCGGACGGCGTCGCCAACTTCGTGGCCGAGCGACGCGGTTGGCTCGGGTTCGATCGGCTACGTCGAGGCCGGCTACGCCCTGCAGCGGAGCTTCCCCGTAGCCGGCATCCTGAACAAGGCCGGGAAGTTCTCGCTGCCGTCCTCGACCAACATCGCGCAGGCGCTCACGCACGCCACCTTGAACCGCGACCGGACCCAGAACCTCCAGGGGGTCTACAACGCGCCCGAGCCCAACTCCTACCCGCTCGCGAGCTACAGCTACATGATCACCGAGACCACCGGGTTCGATCCCGCCAAGGGCGAGGTGCTCGGCAAGTGGTTGATCTACATCGCGTGTGCCGGTCAGCAGAGCGCGGCGCCCTCGGCTACTCGCCGCTGCCGAAGAACCTGATCCAGTACGTCTTCGACGGCGTGCGCCGCATCCCGGGCGCGCCGGAGCCGCCCGCCATCACCGCCAGCGGATGCCCGAACCCGACGGTGACCGGCAAGGGCTTCGGCGGCGGTGGGTTCGCCGACTACGTGACGCCGGGGGGCGGCACGAGCGGCACGGGTCCCGGTGTCGGCGGTGACCCCACGGGAACGGGCGCCGGCGGCACCACCGGCACCGGCGGCACCACCACCACGGGCACCGGTACGGACTCCTTGATCCCCGGGCTCACCGGCGTGGAAGGGATCGACCCGTCGACGATCGACACGCTCACCGACGAGGAGCGTGAGTACCGGTACAAGCAGGGCTTGCTCCTGGTCAGCTCGGCCACCGCACAGCCGGCGATGCCGCTGTGGATCGCCCCGGTGGCGATCGCCGCGCTGTTGACGGTGCCCTTCGTCAAGCGCCTGAAGGCCCGGCGGCTGGTGGCAGCGGGCGGCGCGACCGCAGCCGCCGCCACGAAGCGGCGGCGACTTCCCCGTCTTCGTCGGAGGACGGCATGAGCCATCGCATCGTGTTCCGGGGACCGCTCGCCCGGTCCCCTCGATCGGTCCGCGCGGTCGCGTTCCTCGTGATGCTCGCCGCCCTCTGGGGCGTGGGAGCGGGAACGCTGGCCCTGGCAGGGGGGAGCGCGTCGCTCACGGTCGAGCCGTCCACGCGCCTGGGCAACGGCCAGTTCGTGAAGGCGTCCTGGGACGGGTTCGGTCCGGGGCAGCTGGTGTTCTTCCGGCAGTGCGACGCCGCGCCCAGCGACCTGGCCGCCGATTGCGCTCCCGCCTACCGCATCAGCGCGCCGTCCGAGTCGAACGGCCGTGGGGCGACCTACCTCCCCGTCACCCAGGGGGAGATCGCCGCACAGGGCGCCGGGTCGTTCTTCTGCGACGAACAGCACGCCTGCTCGCTGGCGGCCCTGACCGATCCCACCGACCTGTCGACCGCGGTGTTCGCCGCGCTGACGTTCGCCCCTTCGGCCGATGCCTGCCCGGACCCCGGCGACGCGGCCATCCTGGGCGGCGGTTCGTCCACGGCGGGCCTGGCTTTCGATTCCTGGTCCGCCATCGTGTGCCAGCCGCCCATCGAGCCTGCCGATCGGCTACTCGGTGAGCAACTCGCCGAACGGCCGCCTGCAGTACATCGCCGGCAACTACTGGTTCACCGGCACGGCGACGCCGTTCAGCTACGACCAACAGGTGCAGCTCTACGAGGCTAAGCGCGGCTACGGGTACGCGCCGGTCACCACGTCCGGACTGGTGCTGGCCTCCAACATCCACGAGCAGAACACCGACCGAGGGGAAGCCGGCCCGCTCATCACCGACCTGAAGCTGACGCCGGGCGATGTGGCCCGCATCTTCACCGGCCAGGTCGACAACTGGCACCTCGACCGGCGGATCAACAACCTCAACGCGACGCACAAGGGGAAGTTCCCGCCGTTGGTCCAGCCCATGGTGCGAGGCGACAACTCCGCTTCCACGTATCTCTTCACATCGTGGCTGAGCGCCGTCGCGCCCGAGGAACTGCCCAACACCTGGCCCGGTCCCACGGAGTCCTTCCCCGTGGGGGACTACCTCTCGCCCTCCAACGGCAAGGAGACCGCGCAGGCGCTGGCCCTGTCGATCGCCGCGCCCGAAGAGATCGACCTGTTCCAGTTCGGCTACATCGGCTACGTCGACTCGAGCATGGCCTCCTACTACGGGCTGGCTCCCGTGAAGATCAAGAACGCCGCCGGCACGTTCGTCGAGGCCACCCCGGAGGCGCTGGCCGCGGGCCTCCGCCACATGAAGACGAACCCCGACGGCACGACCGTGACGCCCGACTTCCTGACGAAGGATCCGAAGGCGTATCCGCTGCCGGTCGTGAGCTACCTCGTGGCGCCCACGAACAAGGCCGATGAGGGCAAGGCGACACAGATGGCCGGGTTCATCCGCTGGGCCGTCTCGACCGGCCAGCAGGACGCGGCGCTGCCCGAGGGCTACCTGCCGCTGCCGACAACGCTGCGCAAACAGGCGAACGAGGTGGCGGACACGGTCGAGGCCCAGAACGGCAAACCCGTGGTGCCCGTCGAACCCGTCGACCCCGACGATCCCGACGACCCCGACGATCCACCCGGCGGCGGCCCCGAGCGGCCCCACCACACCGACGACGCCGGTCACCCCGACGACGACGCCCTCCAACTCACCCGTGCCCACGTCATGCGACAGCCCTTCAGCGTCGGTGGACCCCTCAGCGTCCGCATCGCCGTCGGCCTCGGCGTCGCCCAAGGCCTCCGCATCACCGTCGGCGTCCGCATCGCCCACGGCGAGCGCCACGCCATCTGCGTCGGCCACGCCCTCGGCCGATCCGTGCGTGGACGCGGGGCCCGAGCCCGACCGGCCGGAGTTCCCGGCGACCTCGTCGAACGCCGCCGGCCTCATCGTGCCCTCCCTGGCCGCGCTGGCAGCCCTGGGCATCGCGGCCGGTCCCGGCATCCAGGCGTCGGCGAACGGCTCCGATCTGGGGAACGCGGTCCGCCGCCGCCTCGGGAGGTTCCGTCGCTGATGCAGACCGAGAGGTCCCCTCGAACCGTGACGCCGGCGCCGCCCACCGAACCCGTCGAAGCCCCGGCTCCTCCCGCTCCTCCGACCGGCGGCATGCGGCTGTCCGTCGACCTGTCGGGCATCGACGCGCGCGCGCTCGTGCGCGCCGGTATCCGGGTGGTGGTGGTCACGCTCATCATGCTGGCGCTGTTCGCGGCATTCCTGTTCGGCGCCTCGAACCTGGAACAGGCGCGCTCCCAAGCCGCCCTGCTCACCGAACTCTCCGCCGTCCTGCCCACGGGCACGATCGGCGCCCTCGATACGCCCATCCCGCTGGGGGACCCTGTGGCGCTGCTCGAAGTGCCGAACCTGGGCCTGCGGCAGGTGATCGTCGAAGGCAGCAGTCCGGAGGAGTTGAAGCGAGGTCCGGGCCACCTGCCGATCTCCTCGCTCCCGGGGGAGGTGGGCAACTCGGTGGTCTTCGGGCGCCACTCGACCTACGGAGGACCGTTCCGGAACCTCTCGGCGCTGGCCGAGGGCGATCAGATCGTGGTGACCACCGGCCAGGGCGTGTTCGTGTACGAAGTCACCGCCTCGACCCCCGTGCCGCGTGAGCAGACGCAGTTCTATCTGCCCACCGCGGACAGCACGCTGACGCTCGTGACGTCGGCGTCGGCTTCACCGTGGGCAGACCGGCTCGCGGTGACGTCCGAACTGGTGGGCAACCCGGTGGGGATCCCCTCCAGGCCGATCGCGACGATCGGCAGCTCCGCGCTGGGCACCAGCGGCGACGCGCTCGGCTATCCGCTGGCGGTCTTCTGGGCGCTCATGCTGGGCGTGGCGGTGGCGGTGGCCACCCGCCTGTACAAGCGCTGGCCCTCGATGGCCGCGTACGTGATCACCGCGCCGGTGATCCTGCTGCTGCTTTGGCTCACGTTCGAGAACCTTGCCCGCGCCATGCCGGGGACGCTGTGATGCGGGTGCTGCGTCTGGTGGCGATCGTGGCCGTGCTCACCGTCGTGGTGTCGAGCTGCAGCAGTTCCGAGCCCACCGCCGAGCCCGGCGTCCTCGTCCATGCCCGCCGTGCCGTCGGCGATCGCCGTCGATCGATGCGGCCACGGGGGTGGGCGACACGGTCGTGATCACCGACGACGGATTCGCGCCTGGAGTGGCTCCTGGCGGCGCCGGGCCAGCCGATCACGTTCCGCAACGAGTCGCGAGGCGACCTGGAGCGTCGTGTTCGATCACCAGAACGTCCGCTCGGGCCCGATCGCGCCGGGTGCGACCTTCACGTGGACCTCCGAGACGCCGATCAGCATCACCTACCACGCCGGCAACGCGCCGAAGGTGCGCGGCAAGATCCAGGTGCAGTCGGTATGAGCGCCCGTCGCCGCTCGTCGATGGTGCGCGCGCTGGCGGGCCTGCTCCTGGCCGGGGTCCTGCTGGGTGTCGTCGGCAGTCTCGTCCTGGTGACCCCGGCGGCGGCGCAGGTGGTCGAGCCCACACCGACGCCCGACCCCACGCCCACGCCCGACCCCGACGCCCGACCCCAACGCCGACGCCCACGCCCACGCCGACCCCTCCGCCGGACCCTCAGCCCACCGTCGCAGCCACCCGTGGACCCGTTCCCCGGCGGTGGAGGCGGTGGCGGCAAGCACGACCATGGCGATGCCGACGAAGACAAGACCGACAAGGGGCAACAGGACTGGCACGGCTACCGGCCCTCCACCTCGGGGGCGTTCTCCACCGCGGCGCTGGATCAGGTGGCGGCCAAGCTTCGCGCCAACGGCGTGGCCGAGGGCGCGATCGCCCGGGAGGTCTACCGTCCGTTCATCCTGGAAGGGCCTGCGGCCTGGAGCGACTCCTGGCACGCTCCCCGCTACGCCGGGGGGTTCCACCTGCACGAGGGCCAGGACGTGCTGTGCCGCTACGGCGCGCCCGTGCTGGCCGCCGAACCGGGGCGGCTCGAGTTCGGTTCGAACTCCCTCGGTGGCCTGGTCGCCTACATCCGTCAGCCCGACGGTGGGTTCCTCTACTACGCCCACCTGTCCGCGTGGCGGGACGGCTGGAACGGCAAGCAGGTGGAGCCGGGCGACGTGATCGGGTCCTGCGGCGCCTCCGGTGACGCCACCGTGCCCCACGTCCACTTCGGCTGGTACGGCCCCGACGGGGAGGCCCGCAACCCCATGAACCTGCTGGTCGGGCTGTTGCACACGGCCGAGCGCCGAGCCGGTGTCCTGGGCGTCGATGCCGACCCGTCCATCCGGATCCGTTCCACCGGCAACGAGGTGGGGAGCGAAACGCCCATCGTGGCGCCGCTGGTGGGCTCGGAACTGGCGCCGCCCGCCCGGGCCGTCAACGCGTTCATCCCGGACGGCGATCCGTTCGCCACGATCGCGGACCCGTTCGTCGTCAGCCTGCTGGTGATCGGGGCCGCGATCGTGCCCTCGGTCCTCCTGAGCCGCCGTGGCCGCAGAGGGCAGCGGACCTGATCTCAGGGTGTGCCGGGCGCGCATCCGCCCGGGTAAACTCAACGTTCGCATCTAGGGCGGCGTAGCTCAGGGGCAGAGCAAGCGGCTCATAATCGCTGTGTCGGTGGTTCGAGTCCACCCGCCGCTACCAGCCCGGTTCGTTGGCCCGCACCGTCGGAACCATGCACGAAGGGATCGGAACGCACGATCGTCGTTGAGGACGTTGACCGAGATCACCCAAGGAACAGGACACCATGGCCAAGGCAGATAACCGCCCGAAGATCACGCTCGCGTGCACGGACTGCAAGCGGCGCAACTACAACACGGTCAAGAACAAGGTGAACGACCGTGACCGCATCGAGCTGAAGAAGTACTGCCGCTGGTGCAGGAAGCACACCCTGCACCGCGAAACGCGCTAGGTCGCGTCCGGCTCGCCCGGTCCGTCGATCGCCGATCCCGGCGTGTCCTCGTCGAGGTCGTCGGTCTCCACGAGCGGCGAGACGTCGACGGTGCTGATCTTGCCGTATCGGATGGCGGCGACGATCGCATCCAGCTTCGAGTGCACCCCCAACTTCGTGAGCACGTTCTGCGTGTGCGTGCGAAGGGTGTGTTTGCTCATCCCCAGCTCGCGGGCGATCTTCTCCGGCGGGTCCCCGTCGGCCATGCGCTGGAGGATCTCGGTCTCGCGCGGCGTGAGCCGGTCGATCCGCTGCGCGAGGTTGCCGTCGGAGGCGCGCCGGCGACGCAGCTTCCTCAGGGACTCCTCGACCTCGGCGCTGGTGTGGAGGGGCTCGCCCCGGTAGGCGCGCCTGATCGCGTCGGCCAGGCCGCCCACGGCCTCGGTCTTGCGCAGGTACCCGCGCGCTCCCGCCTGGATGGCGCGGGCCAGTGAGATGTCGTCGTTCTGTCCCGACAGGATGATCACCATGGTGCCCGTGGACTCGTCGTGGATGCGGCGCGTCGCCTCGATCCCGTCCACGCCCGGCATCTGCAGGTCCATGAGCACGATGTCGGGCTGTTCCTTCGAGGCGGTCTCCACCGCGGCCTCGCCGTCGGTGACGACCTCGATCACGCGGAGGTCCTGCTCCTTGTCGAGCGCCACCTCCAACGCCTCGCCGAACGACCGGTGGTCGTCGGCGATCACGACGGTGATGGGCCCCTCGGGTCCCGTCTTCGGCATACGGCGCGAATCGTAGGCCCTGACCTGGGATGTTTCACGCACCTGAAGCAAGTTGCTGGGGGGCCCGGTCACGGCTACCGTGCGCGCGTGAACCCGGCCGCCGAAGGCACCACCTACCCGGACATGCCCTTCATCGTCGCGCCGGAACGGGTCGCCGGCGTTCCGCGAGGTGTTCGGCCAAGGCCAAGGGGTGCCGCCCACGTTCCTCACGGCGGCCGAGTTCACGGTGCTCCCCACGATCGTGGCCGACCCCCGGCTGGACGTCGATTTCACGCGCGTGGTGCACGGGTCGCAGGAGTACACCTTCGCCCGGGCGCCACGGGAGGGTGAGCGGCTCACGATCAAGGCCCGGCTGGAGTCCGTCCGGGTACGCGCCGGCACCGGCTTCGTCACCATCACCATCGACCTCGTCGACGAGGCGGGCGACCACGTCGCCACCTGCCGGTCGTCCATGGTCGAACGGGGCGACGTCTGATGAGGGCCTTCGAGGACGTGGCGGTGGGGGACGAGCTCCCGGCGCTCCACCGCGTGGTGACGGCCGAGGACATGAAGGCCTATGCCGATGTGAGCGGCGATCAGAATCCGCTGCACCAGGACGAGGCGTTCGCCCGTTCGGTGGGCTTCGACGGCATCATCGCCCACGGCATGTTCACGATGGGCCACATGGCGGCATGCATCATCGGGTGGTCGGGCGGCGACCCCGCGACCGTGCTGCAGCTCTCGGCGCAGTTCCGGGCACCCGTGTTCATGGGCGAACGGATCGACGCCGGCGGCCGTGTGCGCCTGCTCGATGCCGAGGCGCGCACCGCCACGCTGGAGACCTGGGTCAGCGTGGAGCGAGACGGCACGACCGAATGGCCGATCAAGCGCGGTGCGGCGACCGTTCGGTTGGCCTGATCGTCAGGCGGTTCGCCGAACGCTCGACATCGCCTGGATCGCATCGCCCATGCGATCGATCACGATCTGCAGGTCGTTGCCGTAGCCCTCGTCCACCCGCACCGAGAGCCGGTCGATCTTGTCGCCGAGCACCTCGGCCACCTTGACCATCGACTCGGTGGTCGACTGGCTCTCCTTGTGCAGCTGGTCGTTGATCGACTCGAACCGACGGTCGACCGCGGTCCGGACATCGTTGGCCAGGCCCGCCTGGAGCTCCTTGATCGCGAGCATCGTCTGGCGGAGCAGCTGCGGATCGACGGTCTCGGCGGGCGCGGCGGTGCTCGCCTTGAAGGACTCGGCCAGGATCTGGTTGTCCGACCGGATCAGCCGCGCGATCGCCGTCATGCGGTCGTCGATGTGCTCGCGGAGCCGCTCCTCGGTGGCGGCCTGTCCTTCGGCCATCATCGAGTCGAGTCCGTCGATCGCGCCGACGCCGGCGCTCATGCGCTCGATCGTCTGGCCGAGCGAGTCGGCGATCGCCCGCTCGGCGGCTTCGGACGCACGCGTCGCGACCTGGTCACCGGCCCGTTCGAGCTGTTCGTCGATCCGTTCGGCGAAGGCCGCCATGCGCCAGTCGACGGCCTCACGGAGGGCTTCGACCTGGTCCTCGGACCGTTCCTCGACCACGCGGCGGATCGCCTCGGAGTCCGAACGGATCAGCTGGGCCAGACCCATGATGCGGGCCTCGACCAGCCGCTCGATCGCCGCACGCACCTGATCTTGATCGCGCCCGTGCAGCCCGACCTTCTCGGCCAGCAGTTCGAGTTGCTCGGCGACGGGCCGGATCCGGACCGCCACCATGTCGCCCACGTGTTCGGAGATCGTCAGGTCCTGCGTCGCGAAGGCGTCGGCCTGCTCCTCGATGCGGGTCGCCAGGATCGCCATGGCTTCGGCGCCGGTCTGGACGTACTGCTGCATCACCTCGACCAGGCGCGTGGTCTCGCGAGCCACCAGCTCGCCGTGCGCCTTGATCTGCCCGAGCACGCCCTCGGTGAGCGCACGATCGCGTTCGTCGAAGTGCTCGAAGGCGGCGGCGATGTGGTGCTCGACCTGCTCGAGCTGGCTGCGGACGCCCTCCACCCCGTGCAGGGTGGGGGAGTCGGCGATCTCGCGGATGGCCGCCACCGAGGCTTCCATCGAGGCGCGGGTGGCGCGGCCGCTCTCGGTGAGGTCGGTCAACGAATCCTCGAGCCGCGCCGAGCGCAGCGCGAGCGACTGGAACCGTTCGTCGCTGGAGTTGAGGAGGCTCTTGATGGTCTGGTCGCGGGACAGCAGCGAGACGATGCGCTCCTGCTCCGGGCGCGCGTCGGCACCCGCGGAACGCCAGATCTCGCCGGCGATCTCGCGCATCAGGGCGGTCGCCTGTTCCTCGATGGCCAGGAGGCCGTCGGCGAGGCGTTCGTCCACGGTGCGTTCGACCGCCGCGGCGATGCGCATCTCACCGGGGGTCATGCGTGGTTCGTCTTCGTACTGCTCGAGTCGACGCAACAGTCGCCGGGATGCCCCGGCGTGCTGCGGGGAAGCGGTGGGGCCGTACTCATCCATGACGTCGCTCGCGATCTGGGGCCGCCGCGGGGTGCGTCGCGAGGAGCATAGGGCACGACCTGGGGCGACTCACGTATCTGCAGCAGGGAAAACGAGGGGTCCACGGAGGCGGTTCAGCCGCCGGTGACGGGCTCCTCGCCGGGGAGCGTGAACCCGTCGTCGGGCGCATCGTCGGTGAGCACGGTCTCGTCTGCCGGGAAGCGTTCGACGTGCTGCCGGCGCCAGGCTCTGGAACCGGCAGGGTCGTTCAGCAAGGTGTCGACGTCGGCGGCCCACACCCGGACGTTGACGTCCCAGGGGAAGCGCTCGACGCCCTCGGCGATGATCCGTTTCGCCTCGGCGCCGGCCTGCTCATCACCGGCTCGACCCTGTGCGGCGAGCTGGAGCGCCAGTTGCTCGGTGGACGTGAGTCGCCACGGCTGCACGCGGAGGGCGGCTCGATACGCCCATTCCTCTCCGTAGTGGCGCCCCCAGCGCTCGAACGTGGCGCCGGCGATCATCGTCAGCGACACCACCAGCGACAGGCTCAAGACGATCCCGACCGCGAGGCGCACGCCTCGCGGGGTTCGCTCATCAGCGAGGCGGGCTCCCGGGCTCGGAGCCCGGCCGCCATGGCGGCGAACAGGAACAGCAGGGGCGTCAGGACCAGGTTGAGCGGTTCGACCATGGCGAAGGCGCCCAGGGCGGCGGCGGCGCCCAGGCTCCAGGCGCGCTCCGGACCCGCTCGCCACGCCCGCCCCACCAGCAGCACGAACAGCGCCACGAGCGGGATCAGGCCGAGGATCCCCGAGGTCACGGTCGTTTCGAGGAACAGGTTGTGGGCGTCGGCCCAGCCCGGGTGGCCTCTGCGATGTCGGCGGGCGTGGCGCTGGTCAGGTACGCCACCTGCGTGGTGCCGGGCCCCCATCCGACGAGCGGATGCTCGCCGATGCTGCCGGACGTCACCCGCCACATCACGGCTCGGTCGACATCGGTGGCTTCCCCTTGCAAGGGGGCGAGCGCGGCGCCCGCTCCCGTCTCCCGCCCGGGAAGCACGGGTTCTGCGATCTGCCATCCAAGGAGGACCACGCCGACCGTCGCCGCGAGGGCGAAGGTGGCCCGCCACGGCATGCGGGTTCGTGCCAGCGTCACGATCACGGCGACGGCGGGCAGGATCAAGGAGCTTCGCTCCCCGAAGGAAGCGGCCCCAAGCGCCAGGAAGGCCACCACCAGCACCTGGTTCCGCAGGCGCTTGCCGGGGACCAGCGCCGCGGCGATCCCCGCCGCGAGCAGGGCCGCCGCGAACAGCTGATTGCCCATCGTGGCCCCCACGAACGAGAGGGTCCTCAGCCCGAGGGTGTCGGTCAGCACGTCGGGCGCGAACCGGAACACGAGCCCGAGTGCTCCGACGATGCACGAGGCGACCACGAACCAGCGCCGGGTTCGTTCGCGCAGGTCGGCGTCCACACCGACCCCCGTGACCACGATGGCGGCGCAGCTCAGCACCAGCATCAGGCCGCCCCCTTCACCGTCCGTGCGGGCGGCGAGGGAGCGGATGGGCTCGACCCCGGTGAGCGCGCTCAGCGCGGTGAAGACCGTCCACAGCGCCGCCAGCGCGCCGATCCGCCGGTCCAGGGGGAGTCCCGAACCCCACAGCGCCAGCGATCCCCCGACCAGGATGACCAGTTTGGGGTCGCCGAACGGGCTGGTCGAGAAGGGGGTGAAGGCGAGCGGCAGGGCCACGACCAGCAGGAACAGGCCGAGTTCAGCGAGCTGGGGGCGGCGGGCCGGCATGACCCGAGGGAATCTAGCCCGGGTCCGGTTGGAGGTGGTGGACGTGACTCGGTTCCGACAGAGCATGTCCGGCGATCGCGAGGGCATCCTTTGCCGGGCTTCGACGGAGCGCCCTATACTGGTCGTTCCGCAAGACTCCCCTTCATGCCGTGGTGGGGTGATACGGATCGGCGGAGGCGCGTAGCTCAATTTGGTAGAGCACCGGTCTCCAAAACCGAAGGTTGGGGGTTCAAGTCCCTCCGCGCCTGCAAGGAGCACCATGAACCGACAGATGAAGCGGATGCAGGAGCGCGCCGAGCGCCAGCAGAAGCGCGCGGGCGTGGACCGCCAAGCTGCCCCGGCCGCGACCACGCGTCGCGCCCAGACGCAGGAGAAGCGTAAGCGCACCGGCATCCGTCAGTTCCTGAAGGAGGTCCGTCAGGAACTCCGGAAGGTCGACTGGCCCAACCGCCGTGAGCTGGTCTCCTACACCGTGGTCGTCCTGGCCACCATCGTGGTCATGACGGCCTTCGTCGCCACGCTCGACTACGTCTTCTTGAAGGGCGTCGTCAAGATCTTCGGCTGACCCCGCGAACCACCAACCCGAAGGAACCCATGGAAGACCTCGAACAGAGCAACGACACGCCCGCCGAGGACGCCCTCGAGGCGGCCGCGGAACTGAGCGAACTCGCCGACGACGCTGCGGCCGAGGCCCTGACCGAAGGGGTCGTCGAGGCCGCCGAGGTCGAGGCGGTCGCCGATGCCACCGCTGCCGCCGTGTTGGACGAAGCCGCCGACGAAGCCGAGGCATTGTCCGAAGCCGGCGACGACGAGGCCGCCGAGGAAGTGCTCGAGCAAGGGATCGTCGACGCCGTCGAGATCGAAACCGTCGGTGAGGCCGTCGCCGACGAGGTGCTGGCCGAGGCCGTCGAAGAAGCCGCCGAGATCGAAGAAGCCGCCGACGACGTGATCGAGGAACTCGTCGTGGAGGCCGTCGTGGCCGAGGCCGTCGAAGAGGAGGCCGAGGTCGAGATCGGCGAGACCGAGTACCTCGAGATGGAGGCCGCCCAAGGTGACGGCGAACTCCCGATCGACACGGAGCCCGTCGCGGAAGCTGCGGTCGAGCCCGTCGTCGAGCCCGAGCCCGCCGCCGAGCCTGAGGCTGCCGAGCCGGAACCCGAACCAGAGCCGAAGTCCGACGACCCGTTCAAGGGCCCCGGCGACTGGTACGTCGTGCACACCTACGCCGGGTACGAGAACAAGGTCAAGACCAACCTCGAGTCGCGCATCCACACGATGCAGATGGAGGGCAAGATCTTCAACGTCCACATCCCCATGGAAGACGTCATGGAGATCAAGGGCGGCAAGAAGCAGGTCGTCCAGAAGAAGGTGTTCCCCGGCTACCTGCTCGTGAAGATGGTGTACGACAACGACTCCTGGTACGTGGTGCGCAACACGCCCGGCGTGACCGGGTTCGTGTCGGCCGGCACCGGCACCAAGCCCACGCCGCTCAGCCGCCGCGAGGTCGAGAAGATCCTCACGGTCAAGAAGGAAGAGGCCAAGCCGCAGGTTCGCCTCGGCTTCGACGAGGGCGACGTGGTGCGGATCATCTCCGGGCCGTTCGCCGACTTCAACGGTACGATCAGCGAGATCAACGCCGACCAGGCCAAGCTCAAGGTGCTGGTCAACATCTTCGACCGCGAAACGCCGGTCGAACTGTCCTTCGAGCAGGTCTCGAAGGTCTAACTCAGACGCGGGAGGCGCTTCGCGCCGCTGGGACCGCAGGAGGTGGGATACACATGGCACCCAAGAAGGTGCTCGCGAGCGTCAAGCTCCAGATCAAGGCCGGTCAGGCCACGCCAGCTCCGCCCGTGGGGACAGCGCTCGGCCAGCACGGCGTGAACATCATGGAGTTCTGCAAGCAGTACAACGAGGCCACGCAGCAGTTCAGCGGACAGGTCATCCCGGTCGAGCTCACGATCTACGAGGACCGGTCGTTCTCGTTCATCACGAAGCAGCCGCCCGCCGCCGAGCTGATCAAGCAGGCCGCCGGGGTCGAGAAGGGTTCGGCCGAGCCGAACCGCGACAAGGTGGCCAGGATCAGTCCGTCCCAGGTTCGTGAGATCGCCGAGCGGAAGATGGCCGACCTCAACGCCAACGACCTCGACAACGCGATGCGCATCATCGAAGGCACGGCGCGCAGCATGGGCGTGGAGGTGGACGCATGAGTCACGGCAAGCGCTACCGCGAGGCCGCCGGGAACGTCGACCACGAGCACGAGTACCAGCCCGTGGAGGCCATCAAGCTCCTGAAGGCCCAGCCCGACGCCAAGTTCGACGAGACGATCGAGATCGCGTTCCGTCTCGGCCTGGACACGCGCAAGGCCGATCAGTCGATCCGCGGCACCGTGTCGCTGCCCAACGGCACCGGCAAGTCCGTGCGCGTGGGCGTGTTCGCCACCGGCGAGAAGGCGCGCGAGGCCTCCGAGGCCGGCGCCGACGTGGTCGGCGGCGAGGAACTCGTCGAGCAGGTCATGAAGGGCGAGATCGACTTCGACGCCGCCGTGGCCACGCCCGACATGATGGCCTCGGTCGGTAAGGCCGGTCGAGTCCTCGGTCCGCGGGGACTCATGCCGAACCCGAAGACCGGCACCGTGACGATGGACATCGCCAAGGCCGTCGGCGACATCAAGGGCGGCAAGGTGGAGTACCGCGCCGACCGCACCGGCAACGTCCACATGGTGATCGGCAAGAAGTCCTTCGGCGAGCAGCAGCTCCTGGAGAACTACCTGGCCGTGGTCGACGAGCTGCTCCGCGCGAAGCCGTCGTCGGCGAAGGGTCGCTACATCGAGTCGCTCGCCGTGAGCTCCACCATGGGGCCGAGCGTCCGGATCGATCCGGCGCACCCGAAGGAGATCGAGATGGCGGCCAGCTCGGTCTAGACCGACCGCCGCGCCACTCGTCGTTCCAGCGAATCGCTGCGCCTGCTTTATGTGGGGCCATCGGTGGTCGACGATGCCCTTGTGGGTTCATCGGCTCGAACAGCGAAGGATGGTTCTGCCCTGACTCAAGGCTTGCCGATTCCAGGCAGCGAGCGCGGGGATGTGCCGACTGTGCTCCACCTGATCGGCACGTTGGAGCGCGGTGGGACAGAAGCGCAGTTGGTTGAATTCATCCGTAGGAGCTCACGACCGGAACGCCATTTCGTCCTCGCATGGGCGGGCGGGGGTCCGCTGGCTGAGGGGTTGCCGAACGAGCCCTTCGTGGTATCCGGTGCCCGTCCTCGGATGCGAGACCCCATCGACCTTTGGAGGCTGTCGAAGTCAGCTCGGCGAGCCAAGGTGCAGGTGGGTGCGGACCTCGTGCACGCACATCTTTCTGCATCCGAGATGCTTGCCGCGACCGCCTTTCCTCGTGGGGTCGAGATCGTGGCATCCAGGAGAGGTCGTACTCCGAATCACGACGGGAAACACTGGTACCGAACCGCCCAACGGTACGCCCATGCTCGTGTCGCGCTCATGATCTGCAACTCGGAGGAACTGGCGAGCCATACGATGGCGACGGATCCAGCTCCACCCCCGCTTGCCGTGGTCCACAACGGCGTTGATCTCGATGGGCTGCAGCCCGCAGCCTTGCCTCGCGAGCCCACCATCGCGATGGTCGCCAACTTCATCGACTACAAGCGTCACGATCGCTTCTTGGAGGCGTTCCAGGTCGTTCGGAGCGCGATCCCCTCGGCGCAGGCGGTGCTCGTGGGCGATGGGCCGGAGAGGTCATCCGTAGAAGCGACTGATCGCCACGATGCAACTGGGCTCATCCGTGCGGCTGGTGGGATCGGTCCCCAACCCGGCTCCGCTACATGTTGGAGGCGCAGAGTCATCGCTCTGACCTCCGATCACGAAGGGCTTCCCAATGTCCTCCTGGAAGGGATGGCGATGGCCCGACCCGTCGTTTCCACCTCGGTAGGAGGAGTTCCCGAGCTCGTCACGGACGGCGTCGAGGGACGGACCTGCAGCCTCGATCCAGAAGATATCGGCAAGGCGCTGGTCTCCGTACTTTCGACTCCCGATCTCGCAGAGGAGATGGGAGCGGCCGCTCGGCGTCGGGCCGAGGCGTTCGGGTGGCCGCGTGTCGTCGAGCAGACCGAACGTCTCTACCGTCGCGTCGCTTCGGGTGAGCGGTTCCCGCGCGGAGCCATGGTCGCCTGATGTGCGGGCTCGCGGGCTGCATCGATGAGGGTGTCGATCAGGACCGTTTGACAGGCGCTGCTCAAGAACTTCGCCATCGCGGCCCGGATGACTCGAGCGTCTGGGTGAAGGGTTCGATCGGGTTGGCACACACACGTTTGTCGATCATCGATCGCGCCCACGGATCGCAGCCGATGTTCTCTGCCGATGGGCGCTACGGCGTGGTCTTCAACGGCGAGATCTACAACCATCGAGAGATCCGCTCGGACTTGGCGCGCCAGGGGTATCCGTTCATCACGCATTGCGATACAGAGGTCCTTCTCGCGCTCTACGAAACGCAGGGGACCAAGATGGTGACCTCGCTGCGAGGCATGTTCGCCTTCGCGATCGTGGACACGCTGCGAGATGAGGTGTTCCTCGCGCGGGATCGATTCGGCAAGAAGCCCCTCTACTTCTCGATCGAGCCCTCGGGGATCGCGTTCGCCTCAACGCTCGATTCACTCCTTCGCCTCACGCATCGGTCGCCATGCCTCGATGCGCAAGCGATCTCTGAGTACCTGGTCCTCCAGTACATGCCATCGCGCGGCACGCCCTGGTCCGGCATCGAGAAGCTTGAGCCGGGAACGTGGTTGAGATGGAACCGAGACGAGGTGGAGCGCCTCGCCTATTGGTCCCCGCCGCTGCCGACCGAAGACGCCGGTCTCCGTCGGAACGATGCTGCGGTCGAACTCCGTCAGCGCATCCGGGAAGCGGTCAACGTGCGACTCGAAAGCGAAGTGCCACTCGGCGTGTTCCTCAGCGGAGGGCTCGACTCATCGGTGGTTGTCGCCGCCATGAGTGAACTGGGGCTACGGCCTCGGACGTTCGCGGTTGGGTTCGAGCAATCGAACCTGGATGAGCGTCCGTTCGCGCGCTCGGTCGCGACCCGCTTCAACACCGAGCACCTCGAACTGGTGCCCGAAACGGACGTGCTCGATCTCTTCAACGTCATGGTGTCGAAGTACGACGAACCGTTCGCGGACTCTTCAGCGCTGGCTACGCTCGCAGTAGCCCAGGCCGCCAAGGAGCACGTGACGGTCGTCCTCACCGGCGATGGAGGGGACGAACTATTCGGTGGCTACGACCGATACCGGGCGTTCGCCTTGGCGACTGCAGGTCACAGGCTTTGTGGCCCGTTGGCTCCGGGGATATCCCGGATCGGAAGGACGCTCGCCAGCGAGGTCGGAGTCGGCGAGCGAGGGCGATGGCAGCAGCGCTGGGGGATCCGTGGGCCTCCTATCGCGACCATCTCTTCCACTTCACACCGGGAGAAGCTCGAAAGCTGATCAGCGCCGACCTCGCTCTCGTGGAACCCGAGGCTGCCGTCGCGCGCCTCGATGACGCCTGGGGTGAGGCTCAGAGGCAGTGGTCGGGGGTGGGTTCCCTGGGTCGACTCCCTGACGTACCTTCCGGACGATCTTCTGACCAAGATGGATCGCGCAACGATGGCTTTCGGCATCGAATCGCGAGCGCCGCTATTGGATCAGGAGCTCTGGTCATTCGTGGCGGGGGTACCGAGGAGCTGGTTGCTGGGGCGCCGTCGCGGAAAGCTGCTCCTACGAGAGGCCTACGAAGGCATACTGCCCGAGCAGATCCTGACGCGGACGAAGAAGGGTTTCGGCGTTCCCATCGCGCAGTGGATGCGGTCTTACTTGCGCCAACCTTTGGGGGACCTGTTGCTGGGTTCAGCCGATCCACTCGGCGGGCTCCTCGATCCGGTCCCCGTGCGCAAGATCGTCGATCGCTTCCTCGGAGGCGAGGACGGGATGACCAACCGGACCTGGAATCTCCTCGCCCTCGCTGGATGGTATGAGACCCGCTCCGGGGTGCTTGGGCGTGGATGATTCGAAGGTCCTATCGACGATCGAGACTTCAACCCGGACGGGTGTCCACGTCGCCGGCCTTCGAACGGCCACCCTCCTCCTCGCGTTCGGTGGAAGCATCCTGGTGGCCCGCGCGCTTGGCCCAACGGGCCGCGGCATGTTCACCCTCCCGATCACGGTGCTGGCGATCATGGCGACGGTCGGGAATCTTGGTCTTGAGCACGCTCAAGTGAATCTGGCGAGTGCGGGTGTCGCTCTCCGGACCCTCTGGGCGAACGCGGCATTCGTTGCGATCGCGAGTGGTTGCACAGATCTGGCTGGTCGCTGCCGCAGCCATGGTCCTCTGGGGATCTCACGCCCCCTTCGGAGTGCCAACGATGTGGTGGGTCCTGACGCTTGCGCAGCTGCCGTTCCTTCTGCAGATCCTCTATTGGTTGAACTTGCTCCAGCTCGGGCATCGAGCTCGCGCTAGTGCAGCTGCAGGCCTCGGAGGGGCCGCGCTGCAAACCGCCGTGATCTTCACGTTGTGGTCGCGTGGCGAGATGACGCCCTTTCGGGTGCTCATCGTGATCGGCTTGTCCAATCTCCTGACCTGGGGGATCCTGTTGTGGGTGGGGATGAGAGCAGGAATCGCAGGACGCCGGGTCGATCGCTCGGTCCTGCGTCGTTCCTTGCGGTTCGGACTTCAGGCCGGTCTCGGGATCGTGTTCGTGTTCCTTCTCCTGCGGGTCGACCAGCTGATGGTCCAGCGAGCGCTGGGATTCCGCGACCTCGGGCTCTACTCACTTGCTGTAACGCTGGCCGAACTCCTCTGGCTTCTCCCGCTCCGTTCGCGACGGCGCTCCTTCCTCATCAGGTTGCTGCGGAAGGGGACGATGACCTGCGGCTCGGGTTCGGCGCCGCTCGATCGCGTTGAGCATGGCGGTTGTCGGCGCCATCGTTGCCTGGATCGTTTCACCGCTGGCCATCCGGTTCGTCTACGGCCCGGACTTCGCCGGTGCCGTGTGGCCATTCCGGCTCCTGCTTCCGGGGGTAGTGGCCTTGGCAATCCAGCGTCCGCTCGGGGGCATCCTCATGAAGCGGGGGCGCCCGGGGTCTCGCGAGCATGTTCGGTGGGGCCGCCCTTGCACTCAACGTGCTACTCAACCTT
>CAWCPZ010000009.1:0-261194 GCA_963797635.1 uncultured Actinomycetes bacterium
GTTCCTGCGAGAAGGTCGAGCCGTCGAGGATTCGGTCAGCCCCGACCGCTTGCTCGTCGGAGCTCAGTCCAAGCGTGGCTTCGCGACCATGCGGCGCCTGTACGAACCGGATCCATGGCCGGACCCGCCTGATCGAGACGGACATCGAGACGGCAGAACTGGCGAAGCACGCTTGCAACGCGTTCCTCGCCCTCAAGATCTCCTACGTCAACGCGTTGGCCAGGATGTGCGACTCGCCGGAGCCGATGTGACGGATGTCGCCGAGGTGATGGGCAGCGACCCGAGGATCGGTAGGGCGTTCCTGGATGCGGGGCTGGGATACGGCGGCTACTGCTTCCCGAAGGACCTCCAAGCATTCGAGCGGCTGGCGGACCACCTGGGGAACGACTTCCCCCTCCTGCGGGAAGTGGGACGGCTGAACGACGAGGCAGTGAGCGCTGCCGTCGACAAGGTGAGGGAGGCCGTGTGGAACCTCGAAGACAAACGGATCGCCTTGTTGGGGCTGTCCTTCAAACCGCAAACGGACGATGTTCGATTCTCTCCTGCGTTGGCACTTGCTCGCCGGCTCTTGGACGAAGGGGCGATCGTGGTCGGGTATGACCCCTATGCCGAGGACAACGCCAAGGCCGAGCTGGCGGGCCTCGAGACCGCATCGGACGTGTACCAGGCCCTCGAAGGCGCCCACTGCGTCGTGATCTGCACTGCATGGGAGGAGTTCCGAACGTTGGATCTCGACAAGGCGAAGGAACTCCTCGCCTATCCGATCATGGTCGACGGGCGGAACCTCTTCGACCCCGTCGAGATGACGGCCAAGGGCTTCACCTACCTCGGGACGGGCCGCTCGATCGGCGCAAGGACCACCTGACGTGCCACGCGCGCTGGTGACCGGCGGGGCAGGTCTGCTTGGCTCGCATCTGTGTGAACGGCTCCTTGCCGAGGGCTGGGAAGTGCTGTGCTTCGATTCGCTGTTGACCGGGAACGCCGAGAATCTCTCCGGCCCACTCGTCAACGACCGTTTCCGGTTCGAGCGCTATGACGTCACCAACCATCTCCATGTCGAAGGCGACCTCGACTGGATCTTCCATTTCGCTTCTCCGGCTTCGCCGACGGACTACCTCGAACACCCCATCCACACCCTGAAGGTAGGCGCCCTCGGGACGATGCGAGCCCTCGGACTGGCGAAAGCCAAGGGGTCGGGGTTCATGCTCGCTTCGACCTCGGAGGTCTACGGCGATCCGCTGGTCCACCCCCAGCCCGAGAGTTACTGGGGGAACGTCAATCCGATCGGTCCCCGAGGCGTCTACGACGAGGCGAAGCGTTTCGCCGAGGCGATGGCAATGGCGTATCACCGAGCCCATGGCGTCCCGGTCAAGATCATCCGGATCTTCAACACCTATGGGCCCCGGATGCGTCGAGACGACGGACGGGCCGTTCCGACATTCATCGATCAGGCACTCAACGGCGAGCCGATCACGGTGCATGGAGATGGTTCCCAGACACGCTCGCTGTGTTACGTCGACGACCTGATCGAAGGCATCTGGCGATACCTCCAGTCCGACGTGATCGGTCAACCGGTCAACCTGGGGAATCCTCAGGAGGTCACGGTCCTGGATCTGGCCCGTGAGATCGCATCGATCGCTGCGAGCGACTCCGAGATCGTCTTCCTCGATCGCCCGGTCGACGACCCGGAAGTGAGGTGCCCCGACATCTCGCTCGCGAGGTCGTCGTTCGGATGGGAGCCCACGATCCCTTTGCACCAAGGACTGGAGAGGACGATCGAGTGGGCGCGAGAGCGCGCGACCTGACCCCTCCTACGGGGCCTGGGGCGCCTCGGGGAGCGCCTCCGCGCTGGGCCCGAGAACGGTCGGCGGCCCCGCATCGGGCTCGCGGACCACGATCACTCCCTCGTCGCGGCCCTCCATGGAGGCTTCCAGCTCGGCGATGACCTGAAGCACTCGGTTGGATGCGGCTCGCAACTCCTCTCGCACCGACTCTTGCCGCGCAACCATCCGAGAGGTGGCTAGGCCGGCCTCCTTCTCGGCGTCGGCAAGTGTTTGCCGCGCCAACGTGTTCATCTGCTCCACCTCGGACTGGTTGCGTTGTGCCTCGGCCCGTGCCTCCTCGCGGATTCGCTCTGCATCGGTTTCCGCCTCGGTGCGCAACCTGGCGACGTCCCGATCCAGCCCCACCATGAGGTCGGCCACGCGAGAGGTGACCTGTTCATAGCTGTCGGGCGCAGAGGCAGTGGCCGCGAGGGCTTCATCCCGTTCCTGGTTCGCCCTCTCGAGCCGGGAGCCGAGGTCGCTCGCTTGGGACTCGAGGGCCTGCACGCGGTCGGCGATCTTTGTCAGGTACTCCAGGACTTGATCCGGGTCGTACCCACGCTTGACGGTCTTGAACTTCGTTTCTCGGATCCGCTCGGGCGTGGTCGAGAGCGCGAGATTCAGTTGGACGATATCCATCGGTGGCTCCCCTCGTCTGAGCGGGGAACGGCTCAGATGATTTGAGCGTACCGCCGTGTGGCTTCGACGCGCTAGGGCCAAAAGGAGGAGAACCCGACCCATTGTCCCGGCCGACATGGCCCAGCAGGCGGCCCAGGACATCGCGGACTTCATCCTCGGTTAGCACCTGGTTAGCAGGAAACCGTCGGCCGAGTGCGGGACTCGGTCTGATGAAGCCCTGCCCTGGCACGGCGCGGTGGAACCTCAGTGCCCGGGGTGGGATTCGAACCCACACGCCTCTTTCGAGGCAGGCGCTTTTAAGGCGCCGTCGTCTACCGGTTCCGACACCCGGGCAGGGACCTTGATGCTAACGGCCATCGTGCAGAAGGGATACCGCCTTCAAGGTAGCTAGTCATTCGGGGCTACGGCCGATATCTCAGACATGCGGTGGACGGAGAGACACGCCGAAGACGGCTTCACCTTGATCGAACTCATGGTGGTCGTGCTGATCCTGGGCGTGTTGATCATCATCGCCATCCCCACGTTCCTCGGTGCCCGTCATCGTGCGATGGATCGCCGGGTACAGGTCAACATCCGCAACGCGTTCCTGGCCGAGAAGGCCTACTACACGGACGCCGTGGCCTATACCGACGTCCCCGCCGACATGACCGCCATCGAGCCGGCGTTGAACTACGTTGCCGGCGACACCCCCTTGATCGCGAACACGGTCTACCTCTACTGGCTGCCGGGGCCGGACGAGATCTACATCTCGTCCAAGAGCGAGGCGGGGATGTGCTTCTACCTGATGGAGGCCGCCGCGACCGGCGCGCGGTATGCCACCGCGGCCGACCCGGCATGCGGGCCCGCGGACACGCAGACCTACGGCAACGGCTGGTAGGCGCTCACAGGAACCCCAGGTCGCGCTGCTCGGCGTACCAGCGCACCGTGCGTCCGATCGCTGCTTCGAAGTCGTACTCCGGCGAATACCCCAGGACCCGTTCCGCCGCCCGGACGTCCGCGTGCGATGCACCGATCTCCCCCGCGCGCGCGGGCGCGTGGACGGGTGATGGCTGATCCCCCGGCACGATCCGTCTCACGAGGTCGGCGAGGGCGTTCACGGTGTGCCGATCACCGAGGGCCACGTTGTAGGCGCGGCCCCAGGCATCGGGCGTCGAGTCGACCGCCAACAACATCGCCTGCACGACGTCGCCCACGTACACGAAATCGCGTGATTGCTCCCCGTCCCCGTCGATCGTCATCGGCGCACCCTCCAACGCCGCCACGATGAACCGCGCCACCACCGAGGCATCGGGCGCATCGGGATCCTGCCGCGGCCCGAACACGTTGAACGGGCGCACGATGACGGTGGCGAGGTCGTACTGCGCGTGGAAGGCGACGGCGGAAGCCTCGGCAGCGATGCGGGTGGCCGCGTAGACCGTCGACGGACGCGGCAGGAGCTCTTCATGGAGCGGGAGACCGTCCTGCACGCCGTAGATCGCGGCGGACGACGCCACGATCACCCGGAGGCACCCCGCGTCACGCGCTGCCGTGAGCACATGGTGGGTGCCCGTGGCGTTCACGCCGTGGGCGTAGCCGGGGTCGAGGGCCGCCCGTTCGGCCGAGGTCATCGCCGCCAGGTGGAACACCGTCGTACATCCCTGCGTTGCCGCCCACACGGCTTCCAGGTCGCGGACGTCACCTTCGACGAACTCCGCTTCCCCGACGAGGTCTTCCAGGTTCACGAGCGAGCCGGTGGACAGATCGTCGAAGACCCGGACCGCCATGCCCTGCCGGACGAGCGCATGCACCAGGTTCGATCCCACGAAGCCGGCACCACCCGTGACGAGGCAGCGATCGCCCAGCGGCAGGTCTCCCCGACCGAGCACCTGGCGGTGCCCCGGCTCGCCCATGGGGACACGCGGGTGGGTGCCTTCCATGCTGGGCGAGCCTAGCCCACCCCGCCGCCGGAACGGGATCCGATCTGGCGAGGTGCGTTCATCGGTCGGCGCGGGCGCGGACGAGCGAGGCGAGCGCCCGCACGTCGTCGGCGTCCAGCACGCCCGAACCGGACACGGCCAGGACCAGGTTGTCGTCACGCCACACGACGATCACCAGGTGCGACCCGCCCGAGGTCCCCTCCAGCGCGAAGGACTCCTGGCCCAGGTCGGGCGCCGGGAGCTCCTCGGAACGGTCGAACTGTCGCGTCCGCAGATCCTGGCCGAACCGCCCGTAGGCACTGGCGGCGCCGTCGGCGGTCGTGAACAACCCGGTGATGCCCTGGGCGAACGGCGCGTCGAGCGGCAGCTCCCCCGACCCCGGACCCGACCACCCCGCGGGACCGAACAGCGACACGTGACCCACCACGAACCCGTCGTCGACGAGGTCGCTCCGCTCCTGTGCGTCCTTCGCGAACGCGTCCAGGTCCTGGAACCCGGACAACGCCTCGGCGTAGCCCGTGCCGGGCGGCGCATCGTCGGGGGTGAGCACGATCGCGTCCAGGTCCTGGCGGTGGAACGACCCCGGAGCGCTCGACGCCGCCTCGTCGGATCCCAGGTGCACCGTGCACGAGGCCAGGAGCATCGAGCACACGATGACGCTCGACCGAACGATCGCCGCGGGCGCGGTGCATGGAGCCGACGCTACCATCCGTGGATGCGAGACCTCCGTGCGCTCCCCAAGGCCGAACTCCACATCCACATGGAGGGGGCGATGCGGGTCGCCACCGTGCTCGAACTCGTCGAGCGCAACGGCGTGCCGGTACCGTCCGGCCTCACCGAGACCGGCTGGCGGTTCAGCGGACCGGAGGATTTCATCGCGCAGTACATCGCCGTGTGCGGCCTGATGACGCGGCTGGAGGACTACCAGCGTCTGGGCCGGGAGGTCGCCGAGGACCTCGCCGCCACCGGGGTGCGCTACGCCGAGGCGGTCTTCACCCCGTCGGCGCATGCCGCCACGATGGGCGAGGACTGGTTCGGGCCCATCGAGGCACTGCTGGACGGGCTCGCCGCCGGCGAACGCGCGACCGGTACCGCGGTGCGGCTCACCCCCGACGTGGTGCGCGATGCCGGGATGGACGCGGGACGCCGCACGCTCGAGGTCGCGCGGAAGTTCGCCGGCCGCGGCGTGGTGGCGCTCAACTGTGCGGGCAGCGAGGTGGCGGCGATCGCCCCGTTCGCGTCGCTGTTCGCCGAAGCCAAGGAGGCCGGCCTGGGTTCGGTACCGCACGCCGGCGAATGGGCCGGGCCCGAGAACGTGTGGGAGACGCTCGAGCACTACGCGCCGGACCGCATCGGACACGGCGTTCGTGCGATCGACGATCCCCAGCTGGTGGAGACGCTCGCCGAACGACGGATCCCCTTGGAGGTCTCGCCACTGTCCAACGTGGCCACCGGCGTCTACCCCTCGCTCGAGGCCCATCCGTTCCTTCGGTTGCGGAAGCGCGGGCGTGGTGGTGACGCTCAACTCCGACGATCCGCCGATGTTCGGCGGCGGATGGCTCACCCCGGTGTACGAGGCCGCCCGCCGGGCATGGGGCCTGAGCGACGAGGAGCTCGCCGCGATCGCCCGGACCGGGGTGGACGTCTCGTTCGCCGACGACGAGCGCAAGGCCGAGCTGGGCCGCGCGATCGACGCCTGGCTCGCCGATCCGGGTGCTTGATGCCGGGCGGACATCGCCTAGGCTCGGAACGCACGCGTCCCCCGGAGTGAAGGGCGATGTGTCGACCCCGAGCCGATAGGGATGGATTCGCCGAACGTGGTCCGGCTGTAACGCCTAGGACTCGGCGATCGTCACCGAGTCGATGTACACCGGGCCCGGCGGCGCGCTCTGGTCGCCCCGGCACGGGCGCCCACGTGGTGCGCGGCCCGATCTTCTCGACCACATCCATGCCCCTTCGTGACGGTGCCGAAGATCGTGTACTGCTGTGGCGGATCCAGGTTCGGGGTCGGAGCCAGCGTGAAGAAGAACTGACTCCCGTTGGCTCCGGTCTGCTGTTCGCGTAGGCGAGCACGCCGGGTGCGTCGAAGCTGACACCTCCGGCGAGGTGACGGGGAACTCGATAGCCCGGGCCACCGGTGCCGGTCGCCCGCGGGTCGCCTCCCTGGATCACGAAGTCCTCCACGATCCGGTGGAAGGCTGAGCCGTCGTAGAAGCCCTGCTGCGCCAGGAACACGAAGCTGTTGACCCCTTCGGTAGCCGATCTTGGGCAGCAGCTCGATCTCGATGGTGCCGCACGAGGTCTCGATGGTGGCCGTGTAGGATGTCGACGGGTCGATCGTCATCTTCGGCGGCGCCGTCGAACGTGCGGCTTGGGCTTGCCGTCTTCGCGGCACCGTCCCGCCGCAGGCGACCTTGGCGCGATCGCACTGCGGAGTGACCGTGCCGGTCTGGGTGCCGGGCTCGGCCGACACCGAAGGGCTCGCGGCGTCGGTCTGGTCATCGCCGCCCCCGAACAGGATGAACGCGCCGACCGCCACCAGGATCAACGCGATCCCGCCGGCGACGAGCCCGATCGTGAGATCGCGGCGCCGCTTGGCGGCGCGGCGCTCGGCCTGGCGTCGCTGTGCGAGTTTGGCGAGTTGCTTGTCCCGGGATCGCTTCGGCATACGGCCGATGAGGTTACCGGATGTCGAGCATCTCGAAGGCGAGACCGTCCAAGATGTCGGTCTCGCTCACCAGGGCACGGTCGAACCCGAAGGAGCGCATCGTTTCGACCAGCACCACGCCGCCGGCGACGATCACGTCCCCGCGCCCGGGGGCCATCACCACCATGGCGGCACGCTCCGCGTCGGTCATCGCCGCCAGATCGCCGAGCACCCGTTCGGCGTCGGCCAGGGTGAGCGTGGTGCGATGGATCAGGTCGGGGTCGTAGCGATCCAGGCCGAGCGCGATCGCCTGCATCGTGGTCGCGGTCCCCGCCACGGCCACGAAGGTTCGAGCCTCCCGCACCGGCACGGCGGCTTCGACCCCGATCAGGGTGTCCGTCGCCTCGGTCGCCAGCGCAGCGAGTTCCTCCCGCGAGGGAGGGTCGAGACGGACGTGGCGTTCGGTGAGGCGCACGCTCCCCATCTGCGTCGAGATCGCATGCTCCGCGCGGCCGGGTTCGGTCCCCACGACGAACTCGGTCGAACCGCCGCCGATGTCCTGGACCAGGAACGGGCCCTCGCCCGGATCGAGCCCGTGCGTCCCGCCGAGGAACGACAGCCCGGCCTCCTGCTCACCGGTGATGATCTCCGGGGCGCCGCCGCTGTGCCGGCGCACGGCCTCGACGAACGCCTCGCGGTTCTCGGCGTCGCGCACGGCGCTCGTGGCGCCCACGCGGATGCGCTCGGCCCCGAGCGCGCGCGCACGGCGACAGAACGTGGCGAGCACCTCCACGGTGCGGGCCAATCGCTCCGGGTCCAGGCGACCGGTGCGGTCCACGTCCTTGCCCAGCCGCGTGATCACCATGTCGCGCGCGAGCTCGGTGGGCGGCGTGCCCGGTTCGACCACGAGGAGCCGGATCGAGTTCGTGCCCTGGTCGATCGCGGCCACGCGTCCCGGTCGCTGCTCGGCATGGACCGGCTCGATCTGTGCGGCGGTCCAGGCCCCGACGGGATCCTCGCCACCCGCCAGGTGGTAGGCGTAGTGCGCGTGCAGGCACTTCACGCCCGTGCGCGTGCCCGCCACCCCGCCCCAGCCGCGCGCCGTCTCGAGGTCGGTGGCGCGGTCGGCGGCGTAGGCGCGATGGGCGGCCTCCACGGCCCGATCGAACGCCTCGTCCGCATGGATCCGGTCGTTCATGCGGGCGATCGCACCGCCGGACTCCACCCGGGCGACGGCCTTCACCGCGGTGGGGCAGGTGAGCCAGTACGTGGTCGGGAACGGATCGCCGTGGGCGTCGATCGGCGCGTTGCGGATCACGAGCGGGTGTCCGCCGGTGCATCGCGCCACCACCGTGAACGGGGTCGTGGGCTCGCGCCCCAGCTGCTCGGCCACCGCCACGACGTCGGCCGCGCGCAACGATCGCTGGGCGGTGGGCAACGGTGCCTGCATGAGCCCATGGTGGCAGAGGCGACGAGGACCGGCCGGTAGCATCCGGACCATGCTCTTCGCGTCGAGGCTCGCGCCCGGGATCGCCGACGGCTCGGTGACGCTCACGTTCCGCCGGTGGAGGACACGGCAGGCGATCGTCGGTCACCGCTATCGGACGATCGCCGGCATGCTCGAGGTCGACGAGGTGTCGACGGTGGAGCCGGGGTCGATCACCGACGTGGAGGCGAGGTCGGCGGGGTACGAGGACGCCTCGGCGTTGGTCGCCGATCTGCGCGGCGACCCGTCGACACCCGTGACCCGGGTGCGCTTCCACATGGTCGACGAACCCGACCCTCGCGACGTCCTCGCCGGCGACGACAGACCTTTCCGAACGCGACGTGGAGACCATCGATGCGAAGCTGGCCGGCATGGACGGGCGCAGCGACCACGGACCCTGGACGGCGGCGACGCTCGCCATGATCGCCGCTCGTCCAGGCGTGCGCGCCGCCGATCTCGCCGCGTCGATGGGTCGAGAACGCCTGGCGTTCAAGGCCGATGTGCGCAAGCTCAAGGCGCTGGGACTCACCCTGAGCTTGGAGGTCGGCTACCGGCTCTCACCCAGGGGACGGGCCTACCTCGAGGCGATCGCAGGGCGGGATCATGGCGCGTGACCCCGCGTTCACCTCGATCGAGACCGAGCGGCTCGTGCTGCGGCGGTTCGAGCGGGACGACGTGGAGGCGTTCGCCGCCTATCGAGGGGATCCCGACGTGGCTCGATACCAGTCCTGGCAGGACTACACCCATGCCGAGGCGGAGGCGTTCGTCGCAGAGATGCTGGGCACCGACCCGGGCGTCCCCGGTGAATGGTTCCAGTTCGCGATCGCCGAACGCGCGACCGCCCGGTTGCTGGGCGACTGCGCGCTGGTGCTCGACGCCGGCGATCCACCCACGGCCGAGATCGGCTACACCCTCGACCCCGGCGCCCGCGGTCGCGGGTTCGCCACCGAGGCCGTCGGCGCACTGATCGACTACGCCTTCGACCGTCAGGGTGCCGCGAGGATCCGCGCGGTGACCGACACCAGGAACGCACCGTCGATCGCGGTGGCCGAACGTCTGGGCATGCGGCGGATCGCCACGGTTCGCACGACCTTCAAGGGTGCGGCGTGCGACGAACACACCTTCGAACTCCGGAGGGACGATCGGGGGTAGGCGGCGCTACTTGCGCTTGTGCTCGACCGCGCGCTTGACGTCGACCAGCCGCTCTTCGCTCTGCTTCATGAACTTCTTCAGCATGTGCTCGAACTCGGGGTCCGAGCCGCGACGGGGGCGGCGTTCGGCGGGAGGATCCTGCAGCGCCTTGATCGAGAGGTCGATCTTGCCGTCCTCCTTGATCGCGCGAACCTTCGCCTGGACGACGTCTCCTTCGCGGAGATGGTCGTGCACGTCCTTGACGTAGTTGCGGTCGATCTCGGAGATGTGGACGAGCCCCAGGCGTCCGTCCTCGAGTTTCAGGAACGCGCCGTAGGGGGTGATGCGCTCGACGGTGCCGTCGACGGTCGAGCCGATCTCGATCTCTGCGATGTCAGGAACCTCTTTCCTTCGTGGTGTCCGGCGCTTCACCGGACGGCAAGATGCCAAGTGTGCGGGAATCGCCGCAGCGCGTCAATCGGAGGGCCCGCGCACAGCTACGGTGCCGTCAGATCGAAGGTGACCTCGACCGATGCGCTCACCTGGAGCTCTCCAGACGAGACGTCGAGCTCGGCGCCGCCACTGAGCGCCATCCCGACCATCATGCGGTCCGCCTTCGGCGTCCCCGGTGCGCTCGCACCCGCATCGACGATCGTGACCAGGGTTCCCAGCCGCGCGCCCGCCGCCTCGGCGTAGGCCTGGGCACGCGCCCGGGCATCGTCGACCGCCAGCCGGCAGGCCTGGAGCCGGGCGGGATCGTCGGGCGGGATCCGCCACCAGGGGCCCTGGACCTGGGCACCGATCGAAGGGGCGGTGGCCTCGCGCATCACGCGGCCGGCGACCGCCTGGTCGCCGAAGCGGACCGACGTCACCGCGTCGGCTCGGTACCCCAGGACGACCTGCGACTGGGTGGCCTCGTCCCAGCGGGTCACCGCCTCGACGGACGCACGGGCGGTGGTTCGCGCCGGCGCAGGGATCCCCAGGTCGTCCAGCAGGGACCGGAGCTGTGCGTCGCGTCCGGCGACACGATCGAGGGCCGCGCCGGGCGCCGCCTCCTGCGCCCAGAGTCGCAGCGTCATCTCCATCTCGGTGGGCACGGCCGTCGCGACGCCGCGGCCCAACGTGGTGACGGTTGCCATGCGCCGACCGTAGCAGGGAACGGTGAACCCGTATCCTCGGGCGATGGACGCGCAGCGACACGACGACGTCGAGACGTTCCGCGCGCTCGCGAGCCCGTTCCTGATGCGCGAGCCCGCGCGCAACCAGCTGCCGATCATGATCGTGCACACCTTGGTGACGCAGCCAGAGGTGTACCCCGAGTTCCGGCTGTGGACCGTCCTCGAGGACGACGAGGTCGTCGCGGCGGCCGTGCGCACGCCGCCGCACAACGTGGCGCTCGCCGATCCGGTCCACGAGCCCGCGCTCGACGCACTGGTGGACGCCATCGCGAGCGACGACCCCCTCGCGCCCGGCGTGGTCGGCAACCGCCCGTGGGCCGGCCGCTTCGCCCGGCGCTGGGCCGCCGGGACGGGCCAGGTGCCGAGGGTGTCGGTGGCCCAAGGCGTGTTCGAGCTCACACGAGTGATCCCTGCCCGTGGATCGTCCGGCTCGCCCCGGCGGGCCGGTCCGCAGGACCGTCCCCTGATCGAAGCCTGGAACGAGGCCTTCGCCGACGAAGCGCTCCCGCCCGAACTGGCCGAGCGTTCGCGGCAGCGCTCGCGGCTCGACGGCAGCTTCGGCGAGGGAGACGACGTGGGGTTCTGGTTGTGGGAGGACGACGGACGCCCTCGCTCGATGACCGGGTTCTCGACGTTCCCGCTGGGAGCGCGGATCGGGCCCGTCTACACCCCGCCCGAGGAGCGCGGTCGCGGGTTCGCCTCGCACCTGGTGGCATCCGCGAGCCAGGCGCTGATGGACGCCGGCGCGCAGGCCTGCTTCCTGTACACCGATCTCGCGAACCCCACGTCGAACAAGATCTACATGGACGTGGGCTACGTGCAGGTGTGCGAGTCGGACAACATCGAGTTCGACGAACCGGGCGCGTGAGCCACTAGCACTGCGGCGCGGGCAGCGCGCCGTGCTTCGGGATCAACACGAACGCGGTCTCACCCGGTTCGATCATGCCCAGGCATTCGCGCGCGATGCGCTCGAGGTAGACCGGATCGTTGAGCTGGGCGATGCGTTGCTCCAACTGGGCGTTGCGGTATTCGAGTTCGGCCGTCTGCTGTTCGAGCTTCGTCAGCTGGCCGCGTTGATCGAGCAGCGTGCGCAGCGGGGCCAGGGCCAGCGTGAGCAGGATCAGCACCACGATGCCGAGCACGGTGGCACGCGCCGTGAACCGCACGCGCCGGGCGCGCGAGGCACGCGCCTTCTTCTCGGCGGTGCGCACCCTCGACGCGATCTGGGGCGGTCGTCGCGTCGCGGGAGCCGGGGAAGGGACCGCGGAGCTCATGCCCTATCCCGCTCCCGCCATGTACGAGACGCCCGCGTAGCGCGCCTGTTCCCCCAGTTCCTCCTCGATACGCAGGAGCTGGTTGTACTTGGCCGTGCGCTCGCCGCGGCTGGGCGCGCCCGTCTTGATCTGCCCGGCGTTCGTCGCCACGGCGAGATCGGCGATCGTGGTGTCCTCGGTCTCGCCGCTGCGATGGCTGATCACCGTGGCGTAGGCGTTCCGGCGGGCGAGGTCGATCGTGTCGAGCGTCTCGGTGAGCGTGCCGATCTGGTTCACCTTGATCAGGATCGCGTTCGCGGCGCCCTCCCGCAGTCCGCGCTCCAGGAACTCGCTGTTCGTGACGAACAGGTCATCACCCACCACCTGCACGCGCGAGCCCAGCGCGACGGTGAGCGCGGCCCAGCCCTCCCAGTCGTCTTCTCCGAGCGGATCTTCGAGCGAGACGATGGGGAACCGGTCGAGCAGGTCGGACCAGAACGCGATCATGTCCTCGGCGCTTCGATCGGCGCCTTCCAAGCGGTAGCGTCCGTCGTTCGCGAGTTCGGACATCGCCGGGTCCATCGCCAGGGCGACGTCGTCGCCGGGGGTGAGGCCCGCCTTCTCGATCGCCCGAAGCAGCCATTCGAGGGCCTCGGACGCCGTGGCGATCTCGGGCGCGAACCCGCCTTCGTCGCCCACGCCGGTGGCCAAGCCCTTCTCGTGCAGGAGCGCCTTCAGCGCGTGGAAGACCTCGGCACCCCAGCGGAGCCCTTCGGAGAACGACGCGGCCCCGACGGGCATCACCATGAACTCCTGGAGCTCGAGCTCGTTGTCGGCGTGCGCGCCGCCGTTGATCACGTTCATCATCGGCGTGGGCAGCACATGCGCGTTGGGTCCGCCCACCCAGCGCCAGAGCGGCTGGCCCGCCGAGTCGGCGGCGGCGCGAGCCACCGCGAGCGAGGCGCCCAGCACCGCGTTGGCGCCCAGCGACGCTTTCGTCGCGGTGCCGTCGAGCGCGAGCAGCGCGTCGTCCACCGCGCGCTGGTCGAACGCGTCGAGTCCCAGGAGCACGCCGCTGATCGAGGTGTTCACGGCGTCGACCGCCGTGCGGACCCCTTTGCCGCCGTACCGCTGGTCGCCGTCGCGCAGCTCGAGCGCCTCGTGCTCGCCCGTGGAGGCCCCGGAGGGCACGCCTGCCCGCCCGAACGCGCCGTCGTCGAGCCATGCGTCGACCTCGACGGTGGGGTTGCCGCGGGAGTCCAGGATCTCGCGGGCGTGAAGGGATTCGATCAGCGACATCGGGGGACGATGGTACCGGACGAGGTTACGCGTCCTGGGATTTCGACGGGTCCGTGCGCTCCCCTTCCGGCAGGCGGGTGAACAGCCGTGACGGGCCGAGCACATCGAACCCCAACCGCCCGTAGAGATGCTGCGGCCAGTCGTTCGCGTCGGCGAACAGGAACACCAGCGAGGCGCCCGCCGCCCGCGCTTCGTGCCACCGCGCGCAGCACGATGTTGCGTGCCACCCCCTTGCCACGGAACTCCTCGAGCGTGCCGACGTCTTCGACCTGCGCGACGTCGCCGTGCACGTAGAGCTCGCACGAACCCGCCAGCGACTCCGTCGATGCGCTGGGCGAAGATCCGCGCATCGACGCTGGCGACGAGGGCGTCGCGGTGCGCCACCATGATCTCGGCGATCCCGGCCTCCTTGCCCCACGATTCGCGCCGGGTGATCTCCATGTGCAGATCCCGGACCGTGGCCACGTCGACCTCCTCCACCTGGTCCGCGGCCGGCTCGCGATCGGGATCGCGACGGTGGGCCATGACCACCAGGGACTCCACCGCGTAGCCGCGTTCGGCCAGACCCATCGCGAGGCGGCCGGCGTCCTCGTCCGAGCGCACCTCGATCTCGCGGTGACGGAACCCCGCGTACAGGTCCTCCATCACCTCGTCGACCGCTGCCACCGACGACGTGCCCAGCGGCCGGTCCAGCAAGGCGAGGTTGGCGTCGTACTTCAGCGGGTACTCGTCGTGGAAGAACGCCGTGCCCCACGGGAGGTCGACCGTGCGGGTGGAACTGGTCTCCAGCACCCAGCGCTGCAACGCGAAGGCGCGATCGAAGTCGGTGGCGTTCGTCACGGCCGGTGAGCCTACTCGACGACGGTGGCGCGCTCAGGCGCCGAGCACGGGCGCAGGGTCGCCGTTGGCGCCGCACACCAGGACGACGATCCGTTCGCCGCTCCGAGGGCGATAGGCACCCGCCATGAGCGCCGCCAGGGCGGTCGCCCCTCCGGGCTCGGCGATCAGGTGGAACTCGCGCCAGATCGCGCGCTGCGCCTCACGGATCGCGTCGTCGGTGACCGTGACCGCCGTCCCGACGTGCTCACGAGCCACGGCGAAGGCGATGTCGCCGACCATGCGGGTGCCCAGCGAGTCCGCCGCGATGCCGGCGACCTCCACCGGGACGGGTTCGCCGGCTTCCAGGGCGCTCCCGAGACACGCGGAGGTCACCGGCTCGACGGCCACCACCGCGACCTCGCTCGCGAACCAGGCCGCGATCCCGCCGATCAGTCCGCCGCCGCCCACGCTCACCACCACCGTGTCGGCGTCGGGTACCTGCTGGGAGAGCTCGAGGCCGATCGTGCCCTGGCCGGCCACCACCTCGGGCTGATCGTAGGGATGCATCCACACGGCACCGGTCGCTTCCTGTCGCGCGGCGGCGGCCTGGGACGCATCGTCGTAGTAGCCCTCGACCACGCGCACCTCGGCACCCGTGGCTCGCACCCGGTCGATCTTCGACACCGGCGACGTGGACGGCACGAAGATCTCCGCACGGTGGCCCAGCTCGCGCGCGGCGTGACCCACCGCGAGGCCGAAGTTCCCGCCGCTCGCCGCCACCACGCCGCTCTCCCCCACCTGGGCCGTGAGCATGCGGTTGAACGCGCCGCGCGGCTTGAACGACCCGGTCACCTGCAACAGCTCGAGCTTCAGGACGAGCGGGGCCTCGATACCGAAGGTGCCCGCCTGCACCTCGAGCACGGGCGTCCGACGCACGTGGGGCGCGATGCGTTCCGCGGTGTCCTCGATCTGGGTGCGGGACGGGATCAACGCGGTATCCATCGAGCCGATGCTGTCACAGCGGCAGCGTCCACGACCTGCCCACCAGACCCAGAGACGCCAGGATCGCCTGCGAAGCGTCGCGGGACCGCGGCTCCCAGTCTTCGCGCAACCGGTCGTGATACCAGGCCCGAGCCAGCGCCCACGTGGTGGCGAGGTCCAGCGTCTCCCCCGGCTCGACGCCTTCCCGCTCGCACCAGGTCCGGACATGTCCCTCCGACCGGAAGGCTCGGATGGTGCGTCAGGTGAAGACGATGTCGTCCCACCACCTGGATGCCGGCACCAGGAAGTGGACGAGGGCGTCGGCGGCACGTGCCTCACCCGCACGGATCTCCAGCCGCATCACCTCGCCGCAGTCGGGACAATCGGTGTCGATGACGGCGTCCTCGACGCCGAGCGCTGCAGGGATCGCGTAGGCGTCCCACGCGCAGTTGGCCCACCATCGCCGGTCCCCCACCTGGACGGCGAACGGCGTGGCGCGAGCCGCGAAGGGCAGCGCCATCCGCACCTCGGTGGTGCCCTCGTACAGGACCAGCACGTGTGCCTCGTGTAACCGCCGGAGCGACGCTTCGACGTCGCCGATCCCGATCCCGAGGGCTCCGGCGATCGCGGGGGTCGTCGGGACCGCGGACGTGTCGCGCAGACCGGCGTAGATCCGCCATCGAACCGCTCGATCGATGGCCGGGGCGTCCACCCCGCTACGGCTCCTTCGTGAGGCGGAACAGCGCCCGGACCTCGTCCTCGTCGGCCGCCTCGACGTCGATCCCTCGCTCGGCGGCCAGGGCCTCGAAGCGTTCGTACCGTTCGCGCGAACCCGCGGACGGCTCGGCGCAACGCGGTCTCGGCGTCAACCCCCATCGTGCGAGCCACCGCCACGGTCGCGAACAGGACGTCGCCCACCTCGTCCTCGATGTCGGCGGGGTCCTCGGCGTTCGCGAGTTCCTCGACCTCCTCTCGGAGGGCGGCGAACGCACCGTCGGGGGTGCGCCAGGCGAACCCCCGCCCGGCCGCGCGCCGCTGGACCTTCGAGGCGCGTGCGAGCGCAGGCAGCGACGCCGGGATGTCCTCGTCGACCCGCGGACGACGCGCGGGCTCGCCGTCGCCGGGCCCGTTCGCGACGCGGGCTTCGGCTTCGGCCGCCTTGAGCTGTTCCCAGTTCACCAGGACCTCGTCCGCCCCGGTGACGTCGACCTCGCCGAACACGTGCGGATGGCGGTAGATCAGCTTCTTCACCAGGCCCTCGGCGACGTCGTCGACGTCCCACCGGCCGTCGTCGGCCGCCAGCTGCGCGTGGAAGACCACCTGGAGCAGCACATCGCCGAGCTCATCGCGCATCGCGTCGTCGTCGTCGGCTTCGATCGCCTCGATCAGCTCGTGCGTCTCCTCCAGGAGATGGCGAGCCAGCGTTCGATGGGTCTGCTCGGCGTCCCACGGGCATCCGTCGGGCGCGCGCAGGCGCGCCATCACGCGCACGACGTCGAGCAACCGTTGGCCGTGCTGGGAGGACGGGACGGGGCCTTCGGGCACGTGCGAGAGCAACTCGTCCGCGCTCGGAGGTCCCGGATCCACCGGCGTGGAGCTCACGGCGTGGGCGAGGCCACCGTCGGTGTCGGCACGCCCGGCGACGCGGTCGCGCTCGCGGTGGCGCTGGGGTCGGTGCTGTCGATCGCCACCACGGTGAGGGTCTCCTCGTCGAACCGGCCGTACTTCGGGTTCACCTCGAGGTTGCCTTCGTCGAACTGCGTGCGGAGCCAGTCGCTGAACACGGTCGAGGCCTGGGTCTGCATCAGCTGCGCCTTGGCTTCCTCGAACGGCGTGACGTCCTTGCTGACCAGCTTGATCACGTGCCATCCGAACTCGGTCTGCACCGGCTGGGAGATCTCGCCGGGCTCGAGCGCCGCCGCGGCTTCGCCGAACTCCGGCACGTAGGTGGAGGCCACCGCGCTGCCGAGGCTGCCGCCGTTCTGCTTGGCGCTCGGATCGGTCGAGACCTCCTTGGCCAGGTCCTGGAAGTCCTTGTCGGTGGCGCCGGGTGCGGTGACCTGCTGGTAGACGTCCTGGGCCTCGGCCTCGGTCTTCGACCAGGATGTGCTCCACCTGCACGGTCGTGTACTGCAGGATGTCCTTGTCGTACTGGGCGCGCAGCACGTCATCGCCCAACTCCTGCTCGACCACCTTCTTCTGCACGTCCTGGAACACCAGGACCTGACGCGCGAGCTCGTTCAGATCATCGCGGGTGAGCTTCAGCGTGGTGAGCTGCTCGTCCACCTTGTCGGCGCCGAGCTGCTGGTCGAGGTTGGCGACGATGTCGCTCACCTGCTTGTCGGTGACCGCGACGTCGTTGGCCTCGGCGTAGTCGGCGACGACCGTCTGCTGGATCGTGTTCGTCAGCGCGAACCGGTTGCAGACGGTGTCCTGGGACTCGCCCTCGGGGGCGGGCCCGCCGCAGGGCTGCTGGTTCAGCGCGGCCAGGAAGGTGAAGAGCTGCGCTTGCTTGGCCAGCTGGGCGTCGGTGATGTCGGTGCCGGAAACCGAAGCGGCGACGCCTTCGGACGGGGAGGGTTCGGCGTCGCTGCAGGCAGCGAACACCACGACGGCGACGGCGGACACGGCGATGAGGCGGAGCGTTCGGGGATTCACGAACGCTCAGTCTACGCGGGCACCGCGTGCACGCCCCGGGCCGTCACAGAACCGTCATGCGGGGGCGACGTTGTCGCCGGTGGCCGCCTCGAGCAGCCACCGCTCCACGAATTCGGCCAGATCCTTGCCGAACACACGCTCGGGCACGAGGTTCAGGGTCTGGGTCTCGGGATGGAATCCGGCCTTGTAGACCCGTTCCTCCAGGTCGAGCTGCAGGGCCTCGGGGATCGCGACGGGCTTGAGCCGCACCTGTTCGCGGAACGTCGAGATCTCCTCGACGCCCAGCGCGCGCGCCGTGATCCGCAGCGAGGCGATCGCGAACAAGGTCTCGACCTGCTCGGGCAGCGCGCCGTACCGGTCGACGGTCTCGGCGCGGATCTGCTCGAGCACGGTGTGATCGGCCGCCAGCGAGATCCGGCGGTAGAGCTCGAGCCGCAGCGCTTCCTGCGCAACCCATCCGGGCGGGATGAACGCCTTCACCGGCAGATCGATGCGCAGCTCCTTCTCCTCGACGATCGGCTCGCCCTTCATCTCGGCCATCGACTCCTGGAGGATGCGGGCGTACGCGTCGAAGCCGACCGCGGCGATGTGGCCGGACTGCTCGGCGCCGAGCAGGTTGCCGGCACCGCGGATCTCCAGGTCGCGCAACGCGATCTTGAAGCCCGAGCCCAGCGCCTGGTTCGCACTGATCGTGGCCAGTCGCTCGCGGGCTTCGTCGGTCATCTCCCGTTGCGGCGCGAAGAAGAAGTAGGCGAACGCCCGCTCGGTGCTGCGGCCCACGCGACCTCGCAACTGGTACATCTGCGACAGCCCCAGCGCGTCGGCGCGGTCGACGATCAAGGTGTTCGCGTTGGGGACGTCGAGGCCGCTCTCGATGATGACGGTGCTCACCAGCACGTCGGCCTCGCGGTTCCAGAACCGCATCATCTGCTGCTCGAGCAGGTCCTCGTCCATCTGCCCGTGCGCGGTGACGACGCGCGCATCGGGGAGCTGCTCCTGGAGCCACGCCGCGTGCCGGTCGATCGTGGCCACCCGGTTGTGCACCCAGAAGACCTGGCCCTCACGCAGGAGTTCACGCCGCACGGCACCGAGCGACAGCCCTTCGTCATACGCCCCGACGTACGTGAGCACGGGCTGGCGGTCCTCGGGCGGGGTGTCGATCGTGCTCATCTCGCGGATGCCGGTGAGCGCCATCTCCAGCGTGCGCGGGATCGGCGTGGCCGTCATCGTCAGCACGTCGACGCTGGCACGGAACTGCTTCAGCCGCTCCTTGTGGGCCACGCCGAACCGCTGCTCCTCATCGACCACCAGCAGGCCCAGGTCCTTGAACGCCATGTCCTTGCCCAGCAGCCGGTGCGTGCCGATCACGACGTCGACCTTGCCGTCCTTGGCGTCCTGCACCGTCTCGGCCTGCTGGGCCGGACTCACGAACCGGCTCAGCATCCTGACGGTGACCGGGAAGGGCGCGAAGCGCTCGCTGAAGGTGATGAAGTGCTGCTCGGCCAGCAGCGTCGTCGGCACCAGCACCGCCACCTGCTTGCCCTCCATCACCGCTTTGAACGCCGCACGCACGGCGATCTCGGTCTTGCCGAAGCCCACGTCGCCGCAGATCAGCCGGTCCATGGGCTTGGCGAGCTCCATGTCGGCCTTCACCTCGTCGATCGCGGTGACCTGGTCCGAGGTCTCCTCGTGGGGGAAGGCGTCCTCCAGCTCCTGCTGCCAGGGCGTATCGGGTCCGAACGCGTGGCCGGGCACCGACATGCGCACCGTGTAGAGGCGCACGAGTTCGCCCGCCATGTCGCGGACGGCGCGCTTGACCTTGGTGGTGGCGCGTGCCCAGTCGCTGCCACCCATGCGGTGCAGACGGGGCGCGTCGCCGCCGATGTAGCGCGCCACCATGCCCACCTGGTCCGAGGGCACGAACAGCTTGTCGCCCTGCGCGTACTCCAGGATCAGGTAGTCGCGTTCGGCCCCGGCGAGCTCGCGATGGGTGATGCCCACGTAGCGCCCCACGCCGTGGATGCGGTGGACGGCGAAATCCCCCGGTTCCAGCTCGTCGGCGATCGACTCGGTCTTGCGCCGGGTGAACCGCGGCGCGGTCCGGGTGTGGCGGCGCGAACCGAACAGGTCCTCCTCGGTGGCCACGGCCAGCTTCGCCGCTTCGAACACGAATCCGGAGGCCAGGGGCGATTCGACCGCGTCGTCGACGGCGCCCACCACCTCCTTGGCGCGCTCGAGCGACCCGTGCCCGTGCGCCGTGACCACCACGCGGTACCGACGCTCGCGGAGATCGCGGAAGCGCTCGGCGAGCTCGGCGGCATTGCCCTGGGCCGTGCCCCAGGTGCGCACGCCGAGGTCGAGACCTTCGGCGAACTCCGTGAGCCGCAGCTGCACCCGGCCTTCGAGCGCATCGTCGAGCGAGCGCAGCGCCCGTGCGCTGGGCCACTCGATCGCCTCGGCGAGCGCCTCGGCTTCCTGGTGTGCCTGACGCGCCCGGTCGAACGAACGATGCGAATCGGCCACCACCACCCAGGCGCCTTCGGGCAGCAGCTGGGCGGGCGTGGGCATCTCGTCGAACAGCAGCGGCGCCAGCGATTCCGCGCCTTCCACGAACAACCCGTCCGCCAGCCGCTGGAGCCCGTCGGCGAACCGGTCCGCGTGCTCCTGTGCGCGCTCGAGCGCCCGGGCGCGCAGGGCGTCGTCGGGGATCAGCTCCCGGACGGGCGGCACGTCGACCGAGGCGACCTTCTCGGTGGACAACTGCGTGGACGGGATGAACTCGCGCAGCGACTCGATCTCATCGCCCCAGAACTCCAGTCGCGCGGGACGCCGGGCGGTACCGGGGAAGACGTCGACGACGCCGCCCCGAACGGCGAACTCGCCGCGGTGCTCCACCACGTCGGCCCGCGTGTAGCCGAGCTCGACGAGCCGCTCGGCCAGGTCGTCGGGCGCGAGCTCCCTGCCGGACACCAGTTGCAGCGGCGGGACCGTGCCCAGCGTGGGGATGACGCCCTGCATCGCGGCGAGCGCGGGCGCGACCAGCACGAACGGTCCCCGCGCGGCGCGGAGCCGGTGGAGGGCGTCGGCCCTTCGGGCCGCGACCTCGGGCGAGGGAGAGATCTGCTCGTACGGCAGGGCTTCCCACGCCGGCAGCATGGCGACGCGGTCGTCCCCCAGGAAGGCGGCGACGTCGTCCTCGAGCGCTTCGGCTTCCCGGGGTCCGGCCGTCACGGCGAGCACCGGGGACTCGAGCGCCGTGGCGACGCCGGCGATCACGAAGTCCTGGCCGGCCTCGGCCCGCGCGAGGATCGGCCGGGCGCGTTCGAGCAGCATCCGCTCGAACGGTTCGGAGGCGACCAGGTCTCCGAGGATCTCCTGCAGGCTCATCCCACGCTCCCCGCCACACCACGAACAGGCCTCGTCGCGGCGCGACGGGCCTGGTGCAGCGAGGGGACAGTCTAATGGCGCCTCACACGACGCGGAGCGGGCGGCTCAAGTCAGCGAGCCGGGCCCTGGCCGTGGAAGCGGTCCTGGGTGGCGGCGAGGCCGTCGGCCACCAGGGCGCGGACGGCGTCGGCCGCGACGTCGACCCACGCGGTGAGGTCCTCCTGGACCTTCTTGCCGGTCGGCTCCAGCACGAAGTCGGCCGGGTCCTGCCGGCCGGGCGGACGCCCGATGCCCACGCGCACGCGGAGGAACTCCGGGGTACGCAGCGCGCGCTGCAACGACTTCAGCCCGTTGTGACCGCTCGTGCCGCCGCCGAGCTTGACCCGCAGGGTGCCGGCGGGGATGTCGAGTTCGTCGTGGACCGCGATCACGTTCGCGGGCTCGATGTCCTGCTTCTTGGCCACGCCGGCGAACGAGGGTCCCGATTCGTTCATGAAGTGGGTGGACCTCACCAGCAGGACGCGTTCGCCGCCGTGGTGGATCTCGGCGATCTCGGCCGGCAGGAACCGGGCCTTGCGGAAGCGCTCACGTTCTTCGCGCGCGAGTTCCTCCGCGACCATGCGGCCGAGGTTGTGACGACTGGTGGCATACCGGTCGCCGGGATTGCCCAGCCCGGCGACGAGCCAGGCCATGGGTCAGGACTCGCCGCCCTCCTCGGCGGCAGGAGCCTCGGCACCCTCGCCTTCGGCGGGGGCCTCTGCGCCCTCTTCGCCTTCCTCGCCCTCGGCCTCTTCGGGAGCGACGGCCTCCACGCCTTCCTCGCCGGGCACCGACAGGTCGGCCTCGACGCGGAGCACGGCGGGCGTGATGATCGAGAGCACGGCGTCCTCGGGGTTGGTGAGGATCGTGACGCCGGTGGGGACCACGAGGTCGCTGACGTGGATCATGCCGCCGAGCTCGACGTCCGTGATGTCGACCTCGATCTGGTCGGGCACGTCCTGGGGCAGGCACTCGACCTGCAGCTCGCGCAGGTGGTGCTCGACGACGCCGCCTTCCTTGATGCCCACGGCCTCGCCCGTCTCGACCACCGGCACGCTCACGGTGATCGTCTGGGTGCGGCTGACCGCCAGGAAGTCGACGTGCACGAACTTGGCGTGGATGTGATCACGTTGGATCTCACGCGGGATGGCGAGGTGCTCCTCGCCCTCGACCACGACGTCGACCAGCACGTTGGAGCCGGCGCCGGAGTGGAGCAGGTGCTGCAACTCGCGGGCATCGACCGTCAGCGGGGTGGCTTCGATGCCCTGGCCGTAGAGCACGGCGGGCACCTTCCCGGCGGCGCGCAGCTTGCGGGCGACACCCTTGCCGGCATCGGAACGTCGTTCGGCGTTGAGCTTCGTTTCCATGGCTACACAAGGTCCTTGTGGTCAGGGGAGGCTAGGGGCGAACCCGCCGATTGTACGGAAATCAGGCCGAGGCCGTCCTCGGGCGCCTCAAAGGGTCCGAGAACCGTGGCAGAACCGCGATACCTTCCGTCCGTGCCCCGCGTCTTGAGGGGTGAGATGCATGAGGGGAGCGAGTTGACGGTCGATCGACCCGGTGACGAGACCGAGGCGCTCGGCGACGGCGGGATCGAGGAGCTCTACGCCCGGCACATCCAGGGTGGCGTGCGCCTCGCGTACCTGTTGACCGGCGACCGCGCGCACGCCGAGGACCTGGCCCAGGAGGCGTTCATCCGCTGCGTGGGGCGGTTCCAGCACCTGCGCGACCGCCGGGCGTTCGACGCCTACCTGCGCCGGGCGATCGTGAACCTGCACACCTCGTCGCTGCGCCGTCGCAAGCTCGAACGCGCGTGGATGGAACGCGAGCGGTCGGCGGCGGTGACGCGCAGTGCGTCGATGCCCGACGTCGGCGGACGCGAGGACCTGTGGCGAGCGCTCGGCTCGCTGCCGCCGCGCCAACGCGCGGCCCTCGTCCTCCGCTACTACGAAGACCTGTCCGAGCGCGACGCGGCCGAAGCCCTGGGGTGTTCGGTCGCCGCCGTGAAGTCGCTCGTGTCGCGCGGCAGCGAGACCCTGCGCGACCTGATCAGAGGTGAGGACCGATGAACGACGACATGGAGCGCCGCCTCCGCGAACTCTTCGAGGACAAGGCCACCGAGAGCGCCGCCGCGTCCCGGGCGCCGGAGCCCGTGGTGAAGCGTGCGCGGCGCCGTCAGCTGGGCACGATCGCGGTGAGCGTGGTGACGGTGATCGCGCTGGCCGGGGTCTCGTTCGCCGGGATCCGCACCCTGAACGGCACCGGAGAACGAGGGCTGATGCCGGCGGACATCTCGCCGTACGACTCCGGCCGCTACCCGGTGTTCGAGCGCACCGCCCAGATCGAATCCCTCTCCGTCACCAGCCCCAGCGATTGGTACCTGGTGAACCAGTGGCCGCTGGGTTCGCAGATCGCGAACGCAGACCGCCTACTCGTGCACCGACTCGTCGGGCCATCCCGGCGGGCCAGCGGCTCGTCGGTGCGAGCGGTTCCTACGGTGCCAGCGGTTCCTATGGCCCCAGTGGCTCGGATGGGAACAGCATCTGCACGTCGTCCCCGTCTCCCGAGGTCGAGATCGATGCGCTTCCCCTCCTCCAACTCTCGAACCGCGACCTCGGCTTGACCATGCCGGCCTGCGGCCTCGGCGGGACACCGCCGATGACGATGACGGGTGACGACGCGGTCATGGAAGTGGTCATCGACTACCAGGCCCTCGGCGGGGGGTCGCTCTCGGACACCGTGAGCCGGGATGAAGCCCTCACGATCGACGGCTCCGGAGAGCCCGACGAGGATCTCTGCGGTGGTGGCTACTACCGCAAGTTCGTGGCCGGTGGGATCCCCTACGTGGCGTGGGCATCCTTCGGCCCGGACGTCACCGACGAGGATCGAGCGGTCGCGCTCAACGCATTGACCTTGGCGAACGAAGGATTCATCGGAGCGAGCGGCACGCCATCGCCTTCACCGGCCTACGTGCTCGCGGGCACCGATGGTGGGCGCCTCGAACTCACGCCCTCGAACCGCGACGGAGGCAACGTCGACCTGGCGTTGGTGAGCGTGGGCGGTCGAGCCAGGCTCGTTCGGCACCGGTGACTTCACGGTGCCCGACGTTCCCGTCGAGGACTGCTGCGGTGGACGGCTCTGATGCCCGGCGGCGGGGACATCGACTTCGAGGGCGGCGCCACGCCATTCCGGTTCGGGGCGGTCACGAAGGAAGCCACCGGCGTGGAGCTGCGACCCGTCCGACGGCAGCGATCCCGTGCCCGGAACGCTGGTGCCCCTGCCGCCGAGCTTGATGAACTTCCCGTTCGACCTGTTCTTCCTCGACGCGGGGGCGCTCAACGGCAAGATCGTGGCCACCGGGCTGCCCGCGCCGTCCGTCGGCACCGTCGGATCCCACGACGCGACCCCGACCCCGAGTAGCTCGCCCGACGTCGCAGCCTCCGTCGGGCCCACGCCGCAGCCCGGCGTGAACACGATCGACGGTCGAGGGTTCGGACTGCATTGGAGCGCGGCGTCCACGGTCGAGGCGGCAAGGCATGCATCTACCTGACGATCGACGACATCCCGGAGAGCGATGAGATCTGCGGCGACCCGTCCGCTCCCGAACATCGCCTTCCATGCAGGTGGACGGGGGTGGCTTCTTGTTCGGCGCGATGCCCCGGCTTTACCAGGTTGAATGGAGCATCGAGGGAGGGATGACGTCGGGCAGCGTCATGTTCGCGACCTCCGGATTCGAGGATGGCGAACTCATCCCCTTCGTCACACCTGTTCGTGCCACCGAAGGCGAACTCCGCGTGCAGTTCCTCGACGACGAGGGCGTGGTCGTCTACGACTGGGCGACGGACCTGGCGCCGGGCGTTTCGCCGACGTCATCCCCCTGAGCCCAGGCCGACCAACGCCAACCAACGGCACATCCCGGGCCGCATCGACCGCGATGGATCGCCGCTCCTAGGCGTCTTCACCCTGGAGGCACGGATAGGGTGAACGCGATCGTGGGACCGGACAGTGAGGAGCGCATCCAGGCGAAGTCGCTTGGCGACGCTTCCGACGAGGCGCCGGGGAGCTTGGAAGAGCGCTACGTGCGCCATGCGCCCGAGGCGGTCCGACTGGCGTACCTGCTCACCGGCGACGCCGGCCACGGCCGAGGACCTCGCCCACGAGGCCTTCATCAAGGTGGCGGGGCGGTTCCACCATCTCCGCAACCCAGAGGCGTTCGCCGCCTACCTCCGCAAGACCGTGGTGAACCTCTCGATGAGCCACCACCGGCGCAAACGCGTCGAGCGGGATCACCTGGCGCGCGAATCCTCCCGGCCCGCGGCGACGTCGGTCGAGCCACCCGACGTGAGGGCAATCGACCGAACTGAGGGCACGACGCCCGTCGACGACCCGTGCGCCGACTACGAGGTCTTTGAACGCATCGCGCAGATCGAGGGCTTCACGGTCACGAGCCCGAGCGACTTGTACCTGGTGCATCAATGGACCTTGGGCCGCTTCGGTCGATGCGAACTCGACGATCGCCGGGAGCAGCGGCTCGAGGCGTGCGGCGATCTCCCACCCCGGAGGAACGCCGCCCGTGCCGGGCTGGGCTCAGCGGCGTTCCGGGCGACGGATGGATCATCCCCGTGTTCATGCTCAGTGAGCACGATCACGGATTGGAAAGCTCGCCATGCGTCGACCCATCGTTCGCGGTAGCGCCTGACGAGGCGATCATGACGATCGCGTGGGACGAGGTGTACGCCGTAGCCCGCCCAGGACGCTCGATGCAATGCCAACTTCGACTGCGAGTACTACGAGGCTCTGCAGCTGTCGAACTTCGATCCTGGTCTTGCGGGGTCGGCCTGCGGGGCACCCGTCCCACCAGGCGGCGCCGTGCTCGCCCTCCGGATGGACCTGCAGCGGATCGAGCAGAACGTCGACGATCCGAGTTCGCGGTCACCTTCGACCTTGCGTGCTTCGGTCGGCGACGGACCATGTGGCCCGGTCGGTACATGCGCTTCGCCGTGGACGGCTTCCCGTACTACGCATGGATCGGCACGGGAGAAGGCGCGACAGATGCCGACCTGCACTCGCTCGTTCGATCGTTCGACAGCATCGAGGTCGTTCCATCGGCACGACAACTTCCGTCTGGCGGCACGGTATCCGGGCGGCGTATGTCGATCGCCGGCGGGGAGAACGCGGCCGGCCCGTGGTGCCTCGAGGTCCGACCCTCGGTCGGGCTCCGACCCAGCCACGAACGTCGAGATGCTCGACTCGATCAGCGCCGAGGGCGGAGCCGTCGGACTCGGGTGACGTTCGATCATCGACGTGGACCGACCCGATAGAACAGGCGGGTGGTGATCCCGATGTTCGGCGCGGTCGACGAAGGCGGCGACCGGCGGTCGAGATCCGGGCCGAGGATGGAACGCCACCGATCCGAGGCGCACGATCGTGCCGCTTCCACCGAGCATGCCGTTCAACTTCGACGTGTTCTTCGCGTCGAACCCCGAAGACGACCCGCCCGGCGCGGTGCCGCTGGGTACAATGCGGAAGGTCCGACGGCGACCGGCATCGGCCCGGGCGTGGACGGGGAAGCCCGTATCGTCGCTGAAGGTGTCGACGGGCGACTACATCCTGGCCCGCTTCGATGCTTCGGCGCCCGACGAGAACATACTCGATCCTGCGCGACACGCGGGATGCGGCTTCGGCGCTTGCGGAATCTGGACGGCTGGCTGCGGTCGGAGGCGGCAGCTGCGGCGGATCGGAGGAGCTCGGGGAGCGACTGGCCCCCCGAGGCGTTCTCCGGATGGCCCCGTGGTCAACTACGGGGCCGTGACTGCGGCGGCAGCTGGCGATCGCTCGATGCGGTCGCGTCACTACCTGGCCGATGGCGATCGGGACCACGCCCGACGGACGTCAACAGGCCTTCCGGTCGTCGCCTGTGGAGCGCGCCGTGACCTGGAGACGGTGCGAGACGCTCGATGTCGACCGGAGGTCGTCAGTCCAGAACTGCTCGAGCTGGACTGAGACGACTACGGACAGATCGATCGATCCCGGCCCGTAGTCCGAGCCAGACTAGACCTGGTTGGCGCCGCCGAAGATCTCGCTGACGCTGCTGTCTTCGAACACGGCGCGCAGACCGCTGGCGATCAGCGGCGCGATCGAGAGCACCTTCAGCTTGTCGAACATGCGCTCTTCGGGGATCGGCAGCGTGTTCGTGACGACCACCTGTTCGATCGGCGCCTCTTCCAAGGACTGGCGCGCCTTGCCGCTGAAGATGCCGTGGGTGGCGCCGACGTAGATCGGTCCCGCACCCATCTCGGCGAGCACGTGCACGCCCTTGGAGATCGTGGACGCGGTGTCGATCATGTCGTCGACGATCACGCACGGGCGGCCTTGCACTTCACCGACCACCGCCATCTCCTCGATCTTGTGCGCCTCGTGACGGCTGCGCCGCTTGTAGAGGAACGCCAGGTCGGCGTGCAGGTACTCGCGGAGCTTCTCCGAGGTCTTGATGCGGCCGGCGTCGGGCGCCACCACGACCAGGTCGTCGCCGTGCAGACCCAGCGTGTCCTTGAAGTGGTTCGACAGGATCGGCAGGGCGGTGAGGTGGTCGAACGGGTAGTCGAAGTAGCCCTGGATCTGTCCGGAGTGCAGGTCGACCGAGATCACGCGATCGGCGCCGGCGGTGGACAGCAGGTCGGCGACCAGCTTGGCGCTGATGGGCTCGCGCGAGAGCGCCTTGTGGTCCTGACGTGAGTAGCCGTAGTACGGGATGACCGCCGTGATGCGCTTGGCCGAGGCGCGCTTCATCGCGTCGATCATGATCAGCTGTTCCATCAGCGCTTCGTTCACCGGCTCGTAGTGCGTCTGCACCACGAACACGTCCGCGCCACGAACGCTCTCTTCGGCCCGGAAGTAGATCTCCCCCGAGGCGAACCTGCGGAGCTGGGACGGGCTCACCGGGATGCTGAGGCAATCGGCGATCTCGTGCGCCAACGCCGGGTGGATCGTGCCGGTGAACAACATCATCCGCTTCTTGGTGATGATCTCCACGGTCCCGCTACCCCTTCTGATCCCTGGCCCGGCCGGTGGCCGCGCGCCCACCCTTGCGTTGGGAAGCCTTCTGCTGAGCGTCCTTGCGTTCGCGGTAGCCCTCGACGACGCGCTGCTCCCCTCGCGCCACCGCCAACGCTCCTGCCGGGACGTCCTTCGTGATCACCGAACCCGCTCCCGTGACGGCGCCGTCGCCGATGGACACCGGCGCCACCAGCATCGTATCCGACCCGATGCGCACGCCGTCACCGACCTTGGTCCGATGTTTGGCGTAGCCGTCGTAGTTCACGAACACCGTGGCGGCACCGATGTTGGTGTCCTCGCCGATCGTGGCATCGCCCACGTACGACAGGTGCGGCACCTTCGAGCCGCGTCCCACCGTGGAGCCCTTGATCTCGACGTAGCTGCCCACGTGGACACCATCGGCGAGTTCGGCCCCGGGCCGGAGGTAGGCGAACGGTCCCGCGTCGACGTCCTCGCCCAGCACCGCGAGGTTCGCCACCGCGAAGCTCACCCGGCACCGGTCCCCCACCTCGGTGTCGATCAGGCGGGCCGACGGGCCGATCTCGCAGTCCGAGCCGATCGAGGTGGCCCCTTCGAGGAACGTCATGGGGCGGACCACGGTGTCGGAACCGATCGAGACGTCGATGTCGATGTAGGTGGTGGCCGGGTCGACGATCGTGACGCCGTTCGCCATGTGCGCGGCGTTGATGCGATCGCGCATGAGGGCTTCGAGGCCGGCCAGGCCGGTGCGGGAGTTCACGCCCATCACGCCACCGGTGTCGGCGCGCACCGCGTCGACCCGTTCCCCCCGTTCCCGCAGCAGCGGGTACACCCTATTGAGGTAGCGCTCGCGTTGCTTCGTCTTGGCATCGACCAGCGGCAGCGTCGCGAACAGCGGACCCCGGGCGAAGGCGATCCAGTTCGTCCCCACCTCTCGGATCGCGTCGGCGCCGGGCGTGTCGCGGTCCTCGTCGATCTCGACGAACCGACCGCGGGAGTCACGGATCACCCGCCCGTAGGTGCCGGGGTCATCCAGCTCGGTGGTGAGGAGGGTGGCGGCGGCGCCGGTTCGCCGGTGCGAGCGCAGCAGGGCCCGCACGTCGTCCTGGGAGACCGGGTCGAAGTCGCCGTTCGCGACGAGGACGTCGGTGGCGCGGCCCACCGCCGACTTGGCGACCTCGACCGCGTGCGCCGTGCCTCGCTGCGGTCGCTGCACGACGAACACGGGCTTGGGCGTGAGGCCCCACGAACGGACCTCGGCTTCGACCTGGGGGGCGTCGTGGCCGACCACGACGACGATCTTCGTGGGCTTGGCCGCCAAGCCTGCCTGGACCACGTGCCAGAGGGCCGCGCGGCCGGCGATCGGATGCAACACCTTCGGTGTGGCCGACCGCATGCGCTTGCCCTTGCCGGCGGCGAGCACCACCAGGGCCAGGGATCGGGGCTTTCGCTTCGTGGTCTCGGCCAAGCTGCGGCTTCCAGGGTCGAGGGCCAGCAACGACGGAGCCCCATGCTCCCACATCGACGGTCGCGTCGCCGCGAACGCGTCAGTCCGGTGGAGGCATCTCCGCCTGGTCGACCTGGATGTCCGCGAGGCGTTCGGCGACGACGCCGGCGTGCGGGACGCGTGCTTCCGCACCCTCGTGCATGAGCGCGAGGACGGAGGCGGCGAGCGCTGCCCGGAGCGCCCGAGGTTCGAGCGCACCGACGTGGGTTCCGTCGAAACGAGCCAGGGACTCCGCGGAGAGGTCGTCGTAGCTGCGCGCCTGCGCCGCCCCCAGCCCTTCGCGGAGGCAGGCGATGGCGAGAGCGTGATCGCGGACGGCGCCGACGTAGTGCTCCGCCTGCCACATGCGCCCGCGCTCGATGCAGGCGCGCGCATGCACGCGCGTAGATGACGCCCCACCCGAAGACGTCCTCAGGGATCGACGGCGTCGCGATGAAGAGGTCGCCGACGACCGGCGGCGCGGACGCCTCGGGCCTATCGGCAGCCGTCTCGCCGAACACGAGCCGGAACCGCGGGCCGGCGGGACGGAACCCCGCCGCCGGACTCATCGACAGGTCCAACTGCAGCGCGTCCGGCAACAGGAACACCCGGTAGGTGATCGGCCCGCGCTCGAGATCGACGAGCGGTACCGCGTCGAACTCGTCGACGAGGGTTCGCGTCCAGTCGCCAAGGACAGCAGCGACCTCCACGTGATCGGCGACGCCGAACGTCAGGTCCACGTCGGAGAAGCGGTCGCCCTCATCGAACGCGAGCGAGCCCACGACGGCCCCGGCGACGACGCGCTCGTCCTGCTCCCCGAGGCCCAGGACGCGCTGGCAGAGCGCATCCCGCTGTTCGACGGTGAACATGGACACGATGCTAGCCCCGCTTCGGCCGCGCTCGGGGAGAGCGGCACCGTCAGAGGGTCATCGGGACTACGCTCGGGTGATGCGGCACTTCCTGCTCCGAGGCGGGCTGCGTGTCTTGGCGGTCGCCACGCTCCTCGCGTGTGGGATGCCTCCGACCGGCAGTCTCGCAGCCACCGAGTTCACGTCGGTCTGGGCGGGCGTCGACCACACCTGCGCCGTCACGCCCGCTGGTGCCGCCGAGTGCTGGGGGCAGAACGACGCGGGCCAGTCCGAGGATCGGCCGGGACCGTTCTCGCAGGTTTCCGCCGGTGGGCTCCACAACTGCGCGCTCACCACGGGCGGAGCGGCCGAGTGCTGGGGTGACAACGGGTACGGCGAGTCCGACGACCACGCCGGCCCCTACGTGCAGGTGGTAGCGGGCTGGATGCACACCTGCGGGTTGACGACCGCCGGCGCTGCCGACTGCTGGGGTCGCAACGACTACGGGCAGGCGGAGGATCAACCGGGGCCGTACACCGAACTCACGATGAGCGGCGCGCACAACTGCGGCCTGACGCCCGCCGGCGTCGCGGACTGCTGGGGTCGCAACAACGCCGGGCTCGCCGACGACCACCCGGGCCCGTACGTGCAGGTCTCGGCGGGCGACGGCCACAACTGCGCGCTCACCACGAGCGGTGCCGCCGATTGCTGGGGTCTGCCCGACGACGGACAGGCGAAGGACCGGCCCGGCCCGTTCACGCAGCTCTCGGCCGGCGACCACCACAACTGCGGCCTGCGCCTCGACGGATCCGTCCGGTGCTGGGGACACAACGACTTCGGCCAGGCCGCGGATCGGCCGGGGCCGTACGTCGAGGTGTCGGCGGGCAGCTACCACACGTGTGCGACCACCGCGGCGGGCGACACCGATTGTTGGGGCGACAACCGCGACGGACAGCTGGGTCGGCGCCTCACGATCTCGGCGCCGGGCGCGGTGACGGCGGGATCGCGCGCGCACATCACGGGACGCCTCCGATCGATCGATCCGGCGTGCATCGCCTCGCAGACCGTCGCGCTCCGAGTGCTCCGCCCGGCCGGCGTTCCCAGCCGCACGACGATGACCTCGATGGCGGGCCGCTACACGTTCAACGTGAAGATCACGCGCGAGACCGTCGTCCGCGTCGAGCACGCACGCTTCGGGGTCATGCGAACGGGTCCGTTCGACGCGGCGCACGATCGCAGCCACCTGACCCGATCTCGTTCCCTGAGTGCAACGCCGCTGCGATCGCTATCCGATCGGTTCCTTTTCGGCTCCCACAGCTGGATCGCGTTCCCCTCGGGGTCGTTCAGCTGGGCGAACCTCCCGTTCGGATAGTCCGTCTCGTCGACCTCAACGTCGACGCCCGCCGATCCAAGCTGCGCAACGATCGCGTCGAGGTCACGCACTCGGAAGTTGATGCCCCAGCCGCCTCGCCCGATGACCGGGCTCTCAGCGGCATCCGGTCCGAAGGGCGCGAAGACGGTCGGGCCCTCGCGCTGGGTCCACACCGTTGCCCCGTAGGAGGTGGGAACCGGGTCGATCCCCAAGTGCTGCTCGTACCACGCGGCCAGCCCGTCAGGGTCCGCCGCCCTGAAGAAGAAGCCCCCGATGCCGTCGACCCGCTCCATCCGGGGTCATCCTCGCACGTCCCGCGGAACGGAGCCGGCGGCGCTGGATCGTGGTTCCGGGGGGAGGAATCGAACCTCCATTCCAGGCTCCAAAGGCCCGTGTCTTGCCGTTAGACGACCCCGGAGCGGGGCGACCTGCGCGCCGCTCGCCCGGGGATTATCCCGCGGCGGTGGGTCGGTGGCCGGTGGCCGGGTCGAACGCCACACGACTTCGCCGTCAACCAGCTCATCGGTGGGCTGCATCCCCAACGGATCGGCGACCCGATCCCGACGCCGCGTGGTCCGGATGGATCGACGCGGCGGTGATCACGCGGGCGGACCGCTCACGACGATGGCGCCGCCCACCGCTTCGGCCAGCCGGTCGGCATGGCCCATGTGCGAGGCGAGCGCCGCCACGGTGGGACCGCTGCCGCTCATGATCGCGCCGAGCGCGCCGGCCTCCATGAAGGCATCGATCGCCTCGCCGACCTCCGGATGACGGGCCACCACGGGGGCCTGCAGGTCGTTGAACAGGGCGCTGCCCAGCAGCGCGAGATCACCGGTCTCGAGCGCCGCGATCAGCACGCCGGGGTCGGGACCGGTCGCGGGGTGCTGGTCCCACCACCCGTAGGCGTCGGCGGCCGTCACGGCGACGTCGAACGGCTTCAGCACCCACCAGGTGGTCACCGTGTGGACGGGGGTGAGCACCTCACCGCGCCCGGACACCATCACCGGACCGCCCGCCAGCATGGCGGGGACATCGGATCCGAGTTCGGTAGCGATGGACGTCAGGGTGGAGGGGTCGCCATGGCCGCCGTCCACCTCGGCGAGATGATCGGCCAGGGCGAGCAGGGTGGCGGCCGCGTCGGCGCTGCCCCCACCCAGTCCGGCCGCCACCGGGATGCGCTTGTGGATGTCGACCCGGAAGCCGCCGGGGATGCCGGAGCGCTTCGACAGTTCCCGCACGGCCGCGATCACCAGGTTGTCCTCGCCCGTCGGCACCCGTCCGGTGAGTTCGGGGACGCCCTCGACCGTCACCGACGGGTCCGATCCGCCGTCGGGCGACACCGTGACGAGGTCGTGCAGGCTCAACGGGAGCACCACGCTCTCCAGGTCGTGGAACCCGTCCTCGCGCCGGCCCAGGACACGCAGGAACACGTTGATCTTCGCGTGCGCCCGGCGGGTGATCGGCTCGGCGCTCACGCCGGGACCGCCGAGGCGATGGCGGCGAACGTCTCCAGGTCGAGTTCCTCGGGGCGGGCCGAGGCCGACACGCCGGTCGCGATCAGGATCGCGTCGGCCTCCGTGGCCGGCAGGTCGAGGCGGCGCAGCGCGTTGCGCATCGTCTTGCGTCGCTCGGCGAACGCGCCGTCGACCACCCGCCACAGGGAAGCGGCATCCACGTCGACCGCCGGGGAAGGCAACCGGTCGAGCCGCACCACCACCGAGTCCACCGACGGCTTCGGCCAGAACACCGTGGACGGCACCCGGCGGGTGATCGTCGCGCGGGCCCGGTAGGCGACCTTGACGCTGACCGCGCCGTAGTGCTGATCGCCGGGCGTCGCGGCGAGCCGTTCACCCACCTCTCGCTGCACCATCACGACGAGGCGCTGGACCGCGGGTGCGGACGCCAGCACCTCCATCACGACCGGCACGGCGACGTTGTAGGGCAGGTTGGCGCACAGCGTCCACGCGCCGGCATCGCCCAGCGTGGAGGCCCAGTCGAGCTTGGTGGCGTCGGCGTGCAGGATCCGGACGTTCCCGGCCGAGCCCACCACCTCGGTCAGCGCCGGGATCAGCGCCCGGTCGAACTCGATGGCGAGCACCTGGGCGCCGGTGGCGGCCAAGGCCATCGTGAGCGAGCCGAGACCCGCGCCCACCTCCACCACCCGATCGCCCGGTCCGACGCCCGCCTCCGCAGCGATCGCTCTGGCCAGGTTCGGGTCGATGAGGAAGTTCTGGCCCAGGGACTTGGTGGGACGGATGCCGTGACGGCGGGCGACCGCTCGGAGGGCCCCGGCCCCCAAGGAACCGGGGAGCGAGGTCAGGCCCTCGCCGGGTTCACCAGCTGAGTTGGACGTCGATGACGCCGGTGCCGAGGGGGCGGAGGACGGCGAAGGCCTCCGGCGAGAGGTCGATGATCTTGCCCGGGGCGAACGGTCCTCGGTCATCGATGACCACGGTAACGGAGCGACCGGTCTCGACGTCGGTCACCGTCACCATCGTGCCGAACGGCAGGCTGGGATGGGCGGCGGTCAGGCCGGACCACGGCGGGTCGTACCAGGACGCCAATCCGGTCTGGGACGCGCCGTCGGTGCCGGGCACCTCCGTGGTGCCGCCGTACATCGACTCGGGCGCCGACAGCCGCTCTTCGTCGACCGGATCGCGCTCGATCCAGCGGGCGATCAGCGCCCGTTCGACCTCCTGGCCGTTGACCACGGTGACGCGGTACGTGCCGACCGCGCGCCCGTCCTGGCCCTTCTGGAGGACCTTCACGTTCCCCGGCACCATGCTCGGGGTGAACCGGGTGTGGACGTCGAACGGGATCGTTTCGTCTTCGAGCTCGGTCGTGACCTGCACCTGGTCGTAGGTGAGGGTCGCGCCGGATTGAAGGGGGGTGCTGGGTGATGGCGTCACGCGGTCATCAGCGTCGGCGTTGATCCCCATGGCCGAGAGGAGTTCCCCGGTCGAGCCCGCGTTGGTCAGGACGTCGCGCACCTTCCCCAGCACGACGGCCCGCACGGACACGACCGGGGACGACCCGACGCTCGATGCGGAGAAGGAACTCTCGACGAGCTCGTTCGCGAGTCCCGCGATGTTCGAGTTCGTCCCAGCCATCACCCAGACCCCCACATCGGTGGGGCTCTGATAGACGGTGGTCGCCTCCGAAGCGATCAGATCGCGAACGCCCGGCGCGGCCGGCGCCGGACTCACCACCACCGTCATGCCGTCGGCCAGTTCGGTGGCCGGCGGCGGATCCACCTGCACGCTCGACGTGAGCGAGATGCCCTCGCCGGCGAGCAGTTCGTGGACGTTGGATGAGGTCGTCTGGACGGCTTGCGACTTCCCGTCGACGACCAAGGTCACGTGCTTGCGGAGCGCGAAGTGGACGACGCCCGACAGCAGGAGCAAGCCGACCACGACGGTGATCGCTTGAACCGCTCGATGGGTTCGCAACCTGCGAACCCGGGTGGGGCGGACCGCCAACCTTCCTCCAACTGTCTGAGGAAGGCTTCAGGGGGAAGCGGCTCAGCCGTACCGAAGCCTTCATGCGCGTGAGAGGGCACCCTAACAAACCCTCAACCCTCACTGCAATCTTGAGACCGAACGTATGTTCGGGCGTTATCGGAGCCCCGGGAAGGCGCTTCGCGCGTTCTCCGCGGTGGCCGTGACGATCTTTTCCACATCGTCATCGCGCACACGTGCGATCTCGGCGATCGTCAACATGACGTTCGACGGTTCGTTGTTCGAGCCGCGCAGCTTCTGCGGCGACAGGAACGGTGAGTCGGTCTCGACGACGATGCGATCGAGGTCGACCGCGACGGCGGCTTGTCGAAGGTGTTCGTTCTTCGGGTACGTCACGTTGCCGGCGAAGCTGATCCAGTAGCCGCGCGCGGCGCACTCACGTGCGATCGCGGCGTCGCCGCTGAAGCAGTGGATCACCACGCGCTCGGCGGAACCCTCATCGAGGACTCGAAGGACGTCGGGCCATGCGTCGCGGACGTGGACCACCATCGGCTTGCCCGTCTCGTTCGACAGGGCGATGTGGGTCTGCAGCACCCGGATCTGATCCTCGGCGGGCGAGTGCATCCGGAAATAGTCCAGGCCGCACTCCCCCACACCGATCACGCGTGCGTCGTGGAGCAGTTCCTCGATCCGTGCCGAGGCGGCCTGATCGAAGTCGGAGGCGTCGTGCGGGTGCATGCCCGCCGTGGCGAACACACCCTCGAGGGAATCGGCCAGTTCGGCGGAACGGGCGCTCGTGGCGGGGTCGACACCGACGCAGATCAGCCGGTCGACGCCCGCGGCCTTCGCGGTCTCGACCACTTGTGCAGGTTCGTGGTCGAGCAGGAACAGGTGGCAGTGGGTGTCCACCGCCCCGGTGTCAGTCCCTGGTTGAAGGTTCTGGTCGCTCACGAGCGGCGAGCTTACAAGGGTCTCCACATACGGTCGATGCGGGGAGCTTCACGTGAAACACGATTCCGGCAAGCCTCACCCCCGAGTGAAGGCGTGGTGGATAACTCGGGCGCGGCCGGATCGGCCCGCGAACGCCTCAGTCGGCGTCCAGGCGGGGGAAGAGCGACTCGCCTTTGGTGGTGGAGGTACCCACCTCGAGGCCTCCCCACTCCACCGACGCGGGCACACGCTGACCCTCGAGTGAGGCCGTCTGGCCGAGCTGGCTCCACAGGCGGCCGGCGGCCGCCGGCATGATCGGGAAGATCAGGACGGCGAGGATCCGGAGGGTCTCGGCGCTGGCGTACAGGACGCTGGCGAGCTCCTCGCGCTTGCTCTCGTCCTTCGCGAGCTTCCAGGGCTCGGTCTCCACCAGGTAGTGGTTGGCGCGATCGACGATGTCCCAGACCGCGATCAGCGCCGGCTGCAGATGGACGGCCAGCATGTGCTCGTCGTAGCGGGCAACGGCGTCGGCCACCACGCTCGGCAGGTCCGACTCGGCACCTTCGACCACCGGCGCGGGGACCGTGCCGTCGAAGTAGGAACCCAGCATCGCGAGCACCCGGCTGGCGAGGTTGCCCAGCCCGTTCGCCAGGTCGGCGTTGTGGCGCTCGACCATGGATTCGAAACTGAAGTTGCCGTCCTCGCCGAACCGCATCTCGCGCATGAAGTAGTACCGGTAGGAATCGATCCCGAACTGGTCCAGCAGCTCGAACGGATGGATCCCGGTGAGGTTGGTCTTCGACATCTTCTTGCCACCCACCGTGAGGAACCCGTGGGCCCACACCTGCGTGGGCGGCTCGACGCCGCCGGCCATCAACATGGCCGGCCAGTAGATCGCGTGGAACCGGAGGATGTCCTTGCCGATCAGGTGGATGTTGGCGGGCCACACGCGGGCGAACCGATCGGGGTCGGAGGCGTAGCCCGCGGCGGCGATGTAGTTGGTGAGCGCGTCGAACCACACGTAGCAGATGTGCTTCGGGTCCCAGGGGATCGGCACACCCCAGCTGAACGACGTGCGGCTGATCGAGAAATCCTGCAGGCCGCCACGGATCAGGCTGAGCACCTCGTTGCGGCGCGTCTCGGGCTCGACCGCCGAGGGGTGCTGCTCGTAATGCTCCAGCAGCCGATCCGCGTAGGCGGAGAGCCGGAAGAAGTAGTTCTCCTCCACCAGGTGCTCGACGGGGGTTTCGTGGATCGGGCACAGGCCGCCCTCGAGGAGTTCGTCCTCGTTGTAGTAGGCCTCGCACGAGACGCAGTAGAGCCCCTCGTAGGAGCCGAGGTAGATGTCCTCCCGGCCGTTGTCGTGCACGGCGTTCAGCAGGGCGGCAACGGCGTGCTCGTGACGTGGCTGGGTGGTGCGGAGGTAGTCGTCGTAGCCGATGTCGAGCCGCGCCCACACCTCGCGCCACTTGGGCTCCATGTCGTCGACCCACTGCTGCGGGCTGACCCCCGCGCCTTCGGCCGCCCGCTGGATCTTCAGCCCGTGCTCATCCGTGCCGGTGAGGTGGAAGACCTCCTCGCCGCGGAGCCGGTGGTAGCGCGCGATGAAGTCGTTGGCCACCGCGTTGTAGGCGTGCCCGATGTGCGGCACGTCGTTCGGGTAATAGATCGGCGTGGTGATGTAGAAGACGTCCCTGCCCATGGTCGGGCCATGATACGGGAGCCCGCCACTAGTCTGAGGCAGACTAGTGGACGACGACCGGACTCAGCCGCGCTTGAGCAGTTGGCGGTACACGTCGTTGGCCGAGACGTGGTGTCGCTCGGCGACGGCGTGGGCGGCGTCGCGTTTGCGCATGCCCTCGTCGACGAGCTCCTGCGCCTCGTCGGCGCACGTCTCGAGATCGGGGGTCTCGGGCGTGTGCTCGCCGTCGATCACGACGACGACCTCGCCCTTGAGCTCGGCATCGCCGATGTGCGACAGCACCTCCGAGATCCGCCCGCGCATGACCTCTTCGTGGAGCTTGGTGAGCTCACGCGCGATCGCGATGCGCCGGTCGCCCAAGCGCCACCAACGCGTCGCGCAGCAGGATCTGCACCCGCCGCGGAGACTCGAAGACGACGAGCGTCCTCGGGTCGTGGCGGAGGGCGTCGAGCCGGCGCATGCGCTCCCCCGGCTTGCGCGGCAGGAACCCCTCGAACGTGAACCGATCGGTGGGCAGGCCGGAGAGCACCAGCGCCGCCAGCGCGGCCGATGGCCCCGGGACGACCTTCACGTCGATCCCGGCTTCGATCGCGCCGTGCACCAGGCGGTAGCCGGGATCGGAGACCGAGGGCATGCCGCCGTCGGTGACGAGCGCCACCGAGCTCCCCGACCGGAGGCGTTCGATCAGCTCGTCGGTGCGCTCGCGTTCGTTGCCTTCGAAGAACGAGACCATCGGCTTGCGGAGAGACAGGCCGTGGAGCAGGCGGCCGGTCCGGCGGGTGTCCTCACATGCGACCAGGTCGACGTCGGCCAGGACCTCGCGAGCCCGGGGCGCGAGGTCGCCCAGGTTGCCGATCGGCGTGCCCACGAGCCACAGCGTTCCCTCCACGGTTCCAGGGTGACACGATGAGGTCGCTGCGACCATGCGTCGAAGGACCAGGATGGAAGGACACCGGTGGCCGACGGGCACAAGGACTACTCCACGACCCCCTTGTGGAGGAAGCTCGGGATCCGTGAAGGCTCCAGGGTCCGTCTGCTCAACGCACCCGACGGGTTCGACGACGCGCTCGTCGCGATCGCGCCGCTGCCGAACGCGGTGGACTTCCTCCGCCGCTCAGCCAAGGGCATCGATGTCGCCGTCCTGTTCACCACCGAACGACAGGTGCTCGAACGCCGGTTCGGCGCGCTGGCGGCCGCGATGGAGCCCGACGGCCGGCTCTGGGTCGCCTGGCCGAAGAAGGCCTCGAAGGTGGCGACCGACCTGACGTTCGAGATCGTGCAGTCCCACGGACTCGCCGGTGGCATGGTCGACAACAAGTCCGCCGCGATCGACGAGGTGTTCCAGGGCTTGCAGTTCGTCTACCGGGTGCAGGACCGACCCGGTCGATGAGTCCGCGGTCGGGATGTTCGGACCCGGCGCGGATACCCTGACGCGATGTCCGCCCTCCTGCAGCGCCTGAACCGGCCGATCGTGGCGATCCTCGCCGTGGCGGCCCTGGCCGGCATCGCCCGCGGGTGGGCCCTGGCGAACCCGCCCGACCTGGTCTTCGACGAGGTCTACTACGCGAAGGCGGGCTGCATCTTCGTCGGCGGTTCGGACCAGACGTGCCGCATCGACGAGGACGCCGAGCACTACTGGGTCGAGCACAAGTGGGACGTGGGCTCGTGGGTCCACCCCCCGCTGGGCAAGTGGATGACCGGCATGGGCATCAAGGCGTTCGGGATGGACGCCTTCGGGTGGCGCTTCCCGTCGGCCGTGGCCGGCACGCTGATCGCGGTGATGGTGGCGGTGATCGCCCAGTTGCTGTTCGGCCGGCCGCTGTGGACGTTCGTCGCCGGTGGGCTGATCGCCCTCGACGGTCTCAACGTGGTGATGTCGCGCGTCGCGATGTTGGACATCCATCTCGCGTTCTGGGCGGTGCTGGGCTTCCTGTGTCTGGTGCTGGACCGGCGATGGATCGACCGTCGCACCGAACGTGCGCTCGCCGATGAACCCGTCCAGACGGTGACCGTGGTCGGTGAGGACGGAGCCACGGTCCTGGTCGAGGGGCGCGCGGGGGCGGCCGGGCGCGGGCGGACGCGGGTGCCCTCACCGTTGTGGCGGCCGTGGCGGTTCGCCTCGGGCGCGGCGATGGGCGCCGCCTGTGCGGTGAAGTGGTCGGGGCTCACGGCGCTCGCGGCCGCCGTGCTGGTCACCGTCGTCTGGGAGACCACCCGGCGACATGTCGCAGGGGTGTCCCGCTGGCGGGCGTTCTGGCGGACCGTGGGCATGGAGCTGCTCGGCCTGATCCTGGCCTTCCTGGTGGTGCCGGCGATCGTGTACATGGCGACCTGGCTGCCGTGGTTCAACCACTTCGGGTGGAGCCTGTCCGCGTGGTGGGAGAACCAGAAGGAGATGTGGCGCTACCACGCCAACCTCACCGAATTCGCCTACGACTCCAAGACCGACACGTTCACGCCCACCCACGGTTCCTATTCGAAGGCATGGTCGTGGATCTTGATGAAACGTCCCGTCAACTTCTTCGTGGAGAACACCACGGGCCACGTCCGGCAGATCCTCACGATCGGCAACCTCGCCCTGTTCTGGGGCACGGTGTTCGCGATCCCGTATGCGGTGTGGTCGTGGGCGAGGACCCGCGACTGGCGTGCGGGCTTCGTGGTGATGCCGTTCCTGGTGATGTGGCTGCCCTGGTTCGTGGTGAGCCGTCCGCAGTTCTTCTTCTACGTGTTGCCGATGACGCCGTTCATGGCGCTGGCGGCCGTCTACACGCTCCAGGCGTTGTCGGATGCGAGGCTCGTGCTGCACGACGAAGCCGGTGACGTGGCGATCGATCCGGAGACCGGACTGCCCGCCATCTCCACGCGCCATCCGTTCCGCCCGGTGGTGATGGGCTACCTCGCGATCTTCGTGGTCCTGTTCGTCTGGTTCTGGCCGTTGCTGGTGGGCGAGCGCCTCACCACGTCGTTCCGTGCGCTCCACATCTGGATGCGCAGCTGGAACTGACCAACGGTCAGCGTCCGCGGAGCCGGGCGCTGCGCGGGCGGCGGAGCCGCCGGTACCCTGCCCCGCATGACCCGCCGCGAGCACGTGTGGATCCCCATGGACGACGGCGTCCGTCTGGCCGCCACCCTCTATCTCCCCGAACCAGGTGATGGTGGCGACGGCCCGTGGCCCGCGTTGCTCGAGGCGCTGCCCTACCGCAAGGACGATGTGACCGCGTCCTACCGGCCGGAGTACCAGCGGCTCGCCGAGGCCGGCTACGTGATGTGCCGCGTCGATGTCCGCGGCACGGGCACCAGCGAAGGCATCGCCGAGGACGAGTACCCCGCGATCGAACGCACCGACCTCGTGACCGTGATCGACTGGCTCGCCACCCGCGACTGGTCCACCGGTTCGGTGGGGATGTACGGCACGTCGTACTCGGGGTTCAACTCGATCCAACTCGCGATGGAACGGCCGCCCGCGCTTGAAGGCGATCATCCCGATCTTCGCCACGGACGACCGGTTCGGCGACGACGTGCACTACTTCGGCGGCGCGCTGAAGGCGCTCGACCTCGTGGACTACCCCACCTACATGGTGGCGATGAACGCGCTGCCGCCGGTGCCGTCGATCTTCGGCGACGGCTGGCGCGAGGAATGGGAGCGTCGCGTGCTCGAGACCGAGCCCTGGCTGCTCACCTGGCGCGCGCACCAGCGACTGGACGACTACTGGAAGTTCGGTTCGCTGCGGTTCGACATCGAAGCGATCGAGTGTCCCACGATGATCATCGCCGGCTGGGCCGACGGCTATCGCAACAACACCTTCCGCACGTTCGAGGCGTTGACCTGCCCCAAGCGCATGATCATCGGGCCGTGGTCGCACGCCTCCACCGACACGTGCCGGCCCGGACCGAACCACGACCTCATCCCCGAACACCTCAAGTGGTGGGATCACTGGTTGAAGGGCATCGACAACGGCGTGGAGTCCGAACCGCCGATCATGGTGTACGTGCAGCGCTCGACGCTGCCGGCGCCGGACCGCGCCGAGGTGCGCGGCGCGTGGCGGTACGAACCGACCTGGCCCGCCGAGCGCCTCAGCCCCACGACGTTGGCCCTGGCGAAGGCGGAAGCCGACCGCGACGGCGACGGGCCCGACCGGCTCGAGGTGCGCGGGGACGTGGGCTGGACCGCCTGGATCTCGTGCGCGGGCGCGATGCCCTGGGGCCAGTCCGCCGATCAACGACCGGACGAGATCCATTCCCTCACCTACACCTGGGAACCGCTGGAGGACGAGCTGGAGATCATGGGGCAGGCCCGGTTGTCGGTCCGCGTCACGTCGAGCGCGCCGGTGGCCTACCTGTCGGCCAAGCTGTGCGACGTGTTCCCCGACGGCACGTCCTCGATGGTCACGCGCGGCATGCTCAACCTCACGTGCCGCGACTCGCGCGAGGATCCGACGGCCCTCGAGCCCGGCACCACGTACGACATCGAGCTCGAGCTCGAGGCGATGTCGTGGGTGTTCGAAGCCGGTCACCGCATCCGGCTGGACCTGGCCGGGAGCGATTGGCCGAACGCGTGGTCGCCCCCCGAACCGGTGACGCTCACGATCGAGCGGGCCACCGCGACGCTGGAGCTGCCGGTGCTGGACGGGCCCGGTCCCGTCGCCGAGCCACCGCTGGTCCCGCCGCCCAACCGGGTCCTGGCCAACGCCTCTCCCAAGGAACTCCCCAAGGACGACCCGGAGAAGGGGTGGGTCGTGTGGGACGTGGCGCACCACCTGCTGCGGCACGAGACCGTCGCCAGCGCCGGGAGCATGGGCAACTACGACGCCGATCCGGGGTCCGGCACACCGTCGTTCCGGGAGCTGTACGGCGGCGAGGTCACGGTCTCGACCGACGATCCTGGGATCGCGTCGGTAACGAGCCGGGGTGCCTTCGATCTGCGGTTCCCCGAAGCGACGTGTTCCTCACGGGTGGACATCACGGTGACCAGCGATCGAGACCACTACGACGTGGCGATCGACCTTCGGGTGAGTGAAGACGGCGAGGAGCGGTGGCGGCGCCGTTGGGATCAGCGGTTCCCCCGCGACCTGGCCTGATCGGGGGTTCCCGGGCTCCCTCCGGGCCGAACCGACCCCAGAAACACGAAGTCCCGGCGCGCTGGCCGGGCTTCGGTCTTGATGGGATATCCCGCCATCTACGGTACGGGACCCTGAGCGAAACGACAATCAGTCGGTGTTGGCGGCGGGCTGCGGCTCGCTGCGAACCGCCCACAGGTTGCCCCGCCTGGTGCCGACGGGCTCGGCCGCGAACGTCTCTGAGGTGAGCGAGGTGATCACGACGGGATCGTCGCGGAAGAGCTCCTCGGTCTGGATGCACACGAGCGTTCCGGGCTTTCCCGCCGGGAACACCACCTGCTCACGATCGGCGACCTCGCGATCGACGAACGTCGGCATCAGCAGGAACAGGCCGAGCGGCGGCCACGCGTCGACCTCGAACTCGGGCATCTTCTCCTCGAGCTCTTGGTCCAGCGCTCGCTGGGCGTTCGGGTCGTTCATCGCGCGGCGCGCCAGCGCCAGGTCGAGCTGACGGTTCCACGGCACCACCATCAACGCGAGGCCGAACCGGTTCGACATCACGACCGTGCGGACGAGCTCGTCCGTGGGGACGTCGTGGCGTTCGGCGGTCTCTTCGGGCTGGGTGGCGTCGGGGTCCGGCAGGACCAGGAACGGCACCCCACGCCCACGCAGGTAATCCAGCACCGACGACAACGCCCCTCCTTCGCTCGACGACGGCTCATCGTAGCGAGCAAGCCATCGGGAACGGAATCCTCCTTTCGGCTCAGAATCCGGGGAGATGATCCCGGAAGAAGACGTAGCCGAGGCCGGCGGCGACATCGAGCAGGCAGTGCGCGATCACGAACGGCCAGGTGCGCCGCCAGCGGATGAACAACACGCCGAACAGCACACCCATCGCGAGGTTGCCGGCGAACCCACCCCAGCCTTGATACAGGTGGTAGGACGCTCGCAGCAGGGCGCTGGCCGCGACGGCGGCGAGCGGTGACCACTCGAGCTGACGCAGCCGGCTGATCAGGTAGCCGAGGACGATGATCTCCTCGACGAGCGCGGCTTCAGCCGCGTTCATCACCAAGACCGGCACCGTCCACCAGTGGCCGAGCGGAGGCGCCGGCACGACGAACCGGTTCACGCCCAGTTCGACCGCGCCGAGATAGAGCCCCAGGCCCGCGAGGCCGACGACCGCGAACAACGCCACGCCACGCAGGACGTCCTGCCGCGGTCGGTCCCAGGCGAGGCCGATCGAACCGACGCCCTCGCCGGAACGACGCACGAGGTACAGCACCAGGAACACCGGCGCGAGCCCGAACACGAACCCCGCAACCTGACGCGCGAGCTGCGTGCTCTGGTTCGCCGACGCGACGACCGTGCCGCGAACGGGCGCCTCGAGCAGGCTGAGCACCGCGTACACCGCGCTCGCCAGGAGCGAGAGCATCAGGACGACGAGGATCTCTTCGTACGCGAGGCGGCGGTCGGGTTCGGCCTGCATCGGCGTCACTGTACGCATGACCAGAGCGAGGGTTCGCTCCTCTAGACTTCGACCTTCTCCAGGGAGGGTCGAGTGGCGAAGGGCGAGTCTGCGGATCTGGTGGTGGTGGGTGCCGGGACCGTCGGTGGGTGGGCGTCGGTGTTCGCCTCGGAGGCCGGCCTGAAGAAGGTCGTCGTGCTGGAGGCGCGACGTGGTGGGCGGCGGAGCCTCGAGCCGCGCGGCAGGCATGGTGCGGGCCCAGGGTGGCACCCCGGACACCGTCCGCCTGGGCGCGTGGTCGATCGACTGGTATCGCGGCCAGGGCGCTCGGTACGGCACCGACTCCGGGTTCCAGGGCCGCGGGTACGTGATCCTCGCCGTCACCGCCGCCGACGAGCGAGCGGCACACGAACGCATCGCGATGCAGCGCGCGACCGGCCTCGACGCACGGTGGGTGGACGCCGACGAGGTACGAGCGCTGATCCCGGCGATGGGATCCACGGGGTTCCGCGGTGGGTCCTACGTCGCCACCGACGGATGGGTCGATCCACCGCGCAACGTGCGCGCCTACTCCCTCGCGATGCAGCAGCGGGGCGTCGAGGTCCGGGAGCGGACCGCGTTCGTCGGTCTGCGCACCCGTGCCGCCGGTCGGGGACGGCGCGAGGTCACCGGGGTGCGCACCACCGGCGGGACGATCGCCACCTCACGGGTGCTGCTCACCGGGAGGACCGGCGATGCAGGCGGTCGCCACCGCCGCGGGAGCCCGGGCGTGGGTGGGCTACGCACGTCACCAGGTCGTCGTCACCGAGGCGAGCCCGGATCTGCACGCCGACACCACCGCGATGGCGTTCGACATCGGCGCCGGCATCTACTGGCGGCCCGAGGAGGGCGGGCTGCTCTGGGGCATGTCCAACCCCGACGAGGAACCGGGACCGGGGCGTTCGATCGACTGGCCGTACCTGCGACGGATGGAGCGCCGGCTCCACCGCCTGGTGCCGGTCACGCGCACCCTCGGCATCAAGAAGGCATGGGCGGCCACGATCGAGTACACCCCGGATCATTTCCCGCTCACCGGTCCGCTGGTGCTGCGCGACGGCACGGAGGTGGCCGGCGCCTCGATCGCCAGCGCGTGCGGTCACGGGATGATGTGGGGGCCGGCGGTCTCGCGCATCGCCGTCGACCTCGCGCTCGACGGTACGACCGATGTGGTCGAGGCGGCCGAGGCCTTCCGCATGGATCGGTTCGACGAACACGGCACCCCGCCGTCCGTCGACCCCGTCGCCCTGCCCTTCCCGGTCCACGTGGACGACGCCTGACCTCCCGCCGCGACGCGCGTCACGGCGCAGGGAGCGTCTTCGGGCACGTGGCGATGATGCTGCCGTCGCCGGCGTGTCCCACCGTGATCCCGGTGTCGCCGAACGCCACCGAATCGTCGGGTCCCGCGTGCCACAGGTCGTAGACCTCGCCGTGACACCGCATCTGGTCGCCGGGTCGCAGCACCCCAGGCGCCCAGTAGCGCCGGTCCCCCGCCGCCACGTCGAACACCCGCGCGCTCGGTTCCGTCTCGCCGGCGGCGATCAACGCGACGGTGATGGCGGCGAGCGAGAGTCCGGCCGCCACGAGCACGATCAGGGTCCGGCGTCGCCTGGGTACGGGCTTCGCGGACGGGCTGGATGGTCCGGGGTCGGACATCGACCGACCCTAACGCGCGAGGTCGTCGGCGTGGCCGAAGCGAGCGGGTTACAGCTGGAGGACGGGGCAGGTGAGGGTTCGGGTGATGCCTTCGAGTTCCTGCATGGGCATCACGGTGCTCTTGGCGAGCTGATCGAGGTCATCGGCCTCCGCGCGGGCCACGACGTCGTATGGGCCGGTGACGGGGTCCACGGCCACCACTCCCGGCACGACGCGGATCTGCTCGGTGACCTGGGCTGCCTTGCCGACCTCGGTCTGGATGAGGATGTACGCGTTGACCATGGAGACCGCCTCTCGAACTCGTGGGGCCTTCAGCTCAGCTCTTGCCGCCGCCGAACAGTCCTTTGACCTTGTCGAGCAGACCGCCCGCGGTGTCCTTCGCCTTGCCCGCCACCGGGGCGGCGGCGTCCACGGTCTTCCCGGCGAGATCGCCCGCCGCTCCCACCGCTTTGCCGGCGACCTCGCCGGCGGCACCCACCGCCTTGCCGGCCACGGGGGCGGCGGCGTCCACCACACCACCGGCCGTGTCCTTGGCCTTGTCCACGGCCGGACCGGCCTTGCCCGCCAGGTCACCCGCGGTGCCCTTGGCCTTGCCGGCGAGATCGCCGGCCGTACCTTTCGCCTTGTCGATGAACCCCTGGTCGTCGCTCACGTCGGACGTTCCTCTCTCCTGGGCCCTCCATCGTTTCGGTGGGGGCGTGCGACCGCAAACCTGCAGGTCACAGGGATGGTACGCGTGATCCGGGAAGCTCGCCGACGGCGCCTGCACGCGGGTGCGTGAAGTTGTGCGTTTGATGCCTGTCTGCAACACTTCCGCGCATGGCGAAGGTGACCATCATCGGCGCGGGCAGCGTCGAGTTCACCCGGAACATCCTCGCCGACCTGTGCTCGTTCACCGAGCTCCACGGCACGTTGACGATCGCCCTGCACGACATCGACGCCGAACGGCTCGCGTACGCCGAGCGCGCAGCGAACCAACTCGTGGAGCGGTTCGACGCCGGGTACCGCGTCGGCGCCCACGCCGACCGTGCGGGTGCGTTCGACGGTGCCGACTACCTCATCAACGAGATCCAGGTGGGCGGCTATCAGGCGACCGTCACCGACTTCGAGGTCCCGTCACGGTTCGGCGTGCGACAGACGATCGCCGACACGATCGGCATCGGCGGCATCATGCGCGGGTTGCGGACGATCCCGGTCATGGTGGAGATGGCCGACGAGATCGCGCAACGATCGGCCGACGGCTCGCTGCTGCTCAACTACACCAACCCCATGGCGATGGTGCCGTGGGGCATCTGGGCGGGGTCGTCGCTGCCCGCCGATCGCGTGATCGGCGTGTGCCATTCGGTCCGCGACACGCACACCTTCCTCGCCGAGACCGTGGGCGTGCCCGAGGCCGACATCCGCTTCGTCACCGCCGGGTTCAACCACCAGTGCTTCGTCTACACGTTCGAGGATCGTCGCACCGGCGAGGACCTGTACCCGCGCTTGCGCGAGATCGTCGAGGCCGATCCCGAGGGCCTGGGACGGCGCGTGCGTGTCGAGCTCTTCCGCCGGTTCGGCTACTTCCCCACCGAGTCCAGCGAGCATTCGAGCGAATACGTGCCGTGGTTCCTGCATCTGGACGACCAGGTGGCCCACTTCCGATGCGAGATCGACGAGTACATCCGCCGGAGCGACGAGAACCTGGTGGAGTTCGCCGAGACCAAGCGGGCGCTGGACGCGGGCGAGGAACTCGAGGTGGAGCTCAACGACGAGCTGGCGTCGCAGATCGTGCGGGCGATCGAGACCGGCACCGAACGCGACGTCTACACCAACATCCGCAACGAGGGCCGCATCGAGGGCCTGCCCGCCGAGGCGTGCGTGGAGGTGCCGACGACGGTGGGCGCCGAGGGGGTACGGCCTCATGCGGTCGGGGCGTTGCCGGTGCAGACCCTCGCGCTGAACCGCACGTTCCTCAACGTCGTGGAACTCACGGTGCGAGCGGCGCTCGAGCAGCGGCGCGACCTGGTGGAGGCGGCCGCGCTCCTGGATCCCAACACCGGCGCCACGCTGTCCACCGCGGCGATCCACGAGCTCGTCGATGCGCTGATCGCCGCCCACGGCGACCTGATCCCCGAAGGCATCCGCCGCGGGTGACCGCCGGCGGCGGCCGAGGCTGAGTTCAGAACCGCTTGAACCACTGGGTGAGCGGATCGACGAAGTGACGGCCGGGCACCAGCGGGTCGCTCCACCCCCCGAGGAAGACCTCGCCACGATCGATGTAGCCCATCGAGCGGTAGAGGCCGCGTGCCTCGGCGAAGGACTCCTCCGTACCGGTGTCGAGCGCGACGCCGGGCATGCCCGCGCCGAGCGCCTCCGCTTCGAGCGCTTCCATCAACGCGCGGCCGGCACCGAGACGCCGGTGCGACGGCATCACCTCGAGATCGCTCACCAAGGCGAAGCCGCGCCATTCGCACACGTCTTCGATCCGGCGATCGTCGACCAGGCCGAGCCCGACGTGGCCCACCGGCGTCCCATCGATCCAGGCGATCAGGTAGCGGAACCGCCCGCGCGTCTGGAGCTCCGCTCGCCGTCGATGCGTCGCCGCGGGCCGGTCCGTCAACGCGTCGATGACGTCCTCGAGCTCGTCGGGTCGGAGCTGATGGACGTCGATCGTCGTCATGCCGGGAACCGCTCGCGCAGCCCCTCGAGACCGCTCGCGACGAACGATGGCTGGCCGGTGTCGAGCCCGTGCAGGACCTCGTACCACGGCGAGATCGCATCGTAGAACCGTGCGCGTTCCAGGAACGTGGCGTCGGGCGGTCCCCCGTACGCCGCCAGCGCACGGTCGCCGATCGCGGGGGCGTGGTGGAGCACCCAGGCGAGATCCATCGCGGGGTCGCCGGGCGCCGCGTCACCCCAATCGATCACGCCCGCGAGATCGCCGGTCGGTGTCGCCAGGATGTGAGCGGGCCCGAGGTCGTTGTGCACGAGCGCAGCCGGGAACCGGAAGTTGGCGTCCTCGCCCACGAACCGGTCGAACATCGCGCCGGCGTGTTCGCGCTCGTCGTCGCGGAGCAGCGGGAACACCCGCGCTCGGAAGCCGTCGAGCACCTCGCGGTAGTCCCGCCGCCAGCCTTCACCCCCTTCGCCGCGAAGCCCCACGAATTCCAACGGCACCGTGTGCAGGTCGTAGAGGAACCGGCCGAGCCGTTCGGGCAGGATGGCGTTCGGGGACAGCTCGATCTCGAGCAGGGACCGACCATCGAGCGCCCGGTACACCATCACGGTGGGATCGATCGACACGTGCACGGGAACCGGGATCGCCGCCGACACCTCTCGTGCCAGTTCGGGCAACAGCGCGATCTGCCGGCGAAGCGTCGCCACGGTGGCCTCGGTTCGGGGGATCTGCACGACCCACTCGTCGTGCGCCAGGTAGGTGAAGCAGTCCCAGCCGTCCCCGATCGGTGCGAACGGGTCGAGTGCGAGCGTGGGGAAGAGTCCGGCGACCAGGTCCCGGTGCGCGGCGACCTCGCTCGGGTCGCTCACCCCAGCGGCTCCAACGGCGCCGCGCTGGTGTCCGCCGGTGGGTCGTCCGCGTCGGTGACCGGCGCGTCGAGCACCGGCACCGCCAGGGCGAACCACGCGGTGATCGCGCCGGCGACGGCGCACGCGGACGCCAGCGAGTACAGCGTCACCGCGCCGGCGTGCTGGTAGATGAAGCCGCCCAGCCCGGCGCCGATGATCGGCCCGAGTCCGAACCCGACCATCTGCGCCACGGAGTTCCCGCTCGAGTACAGCGACGACGGCAGGAGCCGTCCGACCACGACCACCCCGGTGGTGAACAGCAGGCTGAACGCCATGCCCTCCAGGACCGTGAGGAGCGAGACGATCGTCGGGTTCGGCACCAGGCCCCACAGCAGGAAGCCCGTCGCGTAGATCATGCACCCGAGCGCGTACACCCGGCGCAGCCCGAACCTCGCCTGCAACCGTGAGGACGATCGCATCATCGGCACCTCGATCAGCCCGCCGAGCGCCGTGCCGATCCCCACCAGCCACGGTCCGCCGCCCTCGCTCGCGATCTTCAGCGAGATGAAGTTCCACGCGGCGTTGAACCCGGTCCACACCAGGAACAGCGCCGCCAGGAACCCCCAGAACCGTGGCGCCGCCCGGAACACCGCGCCGATCGCGCCGAGCTTGCCGTCGCCGGAGGATTCATGCTTCGGAGCGTCCCGCGCCACGACGAACGACCAGGCCAGCACCCCGAGGCTGGCGATCGCGTAGATCGGCATCGCCCACTCCACGCCCGAGGCCTGGAACAGCGCGCCGAGCACCAGGCAACCGATCGCGTAGGTGAAGCTCTCCCACGACCGGATCTTGCCGTACTCCGACATCCGGTCGGCGCCCAGGTGCTCCAGCGTGATCGCGTCGATGTTGGGACCCAGCGTCACCATGGCTCCGGCCAGGAGGAACCCCGCCGTCGCGATCACCCACAGGTCCTGCGCGCTCGCGAGGAACAACGCGGCGCCGGCCGCGAGCACCAATCCGATCTGCAACGAGGTCCGCCGGCCGAGCACGCTGTCGGACACGTGGCCCCAGAACGGGTTCAGCACGATGCGCGCCACCGCCATGGCCGCGATCACCAGCCCGATCTCGCTCTCGCTCAGGCCCTTGCCGTCCAGGTACAGCGCGAGGAAGGGGAAGAACGCGGCGATCACGAATCCGGAGGTGACGAACAGCCCCCGGACCGCGGCGTCGGGGCGGATCTGTTGGCGACCGCTGATCACGACGGGTCCAGCCCGGGGATCAACCGCAGCGCATTCTCGCGATAGACCGCCCGCAGGACGTCGTCCGGCAGGTCGAGGCCCGAGATCGCCCACCGGCCCTGCGGCGGTGGATCCTCGATCGAGTACGCGAAGGACTCGTCGGCCGTCTCCAGGAACCGGAAGTGGATCGCGTAGACCTCCTGCATCGGGGGGAACTCGTCGGTTCCGAACAGTATGCGGGTGGGGTGTCGTTCCAGCAGGGCGCGTGTGGCGCGCGGTTGGCGACCCAGTTCTGCGATGCGCGCCGCGAGATCGACGTGCAGATTGGGGTAGGTCTCGAGCATGCGCCCGACCCACGCCAGATCTTCCGCAGCGCCCGCGACGTGCGCCCCGATGAAGGTGGTCCGCGGGTGACTCGCCACCAGCCGCTCGAACGCCCCCAGCAGGTCGTCGAACGCCGGGAACCGCGCGCGGTCGCCGAACCACCAGTCGGGATGCTCGAGCAGTTCCTCGATGCGCTCGTTGCGCTCGTCCATGGGATCGAAGAACGCGACCGGGTCGCCGGTGTGGATCAGCACGGGGACCCCGACGTCGCCGGCCATCTCCCACAAGGGCGACAGCCGCTCGTCGTCGGGCGCGATCAACACGCCGGCGTCGTCGCGCAGGTGCAGTCCGAGGTCCTTCCAGACCTTGAGGCCTCGAGCACCGGCGTCGACGGCTTCACGGAGCTGTTCGGCCAACCGTTCACCGAACCCGGCGCCGCGCGCCACCTCATGCCAGTCCACCTGCGCGAACGTGACGAACCGGCCCGGGTGGGCCCGGTCGTAGCGGTCGAGGTTGGCCCGCAGCTCCTCGCCGCGCATCCCGTCGAGGTTCACGATCGCGGCGACGTTGGCGGCATCCATCACCTCGAGCAGCGCACCCACGTCGGGCGCAGCCCAGCCGGACGTGAGCCACCGACCCAGGTGGTTGTGGACGTCGATCGCGGGGAACCGTGCCCGTGACACGAGGTGCTGGGCGGTCCGGAGCGCCGCCACGGGCCGGAACCGGCGCAGCCGAAGCTCCCGGAGGTCCTCGTGGTCGGTCACACGGTCACCACGTCGACGCCGGCCTCGCGCAGTTCGGCGAGCAGACCGCGATCGGCCCCGGCGTCGGTGATCACCTCGTGCACGCGATCGATCGGGCAGATCTGCGCGAACGCGACGAGGCCGATCTTCGAGCTGTCCGTCACGACGACGACGTGGCGAGCGCGTTCGATCAGGGCCAGGTTCGTGTGCGCCTCCACCTCGTGGTGGGTGGTGATGCCGGCGGTGGGCGAGATGCCGTCCACCCCGAGGAACACGACATCCAGGTTGAGTCCGGCGAGCGCCTGTTCGGCGAGGGGGCCCACCAGCTCGTAGGACTCCGGGCGCGCATGCCCACCGGTGACGACCAGCTTCAGGTTGGGACGGATCGCGAGTTCGCTCGCGATGTTCAGCGCGTTCGTGACCACGGTGAGGCGTTGACGGTCGATCACCGCGCGCGCCACCTCGGTGGTGGTGGTGCCGCCGGTGAGCCCGATCGCGACGCCGTCGGCGACGCGCGTGGCCGCCTCGGCGGCGATGCGCTTCTTCTCCTCCTGGTGGCGCGCGCTCTTGTAGCGCAGCGGCAGTTCGTACAGGACGCCCTGGGCCACCGCACCCCCGTGGGTGCGCGTGAGCATGCGCTGGTGCTCGAGGAACTCGAGGTCGCGGCGGACGGTCGCCGCCGAGACGTCGAGCTGGGTCGCGAGATCGGCCACGCCCACCGAGCCGTCGTTCGCCAGGGCCTCGAGGATGGCGCTGAGCCGCTCCGACTGGCGCATGAGCCGGAGTATAGGCGGCGTATGCGCGGTTGGATTGCGTTTCTGCTCGTTTGAAGCGTATGGTGCGCAGGAATGAGCGAGACCGAGCGGGAGATCGCGAGCCAGCCCTCGTGCTGGGAGCGGGCGCAGACCCTCGCGTCCGAGATCGCCTCACGATTGCCGGCGCCCGGTGAACGCGTCGCCGCCGTGGGGTGCGGCACCTCCTGGTTCATGGCGCAGGCCTACGCGGCGCTCCGAGAAGGGTCCGGCGTGGGCGAGACCGACGCCTTCACCGCCTCGGAGTTCCCACCCGACCGCTCCTACGACCGCATCGTGGCGATCAGCCGGAGCGGCACCACCACCGAGGTGGCCCGGCTGGTCGAGCAGGTCACGGCGCCGACCACCGCGATCACCGCCGTGGCGGGCACGCCGATCCCGGAACTCGCCACCGACGCCGTGGTCCTGGACTTCGCCGACGAACGGTCGGTGGTGCAGACCCGGTTCGCCACGACCACGCTCGCGCTCCTGCGCGCGCACACCGGCCAGGACCTCACCGCCGCGATCGCCGAGGGTGAGCAGGCCGCCGTCGCCGACCTCGCCGTCGATGCCACCGCGTTCGATCATTTCGTGTTCCTGGGGCACGGATGGACGGTGGGACTGGCCAACGAGGCCGCCCTGAAGATGCGCGAGGCCGCGCAGGCCCACACCGAGGCCTATCCCGCCATGGAGTACCGGCACGGGCCGATCAGCCTGGCGGGACCCGGTTCGCTCGTCTGGGTGTTGGGAACGCCCGACCCCGCGGTCGCCGACGACGTGCGAGCGACCGGCGCCACGGTCATGGTCGCCGAGGGCGACCCCATGGCCGAGCTCATCCGGATCCAACGCTCCGCCGTGGCCGTGGCCTCCGCCCGTGGCCTCGATCCCGACCATCCCCGCAACCTGACCAGATCCGTCGTGCTGTCGTGATGCGTAGGAGGAAGAAGATGAAGCGTCGATCCCTGTTCGTGCTCTTCACCGTGATGGCGTTGGTCGCCGCCGCGTGCTCGGGCGGCGACGACGGCTCCACCGACGCCTCGGATTCCGGCGGCGGCAGCGGCGAACCCGTCCAGATCACCCTGTGGCACGGCTACGGCGAACCCGGCGAGCGCAACGGGGTCGAGAACTACGAAGCGGACTCGATGGAACAGCTGATCAACGAGTTCAACCAGACCCACCCCGACATCGAGGTCGACAACGTCTTCTGCTGCTCCAACGACAACGCGCTGCAGAAGGTCACCGTGGCGCTGCAGGGCGGCCAGCAGCCCGACATCACCTACCAGTACGGCACCTCGCTCCCCAGCTGTCCAACACGCCGGGCATCATGGATCTCACCGACCGCGTGGCCGAGGCCGACTTCGGCTGGGACGACTTCTTCCCCGGCGCGCAGGCGGCCTCCACCGTCGACGGTCGCGTGCTGGGCATCCCCGCGCTGATCGACAACCTGGCGATCGTCTACAACAAGCAGCTGTTCGAGGAAGCGAACATCGACCCGCCCACGGCGGACTGGACGTGGGAGGACTTCCGCACGGCCGCCAAGGCGCTCACCGACCCGGCGACGAAGCAGTACGGGTTCGCGTTCCCCGCCGACGCCAGCGAGGACACCGTGTGGCACTACGACGCGATGCTGTGGGAAGCGGGCGGCGACATCCTCAACGCCGACAACACCGAGGCGGCGTTCAACTCCGAGGCCGGCCTCACCGCGATGAACACGCTCCACGACATGGCCGTCACCGATCAGAGCGTGTACCTGGACCTGCAGAACTCCAAGATCGACGACCTGTTCAACACCGGCAAGGTCGGCATGGTGATCACCGGACCGTGGGCGCTGTCGGGCTACCCCGACGTCGACTACGGGGTCCAGTACATGCCCAGCTACGACGGCTCGAACCACGAGACGATCGCCGGGCCCGACATGTGGGTGCTGTTCGACAACGGCGAGGAGCGCGCGGCGGCGGCGTGGGAGTTCATCTCCTGGCTCACCGCGGCCGAGCAGGTGCAGGAGGACTCGATGCTGACCGGCCACCTGCCCACCAGGCAGTCGGTGCTCGACACGCCCGGGTTCACCGAGGACTTCGGCAAGAAGTTCCCCGGCAACGACGTGTTCGCCGAGAACCTCGCCAACGTGAAGAAGGCGCGGCCCGTGCTCGCCAGCTACGACCAGATCTCCCAGGCCATGGGCCAGGCGATCGTCGCCGTGCTGCTGGGCGAGAAGGACCCGCAACAGGCGTTGGACGAGGCCTCCGAGACGGTGAACGGCATCCTGGCGGTCCCGGCCTAGCGATGAGCGCCGTCGTCGGCGCCACGGAGGTCGCGGGTCGGGACGCGGGCCGGTTCCGCCGGTTCCTCACCTCCGACCACGTGGCGGGGTGGGCGTTCATCCTGCCGTCGGTGGCGTTGATCCTGCTCTTCGGCCTGTTCCCGATCGTGTGGGGCCTGGTGCTGTCGATGCAGAAGGCGTCGCTGCTGAGCCCGGTGCGACCGTTCATCGGGCTGGACAACTACCGGGCGATCCCGAAGGACCCGCTGACGCGCAAGGCGGCGCTCAACACCCTGATCTACACGGTGATGTTCGTGCCGATCTCGATCTCGCTCGCGCTGTTCGTGGCGACCGCCCTCAACCGCAAGATCCGGCTGATCCGCTTCTACCGGCTGGCGGTGTTCATCCCCGTGGTCGCCTCGACGATCGCCACCGGGATCATGTTCCTGTGGCTGCTCGACAAGGACTTCGGGCTCGCGAACTACGCGCTGGGCAAGGTGGGGCTGGGGCCGTTCGGGTTCTTCGCCTCGCCGTCGCAGGCCCTGCCGTCGCTGGTGATCATGACGGTGTGGGGCTGGCTGGGCTTCGACACGATCGTCTACCTCGCGGCGCTCCAGGGCGTGCCGGCCGCGTTGGTGGAAGCGGCGGCGATCGACGGCGCCGGCCGGTGGAGCACGTTCCGCAACGTCACGCTCCCGCTGCTGGGGCCGGCCACCCTGTTGCTCGTCGTGTGGTCCACGATCTCGTCGCTGCAGCTGTTCGACGAGGTGTACTTCGTCACCAAGGGCGGTCCGCTCAACTCCACGAGCGTCGTGGTGTTCCGGGTGTTCCAACTGGCGTTCACGTCGGGCGTGCCGGCGGCGGGCTACGCGGCGGCGATCGCGTACGTGCTGTTCATCGTGATCCTGATCATCACGCTGGGCCAGTTCTGGTTCGGCAACCGGGTGGTGCATTACCAGGCATGAGCGCCACGATCGTGGATCCGCGCACGCTGGCCGGCGAGACCGGGATGGTGGAGCGAACCCGCGTCCGGTGGTTGCCGTTCAGCCCGTGGCACCTGCTGCTGATGCCGATGGCGCTGATCATGCTGGTGCCGTTGGTGTGGATGGTGATCACGTCGCTCGAGACGCTCGATCAGACGCGCCACTTCCCTCCTCTGCTGTGGCCCGGCACCCTGCAGTTCGAGAACTATCCCGAGGCGCTGCGGGCCGCGCCGTTCGCCCGATGGTTCTGGAACACCGCCCTGGTCACCACCAGCGTGGTGGTGGCGAACCTGCTCCTGTGTTCGCTGGCCGCCTACGCGTTCGCCCGCATGCAGTTCCTGGGCAAGAAGGCGATCTACTTCCTGCTGCTGGCCACCCTGATGGTGCCGCTCCAGGTGGTGCTGGTGCCCACGTTCCTGATCGTGAAGCAGATGGGCCTGATCAACCACCTCGGTGCGCTGATCGTGCCGAACCTGGCCAACGTCTTCGGCATCTTCATGCTGACGCAGTTCTTCCGCACGCTCCCGATCGAACTGGAGGAAGCCGCGCGCATCGACGGCGCCTCGCGCCTGAAGATCCTGTTCATGATCGTGCTGCCGCTCTCGGCGCCGGCGCTCGCGACCCTGGCGGTGATCCAGTTCATGTGGACGTGGAACGACTTCCTGTGGCCGCTGGTGACGATCTACAACGAACCCGCCTACACGTTGCAGCTGGGGTTGCAGGCGTTCCAGGGCTCGCACCTCACCGAGTGGAACCTGCTGATGGCGGGCAACGTGATGAGCATGGTGCCGATGCTCGTGCTCTTCCTGCTGGCGCAGCGGTGGTTCATCCGCGGCATCGCGACCCAAGGCCTGAAGGGGAGAGTGAAGTGCCGTGGCCCAGGTGACGTTCGAGCACGTGTCGAAGGTGTTCCCGCCGAACAAGGGCGAGGCGGGCGTGATCGCCGTCGACGACCTCTCGCTCGAGGTGGGCGACGGCGAGTTCCTGATCCTGGTGGGCCCGTCGGGGTGCGGGAAGTCCACGGCGCTGCGCATGGTCGCCGGCCTGGAGAAGATCAGCGCCGGCGAGATCCGCGTGGACGGTGCAGCGCATCAACGACGTGCCGCCGAAGGAGCGCGACATCGCGATGGTGTTCCAGAACTACGCGCTCTACCCGCACATGACGGTGGCCAAGAACCTGGCGTTCGGCTTGAAGCAGCGCAAGACCCCGCGCGAGGACCTGCAGCGCCGGGTCGCCGAGATGAGCGACCTGCTGGGCCTCGAGTCGCTGATGCAGCGGCGGCCGGGACAGCTCAGCGGCGGGCAGCGACAGCGCGTCGCGATGGGTCGCGCGCTCGTGCGCGAGCCCAAGGTCTTCCTGTTGGACGAGCCGCTGTCGAACCTGGACGCGAAGCTGCGCGTGCAGATGCGCGCCGAGCTGAAGAAGCTGCACCACCGGCTGGGGATCACCACCCTCTACGTCACGCACGACCAGGTCGAGGCGATGACGCTCGGCGACCGCATCGCCGTCATGAACGACGGCGCGCTCCAGCAGCTCGGCGTGCCGCAGGACGTCTACGACCAGCCGGCGAACGTGTTCGTGGCGGCGTTCATCGGCTCACCGCCGATGAACCTGCTGCGGGGCGAGGTGGCCGGCGGCGTCGTGAGCGCGGAGACGTTCTCGTTCGGTCGAGACGGCCTCGCCGACGGACCCGTGACGGTCGGGGTCCGGCCCGAGAGCTTCGTGGTCGACGGCGACGGCGGGGCAGGTCCGCGGATCGACCTGCGGATCGACGTCGTGGAGCCCCTGGGCGACGAGGTCCTGGTGCACGGGACGGTCGATGCGCGAGCCGCGGAGAGCGGCGCCGAGGAAGAAGACGCCACGCTGTTGGCCGACCAGAGCACGCGGGCCCCGGTGACGGTTCGCCTGGCCCCCGACGTGCGTCCCACGCCCGGCGACACCATGCCGCTCACCGCGGAACCGGGCGCGATCCACCTCTTCGACGCCGGAACCGGCGACCGCCTGAACTAGTCGGACCCGGCGGCGGGGGTGGCGACCCCGTAGACGAACTCATCCCCGGTCGTCGCTGCGTCGACGTGCCACCCGAGCGGGGCGAGTTCCTCCACGATGCCCTCCGGCGTGTAGAAGATCTTCACGATCGTGAACTCGCGGCCGTCGTGGAGCTGGCGGACGTGCGCGAACTCGTGGCCCTCGGAGGCTTGGATGCCGGGGTTCGACGGACGCGTCTCGCCCTCGTGCCGGTCATCGGCGAAGAACACGCGTCCGTCGGGCTTCAGCCAGCGGGCGATCCGCGCCCAGAACTCCTCGAAGCGCTGCGGCGGCACGTGCGACAGCAGGAACGTGAACACGATCTCGTCGAACCGGCGCCCGCCGGGCGGCTCCCATTCGTAGATGTCGGCCTGCACGTACTCGACCGATGGATCATCGCCGATCCGGGCCCGGTTGATCTCGAGCACCGATGCCGACGCGTCCATGGCGATCAGCGACGTCGCGCGAGGGGCGATGCGCCGCGTGATCAATCCGGTGCCTGCAGCGAGTTCCAGCACGTCGCCCGAGGCGTCGAACTCGTCGATCGCCGCTTCGAGCCTGGCGACCTCCTCGAACCACCGGGCGTTGGCTTCCGGCCCCATGTCGAACGGACCTCGCCGGTACCAGACGTCGTCGTACTCGGACGCGCGTGCTTCGTAGTAGTGGGCCTGCTCCTGCAGGATGCGGTCGATGTCGTCGTTCATAGCAGTTGCACCTTTGCATGGTCGGCGAGCGCTGCGGCGCGGGACGGATCGAGCGTACCTGCACCCGGCAACTCGGCGTTGGCGGTGGCGGCCCCCAGGGCCAGGCGCAGGGCCTGTTCCCAGTCGCCGCCGCGATCGAGCGCGGTCACCAGCCCGGCGAGGAACGAGTCGCCGCTGCCCACGGGATACCGACCGCGCTCGTACAGCACACCTTCGTAGAGCGAACCGTCGGGCGCAGCGAGCACGACGCCGTCGGCGCCGCGCGTGACCACGCCGGCATGTCCGTCGCCACCGGCGAGCGCGCGCAGCTTCTGCGCGGCGGTGAGGGCCTCATCGCGGCGCGTGGTGGGGATGCCCAGCAGCCCTCCGGCCTCCGCGGCGTTCACCTTCACGATGTCGGGGTGCGCTTCCAGCGCCAGTCGGAGGCGCTCGTCGTCGGCGTCGAGGGCGACCTTGACGCCGGCATCACGCGCCTCGAGGACGAGGTCGCGGTATCCGTCATCGGGCGCGCCCTGCGGCATCGATCCGCTGATGGTCAACCAGCTTGACGATTTCCACGTCCGGGAGACCGCCTCGACCAGCTCGGTCCACGCCGCCGACGGCACCTCGGACCCGTGCTCGTAGAACTCCGTGAGTCCGCCGGTCTCACGATCGGCCACCGAGAGCGACGCCCGGTTCTCCCCGTGGGTCCACACCGGAACCGACGGCACGCCTTCCGCGGCAAGGGTCTCGACGAGCCACTTCCCCGTGTGCCCCCGGAACAATCCGACCGCCTGCACGTCGGCTCCCAGCGCGTGCGCCGCCCGGGCCACGTTCAATCCCTTGCCGCCGGCGGTCTGCACGAACCCGTCGGGACGGTGGATGTCGCCGCGCACCAGACGGTCGATCGCGAACAGCTTGTCGATCGACGGATTGGCGGCGAGGCACACGATCATGCGATCGAGCCCTCCGCGATCGCGGCGAGCGCCTCATCCATCGTGGGCTGGCCGTCGGTGCCGCCCGAGGTGCGAGCGGAGAGCGCGCCGCATGCATTGGCGAGGGCGAGCGCCTCCGCGAGCGGCGCCCCGCGAACGAACGCCGACAGGAACCCCGCATCGAACGAGTCGCCGGCGCCGGTGGTGTCGACCACGTCGCCGGCGATCGCGGGTTGGCGCAGCACCTGACCGCCGCCGGCGGCGATCGCCCCACGGCCTCCCGCCTTGACGACGACGAGCCCGGCGCGTGCCCCAAGCCGTTCCACCGCCTGATCCAGGTCGGAGATCCGCGCGAGCCGCATCGCCTCCATCTCGTTCGGCAGGAACACGTCGACCTGACCGAGCAGGTCCATCAGGCCGCCGTCCCACTCCCCCGACGGATCCCAGTTCGGATCGACCGACGTGGTGAGACCCAGGTCGTGGGCTTCGGAGAACAGGCCCGGCAGGTCCGGCACCAGCGCGCGCTGCAGGAAGTAGGAGCTCACGTGGACGTGCGTGGAGGCCCGCAGCAGATCGGGATCGACCAGCGAGCCGCGGAGATCGCCGATCGTGCCGGTCGCGGTGAGCATGGCGCGATCGTCCGGCGTCGAGAACACCACCGTGATGCCCGTGGGCCGATGCGCGTCGACGGCGATGCCGCGGGTGTTGACGCCTCGCTCGTTGAGTTCCTGGCGCATGAACGAGCCGAACAGGTCGTCGCCCACCACGCCGGCGATCGCGACGCGCATGCCGAGCCGAGCCGCGCCGCACGCCAGGATCGCGCCCGAGCCTCCGAGCGTGAGGCGCGCCTCGTCGACCACACGCTCGGCCTGGCCGAACGCCGGCTCGACGTCGCCGCCGCGCAGCACCAGATCGGGGTTCACGTCGCCCAGCACCAAGAGGTCGAAGTCCGGCACGCCCCCACGATACGTGAGCCGGCGGAGGCGAGGCTACGATGGCCTCGATGGGCGGCCCTCGCATCGAGATCGTGCGCGGCGACATCACCCACCAGACCGTCGATGCCGATCGTGAACGCGGCGAACACCGCGATGGAGCCGGGTGGAGGCGTCGACGGCGCGATCACGCGCGCAGCCGGTCCGGCCGCGCTCGAGCAACGACGCGCGGTGGCGCGCGAACGCGGCGTTCCGCCGCTCGCGACGGGTGATGCCGTCGCCACGGACGCCGGCGAGCTCTCCGCTCGATGGATCATCCACACCGCCGGTCCGGTCTTCTCCGGGAACGACCGCGACCCCGAGCTGCTGGCGTCGTGCCACGTCCGGTCGTTGGAGGTTGCCGATGCGCTCGGGGCGCGCTCGGTCGCGTTCCCGGCGATCTCGTGCGGCATCTACGGCTATCCGGCAGACCTGGCAGCGCCCATCGCCCTGTCATCGGTGGCCGGCGCCGACACGCAGGTCTCGGTGGTTCGGTTCGTGCTGTTCGACGAGGAGACCTACGGCATCTTCCGAGCGGCCGGCATACCGTTCGCGGTATCCGATGAGGCCTGAGGAACGCCGGCGCCCGTCCGATATCGGAAACGAGATACGACGACGCCGCTGGTAGCATCGCCTCTGCCCATGAGTGACCTTTCGAACGTCAAGAACGTCCATGAACGGCTCGGCCAGATCCAGTTGGTCGACTGCCGCGAGCCCTACGAATGGGAGGCCGGCCGCATCGACGGCGCCGTGCACATCCCGCTCAACGACATCATGGCCGGCGCCGGCAGCGAGCTCGACGTCGCGGTCCCCGTGGCCGTGATCTGCCGCAGCGGCAACCGCAGCGAACTCGCCACGATGATGTTCCAGGCCCGCGGGTACGAGGCCACGAACGTCGAGGGCGGCATGGAGGCCTGGGCCGCCGAGGGCCTGCCGTTCGCGGCGGCCGACGGCTCCCCCGGCCACGTCGCTTAGCGACGCCGCGACGCCGCCGCACCTCGCACACCCGACTACCCTGAGCGGCATGGCCGACATCGAAGCCGCACGCCGCGACCTGGTCGCCGCGCTCGACGCCGACCGCGTGCTCGCCGATCCCCTCGCCTTGCGCCTCTACGCGCGTGACGCTTCCATGGTGGAAGGCGGCTGCGCGCTCGTCGCGTTCCCGCTCACCACCGAGGACATCCGGTCGTGCGTTCGCATCGCGCGTGCACACGGGCTGCCGATCGTGCCGCGCGGATCCGGCACCGGGTTGGCGGGGGCCGCCACGCCGACGGGCGACGCGCTCGTCGTCGTCACCAGCAAGATGACGCGCATCCTCGAGATCCGGCCCGAGGACGGTCTCGCCTGGGTGGAACCGGGCCTGCCCAACCTGGACCTGTCGGTGGCGCTCGCGCCGATCGGGTTCACGTATGCGCCCGATCCATCGAGTCAGCAGACGTCCTCGATCGGCGGCAACGTCAATACGAACGCCGGCGGACCGCACTGCCTGGCCTACGGCGTCACCAGCGCGCACGTCCTCGCGCTCGACGTGGTGCTCCCCGACGGCTCGGAGACGCGCGTCGGTTCCGAGGCGCCGGAGGCCGCGGGCTACGACCTGCGTGGCGTCGTGGTCGGCAGCGAAGGCACGCTCGGCATCGTGGCGCGCGTGTGCGTGCGCATCCTGCCGAAGCCACCCGCCGTCCGCACGATGCTGCTCGACTTCGCCACCGTCGAGGCCTGCGCGCAGACGGTGACCGACATCATCGGGCGCGGGGTCGTGCCGGCAGCGGTCGAGATGATGGATCAGGGCATCGTCCGGGCCGCGGAGGCCTTCGCGCATGCGGGCTATCCCACCGAGGCCGCCGCGATCCTGATCGTGGAGGTCGACGGCACGCCGGGGTCGGTCGAAGCGCAGTCGCTCCAGGTGGAGGAGGCCGCCGCGGCCAACGACGTGGGCACGATCCGCATCGCCGCCGACGACGCCGAGCGCGCGCTGCTGTGGAAGGGTCGCAAGAGCGCCTTCGGCGCGGTCGCGCAGATCGCTCCCCACTACCACCTGCACGACTGCGTGGTGCCGCGCACGAAGCTCACCGAGGTCCTGGTCGGCGTGTACGCGATCGCCGAACGGCACGGCCTCATCGTCACCAACGTCTTCCACGCCGGCGACGGGAACCTGCACCCGCTCTTCTCGTTCGACCGGACCGTGCCCGGCACCCTCGAACGCGTGCTCGAGGCGAGCGACGAGGTGGTGCGGCTCTGCGTCGACGCCGGCGGGGCGCTGTCCGGCGAACACGGGATCGGCCTGGAGAAGCGCGACTTCATGCCGCTGATGTTCAGCGAGGACGACCTGGCGGCGCAGGCGTGCGTGCGTTCGGCGTTCGATCCCGACGGCATCATGAATCCGAGCAAGGTGTTGCCCGACGGGGCGCGGTGCGGCGACTTCGCGATCGCGCGCGCGGGAACCGACGATGCCGCCGAAGCCGCCGCGAACCTGCCGGAGGGTTCGTGGCTCTGATCGCCCGGCCCAGCCGGCTGCGACGGCGAGACCTGCAACTGCTCGCGAAGATCGGCCTGGCCGCGATCCTCGCGTGGTGGATCAGCGACCTGCTGGGAGCCGACCGGCCCGCGTTCGCCGCCATCGTGCCGCTGGTGGCCCTGCGCGCCGACGACCCCTACGGCGCGCTGGGCCTGTCGCTGTTCCGGGTGGCCGGCACGGTGCTGGGCATCCTCCTGGGCATCGCCGCGTTGGCGATCGACCCGAGCGCGCCCCTGTGGCTGGTGGCCGCCACGATCGTCGCCTCGCTCCTGTTGGGCTTGTTCGTACGGTCCTCGAACGAGCCCATCAATCCCATCGCTGCCGTCACGGCGGTCGTCGTGATCTACGTCGGGAAGGGGCGGGCCGACGCGTACGGGTGGATCCGGATCTGGGAGACGTTCCTCGGCGCCGTGGTCACCATGGCGGTGGCCGCCTTCGTGTGGCCGCCCGACCCGATCGCCGGGTTGCGCGAGATGCTGGGTGACCTGCGCGAGGACGTGTCCGCCGACCTCCGCGACGTCGCACGGTTCCCCGGCCTGCCGCTCCACGAAGCCGACATGCTGCTGGACGAACGCCTCCGCCGGTCCATGGACACCGGCGACACCACGCGCACGATCGACCGAGCGAACTCCGGGCTCCGCTGGAACCCTCGGCACCGCGGTCGCCGGCCCGAGCTGATCATGCTCGCCGTGCCGATCCGGGAACTGGCGGCCATGTCCCGGTACTCCCGTTCGTTGCTGTGGTCGTTGATGGGCGATCCCGTCGGGGATCGGATCCGTACGTGGCCTCAGGAAGGCCTGACCGCGTTCCAGCAGGCGCTTCAACACGCCGACGCTGCCGCCGGTGACGTGGCCGAGGCCCGCGATCCCAGCGCCGAGATCGCCGCAGCCGACGAAGCCCTGGAGCGATTCGCCTCGCATGCCGGCGGCGGAGAAGGCGCGCAGCTCGCGGTCGATCTGCACGGCGGCACACGCGCCATGATCCGCGTGCTCAAGCCCGAGACCACGGCGCGACTCCGCGCCTTGTCATTGGAGCGCTACGGACCCGAAGGCGCCCGATGACCACCGAGCTGTTCCACCCGAGGACGCCCGCCGACGTCGTGGAGATCGTCCGCGGCGCTTCGGCCGACCGGCGGACGTTGCTCCCGGTGGGCGGTCGCGCCCACATCGACCGCGGCAACCCGACCGAGCCCGACGCCGAACTGTGGACCACCCAACTGGACGGGATCGTCGCCTACGAACCCGCCGAGATGCTGGTCGTGGTCGAGGCGGGGATGCGCTGCGGCGAGCTCGCGACCGCGCTCGCCGAACACGACCAGGAATGGCCGGTCGACGCGCCGGCGGAAGCCACGGTGGGCGGCGTGATCGCGGCCGGCGCTTCGTCGTTCCGCCGCCGCCGGGTGGGGCACGTGCGCGACACCGTGGTGGAGATGACGACGGTCACCGGCGACGGACGCACGATCACCAGCGGCGCTCGAACGGTGAAGAACGTCTCCGGCTTCGACGTGCACCGTCTGATGACCGGCTCGCTCGGAACCCTGGGCGTCATCGTCCAGGTGGCGCTGAAGATCCGGCCGCTCCCCCGCGCCCGGGCGGTGCTCCGGGCGTCGGCCGACGACGCGATGGCGCTCGCCGACCGGCTCGCCACGGCGGTGCCGCAAGCGGCCGCCGTGGTGGCGTCGCCGGGTGCTGTGACGCTCCACCTCGAAGGCTGGCCCGACGAGGTGTCGGAACTCGAGACCATGGCTGGCGCGATAGCCCCGCTCGAAGCCGTCGACGATCCCGAGGGTCCTCCGCTCCCCGAGGCCACGACCGTGGTCGAGGTTGCGGTCGTCCCGTCGCGCCTGCCGGAGGTGCTGGCGCGGCACGACCGTTGGCAGGCGCTCGCCGGCGTCGGGATCGCCTGGGTCGGCGTGGACGGGCCGGAGGAACTCGCGACGCTGCGCGCCACGGTGGCCGAAGCCGGCGGGATCGCCCCCGCGATCCGCGGACCGGGAGGGCTGGGAACGTCGGCTGTTCCGGCACCGGAGGTGCATCGCCGGCTGAAAGCCGCGTTCGATCCATCACGGCGTGCTCGCCCCCGGTCGCTTCTGGGACGGCGGCTGAACCGCTTCGGGAACAGGAGAACCCGGCCGTTCCGCGCGTCCGCGGTGAGGCCGGGTTCGATCGAGCTCCTCAGCAGCAGGGACCCTCAGGGCAGCAGTCCGAAGGGCAACACGGATCCAGGTACGCCACGGGACACCTCCTCTCATATCGAGTGCGGTCGATACGTTGGCAGATACATCGATGCGTGTCAATATATGGCCATGGTGATCAGGGAGATCGGCGTGATCGACGAGGCGTGCTGCACGCCCTTGGTGGAGGCCCCGCTGTCCGAAGACGACGCGGAGCGCCTGGCCTCGGCGCTTCGTGTGGTGGCCGACCCCGCCCGGCTCCGCCTGCTGAGCCTCATCACGGCGTCGGGCGAAGCCTGCGTGTGCGACCTCACGGAGCCGCTCGGGCTCTCCCAGCCGACCGTCAGCCATCACCTCAAGGTGCTCACCGACGCCGGCCTGCTGGCGCGTGAGCAACGCGGTCGCTGGGCGTTCTTCCGCCTCCAACCGCACGGCCTGGATCTGCTCCGGGACGCGCTCGCACCGAGCTAGTCCGGACTGGACTAGTGGAGCGCGCGGAGGCGTTCGCCGGCCGCTTCGAGCGTCGCCAGCGTCTTGCAGAACGCGAACCGCACCAGGTGGGCGCCGTCCTCGGGCTTGGAGAAGAACGACGAACCCGGCACGGTGGCCACGCCCACGTGTTCGACGAGGTGCCGAGCGGTCGCGACGTCGTCGCCCAGCCCCAGGTGTGAGCAGTCCGCCATCACGTAGTAGGCGCCGGCCGGCGGAGCCGCCTCGAACCCCGTTTCGGCGAGGATCGACATCATCAGGTCGCGGCGTTCGGCGTACTCGGCGGATGCTTCCGCGTAGTAGCTGGCTGGGAGTTCGAGCGCCGTGATGCCCGCCACCTGCAGTGGCGCTGCGGCCGCAACGGTGAGGAAGTCGTGCACGGAGCGGATGCCCCCCATCAGTGCCGGGGATGTGATCGCCCACCCCACGCGCCACCCCGTCACCGAGTAGGTCTTCGACAGGGCGCTGATCGTCACGGTGCGCTCGGCCATGCCGTCCAGCGTGGCGATCGGCACGTGGCTCGCACCGTCGTAGGTGATGTGCTCGTAGATCTCGTCGGTGATCGCGATCGCGTCGTGCTGCACACAGAGCTCCGCGATCAGCGACAGCTCCTCGCGGGTGAACACCTTGCCGGTGGGGTTGTTGGGCGAGTTGATCACGATCGCCCGGGTGCGGTCGGTGAAGGCCGCACGCAGTTCGGCCTCGTCGAACGTCCAGTCGGGCGGACGCAGGGTGACGAGCTTCGGCACCGCGCCGGACAGGATCGAGTCCGGGCCGTAGTTCTCGTAGAACGGCTCGAAGATCACGACCTCGTCGCCGGGATCGAGCACGCCCAGCATCGTCGCGATCATCGCCTCGGTGGAACCGCACGTGACGCAGATCTCGGTCTCGGGATCGACCGTCATGCCGTAGTCACGCAGGTACTTCGCAGCGATCGCCTCCCGGAACGCAGGCACGCCCCACGTGATCGGGTACTGGTTGTGATCGTCGGCGATGGCTTGAGCGGCCGCGTCCTTCAGCGCCTGCGGCGCCGCGAAGTCCGGGAACCCCTGCCCCAGGTTGATCGCCCCGTGCAGGTTCGCCAGGCGGGTCATGTCCCGGATCACCGACTCGGTGAACGACGACGCCTTCGCCGAGGCATGCAGCTTCGAGGGACCCATGGGCCCAGAGCCTATCCGGCCAACCAGGTCGCGAGATCGACGACCTCTCGTCGGTCCTCCGGGTCATCGGATCCGACGATGATGCTGGTCACCATCCGGTAGATCGCGGCGCGGACGAACAGCTGCGGGAACTCCTCGAGGTGCGCCGTCGCGGCGATCAGCGGTTCGGGGTCGGCGGACCACCAGCGAACCGCGTCGTGAACCACGATGGCGCTGGCGAACGCGGCCGGTCGCCAGTAGGGCGTCGGGTCGATGATCGCGGGCGCCAGCTCGTCGTCGAACAGCACGTTGTCGGTGAGATCACCGTGGATCAGCTGGGAGGGCAGCGAGATCGGACGGCGCAGCGCGAACAACCGGTCCAGCCAGGGATCCGGCGTCGGTAGGCTCCGCCTCCTCCCACGCGACGCGGTCACCGATCGCCCAGGCGTGGGTTCGCTCCTCGATGAATGACGGCCGAGGCAGGTGCGCGGACGCCCGATGGAACCGTTCGCACGAAGCGAGCACCTCTGAGCCATCGTGGTGCTATCGGGTGCTCGCCCGCCAACCACGTCTGCGCGCACCAGCCATCGACCACCCACCGCCCGTCGCTCGCCGGAACGGGCAACGCCAGCCGGAACCCGTCATCCCGCACGGTCGGCAGGTACTCGCCGAGCCACGACCACTCATCGACCGCCGGCGCCGCTTTGAACACCAGGTCCCCGGCCCGCCACGAGCCGCCTTCTCCGCCCTCGAGTGCCTCGGGTTCCCGCGTGACCCCGAACGCCCGCACCACCGCGTTCGGTGGCCGGCTCACAGGTGGCTCCGCAGACCCCACAGTTCGGGGAAGAACCGCTTGTCCAGCGTGGAGCGCAGGTAGCCCACGCCGCTGGATCCTCCGGTTCCCCGCTTCGCGCCGATCTCGCGTTCGACCATCAGCACGTGGAGGTAGCGCCACTGCGCGATCGATTCGTCGTGGTCCACGAGGCCCTCGCTCACCGCGAACAACTCAGGATGCTCGCGCGCCATCGCCACCAACGAGGCCATGCGCGCGTCCTCGTCGTCGGCCGGCATCGGCAGCCCACGGGCCTCCATCAGCGCGCAGAAGCCGTCCCAGAGCGTCGGTTCGTCAAGGCGCTTCACCAATCGTTCGTGCTCGGGCTCCGACGTCGCCATGTCCTGCAGGAAGCGCTCGTCCTTCAACCCCGAGACGAACTCCACCTCGCGGAACTGCGCCGACTGGAATCCGCTGGCCGGCGTGAGCACGGCGCGGAACTCCAGGAAGTCCTGCGGCGTCATCGTCTGCAGCACCGCGATGTGCTCGATCAACACCCGCTCGATCGCATGCACCCGGGTCAACAGGTGCCGCGCCTGCTCCGGATGGCCCTCGAACATCTCGTCGCGGATCGACTCCAGCTCGAACAACAGCTGACGGAACCAGAGCTCGTACGCCTGGTGCACCACGATGAACAACAGCTCGTCGTGCACGGTGGGATCGGACTGCACCTGCTGCAACGCCAGCAGTTCGGGCACCTTCAGGTAGCCGCCGTAGGTGAGGAGCCCTTCCTCGGCCTGCTCGGTGAGCCGGCCGAAGCGTCGCTCACGTCCCTCCGGCTCGGTCATGAGCGGGACCGTAAGGTGCCGGACGAGCCAGGGTCAAACGGGCAGCCACTGCACCGTCGGCGTGTGAGGATGGGAACGTGCCCACCGACGACCTCCCCGTGACCCCGCTGGGGACCGAGATGCCCGAAGGCACCCGGTTCATCGGCCGCGAACCGGGCTCGACGGCGAACTGGCGCGCCACCGACCATCCCGCCGACGTCGACCTCGACTCGTGCGTGGCGTGCGGGCTGTGTCTGCCGCACTGCCCCACCTACCGGTTGACCGGCGAGGAGTCGGCCTCGCCCCGGGGGCGGATCGCCGCGATGCGCTCGGTGGCCGACGGCGTCGCCGAGGTCGACGACACGTTCGCCTCGTTCATGGATCTGTGCCTGGTGTGTCGTGCCTGCGAGGACGTGTGTCCGTCGCACGTGCCGTTCGGCCGGATGATGGAAGCGGCGCGGGTGCAGATCGAGCCGATGCGATCGCGCCGGGCGCGCTTCGCCCGCTGGCTGGGGCTCGACGTCGCGCTCCCGCACAAGAAGCTGCTGTGGATGGCGGCCGTCCTCCAACCCGTGGTGCGCCCGTTCATGCCCAGGCGCATCCGCGACATCACGCCGAAGCCCAGCGCGAGGTTCCGCCGGCTGCCCGCGAGGACCGAGCCGCCCGACGGCGTCGCCCTGAGGGGCACGGTCGCGATCCTGTCGGGCTGCGTCCAGGACCGATGGTTCCGCGACGTCAACGAGGCCACGATCCGCGTGCTGGCGCGCAACGGGTGGCGCGTGCTGGTGCCTCGCAGTCAGGTCTGCTGCGGCGCGCTCCAGGCGCACAACGGACGGCTGGACACCGCCCGGCGCCTGGCGCGACGCAACGCGGCGGCCTTCGCCGGCGTGGATCACGTCGTGGTCAACGCGGCGGGGTGCGGCGCCCACATGCGCGACTACGGCGACCTCGCGGACGACCTCGCGCTGCCGGTCCGCGACCTGATGGCGTTCCTGTACGAGGAGGGACTGACCTCGGCACCGAACGACGGTGACCAGGTGACGGTCGCCTATCACGACGCCTGCCATGCCCTGCGCGCCCAGCACGTTCAGGCGGAGCCGAGGGCGCTGCTGCGGCAGGTCCCCGGGGTGGAGGTCGTCGAGATCGCGAACGGGGACCGCTGCTGCGGGGCCGCCGGGCTCTACAACGTCACCGAGCCCGAGATGTCGGGGCGCCTGATGCGCGAGAAGGCCGAAGCCGTTCGGGACACCGGCGCTGCGATCGTCGCGAGTGCGAATCCAGGCTGCACGCTGCAACTCCGTGCCGGCCTGCGTGAGCTGGGCGCCGACGTCGAGGTGGTGCACCCGGTGCAGTTGCTCGACCGAGCGGGGAACGGAACCGTCTAGAGACCGAACGCCTGCAGCAGGCCGCCGGTGGACCCGGGGTCGGTGGCCGAGGCTGCCTGCGTGCGACGAGCGGCGGAGCGGGAGAGCAGCGTCGGCATCGCCTCACCACCCACGGTGAGGCCCAGCTGTGCGCTCACCCGCGACATGACGGGTTCGCCGGGGTCGGCTCCCGGCAGCACCAGGACCACGTTCGTCACGGCTCGTTCGCCGCCGGAGTCCGAGGGGTCGTTCACGATGCCTTGGCCTTTCACCCACATCGTCGAACCGCCGCCCCCGTCCAGGTTCACGGCGTTCACGGCGCCGAGATCGCGGAGGTAGCCCGCGAACCCGATCAGGGTCATGCCCACCGACGAGCTCTTCCGGCCGTCGACGGTGACCAGCAGGATGTGTCCGTCGGCGGTGACGCCGATGCCGGTCCGCGGGTTGCGGGAGCAGAAGTAGGAGCTGCAGGTGTTCGCGACGTTCTTGCCGTCCTTGACCAGGATCGGCATCCCGCCGACCGAGTCCATCACGCCTTTCCATCCGAACGACCACTTCAGGCGGATGTGTTGACGCTTCTTCATCTCCTTGATCGCGACGGCGCCGGCGCCGCTCATCTTCGAGGAGAGCACGACGGTGCCGCTCCGCATGCCCATGGGCGCCGCGAGGCATCGACGGCGTACCACGGTGTAGTCGCGCACCACGCCGACGCCGCTCTTGCCGAACAGCATCTTGCCTGCGGGCTTGAGGCGGACCGAGCAGGCGTCCGACGGGGGACGCTCGGCCTGCCCTCCGTACGCCGTGAAGGCCGCGATGCTCGCGCCCTTCGGAGCGCCGGTGTTCCATCCGGCGATCGAGAACGACCGCTTGGTGGCGACGTTCTTGCCGCTGCCAGCCACGCGTTCGGTGTCGATGTAGGCGGCGGACTCGTCCTGGGCGATCGCGAAGCTGGCCCCGTTCTGCAGACCGAGCTCCTTCAGGGCGCCGTCCTCGGCGAACGGGTGCAGCGGGCGGCCCGGGGAGACCGTGAAGTCACCGTTGATCGCCGCGAGCGCTCCGCGCGTGTCGCCGATCACGCTCGGTCGCGCGTAGGAACCGATCTCGCCGCCGGCCGTCGCGATGTCGATCGTGAGCGGCTTGGACGGATCGATCGTGAGCACCCGCAGGATCCACGGACCGGCGGGATCGGTGATCTTCGTCAGCGTCAACCCGGGCGCCAGGGTCTGGGTGGACGAGGTCCTGGCGGTATGCGGCGCTGGCGGTGGCCGAGGTGACCCCGGACGAGGCCACCGTGGCCAGCGTCACCCCCGTCGTCAGGGCCATCGCACAGGCGGTCGCCCGTATCCCTCGCATGGACTAGTCATCGGCGTTCGGGCCATCGACCTTGATGCACGAGGAAGCCCTGCGACGCAGCGATCCTTGCGCGTGGCTTGACCTTCCTGGCCACGGCTCCTACGGTCGGAAGCGTCGGGAAGCGGCTTCCCCGGTTGGAGGACACCCCCATGAGGTACATCAGCGTCGGCCGTCGGTTCGCCGCCCTGCTGCTCGATTGGATCATCCTGCTCGTGGTGGCGATCCCGTTGGCCGAGATCCACTCCGGCAACGGCAGCGTCGAGATCTCGTGGCTGGGCTGGCGGTTCGCGCTGGCGTGGATCGCGGTCCCGCTGACCTACGTGGTGCTGTTCGAGTGGCTCGCCAGCGCCACGCCGGGCAAGTTCATGGTGGGCATCAGGGTGCGCAAGGACACCGGCGGCAGGATCGGGTTCGGTCAGTCGCTGGGCCGGAACGTCGCCCGCCTGATCGACGGCCTCCCCTACGTGATCCCCTACCTGGTCGGCGGCCTCGTCGTGCTCGGGTCCGACACCCGGCAGCGGCTCGGCGACCGCTGGGCCTCGACCGTGGTCATCGCGAAGGGAACGGACGCTGCGGGAGCGATCGCACCGCCGGCGCCGATGACCGAGGAGCCGTGGACCGGACCACTGCCGCCGGCACCGCCCGGTTCGCTGACAGGTTCGCAGCCGACCGACCCGCACGTGGATGCGACGCCGACGCCGCCTCCCCCGCCGGAGGTCTGACTACCAGCGGGTGTCGGAGGCCGTGAGCGCTGCTCGCCCGGTGCAGGTGGTGCCCACGCCGTAGAGCGGGCTCTCCTCGGTGGTGGTGATCTTCAGGTAGAAGCAGGCGCCGGGGCGGGCGCTCACCGCCGCGGCCCAGGTGTCCTCGTCGGCGTACACGCTGACCTCGTTGACCCCGTCCGAGACCTCGTCAGGTCCCACCGCGACGAGCCGGCCTTCGTCCAGCCGCTCCAGGTTCATGCCGTCGGCGTTGGCTCCGGCGAACGAACCCGACGTGCTGCTGATCTTCAGGGCCGCCGACTGCGCCGCCCGGAGGTCGAACTGCGCGTGGCCGATCGTATTGGCGATGGGCCGGTTCGCGAAGATCTCCACGACCAACACGATGGACCCGACCAGGATCGACCCGGCCACCAGCCAGAATCCGCGGTTCGACCTGCGAGGGGCGGGTTCGGCGTCGAACTCGAACTCGTGCTCGTAGGTCTCGAGGATCTCGTCGTCGTCATGCACGCGAACAGCCTACCGCCGTCCGAGGCGCTTCTCTGCGCCGAGGACCCGGCCCAGGTGCTCGAGGCTCTCCAGGTTGTGCCCGGACAGGAACACGTCGACGCTGGGCAGCGCCGCCGCCATGCCGCGGGCGAGCGGTTCGTACCGCGGCGAGCCCTTCAGCGGGTTGACCCACACCACCCGGTACGCGAGCCGGCGCAATCGGGCCATCTGCGCGGCGAGGAGTTCGGGGTCGCCGCGCTCGAGCCCGTCGGAACACAGCACCACGACGGCACCGCGGAGCGCCGCCCGCTGACTCCACCCGTCCAGCAACGTCTTGAGGCTCTCGCCGATGCGCGTGCCGCCTTCCCAGTCCTCGACCTGCGCACCGATCTCGGCGAGGGCGCGATCGGGATCCTTCGTCCGCAGCGTCCGGGTGACGCGCGTGAGCCGCGTGCCGAACACGAACGTCTCGACGCGCCGGCCGGCAGCCATCGCGGCGTACGCGAACTGCATCAGCGCCCGCGAGTACGGCGCCATGGACCCGCTGATGTCCAGGATGAGCACGAGCGGGCGGTTGCGTGTGGTGCGGTCGCGCCAGGCCCGGTCGAACGGTTCCCCCTGGGTGCGCAGCGACCGGCGCAGCGTCCGCCGGACGTCGAACCGGGCCCCCTTGGCCGAGGGCCGGGTCCGGCGGGTGCGCTCACGGGGCACGCTGATCGTGAGCGCCCGCACCATGGCCCACACCCGGGCGCGCTCGTCCTCGGTGAGCTGGCCGAACGATTTCGTCCGCAGCACCTCGTTGCCGCTCGCCACGATCCGGATCGAGCTCTCGCCGTCGGTCTCCTCCTCGTCGTCCTCGGGGCCGAGGTTGTGCCATTCGGCGGCCGTGGACCCGACGGTGACCTCGAGACCATCGGGCTCGTCCCCCCAGTCGAACGACGGCTCGCTGCCGACGGCGGGGAGCGAGAGTTCGATCGCCAGTTCCCCGTTGGCGCCCAGGGAGCGGTACCAGTCGTCGAACGCCAGGTCGTAGGTCGCGAGGTCGTCACGGCGCGCCACCAGCGACGTCCGGCCGGCCCAATAGAGCGACGTGCGGTCGGTCAGTCCCAACGCCGCCACCGCGCGGACGAACGTGAGGATGCGCCCGGTGCCCACGGGCAATCCCCGCGCGCGGAGCTCGCGGCCGAACGCGACGAGCTGGGGAACCGGACCGGACGAGACGGTGTCAGCCATCGACGGCATCGGCGCCGACGACCTGTGAGAGCCGGCTCGTCACGAGCTCCTGATCCTCGTGGTCCTTCACGACGGAGCCGAGCGTGTCGGCGGCGAGCGGTTCGGTGAGGCGGTCGGCCCCCAGGAAGGCGAGCGCGTTGGCCCAGTCGATCGTTTCGGCCACGCCGGGCAGCTTCGCCAGGTCCATCTCGCGGAGCCGGGCGACCGCCTCGGCGACGTCGCGGGCCAGCGCCTCGGTGACGTGCGGCGCGCGCGTCCGCACGATGTCGACCTCTCGCTCGAGCGCGGGGTGATCGATCCAGTGGTACAGGCAGCGGCGCTTCAACGCGTCGTGCAGCTCGCGCGTGCGGTTCGACGTGATGATCACCGCCGGCGGCGTCTCGGCGCCGACACGGCCCACCTCGGGGATCGTGACCGCGAACTCGCTGAGGATCTCGAGCAGGAACGCCTCGAACTCGTCGTCGGCGCGGTCGAGTTCGTCCACCAGCAACACCGCGCGATCGCCCGCACGGATCGCCGCCAGCAACGGTCGCTGCACCAGGAACTCCTCGGCGAACAGGTCCTCGACGTGGGTCGCGGCGTCGCCGGCATCCATGGCGCGCACCGCGATCAGCTGGCGCGAGTAGTTCCATTCGTAGAGGGCCTGCGAGGCGTCGATGCCCTCGTAGCACTGCAGACGGATCAGCTCGCGGTCGAGCAGGGTGGAGAGCGTCTTGGCCACCTCGGTCTTGCCCACCCCCGCCTCGCCTTCGAGCAGCAACGGCTTGCCGAGCGACAGCGAGAGGTAGATCGCGGTGGCGAGGCCGCGGTCGGCCAGGTAGGAGTGCTCGCGCAAGGCGGCATCGAGTTGGTCGACCGAACCCAGGGGCGAAGGACGCTCGGGCATCGGCTCATGCTAGCGGGTCACCGGCGAACGGCGCCCACGCGGGCGAGCGGCTAGAGGCCGACGCCTGGGGCGTGCGTCGGCGTAGGAGGCGCCCCCGCGATCGGCGGCACGGCGATCCCGTTCTCGGTGATGCAGGTCGTCACGCGAGCGCGGAGGGTGCGCTCGGCCTCGAGGCGATGGTTCGGCAGGGTATCGGCGACGGCGCGGATCACCTGGGCGGTGTCGGTGAGCTGGGTGACCCCGAGGACCTTGGGCGGGTCGCGGAGCCAATCCTTCAAGGGCTCCTCGACGGCCATCTGGGCGAACAGCGCATCCAACACCGTGCGCACGCGCTCGGGATCCTCGGTGAGCGCGACCCGGACGTCCACGATCGCACGACCCCATCCGCGCGTCTTGTTGCTGGTGACCTGGATCGACCCGTTCGGCACCGTGCTGAGCGTGCCGTCGTACTGCCGCACGATCGTGACGCGGAGCGTGAGGCCCTCGACCGTGCCGGTCACCGGCCCACCCTCGGTCTGCAGTTCGAGCACGTCGCCCACGTCGAATTGGCCCTCGAGGGCGATGAACAGTCCGGCCAGGGTGTCCTTCACCACGGTCTGTGCCCCGAAGCCGAGGGCGACGCCGAGGACGCCCGCGCTCGCGAACAGCGGGCCGAGCGGCACGCCCATCTCGGACATGAGCACCAACAGCACCGTGACCCAGGCCACGATCTGCACCGTGCCGGCGATCAGGCCGATCACCGTGGCACGCCGGCGTGCCGGACGCGCGGTGGCGGGATCCTTCTCGGCCTCGGCCGCCTTGCGTCCCGCCCGGCGGCTCCACAGCTTCGTGGCGACGGTGACGACGACGGCCATCGCCACGGCGATGCCCGTGCCGAACGCGACCTCGCGCCACCAATCGGCCGAGAACTTGTCGGTGACCTGCGCCAGGAACATCATGCGGGCGACCTTAGCAAGCCGCTCGCCGTGCTCGACGCGCTAGCCCAGTGCCTCCTCGAGCGCCCGTCGTACGAGCACCTTCGACAGTTCCCGCCGGTACTCGGCGCTGCCGAAGGCGTCGGACGGAGGGGCGGTGCCCTCGTCGGCACGCTGGGCCGCGGTCGCCGGATCGGCGCCGCCGGCCAACGCTTCCTCGACCCCGGTCGCCCGGATCGGGGTCTCCCCCATGTTCGTGAGCGTGACGGCGGCCGAGCCGTTCTGCTGGACCGCGGCCACCCCCACGAGCGCCCAGTCGATCGCCCGCCGGTTGAACTTCAGGTAGCTCCATCCGCCGGAGGTCTTCGGCACGCGCACCTCGACCAGCACCTCGTTGGGCTGCAGGTCGGCCGTGAACAACCCCTGGAAGAAGTCGGCGGCCGCCACCGTCCTCGACTGCCCGCCGGCACTGCGGACCACCATCTGTGCGCCGAGCGCGAGCATCACCGTGGGCATGTCCGAGGCCGGGTCCGAGTGGGCGACCGCGCCGCCGATCGTGCCCATGTGCCGGACCTGTGGGTCACCGATCTGGCTGGCGGCATCCGCCACGATCGGGCAGGACGCCTGCAGCAGCTCGCTGTTCGCCACGTCCTGGTGGCGGGTGAGCGCGCCGATCGCGATGACGTCGTCGTCCTCGCGGACGTACGACAGGTCACCGATGCGGCCGATGTCGACCAGCAACGAGGGCTGGGCGAACCGCACCTTCATCAACGGCAGGAGCGAGTGGCCACCGGCGAGGATCTTCGCGTCCTCGCTCGAGCCCAGCAGCTCGATCGCGTGGTCGACGGACTCGGCGCGGGCGTACTCGAAGGGAGCCGGGATCATGCCGCACCTCCTCGCGCGTCCTGGATAGCTCGCCAGACCCGCTCGGGCGACGCCGGCTTGCCCACCTCGGTCACGCCGAGGTGGGAGAGCGCGTCCACCACCGCGTTGATCACCGCGGGCGGCGAGGCGATCGTGCCGGCCTCGCCGATCCCCTTCACGCCCAGCGGGTTCGTGGTGGAGGGTGTCTCCTGGCTGTTGTCGGTGATGATCGCGGGGATCTCCACCGCCGTGGGCACCAGGTACTGGGTCATCGACGACGTGGTCAGGTTGCCACCTTCGTCGTAGATCGCTTCCTCGTAGAGCGCCTCGGCCACGCCTTGGGCGACGCCGCCGTGCACCTGACCCTCCACGATCATCGGGTTGATCACCGTGCCGCAGTCGTCGACGGCGATGTACTTCACGATGTCGGTGGCGCCGGTCTCGGTGTCGACCTCGACGACCGCGATGTGCGCCCCCGACGGCCAGGTGAAGTTGGGCGGGTCGTAGACGGCCGTGGCGTTGAGGTGGGGCTCCACCCCGGCCGGCAGGTCGTGGGCGTGCCACGCACTCACCGCGAGGTCGGGGATCGTGCGCGCCTTGTCGGGCGCGCCCTTCACCCGGTAGGAACCGTCGGCCCATTCGAGGTCGTCCTCGCTCACCTCGAGTTCGTGCGCGGCGATCGTGCGCGCCTTCTCCTTGATCTTCTCCATCGCGAAGTGCAGCGCCACGCCGCCGACCGACAGCGAACGGGAGCCGTAGGTGTCCATGCCCAGCGGCGTGATCGCGGTGTCGCCGTGCAGCACCTCGACCTTGTCCGGGTCGACGCCGAGCCCGTCGGCCACGATCTGCGACCAGCTGGTCTCGTGCCCCTGACCGTGCGGCGACGTGCCGGTCTTCACGATGACACCGCCGCCGGGTGTGCATTCGATCGTGGCGCCGTCCCATCCGCCCGCGGCATAGCGCAGCGCGCCAAGGATGTTCGACGGCGCCAGGCCGCACATCTCGATGTAGGTGCTGAGACCGATGCCGAGCTGCTTCGTGTCACCGCGGTCGCGGCGAGCCTGCTGCTCCTTGCGGACCTCGTCGTACGCGCTCAGTTCCAGCGCCTTGTCGAGCAGCGGCTCGTAGTTGCCGCTGTCGACGTTGAGGCCGCAGATCGAGGTGGTCGCCTCGTCGAACGGCGGGTGGAAGTTCATGCGCCGCACGTCCGCGGGGTCCTTGCCGATCTTCCTGGCGAACGCGTCGACGAGACGCTCCAGGACGTAGGTGGCCTCGGGCCGGCCGGCGCCGCGATAGGCGTCGGTGGGCGTGCAGTTCGTGACGATGCCCCGGAACTCATACCAGTACGACTCGGGCCTGTATGGGCCCATGTAGACCCAGGCGCCCAGCTCGGGGATCCCGGGCGTGAGCAGTTGGAAGTAGGCGCCCATGTCGGCGAGCTCGACGAACTTGACGCCGAGGATCATGCCGTCCTCGGTGCCGGCCAGCGTGCAGTCGTGCGTCACGCCGCGGCCGTGGATCGTGGCGACGTAGTTCTCCTGGCGGCCCTCGATCCACTTCACCGGGCGACCCGACCGCTTGGCCAGGGCACACGCGAGCGCTTCCTCGGCATAGACGTTGAGCTTGGAACCGAACCCGCCACCGACGTCGGGGGCGATCACGCGGAACTTCGGCTCCTCGATGCCCACCACGCCCGCCAGCGTCACCTTCGCGATGTGCGGGATCTGGGTGGCGCTCACCAAGGTCCACTCGTCCATCGCCCCGACGCCGTAGGCGAGGCAGCCCCGAGGCTCCATCGCGTTCGGGATCAGTCGTGGCTGGTCGTAGGTCTCCTGCACGATCACCGGCGCCGACTCGAAGATGTCCTGGTCGCCCGCGCCGCCGTGGCTCCAGTGCACGACCACGTTGGTGCCGAGGTCGTCGTGGATGATCACCTCGTCCTTGGCGGCTTCGCGGAGGTCGGTGACCGCCTTGAGCTCGGAGGCCTCGATCGAGACCATCTCGGCGGCGTCCTCTGCCTGCTCTCGTGTCTCGGCCAACACCACCGCCACGGCGTCGCCGGCGAACCGGATCTTGTCGGTGGCGAGCGGGTAGTGCACCGGGATCTTGATGTCCTCGGTGATGGGCCACACGAACGGCAGCGCGCCCAGGCTCAGGTCCTTGCCGGTGTAGACGCCGACGACGCCCGGCATCGAAGCCGCCGCGCTCGTGTCGACCGAGTTGATCGTGGCGTGCACGTAGGGCGGGCGAACCATCGCCATCCACAGCATGCCCGGCATCGTGAAGTTGTCGATGAACCGTGCCTGTCCGGTCAGCAGGTCGCCGTCTTCCTTGCGCAGGACCGGCTGGCCGATGAACGTCTCGGTTGCGACCATCTCCGCTCCCCCCTCAGGCCTTTGCGCCGCTCATGGAACCGGCGGCATCCAGGATCGACTTGACGATGTTCTGATAGCCCGTGCAGCGACAGAGGTTGCCCTCGAGCGACTCGCGGACCTCCTCCTCGGTGGGTGCGGGGTTCTCCTTCAGATAGCTCGCCGCCGCCATGATCATGCCTGGTGTGCAATACCCACACTGCAGACCGTGGTTGCGGTGGAACGCCTCCTGCAGCGGGTGCAGCGTGTCGCCGTCGGCCATCGCCTCGATCGTGGTGACCGCACGGCCATCGGCCTGGGCGGTCAACATCGTGCAGGACTTCACGGACTCACCGTCCACCATCACCGTGCATGAACCGCATGTGGACGTGTCACATCCCACGTTGGTGCCGGTGAGCCCGAGGGTCTCTCGGAGGAAGTAGACCAAGAGCGTGCGGGCCTCGACGTCGGCCTCGCGTTGCTCCCCGTTCACGGTCACGGAGACATGCGTCACGGCAGGAACCCTCCTTCACGAAGAGCGCAGGTGTGCAGATGAGGCGGGAGTCTAGTCCCGGTGTGGGGAACGCGCGAACCGATGTGCCGCAGCGACGTCGGCGGCTCAGGTCACCACGCGGCGTCGTCGGCCGACAGGGCGGCGAACCCGGTGCACAGCTCGCCCGAGCCGAACGTGGTGCCGGTGTGACCCAGGCGGACCCAGTAACAGGTGCCCGACGTGCCCATCACCGCGCCGGCCCATCGGCCGCCGGATGCGGCGACGCTCACGATGCCCGGGGCGGGCGACGGTCCATCGGTGAAGATCAGCGATCGTTCGAGCGCGCTCAGCTGGCCGGGGCCGGCGTCGGCGAACGTCGAGCGGCCGCGGGCCGCCTCACGCGCGGTCGCCAGCGCGGTGCGTGCGTCGGCTCGCGCGGGAGCATCGACGACGGGCAGGGCGGGCACCGCTGCGGCCGCCTCGGCGTCGATGCCCTCGAAGTGGCCCACCAGCGGCGCTTCCGCGGCCTGTCCGGACGCGAGGACCTCACTGCGCCGCTCGCTGTCGATCACCCACTTGGTGAACAGCACGCAGCAGGACACCACCACGAACGCCACCACCACGAGCTTGACGCTCCTCGGGTCGATGCGGCGACGCAGCGGCAGCGGAGCCGCACGGTAGCTGAAGGTGTCATCCATCCCCGCCGCAGGTATCGGCGCGTGAACGCCCGACCTATACCCCGGCCGTCGAACGTCCCGTTCGTGGCCGCCGGGATACCATCGGCGGGTGAGCGAGATCACCGACGTCCTGGCCGCGATCGAGTCGATGTCCGCCCAGGGTCAGAAGATGGCCTTGGCCACGATCGTCGCCGTGCGCGGTTCGACGTATCGCCGCCCCGGCGCTCGGCTCTTGGTCCCCGAAGAGGGCGCGCCGATCGGCAACATCAGCGGCGGCTGCCTCGAGGGCGACGTCGCGGACATGGCCCGGGTGGTGATGGACGAGGGCACCGCCCGTCTCGCCGGCTGGGACCTCACCGCGGACGACGACGCGGTGTGGGGGCTGGGGCTCGGCTGCAACGGGGCGATCGAGGTGTTCATCGAGCCGGCCGAGGAAGCGGCGCTCGTGGCGGGCGCGCTGCGCGCCGCGCTGGAAGAGGACCGGCCGATCTGCGTCATCACGGCGATCGAGTCTGAGGACGCCGCGGTCGAACCCGGCGCCCGGATCGTGGTCCGCCCCGACACCGATGCCGAGCCCGACGGTTCCCTGGGATCGGCGTCCCTGGATGCCGAGGCCGTGGCGGCTGCGCGCGAACTCCTGGCCGCCGAGCGCTCGGAGGTGCGGACGCTCACCGGCGGGGTGCGGGCCTTCATCGAGGTGCTGGAACCCCCGTTGCGACTGCTCGTGTGCGGGGCCGGCCACGACGCCATCCCGCTCACCCGCGCCGCGGCCGGCCTCGGCTGGAACGCCATCGTCGTGGACGACCGTCCGGCGTTCCTGACCGCCGATCGCTACCCGGACGCGGGCGGGTTCGTGCACGTCGAGGCACCGGAGCTCACGGCGAAGACCACCCCGATCGATGCGCACACGTTCGCGGTCGTGATGACCCACAACTTCCTGCGGGACAAGGAGTACGTGCGATCGCTGCTGGATTCGCCGGCCGCCTACATCGGCATGCTGGGTCCCGGCGCTCGCACCGAACGACTGCTGATGGAGCTCCGCGACGAAGGCGTCACGATCACCGACGAGGATCGGGCGCGCATCCACGGCCCGGCCGGGCTGGATCTCGGCGCCGAAGGTCCGGAGGAGATCGCGCAGTCGATCGTCGCCGAGATCGTCGCCGTCAAGCGCGCCCGCGGCGGAGGCTTCCTCAAGGAACGGCCGGGCCCCATCCACGACCGGCCCGCACCGGGGACGGAGGCCCGCTGAACCTGAGTTGCCCGTTCTTTCGACCCATGCGATAAGTGGATGCTGCCACCGGCTGACGGCGACAGCCGAGAGAGCCAACCGAACGAGGAGGGTCCACGGTGTTGCCTTCCAGTTTCGAGTATCACCGGCCGGCCACGCTGGGAGAGGCGCTCGATGTGCTCGCCTCACTCGGCGACGAGGCGAAGGTCCTCGCCGGCGGACAGAGCCTGATCCCCATGATGAAGCTGCGGTTCGCGTCGCCGGGGCATCTGGTCGACATCAACCGGCTCGAGGGCCTCGACACGATCGAGGAGCGCGACGGCGATCTGGTGCTCGGGGCGCTGGTCCGACACAACCAACTCGCCGGGTCCGAGCTGATCCGCTCGAAGTACCCGATGATCGCGGCGGCCGCGCCGCAGATCGCCGACCCGTTGGTGCGCAACCTGGGCACGATCGGCGGTTCCCTCACCCACTGCGATCCCAGCGGAGACCTCGGCGCGGTGATGCTCGCCGCGAACGCCCGTGTGGTCCTGAAGTCCAAGGACGCCGAGCGTGAGGTGGCCATCACCGACTTCCTGGCCGACACGTTCCAGTCCTCGATCGAGCCGGACGAGATCCTCACCCACGTCAAGGCGACGTCACCCTCCGGCAGCTACGGCGGCACCTACCTGAAGCTGGAGCGCAAGGTGGGCGACTACGCCACCGTCGCGGTGGCCACGCGGCTGGTGATGGACGGCGGCACGATCAAGACCGCCGGCATCGGCCTCACCAGCGTCGGGCTCACGAACATCAAGGCGACCGCCGCCGAGGAATCCCTGGTGGGGCAGGCCCCGACCGAGGAAGCCTTCGCCGAAGCCGGGCGACTGGCGGCCGCGGCCTCGAGCCCCGTGGACGACGTGCGGGGCAGCGAGACGTACAAGCGGCACATGGTCGAGGTCTACGTGCGGCGCGGACTGGCGCGGTCCGCCGAGATCGCCGGCGCGGCCTGATCCCAGGGAACCGGAGAGGACACACGAGATGGAAGTCACGATCACCGTCAACGGCACCGCCGAGACCCTGGACATCGAACCGCGACAGCTCCTCGTCCACGTCCTGCGAGAGAACCTGCGCCTGACCGGCACCCACATCGGGTGCGACTCCACCAGCTGCGGCGCCTGCACGGTGCTGGTGGACGGCACCCCGATCAAGTCGTGCACGATGTTCGGGGTGCAGGTGGACGGCCAAGAGGTCACCACCGTGGAGGGCCTGCTCAGCGCCGCCGGCCTCGACCCGATCCAGGCCTCCTTCAAGGAAGAGCACGGGTTGCAGTGCGGCTACTGCACGCCGGGCATGATGCTGGTCGGCAAGGCCCTGATCGAGCAGAACCCCACGCCCAGCGACGACGACGTCCGGTGGGCGATCTCGGGCAACATCTGCCGCTGCACCGGCTACATGAACATCGTCAAGGCGATCCAGGCCGCGGCCAAGACCAACGCCGCCGCCACGCTGACACCCGCCGACGTCTGATCCCAGAAGGCTGCGAGAAAGAGAGCGACGATGAGCACCGAGAGCGAAGAGATCCGCGGGATCGGCCACAGCGTCAAGCGGGTCGAGGACGACCGGTTCATCCGAGGCCGGGGCAACTACATCGACGACATCACGATGCCGCGCATGTTGCACATGGCGATCCTGCGCAGCCCGTACGCCCACGCCAAGCTGAACGGCATCGACGCGAGCCGCGCGCAGGCGTTGCCCGGCGTGGTGGCCGTCGTCACCGGGGAGCTCATGGCCCAGCACAACCTGGCGTGGATGCCCACCCTCTCGGGTGACACGCAAGCGGTGTTGGTCACCGACACGGTTCGCTTCCAGGGCCAGGAGGTCGCGGCGGTGATCGCCGAGGATCCCTACGTCGCCAAGGATGCGCTGGAGTTGATCGACGTCGACTACGACCCGCTGGACCCGGTGGTCACGCCGCAGCGCGCGCTCGAGGAAGACGCCCCCACGATCCGCACCGACAAGGAGGGCCAGGAGGGCAACCACATCTACCACTGGGAGGCCGGCGACAAGGAGGCCACCGATCGCGCGTTCGCCGACGCCGAGGTGGTGGTCTCGCTCGACACCTTCTACCCGCGCTGCCACCCCGCCCCGCTGGAGACGTGTGGGTGCGTCGCCGACGTCGATCCCGCCACCGGCCAGGTGACGATCTACATGACCTCGCAGGCTCCGCACGCGATCCGGACCGTGTTCGCGCTGGTGACGGGGCTGCCGGAAGAGAAGATCCGCATCGTGAGCCCCGACATCGGCGGCGGCTTCGGCAACAAGGTGCCGGTCTACCCCGGGTACGTGGTCGCCACGGCGGCCTCGCTGTTGATCGGGCGCCCGGTGAAGTGGATCGAGGACCGCACCGAGAACCTGATCTCCACGGGCTTCGCGCGCGACTTCCACATGACGGGCGAACTCGCGCTCAAGCGCGACGGCACGATGCTGGGCCTGCGCTCCAGCCTGCTCGCCGACGAGGGCGCGTTCCACGCCGACGCGCAGCCGTCGAAGTTCAAGGTGGGGCTGTTCCACATCGTGAGCGGCAGCTACGACCTGCCGGCGGTGCACGTGAGCGCGGACGGCGCGTACACGAACAAGGCGCCCGGCGGCGTCGCCTACCGGTGCTCGTTCCGCGTCACCGAGGCCTCGTACATGATCGAGCGCTTGGTCTCCAATGCGGCGTACGAGCTCGACATGGATCCGGCGGAACTGCGCCGGAAGAACTTCGTGCAGCCCGACCAGTTCCCGTACGAGTCGGCGACCGGGTTCGTCTACGACTCCGGTGACTACGAGACCGCGATGAACCTGGCCCTGGAGCAGATCGGCTACAGCGAGCTGCGCCGGGAACAGGAGGAGGCACGCGCCGACGGCAAGCTGTACGGCATCGGACTGGCCTCGTTCACCGAGGTGGTGGGCGCCGGGCCGGCGAAGGACTACGACATCATCGGCATCAAGATGAACGACGGCGCCGAGCTCCGCATCCATCCGACGGGCACGGCGATCCTGAAGATCAGCTCCAAGACCCAGGGGCAGGGGCACGAGACCACGTTCGCCCAGATCGTGGCCGAGGAGATCGGGATCCAGCCCGAGAAGATCAAGGTGATGCACGGCGACACGGACAACACGCCGTACGGGCTGGGCACCTACGCGTCGCGCTCCACACCGACCGTGGGCGCCGCCACCGCGATGGTGACGCGGCGAGTCCGCGAGAAGGCGACGAAGCTCGCCGCCCACCTGCTCGAGGTCTCCGAAGAGGACATCGAGTTCCACGCCGGCAAGTTCACCGTGCGTGGCGCGCCCGACCGCGTCAAGACGATCCAGGAGGTGGCGTTCGCCGCCTACACCGACTTCCCCGATGGCATGGAGGCCGGGCTGGAGGCCGTCTACTACTACAACCCGCCGAACCTGACGTTCCCGTTCGGGACGTACGCGGTGGCCGTCGAGGTCGACGAGGACACCGGCGTCTGGAAGGTACGGCGCATGGTGGCCGTGGACGACTGCGGCGTGCGCATCAACCCGATGATCGTCGAGGGGCAGATCCAGGGCGGCCTCACCGAGGGCTACGGCATCGCGGCGATGGAGCTGATCACGTTCGACGAGAACGGGAACTGCATCGGCTCGAACTTCATGGACTACCTGTTGCCCACGGCCTGGGAGACCCCGAAGTTCGAACTGCACGAGACGGTGACGCCGTCGCCGCATCACCCGATCGGCGCCAAGGGCGTGGGCGAATCCGCGACCGTCGGTTCACCCGCCGCCTACGTCAACGCGGTGATCGACGCCCTGCAGCCGCTGGGGGTCAAGAACATCGACATGCCGCTCACCTCGGCCAAGGTCTGGGACGCGATCCAGACGGCGAAGGCGGGGGGTGCGGGGGGCTCATGAAGGGAGGCCGAAGGCCGACCGTAGCCCCCCGTTCGAAGGCGGGAGCAGGCTCGGCGTGAAGCCGGCACTGATCCGGCTCGCGGCCGACCTGTCGGCGAAGGGCGAGCCGTACGTGCTGGCCACCGTCGTGTGGCGGCGCGCGCCGTCCTCGGGCAAGGAGGGCGCCACCGCCCTGATCACGCCGGACCGGGCCGTGCGCGGGTGGATCGGCGGCGCGTGTGCCGAACCCACCGTGGTGCGCGAGGCGCTGAAGGCCATCGAGGAGGGCACGCCCAGGCTGCTGTTCCTGGGCCCGGCCGACGAACTCGACCTGCACCGGCGCGACGGCGTCGTCGCCGTGCCGATCGCGTGCCAGAGCGAAGGGGCATTGGAGGTCTACGTGGAACCGGTCCTGCCACAACCGCAGCTCGTCGCGATCGGACGTTCGCCCGCCGCGCAGGCGCTCACGGCGCTGGCCTCCGGGCTGGGCTGGCGGACGGTCGCGGTCGACGACGGCGGCGATGCCTCGGTCCGCGAGGGTGTCGACCGCGTGCTGACCTCGCTCGACCTCGATGCCGCCGCGATCGACGAACGCACGTACGTCATCGTGGCGACGCAGGGTCACTACGACGAGGACGCGCTCGAACGCGCGCTGGCCACGCCCGCCGGGTACGTGGGGCTGGTCGCGTCTCGCAAGCGCGCCGAGTCGGTGCTGGGATACCTGCGCGACCGGGGGGTCTCGGACGAGGCGCTCGCGCGCGTGCACGCCCCCGCCGGCCTGGATCTGGGACACCTGCCCACCGAGGACATCGCCGTGGCGATCCTCGCCGAGATCGTGCAACTGCGGGCCGCGGGTGCGCTCGAGGCCGGGCCCGGCCCGACGACCGGCGCGACGGTCCGGCACGAGGCGATCGATCCGGTGTGCGGCATGACGGTCGACGTCGCCGACGCCCGCTACCGCACCGTGCACGGGGGCACGACGATCTACTTCTGCTCGGCGGGGTGCCTCGAGGCCTTCGAGGCCGACCCGGCGCGATACGAAGGGGTCAGCTCATGAGGCGGGAAAGGTTGCTCACCGGCGCGGGTAGGCTGCCGCGATGCTGATCGAGAACACGTTCACCGTGACCGCCCCGCCGGACGACCTGTGGGACTACCTGCTCGATGTCGAGAAGATCGCGCCCTGCATGCCGGGGGCAGAACTCACCGAAACCGTCGACGACACCCACTGGAAGGGCAAGCTGAACATGAAGTTCGGCCCGGTCTCCATGTCGTTCGCCGGCGAGGTGAAGATGGCCGAACGCGACGACGTGGCCAAGCGCGTGGTGCTGAGCGCCAAGGGCATGGAACAGAAGGGCAAGGGCGCCGCCAACGCGACCGTGACCTCCTGGCTCGAACCCGGGGACACCGGCGCCGAGACCACCGTGAAGATGACGGCCGACATCGCGCTCACCGGCGCTGCGGCCCAGATGTCCCGCGGGCTGCTGCCCGAGATCTCCAAGAAGCTCACCCAGCAGTTCGCGGATTGCCTGCAGGCGTCCATGGCGGCGGAGCAGACGGCGAAGGCGGCTCCTGTGGCGCCTGGTGATGCTGACGTGGGTGCCGGCGGTGCTCCCGCCCCTGGGGAAGGAACGCCCGATGTCGGGAGCACCGCCGCCAAGACGAGCTGCGACCACACCGCCGGCGGCACTCCGCGCCGGTGGCGAAGCCGGTGGCCAAGCCTGTTGGCGGGATCGGCTTGGGGTTGGCGGCGGTGTGGGCGTTGATCAAGAACTTCTTCCGGCGACTGTTCGGGGGCGGGTCGAAGGCGTCGTGATCTCGGGGGTCGTACTGGCGGCCGGGTTGGGGTCGCGGTTCGGGGGGACGAAGCAACTCGCGGCGATCGAGGGCAAGCCCATGGCCCAGCACGCCGTGGACGCGCTGGACGGAGCCGGGGTCGACGAGCTCATCGTGGTCACGGGCCACGATGCCGAGGCCGTCGAGGCGGCGATCGATCTTCCGAGCGGTGGACGGTTCGTGCGGAACACCGCCTATCGCGACGGTCAGGCCACCTCATTGGCGGCCGCGTTCCACGACATCGCCGAGGACAGCGAGGCGGCCGTGATCCTGATGGGCGATCAGCCCGGCATCACGCCGGAGGACGTTCGCGCGCTGGTGGATGGGTTCCGGGCCACACGCAACCAGATCGTGCGCCTCCGCTTCGAGGACGGGCCGGGGCCTGCCCTCCTCTCACGCGAGATCTACGCCGAAGCCGGCCACCTCCACGGTGACGTCGGCGCGAGGGTGTTGATCGCGAGCCACCCCGAGTGGGTCCATGAGGTGACGGTGCCGAGGTTGGTTCCGCGCGACATCGACACCCCGGACGACGTGCCCTCGGACTGAGCGTCACCCGAGCCGGGCGCGGCCGGCACCCGATGCCTCAGGGCCGGGGCTGACCCCGGCGCAGCATCTGGCGTTCGAGGTCGGGCGGCCCGAACCCGAACCGCTCGTAGAGGCCGTGGGCATCCTTCGTTCCCAGGTGCCACGAGAGATCGGCGTGCGGACCACGCTCGACGGCTTCACGCACGAGCTCGACGCCGAGCCCGTGCCCACGGTGCTCGGGCAGGACGTAGACATCGAACAGGTGCGCCATCGTGGTGTCGTCGCTGAGGACGCGACAGAACCCGACGGTGGCCCCGTCCGAGTACAGGCCCACCACCCGCGTGGCGTCCCGGATCAGCCGCTCGACGGTTCCGCGGGTCCGTCCCATGGCCCAGTACGACCCGGTGAGGTAGGCATGCACGGCGTCGACGTCGACGCGCGTTGGATCGTCGTCGAGCTCGTAGCCATCCTCGAGCGTCCGGCGCATCAGCAGCTGGCTCCCAGCCGCCGATGTTGCAGCGCGGGGAACCGCTGCCGGAGCGACCGCAGCGCCGCCAGGTCCAGGTCGGCGACCCACACCCCGGTGCCCTCCTCGGGCGCTTCGACCACGATCCGGCCCCACGGGTCGACGACCAGGGAGTGACCGTAGGAACGCCTCCCCTCGGCGGGATCGCCGAACGGCCCCCACTGCCCGGGCGCGACGACGAAGCACTGGTTCTCGATCGCGCGGGCTCGCAGCAGCGTGTGCCAGTGGTCCTTGCCCGTCGTGAACTGGAACTGCGACGGCACACAGAGCACCTCGGCGCCCGCGGTCATGAGCCCGCGGTACAGCTCGGGGAACCGCACGTCGTAGCAGATCGACAACCCGAAGCGGGTCTCCTCCACCCGGGTGGTGACGAGTTGGTCGCCCGCCGTGATCGTGGCCGACTCCCGGATCGGCGGCTGGTCGGGCAGCTCGACGTCGAACAGGTGGATCTTCCGGTAGCGCGCGACGATCTCGCCCACGCGATCGAACATCACCGACGTGTCGTAGACCTTCGCGCCGTCGGCCTCGAGGATGCCGCCGGCCAGGACCCAGATACCCCGGTCGGCGGCCACGGCAGAAAGTCGATCCGCGGTCGAACCCGGAACCGGTTGCGCAACCGTTCGACGATCCGCGGCGGGACCCATGAACTCGAGGTACTCGGGCAGCGCCGCGAGATCGGCGCCCTCGTCCGCGGCGGCGCGGACCAGCGCTTCGGCCTCGTCGAGGTTGTCCTCGACATCGGGACCGGAATGCATCTGACAGATCGCGACCCTCATGGGTCGATGCTATCGGGCGGCGGACGGCTTCTTGCGTGCGCGACGCGAGATCGGGATCCCGAACCACAGGACGACGATCACGACGGCCGAGATGATCCCGACGACATTGGCCGCGCCGGGCGCCATCACCCGCTCGCTCACCAGCCAGATGCCGGACACCATCGCGATGGACAGCAGCACCATGCCGGCCAGGATGAACCGGGTCGCCATCCGAAGGAGCGCTTCCTTGTCGCCCTGACGGAACCGGATCCGGTGGAACGCCGTCGGCGTCATGAGCAGGATCGAGGCACCGGCGGTGGAGAAGAACGCCACCAGGTACGTGAACTTCTCGACGTCGTCGATCTTGTCGAACGCGCTGCTGAAGGCCAGCGTCAGCAGGAACGCGAACAGGACCTGGACGCCGGGCAGCACCACCCGGACCTCGTTGAGCAGCTCGATGAGTTCGCGGTTCTCGCGTTCGTCCTGGGTTTCGTTCTCGTCGGTCACGCGGTCACCTTACCCAGGGTCGCGCGGGTCGGGCTCGAGCGCCCGGGCGATGGCCTCGAGGGATGCGGGGTTCTCCACCGAGGAGAGGTCGCCCGGATCCTCACCCGTGGCGACCGCCCGGATGGCCCGACGCACGATCTTGGCGCTCCGCGTCTTCGGCAGATCGGGCACCAACACCACCTTGGACGGCGCGAACGACTTGCCCAGGTGCTCGGCCACGGCTTCTCGCAACGACCGCCTGAGTTCGTCATCGCTCTGTTGGTGGCCGGGCTTCATGACGACGAAGCACCAGATCGCCTCCCCCTTCACCGGATGGGGCACCCCGATCGCGGCCGATTCGGCGACGTCGGGATGCGCCGCGATCGCGGATTCCACCTCCGCCGGACCCAGCCGTTTGCCGGCCACGCTCAGCGTGTCGTCCGAGCGCCCCAGCAGGAACCAGGCGCCGTCCTCGTCGATGCGCGCCCAGTCGCCGTGCACCCACACGCCGGGGAACCGCCGCCAGTAGGTGTCCAGATAGCGCTCGTCGTCGCCCCACACCCCACGCGTCATCGACGGCCACGGCTGCCGGCAAACGAGTTCGCCCACCTCACCCGCCGGCACGGGGGTCCCGTCCGGACCCCAGACGTCGATGTCCATCCCGAGTGCCGGTCCGCCCACGCTGCACTCCGTGATCGGCGTCACCGGCGTGGGCGAGACGAAGCACGCGCCCACCTCGGTCCCACCCGAGAGGTTGATGACCGGGAGGCGTCCGCCGCCGATCGCGTCCGAGAACCAGCGGTAGGGCGCCGGGTTCCACGGTTCTCCGGTCGAGGCGAGGATCCGGAGCGAGGAGAGGTCGTGCGCCCGCACGGGTTCGACACCGTGGGGGATCAGCGCACGGATCAGCGTGGGTGAGACCCCCAGCGTGGTCACCCCGTGGCGTTCCACCGTGGCCCACAGCCGGTCCGGCCCGGGGTGCGTGGGCGCGCCTTCCGTGAGCAGCACCGTCGAACCCAGGGCGAGCGCGCCGACGATCTCCCACGGCCCCATGATCCAGCCGAGGTCGGTGACCCAATGCAGCACCTCGCCGGGATGCAGGTCCACCTGATAGGCGACCTCCTCGGCGATCTTCACCACGAACCCGCCGTGGACATGGACGACGCCCTTGGGCCGGCCCGTCGTCCCGCTGGTGTAGCCGATGAACAAGGGATGCTCCGATGCGAGCGCCGGGGTCTCGAACCAGGGCTCCTCCCCGGCGATCAGCTCGTGCCACCAGCGGTCGCGGCCGGGCGTCATCGGCGTCGGGTGGTCCGGAAGGCGGTCCCACACGACGACGTGGCGCACACCGTCCACCTGCTCGAGCGCGCGGTCGACCACCTCCTTCATCGCGACGGGCGAACCCTTCCGCAGGGATCCGCCGGCGGTGATCACCACCTGGGTGCGGGCGTCGGCGAGCCGGGCCGCCACCGCATCGGGGCCGAACCCGCTGAAGATCGGCACCCAGATCGCGCCGAGCTTCGCGCAGGCCATGATCGCGGCGACGGTCTCGATCGCCATCGGCAGGTAGATGCCCACGGTGTGGCGCGGACGTACCCCCAGGGTGGCGAGCGCGTTCGCGAGCCGATCGGTGAGGGCGCGGAGCTCGGCGTACGTCGCCTGACGGGTCGCGCCGTCCTCCCCTTCCCAGACGACGGCGACCGACTCGGGGGTGCGTTCGGCCCACAGGTCGACGCACTGGTGCGCGAGGTTGATCGTCCCCTGCGTGAACCAGGTCGCCCATTCGGGTCCCCGCGAACGATCGACGACGTCGAGGTATGGATCGGTGAACTCGATCCCGAGGTCCTGCACCACGGCGTCCCAGAACCAGGCGATGTCGGCCACCGAGCGGGCGCGGAGCTCAGCGAACGTCTCGATGCCGTTCGCGCGCATCAGCCGCGTGACGTTCGCGCGCTCGATGTCGTCCCGGGTGGGGGTCCATACGACGTCCACGGCTTCACGGTATAACCGTGTCCGTGGAACCGCGGGTAGGCATCGCAGGCGTCGGCTGGTCGGGGTTCACCCCGACCACGGCGAACGTCTCCTACAAGGAACTGATGTTCGAAGCGGCCCGCGCCGCCTACCTGGAAGCCGGCGTGAACCCGAGGACCGACGTCGATTCGTTCGTCTGCGCCTCCGAGGACTTCGAAGAGGGCACCAGCATCTTCGACGAATACCTCCCCGACCAGCTCGGCGCCGTGCAGCGGCCGGTCCACACGGTGGCCTCCGACGGATTGTTCGCCCTGGCCACCGGCGGTGATGCTGATCCGCAGCGAGATCGCCTCGGTGGTCGCGGTCGAGGCGCACTCGAAGGCCTCGAACGTCGTCTCGCACGGCAGGGTGGCCCGGTTCGCGATGGATCCGGTGCTCAACCGTCCGCTCGGCGTCCCCGCGCTCGCCGTCGCGGGCCTGGAGATGCAGCGCTACCTCCAGGTGTCGGGACGCACCGCCGCCGACTGCGATGCGGTGGCGAACCGCAACCGGGCTCACGCTGCCTCGAACCGTCGCGCATCCCACGCCGAGGCGCCGGCGAACGCCGGCGATCCGCTGTGGGAGCCCCTCACCGTGGGTCAGACCGCCGACAGCGTCGACGGCTGCGTCGTGATCGTGCTGGCCGCCGAGGACCGGGCGGGCGCCGATCCCGTGTTCGTCCAAGGCGTCGGGTGGAACCAGGACGCGCCGTCGCTGGAGAGCCGTGACTGGGACCGGGCGGCCGCCACGGCGCGCGCCGCCGAGCAGGCGTACGCGCGGGCGGGCGTGACCGCCGCGGACGTCGACGCCGCCGAGGTCGACGACACCTACGCCTACAAACAGCTCCAGCACCTCGACGCCCTCGGCCTCTCGGACCTCGATCCCGCCCGCGTCAACCGCTCGGGCGGCGCGCTGGGTGAGGGGTACCTGCACGAAGGCAACGGCCTCGCGCGCGCCCTCGCCTGCATCGAGCAACTGCGGGCGGGCGAGGCCACCACCGCCGTGGCGCAGTCCTGGCGCGGGGTTCCCAGCAGCAGCGCCGCCGTCGCGGTCCTGACCCGAGGGGCCGCCTGAGCATGGCGCGAAGGGTCGCGGTGATCGGCGCCGGCATGACGAAGTTCGTTCGGCGCGCCCAGGAGACCGGCAAGGAGCTCAGCTGGATCGCGGGCCGGGCGGCATTGGACAACGCGGGGATCGGCCTCGCCGACGTCGACGCCGTGTGCGCGGGCACGGCACCCGACGCGTTCGACGGCGTGCACCGCAAGGGCGACTACCTCGCGGACGGTTCCGGCGCGTGGGGCAAGCCGTACATCCGCACGTTCGTCGGCGGCGGCACCGGGGTGTTCGTGCCGATCCAGGCCTGGTACACGATCGCCTCGGGCATGGCCGATGTCGTGCTCGTGCTGGCCGAGGAGAAGATGTCGAGCTGCCAGCCGCACCCCCAGGGCGCGTTCCTCACGATCTTCGACAACGTGATCGAGCGCCCGCTGGGTCCGAACCTGCTGTGGATCTTCGCCCTGGAGATGCAGCGCTACATGCAGGCCTACGGCTTGGACAAGCGCGACATCGCGGCCGTCGCCGTGAAGAACAAGCGCAACGCCGCCGACCACCCCAGCGCGCTGCTGGGCCAGGCCGACATCACCGTGGAGGACGTCCTGGCCTCCGAGGTGCTCGCGCATCCGGTCCAGCGGCTCGACGTCTCCCCCATCAGCGACGGCGCGGTCGCGCTGGTGATGGCGAGCGAGGAGGCCGCCGCCAAGCTCACCGACTCCCCCGTCTGGGTCCAGGGCGTGGGCTGGAACCTCGACTCCACCTACTGGACCAACCGCGATCTCGCCTACCCCGAGTACGTGGAGAACGCCGCTCGCATGGCCTACGACATGGCCGGCGTCACCGAACCGCGCAAACAGATCCACGTCGCCGAGCCGTACGACCCGTTCGACTACAAGGAGCTCCACCACCTGGAAGGGCTGCAGCTCTTCGACAAGGGCAAGGCGCCCGAAGCGGCGGCCGCCGGCGTCACCGCGCGCGACGGCGATCTGCCGGTGTGCCCCAGCGGCGGGCTGCTGGGCGTCGGCAACCCGATCGCCGCGGCCGGCCTGATGAAGATCGCCGAGCTCTTCTGGCAGCTGCGCGGCGAAGCGGGAGCGCGTCAGGTCCCCGGCACCCCCGAGCGCGGGGTGGCGCAGGCATGGGGCGACCTGATGCAGGTGGGCACGGTCGTCGTGATGGGCACCGACGGCGGCCCGTCGACGACCGCCACCCGCCAGGGCACACCGCCGATCGGCCCTCGTGCCACGCCGCTCACCGACGAGGCGTTCCGCAGCGCGGCCGGCGCGGTCGACGAACCGCTCGACCTGACCTACGAGTGGGACACCGGCGAGGCCATGGGCGCCTTCCTCGAAGGCATGCGGGACGGGCGCGTGGTCGCCACCACGTGCGCGCAGTGCGAACGCACCCTGGTCCCGCCGCGGGTGTTCTGCGAACGCTGCTTCCGGCCCACCGACGGATGGACCGAGGTCGAGGCGGTGGGCACGGTGGAGACGTTCTCGATCTGCCACGTCCGATGGGACATGGTGGCGCTGGATCCGCCCGAGATCCCCGCCGTGATCCGGCTGGACGGCGCCAGCTCGGGTGGGTTCCTGCACAAGCTCGACGAGGTGGCGCCCGACGACGTCAGCATCGGCATGGCGGTCGAAGCCGTGTGGAAGCCGGCCGAGGAACGAACGGGTTCCATCCTGGACATCGCGTACTTCCGTCCTCGCCCCGGAGGTGAGGGCCGATGAGCCGAACGATCCACGGCGACCTGCCGGTGCGGTTCCGCTACACGCCGGGCGTCGCGAACACCTCGTTCTTCGAGGCGCTGCGCGACCGGGGCGTGGTGCTGGGCTCGCGGTGCGAGGCGTGCGCCGTCACCTACGTGCCCGCCCGGATGTTCTGCGAGCGCTGCTTCGCCGAACTCACGCCCGGCATCGAGTGCGGTCCCGGCGGTTCGGTCGAATCCTTCACGATCGGGCATGTGGGCATCGACGGTGAAGCGCTGGACGAACCCGTCGCGGTCGCCCTCGTGCGCCTCGACCGCGCCGACACCGTCCTGATGCACCGCCTGCTCGGCATCGAGGCGCCCGCGATCGGCATGCGCGTGACGGCGAGGCTGCGCCCGCAAGCGGAACGATCCGCCTCGATCCTGGACATCGAGGGCTTCGAGCGGGAGTAGCGCCGCCCATCGGGTCAGCCGATGACCCAGAACTCCTTGAACGGCGGCGTGACGTGCCACGTGGTTTCGGTGCCGGCCGGGATCGAGGCGAGCACGCCAGGCCGCAGCTCCAGGGTGGGACCGCCGGTGATCTCGACGCGGGCTTCTCCCTCGAGGACGATCAGGGTCTCCCTGGACGGCGGCGTGTAGACCACCGGTTCGGACGGCGTCGCCCCCACGAAGCGCGACATCCCGGCGTCGATCCCCACCTCGGTGCACAGCACGTGGAGGTCACCGCCCACCTCGGGATCGAACTCCCACTCGTCGGTGTCGGTGTGCGACAGGAACACGCCGGGGTGGATCTCAGCCATCTCCGTCCTCCTCGTTCCGCGGTTCCGGCACCGTAGCCCAGCGGCCGGACGCGCGCTGCCCACCCACCTCGCGAGGGTGCCGTAGGCTGGCCGTCCATGGACTTCGATCTGTCGGCAGAGCAGCAGGAGCTCCGCGCGGTCGTGCGCGCGTTCGCCGACGAGGTCGTCGCTCCGGCCGCCGAGGTGCACGACCGCGAGGCCACGTTCCCGCTCGAGGTCGTGCAACAGATGGCCGAACTGGGCTTCTTCGGATTGACCCTCCCCGAGGCGTACGGGGGTTCGGACGCCGGCACGCTCAGCCTTCGCCGTGGTGCTCGAAGAACTCGGCCGAGCCGACCAGTCGGTGGCGGTCACGGTGTCGGTGTCGGGCAGCCTGGCGGGCGGCATGATCGCGCGCCTGGGCACCGACCAGCAGAAGGAGCGCTGGCTCCCCGACCTCGCCGCGGGAACCGCCCTCGCCTCGTTCGCGCTGACCGAGCCGGGTGGTGGCTCCGACGCCGCCGCCGCTCGCACCACGGCGAAACTCGAGGACGGCGAGTGGGTGCTCGAAGGTTCGAAGGCGTTCATCACCAACAGCGGCACGCCGATCACCTCCGTGCACGTGGTGGCGGCGGTCACCGACCCGGGACAGGGACCACGCGGCCTCAGCTCGATCCTGGTCCCAGCCGGGACCGAGGGTCTCACCGTGGGTCCGGCCTACCGCAAGATGGGATGGCACGCCGGAGACACGCACGAGCTCGCGTTCGACGGCTGCCGCGTCCCCGAGGATCACCTGCTCGGTGAACGCGGACGAGGCTTCTCCCAGGCGCTGTCGTCGCTGGACGGTGGGCGGATCGCGATCGGGGCCATCGCCACCGGCCTCGCGCAGGCCTGCCTGGATCACAGCCTCGCCTACGCCACCGAGCGCGAAGCGTTCGGCAAGCGGATCGGCACCTACCAGTTGATCCAGGCCAAGCTGGCCGACATGCGGGCCAAGACCGAGGCCGCGAGGCTCCTCACCCACCGGGCGGCGTGGCTCCGCGATCAGGGCCGGCCCCACGTGGCGGAGGCCGCCACCGCGAAGCTGGTCGCCAGCGAGGCCGCCGTCTGGTGCGCGCGCGAGGCCGTGCAGATCCACGGGGGATACGGCTACATCGAGGAGTTCCCGGTGGCGCGCTTCTACCGCGATGCCAAGGTGCTGGAGATCGGCGAAGGCACCAGTGAGATCCTGCGGCTCGTCATCGCGAGGGACCTGGGCGCGCCCTCGGCGTGACCCGCGGGAGCGACCGATGCCCCAGGGGACCTACACCGTGCTCGACGACGGCCCACCCGTCGGCACCGAGTCGTTCCGATGCGCGCCGGGCCCGATGGGCTGGCGTTCGTTCAGCGAGATCGACACCGCCGTCCCGGCTCCTCACCATGAGATCGTCGATGTGGCGGTCGACAACGAGTGGCGTATCGCGCGGGTCCGCATCGACACCGGTGAGCACGACATCCTGCTCGAGCCACAAGGGGACGTCCTCACCGGCTTCCGGGACCGCCGGCCGATCGAGATCCCGTGGGGACCGGATCTGCATCTGGACTACTTCACGCCCACCACCAACGCCGTCACGACGAAACGGCTGGTGACGGGCAGCACCGAGATCGACGTGGTCTACCTCGAACCGGTCACCCTGGAACCCTCACGCGTGCGCCAGCGGTACGAACACCTCGGCGACGAAGCAGGTCGAGACCCCGGCGGGTCGGTTCGCCGCGACGCGGTGGCGGTTCACCGACATCGGGACGGGGTGGACCAGCGATCTGTGGGTGGCCGGCGACGTGGTGGTGCGCTACGACCGGCTGTTCACCCTGGAGACCTACGAGGCCGGCGCCTCGGGGGCACCGCTCCTTCCATGACGGAAGCCGGCCCCATCGGGACCGGCTTCCGCACGGGCATGTCTGGAACGGGATCGATCAGACGAGCTTGGCCTCGATGTCGATCACGATGTCGATCTTCTTGCTCACCAGCCAGCCGCCGGTCTCGACGGCCATGTTCCAGGTGAGGTCCCAGTCCTCGCGATCGACGCTCGCCTTGGCCTCGGCCGCGATGAACGTCTTCTCGAACGGGTCCGTGCCCCAGCCCAGGAACTCACCGGTCAGGGTGATCGGCTTGGTGATGTCCTTGACCGTGAGGTCGCCATCGAGCTCGAACCCGGTGCCACCCGTGTGTCGGATGGCCGTGCTGTGGAACGTCATCACCGGGTACTCGTCGGACTCGAAGAAGTCCGCGCTGCGCAGATGGTCGTCGCGCTGCTGGAAGTTCGACGTCACGCTCGCCGTCTTGACCTCGACGTCGACGCTGGAGTCCTGCGGGCGTCTCCCCGACGACGATCGTGCCGCTGTACTCGTCGAACCGACCCCGCACCTTCGTGAGGATGTGCCGGGCCTCGAACCCGATCACCGTGTGGCTGGCGTCGAGCTCGTACTTGCCTGCGGGCGGAAGGGTGACGCCGTCGATCTCGCGCTGTTCCGTTGCCATGGTTCCGACCTCCTGGTGCTCGGCCCGTCGCCCCTCGCGACGGTGCTCATATATGGACTAACAGAACCGGAGTCCCTCTCTATTCCAGAGTTGCTCAGGAATCAAAACCCTGCATCCGATGGTTGCTGATGGAAGGATGGAGAACGCGATGACCGAACCCGCGGCGGAATCGCCGATCTGCGAGCACTTCCAGCGCGCTGCCGACCTGATCGGCCGGCGGTGGAACCCGCAGATCCTGCGTGGCCTCCAGTCGGGCGTCACCCGCTTCTCCGACCTGAAGACGGGGATCCCCCAGATCAGCGACGCGATGCTGTCCGAGCGCCTGAAGGAACTCGAAGCCGAGGGCATCGTGACCCGGGTGGTCACGCCGGCCACCCCGGTGCGGATCACCTACGGGCTCACCGAACGCGGCATGGACCTGTCCAAGGTCATGGACGAGCTGGGTCAGTGGGCCGAGCGCTGGGCCGACGCACCGGCCGCCACGGCTCGGTAGGTTCCTCACGCGATGGCCGACCCCTATCAACTCTGGGAGCTGCGGAACCCCGATGGCGGCCCGACGGGCCTGGAATGGGCGCGAGCCAAGATCGGGATCGTGGACCGGGTGCTGCTCCACGCGGCGCCGGAACGGGTCGACGTCCAGATCTACGACGAGGCCGGCGGGCTCGTCGCCCAAGGCCGTGACCTCGCCGCCGAGGGCGCCACGCCGATCTCGCGACTGACGTTGAACGAAGGACGCTTCGAGCGGGAGAACATCTGGCCCACCGAGGCCGATCTCGGCACCGTCGTCATCCTGCCGGGCGGAGAAGCCGGGATCCTCACGGCCTGGTGGAACGCCGACGACGAACGCTCGTGGCGATGGAGCATCGAGCTGTCGAACTCGCTCGACTAGAGTCAGCCGCCGGCTTCGCGTTCCAGCTCCGCGAACAGCCCGGAGTGGTCGCGGTCGCCGTCGCCGGCATCGACCGCCTTCTGCAGCTGCTCGGTGACCACGGCGAACGACGGGATCGGTGAACCCGCCTCGGCCGCGGCGCCTTCGACGATGCGAGCGTCCTTGCGGTGCAATCGGATCCGGAACCCTGGATCGAACGTGCGGTCGAGCATCCGCTGACCGTGCACCTCCAGGATCTTCGAGCCCGCGAACCCTCCGAGCAGCGCCTCACGCACCTTGGCGGCGTCCACGCCCGAACGTTCGGCCAGCAGCAGCGCTTCGGCGACGGCTTCGATCGTGGCCGCCACCACCAACTGGTTGCACGCTTTGCACACCTGTCCTGCGCCGCTCGGTCCGACGTGCACGATGTTCTTGCCCAACGCCTCGAACACCGGCGTGGCGCGGGCGAACGCATCGTCGGTCCCACCGACCATGATCGAGAGCGCCGCGTCGATCGCGCCTTTCTCCCCGCCGCTCACCGGTGCATCCAGCATCGCGACGTCCTTCGCGGCGAACGCGTCCGCCATCACGCGCGTCGGACCGGGATCGATCGAGCTCATGTCGACGACCAGCGACCCGGGTGCGGCGCCTTCCAGCACGCCCCCACCGCCGGTGAGGACCTGTTCGACGTCGGTCGTGTCGGGCAGCATCGTGATCGTGATGTCGCTCGCCTCGGCCACGGCGGCCGGGCCCTCGGCCCTGGCGGCACCGGCCTCGACCAGCTCGCTCGACGGGGCCGTCCGAGCGCGAGTACACCGTGAGCGGGAAGCCGGCGGCGAGCAGGTTCCGCGCCATCGGCTTGCCCATGATGCCCAGGCCGATGAACCCGATGCGATCACCCATCCTCAGGCCTCCATCGCGGCGTCGGAGATCTCGAGCGCCCGGTCGATGATCTCGAACCCTTCGCCGAGCTGCTCCTCGGTGATGCACAGCGGCGGGTTCGTCATCACGTTCCACCAGCGGATGAACGTCGCGAGCCCGTTGTCGATCAGGAACCTGTTCAGCTGCTGCATCGTGTCGTTCATCTGGTTGTAGGGCGACATCGGCTCCATCGTGTCGCGGTTCTTCACGAGCTCGATGATCCCGAACAAGCCGATGTTCCGCGTCAGACCGACGCTGGGGTGCTTGGCGGCGAGGGCCTCATGGTGCGCACGCATCACCGGGATCGAGGCGCTTGGCGTTGCCCACCAGGTCGTCGTCCTCCAGCACGTCGATCGCGGCGATCGCCGCGGCCACGCCCAGCGGGTGGGTGTTGTAGGTGAGGCCGCCCCAGAACACGTTGTCCTCGAAGTGCGCCGCGATCTCCGGGGACAGCCCCACGGCGCCGAGCGGCGCGTACGACGAGGTCAGCCCCTTGGCCGTGGTGATGAGGTCGGGCACGACGTTCCAGTGGTCGACGGCGAACCATTCACCGGTCCTGCCCCAGCCGCACATCACCTCGTCGGCGATCATCACGATGCCGAACTTCGTGCAGAGCTCGCGGACACCCTGCAGGTACCCGTCGGGCGGGATCAGGATCCCGTTCGTGCCGACGACGGTCTCCAGGATGAAGGCCGCGATCGTCTGCGGCCCTTCCAGCTCGATCGTCTCTTCCAGGATCGCGAGCGCGGTCTCCGCGTCGTCCATCCCGCGCTGCGGACCGTGGTAGGGGTCGAGCACGTGCACCACGCCCGGCATGGGCGGCTGCTCGTTCGGCCAGCGACGCGGATCACCCGTCAGCATCATCGTGCCGTAGGTCGAACCGTGGTAGCTGCGGTAGCGAGCCATCACCTTCTGCCGTCCCGTGACGAGCTTGGCGATCTTCACGGCGTTCTCGTTCGCCTCGGCCCCCGCCAAGGTGAAGAACGTCTTCTCCATGTCGCCGGGCCACAGCCCGGCGAGGCGCTTGCCCAGCACCGCGCGTCCCTCGAAGGCCTGGAAGGGCGAGATGTACGGGAGCTTCTCGGCCTGACGTGCGATCGCTTCGGTGACGCGCTTGTCGCCGTGCCCGATGTTCACCCCCATCAACTGGGAACTGAAGTCGAGCCAGCGCCGGCCGTCGGCGCCGTACATGTACACGCCTTCGGCGCGGTCGATCGCGAGCGGCGACGCCTTCGACTGCGCCTGCCAGTCATACAGCGTGTAGCGCTTGGAATCGGCGACGATCTGCTCGGCGCTCATGGAGCCGATGTCGGTGGCCATGGTCGTTCCCTCTCTCGTCTCGGTCATGCGCGCGCCTTCACGCTCCTGCGCGCGCGGTCGCTTCCGTGTCGTTCGCGGTGGTGTCGGGCTCCGGGGACGAACCCACGACGTAGCTGTGCTCGGCGGCCCAGTGCAGGGTCACCTGTTCCCCGGGCCGTGGATCGGTGGAGCCGACCTCGTCGTTGAGCCGGTGGACGGTGAGCTTCTCCCCGGTGCGCAACAGCACGATCAGCTGCGTCACCGACCCGAGGTAGACCACGTCGATCACGGTGCCGCCGACGTGGGAGGCGCGCGGTCCCGCGTCGCCGCTCACGAGCTTGATCCACTCCGGACGCACGGTGATCGTGGCCCGGTCGGCGGCTCCCGCGCCGGCATCCGGTTGCACCGCCATGATGCGCTCGCCCTCGCCGACATCCATCACCAGCAGCCCGTCGTCGCGACGGTCCACCCGCAGTTCGATCAGGTTCGAGGTGCCGATGAACCCCGCGACGAACGCGCTGGCGGGGCGCTGGTAGAGCTCGCGCGGCGTGGCGAGCTGTTCGACCACGCCGCCGTTCATCACCGCGATGCGATCGCTCATCGTCATCGCTTCTTCCTGGTCGTGCGTGACGTAGACGAACGTGGTGCCCGTGCGCTGTTGCAGGTCCTTCAGCTCCAGCTGCATCTCCTTGCGCAGCTTCAGGTCGAGCGCACCGAGCGGTTCATCCAGCAGCAGGGCGGCGGGCCGGTTGATGAGCGCTCGACCCAGCGCCACGCGCTGCTGCTGGCCGCCGGAGAGCTGGCCCGGCCGGCGGTCCTCGTAGCCCTCCAGGCGCACGACGCGCAGGATCTCGGCGAGCCGCTCCGACGTCTCGGCCCTCGACAGCTTCTTGATCTTGGGCCCGAACGCGATGTTCTGGGACACGGTCATGTGCGGGAAGAGTCCGTAGGCCTGGAACACCATGTTCACGTTCCGCTTGGCCGGTGGCACATGCGTGACCGGCGCGCCCTGCAACAGGATCCTGCCCTCGTCGGGGGTCTCGAAGCCGGCGATCATGCGCAACGTGGTGGTCTTGCCGCAGCCGCTCGGCCCGAGCATCGAGAAGAACTCGCCGCCCGGGATCGTGATCGAGATGTCGTCGACGGCGGTGACGTCGCCGAAGCGTTTCGTCACGCGTTCGACCTCGATCTCGCCTTCCCGGCCCGCGTCGGTCGTGATGTCGCCGTTGGCACTCATGCGTCGATCCTGTTCAGTCGGGCGAGCCGGTAGGCGACCAGGGACAGCACCACCGACATCGCGAGGAGGAGGAACGTCAACGCGGACCCAGCACCCCAGTCGCCCTGCTCGAGGATCAGGTTCCGAACCCGCTGGCCCAACATGAAGGATCCGGCCCCGCCCACGATGTCCGAGGTCACGAAGTCGGTCAGCATCGGGATGTAGACCAAGATCATCGCGACGAAGATGCCGGGGGCAGCGAGCGGGATCAGGATCTTGCGCGACTGTTGCCACCACCCTGCTCCCAGGTCCGTGGCGGCTTCGAACATCGACGGTTCGATCGCCTTCATCGCGGCATAGATCGGGATCGTGGTGTACGTGATGTAGGTCGTGGCCAGCGTGAGGATCACGGCGAATCGGCTGTACAACAGCCACTCCACCGGCGGACCCGGGATCAGCCAGTTGAAGATCCCGTTCCGGCCGAGGATGACCTGCCAGGCGTAGACCTTCACGACCGGCGCCAGCTCATCCGCCAGGACCAGGGACAACAGCAGGAAGAGCTCCCACTTGCCGGCTTTGAACACCATGAAGTAGGCGAGCGGCAGGGCGATCACCAACATGATCGCCATCGCCGTCGTCGCGATCGTGAAGGTGGTCCAGGCGATGTGGGGGTTGAGGTCGTTGGTGAGCACCTCGGTGTAGTGGCTGAGCGTGTACCCGCTGCTCACCAGCGGCGGGAACTTGACCACGCTCATCTGCATCATGATCAGCAAGGGCAACAGGAAGAACAGCACCAGGAGGGTGACCGGCGCGAACAGGATGCCCAGCGCCCCCCGGCTCTGTCGCGTACCCGAGCCCCTCGGACGCTTGCCCTCCGAGCCCTTCGGGATCTCCAGGACCTCGCCGACGCTCGCCATCAGGTCTTCGCTCCCGCCGCGATCGCCTCGGTGCCCGCGATCAGGCTCTTGGTGCCTTCATCGCCCGAACGGGAGCGGAGCAGCCGCAGCGCGAACCAGATGATGGCGATCTGCCCGACCGAGATGATCGTGGAGATGGCGTTCACCACCGCGGTGTGATCGGGGTTGCGAACCGACGAGTACACCCACACCGGGAACGTCTGCTGGAAGCCCAGGGTGAACGCGCTGATCTCGTAGTTGTTGAACGACCAGGTGAACGCGAAGATCGCCGCCGCGGCGAGCGCCGGGAAGATGTGCGGCAGGATGATGTGGCGCAGCACCTGCAGGCGCGAGCATCCCAGGTCGATCGCCGCTTCTTCCTGCACCTTCTGGAACCGGAACAGCTGCGCCGCCACGATGGCCGTCACCAGCGGGAACGTGCAGACCGTCTGGGTGGCGATCACGGTGCGAAGGTTGAGGTTCACGTCGACGCGCGCGTAGGCCATGAGGGCCGCGATCCCGATGATCAGCCACGGCAGCACCAACGGCGCGCCCACCAAGCCGCCGATCGCCCCTCGCCCCCGGAAGCGGAACCGGGTCAGTCCGAACGCCGCCAAGGTGCCCAACACCAGGCAGAGCGGGGCGACCACGAAGGCCACCACGAACGAGTTGGCGATCGCCTCCCGGAGGGTGGGGTCGGACAACGCATCGGAGTACCAGTGCAGGGTGAAGCCCTCGAACGGGAACGCCAATACGCTCGAGTCGTTGAACGAGAACAGCACCAGGATCAGGAGCGGGCCGAACAGCGCGAGCATCACGATGGCGAGGAACAACCGCCAGCCCCAGGCGTTGGCCGCGCGGCGCCGCCGTGCCCGGGAGGCACCCTCGACGTCGGTGACCGCCAGGCCGTTCCGCTCCCCGACCGCCTGGACCACTACGACGCCTTGACCTCGGTCCAGGCCGCGATCCACGCCTCACGGTTGTCCGGCGGGCTCGCCGGGATCGCGTTGTCCAGGGTGAACAGCGAATCCAGCGCGGCTTCCTCGACCACCTTCGGCGGCACCGCGTCGATGATGCCCTGGTTCGACGTCAGGTAGTTGAAGTTGGTGGCCGCGTAGATCTGCGGCGGCAGCGACGTGTACCAGTTGAGCAACGCGTAGGCGGCGTCCAGGTTCTCGTCGGCGACGTCGGGGCTGATGCCGTACCCGCAGGTCCACAGCATCTGGCCCTCTTCGGCGGCGGCGAACTGCACGTTCGTGCCGTCGCGCCGCATCAGCTTCGCGTCGCCGGGATAGCCCGAGGAGATGATGACCTCGCCCGACTTGAACTGCGCGCGGATGTCGGCCTGGCCCTTGTAGAAGGTGCGGAACTGGTCGCGGTGATCGATGAGGTACTGGGTCACCATCTGGAGTTCCTCGTCGGTCATCTCCAGCGGGTTCTCGATCCCGTTGGCGAGCGCGGCCACGTCGAGCGCGGTGATGGCGAGGTCCTCGAGCGAGGCCCGGCCGGCGTACTGCGGGTCGAACAGGTCCTTCCACGAGGTGGGCGGCGTCGTGATGACGTCGGCGTTGTACATGATCCCCGCGGTGCCGGCGTCGACCGGCACGATGTAGGCCTGGCCGTCGACCTGCACCCCGGGCAGCTCCTTCATGCCGGGCCAGATGTCGTCCCAGTTCTCCAGCCGAGCGGTGTCGAGCGGCATGTACATGCCCTTGTTCACCATCTCGAGCGTCGCTTCGTCCACGCAGCTGTTGACGACGTCGGCTTCGAACCCTGCCTGGATCTTGGCGACGGCCTCTTCGTTCGAGCTGAACGAGGCCGTCTCGAGCTCGATGTTGGGGTAGGTCTCGTAGAACGACTCCATGTAGTCGGGGTCGAACCCGTCGGAATAGGAGTACAGGCGCACCGTTCCGGTGATGGACGCCGGATCGCCGGGTGACCCACCGGTCCCTGCCGACGGCTCGGGATCACTCGTCGCCGCACGCCGCCGCGACCAAGGTCAGCGCGACCAGCACCGATGCGCCTCGTAGGAACCGTGACATCAAGGACCCTCCCCGTGGGTTCGTGTGGATTCGAGGCTCTGACCTTCGACCACGGGCCGAACCTAGGTCAAGGCAGGTAGATTGTCAACCGTCGACAAAATGGCGAGGTTGGAGCAGGGCCGAACGGGCTAGTCGGGGGCCGCTTCGTTCGCGGCCACGACGCCGGCGATCAGCTCACCGGCGTGCTCGGCGTGCTCGGCGAGCAGGCGAGCGGCGGTTTCCTCTTCGCCCGCCTCGATGGCCTCGACGAAGGGCCGGTGCTGGTTCGAGACCTCGTCCAACGAGCGCAGGACCCGCTCGTCGAGGCGGAGCAGCGCGCGGAGCGTGGGCACGTAGCGATCGAAGACCTCGAGGATCCGGGAGTTGCCGCAGAGCGCGCAGAGCCCTTCGTGGAAGGCCAGGTCGGCGCGCGACACCGCGGCGGCGTCCCCCGTGGCGACAGCCTTGTCGATCGCGTCGGCGAGGGTGCGCAGCTGCTCGATCGTCGCGGGGTCATGGGCGCGGGCGATCAATCGCGCCGCGCGACCCTCCAACGCGGCGCGCAGGCCATAGATCTCGCGGACGTCGTCGGCGCTGAGGCTGACCACGAAGGTCCCACGGCGTGGTTCCTCGTTCAGCAATCCCTCGGCCCGGAGGAGCTTGAACGCCTCGCGCACCGGTCCACGGCTGATGTTGAGCTGCTCGGCGATCTTGGCTTCGACCAGGTGCTCGCCCTGCCGGAACCCGCCCGCCAGGATCTGCTCTCGGATCCGGTCGGCGGCATCTTCGGCGAGGGAACGAGGCGCCTGCAACGGTTGCAGCGGCGCCGACGTCGCGGATTCGCTCATGCGCGTACCCTAGCATGCGGTTGTCAACTGTTGACCGATGACGTCGGGGTTCCCAAGGGCCTCGGGAGGGAGGAGCGCGCGGGTGTCGAAGATCCGCTCGATCGAGGTCCGCGCGCTGGCTCCCGACGTGGAACGGTTCCGGTACACCGCGTTCCAGGACGAGGTGTTCACCACGACCACCCTGGTCAGGATCGAGGACCAGGACGGCGCGAGCGGGATCGGCGCCTACGACTCCGACTCCTACGGCGACTGGGACCGCGCGCCGCTGGAAACCCTCCGAACGCTGGTCCCCACCCTGGTGGGGATGGACGCGCTCGACCACGACGCCGTGGCCGCACTGCTCACCGAGGACGGCTGTTCGCCGTTCCCGCCCGCGGTGCGCTCCACGATCGACATCGCCCTCTGGGACCTGGCCTCGCGCGCGGCGGCCCAGCCGCTCCACGTGGCCCTGGGAGGCGACCCCGCGTCCACGTCGCTCCCGTCCTACGCATCGGTCGCGCTGATGGACGACGAGGCCGCCTACCTCGAGGCGATCGACGGGTGGGTGGACCGAGGGTTCGGCGCCGTGAAGCTGCATGCGTGGGGCGACCCCGAGCGCGATGCCTCCCTGATCACGGCCGTCCGGGGACGCTTCCCCTCGCTCACGCTGATGCATGACGCGGAGTGCCGGTACAGCCGTGAGGACGCCGAACGCGTCGCTCGAACCTGCGCCGACGCCGGCGTCCGCTGGTTCGAGGCGCCGCTGCCCGACTTCGATCTGCAGGGCTACCGCGACCTGCGCCGGCAGGTGCCCGGCGTGCCGGTGATCGCGGCCGGCGACGCCTTCTGGGATCCCCGGCTCATGGCCGAGGTGCTGCGCGACCCGCCATGGGACGCGATGCGCTTCGACGTGTCCTTCGCGGGCGGTGTCACGGCGGCTCGGTCCCTGATGGCCGTCGCGGCCGAGGCCGGGATCGACGTGGAACTGATCAGCTACGGCCACACCGTGATCCAGGCCGCGAACCTGCACGTGGCGCTGGCCTTCGGGCGCACCACGTACTTCGAGCAGGCGGTGCCCGTCGAACCGTGGGAGCACGCCGTGCGGAACCCGATCCACACCGGTCCGGACGGGAGGGCTCACGTGCCGCACGGCACGGGCCTGGGCATCGAGCTCGACCAGGACATGGTGGAAGCAGCCACGATCGAGCGGGTCGCCGTCGGCGATCCGCGATGACCATCGGCACCGACGACCAGGAAGGGGCGAACGCGACGATGCGGTTCGAAGGGCGAGGAGTGATCGTGACGGGAGGCTCCCGCGGGATCGGGCGTGGCATCGTGGACGCCTTCCTGGACGAAGGCGCGCGGGTGCTGGCGACCGACGTGCTCGGTGAGGAACTCGCGCAGATGCGCGACGCCCATCCCCACGTGGATCGCCTGGCGGTCCATACCGCCGATCTCGCCGACGCCGAACAGGTGCGGACCATCGTGCCCGCGGCCGCCAACCTGCTGGGTGGCGTCGACGTGCTGGTCAACAACGCCGGTCTGCAGCCCGATCAGCACGCGCTCGACGTCTCCACCGAGCACTTCGACGCGACGTTCGCGGTCAACGTCCGGGCGCCGATGATGTTGATGCAGGACGTCGTCCGGCTGTGGATCGAGCGTGACACGCCCGGAGCCATCGTGAACATCGCCAGCGCGAACGCGTTCCAGAACGAGTCGCCCGAGTCGATCTACAACGCCTCGAAGGCGGCATTGGTGGCCCTCACGAAGGCCTACGCGCACGAGTTCGGCCATCACCGGATCCGCGCGAACGTGGTGGCGCCCGGCGAGACGATCACCCCCGAGGCCGAGCAGGACATGGCGCAGGACCCACGGGAACGGGAGCTGGTGCAGCGCTACCTGTCGAAGATCCCCCTCCAATACGCCGGCACCCCCCGCGACCAGGCGATGGCGGTGCTGTTCCTGGCCAGCGACGACGCGCGGTTCATCTCGGCGCAGACGTTGATCGTCGATGGTGGAGAGCTCGGCGGTGGCAGCTGGTACGACGACGCGGACGCACCACCGCCGCCGCCCGAAGACAGGCCGGTGACGGGATGAGCGAGACGAACGTCGCACCACCCGACGTCCCGGTCGTGCGGACCGAGCTGCCCGGGCCTCAGGAGCCAAGCGCTGTTCGACCGTCTCGACCCCGTCCACATGGGCACGCTCGATCACCGCGAGGTGCCGTTCGTCGAGGCCCGCAAGGTCGACTGGATGATCGAGGATGTGGACGGCAACACGTTCGCCGACCACTGCTCGGCCTGGGGATCGACGCCGCTCGGCGCCACGCCCGAGGCGGTACAGCGAGCCGTGACCGAGGCCCAGCTCCGGTACGGCATGGAGATCAGCAACTACGTCGCCAGCGAACCCGTCGTGGCCCTCGCAGAGCGATTGGTGGAGATCGCGCCACCCGGGCTCACGAGGATCTCGATGGGGGTCAGCGGCACCCTGGTCGTGGAAGCCGGCGTGAAGCTGGCGCGCGAAGCCACCGGCCGTCCCATGATCCTGTCGTTCTACGGCCAGTACCACGGCGAGTCCACCTACCTCACCGCGGGCATGTCCACCGACCTGTCCGAGGTCCCCACCCAGCACGCCCAGTACGTCGCGGGCCTGGTGTTCGCGCCCTACCCCAACCGGTTCCGGGCCCCGTTCCATTCGGGCCCCGGCCCCTTCGACGACCAGTGGTACCTCGACTACCTCGAGGAATGGGTCCTGGTCCACCAGGTGGAGCCGACGCAGATCGCCGGCGTCCTGATCGAACCGGTGCTCGGCGAAGGCGGCATCCTGATCCCGTCGCAGGGGTTCTGGGACCGGCTCACCGACATGTGCAAGCGCTGGGGTTGGAAGCTGATCCTGGACGAGGTCCAGACGTGCATGGGCCGGTGCGGCACGATGTTCGCCGCCGAGCGGTTCGGGCTCGAGCCCGACATCCTGCTGTTGGGCAAGGGGTTCGCCGGCGGCGGCCAACCGATCGCCGCCGTGCTCGGCACCGAGGACGTGATGGCGGGCTCCTCGCTGCACCTGGGCGGGACGTTCGCGTGGACGCCGGCCGCGGCGGCGGGTGCGCTCGCCAACATCGACGCGATCCTGGACACGGGCGCGCTCGACAACGCCATGCGGCTCGAGGCCATCGCCCTGGAAGAGCTCGCGCCCGCGGTCGAGCGTCACGCGCAGGTGGGCGAGGTCCGCGCCGCCGGCGCGTTCGTGGGGATCGAGTTCGTGCAGGATGCCGAGACGCTGAGGCCGGCGCCCGCCTTCCACCGCGAGGTGCATCTCGCCGCCGTGCGCCGGGGCATCCTGGGCATCACCCAGTGGGGCAAGTGGATCTATCGCCTGCAACCGGCGATCGACATGCCCGAGGACCTGTTCCGGTGGTCATGCCGGCAGATCGTCGATGCCATCGACGAGGTCGCCGCCGACCCACCCGCCGAGTCGGCATCGCTGCTCGACCGCGACGGCCCCTGACGCGCCTACGGGACCAGCGGCCGGCGGAGCGGGCTCCCCCGCACGCCGAGGTCGGCGATCGCCAGGAACTCCTCCCCCACGCACGCCGCGGCCACGAACTCCAGGTTCGGGCCGCAGAACGCGATGTTCGTCGGGGCGTTGAGGTGGATCGCCTCCCAGTCCTCGACGACGGTCTCGACGGTGCCGTCGGGAAGGATGCGATCGATCCGATCCGGCGTGTAGTGCGCCACGTAGCAGCGTCCCTCGGTGTCGAACGCCACGCCGTCGGGCACGGTGTGGAACAGCTCGGCCATGACGACCGCCTCCCCCGCCGAGCCGTCGGGTTGGATCGGGATGCGCCACACGCGGCCGCCCTCGGCGTCGTCAGGGTGGGATTGCGCCACGACCACGGCGGTCCCGTCGGGCGTGAGCGTGATGCCGTTGGGATAGCCACCCACCGCGGTCGTCCAGACGGTGGTCTCGCCGCCGGGCGCCACACGGAAGATCGCCGGGTTCTCCGAGCCGGTGACGTACATCGTGCCGTCGTCGGCGAACACCGGCGAGTTCGGGTCGTCGATCGCCAGGTCGGGCGCCCCCTTCGTGTAGGTCTCGACGGTGCCGGTGGCGGCGTCGACGCGCACCACCTCCTCGCGATGCCAGTCGCAGGCGTAGACGCGGCCGTAGGCATCGACCGCCATCCCGAGCACGCTGCCGCCGGTGTTCGCGACCTCGGTGATCGATCCCTCGAGCGTCACGGCATAGATCTGCCCGCCCTCGCCGCCGCAGTAGATGCGCTCGGTGAGGGGATCCCAGCAGAGCGCCTCGGGATGCTGGAGCGGCCGCGCGAGTTCGCGGAACACCTCCCTACCGAAGACGGGCTCGGTGGGGTAGGTCATGTCTCGCCCCTGGCGCGCTTCATCGCATCCTTCACGCCGTCCACGTCCAAGGTCATCTCGAAGAAGCCGATCTGCGCCTCGTACACGCCGTCGTCGGCCTGTTCCTTCACCTCGTCTTCGAACACGTGCAGTACGGGGAGTCCCAACTGAACCCCCGCCAATGGACCCACCCAGGCCGGATCACCGTCGCGGACGGTCTCGGCGGCCACCTCGACGGCTTCCGCGTCGGCCGCGCCGAGCATCACCACGATGTCCGTGTCGCCGATCTCATCGATGATCCGCTTGATCAATGCCTGGTTGTCGGGGTCCATGGCGCCCGACGCCGTTCAGACGAAGCACTCCGTCCTGATCTCGATCACTTCGGCGCCGGCGCTGCGCGCCACCTCCGCGATCGCTTCGCCCGGCACGCTGTCGCGTTCGCCGAGCGCGATCACCTTCTTGCCTCTGAGCTCCATGTGGTCCTCACCCCCTCAGGTGTTCCGGGATCGGCGGGCCCACCGCGGGCGCGCCGTTCATCAAGCCGACGATCAGCTCTTCGATCTGTTCGGGCGTCGTCGCGTTGCTCGTGAGCCGCCCCACCTCCACACCGTCGCGCAGCGTCAGGTAGGCGGGCAGGCCGGCCACCCGCAGGTCGCGACAGATCTTGCGGTTGTCGGGCGCGTTGACCTTCAGGAACCGCACGCGGTCGCCGTAGGTCTCGGCCAACGCCTCCACCGCCGGCATCAACGCCAGGCACGGCTGGCAGTCCGGTCCCCAGATGTCGACGAGCACCTCGCCCTCGCGGCTGAGGTCGTCGAACGTCTCCACGGTGGCCTCGATCATCGGTCCTCCTCCATATGTCTTCGGCATGTGTTCGGTCACGCTTCCAAGGTCACGGACACGCCGTCCCACAGCCGCGTGAGGCGGCCGAGGAACAGCGAGCCCTTCGCGATCAACATCGTTCGTTGCAGCTCGCCGGCGCGCATCGCCGTGAGCGCGTGCGGGATCCACGGCACCGCGCTGGCGATGTGGCCCTGGGTCGGCGAGAAGCCCGGCATGCCGTGGGCGCGGGAGAACCCGGCGATGTCGCCGCGCTCCAGTTCCCCGCGCACCACCCCGAGGCCCGCGAGCATCTTGTAGTTGCGGTCGGCGACGTCGCCACCGCCCTGCGGTTCGGTGATCTCCGGGTTGTGGATCTCCGTGGCGTAGGTGTCGATGTCGCCGATCCCGATGCCGATCGCATCGAGCGGCGAACCCACCAGGGCTTCCAGCTGCGCTTGCGGCGCCGACCCGGCATCGACCGGCATGCGCCCCACCGCGTCGGTCCGCACGATCGGACCGTTCGACCCGTCGGCGGGTTCGAGCAACACCGCCATGCCGGCCAGCACGTCCTCGATGATGGGGAAGCCCTTCGACAGGGCACCCTCGAACTTCATCCCGAGCTTGCCCATCGATCCACCGGCCACCACGACGACGCGTTCCTCGATGCCGGCCTCGATCAGGGCGGCCGCCACCACGAGGGCGTGCACCGGCGCCGCACAGAAGGACTTCACGTCGATGCCGCTGGCGTTCGGCAGGCCGCAGTGCTCGGCGATCGCCTTCGCGACGTTGCCACCGCCGCGCTGGTAGCGATCGCCCACCGCCTCTTCGCCGCATCCGATCGCGTGGGTGATCGTCGCCGGATCGACGTCGCCCTGCTTCAGCAGATGCTGCAGCGCGTGGACGCCGCTCGCCTTGATCGACAGGTTCTCCAGCAGGACGCCGGGCGTGAGCGACTCGTCCAGCTCGTGGTCGCCCGCGAACGCCCCCACGACGTCCCGCCCCCGATAGAGCGGCAGCTGCCCTGGTTCGGGGTCGGCGCCCATCCGCGCGAGCTCGAACTGGTCCACCTCGGCGAGGAGCGCGTAGAACGCGTCCTGGTCCATGATGTCGCCGGTGGGTCCGGCGATGCTCGCCCCGTCGACCGGATGAGCCCACCAATCGCGAGGTGTGTCCCACAATGCGGCCGGCGCGAGGTTGCCGATGAACACCTGGTTCGGTGGATACGCGACCGCGTCCTCGAACGAACGCAGCGCTCCGCCCAGCCGCTCGAGCTGCTGCGGTTCACGGGCGGGCTTCGACCCGTAGCGCACCAGATCGGGGACATGCTCCAGCACGAACGAGGCCGACACCACGGCGGCACGGCGCCGGTCCGTCATGTCGAGCTCCCAGATCGTGGTGGGCCCGACCTCGGTGCCGAGCATCTCGAGCGCACGCTCCACGATGGCCACCCGAAGTTCGTGCTCATCGCCCGCCGCCAACGACGGATCGCCCGTGGGCGAGGTGATCGAGACGCCCCGCAGGATGCGGTTCGTCCCCACCATCTGCGCGATCGTGGGCAGCGCCGTGATGAACACCGTCGTGATCCCTTCCCTCTCGAATTCCTTCGCCAGCGTTGCCCCGCAACGCGTGCCTGTGCCTCAGGTGCCGGTGAGGACGACCGCTCCGACCTTCGCCTCCAGCAGCTCGGCCGCGATCTCCTGGCCGAACTTGGCGGCGGTGGCCACCGGCGTGTCGACGCCGGACGTGGTGTAGAACGCATCGTGCAACGACCCGAACGCCCCACGGCCTTCCAGCTCGCGAGCGGCGTCCAGCGGCACCAGCCGGTTCGGATCGGCGTTGCCCGCCGTGGTGTCGAACCCGGCGTGGACGGATTCGTAGGTCCCCGCCGCGAGCGAGTCGACGCCGCCGATCGGGTACCGGAGCCACACGTTGGCGTGGCGCGTGGGCAGCTGATCGGGGTTGCCCTGCGGCACGCACCCCGCTTCGGAGACGAGCGCCAGCCGGACGGACGACACGTCGGCCACCGGCGGGGCGGGCGCCACCCGGTCGCCGGTGGGTCCCACCTCGGTGCGGACGTCGCCGGCGAGCTTGGCCAACAGCAGGTCGATCGCGCGCTCCGCGCCGGTCCGGTCGGACGTCGTGTTCGACCGCAGGCCCCGAGGCAGGTAGCCCTCCTCGTCGGGACCGCCCACCGGCTCGCCGGCCGCGAGGCGCACCGCGAGCCCGGCCATGACCGGCACCACCGTGCGCATCGCGGCGACGTTCGATCCCGTGGGCACGACGTAGGCGGCGCCCTCGGCCGCCATCACGCCGGGAGAGTCCGGCGTCATCGCGGCCACCACCGGGATCCCCCGGCGGCCCGCCTCGCGCGCCAGCACCCCGCACGCGTAGCCGTAGCGCCCCGAGCCGAACGACGGGCCACAGATCAGGACGTCGGGCCGGATCTCCTCGAGCCAGGCGAGCAGCGTGGCGAGGGCCTCGGCCTCGTGTTCGCCGAAGTGGTCGTCGCCGCACGCGAGCGTCACGTCGGGCGCAGCGCCGGCGGCGGCCAGCGCCCGTCCCGGACCCTGCGGCCCGTCGAGACGGACGGGCTCGTGGCCGGCCGCTTCCTCGCCGCCGAGGCCGGCGAAGAACTGGTTGAGGTAGTGGACGATCGTCATGCCGGCACCGCCGTCCAGGCCGCGTCCCCGGTCTCGACGCACGCCGCCACGTAGGCCCAGGTGGGCACGGGCTCCCCGACCCGCGCCGCGCTCACCGATCCGATCACCGTCTCAGGCGTCCACGGGTCGACGAGCTCGTCCTCGTTGCCGGTGCTCACCAGGCAATCGGCCTCCGGGACGTGGTCGGTGAGGCCCCCGTTCGTCTCGCACACCAGCGCCGTCGTGGCGATGCCGGCCTGCTCACACGCCCGCACCGTCAGCATCGTGTCGGTGTGGGAGTTGCCCGAGGAGAACGTGGTGCAGATCACGCCGTCGGCGCCGAGCGAGGCGGCGAGCTGGGCCGAGGCCAGCGCCGACCGCTGCTTCTCCTCGGCGGTGTCGAGGTAGCCGAGCGCGATGATCAGCCCGGCGAACCGGAGCCGTTCGCCGTGACCGGCGAACAGGGCTCGCAGCAGCGCGTTGTCCTGGTAGACCGCCGTCACGTTGCGCACGCCCGCCCAGTCGTAGGCGCCGTTCGTCAGGGCGCCGTCCAGGATCGAGCGAGGGTCGAACACCGTGGGGTCGAGGTCGTCCATCGCCTCCCCCTGGAAGAAGGTGTCGACGAGCGTCCCCTCCGAGGCCACCTGCAGGATCGGCACGATCGCCGGCAGATCCGCCGAAGCGGGGGGCAACGGCCAGGCGTAGCGCGCCACGTCGTCCGGCTCCTGGCCGACCGTGGTGGCGGCGAGCTCGCGGGCGACCCGGGCCGTCTCGCGCCGGATCGCGGCGTCGACCTCGGCCATCGGCGCGCCGTCGGCCGGCACGAACCGCAGCACCACGTTGGCGGTGGCGCCGAACGGGCTGCGATCGGCGCCCGGACCCGACATGTCCACGATCGAATCGGGGAACTCCTCGGGGATCACGTAGCCGGGGGTGAGCCAGTCACACGAGTTCACGACCGCGACGCCCGTGCAACCGGTTGGTGCGGCCGGTGCCGGCGTCGGTGGCGGGGCCGAGGATCCCGGGGAACGTCGACGCCGGGTCGTCCGCCTTGACGGTGGGCAGCACGACATCGAGGACGTTGGAGATCCGAACCGGCTCGCCGGGGCGGACGACCTCGACCGTGGCCTCCGCCAGCGCGGGTTCCCCCGCTCCGACCGCGAGCTGCGATGACGACACCGTGAGCGTGGTGGCGTCCCGCCCTGTCTGCGTCCCCTCGACGATCCTGTCGATCCCGAACGTCGCGATCTCGAGATCCGCGACCGTCGATGACACTGTCGACAGTTTACCGCGTTTCGTCGGTCGGGGGGAGCTCGCTCGGGTCGGACGCGGGCGGCAGGACGTAGCCCCATTCCGGCAACCACGATGCCCACGCCTGGACGCCCGCGTGGACGTCGGCGCGTTCGTCCAGCGGCACCAGCGCCGAGAGGCGAAGGTCGCCCGGGCCTTGGAGCTGGTAGCGGACCACCGAACCCTGGAACACCTCGTCCAGCACGGTCACGGGAACCCCGGCGTCACCGGCCGGCGGCTCCGTCGGGGAGAGGCGAACGTGCTCGGGCCGGACCACCACCACCGCGGGGGAGCCGACCGTGACCCTCGGGTCGACCCGGGCGCTCCGCGAGCGATGTCCCCCTTCGATCGACACGTCGGCGCCATCGGCCCCCACGGACTCCACCCGCCCGGCAGGAAACTGGTCTGCCCGATGAAGCCCGCGACGAACAACGAGGCCGGGCTCAGGTAGACCTCCTCGGGCGTGCCGAGGTGTTCGACCACACCACCGTTCATGACGGCGATGCGATCGCTCATCGTCAAGCGCCTCGCCCTGGTCGTGGGTGACGTACACGAAGCTGATCCCGACCTCGCGCTGGATGCGCTTGAGCTCGAACTGCATCTCCTCGCGCAGCTTGAGGTCGAGGGCACCGAGCGGCTCGTCGAGCAGCAGCACCGACGGTTGGTTCGCCAGCGCGCGCGCGAGCGCGACGCGCTGCTGCCTGACCGCCCGAGAGCTCACGCGGGTACCGCTTGCCGTAGCCCTCGAGCCGCACCGCCGACAGGGACTCCTGCACGCGTTGCTCGACCTCTTTGCGGGAGAGCTTCTTGCGCTGCGGGCCGAACGCCACGTTCTGGGCCACGGTCATGTGCGGGAACAGCGCGTAGGACTGGAACACCATGTTCGTGTCGCGTTCGTGGGGCGCCAGGCGCGACGCGTCTCGTCCGTCCACCAGGATGCGGCCCTCGGTCGGGGTCTCGAACCCGGCGAGCATCCGCAAGGTCGTGGTCTTGCCACATCCGCTCGGCCCCAGCAGCGAGAAGAACTCCCGGCGACCCACATCGAAGCTGATGCCGTCGACGGCCACGACCTCGCCGAAGCGCTTCACCACGTGGTCGAGGGACAACGCGACGCCGTCGCCGGCGCCGTCTTGGACAACGGCCGCATCCCCTCCGACGTGCTCGGTCTCGGTGCTCACGTGTTCCTCCTCATGACGTCGCCTGCAGACGACGGATCTTCGCCATCCGGTAGCCGATCCACGCCACCGCGCCGGACAACACCAGCAACATGAAGCTCATCGCCGACCCCACGCCGCGGTTGCCCGATTCCAGGATCGCTTCCTGGATCGCGTTGCCGATCATGTAGCCGCTGGTGCCGCCCACCAGCGCCGGCGCCGCGAACTCCGAATAGAGCGGGATGTACACCAGGATGATCGCGACGAAGATCCCCGGCGCCGCGAGCGGCAGCAGGATCTTGCGGCATCGCGTGAAGAACGACGCGCCCAGGTCGTCGGCGGCCTCGAGCAGATCGGGGTCGACCGCCTTCAGCGCGGCGTAGATCGGGATCGTCGTGAACGAGATGTAGGTGGTGGACAGCACGATCACCACGGCGGTCGAGCTGAACAACAGCGAGTCGATCGGTTTGTCGATCAGCCCGATCGTCTGCAGCGTCCAGTTGATCACCCCGCCGCGCCCGAGGATCATGCGCCAGGCGTAGATCCGGATCAGCGGGTTGAGCTCCTCGGCGATCACCAGCATCAGCAGGAGCAGCAATTCGAACCGTGGCGGGGTCCGCATGGCCAGGATGTAGGCGAGCGGCAGGCCGATCGCGAGCATGATCAGCATCGAGATCGTGCAGATCATGACCGTGGTCAGCATGACCTTGCCGTACGTGGGGTCGGTGAGGATCGACGTGTAGTTGTCGAACGTCCAGCCGCCGGCGCCCGCGAGCGAGGCCTTCTGGAAGCTGTAGTACAGCAGGATGAACATCGGCCCCAGGAACAGCGCCAGCAGCACCATGGTGGGCGCGATCGAATAGATCGGACCGGCCCACCGGCCCTTCGGCCGGGCGCGCGTGGTGTCCTCGGTGGACGGCGTGATCGGGGGCGCGGTCGCTACCACAGCATGTCCATCGGGTCGTCGTTGGCGGCCATCTTCTTCGAGCGGCGGCGCCACAGCCGCCACGCCACGTACACGATCAGCAGCTGCGCCAGCGAGACCAGCGTCGAGATCGCGTTCACGATGGGCACGTTCTGTGCGTGCCGCAACGTGGAGAACACCCAGATCGGGAAGGTGAGCTCGAACCCACCCACGAAGAAGCTGATCACGAAGTTGTTGAACGAGTAGCTGAAGGCCAGGATCGCCGCCGCGGCCAGCGCCGGCACCAGGTGGGGCAGCGTGATGTAGCGGAGCACCTCGCGGTTCGTGGCGCCCAGGTCGCGGGCCGCTTCCTCCATCCGGTGATCGAAGCGGATGAGCCGCGCCGTCACGATGGCGGCCACGAGCGGGAACGCCACCACGATGTGCATCACGGCGATCGTCCGCAGGTTCAGCGGCACCTTCAACTTCGAGAAGAACAGCAGCGCGCCCACCGCCAGGATCAGCCACGGCACGATCAGCGGACCGGCGCCCAGCGCCGCCACGCTGCCCCGGCCCTTGTAGCGGAACCGCGTGGTCGCGAACGCCGCCATCGTCCCCAGGATCAACGCGACCGGGGTGACCACCAGCGCGACGGCCAGGGAGTTCTTGAGCGACTCACGCACCAGCGGGTTCTGGAGCGCCTCGCGGTACCACTCCAGGGTGAAGCCCTTGAACGGCAGCGCGATCACGATCGAGTCGTTGAACGAGAACAGCGCCAGGATCAACAACGGGCCGTAGAGGATCACCACCACGATCGCCAGGAACACCCAGCGGGTGATGGCCGCGGCGCGCGCTCGTCCCTCGCGGCCGCCCACCGCGAAGCCACGACCGCGTTGGTCGCCGGCCGTGGCCTCCGGCTCGATCTTCGTCGTGGTGGCGCTCACCGAGCCCCTGTCATGCCGACTTGATCTGGCGCATCGCGTCCAGCCACACGTCGTAGTTGCCGGCGATCTGGGTGGGGATCGCGTCGGCGAGCCAGGTGGGGTCGTCCATCTTGAGCTTGTCGATCGTCTCCTGATCGAGGATCGCCAGCGTCTTCTCGTTCGAGGCCAGGTAGTTCCACTTCTCGGCGAAGTACTTCTGGATGTCGGTGGACAGGAAGTGGTTCAGCCAGGCGTAGGCGGCGGGGACGTTCTGGGCGTTGGCGGAGATCCCCATGCCGCACATCCAGGTCAGGGTCCCTTCCTCGGCGAAGTTGAAGTCCGATGTCCATGCCGTCCTTCGCCAGGGTGTCTTCGTAGCCGGGGAAGGACGCCGCCGCCATGATCTCCTCGTTGCGGTAGAGGCTGAGGAAGTCGGAGTCGCCTTCGAAGAACGCACGGAACTGGTCCTTGTGCGCGATGAAGTAGTCGGCCACCTCTTGGACCTGCTCATCGGTGAGGTTGTACGGGTCCTCGAATCCCATCGCGAGGGCGCCGATCGCGATGGCGTAGTACGGCGTGCCGTCCATCGCCACCTCTCCCTGCGAGCGCCGGGTCCTCGAAGAGCTGCTTGTAGGACGTGACGCCCGCGGGGAACAGGTCCGGGTTCGACACGACACCGGCCGGGCCGCCCTGGGCGACCGCCACCCACGTCTGCCCGTCGGCCTCGCCGCCGGTCTTGAAGGCCGGGTAGACCGAGTCCCAATCGGTGAGCTCGGCGGTGTCGAGCGGCATCAGGACGCCCGACGACGTGTAGCGCGGCACCTCGCGGATGCAGACCTCGACGACGTCGGTCTGGAAGCCGGCTTCGAGCTTCGTCAGCGCCTCGTCGCCGCTGCCGAAGGCGGCGGTCTGCACGTCGAGGTCGGGATATTCGGCTTCGAACGGATCGAGGACCTCGGGGATCAACGAGTCCTCGAAGGCGAACACGCGGAGCGTGCCGGAGGGCTCCCCGGACGCTGCCGAGGCCTGATCGCCGTCACCGTCGTCATCGCCGGAGCTGGAACACGCTGCCCCGATCAGCGCCATCACCAGCACCACGACCGCCCAGCGTCGCCACGTGCTCTCGTCGCTCTCCGTTCATCCCCGTTCCTCCCTCTCATGCTGCTTTGAACTCTCGGTAGACGTCGAGCCACTGGTCGTAGTTCTCCGGCAGTTGCAGGGCGATCGCGGCATCCAGCTGGCTGGGATCGTCCAGGCCCAACTCCTCCACCAGCGCCGGCTTGAGCTCGTCGAGCGTCCGCTGATCCGAGACGAGGTAGGTGTAGGTCTCGGCGTAGAACGACTGCGTCTGCGGAGAGATGTAGTGGTTCATCGCGGCGTAGGCCGCGTCCTCGTTCTGCGTGTTGGCCGACAGGGACATCCCGCAGATCCAGGCGAGCGACCCCTCACCGGGTACGAACTCCACCGGGATCTCCTCGCGCGTCATCGCGGCCCGGTAGTCGTGGTAGCCGAACCCGGCGATGATCTCGCCGGTGCGATACAGGCTCAGGAAGTCGGCGTCCCCCTTGAACAGGGCCCGGATCGCCGACTTGTGCTCGATCAGGTAGTCCTTGATCTCGGTGATGTCCTCCTCGGTGAGCGCGAACGGATCCTCATGGCCGAGGGCGAGCGCGGTGATCGCGATCACCGTGGCGGCGCTGTCCTCCAGCGTCACCTGGCCCGCCAGCGCCGGATCTTCGAACAGGTCCCGGTAGGAGTCGACCCCCTGCGGCACCTCGTCGGGGTTGTAGATGATGCCGGACGTGCCGCCGACGTTGGGGATCATGTAGACCTCGCCGTCCACCACGACGCCATCCTGCTCCTTGAGTGACGGGAACAGGGTGTCCCACGCATCGATGCGACTGGTGTCGATCGGTTGCAGCAGTCCGAGGTCGACCATGCGCCCCGTCTCCTCGGTGCAGACGTTGATCACGTCGGCCTGGAAGCCGTTCTGCAACTTGGTCACCGCTTCGTCGTTGCTGCCGAAGACCGCCGTCTGGACGTTCAGGTCCGGGTTGGCCTCCAGGAACGGATCGATCACCTCGGGAACGAAGTTGTCCTCGTAGCCGAACAACGTGACGGTGCCGGTGGGAGGACCACCGCTCGCCCCCTCGGTGGGCTCGTCATCGCCGCCGCTGGAACACGCCGCGGCCACCAAGCCGAACACGAACACCAGCACGACCAGCCGACGACGCATCGCTCCTCCTCCCGCTTTCCCCTGTAGGTACGCACGCACGATGCTCCGCAGATTGAAGGCTGTCAACGGTCAACAATCATGCAACCGGCGGGACGGGGGGTGCATCGGCGGCGTCGTACCAGTCCCCGCCCCCCAGCTCACCGCCGTCGACGATCAACGTCTGGCCGCTCACGAAGGCGGCATCGTCGCTGGCGAGGAAGAGCACGGCCATGGCCTGGTCCCGTGGAACCCCGGCCCTGCGGAGCGGGATCTTGCGCAGGTAGTCGTGCTGCAGGCGCCGCATGTCCTCGTCCGTGCGCATGAGCTCCTCGGTCTCGGGGGTGACCGTCTGGCCGGGAGCGACGCAGTTGGCCCTGACGCCGAGATGGCCGAGCTCGTGGGCCGCGGCATTCGTGAGCGCCACCAACGCAGCCTTCGAGGCGTTGTACGGCGCCTCCGGTGATTCGTTCTTGAAGGCGTTGGCGCTGGCGATGTTCACGATGGCCCCGCCGCCGTGCTCGGCCATGTGGGGCGCGATCACCTGCATCGTCGCCAGCGGCGCGCGCGCGTTGACCGCGAACGTCAGATCGAACGTCTCGCGGGTGACATCCATGAGCGGTCCGCCCGGCATCACGCCGGCGCAGTTCACCAGCGCGTGCACGCGACCCAGGTGGTCGATCGCCGCGCGCGCCATCGCCTTCGCCGCGTCGAAGTCGGCGAGATCCACGGCGTGGGTCGCGACCCGGTCCGGTGCCAGCGCCCGGGTCTGCCGGAGGCCGTCGTCACGAACGTCGGCCGCGAACACGCGAGCGCCCTCGTCGAGGAACGCCTGCACGATCCCGCGGCCGATGCCCTGGGCGGCGCCGGTGACGACGACGCCGCGGTCGGTGAAGCGTGCCACCTACGGCACCTCGGGCAGGTGCAGCGGATGACCGGCCACGCCGAGGTCGGCGATCGACAGCGTGGTCCCGCCCACGTTGGAGACCACGACCCGGTCGAGATCGGCTCCGACCCAAGCGATGTTGGTGGGCGCATCCAGCGTCGAGGCGAGGTGGTCGTCCACCACGAGTTCCGTCGCCCCGTCGGGCGTGATGCGTACGAGCCCGTCCGGACGATAGAGCGTGACCCAGTAGTTCCCGTCGGCGTCGAGCGCGATCCCGTCCGCGTCGGTATCGGGCAGCGTCGCGATCGTCTCGGGCTCCCCGGCCGATCCGTCGGCACCGATCGACACGCGGACGATGCGTTCGGCCTTCGCCTCCACGACGACGAGCGCACCGCCGTCGGGCGTCACGAGACACCCGTTCGGGTAGGCGGGCACCGCGGTGCTCCAGCGTTCGGCGTCCCCGCCGCCCGGCGCGATGCGCACGATCTCGGGCCGGCCCTCCTCCCCCGAGCACGTGACGTACAGGGCGCCGTCGGGACCGAACGCCGCGACGTTCGGACAATCCATGTCGCCGCCGTCCACCCCCCGCGCGTACGTGTCCACGGCACCCGTCGACGGATCGAGCCGGGCGATCTCGCCCTTGCCCGCGTCGCACGCGTACACGCGACCCTGCCCGTCCACCGCGAGCCCCAGCATCGATCCGCCGGACGAGCCCACCTGGGTCAGCGTGCCGTCCAGGGTCACGGAATAGAACTCGCCGCCCTCCCCGCCCGCATAGACGAGGCCGTCGACGGGGTTCCAGGTCACCCCTTCCGGATGGTTCAGGCCGTCGACGAGGTCGTCGAACCGATCGAGCATCTAGCGCCTCCTTCGTCGGGTGCCGCCGGCGTCCCGCAGGACCTCGCGTGCACAGTTGCGACCGTTCGCGCCGGTGACGCCCGCCGCCGGGGTGCGTGCCGGCGCCGCACAGGTAGAGCCCACGGATCGGGGTGCGGTAGTCGGCCCATCCGCGGACGGGCCGCAGGAACAGCAGCTGGTCCGGGCGCCATGTCACCGTGCAGGTGGTGGCCGCCCGTGAGCGCCAGCCGTCGCTCGAGGTCGAGCGGCGTGAGCACCTCACGATGCAGCACCGATCCGGGCAGGTTCGGGAACACCTCGCCGAGCTGGGCGATCACCCGGTCGGCCACGACGTCGCGGTGCTCGTCCCATGTCCCCTCGCGCAAGCCGTAGGGCTGGGATCGAACCCCGATCGTGACGACGTGCTGCCCCTCGGGAGCCAGCGACGGATCGTGGACCGAGGGCACGCACAGCTCCATGTGGGCGTGGTCGGCGGGGATCCCGGCACGAGCCGACGCTTGATCGGCATCGAGGGCCAGGAGCGGTTTCGTCAGCTGGACGAGGCCCCGGTGATAGGGCCGAACCCCGTCGCCTTCGTCGTAGCCGCGCACGCGGGGGAGCTCGGCCACCGCGAGGTTCATCTTCATGCTGGCGCCTTCACAGCGGTAGGCCTCGATGCGGCCGAGGAAGTCGGCCGGCAACGCGGACGGGTCCACGAGCCCGAGGAACGTGCGTTTGGGATCGGCGTTCGACAGGACACGCAGGGCGCGCACCTCCTCGCCGTTGGCCATGACGACCCCGACGGCGCGATCGCCCCGGACGTCGACGCGGGCGACCTCGGCATCGGTGCGGATCTCGGCGCCCGACTCGCGCGCGGCGTCGGCCATCAGCGCCGTCACCGTGCCCATGCCGCCCCGCACGAACCCCCACCCGACCCCGCCGCCGGTTCCTCCGGAGGCGGCTTCGTGCAGCAGCCCGTACGCGGTCCCGGCGGTGCTGGGGCCCGCCAGCGTGTTGCTGATCGACTCCCAGCCCAACGCCGACTTCAGCATCTCGTCCTCGAAGTGCTCGTCGAGGTACTGGCTGGCCGACGTCGCGAACAGGAACGCCATCTCGTCGAGTTCGCGGCGGTGGCGAAGCGCGAGCAGCCCGAGCTTGGCCATCCCGGTCAGGTCGCCCGCTCCCCGACGCACCGGATCGGGTGCCGTCATGTCGAACATCGGCAGCAGGGCCTTCGCGATCCGGCCGAGCGTCGCTTCGAACCCGGGGAACGCGCGCGCGTCGGCCACCGACCGGGAGCGGATCGCCTCCATCGCGGCGGCCGGGTCCGCATCGAGCACGAACGTCGAACCGTCGGGATAGACGTTCAGCGACGGGCCCGCCTCGTCCACGATGAGGCCGCGCTCGCGCAGGCGGAAGTCGCGCCAGATCGCGTCGCGCAGCATCGACAGCACGTAGGCGCCCGGGGACGCCCGGAACCCGGGCGCGAACTCCTCGGTGACGCACGCCCCACCCACGATGGATCGCCGCTCGAGCACCACGGTCCGCAGTCCGGCGCGCGCCAGGTAGAACGCGGCCACGAGGCCGTTGTGACCGCCCCCGATGATCGCGACGTCGTAGGGCTCGGTCACCGCTGAGCCTCCGGGAGCCAGCCATGGGCGGCCTCGATCAGCGCCGCGAGCGCCCGGGCGCACCGGACGGTGTCGTCGATGTCGACCCATTCGTCCTCGCGATGCGCGTTGCGCAGATGCCCCGGGCCGAACACGACGGCCTGCGACCCACCGAGGTCCACGAAGTTGTGCGCGTCGGTCCAGGCCACCATGCCGGTGGGAACGGGCCTGGCGCCGGTGGCGGCTTCGACCGCGTCGCCGAGCGCCGTCACGACCTCGGCACCGGGATCGGTCTCGAACGGTTCGATGACCTCGACGAGCTCGACCTCACCGCCGGCGTCGGCCGTCGCCTCCTCGAGCCAGGCCAGGAGCGAGGCGGCGGACGGTCCTCCCGGCGTGACGCGCCAGTCCAGGTGGAAGGAGCATCGGTCGGGCACCACGTTGAGGCGCTGCCCTCCACGGATCTCCCAGATCATGGGGATGTTCCGTCCCAGCAACGGGTGTTCGTGCTGCGAACCGGGATGCTCGAGGATGCGTCCGATCAACGCGTGCGCGGTGTCGATCGCGTTCTCGCCGAGCTCGCGGAGCGCCCCGTGCACGGCGACCCCGCGCAGGTGACACCACACCTCGACGAACCCGGCCTCGGCGGTGCCCAGCTGCAGCTCGGTGCCCTCCAGCCCCACGACGAAGGGCGGCCGGAGCGTTCGCGCCATCGCGATCGAGCCCGTGCCGCCGATCTCCTCGTCGACGCACAGACCGATCCCCACCGGCAGCGTCTCCAGCGGGACCCCGGCCTCCCGGGCCATGAGCAATCCATGGAGCGCCGCGACCACGCAGGCTTTGTCGTCCTGGGCGCCCAGCCCGATCACGCGCCCGTCTCGCACCTCGGCCTCGCCCGACCACTCCCATGTCGGCCGGATCGTGTCCACGTGCGCCGTGATCAGCAAGGAGGGTCGTTCGTGCCATCCGATCAACAGGTCGTCGGCCCCGCCGTCCACCGGCATCCGGCGACACGGCAGACCGAGCTCGGCGCACCGGCGTTCCAGGTGGTCGACCACGGCGTGCTCCTCGCCCGAGACCGAGGAGATCTCGACGAGTTCCACGAGGTCGCGCTGCACGGACGCCGCGAGGTCGTCCACGTGCCCGGTGGACACGGACGTCACGCCACGACCGCTTCGGCGATCGCCTCGTCGAGGATGGCCATCGCGGTGCCCATGACCTCGACGGGCATCGTGAGCGAGGGCTGCAGGTTGAGCGAGGTCGTGGACGGGTCCACCAGCAGGCCACGGCGCAGGCATCCCCACGCCACGCGCTCCTGCAGGTCGAGGTCGCGCTCCTTCGTCGCCCGGTCCTTCACGAACTCCACGGCCAGGAAGCATCCGACCGCGCGGACGTCACCGATGGCCGGATAGCGATCCATCAGCCCTTCGAGCGCCTGCAGGCCCGCGGCCTCCAACACCCGGACGTTCTCCAGCACCGGCTCGCGTTCGAACACGTCGAGGGTCTCGAGCGCCGCGGCGCAGGCGGCCGGCAGCCACGACCACGTGGAGCCCGTGGAGACGTCGTCGAAGTCCATCGAGCGCTCGGTGCCGAGCACCGCGCCGATCGGCATCACGCCGCCACCCATCGACTTGCCCAACGCCATGAGGTCGGGCTCCACGCCCCAGCGTTCCACCGCGAACATGTGGCCCGTGCGACCGAATCCCGTCTTCACCTCATCGGCGCACAACAGGAAGTCGAACTCGCGGCACAGATCGGTGAGCGCCGACCAGAACCCGTCCGGCGGCGCCACGCACCCCCCGGAACCCATGACGGGTTCGATCACGAACCCGGCCACCTCCCGAGGATCGACGGCGTGGTGCAGCACATGGTCGCGCAGGTAGTCGATCGTGCCGTCACCCGTGCCGCCCGCGCGCGCCGTGAACGGCGTGCGGTACGGGTTCGGGTAGGGCACGTGCACGAACCCGGGCATCAACGCGCGATACCCGAACGACAGGTCGCTCGACTCGGCGCCGATCGCGCCGGCGGTCCCCGCCTCCCCGTGGTAGCCGCCCATGAACCCGATCACGATCGGGCGGCCGGTCGTGCGGCGCATGAACCGCACCGAGGTCTCGACGGCCTCCGTGCCGTTCAGCGCGATGTCGACACGGCTGAGCGCCCCGGGCGCGATGGCCACGAGACGCTCAGCCAAGGGCAGCACGTACTCGTTCGAGTAGAAGTGCGTGTCCTCGTTGCCGTAGCGACGCAGCGCGTCGACCGCTGCGTCCGTGATGTCAGCGCGAGCGGCCCCCGCGGGCACCGAGGCCATCGCGCTGATGAAATCGAGGTAGACGTTGCCGTCGACGTCCTCGATCTCATGGCCCGACTTGCGGCAGATGACGAACGGTCCGACCTCGTCGGCCAGCCCGCGGTACAGGACCGCGGACTGGCGCTCGAGGATGGCACGCGTCTTCGGACCGGGCGGCGTGGTGACGATCTTCGGCACCGCGCCGTTCGATCCATCGTCACGACTCACAGGCCGAGGCTAGCCCAGTCCCCGGTGATGGCACAGGTGATGCCGGGAACCTGGATGTTGACGAACAACCACTCGCCGTCCGGCGAGAACGTCGGACCGGCGAACTCCGAGAAGCCGGTGCCGTCGCCTGCCGAAGGCCCGTCGTCGGGAACCGTCGGGTCGTAGACCTTGCCCGAGGCCTCGATGTAGTGACGCTGCACCGCAACCAGGTTCTCGGCGATCGGGAACATCGTGCCGTTGGGCAGCAGACCTCGCACGAAGTTGCTCTTGAGGTTGCCGTCCTCGGCGATCACGATCGCGCCCCCGGGGCTGGTCGTCATGTTGTCCGGGCCATCGAGCGTCTGACGCCCGCCTGACTCGAACAGGAGCACGAGTTCGCCCTGTTCGTTCAGCTCACCGATGTTGGTCGTCGGCGTGTACTGCCAGACCTGGCCGAGGCCCTTGTCACCGCCGTCGGACGATCCGAACACGACACCGCCGTCACGGTAGGTGCAACCCTCGCCGCCCAGGAACTTGGCGCCGCCCTTCGAACGACCCTCGTGGAAGACCGCCGAGGCGTTGTCCTCGGCGTCGGAGGGGTCGGGGGTGTTGATGTTGACCCAGTTGCAGACGAGCACGGCCCCCACCGTCTGGCCGACGATGGTGTTGTACTTCGGCTGGCCCTTCACGCGAAGCATCTGGAGCTGACCCGACGTGAGGTCGCCGGAGGTCTCCGGCACGAAGCGGTAGAACCCGTCGGGGCCTTCGTCCTCGGTCATGTACACGACCCCGGTGTCCGGGTCGACCGCACCGGCTTCATGCAGGAACCGGCCGAGCTTCTTGTAGGGCTTGGTCAGCACCGACTCATCGGCCAGCGGATCGACCTCGAACACGTAGCCGTGCGGCTTCTTGTAGCCGGCGTCGACGCCGATCGTGGTCTCCTCGCAGGTGATCCACGTTCCCCACGGGGTCGGCATGCCGGCGCAGTTCGTGTCGGTGCCGTTCAGGCTGATCCACGATCCGAGGTACTCGGCGGTCGTGGCGTCGACCTCGATCGTGGTGGTGCCGCCGGGGGCACGCTTGTCCCACGCGGTGGCCGGGTCGCCGATCACGGTGCCCGGCGGGATGTCGTTGCCCTCGCCGAGCTCGTGGTTGCGCACGATGCGGAGCTTGCCGCCGCCCACGTCGAACGCCGCCATGCCGTCGTGGATCGGCGGCGTGATGAACCCGTCGCTCATCGCGGAACCGAACGCGCCGAACGTGTGATAGCTGAACCCCGGCGGCAGCGCGAGTTCAGGGCCGGCCTGCACGAGGCCCGAACCCCTGGGCGTCGCCGTCCGGGTGCTGCGCTTCAGCATCGCGGCGCCGGCCGCGAGGTCGCTCGTCATCAACACCGAGCTCGCCATCGCGGTGCCCAGCACGCCGGCCCTGATGAAGCTCCGGCGATCGACCTGCCCTCGCCTGCCCTGCCCGTCTGCATAGACGTCCAGTTCGTCCTGGCGATCCGTCACGTGCCACCCCCCTGGTCGGGGAGCCACCCCGCGACCGTCCAGTGCGAAGGGCTCCATGTGAACTGTCGACAATCTACGAAAGAGCGGGCAGGCGGTCAAGCCACGTACGATGGCGACGACGGGAAGGAGCGCGGTGACCGACCAAGCAGATGAACGAGCCCTGCTCTTAGGGATGCCGCTGGTGCACCTTCGCTCGGCCGCCGAGACCTGCGAGCGACACGACCGCGTGGTGCTCCCTGCCGGCGGACCCGGCGACCTGGATCGAACGGCGCCCGGGGCGACGGTCCTGCTCATGGCGTCGGATGCCGGTGAGGACGAGGTGTCCGCCGCCACGTGGGCGGCCCGGTTCGTCGGCCGCGTGCACTACGAACCCGGCGATCCACTCCCCACGATGCTGCCGGCCACGTGGGTCGAGACCCGCGAGGCCGATGCGCTCGCGATGCCGGACGAACCCGCAGAGGTGAACGAGGACGACGAGGACGAGGACGAGGACGAGGAGGATCGCCTCGGTCCGCAGTCGTTCCTCGTCGTCGAGGAACTCCGCGAGCTCCCCATGCAGGAGTGGGTCTTCACCAACGAACTCGTCGGCAAGCAGCACCGAGGGGGACGAACGTTCTTCCCGCGGGTTCCCACCCTCGTCCGGCCTCCCGCCTGACCGTCGATCACGCTCGCTCGGCGACCTGTCTGCACAGTGGATCCTGGCTTCGCCGTGGTCTGGGTTGACAGTGAATCCGACCTCTGCGATAGGATTCGCCCGTTCAGATGGGTGGACAACCACTGTTAGGCAGACCGAACACATGGGGGGCGACGACGTGGCGATGGTGAAGCGAGGACGGTTCCGCGTTCCGGCGGCGATGGCCGTGGCAGGGGCGCTGATCCTGTCGGCCTGCGGATCGAACGACGACCCGCAGGCGGGTGAGGGCGAGAACGCCGACGAACAGATCCAGGTGGTGGCGGTGCAGCTCACCGACCAGGGGTGTTCCCCCACCACCGCGGAGGCCGCTGCCGGACCCACCACCTTCGAAGCCACGACCGATCGCACCGACGAACCCGAGCTCGAGATCCTGGACGGCGATCTCCTCCTGGGCGAGGTCGCGAACCTCGCGCCCGGACTCACGGGCACCTTCAGCCTCACGCTCGAACCGGGCGAGTATCAGATGCGGTGCGGGCGCCACAGCGATCCGGTCACCGGCACGCTCACCGTGACGGGCGGTGTCGGCGCCGACACCTCCGAAGCCGGCGACGCCGCCGTCGAGACCTACCGGACGTTCGCGCTCGGACAGACGAAGATCCTGATCGCGCGCACGCAGGAGTTCGCCGACGCGGTCCTGGCCGGCGACATCGCCGAGGCCAAGGACCTGTTCGCCTACGCGCGCGAGCCCTACGAGCGCATCGAGCCCATCGCGGAAGCGTTCGGCGACCTCGACCCCGCGATCGACGCCCGCGAGGGCGACGTCCCCGAGGCGAAGTGGACCGGCTTCCATCGGATCGAGAAGGCGCTCTGGGTCGACGAGGACCTCACGGGCATGGCTCCCGTCGCGAAGAAGCTCGTGGCCGACGTGCGCCTGTTGCAGGAACTCACCCGCCAGGTCGACCTCGAACCCGCCCAGGTCGCGAACGGCGCCAGCGAACTGTTGGGCGAGGTCGCCAACTCCAAGATCACCGGCGAAGAAGACCGGTACTCGCACACCGACCTGTGGGACTTCGAGGCGAACGTCGAAGGCTCGAAGGCCGCCTTCGACGCCGTGAAGCCGTTGATCCCGGCCGACCAGGCAGCGCTCGTCGCCGAGATCGAGGCGGGCTTCGTCGACGCGGTGGCCGTCCTCGACCCCTATCGGAAGGGTGACGGCTTCGTCCTGTACACCGACCTGACCGAGCAGGACACCACCACGCTGGCGCAGACGATCGACACGCTGGCCGAGCCGTTGTCGCAGGTGGCGGCCATCGTCGTGGCACCATGACCGACGAGAACGACCGGGCAGCCGCCCAGAGCGGTGACCCGCACGACCCCGCCGCGATCTCCCGGCGCCGGTTCCTGAGCACCGTCGGGGCCGGCGTCGGGGCGGCGGCTACGATCGGCGGCCTCAGCGGCTACGCACTCGCGTCCGAACGCGAGGCGACCGCCACCGCGCCGATCACGACGACCGTCCCGTTCTTCGGGCCGCATCAGGCGGGCGTGACGACGCCGGCGCAGGCGCACATGGCGTTCGTGTCGTTCGACGTGATGCCCACGGCCGATCGAGGCGAGGTCGAAGCGCTGCTCGCCACCTGGACCGCCGCGGCAGCCGCGATGTGTGCGGGCGAACCCGTCGGCACCACCGACGAAGGGGCACGGCTCGCGCCGCCCGAGGACACGGGCGAGGCGGTGGGCCTGCCCGCCGCGGCGCTCACCGTCACGTTCGGGATGGGACCGTCGCTGTTCACGGGCGAGCTGGGCCGGCGGCTCGGGCTCCAGGACCGCCGGCCGGGATCGTTGATCGACCTGCCCCCGTTCCCGGGGGACGTCCTCGACCCGCGCCGCAGCGACGGCGACCTCGGCATCCAGGTGTGCGCCGAGGACCCGCAGGTCGTGATCCATGCGGTGCGGAACCTGGTGCGGATCGGACGCGGCACCGTGCTCGCGCGCTGGATCCAGCAGGGCTTCATCCCGGCGACGCACGACGAGACGCCGCGCAACCTCATGGGGTTCAAGGACGGGACGAACAACCCCGACATCGCGAGCGATGCGGCGATGGACGCCGCGGTGTGGGTGCCGCAGGAGGAACGACAGGCATGGATGCGCGGCGGCACCTATCTGGTGTTCCGACGCATCAGGATCCTCGTCGAGTTCTGGGATCGCACGATCCTGGACGAGCAGGAACGCACGATCGGCCGGCACAAGGGCAGCGGCGCGCCGATGGGCGCGGCCGCGGAGTTCGACCCGCTGCCCCTCGAGGCGAAGGACGCCGACGGCGAGCCGGCGATCCCCATCGATGCCCACGTCCGCCTCGCGGCGCCGGCGATGAATCGCGGCGCGACCATGCTGCGGCGCGGGTACTCCTTCGCCGACGGCCTCGACCCGGTCACCGGCGAGATCGATGCCGGGCTGTTGTTCCTGGCCTTCCAGCAGCACCCCGAGACCCAGTTCGTTCGCGTGCAGAACGCCCTGGCCGGGGTCGACGCGCTGAACGAGTACATCAAGCACGTCGGGAGCGCGATCTTCGCGGTGCCGGGCGGGATCGCTCCGGGCGCGTCGGTGGGCGACGCGCTGTTCGCCTGAAGGCTCAGCGCTGAACGGACGACGGGACGGTCGCGACTCGCCCGCTACGATGCCTCGATGCCTACCTACGCCGCGCTGCTTCGTGGGATCAACGTCGGCGGCAAGAGCCTGATCCGCATGGCCGACCTCAGGGCATGCCTCGAGGAGGGCGGGTTCGACGACGTCGCCACCTACATCGCGAGTGGCAACGTCGTGTTCGGCTCCACGGAACGCAGCGCGGCTGCGCTCACCCGGCGCATCGAGCGGATGCTGGCCGACCGCTTCGAGCTGGACGTGGCGGTGTGCTGCGCACGTTCGGCGGATCGAACGGATGCTGGCCGACCGCTTCGAGCTGGACGTGCCCGTCGTGCTGCGCACGCGCGCACAGATGCGATCGGTGGTCGAGAACGCGCCGACTGACTTCGGCACCGACCCGAGCCGCTACCGCTCCGACGTGATCTTCCTCAAGTCGCCGCTGACGCCCGCGAAGGCGATGGAGGTCGTTCGCACCCGCGACGGCGTGGATCAGGCGTGGCGCGGCCGCGGGGTCCTGTACTTCTCGCGGCTCACCAGCCGGGCGACACAGAGCCGCATGAGCTCGATCGTCGGCACACCCGCCTACCAGCTGATGACGATCCGGAGCTGGAAGACCACGACGACCTTCGCTGAGATGCTCGGCTGAGACCGTGGCCCGGAACGCCTCGCCGCTCCGCTGAGACGGATGGCGGTATCAGCAGACGTCAGCGGCCGGCACCGCTGCGTCCACGCTTGCCGGCGTCCTTCAAGACCTCGCGGACGGCGTTGCGACCGTTCGCGCCGGTGACACCGCCGCCGGGATGCGTGCCGGCGCCGCACAGGTACAGGCCGCGGATCGGCGTTCGGTAATCGGCCCATCCGCGCACCGGGCGCAGGAACAGCAACTGGTCGGGCGACATGTCGCCGTGCAGCGCGTGGCCGCCGGTGAGGCCCATGAGCCGTTCCATGTCGAGCGGCGTCACCACCTGCCGGTGTTCGATCAGGTCGGGCAGCTTGGGGAAGTGCTCGGACATCTGGGCGATCGCGCGATCGGCCCGCGCTTCCTTGATGTCGTCCCACCGCTCATCGCGCAGGTGGTAGGGCTGGGAGTTCACGTCGATCGTCATGATGTGCTTGCCCTCGGGTGCGAGCGAAGGGTCGTGCACCGTGGGGAAGCACACCTCGATGTGCGCGGGGTCGGCGGGGATCCCCTGCACGGCCTGCGCCTGCTGGAAGTCCATGTCGGCGATGAACGGGTTCATCTCCATGATCCCGGTGTGATACGGCTGCACGCCGCCCTCGGGAAGGCCGCGCACGTACGGGAGTTCGCTGACGGCGAGGTTGATCTTGATGCTGGTGCCCATGCAGCGGTAGGCCTCGATCCGGGCGACGAACTCGGCGGGCAGCTCGGCGCGATCGCACAGCGACAGGAACGTGCGCTTGGGGTCGGCGTTCGACAGTACGCGGGCCGCGCGGAGTTCCTCGCCGTCGCCGAGCCGTACGCCCACCGCGCGACCGCCGCGGGTGAGGATCTGATCGACCTCGGCGTCGCACCGGATCTCGCACCCCACCTCGCGAGCGGCATCGGCCATCGTCGCCGTGAGCACGCCCATGCCGCCCCGCACGAACCCCCATTGGCGGACGCCGCCGTCGGCCTCCTCGCTCGCGTGGTCGTGCAGCAGCACGAACGCGGTGCCCGGGGTGGACGGACCGGCGACGCTGTCGTTGATCGCGTGCCAGCCCATCGCAGCTTTCACGTGGTCGTCGGTGAAACGCTCGGACAGGAGTTGGTTCGCCGAGGTCGAGAACAGGAACGCGAGGTCGGTGAGGTGCTTGCGCTGCTTGAACCCGATCCGCCCCCACTTCGCGAGCTCCAACAGATCGTGCAGGGATCGGATCCTCGGGTCGGGCGCCGTCCAGTTGAAGGCGGGCAGCACCCCCTGGACCAGTTCGGAGAGGTGGTCCTCGAACACCGGGAGGGCCCGGGCGTCGGCCGCCGAGAATCGCTTCGTCTCCTCGATGTTGGCCGCCATGTCGTCGCCCAGGTAGTAGTGGGCGCCGTCGGGATAGAGGTTGAGGGTGGGCCCCGCGGCATCGACATGGATGCCGCGACGCTCGAGCTGCATGTCCTGCCAGATCGACTCGCGCAGCATCGAGAGCACGTAGGCGCCGGTGGAGGCGCGGAACCCGGGTGCGAACTCCTCGGTGTTGCAGGCGCCGCCCACGAAGGACCGGCGTTCCAGCACCACGGTCTTCATCCCGGCCCGGGCGAGGTAGTAGCCGGCGACCAGGCCGTTATGGCCCCCGCCGACGATGACGGCGTCGTACGAACGGTCGCTCACGCGGCGGACTCTAGGCGGGGAGATTGTTGACTGTCAACCATCTGGACGTGCGGCGACCTCGGAAGGGTCACCCCTTCACGACCTCGCCGCCCTTCATCACGAAGGCGACATCCTGGAGGGCGGCGACGTCCTCGAGCGGATCCGTCTCCACCGCGATCAGGTCGGCGTAGCGCCCGGGGGCCACCGCCCCCACCTCGTCCCACTCCAAGAGCTCCGAACACCGGATCGTCGCCGCCTGGATGGCCTCCATCGGCGTCTGTCCGTGCTCCACGTGTTTGACGAACTGGCGAGCGTTCAACCCGTGGGGATACACGCCGCTGTCCGTGCCGTAGGCGATCTTCACGCCGGCCTTCACGCACTTGCGGAACCCGTCACGCTGGGCCTGGGTGGTCTCCTCGTTCTTGCGGAGCACCTCGTCGGAGTAGCCCATGCGGGGTCCCTCCTGGCCGATCCAGTCGCCGTCGTAGATGTCGGCCACCAGGTACGTGCCGGCCTCGGCCATCATCTCGATCGACTCGTCGTCCATCAGCGATCCGTGCTCGATCGACCGCACGCCGGCGCGCACCGCGCGCTTGATCCCCTCGGCGCCATGCGCATGCGCCGCAACGAACGTTCCCGACAGCGCGGTTTCCTCGACGGCCGCCCGCAGCTCGTCCTCGGTGAACTCCGGCGCGCCCGGGTTCGTGCCGCTGGTCAGCACCGCCCCCGTCGCGATGATCTTGATGAAGTCCGCGCCGTACCGAAGGATGTTCCGCACGTTCGAGCGCATCTGGTCGACCCCGGACGTCACACCGAACCGCAGCTCGCGAGGGATCACCGAGTCGACGTCGACCGCGAGCCCGGTGAGGTCGCCACCGCCGCCCGGGCACGTCACGTACGCGCCGGCGCAGCGCATCCGTGGACCCAGCACGTCGCCGGCCTCGATCGCATCGCGCAACGCCACATCGACGAACGCCCGGAACGTCCCGATGTCCCGGACCGTCGGTGAAGCCCGCCATGATCGTGCTGCGCGCGTTGCGCACCCCGCCGAACGCGTCCTGGGCACCGGAGCGCATCACCAACGACGCATAGCCCTGGCCGTCCTCCTCCAGCCCGACCAGGTGCGCATGCATGTCCATCAGGCCGGGCAGCACCGTGGCGTTCGACAGGTCGATCACCCGCGCGCCCTCGGGCACCGATCCGTCGTCCTCGCCCACGGACTCGACCCGGTCGCCGCGCACGAGCACCACCTGGCGCGCTCTCGCCTCGCCCGACAGCACGTCGATGAAGCGTCCGGCGCGGATCAGCACGAGTTCGTCGGCAGCCATGGCGCGGAGCATAACTTCATCGGTCGAATGGCTGACGGGAGGTATGGACCTTCGGTCGATGCGCCGTAGGGCCCCGCGGACCGATACCCGAAACATGGTATCCCTGCGTACCGAGCCCACGTTCTCGCACAAGGCGGCCGCCTTGGCGGCGATCACCGTGCTGGCGGTCTCCATCCTGGCGGTGCGGTCACCGGACGCACACGGGGGCCCGACCCACGAGGTCACGGAGTTCACGCTGCCCGTCGACGGCTCCTCGCCCTTCGGCATCGCGACCGGACCGGACGGCGCGTTGTGGTTCACCGCCCGAGGCACCGACTCGATCGGCTCCCTGGCGACGGATGGGACGTTCGGGCCCACGACGGCGCTCGCATTGACATCGGACCCCACCGCGATCACGGCCGGGCCCGACGGCGCGGTGTGGTTCACCGAGCAGGGGTCCGGCCTGATCGGTCGCGTCACGACGGACGGAACGCTGACCGAGTTCTTCCTCCCATCCGACGGTGCGGGACCCGCGGGGATCGTGACCGGACCGGATGGGGCCTTGTGGTTCACCGAGCGCAGCGCGCATCGCGTGGCGCGGATGGCGACCGACGGCACCACCGTGGAGTTCGAGCTGCCCACCCCGGTCGCCGGTCCGGTGGGGATCGCACTCGGGTCGGACGGCAACCTGTGGTTCACCGAGCAGCGTGCGAACCAGATCGGTCGCATCACCACCGACGGCGAGGTGACCGAGTATCCGGTGCCCGTCGCCTCCAGCCTCCCCACCGGGATCGCTGCCGGTCCCGACGGCGCGCTGTGGTTCACGATGCGCGCCGCCAACCGCATCGGACGGATCGACACCGCTGGCAACGTCACGACGTTCGCGATCCCCACCGAAGCGAGTGACCCCACGGGGATCGCTGCGGGATGGGACGGCGCGCTCTGGTTCACCGAGCCTGACACCGACGCGATCGGACGGATCACGACGGGCGGCACGATCAAGGAGTTCTCGCTGCCGAACGTCGGCTCGTCCCCGTTCGGGATCACCGGCGGACCCGACGATGCCGTGTGGTTCACCGAAGGCAACGGGAACCGCATCGGCCGGCTGAGCGCGGTGGATGCCCCGATCGACACGACGGCTCCCACGATCTCGATCACCTCCCCCGTCGAGGGGAGCGTGTTCGAGCAGGGGCAGCAGATCGTGGCCGGATACGGCTGCGCCGACGAAGCAGGCGGCTCCGGCCTGGCGACGTGCGCAGGGCCGGTGATCGACGGGCAGGCGATCGACACCTCGATCGGGTCCCACCGCTTCGACGTGAAGGCATCGGACGTCCAAGGGAACACCGCGACGGCCTCGACCGGCTACATCGTGTTCTCCGACCTCGGAGGGTCGCTCGCTCACGCCCACGACTCGGCGCGCCGGGTTCTGGGAGACGCTGGATCTCGGGCTCGGGCTCACCCGCCCGGCCGACGCCTTGCTGTTCGTAGCGCCCGGCTACCCCCGATCCCAGCAGGTGAGCTGCGCGGATCCGTCGCAGGCGCATCGGCGAGCCGGAACCCGCGGACGTGAAGCTCCAGCTGAAGCAGGGCGGACTGGACGTCCGCTGGCGAACCGATCGGGAGTGGACCGGCAGCTGCCGTGCGTTCGTGCTGCGGTTCACGCCGGCAGGGTGGAGCGGCACCGACGCCGTCTTCGTCGCCCGATTCGGCACCGCGCAGTCGAAGAAGCGCTGACCACCGGCCTGCACGCCTAGTGGGTCGCCGGCCCCGCGGCCACCACCTCGTCGATCAGCGACACGAACTCGTCACGCTCGATGCTGCGGCCGTGCCCCGGATGCACCAGCGTCACGGGCAACGCCCGGAGCCGGGCGAGCGAACGTTCCGTGGCCTCCCAGTCGTCGAAGGAGAGCCGGTCGTCGGCGTAGACCATGTCCCCGGTGAACAGCAGGCCGGTGGCCGGTTCCCACAGCGCGATCGACCCCGGCGTGTGACCGGGGACGTGCAGGACCTCCACGGTTCGGTCCCCCAGGTCGATCACGTCCCCGTCGGCCACGAACGACGTCGGGTCGCACCCGCGGATCGTCCACCCGGCGACGTCGAAGCCTTCCCAGGGCACGGCGGTCACCAACACGTCGGGCGCTTCGTACCCGTAGTAGGCGAAGATCTCGTCGAGGTCGTCGGGGTAGCGTTCGCGCACCAGCGTCAGGGGATACGGCTCGCGGACCTCGCCCGCGTCGGCCTCATGGCAGCGACGATCGTCGAACTCCGCCATGCCGCCGGTGTGATCGAAATGCCCGTGCGTCGCCACCGCGATCATCGGCTGTCCCGGGTGGAACCGCTCCAGCTGCGGTCGCAGCCGCCCGATGCCGTTGCCGGTGTCGATCACCAGATCGGCCTCGGCCCCACGGACGTGCCAGACGTTCGACTCGAGCATCTGGTCGATCCGGTGCTCCTGCAGTCGCGCCACATCGTGCTCGCCGCGGTTCATCCGGAACCACTTGCCGGCGACGGGGAGCGGGGCCACCGCGCTCACGCCCGATCCGGGAAGGCGATCGATGCCGCCGGCCCACGCAGGCAATGCTCGCTCGACATCGAGGCGTTGTAGCTGCCCACGTTCGGCAGCGCCACGATGTCGCCCTCGCGGACCTCGGGCATCGGGTGGTCCTCGGCGAACAGGTCCGGACCTTCGTTGATGTGACCCGACACCGTGACGCGATGCACCGGCTCGGCGTCGGCGGCACGGCACACGATCGGGAAGAAGGGGATCCGGTACACGAAGTGCTCGTTCAGCACGTTCCAGCCGGTGTCGAGTCCCACGAACGTGGTGCCGTCTCGATCCTCCACCGTCACGACCTCGGCCAGGTGCACGCCGGTCTGCTTCGCGATGAACTCGCCGGGCTCGGTCGCGACCGTGACGCCGAGGGGACCGAGGTGGCGGGCCATGATGCCGGCCCAGCGCTCCAGGTCCAGCGGTTCGTCGTCGGGACGGAAGGGCACACCCAGGCCGCCACCGGTGTTGACCTCGGTGATGGGACAGCCGCGGTCCTGCAGGGTCCGGGTGATCGAGGCGATGCGTCCGACCATCTCGTCCACCACGTCGAGTGAGGAGCTGAAGTAGAGGTAGCCCGAGTGGACGTGCACGGTGTCGATCGTGAGGTCGTGGCGCCGCGCGATCTCGATCGCATCGTCCAGCCGCTCGGGATAGATGCCGAACTTCGTGGGCTTGGACCCGGCGTAGGTGCTCTCGTCCCCGCCCGCGTGCGTGGCGCCGATGCGAGGGTTCACCCGGATGCCGACGCGGCGTCCCGGCTCGGCCCGTCCCACGCGCTCCAACTGCGAGAGCAGGTCCACGTTGAGATGAGCGCCGGTCGGCAGGATCTGGGCGAGGTCGGCATCGGACAGGTTCGTGCCGGTGTAGCTGATCTCCTCGGGCGCCCACCCATGGTCGAGCGCCCACGCGAGTTCGCCCGGGGAACACACGTCCATGCCTACGAAGGGCGCGCGCTCCCGCAGGAACGCGAGGAACGCGGGCTCGCGCTGCGCCTTCAGTGCGAACCGCACGATGGCCGACACACCGGCGCCTTCGAAGGCGTCCCGCAGGAGCTCCGCCTGCTCGCGGGCGCGCTCGAGGTCGTAGACGAACAGCGGCGTGCCGTGCTCGCGCGCGAGCTGCTCCGCGTCACGGCCCGCGATCGTCAGCCGGCCCCCACGGTTCTCCAGTCCCTCGCGGGCCCACCACGTTCGCGCTTGCACGGATGCGTCAGGCATCCGCACAGGCTAGCGGCCGTCCGCCCCGCCGTCGCGGGGTTCGGTGGGCTACGAGGCGGCTTCGGCGTTGACGGGGTCGGGCTCGACGATGTCTTCGTCGACCGGAGCGTCCTTCAACGTCAGCACGCCTGCGCCGATGCCGAGCACGCCGGCCAGGCCGGTGAGCCACAGGCCCATCTCGACGCTGGCGCCATCGGCGCGCGTGAGGCCCCAGACCGCGGCCAGCGTCAGGACGACGGCGGTGACGATCATCAGCGCCGCCATGGAACGACGGATCCGGGCGTCGGCGATCAGCACGTAGGCCGCCGAGAACGCGAACAGCGCGACCGACATCGCCAGGGCGAGCTTGCCGCTGGCGTCGCTCGTGCCCTTGATGGTCAGGGTGCCACCGGCCACGGAGACCGCGTACCACTTGGATACCGCACCCAACAGTCCGAGGACCCCCGCGACCGCCCCGGCGATCCCCGCGTACGACAGCTTTGCCGACTCCATCGAAGCTCCCTTCGTCGCGCCTCGTGCGCACGCGAGCACCCAGTGAGCGCTCACTCTCGAAGGGTTGTCGGCAGGAACCACCCCTGGGCTTGAACCCGCGTTCCGCCCATCGCATGTGGAACGATGGGCCGATGCGTGCAGAGATATCACCGGCAGGCAGGATCGCCGGCTTCGTCACGGCCGGCTGCATCATCGTGGCGGGGATCGCGTTCATCGCGACGTCGTGGGACGAACTCACCTGCGCGAAGGGGCCCTCGTGCGAGGACTGGGCGGGAGCCGCCGGGCTCGTCTCGCTGGTCTCGCTCGCCGCGATCGGCGCCGGCCTGCGGATCGCCTGGACCGTGTGGCGCCGGCCGGTCGACCCGGAAGGATCGAGCCTGTGGATCTGGGGGCTTTCGGTGCTGTTCATCCTGGCGGCGCTGGCCGTCGCCCTCTTGATCCCGGTGGCCACCTGCCCCTCGGGCACGAACCTCGACCCGGTGTTCCGGCTGTGCATCCGCGGCTCGGAACGGGTCCCGGCCACGCAGTGGATGTGGGCGAAGTGGGCGATCGCGATCGGCGGCATCGGGCTGGGGATCGCGATCGGCAAGCTCCGGCGCATCGTGGTCGTCTCGGCGATCGTCACCGTGCTGGCCTGGGTGTTCGCGCTCACCTGGCTGCTGCGGGAGACCTTCGCCACGACGCACTCCTGAGCGCGAACCACGGACGGCGGCCGACACGGTTAGCATGGCGGTCCGAACCGTTCCCGCTCGCACTTCGAGGAGGCCCGGCATGATCGACGACCAACCGCAGGACGTTCTGACCGACGACGAGATCACCACGGTGATGGCGGGCGGCGGGTCATCGTCGGCCTCGCCGGCCGCCTCCCTGCAGGACACGGACGGGACCGACACGAGTGACGCCGACGGCACGGACGGCGACGCGACGGACGGCACCGATGGAGACGCCAAGGATGCGGACGGCACCGACACCACGGATGCCGACGGCACCGATGGCGACACCACGGACGGTACCGACGGAGACGCGACGGACGCCGACGGCACGGACCAGTGACCCTGCGGGCCGTCCCGCCCGAACCCGAGTTCACCCCAGCGGAACCCTCCGCGCTGGCGCGCGTCACGGGCGATCCTGCGGGGTTCCTCTCAGACACCTGGTCCCAGCGTGCGGCGGTCTTCCCGGACGCCGACGGGGGCGGCTTCGCCGACCTCCTCTCGCTTGACGACGTCGACCGATTGCTGACCACCACCTCGCCACGCACGCCCACCTTCCGGTTGGTGAAGGCCGGCTCGCAGATCCCGGAGTCCTCGTACACCCGGTCGGGACGCACGGGATCGAAGCCGGTGAGCGGCATGGCCGATCCGGCACGCATCTTCGCGCTGTTCGACGACGGCGCCACGATCGTGCTGCAGGGCGTGCATCGCTATCACGACCCGGTGGCGCGGTTCTGCCGCGCGCTCGAACTCGAGCTGGGCCATCCCTGCCAGGCGAACGCCTACATCACCCCGGCGGGCGCCCAGGGCCTGGCCCTGCACGCCGACCCCCACGACGTCTTCGTGCTGCAGGCGTTCGGTCGCAAACAGTGGGAGGTGCACGGCGCCCCCGCCGAGCCCGAGCGCGATCCGCTCGAGGCGACGGTGGATCCCGGCGATGCGATCTACATGCCGAAGGGCACCCCGCACGCCGCCTCGGCCCAAGCCACCGCCTCGGGCCACCTCACGATCGGGGTGCACGTCACCACCTGGCGCGAGGTCCTGGACGGAGCCTGGCGCGAGGTCGAGCACGACCCGGTGCTCGACGAACCGGTGGCCGCCGGATGGCACCGAGATCTCGACGCGTTCGCCGACGAGCTCCGCGATCGGCTCGCCGCCGCGTCGTCGGCCCTCGCCTCCGTGGACGCCGGAACCCTGGCCGATCGGCGCGAGCGACGGTTCCTCTCCTCGCGGGCGCAGCTGATGCACGGGGCGCTCCGGGCGCAGCTCGAACTGGACGCGATCGACGACGCCACGCTGCTCAGGAGGCGCGACGGCTCGGTGTGCGAGATCCGCCCGCGCGATGACCGGTTGGAGATCCTCCTGGGCGACCGTGCCCTGGAGATGCCCGGCTGGCTCGAACCCGCGCTGCGGCACATCGCCGCGTCCGACCGCTTCAGGCCGCGCGACCTCGCCCCCGAGATCGGCGACCCCGCGAGCCGGCTCGTGCTGATCCGGCGCCTGGTGCGCGAAGGCCTGCTCGTGCCCGACGACCTCGGCATCCGGTAGCGGCGGCGACGGCGTCCGTGCCCACGTCCGCGTTCCGATGTTCGGCCGAGAGCCTCGCGCTGGGCGAATCGATGGCCGGCACCGCCTCGACCGTCTCGAACTGGCTGCTGCTCGAACATGCCGGACCCTGGGGACGGCACGCGCTCCATGACGCGCGGCTCCCGCAGGATCTCGGTCGCGAACTCGACCACCTGCAACGCCGACACCGAGTGCGCATCCTGCTGATCCGCCGGCCCGACCGGCGGACCCAGGGTGGGGTCACCGTCTTCGCGATCCACTCCGGCCCTGACGAGCCCTGGATCGAACACACGGTGCTCGATTCGATCGGAGAGGCCGCCGGCCTGGATCTCGAGCGGCTCGGTCACGCGGAGCGCCCCGGTTTCGAACCCTCGCCGGACCCGCTGTTCGTGGTGTGCACCCACGGCCGCCGCGATCCGTGTTGCGCCGAACTCGGGCGGCCACTGGCCCGGGCCGTGGGGAGCGCGCTCAGCGACGCGACCTGGGAGGGCACGCACATCGGCGGCGACCGGTTCGCCGGCAACATGGTGGCCTTCCCCCACGGCCTGTACTTCGGCCGCCTCGACGAACGCAGCGGGGTCGAGGCGGCCTCGGCGTACGCACGAGGGACGATCGACCTCGACCATCTCCGCGGCCGGTCGTGCCGTCCGATGGATGTGCAGGCCGCCGAGCTGTTCCTGCGTCAGCGGCTCGATGCGACCGGGGTCGACGACGTCACCGTCGAACGATGGGGACGACAGGGAAGCTCCACCACCGTCCGGGCGTCAGCGCCGGACGGCCGTTACGACGTCGTGGTCGAACGCAGGACCGGGAACGCTCATCTGCTCACGTGTCACAGCGAACGCGCCGAACCACCCACGTCGTTCGAGCCGGTGTCGATCGAACGGATCTGAAGGTCCGGCGGTCGCCCGCCGGACCTTCATCACCTAGGTCGGATCGTTGTCGTCGGCGAGGTCCGAGATCAGCATGAACTTGCTCTTGGTGATCCTGGGACCGGCGTTCCTCGTCGCACCCGGGCCGGGCAGGCCCACGCCGTAGGAGTGGATCGCGGCGCCGCACGGTCCGCACGTGCCCCTGTTGGGGACGAAGACCGGCGACCCCGACTGCCCGCCGAACGTGTCCATCTTGTAGTAGGCCATGTTCTTGTTCGAGGCCGAGATCGTGCCGTTCATCTTCCACTGGGTGCCGAACGGCTTGTCGCCCGGGTAGCCCTCGACGCGGACCTTCAGGCCCTTGAGCCCGTCGGCGCCGGCCTTCCAGAAGTAGCCGAGCCAACCGACGGTGTCGCCGATCGCGCAGTCGAGATGCATCAGGGACCAGTCCGCCGCGAACTTGCCGTCGACGCGCCAGCCTGCCGGCGAGTACGCCTGAAGGACGTTGCAGCTGCCGAAGGGGTCAACGCCGCCATTGCGCCCCGGCGTAGAACATCGCGCTCTCGACGATCGCATCGCCGGTGGCCGTCGGCTCGTACGCGCAGTGGCCCGAGGACAGGATCGTGTTGGGGTCGATCAGCCAGCCGGTGCAGATGAAGTCTCCCGGCTCGGGGGCGTCGAGGCCGAACGTCAGCTCGATCTGGCCGATCGCGCTCGCCGGGTAGCTCTCGGTGTCGTTGACCCGGACGCGACCATCGGGGCCGATCACCGATTCGATGCCGGCCGGCATGCCCTGCGGACCCGTCGTTGAGCTGCGGAGCCATGGATGTGGAGGTCCCTGCGAAGCTCGGACTGAACCGCCGCCCATGGAGCTCGGGGTCGATCACCGGTGGGCGAGCGAGCGGGGCCACCTCGGGTGCGGCCTTCGCTTCGGTGCGACCGGAGGCCGCCACCGGGCTCAAGCCCGCGATGAGTCCTACTGCCGCCAAGATGATCGCGCTGCGTTGGATCGTTCGCGTCATGCTTCCGCCCCTTCAGACCGTCGAGTGGCGACGGTTGTACCACGGGCCACCGACCGTTGGTACCGGCCGGAGGGCGGGATCTCGGTCGGCCGAAGCGGTCAGCGTTCCCAGACGTCTGGGTCGTGGGCGAAATGCACGCGGACCGGGTCGAACGAGCGGAGACGCTCCACCGAATCCGGGTAGGCGGGATCGGTCGCGGTCGAGGCGCCGGACGCCGAGGGTTCCGTCGCGCCGTCCCATTCAGCGCGCGACTGGAGCGCCTGCCCGGCGAGCACGACCGTGCCGTCGTCGGCATCCAGCACCAGCGATTGGTGGCCCGCGGTGTGTCCCGGCGTGGGGATCAATCGCAATCCGGGCGCGACCTCGATCTCGCCGTCCAGGACCTCGTAGGTCATGCCCGGTGCATCGATCCATTCCGGGACGGTGTACTCGGGTTCGTGCACCTTCGCCCATTCGGCTCGCTGCACGAAGATCGGCACGTCCGTCGGGATCCGGACGTTCTGACCGCTGTGGTCGAAGTGCAGGTGACAGTTCGCTGCGCCGGTGACGTCGGCGAACGAGATCCCGTGGACGGCGAGGGCGTCCTCGATGGCCGTCACGCGCGGTGTGAACGTCGACTCGACCTCGGCGTTGCCGAACCCGGCCCCGTTGTCGAACAGGAAGATCCCGTCGCGATGCACGACGGCGTGCGCGTACGACGGCCACCACTCGCGTTGGAGCAACTCCTGCTCGTCCGCCGGCAGTCGCAGCTCGGAGACGAGGAACGGGATGACACGGACGTCGGCCATGGTGTCGATGCTAGCGTCGAACCCGCGTCCTCCGCACCGTCAGGAGTTCGCCAACGAGTTCCAGTCCGCGAGACGCCGCTCGATGAGTGCCGCCCGCCCGGAGGCGTCGTCGCCGTCCAGCGCGGCCTTGTCACCCGGCTCGGCACGGAGGTAGACGCCGGAGGTCTTCGCGTGGAAGGGGTCGCCGCCGACCGAGCGCGTCGTGAAGTAGCCGGCGGCGCGATCGACGCTCTCGAGCTTGATCTCACCGGTGCCCTCGAGCTCGGGAGCATCGGGGTGACGAGGTCGCTCGCCCTTCCAGAAGTAGAAGATGCCGGCCGGATCCGTTCGTTCCTTCGAGGCCTCGCTCCAGTACCGCGCGGACAGCGTGCCGTCGGCCTGCCACGACCGTCCCGCCACCTCGAGCGCACCGGCGCGATCACGGCTGATCGTCAGGAGCGAGATCGCCGACGGCTCCAGTTCGGTCCTCGCGGTGAGGGACAGTTGCCACCAATCTCCCTCCAGGCGGTTGAACCGACCTTCCGTCTCGATCGCGTTCCGCAGCTTCTGGTTGATCTGGCGCACGATCGCCGGCGTCGTGTCGGGGTCGTACCGGATCGCCGTCAAACCGAGGAGATCCGAGGGGAGCTTGGCGCCGTCCGCGTGGAGGATGAACGTGCGGCGGATGCCGAGCGCACCTCCGAACAGGCCGGCTTCGAAGACCACGTTGTCGCGCGGGGAGGCCTCTCCAGGTGTGGCGTCAGACGCCGCACCCTTCGTCGTCCAATCGTCCCGCGCGAACACGAAGGCGGCGAAATCGACCTCATGGGTGAGCTCGACGAGCCGATCGAGGGTCGAGACACCCGGGTTGAAGACCGTCGTCCACGGGTCGACGTCGGCGATGTCCTGGAGCCCCCGGGTGAGCGCCTGGAGCAGCTTCTCCTGCTGCCCGGACGACCCGAGGAAGATGCGCGGCTTCATCAGTCGAGAAGGCTACCGCTGCAGGCGCCGGGGGTCGATGGCGCGGCCCAACCTGGTGGAGGTGAACGGATTCGAACCGTCGACCTCTGCCGTGCGAAGGCAGCGCTCTACCGGGCTGAGCTACACCCCCAGGGATGCGGCCATGCTAACAAAGGCCCCCGACGGGCCGGAGGTGAGGATCAGGCGCCGGCGAGGTCGGCGGCGGTGCGGACGACCACGTGCACACGGTCGCCTTCGCCCACGGTGCCGAGCCCGTTGAAGGAGGGCCTGGCCCAGGTGCTGCGACCCTCGGCGACGTAGCGGTGCGCGGGGGCGGCGGCGCGCGTGGCGGGCTGGCGCGCTTGCTGACCGCGGGTGCGCGGGTCCGGCGTGGTGCGGATCATCGCGGCGCGGTGCTTCACGGTGAGCAGCAGCCAGACGTAGACGGCGAGCAGGAGCGTGAAGGCGGCGGTGACGCCCCACACGACGCGGAGCGGCGGCACGAGTCCGATGAGGAACGTGAAGCCGATCGCTTCGAGGAGGAAGGTGAAGACCTGGCGGCGACGCTCGCGGACGCGTGCCCGCTTGCGTTCGGCCTGGCCCATGAACCGCATGCCCTTACGAGGGGTCACGATCCAACGACCTTCGGTTCCGTGAATCTCTGCTTGGGCCAAGAGCTCCATCCTGCGCTCGTGTTCGCCCACACTGTGGTGGGCCTTCCTCCCGCGGCGACCGGTGGGGACCAGGAACGCCACCCACATGATGCCTAACGCGGCGAGGAGCAACCAGTCCAACACGAGCCTCCCGTGGGGTCGGAGCGCCGGGACGGCACAACATCTGGGCTGGACCGGGAAGCTAGCACCACATCTAGGGGCTCACAATCACATCCATGTGATTCGGAGAACTTTTTCACAAGCCGCGTTCTGGACGCCCTGCGTTCATGTTGGTGCTGTGGGCCGGTTGACGGACGTCGAAACCGTTTGCGCTCGTCGCCGGGGTCGTGGGCCGGGGGATCCGGTGGGCGGCCCGGACGCGGCCGACCTGCCGAGGAGTGCTCCCAGCGGATCGTCAACAGGTGTCCAGGTTGCGACCTAGTGCGGAACCCGTACGCCGTTGACGATCACCGGCGGGAAGGTCCGAGGGATACCGAAGAAGCCAGCGACGCGCGGACGCTAGTCCGCCCGGTAGTCCCCGCTCTTGCCGCCCGACTTCGCCAGCAGGCGCAGCCCGTCGATCCGAGCCGCCCGGTCGAACGCCTTCGCGGTGTCGTAGAGCGACAGCGCCGCCACGGCGGCCGCGGTCAGCGCTTCCATCTCCACGCCGGTACGGTCCATCGCTCGCACGGTCGCCGTCACGTGCAGCGATCCCCCATCGGCATCCGCCTCGATCGAGATGTCGGCGCCGGTCACCCGGATCGGGTGGCAGTGCGGCAAGAGCCGCGGCGTCTCCTTCACCCCGATCACGCCGGCGATCTTCGCGGTCGCGATCGGGTCACCCTTCTTCGTGCCCGCCAGCAGGTGACGCACCGCCTCCGGTTCCATCGACACGAAGCACTCCGCGATCGCCTCGCGCGCGGTCTCGGCCTTCTCGCCCACCTCGACCATCCGCGTGACGCCGTCCGCGCCCGCCTGCGAAGGCCCGGCCACCGCTCTCAGTCCTCCGCAGCGCGGAAGAGCATGACGCGCACCTGCGAGCCCTCCGGCGCCAGCTCGACCCCCGGAGGGATCATCGCCAGCCCGTTCGCCCGCGACACCGTCGAGATCAGGTTCGAGCCGCGAGCACCGGTGGGCGTGGCCTTCCACCCGTCGGACCCGCGCGCCACCACGACCCGCGCGTACTGCATCTTCCCCTTGGGCCCGGTCACGTCCTGGGTGAGGCGGGCGGTGATCTCGGGTCTCGACACCTGCGAGCGACCCATCATCTTCAGCAGCGCCGGTCGCACGAACAGCTCGAAGCTCACGAACACGCTCACCGGGTTCCCCGGCAGTCCGAAGTAGGGCTTGCCCTCGATGTGACCGAACCCCTGCGGCATGCCCGGCTGCATCGCCACCTTGTAGAAGCTCACGTCCCCCCGCTGGAAGAACGCGGCCTTCACGACGTCGCGCTCCCCCACCGAGACCCCGCCCGAGGACACGAACGCGTCGGCCTGGACCAGGTAGTCGAGCACGGTGTCCTTCAGCGAGTCGACATCGTCGCGCACGATGCCCGCCAAGACCGGCATGGCGCCCGCCTCGCGCAGCGCTCCGAACAACGTGTACGCGTTCGAGTCACGGACCTGACCGAAGTCGGGATGTTCGGTCGGCGCGATCAGCTCATCTCCGGTCGAGAGCACCACCACCCGTGGCCTCGGGTGGACGAGCGGCGTCCCGTGACCCGCGTTCGCCAGCAACCCCAACTCGGGCGGCCCGAGCCGCTTGCCGCCTTCGACGAGGACGCTGCCCTCCTTCACGTCCTCGCCCGCGGGACGGACGTGACGGCCTTCGCTCGCGGCCTCGAAGAGCTGCACGGTCTCGTTGTGCACCCGGCTGTTCTCGACGGGAACGACGCAATCGGCTCCGGCGGGGATCGGCGCGCCGGTCGCGATCTGCACCGCCTCGCCACCACCGACGGTCGCGTCCGGTCGATGTCCGATCATGGCGCGGCCGACGATCTTCAGCTCGGCGGGATGTTCGGGCGAGGCATCGGCGACGTCGGCCGCTCGCACCGCGAACCCGTCCATGCCGCTGGAGGCGAACTCCGGCAGCGAGATCGCGGCCACCATGTCCTCGGCCGCCACGCATCCGTAGGCGTCGGTCAGCGGCAGCGCCAACGGGGACAGCGGCGAGATCGACGACAGCACGCGTTCACGCGCATCCTCGACCGAGATCAAGCCTTCAGCGGAGTCGTGATCGTGGACACGGGGAAGCGAGTCGGCCATGGGCGCAGTCTACCGCCGCCCGTCGAACGCCCCTCAGACGAGCTTCTTGCGCTGGACGAAGTCCGCGAGCCAGCTGCTGAACTCCGGGCCGAGGTCGTCACGTTCGATCGCGAACTCGACGGTGGCCTTGAGGTAGTCGAGCTTGTTGCCCACGTCGAAGCGGCCGTGGTCGAAGATGTAGGCGTACACCGCCTGGTCCTGGGCCAGCAGGTTGATCGCATCGGTGAGCTGGATCTCGTCGCCCTTGCCCGGCTTCGTCTCACGGATCGCGTTGAAGATCTCCGGGGTGAACACGTACCGGCCGATCGCGGCCAGGTTCGACGGCGCGTCCTCGGGCGAGGGCTTCTCGACGATCGAGCGGACGCGCGCCAGGTTGTCGTCCACCGGCTCGGGCGTGATGCAGCCGTACATGGAGATGTCGTCCTTGGGAACCTCTTGGGCCGCGATGACGCTGCGGCCGTACTTCTCCACGACCCGCAGCATCTCGGGCAACAGCGGCACCGACGGGTGGATGAGGTCATCGCCCAGCAGCACCGCGAAGGGCTCGTCGCCCACATGCGGTTCGGCGACGGCGACGGCGTGTCCCAGGCCCGCGGCTTCGCCCTGACGGATGTAGTGGATCTGGGCCATCTCCGAGAGTTCACGGATCTGCTTCAACTCGTCGAACTTGCCGCGGGCCTCGAGCAAGGAATCCAGCTCGGGCGAGCGGTCGAAATGATCCTCGATCGACTCCTTGCCCCGAGCCGTGATGATCAAGATGTCGGTGAGCCCGGAGCGGACCGCTTCTTGGACGACGAGCTGGATCGACGGCGTGTCGATCAGCGGCAGCATCTCCTTGGGCACGGCTTTGGTGGCCGGCAGGAACCGGGTGCCGAGACCGGCGGCGGGGATGACGGCCTTCCGCACCTTCATGGCGTCACCTTCATGACCGACTCCATTCCCAGGGGACGGCGAGTGTACGCGTGAGGTCTCCGCTTCGCTAGTCGTCCGTTCCGGGTGGTCCATCCTGAGTAGCCCTCCTCGAGATCGGCCGGGTCGAGCCTGACGAAGTGGCCGGACCCGGCGGGGGGAGCCGCCAGGCCCGGCATCGCCTCGTCCGTGGGGACGGGACGCATCGAGGGTCGCACGTGCGGGCGCGCCCCCCGTTCAGGGGATGACCGTAGATGGCGGCGGGTGAGCCGCGCATCGGGCAGATGGCCCCGGTGCATCGCCATCGGTCCAGGGCCGAACGACGCAGTCGTGTGCGCGCGGAAGTGGCGGTCGGGGAGCCGATACACTCATCCGGCCATGCCCACCTACGAATACGTCTGCAAGAGCTGCGGACACATCTTCGAGATCGTGCAGTCCATGAAGGACGATCCGCTGACCGAGTGTCCCGAGTGCGGCGGCGAGCTCCGCAAGGTGTTCGCGCCCCCCGCCATCGCCTTCAAAGGCTCCGGCTTCTACGCCACCGACCACGGCAAGAAGTCCAAGCAGCCCACGTCGGGCAAGAAGGAATCCGGCGAGTCGAGCTCCGAGGGCAAGGGGTCGAGTGAGAAGGGCGGCTCCGGCGGCGAGTCCAAGACCGACAAGCCCGCCGAGAAGCCAGAGCGAGAAGAAGGCCGAGTCGAAACCCGCCGCGTCCGGATCGGGGAGCTCGAACGGCTCGGGATCGGGAGGGTCGTCATGACCACGGCGGAGATCGGCGTATTCGGCGGATCGGGGTTCTACTCCTTCCTGGAGGACACCGAGACGATCGAGATCGACACCCCGTACGGCGCCCCCAGCGCGCCGATCACCCTCGGTGACGTGGGCGGACGGACGGTGGCGTTCATCCCACGGCACGGCCTGAAGCACGAGTTCCCGCCCCACCGCGTGCCCTACAAGGCCAACGCCTGGGCGATGAAGGAACTCGGCGTCACCCGCGTGCTCGGCCCGAACGCGTGCGGCTCGTTGCAGGCGGGCGTGAAGCCCGGCGACTTCGTGATCTGCGACCAGTTGGTCGACCGGACCCGCGACCGTCCCAACACGTTCTACGACGGGCCTGTCACCACGCACATCTCCTTCGCCGACCCGTACTGCCCCACGATGCGGGCGGCGGCGATCGAGCAGGGACGCGCCCTCGGCATCCCGCTGCACGACCGCGGCACCGTCGTGGTGATCGAAGGACCCAGGTTCTCCACGCGCGCCGAATCCACGTGGTTCTCCGGCGCGGGCTGGGAGGTCATCAACATGACCCAGTACCCCGAAGCGATCCTGGCTCGCGAACTGGAGCTCTGCTACATGAACATCTCGCTCATCACCGACTACGACGTCGGCGTGCTGGGCGTGCCTCCGGTGACGCATGAAGAGGTCGTCCGGGTGTTCACCGAGAACAACGAGAAGCTCCGCGACCTGTTGTTCGCCGTGATCCCGGCGCTGCCGGACGCGCGCGACTGCCCGTGCGCCACGGCCCTCACGGGCGCGCGCTTCGAGGCTTGATCCGTGACGCCCGTATCCTGCCTGCCATGGCGAACGAACCGGAACTGGTGCGCATCGAGCTGGCGTTCCGCTCGGACCAAGGTGAGGACGCCGGGGCGCTCGGCGACCGCATCCGGGAAGCCACCGGCGCTGATCGTGGGACGCGACAAGCTCGAGGAGTTCCGCGTCAGGACGCTCCCGCTGGTCGAGCCCAAGCGCAAAGGCGGGCTCCGCCCGGTCGACTGAACCCCCGCCGTGTGACCGCGGTCACGGCGGCACCCCCGGTGCGCCGATAGCGTCGCGGCATGGACCTGCTTCGGCGTCGCCCACCCACGTCCGCGCTCGTGTATTTCGGCCTGGCGGCCGTGTGCGCGGTGGCCGCCATCACCTTGATGGATGCCTATCGTCAGCACGTGGAGGCCACGCGTCCCGACGTCGGTCCGGCCGTGTCCGTGGTGGTCGCCGCGTCCGACCTGGTGCGCGGCACGGTGCTCGCCGAACCGGCGCTCACCCTGCGTCCGATCCCCTCGTCCCTGGTGCCACCCGGCGCCCTCACCCTTGTCGACGACGCGCTGGGCCGGACCCTGGTGGCCGACATCGCCGACGGCGAAGTCGTGACCCGAACCCGCGTGGGCAGCTCCGAGGCCGGGCCGGTCGCCGCGCTGGTGCCGCCAGGGCTCCGGGCGTTCGTCCTGCGTTCGGGCGTGCCCGCCGGCACGCTGCGATCGGGTGACCTGGTCGATGTGCTCGCCACCTACGGCGCCGGCGGTGGGCGGCCGTACACCGACACCGTGGCCACCGAGGTGCAGGTGCTCAAGGTGCTCGCCGCCGCCGAAGGCATCAGCGCCTCGGGAACGGATACCGGCGCGCAGATCGTGGTGCTCGCCGACGCCGCAACGGTGGAGACGCTGGCGAGAGCATCGGCCCTCGGCGTCGTCACGGTCTCGATCGCCGGGCCCGATGAAGTCGGGTCCCCCGGCGCGGCGATGGGGGAAGCATCGCCCGCGCCGGGGTACCTCGACGGCTAGGCCGGGTGGGCGTTCGCCAGCAGCTGGCGCGAAGAACCGCGCCTTCGGTGTCGATCCCGTGCCACGGCGGCACCCGAACGGTGCGGTGGCCGGGCCTGCCGCCCAGGATCACCTTGCGCAACCGAACGTTGTTGGCCATGTTCGACTCGTACAGGTGGCCGCCCGGGTTGGCCTGCACCTTCACGTAGTAGGTCCCGTTGGGCAGGTCCGTGACGTCGAACGACTGGCCGGGCAGTCCCTGGTAGTAGGTGTCGCCCCAGCCCACGGGCAGCACCTCTCGCACCCACAGCGCTTCCGGACCGCCGCACGCGGTACTCAATCCCTCGAGCCAGGGTCGCCACTCGGCGTTCTCGGTCAGCAAGTCGATGGCGTCGGTGGGAGCGAGGCAGAAGGCTTCCTTCTCGCTGATCACGGCGGTGGTCTTGTCGGCTTCCAGCAGCTCGTAGGTGGCGAACTGCTTGAAATGCCAGTGGGTGTGCCCGTGCCGAGCGTCGTACTCGAACGAGCCCACGCGGGCGCGCGCCACCTGCTGATCACCGTCGTAGAAGTACTGATAGGCATCCATCAGCGGTTCGTCTTCGCGGCGGAAGCCCTCGACCACCAGCGGCGACGGACCGTCCACCCACACGTTCGCTCCGAACGACAGCCAGTCCCCCGAGTTCCGGTGGCGGACCCCGATGCCGAACGAGGGCAACGGGATCAGGTCGGGCACGATCGAAGGATCCGGGGTCGTCGTCGATCGGCACCTTCGGGTTCGGTGAGCCCATGTCGCCGACGGCGCGCGGCGCCGACCGCGGACGGGGATGCGGCCTCACGACGATCGCGAACGATGAGCGTCACGGTCGTGTACCCGTCCTGCGGCGTCACGTCGAACAGGTCCGCATAGAGCGGAGCCACCGAGAAGTCGATGTGATAGCGCCCCGCCGGCAGCTTCAATCGGCATGCCCGTACCCGGCGATGCTGGTGGCCCAATCGCGGTCGATCCCCCACACCAGACCGAGCGAGAACGGGTTCGACCAGCAATCGTCGGGGAACGTCGGCGTCACCGGTCCGCCGTCGGCGATGCGCTGACGGTCGTAGCTGTTCGGACACAACGGCAGCAGACGGTCGGCCCGCACGTCACCCGCCCGATCCGTGACCGTCATCCGCGTGAATCGAGGGAGGCCTTCATAGGACGAGACCTCGAACAACGAATCCGGGAGCGAACGGGTCCCGCCGCCCGGCATCACCTGGTCCACGTGGAACGGGGAGTCGTAGTCCTCGCGCCCGATCTCGAGGGAGAACGCCGCATCCATCGACGCCAGGTAGACACCGGGGTTGAAGTAGAACGGCCGGCCTTCCCGGCGTGTGACGGTGATCTCGCTGCTCGTCCGTCGGAGCACCAGCCGGGGCCCGGCGGCCCCGGCGTTGGCACCGGGCCCAGTCAGGGCCATCACGGATATCGCGAGCGCCGCAGCCAACAGGCCGCTCAGAGGCGCGGCGCATCGTGGTCATGGTTTCCTCCCACGTCGTCGTGCGTTGGACCGAGGAAGCCCCATCGGTCATCTCCTAGACGCGCGAGCCCGCGTCCCGGTTGCGAAGCTAGGCGCAGTTGCCACCCCAGCGCAACCCAGCGTTCGCTCGTTCCCCGCAGGTTCGGCCGCTAGCATGTGCGGGCCTCCCGACCGAAAGGGCACGACGCTCCGTGAGCATCCTGCAAGCGATCATCCTGGGCATCACCCAGGGACTGACCGAATACGCGCCGGTCTCCAGCTCCGGGCACCTCATCCTGGTGCCGTGGGCGTTCGGGTGGACGATCGTGAACGACCCGGCACTGAACAAGACGTTCGACGTGGCGCTGCACATGGGCACGCTCACCGGAGCGCTCATCTACTTCCGGCACGACGTCGTCCGCTACGTGCGCGCCTGGATCGAGTCGCTCCGCGCCCGCGCCATCGAGAACGCGGACCAGCGCCTCGCGTGGGCCCTGGTGCTGGGCACGATCCCCGGGGTGATCATCGGCGCGGCCTTCGAGGGGTTCATCTCCGACACCCTGGGCCAGCCATGGTTGATCGGCGTGATGCTCGTGGTGTTCGGCGTGGCCCTGTGGTGGGTCGACAAGGTTGCCGCCAGCGACCGCGGCCTCGATTCGATCACCCCCAAGACGGGGCTCGGGCTGGGGTTCGCCCAGGCGATGGCCCTGCAGCCCGGGGTCTCGCGGTCGGGCGTCACCATGACCGCGGGCCGATGGATCGGGCTCGATCGCGAATCCGCGGCGAGGTTCTCGTTCCTGCTGGCGCTGCCGATCACGGCGGGCGCGGGCCTCTACGCGTCGATCGATGTGGTGCAGGGTGGGTTCCAGGGCTACGCCGCGCAGTTCTTCTGGGGGTTCGTGGCGTCGGGGATCAGCGGCTTCCTGGTGATCTGGGGACTGCTGAAGTACCTGCGCACCCACAGCTTCGCGGCCTTCATGTGGTATCGGTTCGCGGTGGCGGGGATCATCTTCGTGCTGATCGCGAGCGGAGCGCGGAGCGCAACGATCTGACCCGAGGCGGACAGGAGGCGACCATGGATCGACGCAGCGTGCAGGCTTGGCTCGACCGATACATCGACACCTGGCGGTCCGGGGACGCGGCCGAGATCGCGGCCCTCTTCAGCCGCGACGCGGAGTATCGCTACCACCCGTCCGACGATCCCATCCGGGGCCCGGAGCAGATCGCCGCCTCGTGGCTCGAGACCCCCGACGAACCCGGCACGTGGGACGCGTGGTACCGGCCGTTCGTGGTGGAGGGCGAGCGCGCGGTCGCCACCGGCGTCAGCACCTACTTCCATCCCGACGGGAGCGCCGACCGCGTCTACGACAACGTGTTCGTCATGACCTTCGACGCGCAGGGCCGGTGCAGCGAGTTCACCGAGTGGTTCGTGCAACGACCGTCGGACCGGCTGGATGCCGCCGTTCCCGAGCCGCTGGTCCCGGAAGGCTGACCCGGCTCACCCCACCTGGACCTCGACGCGCTGGATCCCGTTGTGCGCGTAGCCCCCGGCGTTCCACTCGGGTTCGTCCGGTTGGGTGTTGCCCTCGGCGTCGGTGGCGCGGCAGCACACGACGTGCGAACCCGCGTGAGCGTCCCACGGGTGATGCCAGCCACGCCATGCGAACCGTCCGATCGACGGGCTCCAGGGTCGCGTCGGTCCAGGACCGACCGTCGTCGGTACTGACCTCGACGCGTTCGATCGGCGCATGCCCGGACCAGGCACGCCCGTGCAACGTGGTCGGACCCGCCTGCAACGACCGGGCCCGCGAGGGGAACGCCGGGATGCCCGGCGGCACCATCAGCGCCCGAGGGGCGATCACGGTGACGGGCGTGCCGGGATCGTCGTCGGACGTTCGCATGCGGTAGCCCACCCGCTGCTGGTAGCCGTCGAACGGTTCGGTGACCGCGGTGATCGACGTGAGCCACTTGACCGCGGTCATCCCGTACCACCCGGGCACCATCAGGCGGAGCGGCGCCCCGTGTTGCGGAAGCAGCGGAGCTCCGTTCATCTCGTAGGCCAGCAGCACCTCGTCCCGCTGGAGTTCCGCAGGCGGCAGGCTCCGGGCGTAGGACTGCTCCTCGCCGCCTTCCACACCACGATCCGCTCCGGTGAAGACCACGTCGACCGCGTCGTCGCGGAGGCCGGCCCGCTCCAGCAGCTCGGCCACCGGCACCCCCGTCCACGCTGCGGTGCCCACCGCTTCACGGATCCACGGCTGGGACTCGGGACGTCGCTCGTAGAGGGTCCGGCCGTTGCCGGCGCACTCGAGCGTCACCGGCACCGTGACCGATCGCATGGCGCGTAGGTCCTCGAGCGTCCACGATCCCGGTTCCTCGACGGCGCCATCCACCGTCAGGGTGAAGTTCGGGTCCACGGGCGGGATGTCGTAGTGGATCAGCAGGTAGTGCAGCCCCGCCGGGGTCACGTCGTAGCGCAGGGCCTCAAGCGGCATCCCATGGTTCCGGGTGGCCTGCGCCAGTTCGACGTTCGTGAAGTCGTCGCTCATCGGTGTCGTCGCGCCGGATGGCGCGCTCCCGAAGTCTACGCCCGAGGTCGTCGGCGCTCGAGCTAGATGCCGGCCAGGGTCATCTCGCCGATCAGGATCGACGGGGTGCCGACGCTCGAGAAGAAGCGGAGGTCGTCGCCCACCCCGGTGATGCCGGCCAGCATCTCCGGCAGCGTCGAGGCGATCGTCATCTCGCGCAGCGGCTCGCCCAGGGCTCCCCCGGCGATGCGCAGCCCCGTGGCGCCGACGCTGAACTCGCCGCTGATCGGGTTCGCTCCCGAGTGCACCCCGCTGACGTCCTGGATCAGGACGCCGCCGTCGGCCCGCTGCAGCAGCTCGTCGAACGAGGTCTCGCCCGCATCGAGGTAGAAGTTGGAGGTGCCCACGCCCGGCGCGCCCTTGTACGAGCCGCGCTTCGCGTTGCCGGTCGAGGCCTGCCCGTCACCGGTTCGAGCCGCCGTGTAGGTGTCGTGCAGGAACCCGTTCAGCGTTCCCCGGGTGAACAGCTCGGTGCGGCCGCTGGGCACGCCCTCGTCGTCGAAGGGGCAGGCGCCCGGTCCCTGCAGGATCGTGCCGTCATCGACCAGGGTGAACAGGTCCGAGCCCACCTGTTGGCCCACCATCGAGGCGAACAGCGACCGCCCCTTCAGCACCGATTCGGCGTTGAGCGCGCCCGCGAGCACGCCCAGGAACGACATCGCCGCGAACTGATCGAGGATCACCGGCACCTTGGCCGTGGGCGGCTTCACCGCGCCCAGCATGTCGACCGCGCGCGTGATGGCTTCGTCGGCGATGTCGTCGGGCCCGACGTCGGCGAGCGCCCGGGCGATGCGATAGGAGAAGCCGGTCTGGGTCTCGTCGCCCTCGACGGCGAGCGCGACGGCGACGCACCACGCATCGGTGCGCGCGTACTCGGCGTCGACCCCGGCCGTGGAGGCGATCGCCACCCTCGTGACCGCGTCGCCCACCTGCGCCAGGTCGATCTTCGTGACCCGCGGATCGCTCGAGACCAACCGGGACTCCAGGTCGAGCGCCATCTGCACCTTGTCGGCGGTGGGCACGTCGGCCGATGCCGCGTCGAACAGCTCCGGCAGCGCCGTCACCTCGGCGGCGTCCGGCAGCACGTTGAACTCGTCCGGCTCGGCGAGCGTGGCGTTCTCGCGCGCCTTGACCACGGCGGCCCGGACCTCGTCGACCGTGGGATCGGCGGCGAAGGCGTAGCCGAGCCGGCCGTCACGGATCAACCGCACGCCGAGCCCACGGGACTCGGCGAACGTCAGCCCTTCGACCTCACCGCGGAGCGCGCTCGCTTCGGTCTGGCGTGACTCCTGGGCGTAGGCCTCCACGGCCTCACCGTCACCGGCCGCTTCGACCGCCGCGCGCACGAGATCCCCGAGATCAGGCACCGGTGCCTCCCAGCGTGATCTTGGAGATCCGCAAGGTGGGGGAACCGCTGCCCACCGGCGCGTTCTGTCCGTCCTTGCCGCACACGCCCTCCCAGGTGCCGAAGTCGTCGGCGATCGCATCGATCGCGCTCATGACCTCGATCGCCCGGCCGATCAGGTTCGCGCCGCGCACCGGGGCGCCGACCTGGCCGTTCTCGATCAAGAACCCTTCGCTGACCCCGAACACGAAGTCGCCGGTGGCGGGGTTGACCTGCCCGCCGCCGAGCGAGGTCACCCACACGCCCTGCTCGGTGGCGTCGAGGATGTCGCCGGGCTTGGAGGAACCGTTGAGGATGTTCGTGTTGGTCATGCGCGGCACGGGAGGGAAGGCGTAGGACTGGCGCCGGCCGTTCCCGGTGGACGTCACGCCCTCCTTGTCGGCTCGCAACCGGTCGTAGAGGAACCCCTGCAGCACGCCGTCGGTGAACAGCACCGTGTTCTGCGCCGGCTCGCCTTCGTCGTCGAACGTGAACGAACCCCAGCCGTTGGGGATCGTGGCGTCGTCCACGCCGTTGAGGAGTTCGCTGCCGCACCGTTGGCCCACCAACCCCGCGTACACGCTGGCCTCTTTGTCGATGGCGTCGGACTCGAGCGGATGCCCGACCGCCTCGTGGAACAGGACGCCGCCCATGCCGGGCGCGAGCACCACGGTCATCTCGCCGGCCGGCGCGGGGATCGAGTCGAGCATCGTCACGGCGCGCTTGGCCGCCACGGTGGCGGTGGCCGCCGGCGTGTGTTCGTCCACGAACTCGACGCCGGCACACGCCGCCGGTCCGTGGAACCCGGTCTGGATGTTGTCGCCGCGCTTGGCCACCACCTGCGCGACCAGGCGGATCCGGGGCCGCGCCTCTTCGACCCAGCGGCCATCGGAGGCGGCGATCAACCGCCGCTGCAACGAATCCCCGTAGACGCCCACCACCTGGATCACCTCAGGGCTGAACGAACGGGCGACATCGTCGAGCTCCCGCAGCCACGCGACCTTGTCCGCGGCCGGAACCGACGCGGCCGCTCGCTGCACCCGGTTCGTGTCGGGGCCCTCGAGGGTTCGCAGATCGACGACATCGCCGCCCTCACCGTCGCGCAGCGCGGCGCTGGCGGCTTCGGCGGCCTCGAGCAACGCGTCGCGGTCCAGCCGGTTGGAGTACGCGTAGCCGTACGACGTGCCGTGGGCGACCCGGACGCCGGCGCCGCGATCGAGGCCGGTGGTGAGTTCCTCGACCTTGCCGTCGTCCAGCCGGATCGTGGTGTTCGTGGTCTCCTCGACGAAGACCTCGGCGAACGACCCACCGCGCCGACGAGCGGCCTGGAGCACCTCGTGCACGAGCGAGCGATCGAGCATGACCCGCGATGCTACTAGCAGTCGTCAGGCGATGCCCCCGGGGCGATCCGGTGCGTCCCTTCCCGCGAATCGGTGCAGTACAGTCAGCCACGCGAACGCGGCCGGGACGCAGCAGCGCCGAGCGCCGACCGGTCGAGAACGAGGCCAGAACACTGAGGCCAGAACACTGGGAAGGTCACGCGCGCGATGCGAACCAGATCCACGGTGGTCACGATCCTGTTGCTCTCGGTGCTGGGTGCAGCATGCCGAGGCGACGAGGAACCCCCCACCTTCTCGTTCTCGCCCATCTCGCCGCCGGTCACCGGCCCCGCGGTCACTAGCCCCGCGGTCACCGGCCCCGCGGGGACCGGCGCGACGGGGGCGACGGGAGCGCCACCCACGGGCTCGCCCGGGGTGACCGGCGCGGTCAACACCGGCACCGCTTCGGTCTCCACCACCGGGGTGTTGACGACCCAGGTGGCCTACACCACGCTCGCGTCGCCGGCGATCTGGGCCGTGCCCCCGGGTGGGATGGCGCTCAACTGGACCGCCACCCGCAACCAGGCGCTCGGCATCTCCGGGGCCTCGTTCACCGCTCAGCAACCCACCGCCCCCGAACGACTCCTGCAGTTCTCGGTCCAGGGGCCGGACGGCCTCGTCCTCTTCCAGTCGAGCGCGGGTGAATGTTTGGTCACGATCACCCCGGCCCTCGCCAACCAGATGGGCGGCACCTTCCTGTGCACGAACATCCAGAGCGAGGACGGGTCGATCACGGTGAACGCCCAGGGCTCCTTCAGCGCGGCGGGGTAGCGCACGGACGCCCCGGCCGGCCACGAGCGTCGAGATCTCCTGTGGCTCCTCGCGCTGGTCGCGGTCCTGCTCGGGTTCTTCCTGTGGCCCACGTTCGCCTATCGCTGGCCGTTCGGCGTCGGGCCCGACGAACCCGTGTACCTCTGGTGGGCCCGCGTGGGCGCGGCCGAAGGCATCTCCTTGGTGGGAGCCCGGCCCGGTACCCCGGCGTTGATCCCGACGGTGGCCGGCGCCCTGCACATGGGGCTCGTCCCGGCGTTGGCAGGACTGCAGTACGCGTTGGGGGCAGCGATCGGGACCGCCACGATCGCGCTGGTGCGTGGGCGCTCGCACGGAGGACGGCCCGGGTGGCTGCTGGCGGGGTTGTTCGCCGGCATGTTCGGGGTGCACCTGGCGGGCGGCTACCTCGCGAACCTCGCCTACACGCTCCCCTTCATCGCGGCCGCCGCGGCCTTGGCGCGTCGCAGCCGTCGAGGCACGATCGGCGCAGGCCTGCTGCTGGGCGGCGGAGGACTCTCCCATCCCCAGTTCTTCCTCGTGGGCGCGTTCATCCTGATCGTGTCGGCCGCCATGGCCTGGATCCTCGAACCGGAGCACGGGTGGCGCTCGGACGCGGGCCGCGTGCTGGCCGCGCTCGGCGGCGGCGGCGTGGTCGTGGCCGCGGGTCTGCTGTCCATGGTGATCGGACCTCCGCAGCTGTCCGTCGACACGTCGAAGGACGGGTTCCTGCGCCGCGCCGGTCTCGCCGACGCGTTGCACGACACCTACCAGTTCCGGTTCCGGGAGAACGTGCGCCGGTACGCCCCGTGGGTGACCTTGCCGCTGGCCGCCGTCGGCACGCTGCAGGTGCGCGGGTTCACGCGCCGGTTCCTGGTGGCCTGGCTCGCCTGCACGATCATCGGCGTGCCGTTGGGCATCGCGACGGGCTGGTTCCCACCCGAGCGGCTGATGACGTTCGGCTTCGCGCTGCCGATGCTGGCGGCGCTGGGGGTGACCTGGGTCTGGGAACGCACCGAACCGCGCCGCTGGCTCACCGTCGTGGCGACGGGGATCCTGGTGGCGCTGTTCGCCGTGCCCACGATCGATGCCCAGCGCGATCAGCAGACCTTCATGTCCCCCGAGGACCTGAGCTCGGGCGCCGAAGCGGGACGGATCGCCGCGACCCTGCCGCCCGGCACGCCGTTGGTGTTCGTGGTCGACGACCTGGATACGTCCGCGACGTTCCTGGCGACCCACGTGGCGAACATCGCACGGGCCACCGTCCCGCCGGACCGCGTGGGGGACGTGCACGTGTTCGTGGGGCGGGTGCCCGACTACTTCCTGGGGCGGCCCACCGTGAAGGGCGCCGAGGAATACGACGCCCTGTCGGCGATCACGCTGGCCGATCTGCCCCCAGGTCCGCGTGCCCTCTTCGTGGTGCACGAGTTCGATCGCGATCCGGCCGCCTTCGCCGACCCCCACCTGTACGCCTGGACCGATGGGGTGTGGAGCGACGTCCCGGCACCCCGGCCGTTGCCTTCGCTGCCCGGCGAGCTCCGCGCATCGGCGCCGTGGCCGATCGCGGGCGCGACCGTGGCGGTCCTGGCGTTGCTCTGGCTGATCGGAGCGGGTTGGGCGTCGTGGACGTTCGGTGATCCGGTCGCGGCCGCAGCCGCGGCGCCGGCGTTCGGCGTCGCCACCCTCACGATCGTGGCACTCGCCTTGGAGCGGATCGGGGTCCCCCTCACGGGGTCATGGGGTCCCACGATCGCCTGCGCCCTGGCGGGCCTCGGCGGGTATGGGCTCCGATTCCTCCAGGGGAAGGCGCGCGTGGATCCGTCGTCGCAGATCGACCAGTGACCAGATCACCATCACGAACATCACCGGCGTGACCACCCAGTGCCCGAGCCACAGGTTCAGGTTGAACGCATCGGGATACCGCAGGGGTTCGGTCGACCATTGCGCCATCGCGAGGGCGGCGCCGGCCGTGATCACCGTGGCGCGGGGCGCGCGAGGCAGCAGCCACACGACCGGCAGGACCCACACCACGTACCACGGCAGCAGCACCGGCCCCAGCAGCATCAGGAACACCAGCGACCACCCGATCGCTGCGGTGAGCTCCTCGATCGCATCGCCCGCGGACGCTCGCGCCGCCACCGTCCTGGCCAGTTCGACGATGCTCACCACCAGGGTGATGGCGAACCCGACGCGCGCGAGCCAACCCAGCGTGCCGAAGCTGAAGAAGTCGACGACCTTCTCGACGAACACCGACGGCGCGAGCCATCCGGTGTGGCCCGCGAGTTCGAGCATGCCGAGCGTCGGATCGTGGGTCTGGAGGTAGGGCAGACCGAACACCAGGCCGATCCCCACCGCCAGCCCGGCGTGTGAGGCGAACGCCCGCATGCGCTCACCCTTCGGCCGTCGCGCCACGCACCAGACGATCACCAGCACCAACGGCAGCACCGCCGTGGCCTTCACGAGCGCGCCCAGGGCGAGGACGGCCACCGCCCACATCTCCCGTCGCGACGTGAGCAGCGCCACCGCGCCGATGATCGACAGGGCGACGAGCACGTCGTTGTGACCGCTGCCCACCGCCAGGAACAGCACCACCGGGTTGAGTCCGTACGCGGCCGCGGCGAACGTGACGCGCCCGGGCCGCACCCGCTCGGCGGTCACCAGGATCATCGCCAGCGTCGCCAGGCTCGCCAGCACCGTGAGCAGCCGGTAGGCGGTCACCTGCGAGGACGGCGAGGTGGTGACGCGGGCGATGCCGCCCGACAGCGACGTGAACAGCGGGCCGTACACCGCGGGCGTGTCGACCCACTTCGGGCCCACCAGCGGCCACAGCGAATCCCCGGCGAACTCCACGGGGGTGTGGACGTAGGGGTTCTGGTGGTAGATGCCCACGATGCGGCCGTAGAAGGCGTAGGAGTAGACGTCGCGCGAGAACAGCAACGGCAACAGGAAGACGGCGACGTGATAGGCGACGGCCAGCACGGTCACGGTCCGCAACGAGATCGTGCCGCGGTAGGCCTCCCGCAGGACCATCAGGAACCCCACGACCGCCAGGATCGTGGAGGCCACCCCCGCCGCGATCAACCAGTTGCCCGTCAGCGCGTCGAACCCGATGAACTTCGCGAGCCACGTGAACGGACCCTGTGGTTGCGCTCCCTGCGGCAACACCGGCTGGAAGGGCGAGCCCGGCGTGGCGGCGAAGGTCGCACACACGACGAACCCGATGACCGAAACGATCACGGCCCGGGTCGCGGATGCGGTGGGGCGGCGGGGTTGCACGGTGGTTGAACGTACCACCGCGGGCCGCCCCGATGGGTGGCGCGCGTCGCGGCCCGACACCCCTTCTGGCCTGGGCGTTTTCGGGGCGTTTCCGGGCTTCAGGCGCGATCGCGCTTGGCCGGCCGAGGGCGTTCGAACCGGCCGAAGATCGCCACCAACCCCACGAGGATCAGCGCAGATACGGCGATCCACAACGGGCGTTCCAGCCACCACCTCGGGGTGCTGTCGTGGTCGTGGCCGAACCCGAGCGGCCACAGCAACAGCACGGCCAGCAGGAACGCGGTCATGTGCCACAGGAACAGCGTCATGATCACGCTGTTGACCGCGATCGTCGCGGCCCAGACGCGGGTTCGCTGCAGCCATCGACCCAACGCCGGCCGCAGGAGCATCGCGGCCCCGATCGACCAGATCCCACCCAGCAGGAAGCACACCGTGGGCGGATAGGCGTTGGAAACCCGTTCGACATCGGTGCCCAGCAGGCTCTTGGGGTAGTGCCCGATCCCGGGGAACCAGTCGAAGCGTGCATCGCCCGCCCAGCGGAACACGTCGGGCGTGGTCAACACCACGAGACCGAACAGGCCGACCACGAGCATCGACCAGAACACCGCCCGGGGCCAACGGAGCATCGAACCGTCACCGTAGAAGTGCCCCAGTTGGTGTGGCAGCAGCAGGACGAACGCCACGTTGGCCCACCGCACCAGCGGTTGGTCGAAGCCGAACCCGATCACGTCGCAGGCCACCGCGCCCGCCACCATGACGGCGGGCACCCACAGGCCGAACCGCCGGTGGAGCGCGATCGTCCAGGGCGACAGCGCCACCACCGCCAGATAGACCGCCAAGAACCACAGCGGACCGAACGGCACCGTGGCTCCGGGCGGCAGGACGCCGCGAAGCAGCGTCGTCTCGCCCCACAGCGTCGGACCGGCCGGCGCCCCGGTGTCGGTGAGGTGCAGCACGACCAGGACCACGGCCCACACCGCGAAGAACACCAGCGAGGGCCGCAGCAACCGAGCGGCTCGCGATCGCACGAACGCCCCACCGGTTTCCCCGCGTTCGCGCATGGCGGTGTACGTGACGTAGTTCGAGAATCCGCCGACGAAGAAGAAGATCGGCATGACCTGCAGCAGCCAGGTGCCGGCCCACAGGTAGGACGTGACGCCGACGGCGCTGGTGGTCCGGATGATCCCGCCGTCCCACCAGATGATGCCGATGAACCAGTGGCCGAAGACGACGGCCAGGATGCTGATCCCGCGCAGGAAGTCGACGACTCGGTCACGCGTCGCGGGCGTCCGTTCGACGAGGTCGCTCAGGCTGGTGGCCACTTCGGAGCATCGTGGCGCACCCCGGGGGTCGACTCCAGCATCGCGGGCGAGCCGCCCGGCTGCGATACTCCCCCCATGGCGAACGGACCCTGGCCCGATGACGAGGTCGACACCGGCAGCGTGCGTGACCCCGGCGGCGCGACCGGAGGCGGCGGACCACCCGATCGATTCGATGACGAGGCCGCCGACACCCCGGCCGGCTCGAGGGGCGTGTCGCTCGCCATCGCCGGGGTCTCGGTCACCTTCCACGTGCTGCTCGCGTGGCTGCTGGTGGGCGGGATCTACGTCTTCCTGACGATCTATGCGCTGGTGAAGGCCTTCGGCTCGGCCCCCGACGAACCCAACGCCACCGTGGTCGTGCTCGGCATCGTGGGAGTCGTGACCGGGCTGCTGCTGCTCTTCGCCGTGGCCGTCGGTCTGCTCGGACGGGCGGCCAACCCGAAGAAGCGCCGCCGCTAGGAAGCGTTCCCGACCGGGGTCTGCCGTTCCTGGGCGAGATCGCCGCCACGCCGCCAGCGAGCCACGAGGTCTCTCGCGGGTTCGAAGGCCAGCACCAGGACGATCGGCGCCAACACGTAGTTCGCCCATCGGGCCGTGAGCTGGAACGCGTCGGGGAACGTCACCGCATCGGCGGCGAACAGCGACGCCATCGCGAGGACCGAGACCACGAGCATCGTGCGGCGAGCCACGCGCGGCAGCGCCCATGCGACCGGCAACCCCCACGCCACGTACCACGGCAGCAGCACCGGACCGAACAGCATCACCGCCAGGAACCCCCAGCCCCACGATGCGCCGACGTCCTCGGGTTGCACCGGTGATCCGGACGATGCGCCACGTGCGACCCGCGCCGTCACGATCGCGATCACCACGAGCGCGCCGATCAGGACGGCAGCGAACACGATCCGGGCGGCATCGCTCGCGAGATCCCCTGCCGAGGCCGAGACCGCGTCGCCGATGCGCTCGAACAGGACGCGCACCACCCGCGCCGGTGCGAGCCAGCCCTCATGGTCGGCGAGCTGGGTCTGCCCCAGCGTGGGATCGCCTCCGCGCAGGAACGGCAACGCGGTGAGGATGGCCACACCGATCGCGGTGCCCAGGTGCAACGCGAGGGCGCGCCAGCGATCGGCGCCTCGCCGGCGCGCAACCACGACGACGATCCAGAGCACCAAGGCGACGCCGCACGTCGACTTGATCAGCGTGCCCAGCACGAGCGCCACCGTCGCCGCCAGTTCCCGGCGCGAGGCGACGAAGGCCATCGCCGCCGCGATCGAGAGCGCCACGAACGCATCGTTGTGCCCGCTTCCGGCCGTCTGGAACAGGACGGCGGGGTTGAGCGCGAACGCGGCGACGGCGAACGCGGCGACGCCGGGGCGCACGCGCAGGCAGGTGCGCGCGATCAGCGCCGCGGCGCCCAACACCGAGAGCACGGCCAACGCGCGGAACGCGGCGACCACGGCCGCGGGACCTTCGAACACACGGGTCAGCACCACCGAGAGCATCGTGAACACCGGCCCGTACACGGATGTGGTGCTTCGCCACTGACTCCCCACCAGCGGGAAGAACGGATCGGTGCTGACCTCGGCGGGCGTCACCACGTACGGGTTCGCGTGGTGGAACGCGGCGATCCGTCCGTACAGCGCGTAGCTGTACACGTCGCGGGAGTACAGCAGCGGCATCGCCAGGACCACGACGCACCCGATCACGGCGAGCACGAGCGTCGCCCGCAGGGAGAGTTCTCCGCGCCACGCCACCCGCGCCACGAGGCCGAACCCCACCACGACGAGCGCGATCGCGAGGACGCTCGCCACCACCGCCGCAGGGTCGTCCGAAGCGATGCGCCCTCCGAACGCGGCGCGCATCAGTGCGGCGAGCGGACCGGCCCCGGCATCGCCGGCGGGCAGTGGCGGTTGGAGCGGCGAACCGGGCGCCGAGCCCACGAGGGCCATCGCCGCGACCCCCGCGAGCCAGGTCGCGACCGCCGCCCGTGCCGCCCGAGTTCCCATCTCGGCGACCGTAGCAGCAGGGTCTTTCGTCACGGCGCAAGGGACCCGGGCGAAGCCGCGGTCCGGACGGCGCGTTCGGGACTCCAACCGGGCAGGTGATACGTACGTAGCGCTCAAGAACTAGGTACGTACGTGCCGATACGGGCGGCATGAAGGCTCCGAAGCGGCTGCTCGCGCTGGCGATCTCGCTGGTCATCCTCGCGCTCATCGCCACGATGAGCCTGGCGAGCACCCGATCGGTCACCCACGATGTGCCGGCTGGGGCCGACACGCTCATTTCGCCCGATGAGCCGGACGAGGGCGATTGCTCCTCGGACGCCTCGGCGTGCGTGGACCCCACCGACGAGGATGCGGACACGACGGGAGACGAGGGCGAGGACACGGGAGAGACCCCGGATCCTGTGGCCGATCCCGACCGTGAGGCCGCTTGCACGACGGCTGCGGGCATCGAGCCCACCGACGGCACGGACGACGCCGCCGACACGAAGCTCCACGGCGTGGACAACGCGATCGCGCATGTGCTCGCGAACTGCGTGAAGAACCCGCAGGCGCCCGGGCTGCTCAACGCCCTGGAGCACCTCGCCGCGAACCAGGCCAAGCACGACGCGCACGAGGCCGAGAAGGCCGAACGGAAGGCCGCGCACGACGCGGCCAAGGCACAGAAGCACGCCGGCGGACCGGGTCACGGCAAGGGACACGGTTCGAACGGCGAGCACGGGAACCCGCACGACGGCGTCCACGAGCACCCCCACGGGGACGCCGGGCACGGGCACGGCGGGTCCCACGGCAACGGCCACTAGGCCGGGCAGGAGGAACGGCGGCGGGCCCGTGCGGGCGTGGCCCGCCGCCGGACCTCACACGGGGTGCAGCGTCAGTTCATCGTGATCGCGCCGGAGCTGACCGCACGCCGCATCGATCCTGCGGCCCCGCGTATCACGGACCGTGACGTTCACGCCTCCCGCGCGCAGGACCCGCACGAACCCCTCGATCCGCGCGGTCGAGCTCGGCTGTGAGGGCCATCCGGGCGTGGGGTTGAGCGGGATCAGGTTCACGTGCGCGCCCAGCCGGTGCGCGATGGGCGCGAGCTTGCCCGCCTGCTCATCGGCGTCGTTCACGTCGGCGATCATCGCCCACTCGATCGAGGGGCGACGGTGGGTCCGGTCGCGCCAGGCGGCCATGGCCGCTTCCAGTCGCGCCAGCGGGTAGAGGCGGTTCGGCGGCACCAGGTCGTCGCGGAGCTCGTCGTCGGCGGCGTGGAAGCTGACCGCCAGACCCACCTGCGGGTGGTCCTGACCGAGCCGCTTGATCCCCGGCACGAGGCCCACCGTCGAGACCGTGATGTGCCGGGCGCCCATCCGGATGCCCGCGGGGTCGGTGATCCGGTCGATCGAGCCGCGCACCGCTCGATAGTTCGCCATCGGTTCGCCCATCCCCATGAACACCACGTTGGAGAGGCGCTGCGGCGTGGTGTCGGGCAGCCGGGCCGCCTCGCGCCGCGCCCAGACCACCTGCGCGGCGATCTCGCCCTCGGTGAGGTTGCTCTCCAGCCCCATCTGGCCCGTGGCGCAGAAGCCGCACCCCATCGCGCACCCGGCCTGGGACGAGACGCACACCGTGACGCGGTCGCGGTAGCCCATGAGCACGACCTCGATGACATGGCCCTTGTCGCCGAGCTTCAGCAGTGCCTTGCGCGTCGCACCCTTGTCGGCGGCGCGTTCGTTCAGCAGTTCGACCTCGATCGGCAGTTCGGTGGCCAGCCGTTCGCGCAGGCTCGGCGCGACGTCGGTCATCTCCTCGTAGGTCGCGCCGCGCTTCCAGAGCTGGGCGTAGACCTGCTTGGCGCGGAACGCCGGTTCCCCCCACGCCGTGAGGCGAGCCGTGAGCTGATCGAGGGAGAGGTCGTAGACGTGCACGCTCACGAGCCTACGCGGGCGGGCGCTAGGCTGGCCGCGATGCTGGTGCGCGAGATCCCGACCGAGGTCCCGGTGGATCTGGCCCGCACGCTCTTCCCGCTCCGGCGCGGCACGGGCGATCCCACGATGCGGATCGAGCCGGGGTCGGTCTGGCGTGCGACGCGCACCCCGGACGGGCCCGCGACCATCCACCTGGCGTTGTCGGCCGCCACCGCCGCGATCCACGCGGAAGCGTGGGGCGAGGGCGCGGACTGGATCATCGAACGCGCGCCCGGACTCGCCGGCCTCGAGGATGACGCGAGCGCGTTCCATCCGCGCGATGACGTGATCCGCGATCTGCACCGGCGCATGCCCGGCGTCCACCTCACCCGGACCGACCGTCTGATCGAGGCCCTGATCCCCGCCGTCCTCGAGCAGAAGGTGGCGGGCGTCGAAGCCCGCCGCGCCTATCTCCGGATGACCCGCTCCCTCGCCGAACCGGCCCCCGGCCCCGCGGGCCTGCTCCTGCCACCCGACCCGGCGAGGGTGGCGACGCTCCCCTATCACGCGTTCCATCCGTTCGGCCTGGAACGTCGGCGTGCCGAGACGTTGCGGTTCGCCTGCGCGAAGGCGCCCGCGATCGAAGCGCTCGCCGAGCGACCTCCCGCGGAAGCCCGGGAGTACCTCGGACGGTTCCCGGGCATCGGCGTGTGGACCACCGCCGAGGTGGCGCGCCTCGCCCTCGCCGATGCCGACGCCGTATCGGTGGGCGACTACCACGTCCCCAACATGGTGACCTGGGCCCTGGCGGGCGAACCTCGGGGCACCGACGAGCGCATGCTCGAGCTCCTGGAGCCCTATCGCGGACAGCGCGGCCGGGTGCAGGTGTTGCTGGAGGCCGGCGGGATCACCGCTCCCCGTTTCGGCCCGCGGATGCGCACGCGAGCCATCGAACGGCTCTGACCGGCACCGTGAGCCCTCGCCAGGCACGCTAGGGTTGGTCGATGGATGCCGAGAGCTTGCTTGCCTTCGTCCGGTTCCACGCCTGGGCGAACGACCGCATCATGACGACGGCTGCCGGCCTGTCGGAAGAGGAATTCCGCAGGGCGGCGCTCCTCGACCATGGCACCGCGTTCCAGACGCTCCGCCACCTCGTCGACGTCGACTGGAGCTGGCGCGAGTTCTGCACCGGCAACGACATCGGCCAGGCCTACGTGTGGGACCTCGGGTTCGTGCTCGACGATCTGCCGGCGATCCACGCGTTCAGCCTGGAGGAGGACGACCGCCTGCGGAGCTACGTGGAGTCTCTCGGCGATGCAGGGCTCAACGAGCCGATGAAGTTGAGCGAGGACCCGGACGACGTGGTGCCGCGGTGGTTGATCCTCGCGCACGTCGTGAACCACGGGACCCAGCACCGCAGCGAGCTGGCCCGTTACCTCACCGAATGCGGGCACTCGCCGGGCGAGCTCGACCTCGTTGACGCTCCCCGACTGCCATGGCCGGTCGAACGGTAGGCGCCGACCCGTTGGCCGACGAACCCGCCGTCGAAGGCTTGCAACCGGCGACCGCGATCGCCATCACCGCCGTCCGTCGAGGACTCGACCTCGCCCTGAGCCGAGTGGGCGCGGACGAGATCACCTCCAAAGGTGGCCGCGATCTCGTGACGGCGACCGACACGGCCGTCGAGGATGCGATCCGATGCCATCGTCGAGGGTGAGATCGCCGCATCCGGTCGTGGGCGAGGAGCGCGGCGGCGAGGCTCCGGCCGACGGGTCCTCGTACTGGCTCCTCGATCCCATCTGCGGCACCCGCAACTTCGCGTCCGGGATCCCCCTGTACTGCGTCAACCTGGCGCTGGTCGAGGGCGATGAGATCAGCCTCGCCGTCGTCGGGGATGCATCGGTCGGCGAGATCCTGGTCGCCGAGCGTGGCCATGGAGCGTGGGCGATCGGCCGCGAAGGCCAGCGTGAGCTGAGCACCAGCGGAGCAGAGCCAGACGATCATCGTTGAGTCGGGAACGGCAGCCGGCCCGAGCCGCGAACATGCCGCGCGGTTCGCGCATGACGCCATCCGAGAGCGATCGCTGGGACATCCGCAACCTCAGCAGCACGCTGTCGTCGGCGTACGTCTCCGCCGGCCGGATGGCTGCGTATGTGCTGTTCTCCGGCTCGGCGCTCCACACGGGGGCGGGCACCCTGCTCGTTGCCGAAGCGGGAGGAACCGTCTCCGACATCGAGGGCGCGCCATGGACCGTTCGGTCGGACTCGCTCCTCGCCAGCGCGAACCCGGAGCTTCATGCGGAGCTCCTCCACATGGCGCAAGCGACCGCGGGGGACGCATCGTGACCCACAGGGTGCTCCTGGATGTCTCGAGTTTGACCTACCGGGCGTACTTCGCGATGAAGGACGCCGGCATCGTCTCGCCCGCCGGGGAACCGATGGGAGCGGTGAGCGGCTACCTCGACATGGTGGCGCGGCTGCTCCGTTCCCGCCATCCCGACGAGGTGGTGCACGCCTACGACCACGACTGGCGCCCGGTCGCCCGCACCCAGATCTATGCCGGCTACAAGTCGGAGCGTCCGCCCGAACCCGAGGACCTCACGCGGCAGTTCGCGTTGTTGCGCGAGGTGCTCGACTTCACCGGGATGACCCAGGCGCACGCCCCGGACTGGGAGGCCGAGGACGCGATCGGCAGCTTGATCACCGTGTCCGATCCCGCGGACCGCAACGAGATCGTGAGCGGCGACCGCGACCTCCTGCAGCTCGTGCACGACCCCGACGTGAAGCTCCTCTACACGCTCCGAGGCGTCAGCGAACTCCACGAGTTCGATGAAGCGGCCGTGCTGGAGAAGTACGGCGTCCCGGCTTCTCGCTACGCCGAGTTCGCGATCCTGCGGGGCGATCCTTCCGACGGGCTGCCCGGCGTGCTCGGTGTGGGCGAGAAGACGGCGCGGGCGCTCGTGCAGACCTATCCCGACATCGATGCGATGATCGCCGACGCGGCGAGCGCTGCCCCCGCACCCGGTCCGCTGAAGGGGAAGCCGGCGCTCCGCGCGAAGCTGCGCGACGCCGCCGACTACCTCGCGTCGATGCGCGAGCTCGTCCCGATCAAGACCGATGCGGCACTCGACGTGTGGGCCGGCGACCGGTGGGACGAGGCGTTGAAGGGGCTGGCCGAGGAGCAGGGCGTCAAAGGTGCGGCCCAACGGCTGCTGGCCGCGCTCGACAGCTACCCGTAGAAGGCGCCCTCGTCGCCGCCGCGCTGCCGCTTGCGGGCGGCGGTCCTGGCCAACCGGCTGCGGAGGCTCGGCTCTGCCGCCGGCTGGTCCTCGAGATCGGTGTCGGCCTCCTCGGACGGACCGCTCGGGTCGTGCATCGACGGTTCATCCGGTGGGGACTCGCGCGAAGGCCGGTCACCGTCGAGTTCGACCCCGTGACGCATCGCCGTGAGATCGGCTTCGAACCGCGCGGCTCGTTCCTGCGCGTCGTGCATCTTCGTCATCGTCGATGCGAGCTGCGTCCGGAGCCTTTCGACCTCGTCTCGGAGCTCCAGCTCCTCGGGCGTTTCCGACGGGAGTTGGCCGTGCTGTCGCGCCGCGGTGACGAGCGCCTGCGCGGATTCGGTCTGGGCATAGGCGTGGCGGAGGCGTTCCGACATCTGGTCGAGCTGGTCCCGAAGGCTCTCGACCTCGGCATTGAGCTCAGCCGCATCCTGCCCGCCGCCCTCCGGGGCCGAGCCCGACAGCAACCCTTCGGGCTCGGAACCGGTCTTACGGCGCACCGCATCCACAGCGGCAGTACGCGCCTCCTCGACGGCCGCCTCGGCCTCCGATCGCGCCTTCTCGATCGCCTCAGCCGCCTCGGCGACCGCGGTTTCCGCAGCGGCACGGGCCTCCGCCGCCTCGGCTTTGAAGGCTTGCGCCGACGCCGTCGCCTCGGCGGCGCGCATCTCGAGGTGGCCCATCGACCGCTCGGATTCCTGTAGCGATTCCTCGGCGGCCGCCGCGCGGGTCGCCGCCGCGGAGGCGGCGGTCTGCGCCTCAGCGATCGCGGCATCGGCCTGAGCGGCGGTGGCCTGCGCGGCGTCCAACGCTTCCTGCTGCTGGTTGAACTTGCGTTCGAACGCCCTGGCCCGGCCATCGGCTTCGGCCATCTCGGCTTCGAGCGCCGCGAGACGTTCGCGAGCACCGGTTCGTGCCTGGTCGACCTGGGCTTCGGCGGTCTGCTGCAGGGCGGCGCGGTGCGACTCGATCTCCCGTTCGGCGGCGCTCGGCCCGCGCCTCGGCGGCGGCGATGGCCGCCTCGGCCCGGTCGGCCCGCGCGCGCTCGAGCACGAGCGCTGACTCGGCCCGTTCGGTGGCTTCGCGCACGGTGGCTTCGCCCCGCTGCGTCGCCTCGCGCACGGTGGCTTCGGCGGCATCGAGGGCGGCTTGCAGATCGGCTTCGGTGGAGGTGCGCACGGCGATCTCGGCGTGGAGTTCGGCGACGCTGCTCTCGAGCGCGCGTTGCTCGTCGGTGGCGGCCTGCACCTGTCCGCGGAGCGTCTCGGACGCGGCCTGCGCCGATGCCGCCTGCGCGAGCGCCGCGGTGACCTCGTCGCGAGCGGTCGCGAGTTCGCCGCGGAGGCTCGACCGTTCCTCTTCCGATGCTTCCAACCGCTGCCGGATGACGGCGGCCTCCTGTTGAACGGCGCCGACCTCCTCCCGGTGGGCGGTGGCCACCTCGCGTTCCGCGGCCTCGGCCTCCGCGCGGATGGTCTCGGCCTCCGCGCGAGCGGCATGGAGCTCTCCGCGCATGGCTCCGATCTCGACGCGGATCGTTTCGGTCTCCTGTTCGGCGGACTCGGCAGCAGCGCGAGCGGCCTCGATCTCCGCTCGCGCGGCCTCGGCCTCGCGCCTGGCCCGGTCGGACTCCTCGCTGGTGAGGCCGACCTGTTGCCGTGCCTGCTCCGCCTCGAGCCGAAGCTCAGCGAGACTCAACTCGTAGCGTTGCCGGACCTGCTCGATCTCGGTGCGGGCGTCCTGGGTCTCGGTGCGGGCGGACTCGGCGTCGGCTCGAGCGACCTCGGCCGACTCCACGGCGGCCCGGAGTTCCTCCTGCGCAGCGTCGCGCTCTCGCTGCGCGGCCTCCGCCCGCTCTCGGACCGCATCCGCGTCGGCGCCCACGCTCTCCAGCTGGGTCCGCATCGCGTCCGCTTCACGTCGCGCGGCAACCACCTCGGCGCGAACGGCCTCGATCTCTGCACGGGCCGCTTCGGCCTCGGCGCGGGCGGTCTCGGCCTCGGCACGGGCGGTGGAACCGGCAGCGTCGGCCTGCGCGCGGGCGGACTCGGCCACCTCGCGCAGGGCTGTGATCTCCGCGCGTGCGGCGTCGGCCTCCTCATACGCGGTCGCGGCCGCTGCACGTGCCATCTCGGCGTCGGCGCGGGCGGTCTCGGCCTCGGCACGGGCGGTGGAACCGGCAGCGTCGGCCTGCACGCGGGCGGACTCGGCCACCTCGCGCAGGGTCGCGACCTCCGCGCGCGCGGCCTCGGCCTCCTCACGCGCGGCCTCGGCCTCCTCACGCGCGGTCGCGGCCGCTCCACGTGCCGCTTCGGCTTCTTCGCGTGCGGCGACCAACTGCTCGGTGGCGGCCTCGCTCCGGCGGCGAGCATCCTCCGCAGCCTCCGAGGACCCTTCCTTCGACGCGAGGGCCGACGTGAGCTCGGCCTCGAGCTCGCCGACCCGGTCGGTGGCTTCCCGCGCGAGCGTCTCCAGTTCCTGCGTGCGCTCGGCCGAAGCGGCGAGCTGACCGGTGAGCTCGTCGGCGCGCTCGGCTCGCGATCGGGCCAGCGCCAGTTCCTTCTCGAGTTCGGCGGCACGGTGCTCGGCTTCGGCGAGACGGGTGTCACGGGCGGACAACGTGGCGCCGGTTTCCTCGGCGGTCGATTCCGCCCGGACCGCGCGTGCTTCCAACTCTTGGATCGTGCGTTCCGCTTCGGTGGCCCGTGCCTGTGCCTGGTGCGCGCTCGTCCGCAGCTCGGCGGCTTCACGCTCGGCCTCGGTGGCACGGATCTTCGCGGCGCCGAGTTCCACGTCGCGTTCGGCGGCACGCCGCTCGGTCTCATCCGAGGATTCGAGCGCCCGGGATGCGCGGTCATGCTGCTGGGTCAGTTCGGCTTCGAGCTCGGCGGTGCGGCCGCGCTCCTCCATGAGCTGGCCTTCGAGCTGGGCGATCAGCGTCGCGGCGTTCGAATCCGTCGCCTCGACCTGGCCGAGTCGCGTCTGGAGATCCGCCACCTGCTCCTCGGCGGCACGGGCGCGTTCCTCCGCGTGGCGGAGCGCTTCGGTGTTGGCTTCGACGTCGGCTTCCGCGTTCCCGGCTTCTGCTTGGAACGCCTCGAGCTTCGCGTTGGCCTGCGATGCGTGCGCACGGGCGTTGGCGACCGCCGTTTCGAGCTCCTGCACCCGGGCCTCGAACCCCAAGAGCTTCTGCTCGGTATCGGCGGCCTTGCGCACCTCCTGCTGCGCGCGATCGTTCGCCTGGGCGAGCTCGGTGCGCAAGGCGACCAGCTCGTGGGCGTCGACGGCGGGCCCGGCATCAGCGGACGGCGCGGCGGCCTTCGCCGCTTCGAGTTCGCTCACCTTGGCTTCGAGATCGCGGACCCGCGATCGCGCCTGGTCGGCATGGTCCCGCTCCTCGCGCGCCTGCTGCTCCAGCTCGCGGAGTCGTGCCTGTGCCGCGGGGTCGTTGGCGGGTGCGGCTTCGGCGACCGCCTTGCCCACGCGGGCTTCCTCGAGCGCGGCTTCGAGCTCGGCGATCTTGCGACCGGCGTTCTCGTCGGCGCTGGAGACCTGGGTGCGGAGCTGACCGATCTGCCGCTCGAGCTCGTCGCGCTTGGTTTCGGCATCCTCCGCACGAGTCTCGGCACGGGCGAGTTCCTTCATCGATGCCGTCGCGCCACGGCGGCCTGCGCCGTCACCGGACGCGGCTTTGGCGGCGCGGCGGCGTCCGGCCGAGACGAACCCACCGTCACGGGACACGCCGATCGGCAAGGTCGCCACGACCGCCAGCAACAGGAACAGGATCGCTCCGGCGATCGCGACCATCCGGAGCAGCGACCACGGCGAAGCGACGCGTTGAGCGATGGGCTGGTAGCCCTGATCCACCTGGACGGCCCCGAGCGCGTCGGGTCCGCCGAGACGGAGGGGAACGTAGGTCTGGTAGATCTCGCCGTCAGCGCTCAGCACCGAAACGGGCTTGCCGCCTCCGGTGGTGGCGACGGCGATCGAGGGGAAATCGCCCAGGAGCTCACCGGGTTGGTCGGCGGCGTCGGTCGAGAACAACAGGTCGCCTTCGGGCGACCACACGCGGATGCGGAACACCGTGCCGTCTGCCAACACCCCTCGCTGCAAACGGTCGAGCAGGTCGCGGCCCTGGCCGCCGTCGATCACCGCTTCCGTATCGGAGGTTTCGAGCACCGAGGCGACGCCGGCCGTGGCCAATCCCTTCGCCGTGGCCTGGGCGTCGATCCGGCTCTGTTCCAGGGCCTTGGCGCCGAAGACCCCCACGGCGAAGAACGCTGCGACGCAGACCACGGTGAGCACGATGAACGTGCCCCGTCGTCGGCGGAGTGCCACCATCGCGAAACCGCTACTCACGCATCCCTCGGTTCATGCCAGGCCGGTTGCTCGTTGCTCTCACGGTGTTCTTCGGCCTATCCGGGGGTGACCCTGAGCCCTAGGTTCGTTGCGATGGGCCGGATGCCCACCTAGGCTCGCCGCGGGTTGAAGCGCTCACGAACGTCCCGCCCGAACCTGCTCGCCGTCTCCGCGGTGATGTTCCTGCTCGCCACGGCCTGCGAGACGCCCGGGACCGCGTCCGGATCGGCGACCTGCAAGCAGGGAACGACCAGGGTCACGGTCTTCCAGGGCCCCAGCGGACACTGCCTGCCGCGGGACCGGTTGGTCGAATACCGGTGCGACGGACAGGCGCCTGAGATCGTGATCGACGCGGGCAGCGCACGCGAGCGCCGCTTCCTCGGGGGAGGGTTCGCGACGCGGATCAGCCGATCTGCCGACCGGCGCGCAGGTGCTGGGGGTCGGCGACGGGACCCAAGCGGTCGTGCTGCCCGACGCCGACCAGTGGCTGTTCACGGTGAAAGGGACCGAGGTGCAGCGCTGGCTCGCCTTGCCGCCGGCCGAGACCGTGACGGGCGGCGGCCCGACGGCGTTCATGATGGGCGACTCGATCCTGGACGGAGGGCAGTACGCGATCGCGGCGGCCCTGCCCGATTGGACGCTCGGCGTCGACGCCCTCAACGGCCGTGGATCGGTCTCGGGGGTCTCGATCGCCGAGGCGCAGGCGGGGGCCGGCAACGACGCCGTGGTCGTCGAACTGGGCACCAACGATCAGTCGCCCGAGGCCTTCCGCGAGCACGCGCAACAGATCCTGTCCGCCTTGAAGACGACGCCGTTGGTGCTGTGGCAGACCGTGCAGGGTCCGGTCGGCGTGGTGCAGGCCGAGGGCGTCAACGCCGCGATCCGCGAGTTGGTCGGCTCGCGGCCCACGGCGGCGATCGCCGACTGGGCCGGGCTGGTGGGAGAAGAGGAGCTGTCCTACGACGGCGTGCACCCCGACCTCGGGCACGAGGACGCCATGGCCAGGGTGGTGGCGCCGATGCTCACCCGTTGGTGGAACGCCACCACCGCCGACGAGCCCGGCTGCATCTGAGTTCGTCGTTCAGCCGGTCAACCGGTAGAACCGGAACCCGTCGTGCTCGATCGGGAGGACCTCCATGTCGCTGAACCCCGCCTCGAGCGCATACAACCGCAGGGTCGAGGGCCGCATCACGGTTCCCGTCCCGGACGCTCCCTCGGACGACATCGCATCGATCAGGCACACCGTCGTCGAGAAGCCATAGAGGTAGCGCTCGACGTCGTCGCCGATCGCACCGAAGGTCTCCGCGGAACGCTCGTCCATCACGACGACCGTGCCGTCGGGCCCGCGGAGCCGCCGCATCGACCGGAGGACCTCGACCGGGTACGGCAGGTCGTGGATGCATTCGAACGCGGCGACGAGGTCGAAGCGCCCCTCCCCCTCGACCAGCGCCGCGTCATCGACGTGGAAGCGCACGCGATCCTGCAGGCCGAGTTCGGCCGCGTTCGCGCGGGCGGTCTCGACCGCGGGTTCGTCAGGATCGAACCCGTCGACGGACGCCTCCGGGTAGGCCAGGGCCATCGCGATCGAGGACCACCCGTGGCCACATCCCACGTCGGCGACCCGCCCACCCGCCTGCAACGCGGCATGCACATCCGGGATCGCCGGGAACCAGTCGCTGCCCAGCAGCCGGAGGAACGTGGCCCGGTTGACGTCCCCCTGCGATTCGCGCATGTCGGGGCCGAACTCGTCCCAGCTGACGCCGCCCCCCGACCGGTAGGCCTCGACCACCTCGGGAAGTCTCGTGCCCGCGGACGCGACCTGCCGGGCCGCCGGTGCCAGGTAGCGGAGGCTCTCGGTGTCCGTGAGCACCTCTTCATGTCCGGGCGGGAGGGCGTAGCGCCGGGCGGTGGGCTCGGCCCCGACATCGTCGACGGACAGGTAGCCCGTGGTCACCTGTTGTTCGAGCCATTCACGGGTGTGCCGTTCGGCGGCCCCGACCCTGGCGGCGAGCTCCACCGACGTCGCCGGACCGTCGGCCGCGAGCGCCCGGTAGTAGCCGAGGCGGTCTCCGATGTAGACGGCATAGATGTCGAAGGTCTCCAGTACCGCCCCGAAGATCCTGCCCGCAAGGGCGTCCGCCGCCGCGTCACGATCGGTCATGTCTGTTCCTTCCTCCCGTCGTCCGGACGAGCCTAGTCGGGCGAGCGCGCCCGGGTCTCCTCGCACGTTCGGCGGATGCCGGCCACGGTGTGTGCCAGGATTCGGGCATGCCGGCCAAGCGTGTGGAGGAGCTGCTGCAGGATGCCCGCGCGCGGTTGCAGCGCATCACCCCCGAGCAGGCACACGCCGAACAGCGTGACCATGGCGCGTTGATCGTCGACACCCGCACCTTCGAGCAGCGGCGCGCGCAAGGGTTGATCCCGGGGGCGCTGGTGATCGATCGCACGGTGTTCGAGTGGCGGCTCGACCCCGCGGGCGAGCACCACGTGGCCGGCGTCACCGACCACGACGTGCGCATCATCGTGATCTGTCGTCAGGGCTACAGTTCATCGCTGGCCGCGGCCTCGCTGCACGATCTCGGTCTGGTCCGGGCCACCGACGTGATCGGCGGGTTCGACGCCTGGCGAGCCGCCGGCCTGCCCGTCGAGGCCTTCGATCCGGAGACCTACAGACCCTCGCCGATCGACACCGACTGACGGCCGGCACGGATCATGATGGCCGCCGTCGCCGCCACCACGACGAGCCCGCCGGCGATCGTCAGCTCCGTGGGAGCCTCGGACAACAGGATCCACCCCGCGGCGGTGGCGATCACCGGCTGCAGCTGGGTGATGAGCGAACCCAGCCACGCTTCGAGGTGGCGATGCGACCACGAGATCAACGAGTGCCCGATGAAGCCGGGGAAGATCGTGACGAGCCAGATCCATCCCCAGTCGGCGCGCGAGGGCCACGACAGCGACTGACCGAACGCCAGCGCCAGGAACGTCATGATCACCGCGGCCACGGTCATCACGCACGCCATGTACTCGAGGGCGCCGACCTCGGTGCGGGCACGCGCCCGCTTGGAGAAGAGCCAGTAGCAGGTCCAACTCAGCACGCTCGCGGCGGCGAACGCATCACCGAGCGGGCTCCACGTGGGCGAGCCGGCGGAGCCGAGCGCCACCATGGCCACGCCCGCGAACGACATCCCCACGAACAGCAGGTCGCGACGCTCCACACGTTCGCCGAACCACCGCGCCGCGCCCAGCGTGATGAACACCGGCGCCAGCGCCCCGATGATCGTGGCGTTCGCGATGCTCGTCAGCCGGAAGGCGCTGAACGTGAACGCGATGTCGAAGGCGAAGAACACCCCGCCCAGCGCGCACACCCGCATCACCGACCAGCGCACCCGCCGTCCCGTGAAGGCGAACACCACCGCGTAGACCAGCACGCCCATCCACAGGCGATAGGTGGCGAATGCCAGCGTGGGCATGTCGGTCTCTTTGAAGACCAGCGGCACCAGTCCCCAGATCACGGTGGTGATCGAGACGGCGACGATGCCGCCGCCGCGATGGGTGAGTTCGGCGGAAGCCTCGTCAGCGCGGGATGACGGAGATGCCATGCCGGGGACGCTATCAGCGACTACGGTTACCCCCATGCCCACGCCCCGAACGCCGCAGTACCTGTCCGTCGAGGAGCGCCGAGCCCAGGGCAAGCGGGCCCGCGAACGCGCGCCCCGCTCCAGCATCGGAACGTGGCGACCGGCCCCCGATCGCCCCGACCCCGTCGCGACGCTGACCGAGCAGGACGAGACGCGTGAACCCGACCTGGTGCCGATCCGCCACGGCCGGATGATGGTCTCGCCCTTCACGTTCTACCGGGGCGGAGCCAGGATCATGGCGTGGGATCTGGCGAGCGTGGCCACGTCCGGGCTGAAGGTCCAGCTCTGCGGCGACGCCCACCTGTCCAACTTCGGCGTGTTCGCCTCACCGGAGCGCCAGCTGCTGTTCGACATCAACGACTTCGACGAAACGCTCCCCGGCCCGTTCGAGTGGGACGTGGCGCGGCTCGCGGCGAGCTTCGTCATCGCCTCGCGCAACAACGGGTTCACCGAAGAGGAGGCGCGCGTCTCGGCCGTCGCCGCGGTCACGGCCTACCGGGAGGCGATGGCGGGCTTCGCGCAGATGCGCACGTTGGAGATCTGGTACGCGCACCTGCCGGCCGAGGAGATCCTCGCCTCGGTGCGCACGCCGAGACTGAAGGAGTCGATCCAACGAGGGTTGGACCACTCGAGGACGCGGGACAGCCTCCAGGCGCTCACGAAGCTGGCCGAGATGGTCGACGGGCACTACCGGATCGTGACGCGGCCCCCGGTGGTCATGCCGATCCGCGACCTCGCCCACCTGAGCGAGGAAGAGGTGCAGGCGGGCATCCACGAGATGCTCCACGAATACCGTCGGTCGCTTCCCGACGAGCGACGCCACCTCCTGGAGCGCTATCGCTTCACCGACGCGGCGCACAAGATCGTCGGTGTCGGCAGCGTGGGGCTGCGGGCGTTCATCGCCTTGCTGCAGGGGCGCGACGAAGACGACCCGCTGTTCCTGCAGATGAAGGAGGCACGCCATTCGGTGTTGGAGGAGCACCTGCCGAAGTCACGCTTCCGCAACCACGGGCAACGCGTGGTGGAGGGCCAGCGGCTGATGCAGGCCGCCAGCGACATCTTCCTCGGGTGGACGAAGGGCATCGACCGACAACGCAACTACTACTGGCGACAGCTCCGCGACATGAAGGGTTCGCTCGACGTGGAGCACGCGCCGCCCGGCGTGATGACGCTGTATGCCCGCACGTGCGGATGGACGCTGGCCCGTGCGCATGCGCGCTCCGGTGACCCCGTGGCGATCGCCGCCTACCTCGGGGTCAGCGATCGGTTCGACCGCGCCATGGGGGACTTCGCCGAACGGTACGCCGACGTGAACGACGGTGATCACCGCGAGTTCTGCAGCGCGATCGCGGCCGGGAAGCTGCCGGTGCGCGAAGGCGTGTGATCGCCGGGCTCACAGCTCGGCCAGCGATGACTCCAACCCGCGGATGAACGTCGGGTAGGGATAGATCAGATCCTTCAAGCGTCTGGATCGGCACCTGGGCGCGCACCGCCAGCATCAGGATGCCCAGCATCTCGCCGGCGGCCGGGCTCATGATCGAACCGCCCACCAGGACGCCGCGATCGGCGTCGGCGATCAGCTTGATGACGCCGTGCTCGGCGTTCGTCCCGTGGATGGAACCGCGGGTGGAATAGCTGGTGTCGGAGACGCCGACCCGCACCTGGATCCCGGCGTCTTCGGCTTGCTGCTGGGTCAGCCCCACGCTCGCCACCTCCGGATCGGTGAACGTGACCCGAGGCACCGCCGAGTAGTCGGCCGGTGCGTGCGGTTGGCCGAGGATGTCGGCGGCCGCGATCCGCCCCTGATAGGTGGCGATGTGGGTGAACCCGCCCTTGCCGGTGATGTCGCCCACCGCCCAGAGGCCGTCGGCCACGCGCATCCGGTCGTCCACCTCGATCGAGCGAGCCGAGGGGTCGAGCCCGGCGGCAGCCACGCCGACCGCCTCGAGATCGCTGCGCCGTCCCGTGGCGACGAGGAGCCGGTCGCCTTCGACCCCGGAGCCGTCGGACAGGACCACGCGCACGCCGTCGCCCACCGACGAGACCCGTTCGGCCCGGACGCCGAGGCGGAGCGTGATCCCTTCATCCGACAGGACGCGGCCGAGCGCCTCGCCGTTCTCGGGTTCCTCCAGCGCGAGCACGCGGGCGGCGGACTCCACGACGGTGACGTCGGCGCCGAACCGGTGGAACACCTGCGCCAGCTCCAGGCCGATCGCGCCACCTCCGAGCACGATCAATCGGCCGGGCACGTCGGTCGCCTCGATCGCACCACGGTTGGTCCAGTACGGCGTCTCGCTCAGTCCTTCGATGGGTGGGATCGCGGGTTCGCCGCCGGTGGCGATCACGACCCCGCGCTCGGCCTCGTAGACGGCGCCGTCGACCTCGACGGAACGTGGCCCGCGGAGCCGGGCCGTGCCACGCACGATCTTCGTGCCCTTCGCCTCGTGCCGCTCGACCGCCGCTTCGTCGTTCCAGTCGGCGGTGAACTCCCGGACGCGCGCCGCGACCTTCGCCCACTCGGGATCGATGCGCAGCGAGCCGGCCAGCCCGATGGCACGCGCCGCTTCGGCGAGGGAATCGGCGGCGCGCACCATGACCTTCGAGGGCACGCAGCCCCAGTAGGGGCATTCGCCTCCCACGAGCTTGCGTTCGATGCCCAGGACGCGGAGACCACCGTCGGTGCACCGACCGGCGACCTCCTCGCCTCCGGGGCCCATCCCCATCACGATGACGTCGGCGTCGCTCACACCCTGATCCTTCCGCTCGGAGGCCCGTGCCCACGGTAGGGTCGCACGATGGGCGTTCGTCGGTACATCACCTTGCCGCCGCGCGGCCTCGGCGTGCACGACGCCCCCGTGCGGGTCGGCCGCTGAGTGGCCGATCCCGCCCGCCTGCGCAGCTTGACGCTCGACCGACCGTGGGGACACATGCACGTGTGGGAAGCCGGCCCCGACGACGCGGATGCGCCCACGATCTTCGCCGTCCACGGCCTGGGCGGGTCGGGCCGGTACTGGCAAGGGTTGGCCAACCGGACGGCCGGCACCCACCGGCTCATCGCGCCCGACCTCGCCGGGTTCGGCCGCTCCGAGGAACCGACGCTCGACGCCGATCGCGCACTGCACCTGGACGATCTCGACGCCGTGATCGAGGCCACCGCTCCTTCCTCGCCGGTGTGGGTGGTCGGACATTCCCTGGGCGGCGTCCTGGCCGCGCTGTGGGCGAGCGACCGGCACGATCGCGTGGCGGGTCTGGCACTCGCCGCTGCGCCCTTCCCCACGGGCAAGGCGATGGACTTCCGATCCCGGGCAGACCTGCAGGCCTCACCGGTGCGACGAGCGATGGGCCGGGGCGTCCGCACGATCTGGCCGGTGATCGCGGTGCCGGTGGGCCTGGCGCGCGGCTACCCGCCCGCCACCGTGATCGACTTCGGCCGGCAATCGATCCGCAGCCGGGCGTGGACCTTGTGGTCGCTGTGGTCCGACCCGTCGTTGGTCGAGGAGATCCAGCGGGTCGGCACGCTCGATGGGACGCTCCCGGCGCTGCTCGCCCACGCGCGCGATGACCGGACGGTGCCGATCACCGCCCACGGAGCCTGGACGCACCTGCTCCCGCACGCGGAGGAACACGTGATCGAGAGCGGCGGCCACCAGTTCCTGCTCCGCACCGGCTTCGAGCCGGTGACGAGCTGGCTCAGAACATCTTCTGGAACTTCGTGAAGCTGCCCGCCGCCGGGTTGCCGGCGAGGTCCTTGATCGAGGCCGCCGGCACGTAGACGACCGTGACGTCGCCGACCGAGGCCAACGATGCGCAGCCCGTCCCGGTGCACGAACCCGCGATCCGAACGGTCACCGCGTCCTGCGCCGCTCCCCCTTGGAGCAACAGCAACGACGACGCCCACGAGGCCGTGCCGGTGTCGAGCGTGACGTAGTTGTTGGACTTGATGTCCATCGAACCCTGGATGAAGTTGCTGACGGTCAGCAGGTCGTTGCCCGAGCCCGCCGGGTCGGTGATCGTCAGGTTCGCCGTCGACGGGATCGACGACGGCAACAGCGCCTCGCTCCACTCCGACGTCAACTCATCGCACGGCTCGGCCACGCCGCCGTTCGACGGCGCACCGCTGCACACCCCGCTGGTGTTGTGACCCTTGCGGAACCCGACCGCGACAGGGCTCGCCTTGTCGGTGGGCGCCACCGCCGAGAACACGGCACGGTTGCCGGCGGCGTCCTGGATCTGGTTCGGCGTGGCCAGTTGCACGCGGAACAAGCCCACGGCGGTGTCGGGCTGGTTCTGCTCGTTGCCGATCGACAGGATGGCCTGGTTCCCGGCGATCGAGACCGACTGCAGGGAGCTGCCCGAGGGCACGTTGGTCAGCACCCAGCCGGACGTGCACGGAGCGGGACACACGGCGAGGTTCTCGCTGAACGTGACGACCACCTGATCGACGAACCCGTCCGCATCGATGTCGAACATCTGCGTCGCGGTCCTGGACGGGGCCGTGGTGTCGCCACCGAGGGCCGGGTCCTTCACGGCGTTGAAGCGGACCACCTCGTCATCCCCGTGGTCCGGGTCGTTCGCGAGGCCATCGACGGACGCGGTGTTGACCACCGTCTGCGGCTGCGCCGGGGCGGTCACGGGGATCGTGATCGTGGCCACGTCGTTCGCGTTCATGGCGCCGAGCGCACAGGTGACGGTGGTGGTCCCGGAGCACGAGCCCGACGTCGTGGTGGCCGCCCCCGCCGGCGTGACGTTGCCCGGCAGGGTGTCGGTGACGGTCACGCTCGGGTCGCTGTCCGGGCCCTGGTTCAGCACGGTGAGCACGTAGGAGAACGTGCTGCCCTGGTCGATCTTCGCGGCGTTGGCCGGCGACATCGTGAGGTTGAGGTCGGCGCCTGCGACGGCGTTCACCGTGGTGCTGGCGCTCGAGCTGTTGTTCGCCGCGTTCGGGTCGTTGCCGACGGCCGTGACGTTCACGGTGTTGTTCAACGAACCGGCGCTGCCCGGCGTCACGGTGATCGTGGGGGCCGTGGATCCGCCGGCCGCGATCGTGCCGAGGTCGCACGAGACCGAGTGCGTGCCCGACGAGTAGGTGCAGCTCGGGGACGCGCTGACGAACGTCGCTGAGGCCGGGAGGTTGTCGGTGAGGGTCACGCCGGCGGCCGCGTCGGGCCCGGCGTTCGTCACGGTCGCGGTGTAGGTGAGGGACGACCCCGCGTCGACGGGATCGGGCGCGTCGGCCAGGGACACACCCACGTCGATCGAGGCGGAGACCGCGCTGTCGGTCCACTGCGCGAAGTTCAGCTGCTTCGTCTGGGCCACACGCGTGAAGTCACCGCCCACGTACAGGTTCGCGTTGAAGCCTCGCACCGCGAACACGCCGAGGAAGCCGGCCGTCACGTTCGGGAGCCACGACTGGTCGAGCACACCGGTGACCGGGTCGGTCCTGACGAGCTGGTTCACCGGGATGGACGTGTACTTGAAGAAGTGCCCGCCGAAGTAGGGCACGCCGTTCAGCGTGCTGACCGCCTGCACGTTGCCGTCGGTCTTCTTCTCCCAGAGCTTCGCGCCCGTGGAGGTGGTCAGCGCGACCGCCTTGCCACCACCGCCACCGCCGGCGAGGTAGATCCGGTTCGGACCGGCGTCGATGTCGAGGATCGGGTACGTCGGGTGGTAACACGTGGAGCATGCTGAAGCGCCGCTGCTGACGTCGAGGCCGGCGAACCGCCGCTGGTCGGTGCCGTTCACCTGGACGAAGTTGCCGCCGATGAACACCCGCGTTCCCTGCACCACGATGTCGCGCACCAGGCCGTCGGCGGTGGGCATCCACGTGGTCGAGATCGAACCGTCGACCGGGCTCAACGCCGCGAGCTTGGCGCGGGGCGTCGACCCCAGCGTGTTGAACGAGCCGCCGATGTAGACCTTGTCCGAGGTCACGGCGACCGCACGCACGACGGTGTTGGGCGATCCGGCCGGCTTCCAGCTGGAGAGGGCGCCGGACGGGAGGTCGAAGGCCGCGACCATCTTGCGGGCCTGTCCGCCCACCGTGGTGAAGTTCCCGACCGCGTAGAGACGGGAACCGTCGGGCGAGGCGGCAAGGCCGAAGACCGAGCCGCTGACGTTGGGGTTGAAGGAGGTGGGTTCACCCGTGGCGGCGTCGATCGCGGCGAGGTGGTTGCGGGCCATCGTGGCGCCGTTGTCCGCCTCGAGCGCGGTGAACTCCCCGCCCAGGTAGATCGTGCCACCCACACGCAGGATGACGCTGACCTGGTTGTTGGTGCCCCAGGTGTCGTCGGGCAGGAGCGACAGGGTTGCGCCGGCGGGGACCATGCCGGCCAGACCGATGACGATGGCGAGCAGCGAGAAGAGCGAGATCCTTCGAAGGTTGCGCCTCATGATGTTCCGCCCCCTCCCAGGGCGAATGCCTTCCGGGGAGAATCCCGAGATACTACTCCGAACGCACTAGGGAGCAACCCCCACGCCGATAATCGACCCGTTCGCCCTAGTACTGATGCGCCGAGAAGGCATCTCCGCGAGCGGGGCAACGAACCGGAAGCATCTCGCGACGGGGGTCCATAGCCTTCCTGAGATGGATGCGCGCAGCTTCGATTTCTGGCTCGGGACCTGGCGATGCACCTGGGACGGCGGCGAGGGCACGAACACGATCACGCGCACCTTGGACGATCACGTCATCCTCGAACGGTTCACGGCGGCCGGCGCCGAACCGTTCGAGGGCATGAGCGTGTCGGTGTTCGACCCCGCGCAGGGGTGGCGGCAGACCTGGGTCGACTCGAACGGGAGCTACTGGCACTTCGTGGGCGGCCACGATGAAGCGGGCGACCTGTGCTTCACCACACCGGGACCGGTCGATGCCGAACGTCACGTCAAGCGCATGGTGTTCAGCGACATCACGCCCGATGCGTTCGCCTGGCGGTGGGAGTCCTCACCGGACGCGGTCACCTGGACGCAGCGCTGGGCGATCGACTACCGCCGAGCTTCTCCATGAAGAGGCTCTCCGTGCAGAGCGTGAGCGCTCACGACGCCGGTCCGATCAACGGCACGGCAGGTGTCGCGCCCTTGCCCTTGAGCTGCATCACCCGGCGGGTGCCCAGCTCATACCGGCCTGCCAACAGCGCCGCGGTGGTCTCGGACACGAGGATCTCCCCGGGTGCTCCTGACGACTCCAGCCGGCTCGCCAGGTTCACGGTGTCGCCCCACAGGTCGTAGGCGAACCGATGCCGGCCGATCACCCCGGCCACCACCGGGCCGGTCGCGATGCCGACGCGGACCTGGATCGGTTCACCGGTCGGCCACCGGGCATCGGCCATGCTCGCGCGGATCTGCAACGCCATCTCGGCGGCGGCCTGCGCGTGATCGGGACGCGGCTCGGGCGCGCCCGCCACCGCCATGTAGGCGTCGCCCACCGTCTTGATCTTCTCCATCCCCACGCGCTGCGCGAGATCGTCGAACATCGTGAAGACCTCGTCGAGGACCGCCACCAACGGCGCCGGGGCGATGCGTTCGGCGTGCTCGGTGAACGAGACGAGGTCGGCGAACACCACCGTCACCTGTTCGTGGCCGTCGGCGAGGAGCTCGACGCCGGGTTCGGACCCGCGCGCCTTCAGCCGCTCGACGATCGCGGCGGGCAGGGTGTTGTGCAACAACTCGTCGGCGCGAACGCGCGCGGCGTCCAACTGACGCTCGCGCAAGAACAGCAGGCGGGCGGACCGGTCGAGACCGTAGGAGGCCGCCATCCCGACGAACGCGAACGTCACCAAGAAGTAGTTGGCGACCAGGAACTGGGTGTTGGTGTCGCTGGCGAACGCGATCGTGAGCACGTCGTAGATCACGATCGACACCGCGCCCACGACCGCGGCGTACACGAACTGCAGGCGTGACAGCACGTAGATGAACGCCAGGATCACCATCATCCCCGCGTACCCCCAGTCGGTGGGCGCGCTGGCGGGCAACGCCACGCGATCGACCGACCAGATCAGGGCGTTCGCCACCAGCACGAGCGAGATGGACAGCTGCCAACGCCGGCCCCACCAGGCGGTGTACGTGCACGCCAGCGCCACCAGGGTGAGCGGGACCGCCACGCCGTAGCGGAGGATGGTGTCGACATCTCCGCCTTCGGGCACGAGCCGCCGGGCGAGGAAACCGAAGAGGACCCATCCCGCCACCCCGAGGACGAAGGCCAGCCGGACGTACGGGAGGGTGTCGCGCTGGTAGCTCCTCTGGAACGCGCGTTCGGTGTCGTGATCGACGAACCGGAGGGTGAACTGGTCGATCTCGGGGGCCTGTTCCAGGAACGTGCGGAACAGCCGCGGGATCGAGCGACCCGGTGGGCTCGGGCGTCGATGCTCAGGCGGGTCGGCTTCGGGCGTGCGCTGATCCATCCGGCTGGATGTTCCCATGGGCGAACCGCGCGTCAGGGCAGGCGAACCGGCCGGATCACGGGGAAGAACGCCGGCGGCGCCTCGGCGGACGGCCGTCGCAGCAGCGGGTCGAGCCGGTCGGCGGGCAGCAGGTCGACCGCGTAGGCATCGAGCAGCCGGGCCTGGAGCCGCGCGGGGTCGATGCCGGTCGGGGTGGTGCGCCGGCCGTCCGGGAGCTCGATCCCCTCCCGATGGTCCCGACACAGGACCGAGGCATGACCGTCGAACACGTGCACGACGGCCGGAGTGCCCGGGCCGGGCTCGACCCAGGCACAGAGGACGCACACCAGTCGCAGGCGGGCGGGGTAGGCGTGGGCGGCGCGCCAGCCACGTTCGTGTTCGATCACGCGCCCCCACAACGCCACCGTTCCCACCACCGAGGGCGGCGGGTACGCCGGCACCGTGTCGCGGGCGAAGTCCTCGAGGGAGCGGTGCGCGTAGATGCCGCATCGGCACCGCTCGCCCGGACTCTCGTGGACGGGGCGTCCGATCGAGAGCAACCGGTTGAGACCGCACCGAGCCGTGGTGGCGGCGCGTGGCTGCCAGGTGTCCGACCCCACGCCGGCGCCGGCCGGGAGCAGCCCCGGCGCCCCGGGCGCGAGATGCCAGGCGCGCCAGCCGACGATGGGCTCGTCGGTCGGCGCGACGACCTCGAGGGGCCGGGCTGCACCCATCGTTCGAGGGTGCGCCCCACCGGCGGGAACCGCAAGGGAGCCGCCGGGCGCTAGGCTGCGCCGCGATGGCTCCCGACGACAGCCCCACGCCCGCCACGGAGGCGCTCGAAGGCTCAGGCCTCGCCTTCGAGGTGGTGCGGTTCGAGCCGCCGTCGAGTGCACAGGAGAGTGCGGACCGCCAGGGGATCGACCTCGCCTCGTTGCTGCGCACGATCGTCGTGCGGCGCGGCGCCGACGACTTCGTCTTCGTGCTGGTGCCGGGAGGACGACAGATCGCCTGGCCGAAACTCCGGTCGCACCTGGGGGTCAAGCGCATCTCGCTGCCCGACGCCGAGGAGGCCAAGGCCGTGACCGGCTACGAACGGGGCGCCATCACGCCCTTCGGCTCCCTGCGCCCGTGGCCCGTGATCGCCGATGCGACCGTGGCGACGCTCGGCCGCGTCGCCATCGGCGGCGGCGCCCGCGGGGTGAACCTGCATCTCGACGCGCACGACCTGATCGGTGCGACCAACGCCCAGGTCGCGGATGTCACGGTCGAGGCGCCCGTGCCGGACTGACCGCCCCGCCTCAGGAACCGACCGGACCGCCCACCGACATGGGGGGTCTGGTGAGCGATCGGATCAGCTCGATGCGGGTGCCGTCAGCCTCGCGGTCGACCACCACCTCATCCATCAGGGTCCGCATGATCATCAGGCCGTTGCCCCGGACGGGGTCCGGATCGCGTTCGGACCACCGTCCGTCGTCCGCCACGTGCACCACGACCCGGGCGCCGTCGATCCAGCCACGGAACTCGATGGAGCCTTCGGGCGTGGGGTGGGCATGCTCGATCGCGTTCGCGAGGGCCTCGCTGCTCGCCAGGACCAGTTCCTCCACGATGCCCTCGGGGACCTGGTGGCCGTCCAACCAGGTCCGGAGCGCGGCGCGCGCGGGAGCGAGTGCACCGGGGTCGCGCTCGATGATGCGGTGGAAGCTCGGCCGGAGCGTCACGGTGAGGATGGCGACGTCGTCGACCGACGTGCCCTCGTCGATCAGTTCGGCGGCCAGGGCATCGCCGAGGCGGTCGCGGTCCGCGTCCCGTCCCGCCACGTGCTCCGCCGTCTGGCGCAGACGTTCGAGGCCTTCGTCCAGGGACTCGTCGCGACGCTCCACCAAGCCGTCGGTGTAGAGGACCACCGTGTCGCCGGGTTCCATCGTGGTCACGGACTCTTCCCGGCGGGCGGGATCCACGACCGCGAGCGGCACCGACCGTCCACCTTCGAGGAACCGTGCCCTCCCGAGGCGATCCACGACCATGGGAGGAAGGTGGCCGGCGGAGGCGTACCGCAACGTCCCCGTCGAGCATTCGAGTTCGGCGCTCGCCACCGTCGTCACCTCGGCTCCGGGCAGGTCCCGGGAGAATCGGTCGAGCAACATCAAGAGCGAGGCGGGACCGTGCGCCTCCTGGGAGAGGGCACGCCAGGCCACCCGCAGCTGTCCCATCGTCGCCGCGGCGGCCAGCCCGCGACCGACCACGTCCCCGACGGCCATCACCAAGCTGTCCTCGGAGAGCTCGAGCGCGTCGTACCAGTCGCCGCCGACGTCGAGGATCTGGGCGGCCGACCGGTACAGCCCGTGGACGGACGCCTGCGCCAGGACGGGCAGATCGGCGGGAAGCATCGCCCGCTGGAGCTCCTCGGCCGCCGCCCGCGTCTGGTCGGACGTCTGGGCCCGACGCAGGGCCTGCGCGACCTGCGCGGACAAGGCCCGGACCGCCTCCTTCACGTCGCGTGAGGGGAGGTGCTGCGCATCCAGGACCAGCACGACGGCGCCGATCGGGGCTCCCTGGACCACCAGCGGCAGCGCCCACACCCCGCGTCCTTCGCCGCCGGAGATGCCGAAGCCGGCCGGATATCGGGATCGGAACGCCTCGGTGGTTTCGGCCAGGACTTCGCGACCGGTCCTGAAGGCCTCGCTCGAGGCCGCCGCGTCATCGATCGCCAGACGAGGCATCTGCGACGCGTCATCGTCGGCCAGCCCGCGGACCGCCACGAACTCCAGGTACCCGTCTTCGTGGGCCAGGGCCACACCGCCGGCGATGGCCTTCGCGATCGCGATCACCCTGGTGAGCACGATCCCGGCAGCCGCCTCCGCCGTCGAGGCCCGCGACAGCTCGACGGACAGCCGCCGCTGCGATTCGACGCGGGCGCGCTCTCGCTCCGCCGTCGCGCGGGCCTCATCCACCGCGGCGAAGAGCCTCGCCTGCTCCAGCGCACGAGCACCGGTCGAGGCGAGATCCTCCAGGAGCGTGCGGTCGTCTTCGTCGAGGCGTCGGGAGGGCGGGAAGCGGAACGCGAGCGCCCCCAGCGTGGCTCGTGGCACGTTCATGGGTACGACGGCGGTGGGGCCGTCCGGGGATTCGGTTCCCTCCGTGAAGACGCTGATCCCACTCGTGGCCACCCGCACGATCGCGTGGTCGTCGTCCAGCGGAAGGCTCCCGAGCGCCGTGGTCGTCTTGGCTCCTTCGATGGTGTCCTCCGACGCACCCCCGCCATCTCGCACCGGGACGATCTCCAGGGAGGAGCCCTCCTCGTCGAGGAGCCCGAGGGTGACCGACACGGCGCCGGTCGCCTCCCGGGCGCACCGCACCATGGACTCCACGACGGCGTCGACGTCGTGGGCATCGAGCAGCGCGGCGGCCATCGTCTGCATCGCCTCGCTGCGTCTCGCGTCGGCCCGCAACCGCCGGCGCGACGCCTCCAGCGCCTCCTCGCGACGCCTCGCCAGGCTGATCGCGAGCTGGACCAGACCGGCGAGCGCGAGCGCCGCCAAGAGCAGACCGAGCGGGCCCACGAGATCGGTGTTCCCGGGAACGACCACGCCCACCAGCCACCGTCGACCCCCGACGGACACCTCCCGGGTCACGGCGTCGGGCGCAACTGCAGGGTCGCCGTACAAGGCCTGGCCCCCGTCCAACACCACCAGCTGGGTGTCGGCCGGGAGCTGATGCTGCACCAGGGAGACGAGCTCGTCGGTGCGATAGGCGGCCGTCACGAAGCCGACCTGGGCGGCCGTTCGGTCCTCGGTCGTCGCGAGCGGGACGCCGTGTCGGTACAGGGGCGCGATGACCAGGAACCCGGGCTCGCCGGTGGTGGACAGCTGCAGCGGAGGGGTCAGCTGCGACACGCCCGCAGCGAGCGCGGCGATCGTGATGGGCCCGCGCGCCGGATCGTTGCCCACATCGAGCCCGAGGACCGACCGACTCAGCCGGTTCGACGGGGTCACCGCGATCACCGGGTAGTAGCGCGCCCGATGGGGGGCTCGCACGTACTCACCGAGTTCCACGCGATCGACGATCGCCAGCCCGCGTGGCGCGTTCGAATGCGCGGCGGTCGCGATCGGTGACGATCGTACCCAGGCCCAGGGCGGAGATCCCGGGCTGCACGCGGACCCCGCGGGCGAACGAGGAGAAGCGGCGGACGCTGACCTCGCCGTCGCGGCCCACCACGGCTCCCGCCCCTCGGAGCCCTGCCAGGAGCTGCTCGACGGTGGACCCGAGCGAGTCGGCGGCAGCGTCCGCGACCTCCCGCCGCTGACCCTCGACCTGCTCGCGTCGCAGGAGCGCCGAGGAGACCGAGCTCACCACCGCGAGGACGATCAGCGCACAGACGAGGAGCGTGCTGGGCCATCGCCGAACCAACCAGGGCCTGCCTCGACCTTCGCCGACATCACGGCCGATCATCAGGGAAGTCTGTCACACGGCCTTCCTCCCGGAGCCCGTACGGTTGCGTACGGACGGTGCTGCCGGGTCGCGAGTATCGTGACGCCCCGCGAAGCCCTGTCTTCGCCGATGGAGCATCCGAGATGGGGTTGGAGATCATCGCCGGCGAGACGCCCGACGCCGAGCTCGCCCTCCGGGGCGAACTGGACCTGGCCACGGCCGGGCGGCTGCTCGAGGTCGCGCAGACGCTGCCGAGCGGATGCGACGTCCGGCTGGACGTCAGCGAGCTGCATTTCGCCGACAGCAGCGGGATCCGAGCCATGCTGAAGGTCGTCGATTCGATCAGACCGGGGACCCTGATCCTGGTCCGGCCCACGCGCTCGGTGCGTCGGGTCCTGGAGCTGTTGGGCATCGATCAGGGCGCGGGGATCGTGCTCACGGACTGAGCCGTTCAACCCTTGGGTTCCGCCAGCGAGGACCATCGAGACCGCGTCGCCGTCCCACCGGAGCTCCGAGGCGATCGCTCCGAGCAAGCGGAGACGCAGGTCGTCCTGTTCCGAGGCCTCGGGCGCTCGCACACCGAAGGACCTGATCCGGATCGAACCCGCATGATCCAGCTCGAGCGACACCCGGATCCGAGGCCCGTCCGCGAAGGCGAGCAGTTCGCTCACGGCGAGCTTGCTGTCCTCGACGCGCTCATCGTCGATGGCCCACGCGGTGCCGCAGGCGCCGATGAACGTTCGGATCATGGTGTGGAGGGCAGGATCCGACGGCAGATCCAGGGTCGCCGAGGACGGCGAGGGACGGTTCACCGGTCGGGGAGATCCTCGACGCGCTCCACGACCGTGAGCACCGTGTCCAGACCCGTGAGCGCGATCACCTTCATCGGAGCCGGTTGGAGACAGGCCACCGCCACGCCGCCACCGTGCTCGCGCGCTCGTTCCGATGACGCCACGATCACCCCGAGGCTGCTGGAGTCCATGAACGACACCTGCTGCATGTCCACGGCCACCCACGGCGTCCCCGCATCCATGGCGGTCGCGAGCGCCTCAGCGAGCTGAGGAGAGGTGTGAAGGTCGAGTTCGCCGGCCACGGAGAGTATCGTCCAGCCCTGCTGGGTATGACGTTCGAACGCGAGATCCATCGAATGCTTCCCTCCGGGGTGCGGTCGGCGACTCGCCGGGATCCATCAGACGACGCCACGATACAGGAGGCGACCGTGCGACCAGGGCCGACCACGATCTCACTGACCGTTCCTGCTTCGCCGTCCTCGATCGCCATCGTGCGAACCGTGGCGGCGACGGTGGCGGGACGGCTCGAGGTTCCGTACGACACCGTCGACGACCTGCGGATCGCGGTCGCCGAGGCATGCAACCGCATCCTCACCTCGGCCCCCCATGCAGCCGAACTCCGGCTCGACGTCGAGTGGGACGAGGCCTCGCTCGTCGCGACCGTGTCCACGGCGGTCTCGCCCGGCGACCAACCCCCCGAGCACGCGACGGCGTGGGAGTGGCGCATCATCGAAGGACTCACCGACCACGCGTCGGAAGCGATCACCGACGGGCGACTCGCGATCGAACTGCGGATCGGCATCGGCTCCCGCGTCGTATGACCGATCACGCGTCGGCAGGTGAAGCCCGGGAAGCGGACGACCGTGAGGTCGCCGCGTGGTTCGCCCGGCTGCCCGATCCGGAGGCCCGAGACGCCCTCGCCGAGCAGTTCCGCCCGCTGGCCGACTACCTCGCCCGGCGGTTCGCCGGCCGAGGGGAGAACGTCGAGGACCTCCAGCAGGTCGCGGCGATCGGATTGCTCAACGCGATCGACCGCTTCGACCCCGGCCGTGAGGTGCGGTTCTCGACCTACGCGTCGGCGACGATCGTCGGTGAGCTCAAGCGCCATTTCCGCGACAAGGGATGGACCATCCGCGTGCCCCGGCGGCTCCAGGAGCTGGCGACGCGGTTGAACCAGACCCTCCCGGAGATGACCGGGGCACTCGGCAGGACGCCGACCATCCCGGAGTTGGCCGAGCGGCTCGACGTGGAACCCGAGGACATCGTCGAGGCGATGGACGCCGCACAGGCGTACTCGGCCACGTCGCTGGACGCCCCGTTCGGTGAAGAAGGGCTCACGCCGTCCGACACGCTCGGGGACGAGGATCCATCCATCGCGATGACCGATGAGTGGGCCTCGCTGGCGCCCGTCGTCGAGGCGCTGCCGCCCCGCTCCCGGCGGGTCCTCTACCTCCGGTTCTTCCGGGGGCTGACGCAGTCGGAGATCGCGCAGGACATCGGCGTCTCGCAGATGCACGTGTCGCGCATCCTCGCCCAGACGATCCAGCAGCTCCGGGAAGGCGTGGGAGCCGACGACGTGGACCAGGCGATCGAGGCCGACGACGACCGAACCCTGATGTTTCACGCCTCTCGCGGACGGGAACATCCTCGGCAGCCGAACGATCAGCGGCCGGAGATCAACAGCCAAGATCAACAGGAGGCACGAGATGAGCGGTGTCGAGGACCGGACCGAAGGCACGATGGACAAGGCCAAGGGCAAGGCGAAAGAGGCGGTCGGCGATCTGACCGACAACGAGCGCCTCGAGCGCGAAGGCAAGCGCGACCAGGCCGAAGGCGCGGCCGAGAAGGCGAAGGGTCACGTGAAGGACGCCGCGGATGACGTTCGCGACGGGATCGACGATCTTCGCAAGTAGCGCTCGGACGCCACCAAGGTCGACCGAAACCCCCGGCGTCACCTCGACCCGGGGGTTTCGGCTCGTCATGGGTGGAAGGGTGGTGCCATGCCGCGACTGAAGCGAGTGACCGATTCCCAGCCGGGCATCCGCCGGGTCGCACGCGGCAGGGGCTTCTCCTACCTCGACCGCCGGGACACGCCGGTGCGCGACACCGAGACCCTGGCTCGGATCGAGGCGCTCGCCATCCCGCCGGCCTGGACCGACGTCTGGATCTGTCCGGCGGACAACGGCCACATCCAGGCCACGGGAACCGACGATGCCGGGCGTCGTCAGTACCTCTATCACCCGGCGTGGCGCGAACGACGCGACGTCGAGAAGTTCCGACGGGTGGAAGCGTTCGCCCATCGGCTCCCGGTCGTTCGACGACAGGTGACCCGGGATCTGCGCAAGCCGGACCTCACCAAGGCCACGGTGCTGGCGTGCTCGATCCGCCTGCTGGATCAAGCCTTCTTCAGGATCGGCTCGGAGGACTACGCGGCGCAGAACGGCTCGTTCGGCCTCGCCACGATCCGCAAGAGCCACCTCTCGATCGACGGGGACGAAGCCACCTTCGACTACACGGCCAAGAGCGGCAAACGACGGATCCAGGTCGTGCGCGACCCCGACCTCATGCCGATCCTCCGCACGTTGAAGGAACGACGAACGGGCCGGGAACTCCTCGCCTATCGTCTCGACGAACGGTGGCGCGACCTGCGGTCCGGAGAGATCAACGACTACCTCAAGGCCCTCGCGGGCGAGGAGTACTCCGCCAAGGACTTCCGGACCTGGCACGCCACGGTGCTCGCGGCGGCCGAGGTCGCGGCGTCGCCGCCAGCAACGTCGTCACGGCTGGTCGCAAGGTGGTCACGGAGACGGTGAAGGTCGTCGCCGGCTACCTGGGGAACACCCCCGCGGTGGCACGCGCCTCCTACATCGATCCGCGGGTCTTCGATCGGTACCGCGACGGCATCACGATCGGGTCGGTCGGCGATTCGTTCGACCTGTCCAGCGGGGAACGCGTTCGGGCACGGGTCGAACGTGCCGTGCTCGAACTCCTCGACCACGACGCGCCGGCCGCCGCCGCGGCGTGAACGACGCCGCGATCGCGGAGCTGGCGGGACGTGTAGATCACCGCTCGATCGGGAATGCGTCTCTTGCAGGCAGGCCCGGGCCAGACCGGGGTACGCCAGGAGGTGCAGTCATGGAACGAACGGTCACGAGAACGCGGAACGACACGGCTGATGATGTCGTCGTGCTGGGCGATGCCACGGCGCCACGATCCCGGATCCGATGGGCCGCCGTGTTCGCAGGGATGGTGCTGTCGGTGGGGCTGTTGGTGCTTGCTGTCCTCGCTGTGGTTGGCGATCGCCTACGGGTCCGACGAAGCCTTCGTCGTGCGCAACCTCGAGTGGTTCGTGGGTGCCAGCGCCGTCGGCTGTCTCCTGATCGGCGGGTTCCTCGCCGGGCGGTTGTCCGGGGTGCCCGGAGCCGGAACCGGCCTCGCGCACGGACTGACGCTGTGGGCCCTGACCCTGTTGGTGGTCTTGGCGATCGGCATCCCGTCGGTGATCAACGTGCTGAACCTGGGACGCGTGGCCACCGAGCTCCAGCCGACGACCAGCGTCATCGCCTCCGGCGTGGACAGCAGCCTGTGGGCGACGTTCATCGCGATGGTCGGTGCGCTCGTGGCGGCGGGGATCGGCGGCATGATCGGCGGCGCGTCGCAGCGCCGGCGCGATCACGTCGAGGACCTCGATCGGCGATGAACACGCGGGCCGAACGGACGACGGACGACCGGAACCAGCGGATGCGACGCGATCGATGACGCCCGGGCCGCCCGGCTGCGGGACCGCCTGAAGCGCCGGCTCCTGGTCGCAGCGGTGGCCGGGCCCGTCATCGGCGTGGTGGTCGGGCTCCTGGTGGGCTCGGTCGCCTTCCAGGTCGGTGGGCTCGGCTTCGTGATGGTGCTGGTCGGATGCGTCATCTTCGCCACCGCCGTGGCGCTCCTGATCGCGAGCTACTCGTCGCTCGAATCGCCCGATCCCGGCCTCGAACCGTCGCAGGTCGAGCGCCCGATCGCGGACCGGCCCGGGGCCACGAGGCCCGAGGCAGAGGCGCGTGACGACGCCGTCCGGAGGGGCTGATGACGTCCGAGGGACCCGAGACGGACGCGAAACGATGCCCGGTGTGCGGTCGTGGCGTCCTGGTCGACATCGGGTTCGATGCCGATCCCCCCGGCGGTCCCGAGGTCCCGCAGCAGCAGCCGGACGCGCGACAGGTGGAACGCTATTCCTGCGGCCATGAGGTGCTGGGCGCGGCCCTGTCGACGGCCGACGGAGACCTGCTGGACGTCGAGCGCCGGGAAGCCTCCGACGTGGTCGATCCCGGACCGTAGACGCGGTTGGCGGATCGCCCGACGGTGGCGTCCACCCGCGTTTCTCGTAGGCTGGGTCCATGCCGGACAGCATGGGCAAACGCCAACGCCGTGATGTGAAGGCCAAGAAGGCCGCAGCCATCGAGGAGCGCCGTGTCGCGCGCGCGCAGCGCCGTGCCGACCGCGAAGCCGGCCTGATCCAGTCGGGCACACCGTTGGCCACCGAGTACGGCGGCACCGACCTCAGCAAGGATCCCGAACCGGTCCCCGAGGATCTCCTCGAAGCCGACGCCAGACGCGACGACCGGTAGCGTCGTCCGCGGCGATGGCCGTCCACCAGCCCGCGATCCCCGACCGGCCTCCGGCGTGGCGTGAGGTCTTCCAGGGCCGTCGCGGACGCCTCACCGCGGGCCTGCTGCTCCTCGAAGCGCTGGTCGCCGTCCAGGTCCTGATCGTCGCCACGATCCTGCCCGATGTGCGCCGTGATCTGGGCATGGTGCAGCTGTACGGCCTGGCGTTCACCGCCTCGAGCCTGGCGACCCTGGCGGCGATCCCGATCGCAGGGCGCGCCGTCGACCGGTTCGGAGCCCGCGCCACCCTGCCGCCCGTGCTGTTCGCCTTCGTCGGCGGCCTGGTGGTGGCCGCGATCGCGCCCTCGATGCCCGTCCTGCTCATCGGCCAGTTCCTGCAGGGCGCCGGGGGTGGAGGTCTCTACGCGCTGTCGCTCGGCACCGTCGCCAAGACCTATCCCGACCGGCTGCGACCACGGGTGATGGCGTTGCTGGCCACGATGTGGATCCTCCCGGGCCTGGTCGGTCCCCCGGTGGGGGCCGTGATCGCCGGCACGGTGGGGTGGCGCTGGGCCTTCCTCGCCCCGATCCCCGTGCTCGCCCTGGGGTGGTTCCTCATCGCGCCGGCGCTCGACCTCGTGCCGGAACCGGACCTGAACGCCGATCGGCTCGCGGTGCGATGGCCGCTGCAGCTGATGGTGGGCGCGGGCCTGGTGTTCACCTCCCTCACGATCGTGCGCCCGTGGGCGTTGGCCGTGCTGGCGGCCGGGCTCGTGGTCGGGCTGCCGGCGCTGCGCCACATCGTGCCGCCCGGCACCTTCCGGGCACGTCGCGGGATCCCCGCGACGGCGATCGCGGCGTTCCTGCTGTCGATGGGGTTCCTGGCGATGGACGCCTTCCTCACCCTGATGCTGACGGGGGTGCGGGGCGTCTCGTTGGGGCAGGCGAGCCTGGCGATCACGGCGGCGACGCTGACGTGGGCCGCCGGGAGCGCCTGGCAGTCGGGCCGAGCCGACCGCGTGGCCCTCCCGAAGCTGGTGCTGCTGGGGACGATCGCCGTCCTCGTGGGCCAGGCCGCGGTGGCGAGCGCCCTGTTCGTCGAGGTTCCCGTGGTGCTGGCCTACGCGGGGTGGGCGGTCGCGGGTGGCGGGATGGGGGTGGCCTTCCCGACGATCCCGCTGGCCACGATGCGTGTCGCCGGCGTGGGCGGGGAGGCCGGGGTCCTGTCCTCGGTGCTGCTCATGGACATGCTCGGGGTCGCGACCGGGGCCGGCCTCGGAGGGGGCGCCGTCGCCGTGGCCGAGGCCTTCGATGCGCCGCTGGCCACCGGGATCGGCGCGTCGTTCGCGATCGGGTTCGCGGCGCTGATCGCGCTGGCGTTCGTCGCGCGGCGGATGACGCCCGAGGCCTGAGCCGTCAGGACCGGGAACGCGCGGGACGCTTCGACGATCCCGGCTTCGGTGCCGCCCGGTACTCGGCCGGGGTCGCGGGCATGAAGAGCACCACCACCGCAGCGAGCGCGAACACACCGCCGAGCAGCACGAAGATCCACGCGCTGCTGCCGACATGCAGGTCCGAGCTGAGGGTCGACCCGAGCTCCTGATAGACGTCGGTGAGCTGGTCGGCGCTGAGCGCGTTGAACGTGCTCCCGCCCGTCCCGTCGGCGATACGCAGCATGAGGTCGTCGTCGGCGCTCGCCGTGGAACCACCCTCGGTGGCGTCGCCCAGCGTCACGGTGAACACCGGGATGCCCTGCTCCTGTGCGCGCGCCGCCGCTTCGTCCGGCGACACCACGCTCCCGGTGTCACGCCCGTCGGACAGGAGCACGATCGCCGCCGGTCCGCGGCCGCCCTGGGCCCATGTGGACTCGATCGCGTCGAGGGAGGCCGTCATCCCGTCCCCGATCACGGTCCCTTCCGACGACGCGGTCGACTCGAGGGCGGCGCCGGCTTCCTCACGGTCCTTGGTCGGCTCGACGGCGAGGGTCGCCCCGTCGGCGAACGTCACCACCCCCACCTGGAAGTCGCCGGGCAACCGCGACAGGAACGCCTCGGCGGCGTCCTGGGCGGCCGCCAGTCGGTTCGGCGCGACGTCGGTCCGTTGCATCGACTTCGACACGTCCATCGTCAGGATCACGGTTCCCTGGGTGCTCTGACGCTCGATCCGGGTCTGGGCGAACGCGATCACCGCGCAGGCGAAGCCGGCCACCATCAGGACGACGGGCAGCCGCTCTCGGAACCGGAACGGCCTGCGTCGCGATCCGACCGCTGCGGCGCCGTAGCGGGCGATCAGGACCCGTCGCTTGCGCCACCGGACGAGCGCCGACACCACCACGACCACGAGCGCGACCGCGGCGACCGCGGCGATGACGAGGACGGGATCCATCAGCGGGACGATCCTGGGTACGGCGAGACGCCAGCCATACATGACCTATCGACCGCAAGCACGCGCCTGTTGAGTGCCGAACCGAAGGAAGTGCCTCAGGTCTGGGGCCTCAGGTCTGGGGACGGAGCTGCACGATGCCGTCGGCGACACGGGCATCGAACGACGGCTCCGGTCGTGCGGCGGGCCCTCTCGCCACCTTGCCGTCCTGGAGGCGGAACACGCTCCCGTGGGCGGGGCAGGTCACCGTGGGATCGGATCCGGTGAGCCGGAGCGGCCCCCGCTCGAGCGGGGCTCCCTGGTGCGTACAGCGACTGCCGATCGCGTACAACTGCTCCCCGGATCGCACCAACAGGACGTCGACATCGTCCACGGTGACGCGAACGCCCTTGCCGTCCACGAGGTCATCGAAGGCCACCGTGCTCGTCCAGCCGTCGTCGGTCATCGCGACACGGTCGGACACGTGAGGGCACCTGTCAACCGCGTCGCGGGCGATGGCGAGCGGGATTCCCGTACTGTGGGTGTATGGGTCAGCAGCCGCGCGCGGCACAACGGTCCGCGCCGACGGCTCTCGCCGCCTCCGCGATCGCCACACGTCCGTTCACCGAATTCGGCGTGTCCGCACCCGTCGTCGAGGCACTGCGGATGCGGGGGATGAACGAAACCTTCGCGATCCAGTCGTTGGTGCTGCGCGATGCGATCGCGGGCCGCGACATCCTCGCGAGATCGCGCACGGGATCGGGCAAGACCCTGGCGTTCGCCGTGCCGATGGTGGAACGGCTCACCCCGTCGGGCCGCAGCCCCAACGCGCTGATCCTGGTCCCCACCCGCGAGCTCGCGAGCCAGGTCACCGAGGAATTCCGCGCGATCGCCGACGTGCGCCACCTCACGATCGCGGCGGTGTACGGCGGCGTCGGCATCGGTCCACAGGCCAAGCGCGCACGGCACGCCGACATCGTGATCGCCACACCCGGACGCCTGCTCGACCTGGTGTCGCGCAAGCTGCTCCGGCTGGACAAGGTGCGGATGGTCGTGCTCGACGAAGCCGATCGCATGCTCGACATGGGCTTCCTGCCGGACGTGAACCGGATCCTCGAACAGCTCCGGCCCGAACGGCAGACGATGCTGTTCTCGGCGACGCTCGACGGCGAGGTGGGACGGCTCGCGAAGCGCTTCACCACCGACCCGGTGCTGCACGAGATCATCGACGACTCCCCCGCGGCGCCCGACGCCCTCCATCGCTTCATCGCGGTGAACCAGCCCGACAAGACCCGCGCCCTGGTGCGAGAGCTCGCCGCCGAACGCGGCCTCACGTTGATCTTCGTGCGCACCCAACGCGGCGCGGACCGCCTGTCCCGCAACCTCAAGCAGTCAGGGTTCCACGTGGGGTCGTTGCACGGAGGCATGAGCCAGCCGCAACGGGAACGCGCCCTGGGACAGTTCGCCTCCGGGAACAAGGATGTGCTGGTGGCGACCGACGTCGCCGCCCGCGGTCTCGACCTCGAGGACATCACCCACGTCATCAACTTCGATGCTCCGGCCGACGACAAGGCCTACGTGCACCGGGTGGGCCGCACGGCGCGCGCGGGGCGCGGTGGCGAAGGCATCACGTTCGTCACGCCCGAGCAGCGCCGTGACGTGCAGCGCATCGCCAAGGATCTCGATCTGCACGCGGAGTTCGTGGAGGCGGGTCTGTCCGTGGAACCCAAGGCCAAGGAAACGAAGGGCCAGGCACCGAAGCAGCACCATCCTGGTCAGCGACACCGGCCCGCCGCAGGCAACCGGTCGCGCTCGAACCAGTCCCGGCGGTCCTCGTCGGGCCGCAAGCAACCCCGACGGTAGGAGGACACGCGCCATGACCAGATCCACGAACGTGCGTTTCGGAAGCCCCGATCGCGGGAAGAGCGTCAAGGCGAGCTCGGAGCAAGGCCGGCACTGCGATCACCCAGGATGCCCCACGGTCCTGTCGGCCTACAACGCCTCGAGCACGTGCTGGACCCACACCGTTCCCACCTCGCGTCACCCGCTCGCAAGGAGCTGACCCCGACCACATGCACGCCGTCGCCCCACCGCCTGCGGGCGTGATCTTCCGGGCGGTCGACGAGGTCACACCCGGCTCCAAGCTCCGTTCCCTCTACGAACGCCGCGCCGACGCCTATCTCCAGTGGTACCTGCGGGACGGCGATGCGGCCAGGCCGTCCCTGGACGAAGGCATCGCGGCCCTGCGGGAACACATGCCCGAGTTGGTGCCGGTGCACGCCGAGATCAGCGCGATCGTCGCCGACGACGATCCGGTGGCGGCGCGGATGTTCACCTTCCTGCGGCCTCCTGCTTCGTTCGTCGCCTGCTCACAAGGGGTGTGGGCCGAGGGCGATGCCGGCCCCGTCCTGGTGCGCAACTACGACTACCCACCCGAGCTGATGGACTGCGTGATCCTGCGGTCGCGTTTCCTCGATCGCATCGTGGTGGGCACCGCCGACGGCGTCTGGGGGCTCTGCGACGGCATGAACGATCGCGGGCTCGCGGTGTCCCTCACCTTCGGTGGACGGGTCGCGGTGGGAGACGGGTTCGGGATGCCGCTGGTGATCCGCTACCTGCTGGAGACCTGCGAGACGGTGCAGCAGGGACGCGAGGTGTTGACGCGACTCCCCTACGCCCAGCCGTACAACCTCACGCTCGCCGACGCCTCGGGCGACGTCGTGACCGCCTACCTCGGCCCCGACCGCCCGGCCTCGTTCCGCCGGCTGCCGGTGGCCACGAACCACCAATGGGCGGTCGAGACGTTCGATCCGATGCTGGCGGCCAGTTCGGTCGAACGCGAGTGGTGGCTGCTCCGCCTCCTGGACGACCCCGACGTGGACGCCGCGATCTTCTCGGACCGGTTCCTGCAGGCGCCGCTGTACAGCTTCGGGCACGCCGAAGGCGTCGGGACGGTCTACACCGCCGAGTACGTGCCGAACGCAGGCACCGTCCGCCACCGTTGGCACGGACCAGGATTGGGTCCAGTCGCTGGAACGGTTCGACGAGGGTGAGCGTGCGGTGACGTTCCCCGCGCCGCTCCTGGTTCCCCCGGCGATCTGACCTACTTCTTGGCGACGCGGTGCTGCGCCTCGTCCTTCGGGAGTTGGCTCCGCAGCTTGTAGTAGCTGCGTTCGACCAGGAAGCGGGCCCCCGGATCGTCCGGATCGGCCACCACCTCGCCGAGCCACTTCTTGACCTCGTCGATCTCCTCGGCCTCGGGCGTGGAACGACCGCCTCGGATGGATCGCTTGCCGCTGACCATGGGGCCAAGCCGGTTCGCGGCCTGGGTCAGATCACCGGCTTCGATCAGCTGCACGACCTCCTGGATCCTGGAAACGTCGATCGCCGTTACCTCCTCGTTTCCCCCATTCTCCCTCGCGGGAGGGCGAACTGCACATGGAGGTGGCCTCAGCGGGCTGATGCGGTGATGGGCGGGGGAACGGGCGGGGGCGCGGGGGTCGGGCCGGGGGCCGGCGTCGGACCGGGTTCGGGCACGGGGATCGGCTCGGGATCGGGCGGTGTGGGAGGGCTGGGTGTCGGTGTGGGCTGAGGCTCCGGGTCGGGCTGGGGAACGGGCGGGGTCTCCTCGGCGGTCATGGAACCTCCTGGTCTGGATGGATTCAGGCGTGGCCCTGATCGGACTTGGGTCGACGGTACACGTGGTTGACGAAGGCCTCCGGCGTCCGGTGCTGCCAGCAGTGGTCGTCGTTGTTGTACATCGACAGGGCCGTGTCGCACCCGTCGGTCGCGCATCGGCGGCCGGACCCGAACGTCCGGCTGGGCCGGGACGCGTCGGCACCACCGGCGGTCCTCACCGCATCCAGTTCGCTTCGCCGTGGGATCGGCATCCCGTCACCTCCCGCGCTTGCGGTCGACGGCGCGCTCGAGCTGGGCCTTGTTCATGCGCGAGCGGCCCGGGACGCGCAGATCCTTCGCCTCCTCGTAGAGCTGATCGCGCGTCCGGCCACCGGGTCCTTCATGGGAGCGCAGACCCCCGCGCCGGCCGGAGGAGATGTCCTCCTTCGACAGGCGGGAGGACTCCCTCGCCTCCCCGGCGCGGGCTCGCTCCTTGTTCACGGTTCGGGCCGCGATCTCTTCGGCGGTGTCCTCGGAGCGGCCGCCCTGGCGCAGGCCCTCCTTGATGTGTTCGTACTGACGCTCCCGCTTCGCACTCCATGCTTGCTGCGGCATGACGTCTCCTCCTGGTCCTCAGGCCGGGTCTGGTCGGGTCAACGATCGATCACGGCGTCGGGCGCCACGTTCGGGGGTTCGATGTCCGTCGAGGCCTTCACCGAACCGGCGCCACCGTCCTGACGGACGCGCTCGAGCATCGAGTCCCAGCGCTCCCGGATCTCCTCGTAGCGGGCCCTGCCGGCCTTGGCGCCGAACACGTAGGCCGAACCCGCGGCCGCGGTCAGGACGAACAGGGTGCGCATCCGGTGCTTGCGCGGCTTGGGCCGGGGCGCCGTGCGAGCGGTGAGCTCGTCGACGGACCCCAGGAGCCGTTCGCGTTCCTCGTCGCCGCGGGCCACCCGGCTGCGGAGCACCTCGTTCTCGACCTTCAGACGGTCGCGTTCCCGCTCGCTCTTGTCGAGGCCGTGTGACAGCCGCTTCTCGGTGACATCGGATCGGATCGATCGTGCTCGTTCCTGGACGCTCATGTGGTTCCTCCTTCGGTCGGTACCGTTCCGCCGGAGACCGTCGGCCTTCCGGCACGAGGTCATCTCCTACCCAGCCCACCCCTGATCCATGCATGCGTTCCGGGGCGTCTTCGCCGGGTCCGCCGGTGGCTATCCTTGGTCCATGCCAGGCCTCGAACGTGTCCCTCCCAACGTGCGAACCACCTATCTGGGCGAGTTCACGGCCGAGCACGCCGGGCGCATCGCCCGGCAGCTCGACGAGGAGGACATCGTCTGGTGGTCGAAGGAACCCGGCTACCTCAGCCGGATCTGGGAGCACGGCGTCCGGCTGTTCGTGGACCGGACCGAGGTGGAGCACGCCCGCGAGGTGGCGCGTGGCGTGATCGGCGGCGAGCCTTAGGTCGGCTCAGCTCCGGCGGCGAGGCCATGCGCCGCTCGCCCACAACGCCCACAGCACCAGCACCGGCTGGAAGAGCAGCCGGATCCACCGGGCGGCCGGTGAGTCCAGGCCGAACGCATCCGTGCCCGCGATCGCCTGGTAGACGTTGGCGGGGAACACCAGCACGAACAGCACGGCCAACGCGCGGCCCACGGTGGCCCGCCACCGGGCGGGCGAGAGGGCCAGCGCGAGCCCAAGAGCGATCTCGACCGCGCCGCTGACCCAGATCACGGCGGACCGGGCCGGGGTCCACGACGGGAGCTGTCCGAAGAACGACGAGGTCCTCACGAAGTGGACCGTCCCGGTGAAGACCATCAGCGCAGCGAGCGCCCAACGAGCCACGTTCCTGGCCAGGCCGTCGCTTCCGCGCATGCCGGGCACCCTAGCGGGCACGAACCGCTTCAGCGACGTGCCGGGGTCGCCGATGCCTCCAGCACGCTACCCTGAGGTCCCTTCAACCCGATGCCCATCCCTTCCACCAACCCCCGGTCCCCGTCCGTTCGTCGTCGTGCGGTCGTGGCGCTGACCCTTGCGGCCTCGCTCGTGCTCGCCCTCGCCGGGCCCGCGGCGGCGAGGCGGGGCGACGGTTCGGCCGGGACCTCGGGCGAGGCCGGCGACGCCATCGAGGTTCCGATCGACCCCCGCCTGGGGCCCACGGTTCCCGGCATCGACGTCTCCCACTGGCAGGGCGCCATCAACTGGGCGAAGGTGGCCGGGGCCGGCAAGCGGTTCGTGTTCCTGAAGGCGACCGACGGCCAGGACTACATCGACCCCACCTTCGCCACGAACCGCGCCGGCGCGCGCGAGAACGGCCTGATGGTGGGCGCCTACCACTTCGCGAGGCCCGACGATTCCGCGGGCGATGCCATCAAGGAGGCGCAGTTCTTCGTCGAGGTCGCCGACCCGAAGCCCGGCCACCTGCTCCCGGTGCTCGACATCGAGACGAACGACGGACTCAGCCACGACGAGATGACCGCATGGGCGCACAAGTTCGTGATGGAGGTCCGCGACCTCACGGGCGTCATGCCGTTCGTCTACACGAGCCCGTACGGATGGCTCGATCGCTTCGGGGATTCCCACCGCCTCGCCCGGGACGGCGCTCCTCTGTGGGTGGCGCACTGGGGCGTGTCCTCTCCGACGCTGCCGGCCGGGGACTGGGACGGCCGGGGCTGGGTCGTGTGGCAGCACAGCAGCACGGGCCATGTGGCCGGCATCGGCGGCAACGTCGACCTGGACGTCCTGGCGGGCGCGTCGCTGGGGCGCATCGCGATCCGCCGCCTCACGGTGCAGGTGGACGGCGGCGCCGGCGGCGTCACCACGGCGCCGGTCGGCTATGGCTGCCGCACCACGTGCGAGCGCAACGTCGACCCCGACAGGACGATCACGCTGACGGCGAGCCCCGACGAGGGCGCCTACTTCACCGGATGGGGCGGGGACTGTTCGGGGACGGGCCCGACCTGCACGATCACCACGAACGGCAACCGCACCGTGACCGCGGGCTTCGTGAACGACATCACGCCGCCCGTGGTCGCGCTCGCCACGCCGAGCGGGCTCTCCGACCCCACGGTCGTCAGCTTCGACGAGCCGGTCCGAGGCGTGAACCCCTCGAACGTGGTGCTCCGAGCGCCGGGGCAGCTGCGCGTGGATGCGACCCGCGTCTGCCGCAACGACGAGGGCGAGGTGCGCGACTGCGACGCCAACGTCACCCGGACGGTCCAGCTGATCCCGAAGGCGCCGCTGGTGCCCGGACGCGACTACATCGTCGTCGTGAACCCGGACAGCGCCACGTTGATGATCAAGGACCGGGTCGGCAACGTCGCGCCCACCACCTCACAGACGTTCGAAGCAGCGCGGATCGTCGAACAGCAGCTGGCCTCCGTGGAGCGGCGCCCCGCGAGCGCCTGGCATCGGGTCGACGCGCCCGCGGCGTCGGGGGGCACCTTCATCACCTCGGACCGCGCCGACGCCGCCGTGCGGCTCACGTTCGACGGCACCGGGGTCGCCTGGCGCACCGTCACCGGCCCGAACCAAGGACGGGCCCGCGTCTACGTCGACGGTTCGCTGGAGCGCACGGTCGACCTGTACGCCGCCACCCGGACCGTGGGTGCGACGGTGACGATCGGCGGCTTCGCCGACCACACCCACACCATCAGGATCGTCGTGACCGGCACGAAGCGTCCGGCATCATCCGGCCGCTGGGTCGCGGTGGACCGGTTCGACGTCCTCTAGCCCGCGGACGCTAGGTCTGCGGGCAGGCCCGCCTGCTTCTTCCACCCCACGAAGTACCGGAACGGATCGCCGACGTCAGCCGGAGCGAGCCCGGAGTCGTTCTGGAACGAGAGCGGGTCGGCAGGGTCGCCGTAGATGTCGTTCGGCGCGGTCGGTCACCTGGAAGGTCGTGAAGCAGGTGTCGAGCACCTTGGCCCACTGCGGACCTTGGACATGTTGCCGGTCATGCATTTGGCGAACGCGGTCCACTCGGAGGCGTTGTTCGGGCGAGCTGTTGCAGGTGTTCGATGATCGAGCCCCGAGCCGAGGAGCTTGCTCGGAGCGACCGAGCGTGGGCTCCAGGGCGGTCTCGCTGCCGGAACCGGCCGCTCGCACCAGGGTGGCGGTGCACAGCACGGAGACGACGATGGTCAGGACGAAGGGGACGGTCTTGCGCATCGGTTGGGGCTCCTTTCGTTCCCGCGCTCGGGGGGTTCGGCGCGGCTAGTCGCAGAAGGAAGGGTCGGGGGCGGTGCATTCGTCCGGCGGTGGTGGTGGCGGAGGCGGGGGGTTGTTGTGGTGCGTCGGGGAGGTGGTATCCGTCGGCTCCTCGACCGGCGGCGGAGCCGGGACCGGCAGGGTCACCGACCGTGACCGCGACATCGTCCGGGTGCCGTTCTCACCGACGGCGATGATCCCGAAGTGGTAGGTGCCGCCGGGGGTGAGCCCTCCGACGGAGTAGGTCGGCCGACCTGCCCGCCGCTCGCCGATCTTCACCCCGTCGCGCCAGATCTCGTAGTGGTCGACCTTCGAACCGCGGGTCGGCGCCTGCCACGTCAGGGTGACGCTCGAGGTGGACTTGGTGAGCCGCAGATGCTTGGGCGATCCGACGTCCACCGGAGCGATCGCCACCACCAGGGTCACGGTGGAGCCCGGCTCCAAGCGCCGTGCCGGCGGCGGGCCGCTGAGCGATCACCGTGCCCGGGTCGGCCTTGCGGGACTCCTGCGTGCGAACCAGCGGGACGAACCCGTCGTCGCGGAGCGACCGGACGGCGGCCTCACGCGTCAACCCCACGGCGGCCGGCGCCGGCGGAAGCACCACGGGAGAGCTCGCCGCGACCGGTGAGGGCACGACCGGCTTGGCGGTCACCGCCTGCGGCTGGGGTCCACCCCGGGTGAGCACCACGATCGCGGCCACCGTGGCCACCACGAAGGCCAGGAAGCTCAGGGAGAAGGCGTGATCCTCACACGGAACGGCCGGCGAGGTGGCGGGATGTACGCGGGCGTGGCGAAGACCATCCGGCGCTCCTCCACCGCGAGGGCCCATGCCCAGGTGTCCACGGCCCAGCGAGCATCGGATTCGGAGACCTCGCGGCGGGTGGCGAGCCGGGCGGCGAGTTCGTCGAACCGGCCGGGCAGCACCCCCGTGTCGCGTTCGTGGATCAGTTCCCGGGCGATCCCGAGTTCGGCGGCGGCGACGAGCAGATCGACCTCGTCGTCATGCTCGCCCGCGGCAGCCCGCAACAGCGTCCGGAGTCGGGTCGGTTCGTCGACGATCCAGGGACCCTCACGGTCCAACAGCTCGGCCAGCCGGCCGGCGACGCCCTCGGGGGAAACCGGTACTTCGATCAGGGCTGGGTACTCCTTCCACGCCCGCGGAAGGGGAAGGCCTCCGTTCATCGGCGAGGCTACCGCCGACGTGGCCTATCGTCCAGCAAGGTTCGTATGGTGTTGCGATGGCGCGCGACCCGATCGTTGCGCTCGAAGGACGTCACCGTGAGGGTCGAGGGCCGCCGGATCCTCGGGCCGGTCTCGATGCGGATCGGCGCGGGAGAACGATGGGTCCTGTTGGGGCCCAACGGCGGAGGCAAGACGACCCTCCTCGGCGTGATCGGCGCCCGGCGCCAGCCGTCGTCGGGATCGGCCCAGGTGCTGGGCATGACCTTCGGGCACGGCGACCTCCGAGATCTTCAGCGCCGGATCGGCCACGCCAGCCATTCGCTGTCGGACCTGTTCCCCCAGGGGCTCCGCGTGCTCGATGTCGTGCTGACCGGCACGCGCTCGGTGCTCTCGCCGTGGTTCCAGGACTACGACCCGTCCGAGCGAGCCCGGGCCGAGGCTCAGCTCGCCGCGGTGGGATGCGGCGAGCTCGCCGGGCGCGGGTTCGCGACCTGCAGCCAAGGGGAACGACAGCGGGTGCTGTTGGCGCGCGCCATGGTGGGCGAGCCACGCCTGCTGGTGCTGGACGAACCCTCGGCGGGACTCGACCTGCCCTCCCGAGAGGCCTTGATCGCCGCGCTGGAACGGTCGATCCGCGAACGCCCCGATCTCACGGTCGTGCTGGCCACCCATCACCTGGAGGAGATCCCACCGTCGGCCACCCACGCCGCGCTGCTCCGCGATGGGTGCCTGGTGAGCTCGGGCCCGATCGAGGAGACGCTCACCCGCGAGCACCTGGCCGGATGCTTCGGGATCGAGGTCGAGGTGTCGCGCCGCGAGGGCCGGTGGTTCGGCGCGGCGCGGACCGGCGAGTAGCCGACCAGGTCAGCGTTCGAGTTCGACGCAGGCCGTGATCCCGAGATGCAGGGCCAGCGACGTGGCTCCCGCCCACAGCAACAGCGCGATCACGGCGAGCAGGGGTCCGTACGTCTGGCTGGTCGAGTTCGACATCGCGAAGTACAGGCTCAGCAGGCCGGTGAACACGCCCCCAGAGCACGACCGCGATCGCGGTGCCGGCCATGAGGTGCCGGGTGGAGCCGAGTCGACGGACCGGTGCGACACGGAGCAGGAGCATGATCCCGGCGGCCGCCACCAGAGCAGTCCGAGGGGCCAGCGCGCGACCTCCCAGACCACACGGGCCCGCCTTCGAATCCGAGCCCGTCCACGACCGGGCCACCCGCACCGATCAGGAGGACGCCGGCGGACAGCAGCAGTCCCGACCGGGATCGCCAGGAGGAACGCCAGGCGGTACCGCTTCGCGGTCGGCCGGTCGCGGTCGAGTCCGCAGAGCCGATTGGCGCTGCGTTCCACCTGCGCCACCGCGAACATCCCGGCGAGCAGGGCACCGACGAGCCCCACGATGGCCGCGGTCGCTCCGCCGCTCGCCCCCTGCGCGGCGGCCTCGGTGAGGAGCTTGCCGGAAGGACCGGGAGAGAGCATCTCCACGAGATGCTGCACGGTGCTGCGGACCTCCGCGATGTGCAACATGCTCGCCAGCCCGACGAGCGCGATGAGGCCCTGGGATGACCACCAGCATGACCTGGTAGGCGAGGCCCCGGGTGTGGCTGGTCCCATCCGCGCGGCGGAAGTGCCGGACGACATCCTTGAGGAACGAGCCCGCGCTCCTGGCGGGCGCCGCAGGCAAGGTGGTGGTGAGGTCTTCCATGAGGGTCGGCATGCCGGGTCCCTCCCCGGCACCCGAACCCTTCAAACGTCCGGGCGAAGCGTCCCGTCCGGCGCGTTAGGCTCGCCGTCGATGAGCGAGGACGAGATCAGGCGCGCGTGGTTCCTCGATCCGTCCGAGCGAGGCAACGCCTCGACCGCGATCGACCGGCGCCGTGGTGACGGGCTCGCCTGGTCGGTCGGCAACCGTGTCGAACTCCTGGTCCACGGCCGGCCGTACTTCGAGCGGTTGCACGCCGCGCTCTGCGACACGAAGGAAGGCGACTCCGTCTCGTTCACCGACTGGCGAGGCGACCCCGATCAACAACTCGTCGAGTCGACGGATCTGGCCCACACGCTCTGCGACCTCGCGGCCCGAGGCGTGAAGGTCCGAGGCTTGGTGTGGCGCTCACACTCGAAGCTCGCCGGCTTCCACATGGAGCGACACGTCGAGCTCGCCCAGGACGTGAATGCCCGGGGGGGCCTCGTGCTCCTCGATCAGCGGGTGCGCAGAGCGGGCTCCCACCACCAGAAGTTGGTCTTGATCCGCCACGCGGACGCATGGCGCCCCGACGTGGCGTTCGTGGGAGGGATCGACCTGTGCCACGGCCGCCGGGACGACGAGCGCCATCTCGGCGACGTGCAGCCCGAGGAGATGGACGACCGGTACGGCGAACACCCTCCGTGGCATGACATCCAGGTCTGCATCCGAGGCCCTGCGGTGGGCGACCTCGATCACACGTTCCGTGAGCGCTGGCAGGACCCCACGCCGCTCGAAGAGCACCGAACGCCCCTGCGCGTCCTCGTGTCGCGATGGTCGAAGCAACCGGAGCTCCGCGACCAGCTCCCCGATCAGCCCCCGGATCCGGCGCCCGAAGGATCGCAGGCGGTCCAGGTGCTGCGGACCTACCCATCGAAGCGGCCGGCGTTCTCGTTCGCCCCGGACGGGGAACGGAGCATCGTTCGTGCCTACCGGCATGCGTTCGAGCGGGCACGATCCCTGATCTACGTCGAGGACCAGTACCTGTGGTCGGACGACGTGGGTGCGCTCTTCGAGGACACGTTGGAGCGCCGGCCCGACCTGAAGCTGATGATCGTCGTGCCTCGCATCCCCGACCGCAACGGCATCTTCTCCGGTCCTCCGCATCGCCTCGCACAACTGGAGCTCGTCGACCGGCTCACCCGGTTCGGACCGGACCGGTTCCAGATCTTCGACCTGGAGAACGAGGCCGGGACACCGATCTACGTGCATGCCAAGACGATCGTCGTCGACGACGTGTGGGCCGCGGTGGGCTCGGACAACCTCAACCGCCGGTCGTGGACCAACGACTCCGAACTCTCGTGCGCCATCCTCGACGAGGAACGCGATGAGCGGGAACCCCGCGATCCCGCGGGACTGGGCGATGGGGCACGTTCGTTCGCGCGGTCGCTCCGGCTGACCCTGCTCCGCGAGCATCTCCAGCTCGACGATCGACGAGGCGACTGGTGGATCCGGTCGACAGCGTTCGATCGGGCTCGACGGTCCGCCGATGCGCTCGATGCCTGGCACGCGGGCGGCGAGCAAGGGCCACGCCCCGTCGGTCGCCTTCGACACCATCGCCTCCCGGACGTCCACTGGTGGGAGCGGTGGTGGACCCGGCCCGTCTACTCGTGGCTCGTCGATCCCGACGGTCGTCCGCCGGATCTGCGTCGGGCCGGACGCTACTGAGCTCGACCGCGACCCAGCACAGCGCGCACCAGCCCCATCCCAGCGCCAAGCCGCCGATGACGTCGGAGTACCAGTGGACGCCCAGGAACACCCTCGACCACGCGACCACCATCGCGATCGTCACCGCCCCGATGGCCACGCCCGCCGCACCGAAGGCGACCGGTCACGCGCCAACACGATGGCGATCGCGGCGTACGCCGCCGCGGCGGCGGCGGAGTGTCCACTGGGGAACGAACTGAACCGATGGGCGTGACGATCTGCGAGATCGTCGGGCGCGGCCGGTCCACCACGCGCCTTCACGAGCGTTGTTCAGCACGATCTCGCCCACGATGGTGGCCAGCAGGAACGCCATCGGCCATGGACTCCGGGTACGAACCGAAGATGAAGAGCCCGACGGCGCTCGCGAGCACGCAACACCGTCGATGCTGGCGCCGAGCTGGGTGAGGGATCGGAAGATGGCGACGCGTTCGCTGCTCAGGTCGGCCGCCCGGGTGGCGATCGGCAGGTCGAAGCCCGACGGTGCGGTGGTCCGACACCGCGATCCCGAGGGCGATCACGATGCCGGCGCAGGCCACCGCCGCCCCGACGACGGCCTTCGGCACCGCGCGAGCGCATCGTCCCGATGTTTGCCGCTCGCTGAGAAGGAGAAACCTCCCCCATGCGAACGGACGACACGGCTCATCGGCTGGGCCGGCGCTTCCAGGGCCATCATCCGGCCACGGTCGCCGTCGGGATCGCCGTGACGGGCGCCCTGCTGCTGACGTTGGTCGTGGTGGGCATCGGGCTCTCCCTCACCGAAGGGCTCCTGAGCGGGCCGCTCGGACGATGGGACGAGCGGGTCAACGACTGGTTCTTGGCGCATCGCACCTCCGGGCTCGACCCGTGGGCCCACCTCGGCTCGACGATCGCGATGACCGGCAGCGTGGTCGCGGTCGCTCGCCGTGGTGGTGATCGTCCTGTTGATCGCGCGACGGTGGAGCGACGCCGCGTTCCTGGTGGTGGCGCTCGCGGTCGAGGTGTCGGTGTTCCTCATCACCACGTTGCTGGTGGCCCGGCCCCGGCCCGACCGTGCCGCAGCTCGAGCCGGCCCCGCCCACCTCGAGCTTCCCGTCCGGCCACACCGCGGCCGCGATCGCGCTGTACGTCGGCCTGGCGATGCTGTTGAGCCCGCATGTGCGCTCCGCCGGTCTCAAGGTCCTGGTCTGGGTCGTGGCGATCTCGATCCCGGTCTTCGTGGCGGTCTCGCGCGTGTACGCGGGCATGCACCACGTCACCGATGTGTTGGCCAGCGTGATCGTCGGGGTGGGAGCGTTGATGGTGGCGTCGCTGGCCATCCGCACCGCCATCGTCGTCCGAGACGCGCATGCGGTCCGCAACGACGCGACCGACGATCGCGTCCTGGTCAGTGGGGAGGTCGCACGATGAGCACGGTCGCCGTGATCGCGCACACCGGCAAGACGATGGGCGGCGGGCTCACCGAACTGCGGAGCACGCTCGCCCTCGAAGGGGTCACCGACCCGCTCTGGTACGAGATCCCCAAGAGCCGGAAGGCCCCGAAGCGCGCGAAGCGCGCCCTCGAGGAGGGTGCGGACCTCGTCCTGGTGTGGGGCGGCGACGGCACCGTGCAGCGATGCGTGGACGCGCTCGCAGGCTCCGGCGTGCCGATCGCGATCATCCCGGCCGGAACGGCCAACCTCTTCGCGAGCAACCTCGGGATCCCGAAGGACATCGCCAAGGCCGTTCGGATCGGCCTCCACGGCGAGCGCCGCCCGATCGACGTGGGCCGGATCAACGGCGAGCGGTTCGCGGTCATGGCCGGGGCAGGACTCGACGCGTCGATGATCCGCGACGCGGATGCGGGGTTGAAGGACCAGGTGGGGCGCCTCGCGTACCTCGTGACCGGGGCGCGGCACCTCAAGGACCGGTCGCTCGAGGTCCGGATCCAGGTCGATGGAACCCACTGGTATCAGGGCAAGGCTGCCTGCGTCCTGTTCGGCAACGTGCCGGACATCCTCGGCGGCGTCACCGCGTTCGCCGATGCCCGGCCCGACGACGGGCGGTTGGAGATCGGCATCGTGACCGCCGACGGGCTCCTGGAGTGGACCCGCACCCTGGGGCGGACGGCGGTGGGTCAGGTCGAGCGGTCGCCGTTCGTCGACATCACCTCGGGAACCAGGTTCGTGGTGAAGCTGGACCGCAAGGCCGCGTGGGAACTCGACGGTGGCGACCGCGAGCCGACGAAGCGCCTGGAGGTCGAGATCGAACCGGGCGCGATCACCGTCTGCGTGGACCCCCGCGTCCAGGGATGAATCCGGAGCGGGCTCAGACCCGTTGCCGGTCGTACTCCTCGCGGGTGATCTCGTAGCGAACCCCGTGCCACATCTCGCCGTCGTGCATGCGCTCGATCCGCTCGACCAGGCGCATCCCGGCCTTCTCGGCGAGCCGGATCGACGGGATGTTCGCCGCGCTGGCGTAGGCCCGGACGATCGTGGCGCCGATCGTGTCGAACGCGTAGCCGATCAGGGCCCGAACCGCCTCGGTGCCGTAGCCACGGCCCTGCACGTCCGGCGTCATGGTGTAGCCCACCTTGATCACGCCGGGATCGTCCTCCGCCGGGCTGAGTCCCACGTCACCGACGAGACGGCCCCCGTCGCGTTCTTCGACGGACAACTGCACCCAGCCGCCGGGCTGCCCGGGGGCCCGGCTCGACATCTGCTCGATCTCCTCCCGCACCCCTGCAGGGTCGGTCCGGTCCCATCCCTGGTAGCGATGGACCTCGGGATCGCTGCGGTAGGCCGAGATCGTTTCCGCGTCCTCCGGCTTCGATCGCCGCAGCAGGAGCCGCTCCGTCTCGATCGGCTGGAAATGGTCGTCGGGATGCATCGCGCCCGAAGCGTAGTCGTCGCGGTGTCCAGCCACCATGAGGAACGGGTGACGAGGAACGGGTGACGAGGAACGGGTGACGTCGGCGCGGCCGACGGCGCACACTGTCGTGCGATGACTGCGCTCCCCGATGAGGCCGCCGAGGTCTTCCGCGCCGATCCCGACGGCTTCGTGGCCGCGCGCAACGACCTGGCCGCACGGCTCGCCGCCGACGACCGCACCGACGATGCGGCGGCGGTCAAAGCCCTGCGCAAGCCCACCGTCGCCGTCTGGGCCCTGAACCAACTCCACGAACGAGACGCCGAGGGCGTCACCGCGTTGCTCGACGCCGGCGCCGAACTCCGGGCGGCTCAGCAGGCGGCGCTCTCCTCGTCCAAGGGTGGCGCCGAACGCCTGCGAACGGCGACGGTGGCTCGACGCGCGGCCGTCGCGCGGCTCGTCGAGTCCGCGTCTGGCGTCCTCACGGACGCCGGGCGCAGCGCCGACAATCAGGTGGGCGCGATGACCAGCGCGCTCGAGGTCGCATCGTTCGAGGCCGAGCCCGGTCGCGAGCTCGCGACCGGCACGATGCAACGCGTGCCGGACGCGCCCGGGGGGTTCGGCGAGGTGTTCGGGCTCACCGCGGTCCCCGACGATGGTGAGGAAGCCGCGACCACGACCTCCTCGAAGGCGAAAGGGAAGGCGAAGGCCCGGGCGAAGTCGTCCGCCCCCGACCGCCGCGAGTTGCAGGCCGACGTCGCGCGCTTGCGTCGCGATCGTGACGCCGCCGAGCGGATCGTGCGCAAGGCGCGCCAGACCGCCGACGGGTTCGCGCGCGAACTCGAAGGCATGCGGGAGCGCCTGGCGAAGGTCGAGGCCAAGCACGCCGACGCCGCCGCGAAAGCGAGCGCCGGCGAACTCGACCTCAAGCGTGCCGAACGCGAACTCGCGAAGGCGACCGCCCGCCTCGAGGACGCCTGAGCGATCGTCTCGCCGTCCTCGCCCGCCGCGAGATGGTTTGAGATGCAGCGAACCGGGGCATAGATGCGTTCGGGCGCTCCTGGAGGGTGCCCACCGACGTTCGCGCCAGCCTCACGGCGCCGGAAGGAGCATCATGCAACGCACAACCGGAACTGGGTTCATCGGATTCGGTCTGGTGTTGATCGTGGTGGGTGCGATCTTGAAGTTCGCCGTCACCGCCGACGCCAACGGGTTCGACATCGAAGCCGCCGGCCTGATCGCGATCTGGGTCGGCGTGGTGTCGCTGCTCCTCGGCATCCTGCTCGTGGTGATGGGTGGCCGACGTCACAGCACCGTGCGCGACAACGTCGTGCAGACCTCGACCGGCACCGAACACGTCCAGGAGCGCGACGACTACAACTCCGCGATCTGAGCATCCTCGATAGCACGTACGACGCCCTCCGGTGACCATCGCCGGGGGCGTCGTCGTATCTAGGCGCCTGCCAGCCGCTCCACCAGGGCGCGTTCATCGGCGTCGAACACCCGGCCGTCTCCCGCCGCCGCGTTCTCGGCGGCATGATCGGGACTGCGGGTGGCGGGGATCGGCACGTGCACGCGCGGATCGGACAGGCACCAGCGCAGGAGCGCTTCCGCCCACGACGCGACACCGAGCGGTTCGAGGTCCTCGGCGGCCGGGGCACGGCGAAGGAGGTCGCCTTCGCCGTACGGCCGCATCGCGAGCACGCCCAGCCCCAGGTCTTCGGCCAGCGGCAGGATGCGCTGCTCGGCCTCGCGCTCGAGCGGGTTCCACGGGATCTGGATCGCGACGATCCTGCCGGTCTGCATGACCTCGGCCAACTCGCCGAACGCCGACGGGTTCCAGTGGGTGGCGCCGATCATCCCGATACGGCCGGCGTCACGTTCGGCCTCCATCCAGGTGAGATGCTCGCGCCAGGCCACCAGGTTGTGCACCTGCAGCAGATCGACACGGCCACCGTAGAAGCCCAGCTGCGCCGCGAACTGCGCGCGTCCCTCTTCGACCGAGGACGACCAGATCTTGGTGGCGACGATCGCGTCGTCGCGACGATCGCCCAACGCGCGGCCCAGCACCCCCTCGGCTCGCCCGTACATCGGCGAGGAGTCCATGACCCGGGTGCCGGCGTCCAGGGCCGCCTGGACCACGAGACGGGCGTCGGCCTCCTCGGTGCGTGGGACGTCGAAGGTGGACCAGGTTCCCAAGCCGACGGCGGGGACCTCCAGGCCGGTGGTGCCGAACGCCCGCTGACTCCAGGGAGATCAGCTCGCAGAGGGTTCGACCGGCGTTCCCGCGTCCGCGATGGTCGTGGTGGTGAACGCCGGCGTTGAGGGAACCGATTCGCCGCCGGCGTTGATCGCGATCACCCGGTAGGCGTAGCCGGTCCCGGGGTTCAGTCCGGCATCGGTGAACGAGGTGACATCCTGGCCCGCCGTGCCGACCGTGACCCAGCCGGTTCCGCCGTCATCGGAACGCTCGATGCGATAGCCGGTCTCCGTGGCGACATCCGTCCACGTCAGGACGATCTCGGATGAGGATGCGCCTGGGCGGTGAGCGAGTCGGCGTCGCCGGCGGATCGAGGATGGTCGTGGCCGACGCGACCGCCGAGGGCACCGAGTCCACACCGTCGCGAACCGCGATCACCCGATAGAAATAGGTCGTCGCCGCCGACAGGGACGAGTCCGTGAACCCCGTCACGTTCTGGCCGACGGTGGTCACCGGCGCCCAACCGGCTCCCCCACCGTCGGTCGAGCGCTCCACCCGGTAGGCCGATTCACCCGCCGTGTTGCTCCAGGCCAGTTCGATCGTCGACGCCGAGGTCGGGGTCGCGGTCAGCATCGACGGCCCGCCGGTCGGCGCGACGCCGGCCTGGTCCGTGGTGGTCGGGTCATCGAACGGCGGATCCGTCTGCGCCGGCTGGCGACTGCGCATGTGTGCGTTGGACCGACTCCCGGGTTCGAGCGCTCCGGAACACCGCTCTGGCTGTGTTCGCGAAGTGGACCGGCCGCGTCCTCCGACACCGGCTCCGCCACGACGGTGTCCTGTCGATCGGGGCCGATCCCGAGGCGCGTGGCGAGGGTGTCCAGCGCGGAGCCCACGACGTCGCGCGCCCCGTCGTTCGCCATCGCGGTGCCGGCCAGGATCACGGTCCCGAGCACGCACCGGCGCGATCACGCGCCGACGTCGCACCCGTCGCCCGGCCCACGGGTAGGACGACGCATGTTGCGGCTCTCCATGCCACATCGCCTCGAGGTGACGGAGCTGCCGCAGTCCTCGATACCGGTACCCGGCGGCGCACGCCGCGAACACGCCGGCGATGACGATGTCGAGCACGACGATGCCCGCAAGGGTCCACAACACGATCCTCAGCACGCCCAGAACCCTATCGGGAAGAAACGCTTACGCGCAGAGGGTCATCGTCCCTACAGAACGGCCGCGCCCGCGGTTGCGCGGTCACGCGCCGCCCATGCCCTCGACGACGCGTTGCAGGGCATGGAACACGGGCCGTAGGGCGTCGGTGCGAACCAGCCACCATCCCAACGCCGTCAACGCAACCGCCACCACGATCAGCAGGAACGTGAGGGTGATGACCGCGTCGGCGCGCGAACCGGGTTCGGGCTCGCGGGTTCGCCCTTCGAACAACTCCCATCGCGGGGCCGGCTCGCTCCACATGCGAAGAGCGTCCCCCTTCCGGGGCGCGTGCGAACCAGACCATCGGCTCTTTGCGCCGCCGGAAGCCCTAGGTCGTTCGGACGTTTACGCGATCTTCACGGTCAGTAGGTCGTCATGCGCCCGGCGATCGTGTCCGTCGCCGTGGGTTGATGCTCCGAGCTGATCGTGATGGGGCACCGATACGTGACGCCCTCGGCGGTCGTCGGCGCGACGATGTTGACCGTGAGCTTGACCTGCTTGTTCGGCTTGGACGCCGGGAACGGGAACGTCAGCGTGCCGTTCTTGAACTCGGTGGTGTAGATCGCCGGTCCGAACCGGGGACGCTTCTGGAACCCGGCGACCACCGCGTTGACCACGAACCTGGGCGTGCCGCGGCAGCCGTCGACGTGGATCACGTCGTCCCGGCCCACGCCGTCGTTCTCCAGGATCAGCCAGAACCGCACGCCCTCGCCGTCTTCCATGCGCACGCTGACGGTCTGCTTCTTCGCGGTGCTGTTGTAGACGGTTGTTGCCGTGCCACGGGTGCGGCGGGGGGTTGATCGTGCACCCGGTGCTGAGGCCGCAGAGCTTGATCCACGCATCCGGGCGGTAGGCACGGGCGAACACGGCCCGCACCGAGTGAGCGGCGTTCATCGTCACGGTGCAGCTCGCCGGAGCCCGAGCAATCGCCCTTCCAGCCCACGAAGCTCGAGGTGGCGTTCGGCGTGGCGGTGAGGGTGACCATCGTTCCGCCGGCGAAGGTCGCCTGGCACGTCGATCCGCAATCGATCCCCGCCGGGTTGCTGGTCACGTTCCCGTCGCCCTTGCCTGCCTTGGACACCGTCAAGGCGAGCCCGCCCCCAGCCGTCGCGGCGGGGACCGCGATCAGGGAGGCACACACGGCGAGGGCGAGCAGGACCACGAGCGATCGTTTCGTCATGGCTCCGAGTATGGCTGCGCGCACGCGGTTGCTCAAACGCCGGTATCAAGGGGGCCTTCGGCGTTGCGTCGATGGGCAAAGGACATGAACGCCCCAGAGCGGTTCCTCCGCGACCGATCCGCCATGACCATCTTCGTCGTGGCCATGATCGCGGTGGCCGCGATCGGGTGGCTGGACTTCGTCACCGGGGTGCGCCTGAGCTTCGGGCTCTTCTACCTGGTCCCGATCGCCGTGGCGACCTCGTACGCCGGCCGGTCGTGGGGCATCGCCGTGGCCATCGCGTGCACGGTGGTGAGCCTGATCGGCGACCTCGCGATCGAGACCGGCGTCGGCGTGATCCCCTTCTGGAACGCCGCGATGCGACTCGGCGTGTTCGTCGTCGTCGTGGTGGTGCTGGCGAAGCTGCGCGCCGCCCATCAACTCGAACGACGGCTCGCGCGCACCGACCCGCTCACCGGCGTCGCCAACTTCCGATGGTTCGAGGAAGAGGCCCAACGCGAGATGTACTCCTCCCGTCGCTACGGCGGTCCGCTCTCGCTCGCCTACCTGGACCTGGACGACTTCAAGCGCATCAACGACGAGCGCGGGCACGCCGCCGGCGACGAGGTCCTGCGGGCGGTCGCCGACGCGTTGCGCACCCACTTGCGTCCCACCGACCTGGTGGCCCGGATCGGCGGCGACGAGTTCGTCGTGCTGCTGCCCCACACCGACCGCAGCGGCGCGGAGGACGCGCTCGGCCGTGTGCAGCAAGACCTCGTGGCCACCCGTGGGATCTCGTTCAGCGTCGGGGTGATCCAACTGGATCGGGCGGTGGGCTCGATCGACGACCTCCTCGGCCGGGCCGACGAGAAGATGTACGCCGCCAAGCAGGCGAAGCAAGCGCAGCGCGGCGTGACCGTCGACGTCGTCACGGGTTGAACCTCGGAGCCCTATGCTCGGTCGATGGATCGCGATCCCGTCCGCCGTCCTCGCATGCGTGGCATCTGGGCGCTCGTCCAGATCGGTGAGTTCATCCTCGTGCTCGGACTCGCAGGCCTGCTCTTCGGCCACGCGCCCGGGCTCCATCCGATCGCGCGCGCCGGGCTCCTGTTCGGGGTCGTGCTGCTCCTGGGCTCGTTGAACGTCACGATGGCGGGGCGCTTCAGGGACGACCGGTAGACGACCGTTCGAAAACGGATCCGGCGTTTCAGGTTCGGTGTCCCCGCTGCCGATGTCCTTCGGGACATCAGTCGAACGATCCCAGGAGGATCCCCCTTGCACGCACACATGGCCTGGCGCACCGATGCTCCGAAGCGAGCCACGATCGCCCTCGTATCACTCGCCCTCGCGCTGCCCCTGCTCATCGCGCGTCCCGCGAGCGCAGCGATCGCCGAGCCCAACCAGACGGGTCCTTCGGACGGCACGACGCTGTCGTTCCCGACCGAGCCGCCCTTGTTCCAGTGGGACGCGGTGGCGGGAGCCACCAGCTACCGGATCGAGATCGACGACGCGTCGGACTTCATCGGCGCCACCACCGCGACCACGGTCAACACGGCCTACACCCTCACCGAGCCCCAGACGATCGGGCAGTCCTTCTACTGGCACGTGCAGGCACTGTCGTCGACCGGCGGAGCCTCCTCCTGGTCTCCGACCTGGTCCTACGACATCTCCTGGCCCGGGAGCAGCCCCGACCTGTCGACCCCCGCCGATGGCTCCACCGTCGAGGACGTCCTGTTCTCCTGGGATCCCGTCGCCGGTGCCTCGACCTATCAGCTGCAGGTCAGCCCGAACGCCGACTGGGCCAACAACGTCGACGTCGACGTCATCGTGAAGGGGACGTCCTACGCGAAGCCCGTCACGCTGGACAACGCGTCGTACTTCTGGCGCGTCCGGGCGCGCGATGCCGCCTCCACGCCGAACCTGGGCGCATGGTCGCAGGAATGGCAGTTCACCCGTTCCTGGACCGACACGCCGACGCCGGTGACGCCGGCCGACACGGTCGCCAACTCGGTGACGACGCCGACGTTCTCCTGGACGCCGATCGAGCACGCCTCGACCTACGAGCTCCAACTCGGCGACGACGTGAACTTCTCCCCCAGCACCTACTCCTCATGCTTCACGAACCACACCGAGCTGACCTACTACGAGGTCGTCTCGAGTACGGGCCCCGGCCCCGCCGGTTCGTGCAACGGCTCGGAGTTCGAGACCGCCCCGGGCAGCGTGTCGTACTGGCGCGTGCGCGGCGTGGACAACACGGGCGGCGTCGTCGCGCCGTGGTCGGACGTCTCGCGGTTCCTGTTCCGGGGTGACACCGACGACACCCCGGTGCTCGTGTCGCCCGCCGACGGCGCCACGGTGGAGAACCCGGTCCTGGTCTGGGACTCGGTGCCCGGCATCGGCAAGTACAAGGTGACGATCGACAAGCCCGGTGGCGGGACGGCGACCGTGACCACGGCGGCGACGTCGTGGACGCCGATCTCCGAACTGTCGAACTCGCTGCCCGACGGCCCGTTCACCTGGCGCGTCCAGACCGTGGACTCCTACGGTGGGCTCAGCATCATCGGCGACGAGCGCACGTTCGACCTCGACCCCGCGACCACCGCGGGCTCGGTCTCGTTGCTCACGCCGGCGGACGGTGCCGGTGACGTGGTGATGCCGTCGATGACATGGACGCCACTGACGGGCGCGGAGTACTACGAGGTGTGGTACTCGGTGGCCGGCTCCGGCGTCGAGCAGAAACTGAGCGGTACGGCGGAGCTCCCTTACGGTGGGTTCACCTACGCGGGCGACCCGCTGACCCCGGGCGACTACACGTGGCGCGTCAAGGCGTTCGACGGCGTGTCGGGGACGCCGATGGCGATCAGCGCCAGCCGGGACTTCTCGGTCGACGTGATCGGCACGGCCTCCTACGTGGGCCCGTGCTCCTCGGCGCTGACGCCGTGCACCGTGAAGGACACCCCCACGCTGGAGTGGGACGAGGAACCCGGCGCCGGCCTGTACCTCGTGTACGTGGCGCAGGACGCGAACTTCACGAACGTCGTGAAGACCTACCGCACGCAGTACACGACGCTGACGCCGCGCGAGTCACTCTTGGACAACCAGGCCGGCAACGCCTACTACTGGTTCGTCCGGCCCTGCGTCACGGCGAACCGTTGCGGCAAGTTCGACGCCACCGTGTTCGACGAGGCGTTCGCCTTCCGCAAGTTGTCGAAGGCGGTCGAGCTCGACAGCCCCGCCGACGGCTCGAGCGTGGCCGATCTGGTGACGTTCACCTGGGACGACTTCCTGGCCACGAACCTGGCCGACGTCGACGCACCGACGCAGGAAGCCCGCCAGTACCGGATCCAGGTGTCCACCGTGAACGACTTCGCGACCCTGCTCGACGACAAGACCGTCGATCAGACCAGCTACACGCCGTACGACAAGACCTATCCGGAGGGCACGCTCTACTGGCGGGTGCAGGCGATCGACGGCAGCGGCAACGCGCTGACGCGGAGCCTCGTGTGGTCGGTCGTCAAGTCCTCCCCGAAGATCTCGCTGCAGGCGCCGGGCGCCGACGTGGAACTGGTCGGCAACCTGCCGTACTTCACGTGGACGCCGCAGGACTACGCCGCGAAGTACGAACTGGAGGTCTACGAGAACGGCGACCTCGCCTTCTCGCCGGCGAACAAGGTGCTGAGCCAGACCACCAAGATGTCGGCCTGGGCGCCCACGAAGGCCCTGGAACCCGGGGTGTTCGCGTGGCGGATCCGCCGCCTGGACGCCGACGGCAAGCAGGGCCCGTGGTCGAACGGTCGGAAGTTCACGCTGTCGAAGGCCGACACCACGACGACCGTCGGCGTGACGAAGACGGCGTCGAAGCTGAAGGCGTCGGGTACGCTCACGCCGCCGCTCGAGGGCTCGGAGATCTCGCTGGTGCTCTCGCGCAAGCAGAGCGGCAAGTGGGTGAAGGTGGCGGAGAAGGAGCCGTCGGTCAAGGCCGGCGGCGGCTTCAACACCTCGTTCGCCCGGCCGAAGTCCGGCTCGTGCAAGGTGGTGGCGAAGTTCGCCGGCACCGGGCTGTATGCGGCCAGCAAGGACACGACGCAGTTCCCCTGCTGATCGACGACCGGCTTCGGGGCGGCGCGTGATGGAGCGCAGGAGGTGCGCGGCGTGAAACGCATGGGCTCGCTGGTGACGCTCGCGGTGCTGGTGCTCGCCCTGTTCCCAGGGATCGCCCGGGCAGGGGTGCCCGATGCCGACGACACCGACGGTCCGTTCGACCTTCGTCAGGTCGATGTCAGGCCCAAAGGCCAGGACCGATTGATGCTCACCGTGCGGTTCTGGCCGGGGTTCACGTCATCGGCCCTGCGATACGGCAGCACCTTGGACCCGGACCGCCGGGTCTACGCCGTGATCCAGGGCGCGCCCGACGGCGACTTCACCAACGGCGCCTACCAGCACGACGGATACTTCTTCCGTCGTGCGGGAGCGATCTGGTTCCGCAACGGAGAGTTCGCCTCATCGCCGTGCTGTTGGACGAGCAAGGTGACGCGCGTCGATCCGACCACCCTGCGTGTCCGGTTCATCCCGTGGTGGGTCCGGCTCGAAGAGGCGGACAACGACATCCCACTGAGGGTGCGCGTCGCCACGACGTGGTGCGCCGACGGGTCGTGCGTCCGGGACCACTCGAGGTGGGCCTACTCCTGAGCCCTCGGCTCCTGCCGCGTCCAGGGTGCTACCGACGAGCCTCAGACGCGGTTCAGCAGACCGCCTTGATCGCGTCGGTCCCCGACCAGAGCGCACCGCCGGCCAGCGTGCCGCCGATCGTCACCGACGTCGACGAGCACGTCAGCCCGGTCTGGCTGGGCCGGAAGAAGTAGAGACGATCCTTGCGACCGTCCCGGTGAGGTCGGCCGGCTTGCTCAGCACCGAGAACACGCCACTCACCACCGGTGAGGCGTTGCCGACCTTGGCCGTGGCGATCTTCGTGACGTCCAACGTCGCGCTCCCCTTCACCAGGATGACGAGCGTCGGGCTGGTGGACGAGATCTTCACCGGGTTCTTCGACAGGCCGGGCTGGGCGTCGATCGAGGCGACCACGTTCGTGGGGGCGTCGTGCACGCCACCACGTTCAACACCCGGAGCGCGGCGCCACTCAATGGCTTGATCCCCAGGGTGGAGCCGACCGGCGCCGCAGGGCTGATGGTCTGGTCGAAGGCGACCTGCGAGTAGATGTAGAGGAACTGCGTGGGGTCGAAGTCTTCCGGCTGTGCCAGCGGCCCACCGGGGATGATCACGCGAGGGGCCGTCTCGAAGGCTAGGACCCGCGGCGCGGACTCGATCACGTTCCCGTTGCCGTCGAACTTGACGTAGGAACCGACGCCCGTGTTCGGATCCTCGAGGAACTGGAAGTCGGACGGAGTGCTCCCCGCCGGGAACTGGAACACCTCGTACTTCACGGTGCGGGTCACCGTATCGATGACCGCCTGGTCGGTCGTGTCGAGGTCCCCGGTACTGGTGCCGAAGCCCGCGAGCCCGGAGATGCGGTTCCCACAGGTGTTGAACTCGTCGCCGTTCACCACGTCGGTCTGCGTGACGTCGGCGCCGTTGTGGCGTCGTGAACTTCGCCGAGGCCGAAGGGGCCAAGCCGATGGTCAATGCCACCACGGCGATCGCGACGGTGATCCTGGCTCGAGACATGACGGTCCTCCGTTCGTTCGGGGGCGGAGTGGTCAGATCGCGAAGTCTATCCTGAGCGTCATGACCTCGTCTCCTGGCCACCGCACGGGGAGACGCCGCCGGTGATCGGGACGGATCCCGCCAGGGCGCTGGTCCCGACCGGGATGTTCCGGGCCGCGGATCTCCACGAGGTCGCCCCGGGCGCGATGGGTCGGTTCGGGGGTGCGGCGCTCTTCCTCGACGTCAGTGGGTTCACCACGCTCAGCGAGCGGCTGGGACGACTGGGCACATCGGGCACCGAGGAGCTCGTCCGGATCCTCAACGGCTTCTTCGAGCCGGCGATCGACACGATCGGTGCGTCCGGGGGCGAGGTCGTCGCGTTCGGGGGGGATGCGATCACCGCCGTGTGGGCCGGCGGATCGGCCTTCGACGACGCCTCGGCGTGCGCACGAGCGCTGGCCCGAACCTCCCGGGCGCGGAAGCCACTCACCACCTCGATCGGCGAGTTCGGTTTCGCCGTGCGGATCGGGATCGCCGCCGGCACGGTGGATGTGACCGTGGGCGGAGGACCCGACCGGCTGCTGGTCCTGACGCAAGGGGACGCCATCGACGGAGCCGTGGCGGCCGAAGGCGAAGCCGAGCCCGGCGAGGTCGTGACCCGAGCGCCGGCCGCCGGCACGTCGCCGTCCGCCGGCGTTGCCTCGATCGAGCACGCCGCCGGCTCGGTCGACTTCGGGCGCTTCGCCCATCCGGTGACCGTGGAGCGGATCCGGCGCGGCGACACCACCTTGATCGACGGTCATCGTCGGGTGACGACGCTCTTCGCCCAGGTGCCGTTCGCCGCCGGCGATGCCGCGACCCGCGCGGCCGTACCGGAGGTGCTCCGGGAGATCGTCGACGTGGCCTCGACCCTGGGCGGGGAGACGATCCAGATCACCGGCGGCGACAAGGGGACGGTGGCGCTGCTGACCTTCGGTGCTCCGACGTCGAGTCCCGACGACGGCTGCCGCGCGGTGGCGGCAGCGTCGCGTCTGACACGGTCGCTGCCCGGATCGTCGATCGGTGTCGGTACCGGCACGGTGTTCGCGGGGCTGCTCGGCGGACCATCACGAAGCGTGTACACGGTGATCGGCGATGCCGTGAACCTGGCGGCACGGCTGATGCAGCGCGCCGACCCGGACGCCGTGCTCGTCGATGAGGCCACCGCCGAGGCGGCCGGCACGATGTTCGACTTCGACGACCGGCGCACGGTGCGGGTGAAAGGCAAGGATGAGGGTGTCGGCGTGCGTCGGCTGGTGGGCCAACGACACCGGCCCTGGCCCACGAACCGGCTCGCGACCGATGGACCGATGCTGGCGCGCACGGACGAGCTCGCCGACGCGGAGCGAGCGTTGGACCCCGGTGTCCCCGGTCTCCGCAGGGTGGTGATCCGGGGGGCGGCCGGTATCGGCAAGTCACGGCTGACGCGAGCCGTGGCCGAACGCGCGACGGCCCGTGGATGGCACGTCGTCGGGGGTGGGTTCGCCGGGCTCGGTGACGCCACGCCGTACTCGGGGTGGCAGCCGGTGATGCGGTCGATCATGCACGCCGACGAGGACGTGGCGGCGGGCCTGGCGTCGCTGGTGCCCGGCGCCGGCGACCTCGCGCCGCTCCTCGGCCCCTTCATCGGACGCCGGCTCGAGGAGACGCCGCGGTCGGCGACCATCAGCGGCGAGGTGCGCAACGAGGTGGCCGAGGACCTGGCCGCCCGCGCGATCCAGGCCTCGGCGCGCGAACGCCCGCTGGTGATCGAGCTCGAGGATTGGCACTGGGCGGACCGCTCGTCCGCGCGACTGCTCGACCTCCTGACGGACCGTCCCAGCGATGCGCCGATCGCGATCGTGGTGACCCAGCGCCTGCCGTCGGACGGCCCGCCGTTCCCGGCGCGCGAGGACGACATCGTGATCGACCTCGGCGAACTCGACGACGACGAGGCTCGCGAGGTCGCGGCCACGGTGGCTGCGCGCACGGATCGGGACATCGACGATGCACGGCTCGCTCGCATCGTCGAACGTGCCGCCGGCAACCCGCTGATGATCGAGGCGATGATCGATCTCGGCGACGACGCCCTGCTCACGACCGGTCTCGCCCCACTCCTGCAGGCCCGGCTCGACGGCCTGCCCGACGAGGACCTGCGGCCGTTGATCTGGGCGAGCGCGTTCGGCCGGCCCATCGTGGTCGATGAACTCGACGCGGCGATGGGTCGAGGCGACGAGTCGGAACCCGAGTTGCCTGCCAGGCTCGAGGACCTCGTGCACCAGGGATTGCTCGCCGTGCAGACGCAGGACGGGAACTCCCTCGGGTTCCGCCACGCGTCCGTTCGCGAGGCGGCCTACGAACGCCTCAGCCACGGATCGCGGCGCATGGTGCACGGCAGCATCGGTCGAACGCTCGAGCGACGCGATGCACAGCCCGTGGAGATCGCTCGTCACTTCGCGCTGACCGACGATCTCGACCGGCAGCGAACCTGGTATCCCGCGGCCGGCGTGCAGTCGAGCGCGGCGTGGGCGGTCGAGGACGCCATCATCTGGTTCGACCGAGCACGGGACATCGGCGATCGGTCCGAGGAGGTCCGCATCGGCCTCGCCTCGATGCTCATGGTGCAGGGCGACCTCGGCCGGGTGGGGGTCCTCGTCGAGGAACCTTGCACCGATGCCGACCTCGATCGACGCCGAGGGATGCTGGCCGGCGAACGCTCGCTGATCGGCGGGGCGAGCGAGGAGGCCGTCGAGACGTTGACGCAGGTGCTGGCTCGCACCCGGGGAGCGGGTTCGACGACGGACACGGTGGCCGCCGCCGAGCTGTTGAGCCGGGCGCTCGTCGAGGTCGGCCGCTTCGACGAGGCAACCGACGTCGCCCGGGCGGCGATCCAAGGGGTCCCGGCGGACGATCACGACACCATGGCGCGTGCCATCGGCGCCTTCGGCACGGTGCAGATCCATCGATACGCCCTGCAGAGCGCCGTCGAGGCCCTGCGACGGGCGGTGACCGAAGCGGAACTGGGTGAGGACCGGGTCCGGCTCGTCCATCTCCGGAGCGACCTTGCCACGGCGTGCGCGATGGCGGGCGACGTCGCGCAGGCGTTGGAGGCGATGCTCGCCGCGCGCGAGGTCGCGGTCGAGATCGGCTACCGCCGGCACCTCGCGCTCAGCGTGAGCAACGAAGCCGAGCTTCGGCTCCTCCTCGGCGATGACCGCGCGGTCACCACGTTGTCCCTGCGCGGGCTGCACGCGGCGATCTCGCTCGGAGACATCGGGCTGGCGTGCGACAACCTGCTGCGCCTGGGCGCCGACCCCGACCTGGATCCGGCGGACCGGCGCGCGATCCTGGAGGCCTCGATCCCCATCGAGCTGGCGTTGCATCGGCCGCACACCTTGATCGAGTTCCGGACGGTGGCGGTCGAGGTGCACGCCCTCCTGGGAGCCTCGATGGACGACGCCGGCGATGTGCTCGCCGAAGCGCGGAGCCTGGGACGCCCAGACCTGGAACTGCGGGTGCTGTCGGCGCTGGGGTCGAACGCCGACCGTGCCGACCTCGACGATCTGAGCGCTCGCGTGGATGAGGCCGGCGACCGGTTCCTGCTCGACGTCGAGCTGCACCGGATCACGGGGAACCGATCGCACGAAGCCGCGCTCCGCGCTCGCGGCCTCGAGCTCTATCGGAAGGCGCCGTACGCCGCCTACCGCGACGCGTTGGCCGAGCTGGGTGCGACCGATCCACCCACCGATGTCGTCGTTCCGCCGATGGTGACGCAGCCCGATGATCCGGTCTACTCGCGCGCCTCGGTGCTCGAGATCATCGGGTCGCTGCGCAAGCCCGGATGACGGCCGCGTGCGCGACCACACGCGCTGGGGCTACACCTAGTCCTCAGGCACCCAGGAGTCGAAGGGTCGCGAAGTCGCGGAGCGGGTCCCGGCCCTGCCGACGATGACGACGTCGCCGTCGGGCTGGATCGCGACGTCGTTCGCGATCCGCGCTGCGGCTGGATCCGTGAGCACCCTGCCGTCGCTGAACGTGTGATCGAGATCCCCGTTCGGTTGGTAGCGCACCACCCATGCTCTCGGCAGGAACGGGCCGCCGGCTGCCGAGACGCCCGCCACGACGATGTCGTCGTCGTCCTGGATGACGACCGAGGTCGCCGTATCCGGCCGGTTCGTGACGTTGAAGCTGCGGGTGCCCGCGGTGCTGAAGCTCGGATCGAGCTGGCCCGACGGATCGAGCTGGATCACCCCCGAGCGCGTGTCGGTGTCGAACCCCCCCACGCCGACCGTGCCCACCACCAGGATCTGACCGTCGTTGCCGATCGCCACGTCGAAGGCGACGTTGCCGTAGCTCGACGGTCCCTCGATCCGGACGCCGTCGAGATGGAAGGTGTCGTCGAGCTGGCCGCTCTCTTCGTATCGCACCTCGGCCCAGCGCTGGCCGGCTCCTCCCGGTTCGAAGCGTGCCGTCCCGACCACCACGATCGCACCGTCGGCCTGGATCGCGACCGCCGCCGCGACATCCTTCCGCCTGGTGAGGTTCGTGCGGGCGACGCCGTCGGCCGAGAACGAGTCGTCGAGCCGGCCGTCGGTCTCGTACCGAGCGGTGACGAAGGCGCCGCCCGCATGGCCCACCACGACGATCCGGTCCTCGGCGTCGATCGCGACGTCCATGGCCCCCTCATCGGACCCTGGGAACGAGGTCAGCACGACCCCGTGATCGCCGAACGAGGGATCGAGCGTGCCGTTCGCTCGGTACCGCACGACGGCGAACCCGCCACCCGGTCCCGTCGACGTGCCGGCCACCACGATCCTGCCGGTCGATTGCAGCGCGACATCGGAGGCCGTGTCCGGACCCGGGCCGACGTCGGTCCGGACCTTGCCTCCTTGGCCGAACCCGTCGTCCAAGGTTCCGTCGTCGTCGTAGCGGACGACGCCGAACCGCGGGCCCGCACGTCCCACGACGACGATCGAACCATCGGCTTGCACCGCGAGACCGAACGCCGTGTCCCGGCCGCGTCGATCCGAGGAGAGGTTGGTGTGCACGACGCCGTCCCCACCGAACGAGGGGTCGAGGTCGCCGGGAGCGGCCAGGGCGCTGGCCTGGGAGCAGCACAACGTCACCGCCACGATGCAGCCGATCCGCTTGGCGTTCATCGTCCTCCTGGCGAGGACCATACGCCCGCGACCTGCGTGCCGCTTCGATCGGTGGTGGGCGCGGTGTGACCCGCGGTGCCTCGCCGGAGGCCGGGCGCTGCAGGTTCGACTCGTACACTCGCTGCTGAGTCCAAGGGGGCGGTCACGTGACGAAGGGGATCCTGGAACGGCTGGCCGAAGGTCCGGTGCTGGGCGACGGCGGCTACCTGCTCGAGCTGGAGAAGCGCGGCTACGTGCAGGCGGGTCCGTTCACGCCGGAGGTGGTGATCGAGCATCCGGAGGCGCTGGCGCAGCTGCACCGCGAGTTCCTGATGGCGGGCGCCGAGGTGCTGCAGACCATGACCTTCTACGCCAGCGACGACAAGCTCGCGACCGTGGGCCTGGCCGACCGCGTCGACGACATCAACCGCACGGCGGTGCGCATCGCTCGCGAGGTCGCCACCGAGGGCGACGCGCTCGTGGCCGGCAACCTCTCCCTCACCTGGGCCTACGACCCTGCGGATGCCGCCAGCCCCGATCACGTCCGCGCGCTGCTCGATCGCCAGCTCCAGGATCAGCTCGACGCCGGACCGCCCGACTTCTGGATCGGCGAGACGTTCTCGTTCCTGGGCGAGGCGCTGCTGTTCGTCGAACGCGCGAAGCAGACCGGCCTGCCGGTGATGGTGACGATGTCGTTCGAGACCCTGCCGGCGAAGGCCTACGAGGGCGACACCGCCGGCGAAGCGGCGAAGAAGCTCGCCGATGCCGGCGCCGACATCGTGGGCGTGAACTGCCTCAACTCCCCCGTCCAGCAGCTGCCGATCGCCGCCGAGATGGTGAAAGCCGTCGGCGGTGCGGTGCCGGTGGCGGCCCAGCCGGTCGCCTACGCCACCACCGAGGAGCGGCCCGACTTCACGTCGTTCGACGAGTTCCCCACCGAGCTCACCGCGATGACGCTCCCCCGCGGCGACCTCGCCCGGTTCGCCGCCGACGCCCGAGAGGCGGGCGTGCGCTACATCGGCTCGTGCTGCGGATCGGTGGCCGAGCACGTGCGCGAGATGGCCAAGGTGCTGGGCAAACGCTCCTCGCACGAACGCGAGTGGCGCTCGAGCACCGGCAAGGCGATGTCGGCCTACGAGTACTACGAGGGCGAGCGCAGCAGCTAGCCCGCCGGCTCGTCGTCGGTGACGGCGCCGCCGAACTCGGTGATGCGCGCCACCTCCAGCAGGATCGTCCGCGCGGCGTGCAGCATGCCGCCCGCCGCGGTCGCGGAGCCCTGCTGCCTGCTCCATGCGTTGGAGGTCCTGGATCACGCGGTCGAGCTCGGTGCGAGGGTCTTCGGCCATGGGGTGAAGCGTGCCACAGGCATGCCCGATGCGTTCGGCCTCCCGTTTCCTTTGCCTCCCTGAGGGAATGGCTGCACCGTGGACATCAACGCACCGATCAGGAAGCTGGACGGGTTCCAGCGAACCCACCCGTGGGTGGGCTTCCCGCTTGGCCGTCGTCAAGCGCTTCGGTGACAGCGGGGCCGGTTCGCTCGCGGCCGCCCTCGCCTACTACGGGTTCTTCTCGTTGTTCCCGCTGCTGATGGTCTTCACGTCGCTGGCCGGGATCATCCTTCGCGACCGGCCCGACCTCCAGGACCAGCTCCTGGACTCGGCCCTGGCCCAGTTCCCGGTGATCGGCACCCAGATCCGGAGCAACGTGGGCCAGATCGACGGCTCGGGCCTGACGCTGGCCATCGGGATCGTCCTGGCGCTGTGGGCGGGGCTCGGCGCCGTGCGCGCGGCGCAGGTCGCGATGGACACCGTCTGGGACGTCCCCCGGAAGCATCGGCGTGGGACGCCGGCCTCGATCGCGATGGCGCTCGTCATGCTGGCGGTGCTGGGCGTCTTCGTCCTCGGTGGCGCGGTGCTCGCCGGGCTGGCGACCACCGCGAGCGGCACCGCGGGAACCATCGTGGCCCTGGCGGGCTCGGCGGTCCTCAACGTGGTGCTCTTCGCCGTGGCCTATCGCGTCCTGACGGCCGCCGACCTCACCTGGCGCCAGGTGCTGCCCGGTGCCTGCCTCGCGGGGCTCGGATGGACGGTCCTGCTGAGCCTCGGAGGGTGGATCGTGGCCGATCGCGTGTCGTCTTCCTCCGATGTGTACGGAACCTTCGCGTTGGTGATCGGCCTGCTGGCGTGGATCTACCTCGGGGCCCAACTGACGCTGTACGGCGCCGAGGTGAACGCGGTACAACAGCACGGGCTCTGGCCGCGTTCGTTGCAAGGGGAGCTGACCGAGGCCGACCGGCGAGCCCTTCGTCGATCGGCGAGGCAGGAAGAACGCAAGGAGGAGGAGATCGTGGACGTGACGTTCGGAGACGACGGCGATCCGAAGGCCTCGGACCCTTCGGTGGGAACGGGAGCGACGGGGACGACGACGGCGGAACGACGGTCGGTGGCGGCGGTCGCGCGAAGCGTGATCGACGGGGTCACCCAGTTGTTCCGTCACGAGGTGGAACTGGCGAAGATCGAGGCCACCGAGGCCATCGCGGCCCGCGCACAGGCGATCGGGCTGCTCGCGGCGGGCGGCGTGTTGGCGCTGTACGCGCTCGGGTACCTGGCGGCTTCGGCCGCCGCGGCGCTTGGACATCGTGCTGCCGGCGTGGGCGTCCCGGTTGATCGTGGCCGGCGTGTTCATCCTCGGCGGGGTGATCCTGTTCCTGGCCGGGCGCGCCGCGATGCGGTCGGCGGGCGGGGTCGAGCAGACGCAGGCAACGGTGAAGGAGGACGTCCAGTGGGCGAAGCAGCAGATCGCAAGGTGAAGGAGATCGAGGAGACCCGGCGGCAGGTCGAGGCCGACCTCAGCGAACTGGAGGCGCGGATCCCCTCGCCCCTCCGGTCGGTGAAGACCCTCGTCGGCACCGCGGTCACCAGCTCGGCCGTCGCCGGCCTCACCGGGATGTGGATGAAGAAGCGACGCGCGAAGCGGCGCGCCGACGAACGCACCACCGAGGTCGTCGTGCGGGTCGTCCGTGACGACGTGGAGGTCGAAGGAACCGGCTGACCTGACCGACGGAGATCCGGCCGTCACCCGCGGCCGCGGAGCGGCCGGCCTTCGCGCAGGACGAACGCCGTGTTGATCAGCGCGAGGTGCGTGAACGCCTGGGGGTAGTTCCCCAGCTGCCGGTTCGCGACGGGGTCGTACTCCTCGGAGAGCAGCCCCAGTTCGTTGCGCAGGTCCAGCAGGCGCTCGAACAGCTCGCGGGCCCGGTCGAACTCGCCGATCAGGGCGAGCGCGTCGGCGAGCCAGAACGAGCACGGCAGGAACGCTGCCTCGTCGGAGGTGATGCCGTCGATCGCCCCGTCGGCACGGGCGCGGTATCGCATCACCAGCCCGCCGGAGACCAGCTCGCGCTCGACCGCCGCCACCGTGGAGACGAACCGTGGGTCGGTGGCGGGCATGAAGCCCACCGACGCCATCAGCAGCACGCTGGCGTCCAGTTCATCGGAGCCGTACGACTGCGCGAACGCCTGATGGTGTTCGCTCCAGGACCGCTCGATCACCTGCGCGTGGATCTCGTCCCGGATCGCCCGCCATCGCTCGACCGGGCCTTCGCGTCCCCATTCCTCGGTGGCCCGGACCGCGCGATCGAAGGCGACCCACGCCATGACCTTCGAGTGGGTGAAGTGGCGGGCCGGGCCGCGCACCTCCCAGATGCCGTGGTCGGGCAGCTTCCACCCCTCCTCGAGCCACTCCAGCAGCTTGCGGGTGAGCGACCACACGTTGTCGTCGGCCGGCGCTCCCTGCCGCCTCGTCTGGTACAGCGCATCGATCACATCGCCGTAGACGTCGAGCTGCAGCTGTTCGGACGCCGCGTTCCCCACCCGGACCGGCGTCGCTCCCTCGTAGCCGGGCAACCATTCCAGGATGCGTTCGTCGAGGCGTCGCTCTCCCGAGAGGCCGTACATGATCTGCAGGTCTGCCGGATCCCCCGCCATGGCGCGCAGCAGCCATCCACGCCAGTTGACGGCCTCGTCCTTGGCTCCGGCGCGGAGCATCGCGAGCAGGGTCAACGTGGCATCGCGCAGCCAGCAGTAGCGGTAGTCCCAGTTCCGCTCGCCGCCGGGTTCCTCGGGCAACGAGGTGGTCGGCGCCGCCACGATGCCGCCCGTCGGTTGGAACGTCATCGCCTTCAACACCAGCAGGGACTCCCTGATCTCCTCGTGGTAGTCCCCGTCGTTCACGCAGGTGCCCGACCAGTCGAGCCAGAACCCCTCGGCGTCGTCGAGGGCCACCTCGGCATCGATCGGATCGGGCGTGGGCTGATGCGACGGGAACCATGTCAGGACGAAGGGGATACGCTGCCCGGCGTCCACCGTGAACGAGGCCATCGTCTTCATGCCTTCCCCCCGCGTCGGCACCGGAGACCACAGGCACAACGCGTCCGGCCCGGCGATCGCGACGAGCGCGTCATCGATCTGCCGGACCCACGGCACGATGTGCCCGTAATCGAAGCGGATCGTCAGTTCGAGCGTCATGGGCACCGAACCGGTGAGGCCCTCGACGATCCGCACGATGTCGGGCGTCGTGCCACGGGGTGGCATGAAATCGATCGTGCGCACCGAGCCCGACGCGGTCTCCAGCACCGATTCCAGCACCAGCGTGTCGTGGCGGTAGCGCCGGCTGATCACCTGGAAGGGCTCGGACGGTGCCAGCAGCCAGCGGCCGTCATCGGGCCCGCCCAGCAGCGCCGAGAAACAGGCGCCGGAATCGAAGCGCGGGAAGCAGCACCAGTCGATCGAGCCGTCGCGACCCAGCAGGGCAGCCGTCTGCAGGTCGCCGATCAGGCCGTAGTCCTCGATCTGGGATGCCATCGGCCCAGACTAGCCAGGCCCGATGGAAGCGTCGGGCTCAGCCCGCGTCGACCCGGGGGTGTTCGGCCGTGAGGTCGATCGTGGTGTCGCTGCGGAACTCCGCGACGTAGCGCTCGAAGTCCCACCCCGACAGGAACTTCCCGGCGCCGCGCTCCCCGTTCGTGAACAGCATGTCCTGCGAGGGTTCGTCGATGTCGAAGTCGGTGGCCTTCACGTGCTGGGTGTCGACGAACATCGTGCGCGCCAGGACCGACGGATCGTCGATGTGCATCTGGTCGTGGAAGTTCGTCATCGTCCCCACCATGGCTCGCGCCAGACCCAGCGCCCCCTTCACCTCGAAGCGCTGCAGCTCAGGGCACGGACGGCTTCGCCGAGAGCTTGATCCCGAACGTGGGCCACCGGGGCGGCTTCCCGTCCGTTCGGTCGAACACCTCGATCGGGAAGTTCGAGAGCATGCCGCCGTCGACCATGAACGAGCGGACCCGTTCGCCCTGCTCGTCGCGCCCGTAGAACCGCTGCGGCTCGTAGAAGAACGGGATCGACATCGATGCGCGCACGGCGTCGGCGACCAGTTGTTCGTCCGGGTCCAACCCGTACCTCGGGTAGTCCCAGGGCAGCCGCACCAGCCTGCCTCGGGTGACGTCGGAGGTCATGATGACGAGCTTGTAGGCCCGCTCGGTGGGCAGCGAGGAGTTCGGGTCCTCGATGCGGAGATCGCCGAACGTGCGCGCACCCAGGTCCATCAAGATCCCGTCCAGCCACTCGACCAGGTAGCGCCCCTCGTAGATCCCCTTCTCGAACAGGATCGAGATGCCCTTGCCCACCAAGCCCAGGTGGTCGACGAAGCCTTCGTCCTGGAAGTGCCCGTAGTCGACCGTGCGCATCACGCGCTGGAGGTCCTCGGGCGGCATGCCGGCGGCGATCAGCGCGCCCACGATCGCGCCGGCCGACGTTCCCGCGATCCGGTGGAACGTGTAGTCGTGGTCGACCAGGGTCGAGAAGGCACCGACCAACCCGATGCCTTTCACCCCACCGCCTTCCAGCACGAGGTCAGCGTCCATATGCACTCCTTCCGGGCTGGTTCGACGGCCCGGATCCGGGCCCCACCGTAGATACCCAGGCGGCCGAGGGCAGTCGGCCAAGCTCGTGATTCCCGGCTCCCCCAGCGGACCGACGCCGTCTGCCGACCACGCTCGGTTCCCGTGGCATGATGCTCAAGGATGCGGAGGGTCCCCGCCCTCGTTCACCGCGAGACGAGGAGGCGCAGATGGCGAGGTTGTTCTCGATCCGTCCCACGCTGAGCCTGAAGGGACGCCGTTCCCAGGGGCTCCGGGGGTTCACCGGCAAGCCGTTCCATCCCCCGCTCACCGACTTCCCGATCGTCTGCTACGTGCTCGCGGCGATCTTCGACCTGATCTCGTTCTTCTCGGGCGCCGACGACCCGAAGGCCCAGGACTTCTTCGCGGCGGCGACGTTCGTGATGGTGGCGGGCTTCATCGTGAGCCTCGGCGCGGCGCTGACCGGGTTCATGGACTGGTGGAAGGGCATCCCGCGCGACCGCAAGTCGGGCCCGATCGGCACGGCCAAGCACACGCAGGTGTGGCGAACGATCAACTGGCACGCCACGGTGATGCTGACCGTCACGGCCATCACGCTCGTGGATCTGCTGCTGCGGATCCCCGACTTCGACGAAGCGCAGACGCAGGCGTTGTGGCTCGTGCTGTCATGCGTGGCCGCGGCGTTGGTGGCGTTCGGGGCGGCCTACGGCGGCACGCTGGTGTTCGAGTACGGGTTCAACGTGGAGAACATCGACGAGGTCTGGAACGTGTCCGAGGAAGACCACGTCCGCCCGGAGCGGAAGAAGCCCTCGGCGTAGGTTCCCGAGCAGACCTGGAGGACCCCATGAACTGTGGACACGCAACCTGCCGATGCACGATCGCGGACGGCGAGGACTTCTGCAGCGACCACTGCCGCGATCAGGCGGCCGCCGCGGGGGGCATCACCGGACACGACTCGCACACGTGCGAGTGCGGCCACCCCGCGTGCCAAGGTGCCGAGGCTGACGCGAGAACCGAGCAGGACATCAAGGAAGCGTTCGAGTAAGGCGGAGGCGCCAGCCGGGAGGCGCTAGCCGGTCGCTAGTCGCGGAAGTCGGGCTGCGTGCGTTCCACCATGCGGAGCAACGCGGCCCAGTGCATGCGGCCCCACTCGATCATGCCGTCGGCGAACTGATCCCGGGTGCGCTCGATCGTCTCGTCGCCGATCGGGGTGAGCGGGCCGAGGCCCGATGCCAGCACCTGCAGCTGCGCCGCCTTCTCGAGCATGTACAGGTCGTCGATCGCGGCGCCGAGCTCGCGGCCGGCCACCAGGATCCCGTGGTGGCGCAGGAACATCACCTCGGCTTCGCCCAGCACCTTCGCGAGGCGTTCACCTTCGTCGAGGTCGGCGAGACCCTCGTACCGCTCGTCGTAGACCACGCGGTCGGTGAACTGCAGGGAGGTCTGGCTGATCGGCGCCAGATGCAGGTCCTCCTGCGTCGCGAGCGCCGTGGTCCACGGCTGGTGGGTGTGCAGCACCACGGTGGCCTGCGGGCACAGGCGGTGGATCGGGGCGTGGATGCCGATGCCGGTGGGCGGCGCCGTGCCGCTGACCGGCGTGCCGTCGACCTCGACGACCGCGAGGCTCGAAGCCGTGATCTCGGAGAAGTGCAGGCCGAACGGGTTGATCAGGAACCGGTCCTGGCGGCCGGGGATCAGCATCGAGAAGTGGTTGGCGATGCCCTCGTGGAAGTCGAACATCACGGCGATCCGGAACGCCGCGGCCAGCTCGATCCTGGCCTCGCGCTCGTCGGCAGGTGGGTTCATTCGGCGGCCTCCGTGGTCGGATGCCTCGGAGTATGCGCCACCAGGCTCGGTGCGTGCTGCTGGGGTCGCCCATACCGTTTCCGATATGCGGAAGGGGTCAGCGTTCCCCTGGCGGCGGTTGATACCAGTTCCGAGATGCAGAAGGACTCAGCGTTCCGATGCCGTGGTTCATACCGATTGCGGTATCGAGCCCAGCCGCTCAGGTCCTAGCCCACCGCCTGCTCGAGCCGGTCGAGGAACGGCGCCTGCGCCGCGCGCATCCTCGCTCGTGCGTCCTCGAGCGTGAACCACTCGACGCGATCGACCTCGGGGAACTCCTGCATGCGGCCCGACCGAGGCGGCCACTCCAGCTCGAACGTGTTGCTCACCGCCGTCGCCGGGTCGAGGTCGCCCTCCACGGCCCACGCCACCACCACCTTGCCGGACCGCTGCCGGATCTCACCCAGCTCGATCATCTCGGCCTCCGAGTCGATCGGCGTGCCCGATTCCTCCTCGAACTCCCGACGCGCCACCGCTTGCAGATCCTCGCCGGCCTCGACCTCGCCTTTGAGCACGGACCAGTCGTCCTTCTTCGCGAAGAACGGCCCTCCCGGGTGGCCGAGCAGCACCTCGAGCGCACCGTCTCGCCGTCGCCACAAGAGGATCCCGGCGCTCGTCAACCCCGCCTTGGTCATGGATCGGAAGGAGGAGGAGGCAACGGTGGGGGTGTCGACGGATCCGGCGGGGGTGGCGCGAACCCACTGCTCGTCGGGAAGGTCGGCTGCGTCTTTCTCGGCAAGAGGGCGTAGACGATCAACGCGATCAGTCCGAAGAAGATGCCGAACCCGATCGCCCAACCGACGCTGTAACCCTTGCGTTGGGCGAGGGCATAGCACCCCCAGATCGACAAGCCAGCGATGACCGTCGGGAGCAGCAGAAGGATCGGGTTGCCGCCGTCTTCCACGCATCACCTTCCAGGGCAGGTTCTTGCAGGATGGTCGCCGATCCGCGACCGGTCAACCGGTTCACACTTACCGTTCTCTTACCTCTGGGCTGGCTGGGGCGTAACCCCCCGGTTCCTAACCTTGGTGCATGGCCACGGGAGATCCCCGGGACCACGGACTGAGGAGGAACCCGATGGATGCTCGCATCAAGAAGATCGGTGTCATCGTCGGCGCGCTCGCCCTGGCCGGCGCACTGTCGGCCGGCGCGGTCGCGCTCGCACAGAGCACGCTGAGCACACCTTCGCCCACGGTGTCGCCCGTTCCCGCGGTGAGCACCCCGAGCTCGTCGGCGAGCCCGGCCGACGACGACGACGGAACGGCCGATCAGGGCCACGGCGACGCCCCGGGGACGGTCGGTGCCGGCGATGACGACGGCACCGCGGACCAGGGCCCCGGCGACGCTCCCGGCACGGCCGGCGCGGGCGATGACGACGGCACGGCCGATCAGGGCCACGGCGACGCGTTCGGCGACGACGGCCACCGCGGTCCCAACTCGGGACACGACGGCGGAGACGACTCCTCGGGCCACGGCAGCGACGACGGGACCTCCGACCAGGGCCACGGCGACGACTGACCCACGACCCGCAACTCCCGCACGAACCGGCCGGCGCGCACGCGCCGGCCGGTTTACGTCAGGATGGGTCGGGAACAACCACCAGCGACCACCGACGCAACGGGAGGGAAGCGCATGGACTTCAACAGCGTGTTGATCGGGTCCGAGGATCCGAAGCGTCTCACCGAGTACTACAGCAAGCTCTTCGGTGAGCCTGCGTTCGATACCGATGGCTACACGGGCTGGCAGTTGGGAACCGGGTGGATCACCGTGGGGCCCCACAGCGACGTCAGCGGCAAGAACCCGCAACCGGGCCGCATGCTCTTGAACATCGAGTCGTCCGACGTGAAGGGCGAGTTCGACAAGATGAAGGCGGCGGGAGCGACCGTGGTGCAGGAGCCGTACCAGATGGGCGACGATCCCGGCTGGATCGCCACGTTGTCCGACCCCGACGACAACTACTTCCAATTGATGAGCCCGATGTCCTAGTCTCGGTTTCACGCCCGGCCCTCGCTCAGGAAGGAGCCCCAGGCATGACCCGTCCCCCCATCCGTATCCGATCGGCGGTCACGGCCCTGGCGGTCGTGGCCGCGTTCCTGGTCGCGATGCCGTCGGCGGGAGCGCGACAGCTCTCGGACGCGCAGTGCATCACCTACAAGGACGTCGTCGATGCCCCGAAGGGCAAGATCCCTCGCGACGACATGCACAACATGCGCGTCGATCCCATCGCCCGCTGGGCGAAGGCCCACCCGGCGGCGGCCCGCGATGCCATCGCCGGCGGGGGCATCGTCACCGTGCCGGTCGCGTTCCACGTGCTCCGCAAGGACATGACGGTCGCCGGAGGCAACGCCCCCCTGTCGTGGATCGAAGCGCAGATCGACGTGCTGAACGAGTCGTATTCGGGAGCGACGGGTGGGGCCGAGACCGGGTTCCGCTTCGAGCTCGCCTCGGTCGATCGCACGACGAAGCCCTCGTGGTTCAAGCTGTTCTACGCCCAGGGCGGCGAACCCCGGTTCTTCCGCGGTTCGCACAAGGAGATCCAGGTGAAGAAGGCCCTGCGGGTCGGCGGGCCCGAGACCCTGAACGTGTACACGGGGGCGCTGGGCAAGTTCCTGCTGGGCTGGGCCTACTACCCGTCGGACTTCGTGGGCGAAGGGGCCTTCCCGCGGTTCTTCGACGGGGTGGTGATCGACTTCCGCTCGATGCCGGGGGCAGACTTCGGGCCCTACGACGAGGGCGACACCCTCACGCATGAGGTCGGACACTGGATCGAGCTGGCCCACACGTTCGAGAACGGATGCGAGGCGCCGGGAGACGGGATCGCCGACACGCCGTTCGAGGCATCGCCGGCGTTCGGGTGCCCGGTGGACCGCGACACGTGCGCCCAGCCGGGCCTGGACCCCACGGACAACTTCATGGACTACACGGACGACGCCTGCATGTTCCGGTTCACCCCCGATCAGGCGGACCGCATGCAGATGGCCTGGGACCTCTACCGAGCCTGACCTCGGAGCACGCAAGAAGGGCTGGGCCTCGCGGCCCAGCCCTTCGCGTTGCACTCCGTTCGGGCGGTCCCGCCTCCGTGGAGGCTTCGTCCGGTAGACCAGGCCGGAACGCGAACGGTCGGTGATCTGGGTTGGATTCTGCCGGTCACCCGGCAAGCGGGCGGGAGATGATCCCGGCCCGCGAGGGACGGCTCAGCAGCCGATCACCTCGAGGGTCTCAAGCTGTTCATGCAAGCTGGACCACCTCCTTCCTCTCGTGCTGACATGGTGCCGCAGACCTCGCCGAATGGCAACGAGGAATAGCGCGGATCTGCGGTTCATGGAATCCTCGATGGAGGAGACGCTTCGGCCAGGAGGAGACGGATGAGGCTTCGCACACGGATCGCCGGGATCGCCGTCGTGGCCGCCCTGGCGCTGGCGCCCGCGACCACCGCGAGCGCTGCCTTCCCGGGCAGCAACGGTGACATCGCGTTCGGCCGGTCCTCGCAGGGGCAGGTCGACATCTGGGTGGTGTTCCCCGGGGTCACGGGGACGGCGCGGCTCACCGACACCCCGAACCGGGACGAGTCGATGCCCGACTGGAACGCCGAGGGCACGCGCCTGGCCTACGCGAGGTGCGCCGGCAGCAAGCTCGGCAACTGCGACATCTTCACGATGGACGCCGACGGCAGCGACGTCACGCGCCTCACGGCCACGCCGGACGTGCAGGAGACGTGGCCGGCGTGGTCGCCCGACGGCACGCAGATCGCCTACACCTCGAACGCCGAGGACAGCTTCCAGGACATCTGGGTGATGGACGACGACGGTGCGAACCAGACGCGGCTGACGCCGGTGGAGGGCTTCGACGCCTTCCCCGAGTGGTCGCCGGACGGGACGAAGATCGCGTTCTCGAGCGACCGGGCGGCGCTGGACGACATCTGGGTGATCGACGACGACGGGGGGAACCCGACGCGCCTCACGGCCGGTCCCAGGGTGGACGAGCGCCCGGACTGGTCGCCGGACGGGATGCGGATCGTGTTCAGCCGGCAACGGGGAGATCTGGGACATGGATGCCGACGGCCAGGACGAGACGCGGCTCACCGACACGCCCCAGGACGAGTTCGCGCCGGCGTTCTCCCCCACCGGCGCGCGGATCGCGTTCAACCGGCTCGGCAACGACGGCCGGATCGGCGTGTGGGCGATGAAGGCGGACGGCACCGGCCGCGTGCAGCGGACGTTCGGGAAGATCGACTTCTTCCCGGACTGGCAGCCGATCTAGTCCGGCTGGGACTACTCGCCGGGCGGGACGTCGAGGCGGCGGACCACCTCGCGCAGGATCTTGACCGCCACGTCCTGCTCGTAGAGGACGATGTCGAACTGGCTCGAGCCCAGCCGGAAGCATCGGAGCGGTTCGGTGGCGGTCACCGTGGCGGTGCGGCGGCTGCGGTCGATCAACGACGAACGCAGCAGCGCGATCTCGCCGAAGTAGTCGCCGGGGCCGAGCGTGCCGCGCTTCCTGCCGCCCTTCCGGACGTCGGCGTGCCCTTCCAGGATCACGAAGAACTCGTCGGCGAACTTGCCCTCCTCGACGACGGTCTTGCCGGGCGCGTAGGTGCCTTCGTGTCCGAGGTCGGCGATGCGGCGCAGCTGGCGCCCCGAGCAATTGTTGAACAGCGGGACGGCCTTCAACCTGGCGATCGTGTCTGTACGGCTCATGGCCAGGACCCTATCGGACCGCGCGCCGCAGCGCGAAGCGGCGGCGACACGAGCCTCACGGCACCAGGCCGAAGATCGTGCTGGGCGCTCCGGAGCCGTTGTGGTTCCGGGGCCCGCCGATCACGATCCAGCCACCGGTGGTGGGCATCGCTCCCAGGTTCGTGAGGTTCTCCAGGGTGAAGCGGTGCCGGTTCAGCGTGAGGAACGACTCCCAGTAGTTGGCATCGGCCGAGGGATCGGGACCGAACGTGTCCGTGCCCAGTGCACCTCGTCGGGCCAGGACGCCGGTGTCGATCAGCCAGCGGACGGCGGCCTTCGAGAAGCCGGGCTGGCTGAAGCGCGCGCCGGGCTGGCCGCAGTTGTAGTAGGTGGGCTCGGCCCTTCGCCAGGTCGGGTCCCCAGAACTCGTCGCACCCGGTCCACAGCAGCACCGCGGCTCCCGACGGCATCTCGCCGTGGTACCGCCTCCCAGTCCTGGAGGTCGGCCCTCGTCACGACGTGGTTCGCGTCGGCGGCCACCTCGGCCCGGACGTCGATCACGACGGCCGGCAGGATGAAGTCGGCGGCGTCCAGATCCTCGGCGCACAGCTTCCCCTCGCGGAAATGGCACGGCGCGCTGTAGTGCGTGCCGGTGTGCTCGCCCTCGCGCACGTACTGCAGGTAGTAGCCGTCCTCGGCGACCGTGTTCACGGTGGTGAGGGTGAAGGCCGGGTCGCCGGGGAACAGCGGCGAGCGCGCCGGCGAGTTCGTGTGGCTGAGGCTGACGGCCGTCGAGAAGCCCGGGAGCGAGGTCGCGTCCGCGCCTCCCCCGCGGCCGGTCGCCTGACCCACGGCATAGCCCCCCGCGATGAGTCCGACGGCGACGAACGACACGATCAGCTTGGTCCGCATGAGCACCCTCCTCGGCCGATGACCCATCGTCCGGCAGGGAGCGGACGGAACGCAAGCCGAGGCGTCAGACTTGCTGGATGACCGAAGCAGGTTCGCCGCCGGCGCGACTCACATCGTTCGTGGGTCGCGAACGAGAACTCGCCGACCTCGCGGAGCTGTTCGGCACCGCCCGGCTGATCACCCTCACCGGCCCGGGCGGGAGCGGCAAGACGCGGCTCGCGCTGGAGTTCGCGGCGTCGGTGGACACGCCGGTCGCCCACGTCGTGGATCTGGCGCCGATCATCGATGCGGGAGCGATGGTGGCGGCGATCGCGGCGACGCTGGGCGTCCACGATGCGGGCGATCCGATCGCAGACACCCTGGCCGCGAGCATCGGCGACGCCGACACGTTCCTGGTGCTGGACAACCTGGAGCAGATCCCGGAAGCCGGCTTGCAGGTCGCGGCGCTGCTGGCGGCGGCGCCCGGCCTGCGGGTCCTGGCCACCAGCCGGTCCCCGCTCCACGTGCGCGGCGAGCATGAGGTCCCGGTGACGCCGCTCGCCGACGACGCCGCCGTCGCGTTGTTCGCCGACCGCGCTCGCGCGATCGATCCGCGATTCACGATGGACGAGGACGCCGCCGCGTCGGTCGCGGCCGTCTGCGCGCGGCTCGACGGCCTGCCGCTGGCGATCGAACTCGCGGCCGCCAGGACGCGCCTGTTCACCCCCGCCGCGCTGCTCGACCGGCTGGAACAGCGGTTGCCGGTCCTCGCCGAGGGGCCGGCGGACGCGCCCGACCGGCAGCGCACCCTGCACGCCACGATCGCCTGGAGCTTCGACCTGTTGACCGAGGACGAGCAGCGGGTGTTCACCGCCGTCGGCGTGTTCTCAGGCGGGTTCGCCGCCGATGCCGCCGAAGCGGTCGCGGGCGACCCGGCCGTGCTCGCGAACCCTGGAGCGACTGGTCGACCAGAACATGGTGACGGTCTCGGCCGACGCCGACGGCGACCCCCGGTTCCGGATGCTGGAGACGATCCGCGGGTTCGCGTGGGACCAGGTGCCGGACGCCGAGCGGGCCGCGCTGCGCGACCGGCACCTGGCGTTCTTCGTGGCGCGGGCGGAGCGGGCGGAACCGTTGATGCGAGGTCCCGAACAGGCGGTGTGGGTCCGCAGGCTCGCGGCCGAGCAAGCGGACATCAGGGCCGCGCTCGCGTGGGCGGAGGAGACGCGCCAGGACGAGTCGCTGCTGCGGCTCGCCTCGGCGTTGAAACGACGCTTCTGGTACGAAGCCGGCGGACTGGCCGAAGGGCTGCGGTGGCTGGAGGCCGGCCTCGAGGCCGCCGAGGACGCCCCGGCCGCGCTGCGCGCGAAGGCGTTGCAACGTGCGGCGTGGATCGTGTGGGAGATGGACGACGGCGACCGCGCCGAGGAACTGTTCGAGGCGAGCCTCGCCGTCTCCGATCCCGACGATCACCTGAGCCGGTTCGAGGCGCTGATCGGGCTGAGCTATCGCTCGATCGGCACCCAGGGCGCCGACCTGCAGGTGGCGGCCGACCGGATGCGGGAGGCGATCGAGCACGCTCGCGAGGACGGGACGCCCGGCGCACTGGTGGAACCGCTGATGGCCCAGGGACATCTGGAGCGAGCGCGCGGCGACCTCGAGGGCGCGATGACGTACTTCGACGAGGCGCTCGAGATGGCGCGGGCGTCCGGCGACGTGTGGGCGGCCGCCAGCGCCCTGTCGTTCAGTGGTTCGGTCGCACTCACGCTCGGTGACCCTGCGCGTGCGCGACCGCTGCTCGAGGAGAGCACGCGCCTGTCGGTCGAGAGCGGCGACCGCGAGGTGTTCGTGCACGCGACCGCGATGCTCGCGGAGGCGATGACCGCGCTGGGTGCGGTGGACGAGGCGCGAGCGCAGCTCGTGACGGGGCGCGACGCCGCTCTGGAGACGACGAACCCGCTCGGCGTCGTGCTGCTGCTCGATGCCGCGGCCGGCTGGCTCGCCGCGGTCTCGGCGGTGCCGGCCGCCGTGGAGGCGTGGGCCGCCACCGAACGCTTCCGCATCGACCACCACTGGCCGGACCCCGCCGAGGAGGAAGGCGCCCGCCGCGCTGCCTGGGCCGCGGCCCGGGAGGCGATCGGCACCGTGCGCTTCGAGATGCTCTGGGCTGACGGCGGATCGCGAGACCTCGCCGACTCGTTCGACCGCGCGATGGCGGCGGTCGAGGACGTCGACCTGTCGCAGGTGACGATCGCGCCGCCGGTGAGCGCGCGGCGTGGACGCTTCGACCTCACGCCGCGCGAGCAGGAGGTGCTGGCGATGGTCGCCGAGGGCCTGTCCGACGGCGAGATCGCCGAGCGGCTGGTGATCAGCAAGAAGACCGCGTCGGTGCACGTCGCCAACATCAAGTCGAAGCTCGGCGCGTCCTCCCGCGTCGAGGTGGCGACGATCGCGGTGCGCGAGTCGCTAGCGTGAGAGCACGTGGCGCGAGCGTGAGCACCGCGCTCGTTGCGGCGGTGAGCGCTCGACGGACCCGGCCCGGCGGCTTCGGCAGGAACCGCGACTCCCGATAGCCCCACCGGCTCATCGTGCCCCTGGGCGCTGATCCCAACTTCCAGTCGTTCAACTCGATCCACTCCTCGTGGTCTTCGCGTTCGAACACCACGTTGGAGCTCAGGAGCTAGCGGGACATCGGGGAGCGCCTCAGATACCTCCTCAGATTTTCCAGGTGGAGGCGTTGCCAGGCAAGGAGTTCCCAGTCGCTGGAAGCGAGCCTCGAGTGCGTCGAGCCTAGCGCGATGCGTTCATCTCCTGCCACGTGCGCGGCAGGGCGTCGAGGACGACATCGAGCTCCTGCGCCATGGCATCGATCATCGCGGTGGCGTTCGACAGCTGCCCCTGTTTCGCGGCTTCCTCGACCGCACGGCTCCGATCGGACAGCGCCTGTGCGCCGAAGGTCGCCGCGTTCGACTTGAGGGTGTGCGCGGCACGGCGCACCTCCGCGTCGTCGCCCTGGTCCAGCCCGGCACGGGCCGCGGCGATCAGCGCCGGCGCATCGGTCGAGAACCCGTCGATCAGTTCCGCGACGAACTCGTCGTCGCCGACCCCCTCGGCGAGCCGCGCCAGCGCGTCGCGATCGATCGTTCCGTCACCGGGCAGATCCGGCGCCTGATCCGCGCGGCGCGGTGCCCGCTTGATCGCCGCGACCAGCTCCTCCACCCGGATCGGCTTGGTGAGGTAGTCATCCATGCCGGCCTCGAGGCAGCGTTCGCGGTCGCCGCTCATCGCCTCGGCCGTCATCGCGACGATCCACGGCCGCTCGCCCTCGGGCCATCGCTCCATGATCCGGCGCGTGGCCTCGAGCCCGTCCATCTCCGGCATCTGCACGTCGGACAGCAGCAGGTCGTAGGGCTGGAGCTCGAGCGCCTCCAGGGCCTCGACCCCGTTGCCGGCGATGTTCGCGCGATACCCGAGCTTCTCGAGCAGCCGGATCGCGAGCTTCTGGTTCACGACGTTGTCCTCGGCCAGCAGGATCCGGAGCGGGTGGTGCTCGGCGAGCGTCGGGTCGAACACCCCGGACTCGCCGTGCTCGTCGCCGTCGTCGGAACCCCCCAGCACCGTCGCCAGCGCTCCGTGCAGCGGCGAGGCCTTGATCGGCTTCGTCACCACGGCGTCGATGCCGGCGGCCGTCCACCGCGGGTCGGCGACGACGTCGTGCTGGTTCACCGAGGAGGCGAGCACGATGGGCAGGCCCGGCCGGAGGGCGTGGATGCGCGCCGCGAGGTCGAGGCCGTCCGTATCGGGCATCAACATGTCGAGGACGGCGAGGTCGACCGGTTCGTCGTCGAGCGCCGCCAGCGCCGCCTCGGAGCCGGCGGCGACCACGGTCTGCATCCCCCACGCGGCCAGGAGCGCGCTCATCAGGCGGCGGTTCGTTTCGTTGTCGTCCACCACCAGCGCACGGCGGCCCTCGAACGACCCGTCGCGCCGCAGCGCCGTCGGCGTCATGTCCGTGGTTCCGGCCCGGAACGTGATGTGGAACGTGCTGCCCTCGCCGGGCACGCCCGTGCTCGTCGCCCAGGCCGTCCCGCCCATGAGCTCGGCGAGGCGGCGGCTGATCGCGAGCCCCAGCCCGGTCCCGCCGTAGCGCCGGCTCGTCGAGGCATCGACCTGGCTGAAGGACTGGAACAACGCGTCGATGCGGTCCGGCGGGATCCCGATGCCCGTGTCACGGACCGCGAGGTCGTACTCGATCGTGTCCGGCTCATCGGACACGGACGCGCTGGCCGAGAGCTCGATCTCCCCGGTCTCGGTGAACTTCACGGCGTTGTTCAACAGGTTCAGCAGGATCTGCCGGATCCTGCTCACGTCCCCGACGGCCGTCTCGGGCGTCCCCGGCTCGATGTCGTAGGTGACCTCGAGTCCCTTCTTCGTCGCACTCGGACCGATCAGATCGACGACGGATTCGATGCACGCCCGCAGGTCGAACGGCGCTCGCTCGAGATCCATGCGCCCGGCCTCGATCTTCGAGAAGTCGAGGATGTCGTTGATGATCGACAGCAGCGCCTCACCGCTGTTCGCGACGGTCGAGGCGTAGTCCCGCTGCTCGGCATCGAGATCGGTCTCCAGCAGGAGGCCGCTCATCCCGATGATCGCGTTCATCGGCGTCCGGATCTCGTGGCTGGTCGCCGCGAGGAACGCGCTCTTGGCGGCGTTCGCCTGCTCGGCGACCTCGCGCGCCTCCTCGGCCTCCTGGAACAGCCGCGCGTTCTGGATGGCGGCGCCCACGTTCGCGGCGATCGTGGAGAGCAACCGGGTCTCGGCCTCGCCGAAGAGGCCCCCGCGGTCCTTGCTCTGGACGCTGACCACGCCGATCGCCTGCGCTCCGACGACGATGGGCACGCCGAGGTAGGACCGGACGGGCGCACCGACCGTGCTGTCGAAGCCCTGGAACGCCTCCTCCCGGTTCAGCAGGAGCGGGGTCCCGTTCTCGAGGATCTGCGAGGTCAACCCGACGCCATAGGCGAGCGGTTCCTGCGGCTCCTGCAGCCCGTCTTCGCTGTAGTAGGCGAACTCGATCATGTCGGTGCGCTGATCGTGCAGGGCCACGTAGACGATGTCGGCCTCGAACGCCTCACGCAGCTGGTCGCCGAGGCGTTGGATCAGGACGTCGAGCCGCAGCTGCTCGGCGATCGCCTGGCCGACGTCGTTCACGATGGCCAGTTCGGCCGCGTGCTGACGCGTCTCCTCGAACAGCCGGGCGTTCTCGAGCGCGACGCTCAGGCTCCCCGCGAGGGTCGTGAGCAGGCGGACGTCGCTCTCGCTGAAGGCATGCTCGCGGTCGAGGTTCTGGAGCGAGATGACCCCGGTGGACCGGCCGCCGACGACGAGCGGAACCAAGACCCCGGACAACGGCGCCTCGCCTTGGAGCACGAGCGGCTGCCCGACCTCGGCCGTTCGCCCGGCGAAGTCCTCGTTCACCACGACGGTGGCCCTGGTCTCCAGCGCTTCCTTCCTGAAGCCCTCGATCGGGATCGGCTGGTCCTGGAACCGCACCCCACGCTCGATGATGTACGGGAAGTGGATCATCCCGGCATCGCTGTCGAGGATCCCGATGTCGACGACCTGGGCGTCGAAGATCTCCTGGAGGCGGTCACCGACCAGGTCGTACATCGCCTGGGTCTCGAGGTTCTCGGCCAGGCCGCGTTGCACGGTGTTGATCAGGGCCAGCTCGGCGTTCCGCTGCCGCGACTCCTCGAACAGCCGGGCGTTCTCGAGCGCGACGCTCAGGCTGCCCGCCAGGGTCGTGAGCAGGCGCGCATCGGCGTCGTTGAAGGCGTGCTCATGGTCGAGGTTCTGCAGCGAGATCCTGCCCGTGGCTTCGCCGCCCACGACGCAGGGGCACGAACAAGACGGACTTGGCCATCTCGCCCGATCCGATCGCAGGCATCCCCATCGCCGCTGCCCGCTCCGCGACGCCTTCGTTGACCATGAGCGGTTCGCGCGTCTCGATCACCAGGCCGCTGAAGCCCGTCGCGGCCGCTTGTTGCTCGTCCTGGTAGCGGACGCCGCGCTCGATCGAGTAGGGGAAGTCCAACAGGCCCGTCTCGCGATCCAGCATGCCGATGTCGACGACCTGGGCGTCGAAGATCCCCTGGAGCCGGTCGCCCACGAGGTCGTACATCGCCTGCATCTCGAGGTTCTCGGCGAGACCCCGTTGCACGTCGTTGATCAGCGCGAGCTCGGCGTTGCGCTGACGGGTCTCTTCGATGGCACGCGCCCGGCTCAGCGCGGCGCCGATGTGGTTCGCGACGAAGGTGAGGAGCTCCTTGTCCTCCTCGGAATGGACGATGTCCTCGCGGTAGCTCTGGACGACGATCGCTCCGACGGTCCGGTCGTCGTCGCGGAGCGGGGCGCCGAGCCAGCTGACCGAAGGGCTCCCGACGACGTCGACCTCACCACGACGCACCATGTCGTGCCACTGGTCCGTGGTGATCAACATCGGGGTGCCCCGTTTCAGCAGCAAGGCAGTCAGCCCGCGCGTATCCCCCGTCCCGATCGGCTCCCAGACGCCGGGATCGGGGAAGTCGTCGTCGGCGACATCGACGACGAAGGGCCAGTTCATCGCCTGACGTTCTTCGTCGTACAGCGCGATGTAGAGGTTCTCGGCGTACATCAGCCCACCGACGATCTGGTGGATCTCGGCGTAGAACGCCGGCATGTCCTGCGCCGCGCTCGCCGTCTCGGCGATGCGGTACAGCGCGGACTGGACCTGCTGGGAACGCTCGAGCTCGGTGTCGGTCACGAGGTCGGCGCCTCGGGCCGATCGGCGGTCCACAGCTTGAGCCGCGACTGCTTCCCGCGGATCTCGAACTCGTCGACGAACACCAGGTCGTCCGCGCCGGTCGTGAGGTTGGCGCGCGTCTGATCGGCCAGCAGGATCGAGTGCTTCGTCTGCTTCGTCAGCTGTTCGATCCGCGAGGCGGTGTTCACGGTGTCGCCGATCACGGTGTAGTCGATGCGCCGGTCGGAGCCGAGCGTGCCGGACATCACGCGCCCCGAGTTCAGGCCGATCCCCATCCGGAACCCGTCGTGCAGCCCTTCGGCGCGGAGCCAGTCGTTGAACCCACCGAGCCGCTCGGAGGCCATCTCGCGTGCCGCCGCCACCGCGCGATCGGCGTGATCGATGTTCTCGATCGGCGCGCCGAAGCAGGCCATGAGGCCGTCGCCGAGGTAGTCCACCAGCGTGCCGCCGTGGTCGAGGACGGCGTCGGCCATCGTCCCCAGGAATCGGTTGAGCACGTCGATGACCTGCTCGACGGGCCGGGACTCCGCGAACGTGGTGAACCCTCGCAGGTCGATGAACATCACGGTCGCCCACAGGCGCACGGCGCCGATCGACGGACGGCCGCCCGTCGCGGTGAGGAGCTCGGCCGCGATCGGCTCGGGCAGGAAGCGCGTGAAGACCTCCTTCACCCGCTGCTGTTCCAGGTCGTGGAGGCGCCGACGGTTGAGCCCCGATCCGATCCGCGCACGCAGGATCGCGGGATCGAACGGCTTGGGCAGGAAATCCTCCGCGCCGGCCTCGATGCACCGGACGATGGCGGCCGTGTCCTCGACCCCCGAGATCATGATCACCGGGACGTGGCGGAGTCCCTCGTGGTCCTTGAGGCGCTCGAGCACCTCGATGCCGTCCAGGCCGGGCATCTCGACGTCGAGGAGCACCAGGTCGGGCGGCTCGGTCTCGAGCGCCGCGAGCGCGTCGAAGCCGTTCTCGAACTGGACCGTGCCGTGCCCGTCGTTCTCGAGATGCTTGGCGAGCAATCGGCGATTCAACGGATCGTCATCGACGATCGCGATCGTGGCGGGAGGCGTACCTGTACCGGCCAAGCGGCTCCTCGGGGCGTCGGACCGGCGGGACGCCGGCGTGTGTTCGAACGCGTGGATTCTCTCACGCCGCGCAAGGGCCGAACGACCGAGATCCCCTGGACCTACGCGGCAGGGACCTTCTTGTTGGGGTCGATGAACGGGAGCGTTGCGGTGGTGCCGACCGGGTGCCGTCGTCGGTCTCGACGTCGAGGCGGGTGCCGGGCTCGGCGAGCTCGATCGGCACCCAGACGTAGCCGATGTTCTTCTTCAGGCGGGGTGACCAGCACGCGTCGGTGACGTGGCCGACCGTCTCGTGGCCGTGCGCGACCGGCCAGTGCTGCGTGGGCTGGTCGACCGGATCGCCCTCGAGCTCGATGCCGACGAGCTTGCGCGAGACGCCCTCGCGCCGGATGCGCTCGAGCGCCTCCTTGCCGATGTAGTCGGCCTCCTGGTCCTCGACCAGCCGCTCGAGCCCGGTGACCTCGAACGGGTTGTCGGTGAGGCCGATGTCGGAGCCCCAGTCGAAGATGCCGGCCTCGATGCGCCGGATGTCCGAGGAGGGCGTGACGCGGATGTTGTACGGCTTGCCGGCGTCCAGGATGCGCTCCCACAGGTCGTCGCCGCGGCTCGGGTCGCGCAGGTAGATCTCGTAGCCCACCACCGCGGTCCAGCCGGTGCGGCTGATCACGACCGGGATGCCGTCCAGGTCGGCCTCGTCGCACCAGTAGTACTTCATGTCCAGGATCCAGTCGCCGAACAGGTCGCGCATCGTCTCCTTGGCCTTCGGGCCCTGCACCTGCACCGGGTAGACGTCGGGGTGGCCGACCTGCACGTCGAGCCCGGAGTTGACCGCGACCCCCATCGCGTACAGGCCGGCGTCGGAGTCGGCGAGCGCGAGCCACCAGCGGTTCTCCTCGACGCGCAGCAGCACCGGGTCGTTCACGATGCCGCCGTCCTCGGCGGTCACCAGCATGTACTTGCCCTGCTTCACGGCGCACTTCGTGAGGTCGCGGCAGGTGAGCAGGTTGGTGAACGCGCTCGCGTCGGGCCCGGTGATCTCGACGATGCGCTCGACGCTCACGTCCCACAGGGTCACGTCGTTCACGAGCGCCCAGTACTCCTCGACGGGATCGCCGTAGGTGTTGGGGTGGTACATGTGCTGATAGACGTCGTAGGCGGAGCAGCCGGCGCGAAGGGTCGCCTCGAAGAACGGCGACTTGCGGTACCAGGGACCCCAGTTGAGCGTGGTGTGGTCGGGCAGCGGCATTCGCGTCCTCCTCGGCTGGGCTTGCGGTTGGCCGGAGTCTAGGGCGCCGCGTCGCCGCCGACCGCGCCCAGGTCGACCTCCGCGATGTCTGCCTCGTTGCAGAGCGCCCGCCACGCATCGGCGGTCAACTCCCCCGCCGCGAGCCGGGGCACGATCGAGAACATCTCGATGACGGTGCCGTCCCGGGTTGCGGTCACCGGGTCGCCGGGTGCCCCCGCGATCGACCAACCTCGCGAGGCGAGCAGGACCGTCAGGGCCAAACCGACGAGCGGTCCCCACGGCATCCCGCCGGCGCCGGGCGGAGCGGTTCCCGGATCCCAGCGCTGGTCGGGCAGCGATGCCGGCGTCACTCCGGCGAGTCCCTCCCGTGCGTCGCGGCATCGCTCTTCCCAGAACGGGAGCCACACCTTCGGTATGGCGTCGTCCCAGTCGATCGGTTGCAGCCCATCGACCCCCGTCATCCACTGGAACAGCGTCCCCTCGAGCCCGGGCACGTCGCTGATCAGCTCGATCGCAGATGGGTCCGGATCGGGTGCGGGTCTGTGGGGCGCCTCGTGCAACGCGGAGAGACGCACGTTCAAGGCCGGATGGCTGTCGTACGGCTCGGAGGACTCGGTCGCCGGCTCTCGCACCACCTCATCGAGCTCCCACGGCGTGCGCGTCTCGTCGGAGGAACCTCGAGAACCCGTCCGCGAGCGGTGGGCGGAATCCGGCACCGACGGGGACCGCGACCTCCGAGTTCAGGTAGGTCTCGTAGATCGAGCCCCGCCACGTGGATCGTGACCAGGGCGCTCTCCATCGACGTGCCCCCGGCGATGCCGGCGGCCACGCGATCGGCCTCGAGCTCGTGCTGACGCGATTGGGCCTGCGTGAGCCGCATGTACATCTCCGCGTACCAGATGAACGGGAAGCGCATCCCCTGCGTCGTCCAGTGCACGCTCCCTTCGAGCGTGTGGATCGTTCGCCCGATGCCTTCGCGCGTGCGGTAGATCACGGAGGAGAGCCTCGTCTCACCGCCCACGTAGTGACCGAACTCATGGGCGATCACGCCCCGCAGCTCCGAGACCGTCAGCACCGCGATCAGCGGCAGCCCGAGCATCATGACCGGCCGCGAGCCGATGCCCATCCAGCCACCGACGTGATCAACCGCCGCGTTCACGTCGGCCACGACGTACACGTCGTGCGGCATGCGGCTGTTCGTCGCCTCGGCCACCGCTCGGATCTCATCGAACAACTGCGGCTGCTCTTCGGGGGTGACGCGCGGTCCCGGCTCGGCGAACGGCCGGGGTCGCGGCACGATCCCGACGATGATCGTGACGATGCCGATCGCGGCGGCGACCAGGACCACGTCCCGGGAGACGCACGTCGGTCTTCACCTCGAAGACGATGATCGATGCGAGCCCGGCCACGATCACCAGCGCCAACAGGTAGAAGCCGGCCATCAGGGCGAGCGGGAGCGCTGCCCGCATCGTGCGCGAGATCCTGCCCCGCCGCCCGGCGCTCATGGCAGGAATCATGCTCGCCGTCGCTCCCGGAGCGATAGCCCCCTCGCGACGTGCCCACCCACTACGCTGACCCGATGACGACGCAGGAGAAGGACCTCGACGGGCTCGTCGCGGGCGTCGACCTGGGCGGCACGAAGATCCAGACGATCGTGGCGCACGGCGACGAGATCGTGGGCCAGGCGCGCGTGCCCACGCCCGAGGACGGCGCCGACGCGGTCGTCGCGTCGGTCCTCGAGACGATCCGCGTCGCCATGGACGCGTCGGGCGCCGACCCCTCCTCGCTCCGAGCGGTGGGCGTCGGCGCACCGGGCCGCGCGCACGAGGGCGTCATCTCACGCAGCCCCAACATCCCGGGCATGCACGACCCGTTCCCCCTGGGACCCCGGATCTCCGTCGAGCTCGGCGGCGTGCCGGTCGAGGTCGACAACGACGTCAGCGTCGCGATGAGGGGCGAGGTCGAGCGCGGCGCCGGCCGTCCGTTCTCCAGCATGTTCGGCGTCTTCGTGGGCACCGGCGTGGGCGGCGGCATCGTCATGGACCGCCAGGTCTGGCGCGGTCGCGGGGCCGCCGCCGAGATCGGGCACATGATCGTGAAGCCCGACGGCCGGCCGTGCGGGTGCGGCGGCCGGGGTCACCTCGAGTCCTACGCGGGCCGCGCGAGCATGCAGGCCAGGGCCGAGCACCTCGTCGCCGAAGGCGAGCACACCGACCTGTTCCACCTGATGGCCAAGCACGGCCGCGACCGCATGACCTCGGGCATCATCGAACGCGCCCTCGAGCACGGCGACCACATGACGAAGCGCCTGATGGAACAGGCGGTGTGGGCCCTCGGGATCGCCCTCGCCTCGACCCAGAACCTGCTCGACGTCGAGGCCGTGATCATCGGCGGCGGCCTCGCGGAGCGGTTCGGCAAGCCCTGGGTCGACGAGATCGCCGCGCAGATGCAACCGCTCCTGTTCTCCCCCGACCACCCGCCCGCGGTGCTGCCCGCGGAGCTCGGCGATCTGTCCGGCGCGATGGGCGCCGTGGTGCTCGCCGGCGGCTGACGCTCGAGAATCCGATCCACGCTCAAGGACCCGGCCCATCGTGACGACCGTTCCTATCAAGAGGAACCGCATCGCCGGAACGTCGACCGAGGTGCAGCCATGAAGCCCGATCTTCCCGAGGACCCTGCCGACACCGCGTCGGCGCACCCAGGGGTGCTCGACGACCCGATCCGCATACTGATCGCCGACGACGACGAGCAGACCACGCTCGTCCTGAGCGAGAGCCTCCCCGCGTTCGGCTTCGAGGTCGTGGGGAGCGCCCACAGCGGCGCCGAGGCCGGCGACAAGGTCGCGGCCCTGCATCCCGAGGTCGTCCTGATGGACCTGCGGATGCCCGGGGTCGACGGCATCGAGGCCACCGTGCAGATCAAGGCACGAGAGCCCAAGACCCAGGTCGTGATCCTCACCGCCCATCCCGGCGATCACGCTCGCGACCTCGCCGAGTTCATGGGCGCCGACGACCTCCTCGAGAAGAACGCACCGCTCGAGAAGATCGCGTCGCGCCTGCGTGCGGCCGCGCTCGCCTACCGCACCTCCGAGTAGCTGAGGTTCACCGGCCGTCATCCTTGCCGGCGATCGTCAGTTCCCTGTGTTGGTGACCGTCCGAGCCTTGATCGCGGTGCGAGCGAGCAGCAACGCGGCGCCCACCACGATCGCGGCGCCGATGACGATCTTGTTCGGGTCGATGGCCGGACGCCAGTCGACCTCGTCGCCGTGGATCACGTACGCGCCGGCCGGACGAGCGTTCAATCCGAAGCCGCTGCCACTTCCGCTGCCTTCGCCCTCCGGGCCCGTGCCCCCGCCCCCGCCGGCCCCGCCCTGCACCCGAGCCGCGGGGATGACGGTAACGCCGTTCTTCTCGTATGGGTCACCGAATACGCGTCGGACGGTGAGCGCATCCTTCGCCTGCTCGATGGTGCGCTGCACGTCAGTCAGTTGCTCTGCCATCGGATGGCCTCCTATCACTGGACGACACCCCCAGCACACCACATCCTTGAGACCGTGCGCGCGCTGAGAGACCCGTCCATCAGGGGCCGTTCGGGCGGACAGCGCGTGGTTGACTGGCCGGATAATGGAATGTGGAGGGGAGCATGAGACACGGACAACAAGGGATCCGACGGCACGTCAGGCTAGCGGCCTCTCTGGCACTCCTCCTCGCCCTCGTCCCCGCACCTGCGCGCGCCGCCGGCGGCGACCTCGATCCCACGTTCGGTGACGCCGGCAAGGTCGTCACCACCTACCCCAACGGTGCCGCGGCGAACGAGGTCGCCATCCAGCCCGACGGCAAGATCGTGATCGCGGGATGGGTCGGCGGCAGGTTCGCCGTCGCTCGCTACCTGCCCGGCGGCACGCTCGATCCCGAGTTCGGCACCGACGGACTGGTGAAGACCCCGATCGGTGACGCGTGGGCGACGAGGCGAACGCCGTCGCGCTCCTGCCCGACGGTCGGATCGTCGCCGCCGGCACCAGCAACCAGGAACGAGCCATCGTCGTCCGGTACCTGGAGGACGGCACGCTCGACACCTCGTTCAGCGGCGACGGCATCGCCGGGACGCCACGCTCGGCGCACCTGTGGGGAGCCGAAGACCTGGCGATCCAGCCCAACGGCCGGATCGTGGTCGTGGGTGCCGGCCAGGAAGGGACGAAGTACGAGTTCGCCGCCGCGCGGTTCCTGGCCAACGGCAAACGGGACCGAACCTTCAGCGACGACGGCATGGTCCTCACCCCGTTCGACTATGGGCCAGGCTCGCGCGGTGGCACTGCAGCCCGACGGCAAGATCGTGGCGGCAGGGTTCCACTCCCGCGGGCTCGCGCTGGTGCGGTACCTGCCGGACGGCTCGCTCGACCGCACCTTCGGTGACCGCGGACGGGTGGGGTTCTGGGACGACCCGGCACCGTGGGCGATCTTCGGCCTCGCCGTGGCGATCCAGTCGAACGGACGCATCGTGGCGGCGGGCAACTACGACATCTTCGCCCTGGGGATCGCGCGCCTGTTGCCCGACGGCCGGTTGGACAGGTCGTTCGGAGGCGACGGCGTCGTGCGCACCCAGGTGGTCGGGAACGAGCAGGCGTTCTCCGCCCTGGCCCTCCAGCCCGGTGGGAAGATCCTGGCCGCCGGATACTCCGGCCCGCACGAGTCCTCCGACGACGTGGTGCCCCGGTTCGTCGTGGTCCGCTACCGGTGGGACGGCTCGCTCGACGACACCTGGGGTGGGAACGGGAAGGTGGCCACGTTCTTCCCCGGCGGGGCACGCGGCGCCGGCGCGGCGCTGCAGCCCGACGGCAAGCTGGTGGTGGCCGGATCGATCGGCCTCAACGGCAACGAAGGGTTCGCGCTGGCTCGCTACCTGGCGTGACGGCGGTCAGCGGTCAAAGGATGGGTGGGTCCTGCCTGAGAGTTTGGTGAGACACGGTGCGGTTGACCGTGCGTCCGATCGCCCGATCCGCGGTTGGGGAACCGGTGCTCCATCCACTGAGCTACGAGGGCCTGACCTGCGAGCAGGGACACCCTCCCGTGCCTTCCGTGCCTCCTTATGAAGTTGTCAAGGTGCCTTCCGGTTCTTGCCGGTTCCTTCCGGTCATTTCTCCTTGCCGTACATCCGGGTCGCGGTCGCTGCGACCTGCAGGATCGCCTTCTGGTCGCCCGCCTCGATCGAAGCCTCGATCAGGCGCAGGGCTTTCAGCTGTAGCCGCCTGACCCGCTCGGCCATCTCCAGCCGTTCGGCCCGTGCCGCACCACCGCGCTCTGCGGCATCCCGCTCAGCCAAGTCGTGCACGTACAGCCTGAAGACGGGATCCTTGCGCCAGTTCCTGATCGTCCTGGCCGAAACCCCGACCTCCTTGGCGATCTCTTCCTGCCCGAGGCCCTCCGCCAGCAGCGGCGCAGCTCGAACCTGGTCGGGCTCCAGGCGCGGGAGAAGTCGAGGTCCAGTTCCTTGCCCCGCTCGTGGAACTGAAAGGCGCGGGCGGCAGCATCCGCGAACGGCTGATCGTTCGACAGCCACCCCTCGACCGTCCCGGGGTTCAACCCGAGGATCGCGTCAACGCGCGGTTCGTGAAGCACCTGCGCGAGTAGGTCCGCTGCGACCTGCTGCCTCTTGGATAGCCGCGCGCCGAGAGGCGGCGCGGCGTGGCTCGTCATCTGGGTGAGCCCGGCGATCTTGGGCTCGGTCATCGAGCCTCGGTCGTGCGATCCCGTCTGTGCCATTTCGAACACCCCCCGGCCGGCTTGGTCTTGCCGACCACCCCCTATATCGGCACTTTGGACCGTTCAAGTCGCCGTCTCGCTCCGCCGGCGCACGTCCGCAGGGCAGGACACGACTATGAATCGTTGCAAAGCACGGCAATTCGGATGAAGGAAATTTCCGGGGGCGAGCAGCGAGATGTGGTCACCGCGACCCGGTTCCGGGACAGCTGGGCTGCGCGACCGCGAATCCGGGCTCCATCGGGAGCAGATCGGTCCGGTCGTCTCGTACAGCCGATCGAATGACACGTCGATGCCTGCATGCAGGAGAAGCTAAGAGGAGACGAACGTCGCCTCACGCTCGCAGCAGTCCAGGCTCCGAGTCCTTTCGGCCCGCGCACTCCCTTGCTGTTGAGACGGTCGGCCATCTCATGAAGGGACTTTCCCTCACGGATCATCCGTGTGATGCGCTCTCGCCAGGCGTAGTCCTCGTTGTTGCACTTCTTGTGGGCAAGTCGCACGTTCCAAGGGTCCTTATGCCCGCCGTTCATCTTGAGGGTCGGGTAATGGTCAACGGTGGGGCTCCAGTCGGTGTTGGGGGGGTCAGGCGGGCGAGGGAACCCCCTGCCTTCGTCCCGATAGCACTTCGGCGTCTCGCATCGGACCTTGATGAACTGCCCTGTTTCCGCCATGGTCCGAAGCACTCCACCCTTGATGCCGATGGCCCTGCAACTCATCGACGACAGCCTGCCGCCTGCGCCGTTTCTCCTCGTCCGTTGACGTGTCCATCTGTCCTCCCTAGTTCACCTTCCTTGTGAATCGGCTCGCCCGAGGGAGACCGGGAACAAGTGCGCCAAGCACATCCTGGATCTGTCGAACCCATCGTACTCGCGAACCTCCTCCACACCAGGCTTGTCGCCACGTCGTTGCGTCGTGACCTCATACGAAACTGGCTGCGAAGTTACCGCTGTCGATTAGCCCGCAGACAAGAGCTCAGGCCTTGCGGCTTCGCGCCGTAGCGGATCCTGATCCAAACCCACGTTGACAACTACGGAGCCGCCATACGTGTGGCCCCAGAGATGAAGAAGCCCTCGCCCGCCTTCTGTCCATCGATCTCGACCAGCGCGGCTGGATGCCGCCTGCAGGAGGAACCATGGACATGGAAGAAGTACTCACCACCCCCGCTGACGACGGTTCGTCGTCGTTCGCCCGTTCGCTCTCTGCCGGCCTCGAGGTCAGTAGTTTGCGGATAGGGGTCTGGTTGCAGCCGGGCGGAAAGGCGCACGTCGGCAGCCCGGGCTCACCGGCCGTCTGTGGTGCAAGCATCAAGCCGGACGCGACTCCATGGCTTGCCGAAACTGACGGGGAAACGTCGATAGGGAGCCTCTGTAGTCGTTGCTCGGCAAAGTTGCGCGGGGACGGGCCGTGGGATTCCGAAGATGGCTGGGTGCGAGCGCCTGAGGTCGTTGCAGCCGCGACGTATGCGGGCAACCCGGTCGAAGCATGGCGGCTCAACCAATTGTCCTGGCGGCGACTGGTGACGATCGCGAAGGGCGACCGGCTCACGCGACGAGCGACCGCACAGATAGGACGAGAGATAGTCGAGCTGCTGGAAGATCCCGCCCGGGAACACATCGGGCAGAAGCTTGGTGGCCAAGTCCTTATCACTTGGTCAGCGATGGTCCAGCGTGGATGGGCGCCCGATGCTCCGCGAGACCTTGAAGATGATTGGGACACGACGACGCTCCTGATGGTCTGGTGGGTTGCAGGAATGGATGACAGGTGAGTAGTAGGTCGGTCCACTAGCGACACGCGGTTACCCGGCCCGCAACTAGATCACAGGCTCGCTCGACGCACCTGTTTGACTACTTCGTCCTTGATCGCGAAGAACGCCTCGAAACGGTCGTCGGCCAGGTCGGAGAGAGCGATGTCTGGGTAGGTGTCCTTGTCGAGCGCCACGCCGTTGATCGTGCGATCTCGCGACGAGACGATCCAGCGAACCCGGAGCACCGTAGCGGCCGGTGGCTGGAGAGATCCGATGCTGGCTGCCTCGAGACCCACCCGCCCGAGTTTGAACTTGACGTGGAAGGGCACGAGATGCCAGTCGATGCCCGGAATCCTCCCTCTGGTCAAAGGGGGTTTCTACAGGGTCCACGAGGACGAGGTACGGCGCAGACGCCGAGTTGCGCGTTTGGGAACCGAGCACTAGCGTGAAGTGGCAGGGCCAAGTCGGACCCATTGCCCGCGTGGGGGGGTCTCATCATGCGGAGCAAGGTCTCTTCGCTTCTCACCGTCTGAGCAGGCGGACGTTCGTCACCGGCGCCGCGATCGGCGGCGCTTCCGTGGTCGCTGGCGAGCCGTGCCGGGCGCTCATGCGGCGGCGCCGGCGCGGCCAACTCGGACGACATCAACCCGCTCCGGGCGACGATCCCGCAGCTCCGGAAGCTGATCGGCAAGGGTGATCTCACGAGTCGAGAGCTCACCGAGCTCTACCTTCAGCGCATCGAGCGGCTCAACCCACTGTTGCATGCCGTGATCGAAGTGAATCCAGATGCCCTCCGCATCGCCGAGAGGCGGGACGAGCAGGCCAGATCGACGGACGACGACGACCTCGGGCCGCTTCACGGCATCCCCATCCTCGTCAAGGACAACATCGCGACCGACGACAAGATGGAGACGACCGCGGGCTCGCTCGCGCTCGTCGGAAGTGTCGTTCCTGCCGACGCCACGCTGGTCGCTCAGCTGCGCCGCGCGGGCGCGGTGATCCTCGGCAAGGCCAACCTGTCGGAGTGGGCGAACTTCCGGGGATTCGCGCCGTTCGAGGGATGGAGTGCCGCGGGGCGGATTCACGCGCGACCCGTACAAGCTCGGCTTCAACCCTTCTGGTTCGAGCTCCGGGATCGGCGGTCGCCGCGGCCGCGAACCTCTGCACCGTCACGATCGGGACCGAGACCGACGGTTCGATCGTGGCGCCGTCCGGCAACAACCTCGTGGTCGGACTCAAGCCGACGGTCGGGATTGGTCGTCGCAGTCGGGCATCATCCCGATCGGACACAGTCAGGACACCGCGGGACCGATCGGCCGGACCGTGACCGACATCGCGGTGACCTTGAACACCCTTAAGTCGCCGTTCGGCAAAGTCGCCGAGCACCAGCTGCCGCGCGACTACACGTCCTTCCTCCATGAAGATGCCCTCGAGGGGGCGCGGATCGGCATCGATCGACGCCAGTTCGACCCGCAGTTCGGCGCGTTCCCGGACGTCATCGACGGTCATCGAGCGGGCGATCGACGAGATGGCCGATGCCGGCGCCGAGATCATCGACCCGGTCGACCCCGGCGATCCGTTGGACTGGTTCTTCGACTTCGAGTTGCCCGTGCTTCTGTTCGAGTTCAAGCACGACATCGCCGCCTACCTCAAACCGCTCAGGAACACGAGCATGCGCACCTTGGCGGATCTGATCCAGTTCAACATCGATCATTGCACCGAAGAGATGAAGTACTTCGGTCAGGAGCTGTTCGAGATGGCGGAGGCGACCTCCGGTGATCTCGATGACCCCGACTACCTCGCCGCTCGGTCCCAGTGTCTGAAGCTCGCGCGGAGCGAAGGCATCAAGCAGGCGATCGAGAAGGACGATCTCGACGCGATCCTGACCCCGTCGTTCTCGTTCGGCACCTCGGGGCCGGCGGTGTCGGGCTATCCGATCATCTCGGTTCCTGCAGGGCTCTCCGAGCGGGGCCGTCCGGCCGGGATCTGGCTGTCGGGTGGGTTCCTGTCGGAGCCGACGCTGATCGCCCTGGCGTACGCGATCGAGCAGCTCCTCGACGCGCGCACCCGACCGAGGTTCCTCGGGCACGTGCCGCCGGAGCCACCGGACGCGGGTCTCTGCGACCCGTCGGCCGCGGCGGCGATATCTGTCGGCCGCGCGGAGGTGAGGCGGGCGCTTCGGCCGAGCTTCTAGCGGCAGGCGAAGCT